>NZ_JARWNX010000064.1 GCF_029868385.1 Nocardia cyriacigeorgica | reverse complement strand
CCGAGCCGAGATCGTCCACTACGGCACCGTCGCCGCCATCGACCCCGACTCGTGCGAAGTCCATATCGCCGCCGAATCCCTGGACTGGGCGGCCTTCTGCCTCGTCTCGATCGGAGCACCGTTCACCGTGCACGGACCACCTGAAGCGACCGCCCTCATGCAGGACTGGGGATCCAGGCTCCTCGCCGCCACGCGATCGACCGGCTGCCACCGTTCGATCGACGATCGGGCGTAGATGAGGCCGCTATCCCGAATCGATCTCGGGTCGCGCTCACGGCCAGTGGTTGTGCTGGTGAATATTGACGTCGGTTATCGGTGCATCTGTCCTGTGCCGTTGAATCTGAGCCATCCGCCGGGCTGTGACCTGTGTGGCTCAGATTCAGTGGCAAGGACTCGGAGGTGGGATTGTCACTGCATATGAGCTGAGTTGGAGTTTCTGTGTCACGGGCTGAAGCCTCGGAGTTCGGCGAGGTAGTGCCGCAGCGAGCTGTAGGAGATTTCGGCGTGATGCTGGTCGAGTAGTTGGTTCCAGACGTCTTGGACCGTCGCGTCGGGTGTCGCTTCGAGGATGGCGGCGATGTGCGGAGCGAGGGGTTGGATGCTGGTTCGTTCGCGTGCTCGGTAGTTTTCGCGGGGTGGCGGGGTTTCCAGGGTGAGTGCCGCGCGGACGGTTCGATATCCGACGTTGTGCTTGCGCTGGATCTCGCGGCCGGACAGGCCCTTGTCGGCGTCGCGGCGGATGATGACGTAGAGAGCTTGCTTGATCGATTCGTTGCGCTGCTTGGCTTCTCGCCTGGCCTGGGTTGTGCCCTGCCGTTTGGGACGACGTCGTTCGGCCAGCTCAGGAAACATGCGCATGAGAGCTGGGAGTGTGCGGCCCGAGACCGCGGCGAGCTTGGCTGGTTCGATGCAGCCGGTTCCATATCGGCCCGGCGTGAGGTATCGACGAAGGTAGCTGGGTCGCAGGTGGTTCGCGATGGCCATCCGGATGACGAAGGATTCGGCGGTCTCGCCGGGTTCGGGTCGCAGGTGGACTGGCAGCGGCGCTGCGGCGGTGCCGGGTGTCATGCGGTTTTGCCGTCGCGGCAGACGGAATCGGTGGCGGCGTGGTCGAGGTCGATGGCGTCGAGCATCGCCTTGGTGATCTTCTCAGTGCCGGTGAGGATGGCTTCCAGTGCTGCTTCGCGGATCAGTGCCGAAAGGCTGCCCATCATCCCGTTGGTGCGTTTGTGCAGGTAGCGGTCCAAGTCGACGAGCGTTCCCGGTGAGTGGTTGTGCAGGCGGAGCGTGTTCTCCAGGGTGGCGACAACGGCGCGCCAGTCAGCGGTGTAGGGAAGCCGACGGTGCGGATCATGGTGAATCGGCCAGCGATCTGTTCGCCGCGGGTGCCGGAGAATAAGCCTTCGCGTTCGACGTTGATCCCGGCATAGACGGAGGTTGCCGGGATGCGTTCGGAGAAGTATTTCAAGGCGTCGGAGACCTCGGCCCCGGACTTGGTCGTCAGCGAGATGTTGTGTAGCTCATCGCAGATCACGACGCTGGTGCCGGTGTCGCAGCAGACGCCGCAGACGGCTTCGATGACCTCGGTGAGGTTCTCGCGGTGGGTGACCGACAGGCCGAGGAACCGCGCGAATTCCGCGGCGAGCATCCGTGGTGTCGCAGCCGGCGGGACTGTCACGTAGGGGACCGGGATGCGGGCGCTGCGGTGCGGGTGACGGGCTTGGTCGGCCGCCTCGTGCATCTTGCCGAACTGGGTGATCGCCGTGGTCTTGCCGGTTCCGGCGGCTCCAGACAGGATCATTCCGCGCCGCGCGCTGACCGCGTGCCGGTTGAGCAGGGTCAACCGGCGGCCCTTCTGCGCGACGTTTCTGATCGTGGAGGTCGCGATCACGGTCAACCGGGTGTGGTAGTCGATGCGGGTTTCGTCGTAGTAGCTGCGCTCGGGGTCGCCGAGTCGCTCCCAGTCGATGATGGGCAGCAGTTCCGGGATGGCGGGTTTGTCCCGGGTGAATTGCCGCCAGCCGGTCAACGTGGTCAGCTGGCGGACTGGTTCGGTCACCGGATCGGCCGCGATGCTCACCAGCGTTTCCTCGCTTCCTCGAATGGATCGAACACCCCGAGCGGGATCACCTTCGCCATCGGCTGTTCCGCAGCGGCAGCAGCAGGTGTGGTGTCGTCCTCGGTGTCGTCGGTGTCCGTTGTGGGAGGCCGCAGTTGTCCGCGAGCGGTGGCTTTCGTGCGGCCGACGACCTTGCGGTCGTGGGCGTTGGATTTGCCGGCGCTGGCGGTCGGGCATTGTTCTGCCCGGTCGAGCAGATCGGCGGCGGCTTGGGCGATTTCGGCTTCGGTGGCCTGGTCGTTGCCGCGGCGGGCGAGGATCTCGCGGGCGTGTTGCCAAGCCAGGTCCCCGAACGGTGTCGGGGTGGTCCGCAGGTGTGTCCAGGTGGCGGTGATCCAGCAGGCTGATCCCCAATGCCCTTGCCGCGCTGCGGAAGTTCTGCGACAAGAACACCTTGCCGTGATCGAACACGATCGTCTCCGGCGCGATCACCGGCCGCGCCGCAGCCCCGGCCAACCGTTGGTCGACGTTGGTGAGGCTGCGATGCGGCAGCACCGACCGAGACATCCGCAACGCATCACTCCAGCCGGGGCGGGGGTCAACGCCCGAGCCAGCAGCAACGCGGCGTCGACCGACTTCGTCGACGGCGCCAGCACCAGAGCCGCGATCGACCGCGTCGCCAGATCGACCAACCCGGTCATCTCGACCCGGTCGATCTGGCCATCACCGAGAACCACCCGAACATCCAGCGGCGTGGAGTCGATCTGCATCAGCTCCCCGGGCCGGGCGGCGACCAGCGTCGAGAACGGGCCTTCGGGTTGTTTGGCCAGCGACCGGCGGGTTCGTGCCGACCCGAACGTGTGCTTGGCCTGTGACAACCGTGCGACCAGCCGATAGAACGTGCGCTGCGCGGGCAAGGCGACCACTCCGGGCCCGTGCTCGTCGACCAGCAGCCGTCCGGTGCGCCGCCGCAACCGAGCGACCGTGCCGGTGGAACGGTCGGTCTCCTCGGCGATGGCGCGGGCAACCGCGTCGACCACCCGCGCGTCGATGCGGCCGGCCGGTGACCGTTCCCGGGTCGCGCGCTGATCGACCAGGCCCCAGATCCCGTCGCGTTCGTAGTCCAGACGCCGCCGTTTCAGCGTGCTCCACCCGATCCGGTGCCCGGCCAGCGTCAGCTCCTCGACCTTGGCCAGCTCGCGTTGCCGCAACGACCGCAGTCCAGCGTCATACTCCGGTTTCGGCCGCTGCCCAGGAGCCGGATCGGGAGGCAGACCGGTGAGAACCTCGACGATATGACGTTCCCACCACCGCGCCGCCTCGACCACCTCTGCGGGCAACCCGTCCAGGCCTCGCAGCGGCGCGTTCGGCGTGCTCGACAACGCTTCCAGAGCCTGGCCTGCCAGCAACTCGGGCAACCGCGCGAACGTCGGCGCTCCGGCCGCGTCGACCAGTCGAACCTGCTGGGCGGTCAAGGCTGCGACGGTGAGTGCATCTCCATTCCAGCGGATCTCATCACCGACCCGCAGGATCGTGGCATGTGGAGTCGGCCTGGTCACCGTGGACCCACCAGCGTCGACGGCCCGAGCACCGCCGAGGACAGATCGGTCGACAGTTGATGTGACCACAGCAGATGGAACAACGTCGGCAGCACCATTATCGGATCGCCGACCATGCTCGCTCCCGCCAGCAACTCTGTCGGCTCGGCGAACACTGCGAGCAATTCGGTCGCCAGCCCCGACCGTAAGCACCGGGGGTGCCGGTAGCCCGACAACCAGCGCAGATTCGACGTCAGCACCGCATCTAGGGCTCCGGCCCGGCGGTAGGACCATCCGACGGCGGCGCAAGCCCGGCCGGTCGCATCGAAGGCTTCGGCATCACTGGTCTCGATCCGGTCGTCGGCGCGGACATCGATGACCACCGCACTACCGTTGCGAGTGCGGGCGAACAAGTCGGGTGCATGCCGCCGTGACTGGCCGTCGTCATCTCGCCAGTGGATCCAGAACGGCTGGGCCGCAACCCTGATCACGTCCGGATCGGCGTCCAGGACGATCAGGTGATCCCGCTCGAGCCAGGACTCATGGCCGACATGGTCACCTGTCGTGGCCATCCACCACCACCCGGAAAGTTGGTCTGACCACGATAGGAGGCGAACTGCCGGACGGGCTGCACCGCTCGAACGATGTGTTCCAGCACTCCGCCAACACTGCCCTCGGGACCTCACCCCGAGCGTGGGCTGTACTCGATGACGAACGCACCCACATCGCCGAGCTCGGACCCCGACCACGCCGTCACGAAACCTAAATCCAGCTCCCACCAACCGATGTCGAGCCCCGCCAAGACGGCCCAACAGTAGTGGCAGACATGGCCGGTTGGCTCAGTTTCAGTGGCAATAGTCCATCTTCACTGGCAACGGACAATTTCGACGTCACTCGGGGCCGATCCGGGGCGGGTTGTATCCGTGAATTTCGACGTCACCCCGGTCGGCGTGTCCGGTCGCTGGGCGTGTCAGAAAGGCGGCGTGGAGGTCGTGGGCAGGGATCTCGAGGCCGCCCAGCAGGGCGGCGAACCGGTTCAGGTCGCGTAGGTCGGTGAGTGTGTAGCCGTCTGCGCCGACGAAGGTATGGAAGGAATGCGCGACGACCAGGTCGCTGTCGGCTGAGTGAGACCACGGTCTCATACAATTCTCACGAAAGTGAGAAACATTACCTGCGAAGTAATCGACTCGATGATCTTGTGCGTCAACAATGAAGGAGCACACGATGAACGGGAGATTCTAATGCCTTACTTCGACTCGCATGACGGCACTCGCCTGCACTACCAGGATTGGGGCAGCGGCCGGCCGGCGGTTTTCATGGCTGGTGCATGGTTGAGCGGCAGTTCATGGGAACTGCAGATGCTGCCGCTGTCTCGGCAGGGTTTGCGGTGTCTGTCCTATGACCGGCGTGGGCATGGGAAGTCGGATTGGGCCGGGCACGGATACGACTTCGACACGCTGTCAGACGATCTCGCTGCGTTCCTGGAGCATCTGGATCTGCGGGACGTCGTCGTGGTCGCACACTCGATGGGTGGCGGCGAACTCGTCCGATACTTGACCCGGCACGGTAGCGAACGGATCGAACGGATCGCTTTGATCTCGTCCACACTGCCGTTCCCGGCTCAGGCGGCCGACAACCCGGACGGCGTTCCGAAGGACGTGGTCGACATGGTGAATGCGGTCCGGGCCGCCGACCGGCCGCTGTGGATGGAACAGAACGCGCAGGCATTTTTCGCCACTCATCTGGGCAATCAAGTCTCCTCCGCCCGCATCGCATGGATGCAGCAGCAGTGCATGGACTGTTCACTGCTGGCCTCCGACGAGCTTCTGGAGTCCGTCTTCACCACCGATTTCCGGTCCGAGCTCCGCGATATCGCGGTGCCCACCCTGATCATTCATGGTGACGCCGATGCCTCCGCGCCCATTGAAATCTGCGGCCGCAAGACCAGGGATCTCGTCCCGGACAACATCTACAAGGAATACCCGGCCACCGGCCACGGCATCTTCATCAGCCATGCCGAACAGCTCAACGCCGATATCATGGACTTCATCAAGTCCTGAGGCACGGCGAGACCCGAAGAGAGGTGGCTGGCTTGGCCATGAGGGTGTTGGTGTGGTCATGGGGGGGGTTGTGCCTTCGGGTGCTGGCCCGTGTTCAGGCGCGCCGGGGTGCTGTCGTATTTCGCCGATAGAATGCTGGTCAGGGCACGATTTCTAGTGACTGCTGAGCATCGGTGAATACTGTCTGCGGTTGTGGATCAAGAAGGCCCTCGAGCAGTCGCCGTCGGAGACCGTGTCGGCCTCGCCGGGCCTGTCGAACGCCGAGCGTGACGAGCTGGCGAGGTTGCGCAAAGAGAACCGGGACCTCAAGCAAACCAACGAGATCCTCAAGCACGCATCAGCTTTTTTCGCGCGGGGACTCGACCCGCGACTCCGCTGATCGTCGGATTCATCGACGAATACCGCCAGGTCTTCGGCGTCGAGTCGATCTGCCGCGCGCTGTCTGTGCACGGGGTGCAGATCGCGCCCAGGACCTACCGCAAGGCCCGCCGCCGACCGGCCTCGGCACGTGATGTCGCCGACGCCTATGTCGAGAACACCTTGCGTGGGCTCGACGGTGCACCCGAGCAGCTCTACGGGCGCCGGAAGATGACACGCTGGTTGCGTCGTCAGGGCCATGACGTGGCGTTCTGCACCGTGGACCGGATCATGCGCGAGCTCAGGCTCAACGGCGCCGTCAGAGGCCGGCAACATCGGACCACGATCCCGGCCAAAGACGGTATCCGCGCCGGTGACCGGCTCAACCGCGACTTCACCGCGACCGCGCCGAACCAAGTGTGGGTGGCCGATTTCACCTATGTTTCGACCTGGACGGGGTGGGCGTATGCGGCGTTCGTGTTCGACGCCTACTCCCGCGCGATCGTCGGCTGGAACATCTCGGCGTCGAAAACGGCACCGTTGGTGTCCAAGGCAGTCAACATGGCCGTGTGGCGGCGTGACCATTACGGGCATCCCGTCGAGCCCGGACTGATTCATCATTCCGATGCGGGGTCGCAATATGTTTCAGTGAACTTCACTGACTCCCTTGCACTGCAAGGCATTTCGCCGTCGATCGGGTCGGTCGGGGATGCCTACGACAATTCACTTGACCGGTCCAGGATAACGCGACCACCCGGTTTCAGAGTCGGATCGTTGTGATCGGTGTTCAGTTGATGTCGCAGCCCACCGGGTGGTGGGTGTGGGTGCAGGCCGCAGCGTACTCGGCCGGGGTGCGGTAGCTCAGCGCCGAATGCCGGTGCCGGTGGTTGTGCTCGTGCTTGAAGTCCGCGATCACCACCCGGGCTTCGAGCAGGCTGGTCCAGTGGTTGCGGTTCAGGCACTCCACGCGCAGGCGCCGGTTGAACGATTCCACGAAGCCGTTGTTCCACGGGGTGCCCGGCGGAATATAGGAGATCCCGACCCGATCCTCGCAAAACGATTGCAATGCTGCGGAAATCATTTCCGGCCCGTTGTCCAGGCGCAGCACTTTCGGTGCGCCGTGGACGGTGAAGACCCGCTCAAGCTCGGCGACCAGGCGCTGGCCGGTGATCGAGCGCTCGACCAGGTGCAACAGTGATTCGCGGGTGTGCTCGTCGATCATCGAAGCGATCTTCACTACCCGCCCGTCGACGGTAAAATCGAACTGGAAATCCAGCGCCCAACCACCTTCGGCGCATCCGCATCCACCGTCGGCACCGACGAGGCACCAGCCCGTTTACGTGGGTGATGGATGCGCACCTGCAAGCCTTCTTCCCGCCAGAGCCGGTGGACTTTCTTGATGTTCGTCCGGTGGCCTTCGTCGAACCGCAGCGCCGCCCAGGCCCGGCGGAACCCGGGACACGGGTTCTTGGCCGCATAGCTGCGCAGCCAGGCCCGCGTCCCGGCATCGGGGTCTGGCGGTGTTTCCGCGGCCGGCAACCGGCGATATGTTGACCGAGCAAGCCCAACAACCTTGCACGCGAACCGCTCCGACATGCCCATGACCTCCCCGAGCATGTCCACCGCGCGTCGCTTGGCCGCTGGGCCTAGAATTTTCCCTTCGAAATCTCGCGCAGGGCGTCTTTCTCCAGCTCCGCATCGGCCAGCAGCCGCTTCAAACGGGCGTTCTGTTCCCGCAGCTCCCTGAGCTCGCGGGCGGCGTCGGTGTCCATACCGCCGTACTGGCGGCGCCAGTCATACAGTGTCGCCGCCGAGACTCCCAGGTCAGCGGCGATCTGCTCGCCGGTCAAGCCCTCCGCGGCCAGTTCATCGGCGCGCCGCAGCTTGCGCACGATGTCCTCCGCGGAATGCCGCTTGCGTCCAGCCATGGTCCCTATCGTCCCTCCTGGCCTTGATCAGGGCCAACAGGACTCTAATTCCGGCCGGTCGCATTCACGGGGATCAGGTCACACTCGCCGAATCGATCATCGCCTGTTCAAGACCGAGGTCGTACGCCGACACGGCCCGTTCAAGACCATATCCGAGGTCGAGTACGCGCTGATGGAATGGTGCGACTGGTACAACAACGCGCGCCTGCATTCCCGGCTCGGCTACCTCACCCCGGCCGAGTACGAAGCCGACTACTACGCTCAACTATCGCCACGCCGACCGGCGCTGGCCTGAAACCTGAAGCCGGTCCCTTACCCGTGACGGTTCAGGGGTCGCCGGTGGTAAAGCGCCCGGCGCCTGGGTCGTAGACACGATGGAAGTTGCAGTGTAGTCCGGTTTCGTCGTCATGCAATTGACCAGCTAGGCGTAATGGGGTGCCGATACGGCCATTCCAAGATGCATTTCCCCATAGGTCAGCACTAGCTGCCCCTTCTGTAGCCGCTGTCCTAGGGTTGATGATTTCGGTAGGGGTGCCAACAAGGTCGGTTATGACCGCAAAGAGCTCTGTATCAGCGGTTCCTCTACCGGATGCTTGAGCGATCGGGATATGGGTTTCGACCAGGTATTGCCAACGCGTGCTGGTGTTATCTCTGCGCTGCTCGCTGAGTTGAGTTCCATCCCAGATGTAGCCAACCCAATCGATGATGCGGCCATTATCGGCGAAGCGCTGTTTGGTTGTCCGACGTCCGAAGGGCATCGTAGGTGTACCGCCACCACTGCCGATCCGGCGTGTAAACATCCGTGAGCTGGTCAAACGCGTTGTAGCGGTAGTGCCATACGTCTGCCTTGTGGGATAGGCGGGTGGTGGTTTTGCGGATGAGGCGGCCGGCGGGGTCGTAGTGGTACTGGTGGCGGCCGTCTCGGATCAGGAGGTTGTTGCGGTACTCGCGACGGGTGTTTGCGGGTGAGTGTTGGCGGGGTGCAGCGGGGTTGGGTGGGATGCCGGGAGGGGTGGGGAATCCTTGATCCGGGTATGGGTGCGCTGGTGCCGTCGGTTGGCCCGCTGGCCCCGGTCTGGTGGCGCCCGGGGTGACTACTCCGCCGGAGGTGATGTTGCTGAGCCGGCCGTAGGTGTATTGCTCGGCGAGAGACCCGTTTCGGGTGATGGCGGTGATTCGCCCGATGGGGTCGAGGGTGTATTCGCGGTGGTCGGGGGTGGCGTTGGGGTGGGTGGTGGTGTGGGAGGTCAGGTAGCCGTCGGGGCGCCAGGTGTAGTCGTCGCGGCGGAGGAGGGGTGAATCAACCGACTCGAACAACGTGACACCGGAATACCACTCGGTCGAATCCTCACGCACAGCGATCAACGGATTCGACGCCGTATCCGTCACCGCCCAACCCCCGAACCCGCCGCACCCCGCACGACCGCCGACACCGCCTCACCCACGCCGGGCACGCCGATCACCGCGACACCCCGCTACCAGCCGCCGTCACCGCCGCCGCGTTCGCCACATCCGCCGCGGCGAACGAATCCGCCGCCGAACGCAGCTTGCCCGCATCCTCCGACAACGCCGTCAACGCCGTCTCCAACGCCGTGATCCCCTCGGTCTCCACCGAATCCACAAACAACGGCGGCAAAAACGCACACAACTTCCCGAACGCATCCGACGGCGCCGACACCGCCCTCGCCGCCTCCAACGCCTGCCCCATCGGCTCGAGCAGACCGTCCACGTTCCCGGCGTGAACCCGCAAATCCTCCGGCTCCACCCGCACCGGCTGCGCATCAGTCATCGTCGTCCCCCCAATCGAGCATTGCTGACGCTCGGCGTCCAGCGTCAGCGCATTGTCAGAATGCTACCGGGGTGAGCGGGATCTGTACGTGCCTGCGGACGGCCCCGGGTTGGATGGATGTTCGGACAAGGTAGCCGTTGCCTATTTGACCTCGACGTTAGTTGAGGTTCTAGCGTGGCTCGCAGTTGATCACTGTGGATGGGAGCACGCGCATGATTCTCGTAACGGGAGCCACCGGAAACGTCGGAACCGCTCTGCTGAAGGAATTGCACACGCAGGGCATCGCCCAGGTAGGAGCGCTGACGCGCGACGCTTCTCGGGCCGAATTCCCCGAAGGCGTACAGGTATTCGAAGGCGACTTCACCGATCTCACTTCGCTGAAGCCCGCCCTGGACGGCGTGCGTTCGATGTTCCTGTTGCCGCGCATGGGGTCTGATGCCGACATCATCGATGCCGCTCGGCAGGCGGGTGTCGAGCACGTGGTGCTGGTGTCGTCGATCACCGTGTCGACGCACCCTCATCTGGGTCCTGCTGCCGAAAACCGTGCGGTGGAGCGGCTGCTCGAAGACAGCGGGATGGGCTGGACGATGCTGCGGCCGACGCAGTTCGCCTCGAACACGCTGATGTGGGCGCAGGCGATTCAGGAACACCGATCGGTGGAGATTCCGTACGCCGATATCGGGCTGCCCACGATCCACCCCGCCGATATCGCCTCGGTGGCTCGGGTGGCGCTCACCGAACCCGGGCATCAGGGGCAGCGGTATGCGTTGACCGGGCCGGAGTTGGTGACGGCGCGGCAGCAGGTCGCGGCCATCGGCGCGGCGCTCGGCCGGGACGTGCCCGTTACCGAGATCAGCCGGGAGCAGGCTCGGGCCGGGATGGTGGCGGTGTTCGGGGAGGATGCGGCGGATGCGGTGCTCGATCTGACCGGGGGTGACGTCAATGCCGAACTGCTCGCGGTGCGCGATACCGTCGAACGGATCACCGGCTCTCCCGCCAGGCCGTTCCATCAGTGGGTCGCGGAGAATATCGAGGCGTTCCGCTGATCGTCTCCTCGCCTCGCGGAGACGCTCGATCGGGCAGTTCACCGACGTTTCGAGCGCAAGAAGGTTCGAATCCGCGCTCCGATACCACCTTTCCGGTCGGGCAGCGGGAATCCCACGTACTCGGCGAACCCGGTGATATCGGAGTGTGTGGAGGTTTTCGGCCGTCCACGCGCCCACGCGACGAACCTCTGCTCGAAATCGGGACCGGCCGAATGGGCGAGCATCGGATTATGGCGGGCCAGGATGCCTGCGCGTTTGCGAAGAAGGGCGGTCTCGGCGGCGCGGAGGGCTTCGTCGTCGAAACCTGGAGGGGTGGCGGCTCCCGCGACCAAGGCGCGCACCAGAGCTGCCTGCTGGTCGGCGAGTGCTTGAACGGCGGCGGTTGACACCGCCTCTGTCGTGCCCCTCGAAGCGAGGTGATCGGCTGGTGGAACACCCTGTCCAACAACGGGTTCAGGATAAGGCAGCCGATCGGCTTCGAGTCCGCCTCGACCACCCGGCTGTGCACCCCTCGCGGTCACGATCGTCCGCCGATCAGCCGGGCGGTGCGGGCGCGGGCCGTGATGGGTGCGCGGGCGGCGGCGTTGGCGATGGCATCCAATTCGTCGAGGAGTTCGTCCGCCGGCGGATAGTTGCCGTCGCGTTCGAGCATCAGGGGCGCGGGACGGGTCGCGGTGAATTCGGCGACCAGTGCCAGCACTTCGGTGGGCACCGGATGCTGGTGGGTGTCGTGATAGTGGCCGCCGGATTCGGTGCCGCCCGCGATATGGCAGTAGGCGAGGCGGTCGGTGGGCAGGCGGCTCAGTTCGGCGAGCGGGTCGAGGCCGCGATTGCGGGCATTGGCGTAGACATTGGCGATATCGATCAACAGGTACACGCCGGTGCGTTCGACCAGCCCGGTAAGGAATTCCGATTCGGTGAATTCCGCATCGGGCCAGTCGAACAGCGCGGCGATGTTCTCCACCGCGAGCGGCACCGGCAGACCATCCTGCGTGCGGTTGATATTGCGGGTCAGCACCTCCAGCGCCGTGCGGGTTCGCGGCACCGGCAGCAGATGCCCGGCCTCGAGTCCACCGGCGCGCACGAATGCGACATGCTCACTCACCAGCGGTGCGGACATCCGGTTCGCACAGTCCGCGAGCTGGGCGATCCGCTGCCGGTCCACCGGATCGGCGCCGCCGAGCGACAATGTGACACCGTGCGGCACAATGACGGTCCCCCGCATACGCAGCGCTTCCAACTCGGGTGGTACGGCGGCGGGCGACAGCGATTCGGCGATCACCTCACAGAAACCGAGCCCGTCGAGCTGGTCGATCAGCCCGCAGATCTCGGGCCGCCAGCCGATGCCGAGCGCGCCGTCGGGCAGCAGACCGTTCACGATCTCATCCGCCGCAACCACCGCAGCCGCCACAACCGCCGCCGCCGCAGCCACCGCCGTCACCGCCACCACCGTCGCCGCCGCTGCTACCACCGTCACCGCCGGTCGGCGGCTGCACCGCCTGCGCGAGACCGGGATCGAGCACCGTCAGCGCGGCGGCGCCGAAGACCGCGACCGCCACCGCGGCCGCGGCGACGCCATAGGTGATGTACGCGGGCGAGTTCGACGGACGCAGATGCGCGTTGTCGGTGAGGGCGCGCGCCTTGGCGGACTCACCGCGCGAGGTCAGCGGATCGGGGGTCATCACCCACCATCCGGCGAAGGCCAGCACCAGCAGGCACGGCACCAGGAACCCCGACGGGTTGCCCGCGATGATCCCGGCGATGAAACGGACCAGCCCGAGGATGCCGACGATCAGGATCGGCATTCCGGCATCGCGCGCCTCGCGCCGATCCACCTCACCGGTGAGGTAGCCGCGCTCGACCATCGAGGTGCGCAGATCCCGCACCGGTCCGGCGGCGGCCTTGGTGATATCGGCGATCGTCTGCTTCTTCTGGCCGAGCGCGTCGTAGATCGCGCTGGTGAACCAGTCGAGCTGGACGCGATCCGCCGGTGTGGGGGTGCGGGTCGGGTTCGCCTCGGAATCGATCAGGTCGTGGCTGCGCAGCAGGGTGACCGCCGTGGTGACGGCGCGGTCCTCGCCGAACAGCATCGCGGTCTCGGGCGCGGTCAGCTTCTCCAGCGATACGCCGTCGTCGGGGGCCTCCCCGTGGGTGTACTTGCGCTGGAGGTAGAGCCCCGCCGCGATGGCAAGCACCGCGACCGGGATGTACACCAGCAGGAAGTCGCCGCCGGAGATGCCCCAGGTCTCCCCCGCCGCAACCACATCGGGTGTGAACCGCTGTGTGAATGTCATATCCGAGCCTCCGCCCTGCGATCGCGTTGCGTCCAGTATCCGGGCGAATGGGACGCAGCGCCACGATGTTTCGATCCACCGGTCCGGGCAGCCATGGCGGGATGTGGTGCGGCCGACCGCGCCATCACCCTCATTTCGCACCTCCGACCAGCATCGACGTTGCGTCGAGTATTCAAGAGCGCGGCGCGCTATGCCACCACCATCCGGTGGCGCAACGGCGAAAACCTCGTGACCGGCGGGTTCTCAACCCAGCCAGTCGAGCACCGACGCCGCGGTCCAGGACTGCTGCATACTGCCGAGCGGTTCCGCCGTGAAGGGTTCGTAGTATTCGGCGAAACTGCCGTCGCTGGCCTGTCGCAGACCCTCGGTGCGCAGCATGTAGGAGCGTTCGGCCCAGCCGCGACGGGCGAAGGACCAGGAGAACAGCCAGGTCATCACCGGCCAGACCGGCCCGCGCCAGTATTCGCGCGGCCGGAAATCCTTGGACACCGGCGAGGTCGACGGCGGCAGGGCGTAACGCAGATCGGGGTGGCCGCAGAAGCGCGGGCCCTCGAACGAACGGATCAGGGCGCGTTCGGCGTCACGCTCGAGCCCACCACACAGCAGCGGTGCGAACATCGACAGCGTCTCGGTGGTGATCCAGCGCTGCAACCGCACATCGAAATCCCGCGCCGCACCGGTGCGTTCATCGGCGGAGGCGACGACGCCGGAACGGAACAATTTCGCCCACCGGTACAGATCGCGCACATCGGCGTTGGGCTGGCGGTAATCCTCGCCGATATGCGCGAGCACCTCGCAGGCCATGGCGAAGATGGCGGAGACGAACACGTCCTCCACGGCGAAACTCATCGACGAGGTGAGCTGGTAGTCGTCGTATCCGGCGCGCCGCATCTGTTCGACCAGCCACAGATAGCGGTCGTATTCGCGATCGGAGGGCCGCTGGCTCGGATCGGCGACGACCAGCACGTCCGCGCGCCGATACGGCGGCAGATCCTCGGGCACCACATTGGCGTAGGCCCGATCCCAACGCGGCGAATTGTCCATCCCGGATTCCCACCCGTGATAGATCGTGATCCGGCCGTTCTCCTTGGGGTCGCGGGCATGGGCGAGCCAGCGATGCCAACGCACCAGATCGGGCCAGCGCCGATTCAGGAACTCCTCGGCCACCGCGCGGGTGCTGCGGCCGTGCCTGCGGGAATGGTCGAGAATGCGCTGCACCGCGATGGCGTGCACGGGCGGCTGGGTGATACCGGAGGTGTCGGGGCCGTCCGGCGCGTTCGCGGCCAGCCTACGGCATTCCCATCTGGCCGGGCCGGGAAAATAGCCGTCCACCCCATTGGCGAAGACGATGTGCGGGATCATCCCGTTCTTCCATTGCGCCGACAGCAACGTATCGAGTTCGATCACCGCCCGCTCCACGCTCAGCGGCGCCAACCCGACCGCGACGAAGGCGGCGTCCCAGCTCCACATGTGCGGATACAGCCGGGGCGCGGCGCTGGTCATCGTCCCCAGGTCGTTGCCCCGCAGCAGATAGGCCGCGCGGGCGGCGAGCTGCGTCGGGGTGAAACCGGGATGCACCATACCCCTATTCTGCGGGCTGACCGGCAGAAACGCTTGTCGAGGGGCAGGTGTTACGGGCCGGTGAGCGTGGCGTTTCGGTGGTGTCACCGGTAGGGGCGGCAGACGGACACGGCGCCGATGCGGCAAGGCTTCTACCGCGAGGGCATGCGGGTGGGTGCAAGCTCATGGGTCCGGCGGTCGGAGCTGGTGTCGAGGTCGATGCGCAGGGTGTGGTGGGTACCAGCGGGCCGAGCAGGTGCCAGCGGCGTCGGCTCCGGCAACTACTGCACGGAACCGACGCCGCACGCTCAGTACTGCTGCGGCTGACGCTGGATCGCGCTGGCGCCGATCGAACCGAGCAGCGTGATGATGCACAGACCGGCGATCAGGTTGATCACCGCGGTGGCGATCTTCGCATCCAGATCCGCGACCAGGGTGAACGGCAGCAGCACCGCGAGCGCGGTGAGCAGGCCGGTGATCCAGTAGTAGAACTGCATCGGGCTCGGCATGAACGCCAGCAGCAGATTCAGCAGTCCGGTGGCGGCGATCGCGGCGGCGGCACCGGCCAGCGCATAGGACGTGGTCGAGACCGTGCCGTAGGCGCCTGCCCCTTCGGGTGAGAGCACCGAGATCTTCAGGATTCCGCGGACCAGCATGATCGCGACGACAATGACCAGCGCGACCACCACCGCAGTGCCGATACCGCCCGCCCAGAGTCTGCCAAGATTGATCTGCGGCATCTGGCGTTGCGGTTCCTGCCCGTACTGCTGCTGTTCCTGCCCGTACTGCTGCGGCTGCTGCGAGTACTGGCTGTACTGGTTCTGCGTGTACGGCTGGGTGTACGGCTGTTGGTGCGGGTCTTCCCGCCCGTAGTTGTGCGACGGATCCGTCATAGGGCGAAACTACCCCGCTCGGGGCGGGGTGCATATCCGAATGGGAGTCGGGCCTGTCGTCCGGACCGGATAGCGTTGGCCCCATGACCACTGCCCCCGCCTCGAACTCGGACCGCCCGACAGCCTTGATCACCGGCGCCGCCAGGGGTTTGGGGGCGGCCATCGCCCGTGCCCTCGCGCCGACCCATGATCTGCTGCTCGGCGCGCGATCGGCGGAGTCGCTCGGTCCCATCCTCGGCGAACTGCCCGGCTCGACCGGTCTGCCGGTCCAGCTCACCGATTATCCGGCGGTCGCCGAGGCCGTCGCCCCGATCGAACGGCTGGATGTGCTCGTGCACAACGCCGGTATTGCCGACCTCGGCACCATCGCCGAATCCTCGGTGCAGCAGTGGCGGACGACCATGGATGCCAACGTCATCGCGGTCGCCGAACTGACCCGCCTGCTGCTGCCCGCGCTGCGCGCCGCGAACGGGCATGTGGTGCTGATCAATTCCGGGGCCGGACTGCGCGCCAACGCGGGCTGGGCCTCGTATGCGGCGAGCAAGTTCGCGCTGCGTGCGTTCGGTGACGCCCTGCGCCTGGAGGAACCCGAGCTACGCGTCACCTCCATCCACCCCGGCCGCATCGACACCGATATGCAGCGCGAGATCGTCGCGGGCGAGGGCCGCGAGTACCGCCCGGAGGAATTCCTCACCGCCGAAACCGTCGCGAGCGCCGTCCGCAACGCCGTCGAGACCCCGCGCGACGCTCATCCGACGGAGATCATCCTGCGCCCGATCGCGCGGTGATTCAGCGGCGCGGTTGCGTCTGTGCGGTCCACTGCCGTCCGTCGAACCAACGCAGCAGGCGCGGGTCGGCGTGATCGGGATACCAGCCGGGTGCCATCGCGTTCGGCGGCGGGCTCACCGGGCGTGAGCCCGAGCCCGAGGCCTTGATCAGGGCGAAAACGAAGGCCGCGACTCCGATGATCATCGTGAGAAGTACCAGCAGGATGAATATGTGCGAAATGCTCAATGTTCCCATCCGGCAAGTATTTCGTGCGACGTCGCGATGCTCGACGGCCGGAGGTTCGAGGCATCTCGGGCTACCCGCTGAATCACCGCGTCCGCCGGTGCGGCGGAACCGTCGGCGGTGCGCGGCCCCGCTCGCGGTTATGCCGAGCTTCTGGTCGTCTGCGCTGTCGGCGTGGATTTCCTGTCGGGTCACCTCGGGCGTGGTTGTCCGGACCACGATGGGCCGCCGATGGTCGCGGCGAACACCCGGATGGTTCGCGTGGCGATCCCGTGAAAACTGGCCGGACGACGGTAGAGTCTGCGCTGCATCACAGCACGTCAGCATGGGTTTTCCGGTAGCACGGTTCGGTATACGAGCGGGGTTGCGCAATGGACAGACGCCAGTTGTTGTCGATGTTGGCCGCCGGGACCGCGGTGGCGTTGACCGGGTGCACCAGCGCGGCGCAGGGTGAGCCCGTGGTGGCGGGGATGCCGGAGGTGCCGGTGCCCGCGCCGGTGCCGCCGCCGCTCTTGCCACCACCGCCGGGTGGACCGAGGACACCGATCCCGCCCGCGACCATCACCGCGCTGCCCGGACCGGGGAGCAGTATGGCGCTCACCGTCGACGATGGCGCGAGCGCCGAAGTCGTGGGCGCCTACATCAGATTCGCCAAGGACACCGGCGCCCGGTTCACCTTCTTCGTCACCGCCTACTACGAATCCTGGGCAGCCCACCGAGACGAACTGCGTCCGCTGGTCGATTCCGGGCAGATCCAGCTCGGCAACCACACCTGGGATCACGCCGACCTGACCGCCGGTTCCGCATCAGCGGCCGCGTCGCAGCTCGAGCGCTGTAAGACGTTCCTGTGGAACACCTTCGGTGTCGATGGCACGCCCTACTATCGTCCACCATTCGGTCGGCACAACACCACCGTCGACGCCATCGCCGCCGAACTCGGCTACACCATTCCGGTCATGTGGTACGGCTCGCTGTCGGATTCCGGTCTGATCACCGAGGCATACCTGATGGAATGCGCGCGTAAGTATTTCAACCCGCAGACCATCGTCATCGGGCATGCGAACTTCCCGCCCGTCACCCGCTGCTACGGGCAACTTGTGGACATCATCCGCGAGCGCAACCTGTCGCTGGTGACACTGGACGACGTCTTGCAAGTCCAGGCCTGAGCACAGTCCGGTCAGGGAACGATGTTCACCATCCGGCCCGGCACCACGATGATCTTGCGCGGCGCGTTGCCCTCGAGCAGCGCCGCGATCTTCTCATCGGCCAACGCTGCCGCCTCGATCGACGCCTGATCGGCGTCGGCGGGCACCTGAATCCGGCTGCGCACCTTGCCCTTCACCTGGATCGGGTACTCCACCGACTCATCGACCAGCAGCGCGGGATCGGCGATCGGGAACGGACCGTGCGCCAGGGCTGCGGTGTGGCCGAGGCGCTCCCACAGCTCCTCGGTGATGTGCGGGGCCAGCGGGGCCAGCATCAGCACCACCGGTTCCACCACCGAGCGCGGCGCACCGTCCGGGTAGGCCTTGGTGAGGTGGTTGGTCAGCTCGATCAGCTTGGCGCCCGCGGTGTTGTCGCGCAGGGCCGCGAGATCCTCGTCGACGCCCGCGATCGTCTTGTGCAGCAGACGCAGCGTCTCATCGGCGGGCGCGGCGTCGGTGACGCGCACAGCGCCGGACTCCTCGTCCACCACCAGACGCCACACGCGCTGCAAGAAACGATGCGCTCCGACAACGTCTTTGGTCGCCCACGGCCGCGACGTATCCAGCGGACCCATCGACATCTCGTAGAAACGGAAGGTGTCGGCGCCGTACTGATCGCAGATCTCATCCGGCGAGATGGCGTTCTTCAGCGACTTGCCGATCTTGCCGTACTCCTGGTTCACCTCGACCTCGGCGCCGGAAGCGTCGGTCCAGAAGAACTTGCCGTCACGCTCGACCACCTCGGCCGCGGGCACGTACGCGCCACGGGCGTCGGTGTAGGCGTAGGCCTGGATGTAGCCCTGGTTGAACAGGCGGCGGTACGGCTCGCAACTGGTGACCTCACCCAGGTCGTAGAGCACCTTCTGCCAGAACCGCGCGTACAGCAGATGCAGCACGGCATGCTCCACACCGCCGACGTACAGATCGACGCCGCCCGGATCGTCGGGGCCGTGGCCCTCGGTGCGCGGGCCGAGCCAGTACTGCTCGTTCTCCTTGGCGCAGAACGCTTCCTGATTGGTCGGATCGGCGTAGCGCACCTGATACCACGAGCTGCCCGCCCAGTTCGGCATGACATTGGTGTCGCGGCGGTACTTCTTCGGGCCGTCACCCAGATCGAGTTCGACGTGCACCCAGTCGGTGGCCTTGGCCAGCGGCGGCGACGGTTCGGAATCGGCGTCGTCGGGGTCGAAGGTGACCGGGGCGAAATCGTCCAGCTCCGGAAGCTGCACGGGCAGCATGGATTCCGGCAGCGCGTGCGGGGCGCCGTCTTCGTCGTAGACGATGGGGAACGGTTCACCCCAGTACCGCTGCCGGGCGAACAGCCAGTCACGCAGTTTGTACTGCACGGTGCCGGTGCCGTGACCGTCGGCTTCCAGGCGGCCGATGACGGTGGCCTTGGCCTCGTCGACGCTGAGCCCGTTCAGATAATCGGAATTCACCAGGGCACCGTCGCCGGAGTAGGCGGCCTCGGTGACGTCGCCACCGGAGATCACCTCAACGATCGGCAGACCGAACGCGGTCGCGAACTCCCAGTCGCGCTGATCGTGGCCGGGGACAGCCATGATCGCGCCGGTGCCGTACCCGCTGAGCACATAGTCGGCGACAAAGATCGGCACCTGCGCGCCGTTGACCGGGTTGGTGGCGTAGCTGCCGAGGAAGACGCCGGTCTTCTCCTTGTTCTCCTGCCGCTCCAGATCCGATTTCGCGGCGATGGCCTTGCGGTAACCGGCCACCGCGTCGGCGGGAGTGGCGGCACCACCATTGGTCCAGCGCGGGTCGACGCCCTCGGGCCACGCGGCGGCGGTCAGCCGATCGACCAGCTCGTGCTCGGGCGCGAGCACCACATAGGTGGCGCCGAACAGGGTGTCCGGACGGGTCGTGAAGACCTCCAGCTCATGACCGTCGGCCGCGAACCGCACCTGGGCGCCGCGCGAACGTCCGATCCAATTGCGCTGCATGGCCTTGACGTTCTCCGGCCAGTCCAGCCGATCCAGATCGTCGACCAGCCGGTCGGAGTAGGAGGTGATCCGCATCATCCACTGCCACAGGCGCTTACGGAACACCGGGAAATTGCCGCGCTCGCTGCGCCCCTCGGCGGTGACCTCCTCGTTGGACAGCACCGTGCCGAGACCGGGGCACCAGTTGACCACCGAATCCGTTTGATACACCAGACGATAGGAGTCGATCAGGGCGCGACGCTCGGCGGCCGACAGCTCGGCCCAGGTCTTGTCGTCCGGGACCGCACGCGCACCGGAGGCGAACTGCTCTTCCAGTTCCGCGATCGGGCGGGCCCGGTCCAATTCCTGGTCGTACCAGGCGTTGTAGATGCGCAGGAAGATCCACTGCGTCCACTTGTAGTACTCGGGATCGGTGGTCGCGAACGAGCGGCGACGATCGTGCCCGAGCCCGAGCCGGTCCAGCTGGCCCTGCATGGTCGCGATATTGGTCTCGGTGGTGTTGCGCGGATGCGCGCCGGTCTGCACCGCGTACTGCTCGGCGGGCAGGCCGAAGGCGTCATAGCCCAGCGCGTGCAGCACATTGCGGCCATGCATACGGTGATAGCGGGCGAACACGTCGGTGGCGATATAGCCGAGCGGGTGTCCCACATGCAGGCCCGCGCCGGACGGGTACGGGAACATGTCCTGCACGAACAGTTTGTCCGGCGGAGTGGGACCGGCCAGCGGGCCGACCGGGTTCGGCGCGTGGAAGGTGCCGCGCTCGGTCCAGATCTGCTGCCAGCGGCGTTCGATCCGGCCGGCGAGTTCGGCGGTGTAGCGGTGCGCAGGTGCGTCATCGGTCGCGGCGGTCTGCCCGGCCGCAGGGTCGGTTGCACGAATGTCCTGCACGGTCCTGCCTTCTTTGCTCGCCGATCGGGAGAAATATCGTCGTCGAACAGGGTAAGTCTTGGGACTTGACAACCCCAAAAAGGGGCTGGGGCGGTCTCGGGCGCGTATAGCCGAGCCGACGACCACCGCGCGGCGAGTGACGGGCCGACGGCGGTGCGGCCGGTGATCCCCACCACGATCGCCCGCTGCCCTGGGGAGCAGTCGACCGCTGGTGGGAGCACCTGCGGTAGCCTGCGGAGGTGGTTGTCGTCCCCATCATCCTGTTCCTGCTGGCCGCGGTAGCGCTGGCGATCGGCGTGCTGGGACTGGCGGGCAAACTGCCCCGCAACCGATTCGTCGGCGTACACACCGATGAGGCGCTGAGCACCGACGAGGTGTTCCGCGTCGCGAACCGCGTCGCCGCCCCCACCTCCCTCGCCGCGGGCGCCCTGCTGTTCTGCGGTGGACTCGTGACCCTGGCCGCCGGTGGTTTCGCAGTCGTCCTGATCGCCCTCGCCGTCGCGGTCATCGCCCTGTTCACCCTCGGTGCGGGCGCGACCGCCGGCGCCCGCGCCGCCACCGCCCTCGCCCCGCCCGCCGAAACCGGCGGCTGCGGGCAGTCCTGCGGAGCGTGCTCGCTGCGCGATACCTGCCAACCGGCGGTCTGAGCGCTCATTCGGTTCCGGTTCACGGATTCGTCGCGGCGAGTATCCAGCACAGCGCTGTGACGTGCGGGCCCGCTCCCGCGTACGCGACCGGTCCCTGTCCCATCACAGTCGTACCCGATCACGCCCATGCGCCCGGCTAGCCTCACCGAGGTGGAGCACGCGGGGCTGGTCGGACGATTGGAGCAGCAGCAGGTCGCCATATATCTCGCGGCGATCGGGTTCGGAGCGGTCATCGGATGGATGGCGCCAGGACTGGGTCCGGGGCTCGAACTGCGATCAATCCGGCGCTGGCGGCGCTGCTGTATGTGACGTTCTTGCAGGTGCCGGTGCTGTTCCTGGTGGTCATGGCCTTCGCCGGGCTGGCTGTGGCGCGACTGTTCCGGCTCGATGTCGCCGACAGCCGGGCGATCGTCTTCACCGGCGCGACACGCAACTCCCTGGTCGTGCTGCCGCTGGCTCTCGCGCTACCCGATGAGCTGGCGATCGCGGCCGTGGTCGTGGTCGCGCAGACGCTCGTCGAAGTCGTCGGCATGGTGATCTACGTGCGTGCGGTACCGCGTCTGCTTCCAGGTCGCTGTGAACCCTCCCGGTGAACAGTTGGCAAAAGCATCAGATGTAACACTGGTCACAGTGACATCGGATGGCTATCGTCGGACGGCATGGACAGCACCCGATGGAGAGCGACCTGCAAGCTTGCGTTGTCCGCCGTCACCGTCGGCGGCATCCTCACGGCGACGCTGCCCGCGACGGCGAATGCCGAGCAGACCGGGCCCGATGTGTCGTCGTGGCAGCACATCGACGGGCGGATGATCGACTGGTTCGCGGTGAAGCGGGCGGGGCACGACTTCGCGATGGTGAAGGCGACCGAGGGGCTCAGCTACATCAACCCGTACTTCGTGCCCGACAGCGTGCTCATGCGCGCGGCCGGGGTGGCTCGGGGGACCTACCACTACGCGCGGCCGAATCTGCCGCCGGAACCGCAGGCGGCGATGTACGCGGCGGTGGTGCTCGGGCAGAACGGACCGCTGGATCTCCCGCCGGTGCTCGATCTGGAGGATTCCGGCGGGCTGCCCCCGGCCGCGCTGATCGACTGGACGCATCGCTACCTCAACACCGTCCAGGCGCTGACCGGCCGGGTGCCGATCATCTACACCTATCCCACGTTCTGGCGCACCGCGATGGCCGACAGTAATCAGTTCCACCGATACCCACTGTGGATCGCCGACTATCGCGGCAATCCACAGCCGGAGGTGCCAGGCGGTTGGCCCGCGTGGACGTTCTGGCAGACCACCGACAGCGGGTCCGTCCCCGGAATCGCCGGTGGCACCGATGTGAACGTCTACAGCGGCGCCCAAGGCAATTTCGCGCGGTTCGCGAATATGGCCGGGCTGTTCGGCAGCAGCTGAGCCCGGCGGATCCCGATCACATCCCGATACGTCCGCCGTCGGCCTTCCACACCGCGACCACCGACGGCCGCGGCTGCGCGGCGCCGCCGTCGGGCCAATGCGATACCGGCGCGTCGGCGGAGGCGCCATCCGCTTCGCCCGGATGCTGGACACAGACGAGGACCCGCTGCTCGGTGACCACCGGACCGCAGGTCTCACCGCCCGCGGGCACGGTGAGGAACTGTTTGGTCTCACCGCGCCGCTCACCCTCCAGCGTCACCGCGAACAGCCCGTCGTTGGAGCCCAGCGCATTGCCGTCGGTGGAGATCCACAGGTTGCCGTACGGATCGAAGGCGACATTGTCGGGGCAGGAGATCGGGCTGACCTTCGTCTTATCGAACCCGCCGTAGTAGGTGTCGGCCGCCGCCGGATCGCCGCAGACCAGCAGCAGCGACCAGGTGAAATCGGTGCCCTTGTGGTCGTCGACGATCTCGAGGACCTGACCGTTCTTGTTCTTGATGCGCGGGTTCGCCTCATCGACGCCCGCCTTGCCGTCCTCACCGCGCTTGGTGTTGTTGGTCAACGCGACGTAGACCTTGCCGGTCTTCGGGTTGGCCTCGAAGTCCTCCGGGCGGTCCATCTTGGTGGCGCCGACCTTATCGCCCGCCAGCCGAGTGAAGACCGCGACTTCCTGCGCGGACATACCGTCGACGAGTGATTTCGCACTGCCGTCCTCGGCGGCCTCCAGGATCGGAATCCACCGCCCCTTACCGGTGAACCCCTGGTCGGAGGGCACATTGCCGGAGCCGTCGATGCGATCGGGGTGGTCGCCGGTGAGCTTGGCGACGTAGAGGGTGCCCGCGTCGAGGATGGTCATATTGTGGCGGCGGCTCGCGGCGCCGGTGCCGGGCTGGATCTTGCGCGTGGACACGAACTTGTACATGTATTCGAAACGCTCGTCGTCGCCGCTGTAAGCGACCACGGTGCCGTCCTCGGTGACGTGGATATTGGCCGATTCGTGCTTATTGCGTCCCAGCGCGGAATGCTTGACCGGTGTGGAGGCCGGATCCCACGGATCGATCTCCACCACATAGCCGAACCGGTTGGACTCGTTCGGTTCCTGCGCCACATCGAAGCGCTTGTCGAACTTCTCCCAGAAATGCGGGGCATCCACCTCGCCGACTCCGTAGCGTTCGGCCCGCTCGGCAGCCACCGGATCGGCGAGCTTGCCCACGAAGTAGCCGTTGAAGTTTTCCTCACCGGAAAGCACTGTGCCCCAAGGGGTTACACCGCCAGCACAGTTGGCGAAGGTGCCCGCGACCTTGGTACCGGTCGGGTCGGCGGAGGTTTTGACGAAATCGCTACCCGCGGCCGGACCGGTGAGCCGGAATTCGGTGTCGGCGGTGATGCGTCGGTTGTACTTGCCGAAGGCAGGGACCAGCTTGCCGGAACCGGCCTCGCCCGTGACCTCGACGACCGAAAGCCCGTGCGCGGCAATGGCGATGCCGAACTGTTCGGGGGTCATGGTGTCGCCGTTGAAGCCTTTGAACATGAACGGCTCGGTGGTGTATTCGTGATTGACCACCAGCAGATAGCGATCGGCCTGCCCCTCGATGGGCAGCAGCGCGGCGAAATCGTTGTTGTAGCCGAACTGCCTGGCCTGCGCGGCGGCGGTCTGCCTGTCGAAATCGAACTGCGGTGCGTCCTCGAAGATCGGATCGCCCCAGCGGATCACCACACCCTGTTCGTATCCCTCGGGTACGACCACGGCGTCCTGCTGATTCGGCGCCACCGGCGTGAACCCGGTCCCCGCGCCCGACGCACCGTTCGACACCGCCCCGGCACCGTCATCACCGCAAGCGGCGAGCAAACTGCCCGCACCCACCGCGAGCACCGCGGCCGCCCCGCCCTTCAGCACCCCGCGCCGCGACATCGAGGCGACGATGTCACCGAAGTATTCGCCCGCGGATTTGTTGGGCACCTCATGGAAGCACGCGTTACCGCACTTGTAGGCACAGGTAACCGCGGAGCGCGACGATCGGCCGTCGTGCTGCACGAACAGGGCGAGTGGGGTGAAGCTCACGGTGCCTCCTGGATCAAGCTGACGGCCGCACGGTAGACCACGAGGGCGAGTCGAAGAAGACGACAAGATGAACGCCGATCGAATTAGGCAACCCTCAGTTACCCGATTGCGCTGGGCGAAATCACCGCCGACAAGTATCGATCACACCGCCCCACCACCTTCCCAAACCTGGAGAATCCGTTCGAGCGTCCGCCGCTCGCCGGGCATTCCGTATTCATCGACCGCCGACCAGGTGCCGTCGTCCCACTGCACCCACCCACAAGTGTCGTCCTCCGGCTCGCTCACCGCATGAACCGTTCGGCACGCAGGTCCGGCGTGATCGCACCCACCGCGACCAGGGTTTTGTACGCACCACGCTTATGCGGGCAATCCTCGATGCTGCACCGCCGATGCACCTGCATGGTGCTGTGCGCCGTGCGCGCCGACATGCGCGGTGCCCGCGGGGTGATCGGCGGTTCGTCCTCACCGAAGGTGTAGGGGAGCACGTAGATCAAGTCGAGCAATAACACAGCGATCGAGCCGGCAACTGCGAAAGCGGCAATATAATCGGACATCGAACCCCCTGCGGTAGTTGGTATTCGGGTGCCATCCGACGCCAGGACCATTGCGGCACGCACCTGGCGTCGGAGGTTCTGCGAGAGCAGGGAGGTCGCGCGCCGGCGACGGGTACGTTTCGTACCTCCGCCACCGGTACCCGGGGCTACGCTGGGAAAAAGGGTCAGCAGCGGAAGGGATGCCGTGGGGATCAACCCTGTCGAGGAAGCTCCGATCGGATCGCGTATCAAACGTCTGCGGGAGCGGGCGGGCATGTCGAGACCGGTTCTCACAGGTCTGGTCGGTCGGTCCACCGAATGGCTGAAGGCCGTCGAGAACGGTCGCCTGCAACCACCACGGCTGCCGATGCTGCTGCGGATCGCGCATGCGCTCGAGCTGGCCGATCTGGCCGAGCTGACCGGAAATGGTCACGCAGTGCCGGTCGCGGTGTTCGCCGGTGAACGGCACGCCGCGCTGACGGCAGTACAAGCGGCGCTGACCTCCTATCGGTTGACGACCACAGTGCGCCCCGCCCCCGTCATTCACCTCGAGGAGCGGCTGCGGCAGGCGTGGGACATCCGGCACTCGAGCCCGGACCATCGGACCCAGCTGGGCATACTGTTGCCCGCACTGATCAGGGACGCTCAGGGGGCGGTGCGCGCCGGTGATGCGGACCGCCGCGCGGCGCGGCGGGTGCTGGCCGGGGTCTATCAGCTGGCGGACTTCTACGTCGCCTACCAACCAGCGCCCGAACTCGTCTGGCTGGTAGCAGACCGTGCCATGTCCGAGGGGTACGAGGCCGACGATCCCTATGTAATTGCTTGCGGTGCATGGGCTATGACGCAGGCGCTGCGGGATGCGGGGCGATGGGAAGAAGCCATAGCGGTCGCCAGGACAGCGAACGAACAGCTCACGCCCTACCTCGATCGCGAGCACACCGTCGACGACTGGCGCGGCGTAGCGGGTGCACTACAGGCCGAGATCGCCTACGTGCACGCCCGCCGCGGCCGCCATGGCGAGGCCTGGTCGTACTGGGAAGACGCGGCGACCATCGCCCGGCGACTCGGCCCGAACTACCGGCACGTCCAGACATCGTTCTCGATTCCGGTGATGGAGGCCCACGCGACGACCCTCGGTGTCGAACTGCGCCGCTCCGGCGAGGCGCTTCGAGCGGCGCGCGGATTCGACGCGGACCAGATCGCCTCGATCCCCCGTCGGAGCCGCCATTTCATCGAGGTCGCTCGCGCCCACCACCAGCGCGACGAACCAGTGGCCGCGCTGGCTCTACTGGACAAATCGGCCCGCACCGCACCGGAGACGATCAAGTACAACGGCCACGCCCGCGACATCCTGCACCTGCTCATGCGAAATCCGCCCTCGGGCATGAGAAACGACGTCAACGACCTCTGCCGCCAGGTAGGGCTCATACCCGCATAGGGCCCGCCCCGATCGCGCACGGGTTGCCTCGGACAGCTCCGAGGAGGCAGACACCACCACCGACAGCCGCCGCTCGCCCGCAAATACGACCCGCCGCCACGCTCCACGCCCCCTTGGTCGCCGTCGAGTGGCACCTGGCTGCGCCAAACGTCGACTTGGGTTCAGGGGGGTGGTGAGGACGGTGGTGGCGAGAATCCGCCAGCTTCGGGTGGGGGTGGTTCTTAATGTCGGGCGTTGTGAATGCTCATCTTGTCGACGAAGTACGTGATGACCAGCGGTTGCGTGGGTCGGTTGTGCTGTTCATGGCGCTTGCTGCCGCGCTCGGGACGTCCGCTACTTATCCGCTGCAACCGGCGATCGCGGATGTGGCGGGGGCGGTGCATTCGTCGATCGCCGGGGTCGGGTTTTCGCTCGCGTGCGGGCCGGTCGGGTATCTGATCGGTCTGGGCTTGCTTGTTCCGCTGGTCGACCGGTTCCCGCCCGGACGGATTCTCGCGATCCAGTTCGGGGCGTTGGCGGCGGCGTTGGCGGTGAGCGCCGCGGCTGGGCGGGCGTGGCAGTTGGGGTTGTTGATCGGGGTGATCGGGGCATGTTCGGCGGTGGGCGCGAGTCTCAGCTCGTTGGCGGGACGGCTCGCGCCGGCACGTCAGCGGGCCACGGTCCTCGGCATCGTCACCGCTGGGATCTCGGCCGGGATCCTCGCGGGGCGGATCGTCGGCGGGTGGTTGTCCGATGAGATCGGCTGGCGTGGAATGCTTCTGGTATTCGCCGGCGCTTGCCTGGTCGCGGCGGGGTGCTGCCTGATGACGCTGCCGAAAACCGGGGGCACGGTCGAACTCCGCTATCTCGAGACGCTGCGCTCGCTGCCCGGACTGTTCGTGCGGCATGCGACGCTGCGAATCGCGGCGGTATCCGGCGCGCTGTGGTTCTTCGCCTTCTGTGCGGTGTGGGCCGGGCTCGCGGTCGCGCTCTCGGCGCCACCGTTCTCGTACTCCGCCGAACAGATCGGCCTGTACGCCCTGGCGGGACTCGCGGGTATTCCGGCGACGCAGGTCGCCGGTGTTTGGACCGACCGGATCGGCGCGCCACGCGTCATCCTGGCGGGTCTGGCGCTGGCCGGTGCCGCCATCGTGGTCGCCGGTCTCACCCTCTCGAACATCGTCGTGGTCCTGGTCTGCCTCGCGCTCTTCGACGCCGGACTCTTCGCCGCTCAGGTGGCGAACCAGAGCACGGTTCTCGCCATCGACCCATCCGCTCCCGCCCGCTTCAACAGCGCCTACATGCTGGTGTACTTCATAGGTGGCAGCCTCGGCACCGCATGCGGCGCGGCGGCCGTCGAATGGTTCGGCTGGGCGGCCACGGCCGTGATCGCCGCGGGCGCCATCGGAATCGCCGCCACGATCGCGGCAGTCACCTCTCGTACTTCGGCCGCCAGGGCCTGAGCATCGCCGGAGCGTCCGGCACGGCCGGTGTCGAGGTATCGCCACCCCGCCTTGACCTCGAGGGCAGTTGATATTCGACCATGGCCGTATGAGCATCCTGTTTCACAACACCATGCGGATCACCGACGGCCACCTGGAGGAGTTCTCGGCGGCGGTGCGCCGGGCGGTCGAATTCGTCGAGGAGCACGGACCCCAGCTGATGGTGCAGGTCTTCCTGGACGAGGAGCGTGGACTCGCGCACAGCTTCCAGCTCTACCCGGATTCCGAAGCGGTGCTGGCGCATTGGAAGCTGTCGGACCCCTACATCCAGGAGGTGATGGCGCATTGCACCGTGCAATCGTTCGAGACCTTCGGCGAGATGTCGGAAGAGGTGCTGGCGGGTCTGCGTTCCGGCCCGGCGGGCGAGCCGACGATTCGGCCATTGCTGACCGGTTTCACCCGCTTCTGACCCGACGGGTCGGCGGGGAGGGGCCGGTTCCGCACGGTGGCGTGGTGGCCGCCGTCGGTGCCGACCGCTAACCTCCGCGGATGTGCACACGATGACCGATGCCCGTTTCACCCAACTGCTCACCGAACTGCGGGCCGCGCCGTTCGGCTCGTTCACCCAGAACGAGGTCGATGACGCCTATCGCCAGCTGGGGTGGACGGCGACCGACCACGGATCGGTGGAGATCCCCGGTGTCGAATCCGCCGGCCGGATGTTCGAGCACTACGGTCCGCACATCGACTTCACCAGCGTGGAATCGAGCATCCCCATCGCGACGATCGCGCCCGAACAGTTCCGCCATTACCTCGATCTCACGATTGCGGAATGGGGAACACCGAGCTGGTACTGCGGCCTGCGTGGCCTCGACGTCGTATGGGAGGACGGCCCGGCGCTGCGCACGCTCCAGCTGCCGCGCGAAGGGGCGACGTTGCGGCTCCACCTCGGCTCGGCCGAGGCCAACGAAGCACAGAAGGTGTACTGGTGGGACAACCCCCACGAGTACATGGAACGACTCGACGAGGACGAGATCGAACTCATCGACGAGAACGATCTGGCGATGTCCGGGGCGGACGACTACGAGTTCTCCCACCTCTGGTCGGGCGCGGGCTATCCGGGATACGAGCGGTGGCGCGCCGACACACCGAAACAGCTGCGTGGGATGCTCACCGATCTGCTGTGCAGCGTGTCCCTGGCCATGCGCGCATTGGGCCGCGGCCCGGACGATCTGCGCCTCGAATTCCACGGCGGCGGATCGTCGGCCCATCTACGCCCCGTCGTCGAATCGAACCCGACGGAGATCCGGTTGCGTATTCACCGAACCGACGCCGTCGACACCTACCTCACCACCCACGGCTTCGTCGACGACGGTGACGGAACGGCTGTCCGCCGATGGAACGCGACACCCGATGAGGCCCGCAGGGCGGCCACCGCCACCGTCGCGTACCTGCGTCACGTCGATATCGACAACGATCTGCTGTTGCTGTCCTGCTCGGGCAATCCCCTCGCCCTCGAGAGCTTCTCGTTGGACATGTACGTCGAACTCCGGCACAAGGACGACTAGTAGCCGCGGCGGTTCACACCCTCGTCAGCGCCACCACCGGAATGACGCGATCGGTCTTCTGCTCGTGGTCGGCGAACCAGGGGTAGGTCTGCTTCAACATCGTCCAGATGCGCTCGCGCTCGTCTCCCGCCAAGGGCACGGCTCGTGCGTCGTAGGTCTCGTCGCCCACTTCGACGACGACCGCCGGGTTGCGGACCAGGTTCTGATACCAGTCGGGGTGCCGGGGCGCGCCGATATTGGAGGCCATCACCAGCAGCCGGTCACCGTCCCGGTGGAACATCATCGGGGTGGTGTACGGCTGTCCGGTGCGCCTGCCGATCGTCGTCAACAGGACCAGCCGATCCCGATGCATTCCCTCGGGATCCTCCCCGGCCCGGAACTTCGCGATGGCGTCTCGGTTCACCTGCGCGAGGTCCACGATCCACCTCCGTGGTTCGGGTCGATATCGGGTCGGCGACGGCGCTCAGTGTTCGTCGTAGTGCCCGTCGTGCGGCGCATGACGGTGACCGTCGTGGATGTAGTCGACGTGGTCGCCGTGCGGGACCGCGACATGACCGCAGCCCTCACCGTGGACATGGTCGTGTTTGGTGTGTTCGGTGTGGGCGGAGGGCTCACATTCGTCGTAGTGACCCTCGTGTTCGCGATGCAGATGCCCGTCGTGGACGTAATCGACATGGTCGCCATGCGGTACGGCGACATGACCGCAGGTCGGGCCGTGGTTGTGCTCGTGCTCGGTGTGCTGAGCATGCGCTGTGGTCATCAGAATCCTTCTTTCCTCACGCGGTCAGGTGGAACTGAAGAGCACTTCACACATTACCAAGTGCGCATGAATGCAGAGTAGCGGCGGGCGGGCGGGTGGATCACCCTTCTCCCTCATTTCGATCTCGGCGGCGGGAGAAGGGCGAACTCACCCGTCCGTCATTGCGCGCCGGTCGATCAGCTGCTGCCGGTCGAGGGGCCGATGGGCATCGGCGGCAGTGCGCGGATCAGCGACGCTATCTGCGGGCACATCTTGAAGGTGGGCGGGGCGCCGATGTGGTTGACGCAGGCAAGCGCGCCGGTCTTGTCGTAAACGTTCGTTTGAAGCGCCTGCCCCGTACTGAGGGACGCCTCCGAGTACGACTTCCACTCGATACCATCGGGCGAGGGTATGAAATTGCATTCGGCGGGAGATTGGCCCCTACATGGCCCTTCGATACCCCAGGGGCCGACCGGATATGCCTGCGCCGACGGTGCGAGAGCGAGGGTGGCGAGTACACCCGCAGCCAGGGCTGTCGACACTCGAATTGCTGAGAACATATTTCCTTTCATGCTGCGAACCGGATCATGATCCGGCGCGAGCAGGTTCGGATGCCCCACATCACGAACGAGCAGGCACTTACCCCCGAAGTCTCTTTACCCCGGGCACCCCTGAACACACCGGAATCCGCCGATCATGACCGTGCACACGACCGGCGATTTCAACGTACAGGAATCCCCAACTGTGAGAATGAGTAGCGGATGACACCGCCACTCAGCAGCGTCGCGAAGTCGAGGTAATGGTTGCGACCATGGTCAATAGCTTCACCCATCACGTCGGATCACCGTCTAGAGCACCTGGTCGAGGAAGCGGCGCAGGCGTGGGGTTTCCGCGTTGTCGAACAGGGCGTCCGGGGTGCCGGTCTCCACCACCTGACCGGCGTCCATGAACACCACGCTGTCGGAAACGCTTCGCGCGAAACCCATTTCGTGGGTGACGACGACCATCGACATTCCGCCCGACGCCAGATCGGTCATCAGCGCGAGTATGCCCTTGACCAGTTCCGGGTCCAGTGCCGAGGTGGCCTCGTCGAAGAACATGATCTCCGGTTTCATGGCCAACGCCCGCGCGATCGCCACCCGCTGCTGCTGACCGCCGGACAGATTGGACGGCCGGGAATCGGCCTTACCGGCCAGGCCGACCACCTCGAGCTGCTCGATGGCCAGCGCCCGCGCCTGCTCCTTGGACAGTCCGCGCAGTTTGCGTGGGCCGAGCGCGACATTATCGGCGACGGTCTTGTGCGGGAACAGGTTGAAATGCTGGAACACCATGCCGATGCGCTGACGCAGCTTGTCCGGGTCTTCGGTGAGCACCGATGTCCCGTCGAGCAGGATGTCGCCCGCATCGGGTTCGTGCAGCCGGTTCAGCACCCGCAGCAAGGTGGATTTACCGGAACCGGACGGTCCGATGACGGTGGTGGTCTTCCCGGCGTCGACGTGGATGTCCACCCCGCGCAGGATCTCGTTGTGACCGAGCCGCAGCCGCAGGCCGGTACCGGTGAGCGATGCACTCATCTACCCACGCCCTTCTGTGATCGCGGCCTGATCGGCCGGGTCGATGGGCTGATCAGGACGGCCGGTGCGCATGCGCCGGTCGATGTAGTTCACCAGGTGGGTGAGCGGGATGGTCAGCAGCAGATACACCAGACCGGCCGCGACCAGCGGCGACAGGTTACCGGTCTGCGCGTTCAGATCGCGGCCGACGGCGAACAGCTCACGCTGGGAGGCGAGCAGGCCGAGGAAGTAGATCAGCGAGGAATCCTTGATCAGCGCGATGAACTGGTTCATCAGCGCGGGCAGCACCCGCCGCACACCCTGCGGGATCACCACCAGCGTCATCGACTGGCGATAACCGAAGCCGATGGCGCGCGCCGCCTCGAGCTGACCGGGTTCGACCGATTGGATACCGGAGCGGAAGATCTCCCCGATATAGGCCGAGGCCAGCAGCGCCAACGCCACCGCACCGAGCCAGTACGGGTTGTTGCCGGTCAGATCACCCACCACCGGACCGATGCCGAGCCCGATCAACAGGATGATCACCACCGCGGGCAGACCACGGAAGATATCGGTGTAGACGCGGGCGGGCCAGCGCAGCCAGCGCGACCGCGATATGCCGGCCACGGCGAGCAGCATGCCGAGCACGGTGCCGAGGATGCCCGAAACCAGTGCGAGGATCAGGGTATTGGGCAGACCGGTCTTGAACAGATCGGGAAATGCCTGGCGATACAGCGACCAGTCGAAGAAGGTGTCACGCAGCTGTTGCAGCGTGGATTTCGGTTCGTCCTGCGCCTGTTCGGCGGGTCCGCGTTCGGCGGCAATGGCGGCGAAATCCGGAAGTTCTGGTGTGGGAGCGGCTTTCGATCCCGGCTTCCACCCCGGCGGGAGTTCACGCGGCACCCAGTCGCTGTAGAGCCGGGCGTAGGTGCCGTCGGCGATCACCGCGTCCAGACCGCTGTTGAGGGCGTCGACCAGCGGCTGCTTGTTCTTGCCGACCGCCCAGGCCGCGAAATTGTCGAGACTGAACGAATTCTCGATGATCGTGGTGCCGTCACCCGGTGCGATCGCGCCCTCGGCCTGCGCCGACGGCGCCACCCAGGCATCAACCTGGCCGGTCTTCACGTTCGCGTAGGCGGTGTTGTAGTCCGGGAATTTCACCGGATCCAAGCCCAATTGGTTGACGACGTACTCGTCCTGCACCGTGCCCTGCACCACGGCCACCCGGCTGTCCGGGCCGAGGTCGGCGAACCCGCCGATCGGGCTGCCATTGCGGACGACCAGCGAGAAGTACCCGAAGTCGTAGCCGTTGGTGAAGTCCACCATCCGCCTGCGCTCATCGGTGGTGGTGATATTGGAGGAGCCGACATCGAAGCGGCCGCCGCCGACCTGTGCGAGCAGACCGGCGAATTCGGTGCCGGAGAACTCCACTTGCAGGCCGAGTTTCGCGGCCACCGCGCGCAGCAGTTCATTGTCGAAACCGGTGAACGCGCCCGCGGCGTTCACACAGATGCTCGGCGGCGCGTCCGACAGGGTGCCGACGCTGAGCTTGCCTGGGGTGAGCAGGCCGAGCTTGCTGATATCGATGGACTCCAGCGGAACGGTCGTCGGCGTGGTGAACCGGTCGACACCCGCCCGCGTCGGTGAGGCCAGATTCGTCGGCGCGGGGGACGCGGCCTCCACCCCGGGCGGGGCACACAGGTCTCGGGCCGAGGAGCCGTCACCGCAGGCCGTCGCCAACGCGACGACGGCGAGCAGTATCACGGCGATCAACGCACGAGACCGCACAGCGAGCAGACCAACCATGGGTGAACACCCTATCCCTCGACCGTGGGTTAACCGGCCGCTACCGGTGCGCGCCGAACCCGAGGACGCCAACGACCACCACGTCGTCCTGCTCCCACCGGCTTTCCACCACCACCGCGAGAAATCCGATGCCGGGCCACGGACACCGCACGGTTACCGCCCGCGCCCGCATGCGATCAGGCGATACCGCTGACCGGCTCCGGGTTGATCTCATCGCGCCAGTTGATCGCGTCCACCACCCGGCTCAGGTCGTAGTCGGGCCCGCTGACGCCGACGGTGAACAGCGTCGCACCGGCCGCGAGGAATTCCGGTGCCCGACTCGCGCCCGGCCAGCTCACCGAACGCTCGATGCGAGCCGGATCGGTACCCGCGGCCGCGCAGTGCTCACCGAGGATACCGCTCTTACGGGTGAACACCCCCAGGTCGCCGAAGCTGTGCCAGATATCGGCGTGCTCGGCGACCAACCGCAGCGTCTTGCGTTCACCGCCACCGCCGATCAGCATCGGGATATCGCGGACGGGCTGCGGATTCAATGTCGCCAACCTGGCGTCGATCCGGGCCAGCGCACCCTTCAGCTTGTCCAGCCGAGTGCCCGCGGTACCGAACTCGTAGCCGTACTCGGTGTAATCACGTTCGAACCAGCCCGCGCCGATCCCGAGGATCAGCCTGCCACCGCTGATGTGGTCGACGGTCCTGGCCATATCCGCCAGCAGATCGGGATTCCGGTAACCGCCCCCGGTGACCAGCGCACCGATCTCGACCCGCTCGGTCTGCTCGGCGAAGGCGCCGAGCATGGTCCAGCATTCGAAATGCGCACCGTCCGGATCTCCGGTGAGCGGATAGAAATGGTCCCAGTTGAAGACGATATCGACGCCCGCGTCCTCGGCCCGCCGCACCGCATCCCGAATCAGCGCGTACTCGGACGCATGCTGCGGCTGCAACTGCATTCCCACACGAACCGGTCGATTCATCGCATTGACTCCTCGTCGCTGGGCAGATTCCGCAGTCGAGGCTACCGCCGGTCGTGGTGAAACCACCTACTTCCGCCGATCGCGCACGCTCCGAGCGGTCCACGTAGGATCCGCCGGAACCCTCTACTCGGATCGTCCGGCACGTTCCTGCCGGTGAAGGGAAGTGATCTGCCGTGGCTACGGTGACCTTCGACCATGCCACCCGGTTGTATCCGGGTGCCGGTAAAGCGGCTGTCGACCAGTTGAATCTGGAGATCGCCGATGGTGAGTTCCTGGTGCTGGTTGGGCCGTCGGGGTGTGGGAAATCCACCTCGCTGCGGATGCTGGCCGGGCTGGAGGAGGTCAACGGCGGGCGGATTCTGATCGGCGACAAGGATGTGACGCACGCCGAGCCGAAGGAACGCGATATCGCGATGGTGTTCCAGAACTACGCGCTCTACCCGCATATGACGGTCGCCGAGAATATGGGCTTCGCGCTCAAGCTGGCCAAGGTCGGCAAGACGGAGACCAAGCAGCGGGTGCTGGAGGCGGCGAAGCTGCTGGATCTGGAGCCTTATCTGGACCGCAAGCCCAAGGCGCTCTCCGGTGGTCAGCGCCAGCGCGTGGCGATGGGGCGGGCCATCGTGCGCCAACCGCAGGTGTTCCTCATGGACGAACCGCTGTCCAACCTCGACGCCAAACTGCGGGTGCAGACCCGCACCCAGATCGCGCAGTTGCAGCGCCGGCTCGGCACCACCACCGTGTACGTCACCCATGATCAGGTCGAGGCCATGACCATGGGTGATCGGGTGGCGGTACTGCGCGACGGCCTCTTGCAGCAGTGCGCCTCGCCGCGCGATCTGTACCGCGATCCGGCGAACGTGTTCGTCGCCGGGTTCATGGGTTCGCCCGCGATGAACCTGTTCACGCTCCCGGTCTCCGACGGCTCGGTGGCGCTCGGCGGGCACGAGCTGGCGCTGCCGCGTTCGGTGGCGGATGCGAGCAACGGTTCGGTGGTCGTCGGTGTGCGGCCGGAGCATCTGGAGATCGGCGGCGAATCGTCCGGGCTGGTCAAGGGTGGCGTGGGGATCGAGATGGAGGTCGACGTCGTCGAGGAACTCGGCTCCGACGCCTACATCTACGGCCGCACCGTCGCCGATGACGCCGGGGAAACGATTGTCGCGCGCGCGGATTGGCGTAATCCGCCGGCGAAGGGTGCACGAGTGCGGCTCACCGCCGATCCCGACCACACCTATTTCTTCTCGGCCGACGACGGGCGCCGGTTGAACTGAGCGCTGTACCCTCGGATCCCGGCCCGACGGCGCGTTCAGGTCGGCGCGGTAAAGATCGCGACCAGGAACCCGCACACCCAGGCTCCGACGAACAACGGCACGCCGATCAAGGGTGCCCAACCGATCACCCGCCGCGCCCTGATGGCGCCGACCAGGGTCGCGACCACCGCGCCGACCGCCAGTACGAAACCCGTGGCAGCAACCACATAGGCGGCGGTCAGGTCGTGTGGACGCGCGAGATCGCGGCCGGTCAGCTGATACCAGTCCAGCAAATGCACTGCCACCCAGCCGAACCCGGCCGCGATCAGGGTCGCGGGTATCGCGCGTGCGAGATCCCGCAGTCGCCACCGCACATGTCGAGTGTGCGGTGGCGGGCGGACAACGGCAATCGCGATGGCGGGTCCGGCCAGGAGGCATGCTCGACCGACGACCGACGACCGACGACCGACGAACGTGGGGCGGGCTACGCTGCTGACGGTGAGCGATGTCGAGGCTGTCGCCGTCTACGCGGTGCCCATGCGCACCCGGTTCCGTGGCATCACCGTCCGCGAGGGAATGCTGGTGCGCGGGCCGCTGGGCTGGGGTGAGTTCTGCCCGTTTCCCGAATACGACGATCGGGAGGCCGCGCACTGGCTGGCCACCGCCGTCGAGCAGGTCACCGTGGATCGGCCGGAGCCGGTGCGGGATCGGATACCGGTGAACTGCACGGTGCCAGCGGTCGGGCCGGAACGCGCGCATGCCATCGTCGCGGGGTCGGGGTGCCGCACGGCCAAGGTGAAGGTGGCCGACCATCCGGATTCGCTGCCGGAGGACCTGGCCAGGGTGGAGGCGGTACGCGATGCGCTCGGGCCGGACGGCGCGGTGCGCGTGGATGCCAACGCGCTGTGGGATGTCGACACGGCGGTCCGCCACATCACCGAGATAGACCGGGCCGCAGGTGGTTTGGAGTACGTCGAGCAGCCCTGCCGCACGATCGAGGAGCTGGCGGCGGTCCGGCGGCGTGTTCAGGTGCGGATCGCCGCCGACGAATCCATCCGCCGCGCCGAGGATCCGCTTCGGGTGGCCGTCGCCGGGGCCGCCGATATCGCGGTCCTGAAATGCACACCGCTGGGCGGAGTGCGCCGCGCGCTCGAGGTCGCGGAGGCCGCCGGACTGCCCTGTGTGGTGTCGTCCGCGTTGGAAACCAGCGTCGGGCTGTCCGCCCAGCTCGCCCTTGCCGCCGCCCTCCCCGCACTCGACTTCGCCTGCGGGCTCGGCACAGTGGCGCTGTTCGAAGGCGATGTGGTGGCCGAACCGCTGCTCCCGGTGGACGGGTACCTGTCCGTACCGCGCACACCACCCGCGCCCGATCCGGATCTGCTGGAGCGTTACCGGTATCCCGATCCTGCTCGGACGGCGTGGTGGCGTGAACGCTTCGACCGCGTCCACGCCCTGCTCGGCCGACCCTAGGCCGCGTCGAGCGACAGGCCGCCGGTCAGCCGAAGCCGACTCCGCAGCCGATCATGGTGGCGCGTAGGAGCAGCGCCGCTTCGGGGCCGATCACACCGTCGACCAATTCGACGTAGCGAGTGCAGAATTCCGGGCCGTGCGGTGCATGTTCACCCGGATCCGGTTCGAGATGGTGGGTCAGCTCGTGCAGCACCACCAATTCCCGGAGCGCCCATGCCCTCGCCCCGGTGTGCAGCGGGACGGCGAGCACCGCGCCCTCGGATTCGTAATGCGCGGCGGTGGTCCCGGCCCGCGCACGGACCCGCACCGGCGTACTCGCCCGGCCCCACTGCGCCGCAACCCAGTTCAACGCCAGTACCCGATCGCAGTAGCGCTGCACCGACTCCACCGAGGCGAACCGCCGCTCCACCGGCAAGGTGATCTGCGAACCGAATACCTCCACGGTGCGGTGACCGAACTCGTCGGCCCGATCGAACGCACCACGCACCAACTGTTCTGCGTCGTAGACCTTCGCGCGCTGGCTGTCCCGCACGGTCATCGCGGCATCACACCCACACGGACACCGCCGATGCCCAGGCGCGAGGCATCCGTCGAGAAGCGCGTACGCTGGTGCGCCTCGCGCAGGCGGGTTCGGGGGCCATGGTCAGTTGGCTCGGCGTGTGGTGAGACGGGTGCGCGGTGCGGGGAGTTCGGGTGCGGTGCCGAGGCGGGCAGCCCGCCCGGCTCGATCGCCTGCGGTTCGCGCGGCGGGGGCGTAGCCCGTCGATGCCTGCGGTCCGCGCCAGGTGCCGCGGGCCTCGGAGGTGCGGGTATAGAAGTCGGTCAGCTCGACCTCCTTGTTCCGCAGGGCGAGGGCGGTTCCGGTCGCGGCGGCGCCCGGCTCCGCACGGGCCTGGGTCTCCACCTCCGATTTCACCTCCGACAGCCGTTTGCCGATCCGCGCCGCGAACGCCATCTGGAAGTTCAGCCGCGCCGTCACCGCGGCGACCGGCGCCTGCACGCGACGGCGCACCCGACGCCCGCCGCGCACCTCGACGACGATCTTCTCCACCGTCGCCGACCGGTAGGAACCCGATTTGATGTACTGGTCCGAGGCCCGCACCATCTGCACGAGCAGGCTCGTGTACAGCGCCTCGCAGGTATCGATATCGGAGTCGAAACCGTAGGCGTAGACCTGGGTGGACGTACGCGCCACATCGCAGCGCACATCGTTGGCGGCGGCGATCGCGACGAACAGCTGCACATAGGTCCGCAGACCTTTACGCCCCGGCTCGCCGATCGGGATGATCCGCTGGATCGGCGGCGGCCTGCGCTCGCGACCGGCCACATGGGCACGCGCCACCGCCAGATCGATCGAAGAGCGGGTGGCCAGACGCTGCGCCGCGGCGAGGAACGCCTCGGCCTCGTGTTCGTTATCGGTCGATTCGGCCTTGCGCAGCAACCCGCCGATGCGGGTGAGCATCCGATCGGGGGCGGGATTGGCGGCAGTCATCGCCGTCCAGCCTAGGCACACCGACCGACACGGTCGGGCGCGTCGGATGATCAACAGGTATGTTGCCAGGTGCACCGCCGGGTGTGCTGCCGCTCACGTCTCGACCTTGGAGTTTCCGCGATGGCTTTGAAGAAGGTGTCCCTACGTGCCGCACTGGTGCCACGCGCCGCGCTCGCCGTGGCCTCGGCCGCACTGCTGACCGCGACCTTCGCCACCGCGTGCACGAGCGACAACGGCGGCAACCCGACCAGTGAGAACCTCACCGGACGCGGGCCCATCACCTACGTCGAGGGCAAGGACACCACCGAGACGGGTGTCGTCAAACAGCTCATCGACCGGTGGAACGCGGCCCACCCGGATGAGCAGGTGACCTACAAGGAACAGTCCAACGACGCCTCCCAGCAGTACGACGACCTGGTCGAGCACATGCGCTCCAAGTCCGCCGACTACGACGTCTTCGCGATGGACGTGCCGTGGACCGCGGAGTTCGCGGCCAAGGGCTGGATCCAGCCGCTGAAGGATTCCTTCGCCATCGACACCTCGGCGCTGCTGCCGCCGACCGTCGCCAGCGCCACCTACAACAACACGCTCTACGCCGCACCGCGCAACACCAACGGCGGTCTGCTGTTCTACCGCTCCGACCTGGTGCCGAACCCGCCCAAGACCTGGGACGAGATGCTCGGCATGTGCAATATCGCACGGGACAACAACATCGGCTGCTATGCCGGTCAGCTCAAGAACTACGAGGGCCTGACGGTGAACACCGCCGAGGTGATCAACGCCTACGGCGGCACCTTCGTCGGCGCCGACGGCAAGACCCCGACCGTGGACAGTCCGCAGGCGCGCGCGGGTCTCGGCAAGCTGGTCGAGGCCTACGATCGCGGTGACATCCCGGAGGAGGCGATCACCTTCACCGAGACCGAGAGCGGCGCCGCGTTCACCCAGGGCAAGCTGATGTTCCTGCGCTCCTGGCCGTCCACCTACGGTGACGCCGGATCGGAATCCTCGGCCGTGAAGGACCGCTTCGCCGTCGCCCCGCTGCCGGGTGAGACCGGAATCGGCGCCTCCACCCTCGGCGGCTACAACGCCGCGATCAGCGCCTTCTCCAAGAACAAGGCCACCGCGCTCGACTTCCTCCGCTTCCTGATCAGTGAGGACGCCCAGCACATCGTCGCCTCCGGTGCGCTGCCCTCGGTGCGCGAATCGATGTACGACGATCCGGCCCTGATCGCCAAGATGCCGTACCTGCCCGCACTCAAGGATTCGATCTCCAATGCGGTGCCGCGGCCGGTGACCCCGTTCTACCCGGCGGTGTCGAAGGCCATCCGGGACAATGCCTTCGCCGCCCTGAAGCGCGAGAAGACCGTGGACGATGCGATCATCGGCATGCAAAAAGGCATCGAGGCGGCCGGTTAGCGGGACGTTCGGACGGACCCGACCAGCCGAAACAGGAGAGGTAAACGGTGTCGGATCCTTCGGGAACGGGTACGGCCGTGCAACGGCGGCGCACGGACGATGCGGGCGAACCACCGCGTAAGAAGCGCGGCTTCGGCGCGGTAATCGCCGATGAGCTGCGGCTGTCGGGCAAGGCGTGGATGTTCGTCGCGCCGGTGCTGATCGCGCTCGCCGTCGTCATCGGCTACCCGGTGTTCCGGGCGCTGTGGATGTCGTTCCAACAGGATTCCGGCGGTATCGATCCCGAAACCGGGATGTTCATCGAAGGTGGCAGCGCCGGACTGTCCAACTACACGCATTGGCTGTTCCAGCAGTGCGAGACCGCGACCGGCACCGTCGACTGCCCGACCGGCAATCTGGGTTCGCAGTTCTGGCTCGCGGTGGGCGTCACGCTGTTCCTGACCGTGGTCACCGTGTCACTCGAGGTGATCCTCGGCCTCGCCATGGCCGTGGTGATGGGTAAGACCTTCAAGGGCCGGGCGCTGCTGCGTGCGGCCGTGCTCATCCCGTGGGCGATCCCCACCGCGGTGACGGCGCGGCTGTGGGAGTTCATGTTCCAGTACGACGGTGTCGTCAACCGCGTGCTCGGTACCGGCATCCTGTGGACCTCCGACGAATGGCCCGCCCGGTTCGCGGTGATCGCGGCCGATGTGTGGAAGACGACGCCGTTCATGGCGCTGCTGCTGCTGGCCGGTCTGCAAGTGATCCCGAACGACGTCTACGAGGCCGCGCGGGTCGACGGCGCCTCGGCCTGGCAGCGCTTCGTGCACATCACGCTGCCGCTGCTCAAGCCCGCACTGCTGGTCGCGGTGCTGTTCCGCACCATGGATGCGCTGCGCATGTACGACCTGCCCGCGATCATGACCGCCGACAACCCCGCCACCCGCACCATCTCGATGCTGGTGGTCGAGCAGGTCCGACAAGGTCCCAACAGTGCCGCCGCACTGTCGACGATCACCTTCCTGATGATCTTCGCGGTGGCGTTCGTGCTGGTGAAGGTGTTGGGCGCGAATGCGGTCCGCACCCAGGAAGAGCAGCGGAAGGCATGATGGCCGCGACGACGACGAAAGAGAAGCCCGCCGCGAACGTCACCGGGAATGTGCCGTGGACGCGCAGGCTCGGCTCGGCCCGGCTGTACGTGGGCGCGCTGATCGTGCTGGTGTGGGGGCTCGGCCCGTTCTATTGGATGGCGGTCACCGCGTTCCGCGATCCGCGCTACACCTTCGAGAACACGCCGTGGCCGACGCATGTGACGCTGGAGAACTTCCGCGATGTGTTCGACACCAGTCGCGGTAACGACTTCGGCAAGGCGATGATCAACAGTGTCATCATCGGTTCGATCACCACGGTCATCGCGTTGGTGCTCGGCGTGCTGGCGGCGTACGCGCTGGCGCGGCTGACCTTCCGCGGTAAGTACCTGGTGTCCGGGCTGATCCTGAGCGCGTCGATGTTCCCGGTGGTCGTGCTGGTCACGCCGCTGTTCCAGCTGTTCACCGATCTGGGCTGGATCGGCAAGTACCAGGCGATGATCATCCCGAACATCTCCTTCGTGCTGCCGATGACGGTCTACATCCTCGCCGCGTTCTTCGCCGAGCTGCCATGGGAACTCGAGGAGGCGGCCCGCATCGACGGCGCCACCAAGATGCAGGCGTTCCGGCTGGTCATGCTGCCGCTGGCGGCACCGGCGGTGTTCACGACCGCGATCCTGGCGTTCATCGCGGCCGTCAACGAGTACCTGCTGGCCCGGCTGCTCTCCAGCGAGTCGACCAAACCCGTCACGGTCGCGATCGCCGGGTTCTCCGGTAACAATCCGCTGGTCCAGCCGTACGCCTCGATCATGGCGGCGGGCACGCTGGTGACGATTCCGCTGGTGATCATGGTGCTGCTGTTCCAGCGGCGCATCATCTCCGGTCTCACCGCGGGCGGCGTCAAGAGCTGAGTCCGGGCGGCGCCGATCCCCCGATGGCGGCACCGGCGCGGTCGCGGCACAGCAAACCCTCGGCTAGTTACCGTCCAGCTATGCTTGGCGAGGTAAGTCTGTGCCCGTTTCCGGTCCCCGGGCGGGTGGAGTTCGGCGACGCTGTCATCAGACGGTGGGGTCTCTGAGTTTTACCGACGCTCCGGGAGGAGATGATCGTGAGCTCGTTTCGTGACCGGCGACCGCGCACTACCCGCGGCCGATCCCCGGAGCCGGAGTATGCCTCGATCAGCGGATTCAACCCGCGCGTCGGCAAGTCCGACGAGGGCGGCGGCCGTACCGGAAGGGATGGCGAACCCGATGCCGACCGGCCCCGTTCCGGTCGCGGCAAACGCATCCGCAGACTGATCCTCGCCCTGTTCGTCATCTTCATCGCGGTGCCAGCGCTGCTGATGGCGCTGTTCTACTGGAGTGCGGAGATCCCCTCACCCGCGGCGATGCGCACCAACCAGATCGCCACCATCGTGGCCGCCGACGGCACCACGGTGATCGCGAAAGTCGTCCCACCCGAAGGCAACCGCACCCCGGTCCCACTCGCGGAGGTGCCGGTACCGGTGCGCAATGCGGTGATCTCGGCCGAGGACCGCAATTTCTACACCAACCCCGGCTATTCGATCCCCGGCTTCCTGCGGGCCGCGCGCGACAACTTGCTCGGCAAGGAGAACGCGGGTGGCGGTTCGACCATCACCCAGCAGTATGTGAAGAACGCCTTCCTCGGTTCCGAGCGCACGGTCACCAGGAAGATGCGTGAGCTGGTGATCGCCGCGAAGATGGCGCGGGAATGGAGTAAGGACGACATCCTCGCCGCCTACCTCAACACCATCTACTACGGTCGCGGCGCCTACGGTATCGCGGCGGCGGCGAAGGCCTATTTCAACAAGCCGGTCCCCGAACTGACCCTGGCCGAAGGCGCCGTGCTCGCCGCGCTGGTGCGCTCGCCGTCGATCCTCGACCCGGAAACCCACCTCGAGGACCTGAAGGCGCGCTGGAAGTACGTGCTCGACGGCATGGTCGAGATGGGGGTGCTCAACCGCACCGACCGCGAGACGGCGACCTTCCCGCAGATCATCCCGATCGCCGAGGTCGCCGACGACGGCGCCGCCCGCGGCCCCGAAGGCCTGATCCGCACCCAGGTGCTGCGCGAACTGCTCGCCTCCGGTATCTCCGAACACGAGCTGAACACCGGCGCGCTCCAGATCACCACGACCATCGAGCCGAAGGCACAGCAGGCGGCGGTCGCGGCGGCGCAGGACGCGATGGAAGGTCAGCCGCCGGATCTGCGCACCGCGGTGGTGTCGATCGATCCGCGATCCGGTGCGGTGCGGGCCTACTACGGCGGGGCCGATGGTGTCGGATTCGATTTCGCGCAGGCGCCGGTGCAGACGGGTTCGGCGTTCAAGACCTTCGCCGTACTGGCCGCCCAACGCCAGGGCATCTCGATGGCCAAGCAGTTCGACAGTTCACCGGTGCAGGTCAACGATGTGCTGGTGCGCAATGTGGAGAACGAATCCTGCGGCACCTGTTCGCTGTCCGAAGCGTTCAAACGTTCGCTCAATACCAGCTTCTACCGGCTCACCCAGTCGATGTTCAACGGACCGCAGGCGATCGCCGACGCCGCGCACCAGGCGGGCATCCCGGAGCAGATTCCCGGTGTGGCGGGCCTGTCGCTGAGTGAGAACGGTGGACCGCCCGCACCGTCGATCGTGCTCGGTGTGTACCAGGTGCGCCCGATCGATATGGCCTCGGCGTACGCGACGATCGCGGCGTCCGGTATGTATCACCAGCCCTATTTCGTGCAGCGGGTGGTGACCGGCACCGGCCGCGTCCTGCTCGACCGCGGCGCACCGGAACATCAGGTCGGCCAGCAGCTGCCGCCCGGCGAACAGCGCTTCCCCAACGCCATCGCCGATCGCACCACCCAGGCCATGCTGCCCATCGCGGCCTACTCCAACGGACATGCCCTCGACGGCCGGCCATCGGCCGCCAAGACCGGCACCACCCAGCTCGGCGACACCGGTGAGAACAAGGACGCCTGGATGGTCGGCTTCACTCCGTCGCTGTCGACGGCGGTCTGGGTGGGGACCGAGCATTCCCAGCCGATCCGTTCGGCCGGTGGCGGTCGCATCTACGGATCGGGGCTGCCCTCCGATATCTGGAAACAGACCATGGACGGCGCACTGGACGGCACTGCGGCCGAGAGTTTCCCGGTACCGGAGGGCGGTTCCGGGCTGCCGATCATCCCGGCCGGGCCGCCACAGCAGCAGTCCGGCGGGCCCTACGACATCCTCAATCCGCCGCCCGGTGAGCAGCCGCGCGGCCCGGAGATCTTCATTCCCCCTGCGCCGCAGCAGCCGGCGCCGGAACCGGAGGAACCGATCGTCATCTTCCCGCCGCAGCCGCCACCGCCGCCGCCCCCACCGCCGCCGCGACAGGTGGAGATCCTGCCAGGAATCGTGATTCCGGTGCCGGGATGACACCGGGGGAACGCTCGGCATGGCAGCATCGTTTGCCAGGGTGAGAGCGTGACCGCGGCGGCGGCGACGGGCCGACGCCGACGCCGCTGGCACGATGCGGAAGGATGAGCGAACGAGCGACACGACAGCGGTGCGAACAGCGGCCCACAGGCGGTAGCCTGCGTGCCCACGCAGTAGCCGGGGAGCGCCGCCGAACGAACACCGCGGCACGAGCGGAGGGCCCGGCGCGTGCCGCCAACTGAACGACAGACGAGAAATAGGGGCTACGCCGGTGGATTTCAATGTCGTTGACCGCCAAGAGACATTGGTGGCGGGAACCGTGCTCCGCAGCCCGGCATTGGCTGTGGAGGGGCCGCGGCGCACCAAGGTCGAGGAAGCGTGGAAGCGCAATCTGGCGCGGGCGCTGCCCGGCCCGCCGGCGAGCGCGTTCGTCGACCACGCACCCGAGATCAACTCGTATCTGACCCATATCGTCGGCTACAAATGCCGCACCCTCGACGACCTGCTACCCGGTGACGTGCTCGCGCGCATCCCCGCGGGCAAGTTCGCCCGGTTCGTCCTCAGCGGCGACGACCTCGGCGATACGGTCGTCACGGTATGGCGCGCGATCTGGGACGCCGAGGCCGCCGGTCGGCTGGAACGTTCCTACACAGGCGATTTCGAGCGCTACCCCGACAACCGGACGGTCGAGGTCTTCGTGGCGCTGGCAGACGATTCGGTGGACGGGTAGGAACGACGCTGTGGACTTCGAAATAGTCACCCTCGACGAAAGCCTGGTCGCCGGACTCACCGTCCCGCTGGCCGGACGCGAGGTCGCCGCCCGCGACCTCGACCTGGTGAACTTCACCTGGGACCGATACCTGGTCAGGGAGAAGAACGTGCCACGGGTCGCGGCCTATATCGGCCAGAACGATCACGCCGTCGCCGTACTCGGCTACGAGGTGGGGTCGATGGACGACATGGACGCCGGCGATGTGGTGACCCGCGTGCCCGGCGGCCGGTTCGCCAAGTTCGTCGTCTCCGACAAGCCCTACGACCTGCTACGCACCGCATGGGCGCAGGTACGCAAAGCCGAGAGCGCCGGCACCATCACCCGCTCCCACGCCGCCGAGATCGAGCGCTACACCGGCCCGACCTCGGTGGAGGTCTACGTCTCCCTCGACTGAGCGCGGCCACAGAGAAGCCGGTCGGAGGAATCCCTCCGACCGGCTTCTTGTTTGTCTCGACCCGCAGGATCAGGCTTCGATGATGAACGCTTCCAGCTGGGTGCGGGCCACATCGTCGGCCAGCTGCTGCGGCGGGGACTTCATCAGGTAGGCCGAGGCCGGGATGACGGGTCCGCCGATGCCGCGGTCCTTGGCGATCTTGGCCGCGCGCACCGCGTCGATGATGATGCCCGCCGAGTTCGGCGAGTCCCACACCTCGAGCTTGTACTCCAGGTTCAGCGGCACGTCACCGAAGGCACGGCCCTCGAGGCGCACATAGGCCCATTTGCGGTCGTCGAGCCAGCCGACGTGATCGGACGGGCCGATGTGCACATCGTTGGCGCCCAGTTCCTTCTTCAGGTTGCTGGTGACGGCCTGGGTCTTGGAGATCTTCTTCGACTCCAGACGCTCACGCTCGAGCATGTTCTTGAAGTCCATGTTGCCGCCGACATTGAGCTGCATGGTGCGGTCGAGCTGCACACCGCGGTCCTCGAACAGCTTGGCCATCACCCGGTGGGTGATGGTGGCGCCGACCTGGCTCTTGATGTCGTCACCGACGATCGGCACACCGGCCTTGGTGAACTTGTCGGCCCATTCCGGGTCGGAGGCGATGAACACCGGCAGCGCGTTGACGAAGGCGACGCCCGCGTCGATGGCGCACTGCGCGTAGAACTTGTCGGCCTCTTCGGAGCCGACGGGCAGGTAGGAGACCAGGACGTCGACCTTCGCGTCCTTCAGTGCCTTGACCACGTCGACCGGCTCGGCTTCGGAGACCTCGATGGTCTCGGCGTAGTACTTGCCGATGCCGTCGAGGGTCGGGCCGCGCTGCACCACGACGTCGCTGGGCGGTACGTCGGAGATCTTGATGGTGTTGTTCTCGCTGGCGAAGATCGCCTCGGACAGGTCGAAGCCGACCTTCTTGGCGTCGACGTCGAATGCGGCGACGAACTTCACATCGCGCACGTGATAGCGGCCGAACTTGACGTGCATCAGACCGGGAACGGTCGCGGTCTCGTCCGCGTCCTTGTAGTACTGAACGCCCTGGACCAGCGAGGATGCGCAGTTGCCCACACCTACGATGGCGACGCGAACCTCGGTTGCGCTCTCAGCAGCTTTGACATCACTCATGGCCGGTATTTCCCTCTTTCTGTGGTGCCGCCTTCGTCGATTGCTCCGCCGCAATCAACTCGTTGAGCCAGCGCACTTCGCGCTCGCTTGATTCGAGTCCGAGTTGATGGAGCTGGCGGGTGTAGCGATCCAGCGAGCCACTCGCCTTCTTGATCGCTTCCCTAAGCCCCTCTCGGCGCTCCTCGACCTGACGCCGCCTGCCCTCGAGGATCCGCATCCGCGCTTCCGCGGGGGTGCGGCTGAAGAAGGCGAGATGAACGCCGAAGCCGTCGTCGGTGTAGTTCTGCGGTCCGGTGTCGGCCAGGAGCTCGTTGAAGCGCTCCCGCCCGGCCGGAGTCAGCTGGTAGACCCGCCGGGCGCGACGTGTGGTCGCACCGGCCGGGATCTCCTCCGCGAGCAACCCATCCGCCTGCATTCGACGCAGTGTCGGATAGAGCGACCCGTAGGAGAAGGCCCGAAACGCGCCGAGCAGGCCCGTCAGCCGTTTACGCAGCTCGTAACCGTGCATGGGCGATTCGAGGAGCAGCCCGAGGATTGCGAGTTCGAGCATCGGGCTTCACCCCCTGACTGTGTGCAGACCTAACCGATGGATGCGACTACCAACTATATCGGAGCGATATAACCACGCATAGTTCTACGTGATGTATGACGCATTCGGGCAGGTGAGAGCGTCGGCTGGCGAGCAGCGAACGGCGGTGGCGTGATGGCCGCTGGATTCCAGCGGTAGTCACCCAGTGCAACCGCGCGCCGGTACGTCGATAGCTGACCCGGTGTCAGTCGGCCGGAAAGATCTCCAGCGCCTTACCCGCCGGGTCGACCATCATCCGCCCGGTTCGGCCACCGTCCTCGACGTAGATATCGATCACCGGCCCCGCGTCGGCGGCGGCGATGAGTTCGTAGCCGATTCCGAGATGCTCCACCGCACCGTCCGGCAGGCGCACCGACTCCGGTGCGCCATGCAGCAGACCGGCGAAGGCGGTCAGATCGATGGCGCCCAGGTCGACGGGCCGCCCGTTGGCCCAGCTCACCGTGGCGGACCCGCTTGCCTGGAAACCTTGCGCGTCGAACCGGTACATGACCGGCTGTCCCGCCTCCAGCCGCTGGACCACCGCGAACTCGGGAAAGATCGTCGCGGTGTCGGCGATGGTGTCGCCGAACTCGCGCCGATAGCTGTCGATGAACAGCGCGAACCCGGACCCGGTGACCAGGCTGGGCAACTTCACCGGTTCGGCCTGCTCCGCGCCGACCGCGATGACAGGCCCGTCCGATTCGCCGGGCCGCAGAATCCCCGCGGTCGCACCGATCACCGCGGCGACCGCGAGCACCGCGACCGGAACCCACCAGCGATGCTTCGGTCGATCACGATGCAGGACCGCCGAACCGGCCAGCGCGTTCGGAATCTGTAGGTCCCGGATGAGCGCGTTCAGCTCACCGAAGGATTTCGCGCGCATCGCGGAACCGGTGCGGGCGGTGTGCTCGGCCTCGGTGAGCTGCCCGTCCTGTAGTGCCGCGTCGATGAGCGCACACACCTCGACACGGTCGGTGTCGCGCGCCCTGAGCTGGTCGTTTCTCATCGTCATCGGCATCAACCCTCGAACGGCCAGACCCGCAGCACCTCACCAGCGGGGTCGAGCACGAAATGGCCGGACTCGTCGAACTCATTGCCGACGTAGACCCACACCACCATCTGGCCCTCGGACGACCCGAACCGGTATATCTCCACCGACAGGTGCGAGACCTTGCCGTCCGGCACCTGGGCGATGGTCCCGGCGTTCGCCAGCGCCGCCCCGACGGCGGTGGTGTCGAGGGCACCGAGATCGACCGTCGGGGTGTCCACCTTGCGGGTGGTCGGCTCACTCGGCCGCTGGAACCCGCCGCGATAGTCGTAGGTGACCAGGCGGTTCGGCTGTCCGGGGACGGCTCGTTCGACGTCGCCGTGATCGGGATGCAGGGAGATCTCGTCGGCGATGGTGTCACCGAATTCGGCGCGGAAGTCGGCGATGAAATGAGCCAAGCCCGCGCCGGTGACCAGATCGGGAGTCTCGATGATCACGGGGTCGACGTCGTCCAGCTCGGCGCGCGGCGCGGCGGGCTCGGCCTCGGGAACAGCGGCGGCAGGCGGTGCGGCCGGTGCGGGTTCGTCGTCACCGCTGGTCAGCGCGAAGGCGCCGAACGCGACCACCAGCGCGGCAGCGGTGAGTGCGGCCGAGTACCACCCTTGACGGGAAGGTCGCGCTCGTTTCGGGGACGTCGAGACGACGCGGGGTGCGCGCGCACCGAGCGCGGCGGGTGTTTGCAGATCGGCGGTGAGGGCGGTCAGGTCACCGATGGTTGTCGCGGCCTTCGCCTTGGCCACCCGATCGTGGTATTCGTCGGCACCGAGCTGTCCCTCCGCATAGGCGGCGTCCAGCACGCTTGCGGTATCGGAGCGGTCCAGATCACGCGCACGCATCCGACCGGGGACAGACGTCGACACGAGCGGATTCTAATCGGACAGACACACGTTTCGCTTTGCCGGTCGGGCAGGCTACAACAGGTGCTGACAAAACGCCGCGCGCCAGCGCAACGAATTGGACACAGCTACTCTGGGTGGCGTGCGAATTCAGCGGCAAGTGGTCGACTACGCGCTCCGGCGCCGGTCGCTGCTGGCTGACGTCTATGCGGGCCGTGTCGATGTCGCCGAGGTATGTGATGCGAATCCATATCTACTGCGTGCGGCGAAATTCCACGGTCGGGGGAGCGAGGTCACATGCCCTATCTGCCGGAAAGAACAGCTCACGCTCGTATCCTGGGTCTACGGCGACGGCCTCGGCCCGATAGCGGGCTCGGCTCGCACACCCGAGGAACTCGTCCGTCTCGCCGAGACGCGCGAGGAGTTCTCGGTTCATGTGGTCGAGGTGTGCCGGACATGCAGCTGGAACCATCTGGTGCAGTCCTATGTGCTCGGCACCACACCGGCGCCGCCGCGGCGGCGCACCGGTACGAGAGCCAACCGGCGCACCGCTGCCGAATGAAGTACCTGGTCATCTGCCCGTCGGGTGACTTATGGGGCCGAGCCGGGTCCGTTGCGACCTCGGCGGCACCGAGCCACCCGGACCGAAACGAGCTTTGGAGATCTTGTCAGTGAATTCGCCCTACGAGAACCCCGGCGATGACCCGAACGCCCGCACGCAGCGCAGTCCACAACCAGGCCCGAACCAACGTCCGATGGGACCACCTCCCGGTGGGCGCCCCGGCCAAGGTGGCCCCGGTGGTCCGCGTCCACAGGTGAGCGGCCCGCGCCCCGGTGCGGGTGGTCCGCGCCCCGGCCCGCCGATGCCCGGTCCCGGTGGTCCGAACGGTCCGCGTCCCGGTCCGAACGGCCGTCCGGGTCCGCAGGGGCCGCGTGGACCGCAGGGTGGGCCGCCGCCGGGTGGTCAGCGCGGCCCGCAGCCACCGCATCGTCCGGGACCACCGCCGGGCAGGCCCCCGCAGGGCGGCCAGCCGCAGGGTCGGTCGCCGCAGGGCAGGCCGCCGCAGCCGAATCCGGGTCTGCCGACCCCCGCACAGTCCACCCAGAAGATCAGCAAGTCCGATCTGGAGGGCGGCAAGGCGCAGGCGACGCAGAAGATCAGCCGCCCCGCCTCGCTCTCGGAGGCGGTGTCCCAGCGCGACCGCAAGGCGTCCAGCACCGGCCCGCGCCCCGCCGCGCGCCGGACCCCGGTGACGGGTGCCGCGAATACCGGAGAACGCCGGGCGCAATCGCGTTCCGGCCCGCCGTCGGGTCCGCCGCCGCGGCGCGGTGGTGGTGACGGCGACGATTCCGGCGGTCCGGGTAGGCGCAGGCCCGGCGGTAAGAAGAAGTCGCCGTGGCGCATCGTGCGCCGCACCATCTATGTGCTGATCGCGCTGGCGATCGTGGTGCCCAGCACCGTGTTCCTGATCGCCTACTCCACCGTGTCGGTGCCCCAGCCCGGCGATCTGAAGACCAATCAGGTCGCGATGATCTACGCCGCCGACGGCACCACCGAGATCAGCAAGGTGGTTCCGCCGGAAGGCAACCGCACCGACGTCACCATCGATCAGGTTCCGCCGCATGTCCGCAACGCGGTCACCGCGGCCGAGGACCGGGACTTCTACACCAACCCCGGTTTCTCGGTGTCCGGTTTCGTGCGCGCGGCCCGCGACAACGTACTCGGCAAGGAAAGCGCGGGCGGTGGTTCCACCATCACCCAGCAGTACGTGAAGAACGCGATGGTCGGTGACGAACGTTCGCTCAATCGCAAGCTCAAGGAGCTGGTGATCTCGGCGAAGATGGCCAGGCAGTGGAGCAAGGACGAAATCCTCGCCGCCTACCTCAACACCATCTACTTCGGTCGCGGCGCCTACGGTATCGACGCCGCCGCCAAGGCGTACTTCGGTAAGCCCGTGCAGGAGCTGACCGTGGCCGAGGGCGCGGTGCTGGCCGCGACGATCCAGCTGCCGTCCTCACTCGACCCGGAGAAGAACCCCGAGGGCGCGAAGACCCGCTGGGGTTATGTGCTCGACGGCATGGTCTCGGAGGGCAATCTGGCCGCGGCCGAACGCAAGTCCATGCAGTACCCACAGGTGGTGCCGCTGGCCTCGCTCGGTGAGAAGTCCATGGACGACGGCCCGGAGGGCCTGATCAAGCAGCAGGTGCTGCGTGAACTCTCGGCCGCGGGGATCAGCGAGCAGCAGCTCAACACCGCTGGCCTCCAGATCACCACGACGATCGATCCGAAGGCCCAGCAGGCCGCACTCGACGCGGTGGCCGAGAACATGCAGGGCGAGCCGGAGAAGCTGCGCACGGCCGTGGTGTCGGTCGATCCGCGTAGCGGTGCGGTGCGCGCCTACTACGGCGGCAATGACGGCCAGGGCTACGACTTCGCCAACGCGGGCCTCCAGACCGGTTCGTCGTTCAAGGTGTTCGGCCTCGCGCAGAACCTGGAGATGGGCGTCCCGCTGTCGCAGATGTACGACAGCTCACCGCTGACCGTGCACGGCATCAAGATCACCAATGTCGAGGGCGAATCCTGCGGTATGTGCACCATCGCCGAGGCGCTCAAGCGTTCGCTGAACACCAGTTTCTACCGCATGCAGCTGGATATGCAGAACGGTCCGCAGAAAATTGCCGATATGGCGCACAAGCTCGGCATCCCGGACGAGATCCCCGGCGTCGGCAAGACCCTCACCGAACCGGACGGCTCGGGCCCGAACAACGGCATCGTGCTCGGCCAGTACCAGGCGCGCGTGCTCGATATGGCCTCGGCGTACGCCACGCTGGCGGCGTCGGGCACCTATCACGCACCGCATTTCGTGCAGCGTGTGGTCACCGCCGACGGTGAGGTGCTGCTCGATCGCGGTGAGGTCGCCGGTGAGGAGCGGGTCTCGGAAGCTGTCGCCGACAACGTCACCGCGGCGATGAAGCCGATCGCGGGCTACTCCCGCAACCACGGCCTTGCCGGTGGCCGGGAGTCGGCCGCCAAGACCGGCACCGCCCAGCTCGGCGACACCGGCGAGAACAAGGACGCCTGGATGGTCGGCTACACGCCGTCGCTGTCCACTGCGGTCTGGGTCGGCACCGAACAGGGTGAGCCGCTGCGCAATTACGGCGGTGCCATGATCTACGGCTCCAGCCTGCCGTCGGATATCTGGAAGGCCACCATGGACGGTGCGCTCGAGGGCACGCCGAAGGAGACCTTCCCGAAGCCGGCGCCGATCAAGGGCCAGGCCGGTGTCCCGTCGTGGACGGCGCCCTACACGGCCCCGTCGACCACACAGGCTCCGTCGTTCGAGCCGCCGGTCGTGATCACCCCGAGCCAGGTGGAGATCCTGCCGGGTATCACCATCCCGGTGCCAGGTGTGCAGCCGAATCCGCAGGCACAGGTGCGGCCGCAACCGCAGCAACCGTCGGATTCCGGGCCGCTGCCCGGTCAGCCGACCGCGCCGCCGGACGGCTCACCCTCGACGGGCCAGGGCGAATCCTCCGGTGACGGTTCCGACAGCGGCACCGAATCCGATGGCGGCGGCGCGAGCGGCGGGGACGACGACTCCGGGGGTACGAACGGAGCTCCGCCCGGCCGCTCCCGGTAGCCTCGGGTGCCGTGACCGATCAGCGACCGGCGGGCGAGCCGACCAATGGGAGCGCGCACCCAGGCGACCGGTCCGGTGACATGCGGTACGACTCCCCGGCACCGCTCGCCCCGGATCTGCGGTCCGCCGATGCCAGGGACCGGCCGAGCCGCAACGACTCCCTGACAGCGCAGCTGTGCACGGTGATCGGCGGCCCGGTCGGTGATCACGCGCTGATCGGCCGGGCCGGGTTCTGGACGCCGGTGCGGGTGCTGTTCCTGTTCACGGTGCTGTTCCTCGCCCTCGGCTGGGGCACCAAGGCGGCCTGCATCCAGCAGACCGAAACCGCGAACGGCGCACTCACCCTCGACTGGAACGACGGCCGCCAGTACGTGGCCATGTGCTACTCCGACACCGTCCCGCTCTACGGCGCGGAACGGTTGAACGAGGGCGCGTTCCCGTACAAGAAGTCCTGGACCGAGGAAACACCCGACGGCGGCACCGAAACCCGGCATATGGAGTATCCGGTGCTGTCGGGCCTGTACCAGTACGTGTCGATGCAGATCGCCAAGAGCTGGGACGCCGGACCGCTACCCGGCGCATTGCAGGTGGTCATCTACTTCAATGTGATCGCTATCGGCCTGGCGCTGGCCTGGCTGGTCACCGTATGGGCGACGGCGCTGCTGGCCGGACGCCGGGTATGGGACGCCGCGCTCGTCGCCTGCTCACCGCTGGTGATCGTGCACGGATTCACCAATTTCGATGCCCTGGCAACAGCTCTGGCCGCGACCGGTCTGCTGGCCTGGGCGCGTAAACGACCCGTGCTCGCCGGTGTGCTGCTCGGTCTCGGCGGTGCGGCGAAACTGTATCCGCTGCTGCTACTCGGCCCGATCCTGGTGCTGTGTCTGCGCGCCGATCCGATGCAGCGCACGCCCAGCGCGCATATCAAGATCCGGTTGAACGAGATCGACGGGCTACCGGCCGCCCGCACCTGGATCGGCGAGATACCGCATCGGGTGCGGATTCTCGGCACCCGTCCGCTCGGCGCGGCGGGGCTGACCGTCGGCGCGGCGGCGGGCACCTGGCTGATCGTGAATCTACCGATCGCGGCACTGTATCCCACCGGATGGCGGGAGTTCTTCCGGCTCAACACCAGCAGGCATGCCGATCCCGATTCGATCTACAACGTCATCACCTCGTTCACCGGCTGGCCCGGTTTCGACGGGGTGCTCGACCACGGTGAACCGCCGACGATCCTCAACCTGGTATCGCTGACGCTGTTCGCCATCGCCTGTCTGCTGATCGCCTATATCGGGCTGACGGCGCCGCGCAGGCCGCGCCTGGCACAACTGTGCTTCTTGGTGATCGCGGCGTTCCTGCTGACCAACAAGGTGTGGAGCCCGCAGTATTCGCTGTGGCTGGTACCGCTGGCCGTGCTCGCGCTGCCGCATCGCCGGATCCTGTTGGCGTGGATGACGATCGACGCCCTGGTGTGGGTGCCGCGCATGTTCTACTACCTCGGCATCGACCGTAAGGGTCTGCCGGAGCAGTGGTTCACCGGTGCGGTGATACTGCGCGATATCGCGGTGATCACGGTGTGCGCGTTGATCGTGCGCCAGATCTACCGTCCCGATGAGGATCTGGTGCGGCGCGATTTCGTCGACGATCCGGTCGGCGGACCGCTCGATCACGCACCGGACCCGCTGCTGCCCTGGTTGCCGGAATGGTTGCGGCCCAAGGAAGGACCGGTGCGCACCGGCTGAGCGGGCCGGTCCGCACCGGCCCGGCCCGGAGCGGGCGTCAGCGGGCGCGCAGGATGCGGGCCTGCCGTTCCGGTTCCTGCGGCAACAGATCCAGATCCAGTTCCCAGGCGCTGCCGGTCCACGGATCGAACAGCGGCGTACCGGCAACCGTCGGCAGATGGCGGCAGGCCTGTGACAGGGCCGCGACCATGCTGTCGTCGGAGTCGGATTCGTTGCTGCCGACGATGACCGTGGACAGACCGATCAGATCACCGCGCATGAGCAGTGAGCCGAGCCGCTGCACATCGGTGGCCTGATAACCGTGCGGGAAATCCGCCGCCACCAACACACGGTGTTCAGTGGGCGGTGTGCCCGCGCCGCTGTTGTATGCCATCTCGGCCAACTCGGCGGCGTCGGCCAAGGTCTTCAGGCGGGCGGAGATCTCGGTGTGGTCGGTGATCGGCGGACCGCCGAGCACCGGAACCAGCAGATCGGTGAGACCGGCGAAGGCACCGGTCAGATCGATGACGTCCACCACGGTCCGGCGCTGCGGCGCCGCCGCGACCAGCCGAGCCAGCAGTGCCCCGACGACCGGCGCGACCGCCGACGAGGATTCGGTATCGATCCACAGCGGCCGATTCAGCGGCACCGGAACGCAGTACGGGATACGCAGCGGCCCACGGTCGATGGCATACAGCTCACCGAGCCGGATCCCGTCCGAGGTCGCGGGCGCACGGTCCCAGGCCGATGATTCCCAGGAGGCCAGCGAGGGCGGCAGCGCCTGGTCGGCCTCGGTCAGTTCACGCACCAGTTGTTCGCTGTCGCGAGCATGGTTGGCCTCGGCGATGGCGTTGAGTTCATCGTGGCGGCGTTGCGCGTTCGCGCGGGCGGCGTCGGCGGCCGGGGTATTCCTGGTGGCCGGATCCGACACCGCCTCCGACAGCTCCTGATCGAGCCGTTTGGCGGCGTAGTCACGAGCCGAGATCAGCGCGGCCGCCGATCGGGCGGCGTCCTCGAAGATCATCCACAGCCGTTCCAGCCCGTGGCCGACCTCGAGCGGACTGCCACCCTGCGCGGGCGGGGCCATGGCATACGGATCCGCTTGCGGGGCAGCCGGAGCGGCAGCAGCGGGCACGAAAGCCGCCGCACCATGAGCGTGCAGCAGTTCGGCGAGGCCACCGGCATAACCCTGTCCGACCGCGCGCACCTTCCACGCACCCTGCCGCCGATAGACCTCCAGGCAGATCAGCGCCCGCTCACCGGCCGCGGGCGCGATCGCGAACTCCACCGTGGCGGCGCCGTTTTCGGAGAGTTCGGCCACCACCTTGCCGAGCTCGGCCGATTGTCCGGCCGTGCTCGCCACCAGTAGCACCGCCTGCGCGTCGGCGCGGACCTCGGCGAGGGTGACGGTCACACCGTCCGGGCCGAGCCGCACTCCCGGCGCCGTCGTCCGATCACCGGTGACGACGTCGGCGGCGGCCGACACCCGAAGGTCGTCGGCCACCACCAGCGCCGAGATGTCCAGTGCGGCATCGGCGTGCACACCGAACCGCACCACTTCTGCCGTCAGGGGCACGTTCTGCCCTGCCGTCAGTTGCCTCACGTCCACAACCCCCGTCGATCCTCAGTTGGCCGAGAGGAACCGGCCGAGCTGCGGCACCGCCTCGCCGGGATGTTTGGCCTGGAAACCCTCGCCGAGCGCCTGCATCTTCCAATCACCGCCCACGCGATACACCTTCGCCATCGCCATCGCGGTGAACGGCATACCACCGGCCAGGGTGTAGCGGGCCAGCTCGGCGTTGTTACCGCCATCGATCAAGCGGCAGAACGCGTTCTGCACCTGTTCGAAGGTGTGACCCTTGTAGGAGGTGACGATGAAGAACAGGGTGCTGATGTGGGCGGGGATGCGGGTCAGATCCACCAGGATCATCTCGTCGTCGCCCTCACCCTCACCGGTGAGGTTGTCGCCCTGGTGACGGACCGAGCCGTCCTTGGAACTCAGCTGCCCGTAGTAGGCGACATCGGCGGGGTTCATATCGGCGAACATCACCACCGAGGCGTCCAGATCGATATCGACAGTGCGGTTGCCGAACATGCCCCGGCTGCGCACCGGATCCCAGCCGAGACCCATCTTCACGAAGGTGAGCGCGGTACCGCCCTCCTTGCGCAGCGTGACCCGCTGGCCCTTCTGCAAGCTGACCGGGCGGTCCTTGCTCAGGCTCACCTCGCCCTGCTGCTGCGGCGGCGGGGGCGGCACCGGCGCGCCGGGCGGCGGATAACCACCCGGCCCCGGCGGCGGCGGATATCCGCCACCCTGGGCCGGATAAGGCGCGGGCGGCGGCGGAGCCGGGTAGCCACCCTGCGGTGCGGGCGGCGGCTGCGTCGGGTACGCGGGCTGAGCCGGTGGCGGAACCGGAGCGGGCTGGACCGGTGGCGGAACCGGGGCAGGCTGCGGAGCCGGGGCGGGCGGTGGGGAGTCGTCGACGGTCACGCCATGGTCGGTGACGAGCGCCGCGAAGCCACCGGCGTACCCCTGCCCGACCGCGCGCACCTTCCACGCACCCTGCCGCCGGTACAGCTCCAGCGCGATGACGATCGACTCGGTGTCCAGGCCATCGATGCGGTACTCGAACAGCTGGTTGCCGGACGGATCGGAGACGATGGCCGTCGGCGCCGGATAGCGCCCGAAGTTGCTGGTCGCGTCATCGAGGGTGATGACGGCACGGATCTGATCGATATCGGCGGGCACCGCGTTCAGCGACACCGCCAGCGACGCGGGCTGACCGGCCGGACCCGGCTGTAGGTGCACACCGGGACCGCTCGGCTGATTGAAGAACACGAAGTCGGCGTCCGAGCGCACCTTGCCCTGTTCGGTGACCAGGAGCGCGGACAAATCAGCCTGCGCCGTCAACTGAATGGAAATCACCACGTCGTTGCCGGGCAGGGGACCGTTCTGGCCCTTGGCGAGTGTTGCGGACAAGTTCGACCCTTCGCTTGTCGGTGCGTACCGAAGCCACTCTACGAGAAAGCTGTGTTTTATTTGCGTCGCCTTCGGCGCCGCTGTTCGCGGCCCTCTTCGGCTCGTGTTTCCGCGCTCGAGACTCGTGCCTTCGGCACCTGCGCTTCGAGCGCGGAAACACGAGCCGGGCCGCGACCGGGGCTCGTAAGACTCGCCCCTGGGTGGCGCACGAAACAGTTCGCCTCGGCGATGGGTGTATCGGTGGTCGATCGAGACTATGCGCCACCGCCTCGTTGCGTTTGCCCTCTCGAGTTCACGGTGCGGCACAACGAGCTGGGTAGGCCCTCTGGGACCGGGATCAGCGTCTGTGGGCTGAGATCAACGTCGATCGCCGTCGTCTACTAGTGTGGCGGCGACGCATTCGGAGCATGGGGGGATTGCCCGTGTTCCCCAATCGACACGACAGGCAAAACTCCCCATGGCGCAACTGTTCGAACAGTCGAAGAAGGTGATCGAGGCGCATCTCGCGGGCACAAGCCTGCGTGCGATCTCCGGGTCGATGATCGCCTACGAAGGAAACGTCCAGTTCAAATCCGCCGGATTCGGCGGCGGCGACGGTGTGATCGCCGGGCTCAAGCGCCGCGCCACCGGCGAGAAGCTGTCGCTGATGGAATGCGGCGGCAACGGCCGGGTGTTCTTCGCGGTCAACGGCCAGAACGTCTCGGTGGTGAACCTGAACAACGAGACGCTGCAAGTGGAATCGCAGCAGCTGCTGGCCTTCTGCGGCAATCTGCGCACCGATGTGCGCTTCGCCGGACTGCACGGCGCCTCCGCCGGACAGGGCTTGTTCACCACGACGGTCACCGGTCAGGGCCAGGTGGCGCTGCTGTCGGCGGGCGGGCCGCTGATCGAGCTGGAAGTCACGCCGCAGTACCCGCTGGTGGTCGACCCGGACGCGTTCGTCGCCGCGCGCGGCAATCTCAATCAGTCGTTCGTCACCGATGTCTCCTGGCGCACGGTCGTCGGACAGGATGCGGGCGAGGCGTTCTCGCTGCGCTGGGATGGGCAGGGCGTGGTGTCGATCCAGCCCGCGGAACGGTAGGGACGATGTTCGAGCAGGTCAACGGCAAGGTCGTCAAGGTCAACGTCGGCATGGCGGGTGGGGTGGCCGCCCGCGCCGGCGCGATGCTGTTCTACACCGGCGACGTCTCCTTCGCGCCGCATCAGATTCCGGGCGGTCAAGGCATGGGCGGCGCCGGTGGGATCATGCGGATCGCGGGCCGGATGATGCAGGGCGAGCATGAACGCACCATGCTGGCCCAGGGCAACGGCGAGGTGCACTACGGATACGCCGGGCTCGAGGTCCAGGTGGTGCATATGCAGCCGGGAGCCACACTGCGGGTGGAAGCCTCACGGCTGCTTGCCCATACCGCCGGTTTGCAGAGTTCGGTGGTGTCGGTGATGAGTTCCGGCGGTGGCGGTGGGGGTGGCGGCCTGATGGGCGCGCTGCGCGGCGCCGCCTCCGGCGCGATGACCGGACAGGGCATGTTCACCACCCAACTGTCCGGGCAGGGCAGCGCGGTATTGCTCGCGCACGGCGGGTTCCTGGAACTGCCGGTCGGCGGTCCGAACCCGATCGTGGTGGATCCGCAGGCGTTCATCGCCGCCTACGGCAATGTGCAGACCGAACTCAAGACCGCGATGAGCTGGCGCGATGCGGTCGGTCGCGGTTCCGGCGAAGCCATGCAATTGCATTGCGTCGGACAAGGTGTCGTCTATGTGCAGGCCTCGGAAGAGAAGTTGTGATCATGAGCCAGATCCTGAACCCGATGAATCTCGGTGAGAGCGACAACATCCCGGGAAACAGCTACGCGTACTGCATCGACCTGACCAAGCCGTGGTTCATGCGCAAGGGCGCGATGATCGCCTACTACGGACAGATCCAGTTCCAGCTGCTCACCCATGGTTTACAGGGTTCGCTGATGCACATGGTGTCGCAGCAGTTCTCCGCACCACTGTTCACCAGCGACTATGTCGTGGCCGAGGGTCACGGCAAGCTGATCATCGGCGACCGCGGCTACGACATCAACTCCTATGACCTCGACGACGGCAACCTCACCATCCGCGCCGCCAACCTGCTCGCCTTCGAGCCTGGTCTGTCGCTGAACCAGTCCATCGTCCCCGGCTTCCTCACCCTCATCGGCACCGGCAAGTTCCTCGCCTCCTCCAACGGCCCGGTCATGTTCGCCGAACCGCCGCTGCGAGTGGACCCGGAATCCCTTGTCGGCTGGGCCGATTGCCCCTCCCCCAGCCACCACTACGACCAGCGCTGGGTCACCAGCTTCCTCGCCGCGGGCGCCGCCCGCTTCGGCGTCAACTCCGGCGAAGAACGCCAATTCGACTTCACCGGCGCCGGCACCGTACTGATCCAGTCCAGCGAGAAGGTGATGAGCGATTCCGCACTGGTACGCACCATCGAAGGACAGTTGCAGAGCGGTATGACAGTGCCGGGCCTACAACGCATCCAGGGCGTGGTCGCCCAGCAACTCGCCGGCCAGCAGTACTGAGCGACACGCCGCGCATCGAAGCTCCGGTCAGTTGCGCTTGTTCGCCTCGAACTTCTCGCGGATGGCCTGGGCGGTCTCGGAGTTCTCGGAAGCGAGCTTCTGGATGTAGTCGACGGCGTCGCCCACGGTGCGTAGAGCGGCGAGGTCTTCGTCGGGGATCTTGACGGCGTACTTGTCCTCGGTCTGAACGGCAATTTCGACCATGGAGAGCGAGTCGATGTCGAGATCGTCGACGAACGATTTGTCGATGGTCACTTCGGACGGTTCGATGCCGGTCACTTCTTCGATGATTTCGGCGATACCGGCGACGAGTTCTTCCCGAGTTGCGATTTCCATGCTTCCTCCATGTGTTCGGATGAGACGAGTTCGATAGTTCGATCGATGGACAGGTATCGGTTGTCGTGTCGTGCAAGCTAATCGGCGTCGACGCGGCGAGCCGAGCGGCGATCGGCGCGCTCGAGGTAGCGGTCCGTGGTGCCACGGCGGCGCTTGATCTCCCACTCCGGATAGGAAGGATCGAAGATCTGGTGGGTGTCCTCGATGGCCGCCGTGATCAGCTTCCACACCTGGTGCGCGGTCGGGCGGCGTTGCGGCCAACCATCCCCGTAGAGATCGTCGCCCTCGTCCAGGCCGATCTCGTCGAGAGCGACGGGTGTGTGCTTGGCAGCGCATACACCCCGGTCGAGGCCAGGGCACTGTTCGACGAGATAACGCCCACGTTGATCACCGCCCGACTCCGACGCCGGATTCGGCCGACCGTTCCAGCGAGTCTGGGAGTAGACCAGGATTCGTCGGCCCGTGGTCACCTGCACGTATTCCCGTGCGTCCGTGACCGCCAGATCCGTCGGTGAGGTCAGTTCTGGCGTGATGCCGTGCAGCAGCATCCGTTCGTAACTACGAAGATGGTCATCCTCGATCAGCCAGTGCTGATCAGTCGTATCCGCGACATCGACCCACACCATCCGGCGCAGCGGCTCGACTTGGGCCGCGACATCCCGATCCGCGGGCGCGGGCCGGACCGCCATCGCCTTGATCGAGGACTTGCTGACACCCAGTTCCGTGGCAATTCTTCGGTCACTCAGACCCTCCGCGCGCATCACGGCGATGGCCTCGGCGACCACACTACGAGACACGATGTCGGTGATCTCCGCACGCTCGCGGGCCAAACCGACTGCCTTCCCAGCTATTCGGACACGGTAGGGGTGATCGGACACGGCCATAGTGTGCCTCACCGTCGCCCGAGTGTCCAATCGATTGGACATACGGGAGCTTTAGTGGCCACGGGGCATTCGAGCGGCCGTGGCCTGCAACGGCCAGCAGCAGTATTGGGCGCAGTCAGGGGAGGTGGCAGGGGGCGGGGCGGGGTTTCGGCTCGCGGCGGGGGAGGTAGCGGCGGCCGTCGTCGAGTTCGCGGACCAGGTCGCCGTAGGCGAGTTCCAGTTCGGCCAGGCGGGTCCATGCGGTGTGCACCCGGATTCCGGCGGGGTCGTCGGTCATCAGCAGGTGGAAGGCGCGGGCCGCTACGGCGGCTATTCGGTCGATGGTGTCGCCGAGGGTTTCCCGGTGTGCGCGCGCACCAACGGCAGGCAGGGGTAGGTGCACGGCCGCCCAGGCGTTGATATCGGCGATCAGCTCATCGCGTCGTTTCGTGGCCGATCCATCGGTGGACGGCCGGGAATAGGTCAGGGCGTGCAGATCGGCCAGGTCGTGCGCCAGGTGGCACAGGCGGCCGTGCAGGTTCCGGCCACCGAGCGCGCACAGCAGTTCACTGGCGTTCGGCAGCCTCCCGACCGCGGTCGATCGGCCGACCTCGGGGCACAAGATCAGCGGCGATCTGCTCTTGCCGCGCCACCCCGGCCGGGGTGTCATGACAGGGCCGATCGCCGATTCGGATGCCGTCGGAGCCGCCGCCGAGATAGTAGGAACCGATCTGCCGATATGGTCCGGGTCCAGCCGGGGTCGTTGATGTTCGCGGTGGTGAGAGCAGGCATATCGACTCCGAAGGCAACGGCACGGACCAGAGCGTGGTGTGCCGGTTTCCCCCTCATGGGATCTCGGGGGAAAGAAGTAGTGACCCTCAGCAGCCTACGATCGAGCCGGATCGACCAGCAGTGTCGGATACGACATCTTCCGCTCGATTCCCGACATCTGCCATGTGGTCGCTACCTGGACGTCAGCGCCGTCCCGGGTCGTACTCCCAGGCGTTGTCCGGCAGGCCGGGGCGAGTCGGCACCTGGGTGATCCGCACACCGGTCGCGATCCCGATCTGCCCCAGCGTGGTTGGCATCAGACAATCGCGGCTCGGGCGACTGGCGGGGTCTCCGGCGAAGCCGGTGACGGATTTGTTGTAGGGCCCGAACGGCTGACCGTGGGCCAGGTTCACGCCGAGGCAATCCACTTCCAGGATGTAGGTGCCGTCGCCTCCGCATTGTGCCGACGCGCCGGTCGGCCACTGGTTCAGCACACAGTCCCGCGGCTCCGCAACCGCCGAACCGGCCGAAAGCGTGATCATCGTCGCGGCGCCCGCGATGATCACCGACATACCGACAACATTCCGAGTCATACCCATGGTTACTCCGTATCGCTGTCCGACGAATGAGTTGCCTGGTCAACATAGCGGGAAACCCGCCGGTATCCGCGCGATACGGTCACCCTTATTCCTTCACGCCGCCGCGGGCGCCGCCTCGATGAACCAGTCGAGAATTTCCTCACCGGCCATGATTCCCGATGCCGCGGTGACGGTGAGGTTGGGATGGGTCCAGTTGAGAAGCTCCAGTTCGCCGTGGCGGGGACGGATCGCGGAGTCGGCGGCGCGCAGCATCTCGGCGTCGAGGGCGCCGTCACCGGCGGCGAGAGTGGTTGCGGTATCGGCGAGTTCACCGGATTCGACGAGACGACGCCGGACTTCGGCGACGGCCCGGCTCTTACACACCGCCAGGGGCATGGTGTAGATCTTGCGGCCCTGCTGGGAGGCGGACCAACCGCGCGGGCGGCACCAGGCATCCCATTCGGCGAGGAAATCCTCCGGGACGGCCTTCGGTTTGACGACCAGATAGCAGAACAGGTGATCGGCGATGCGGAATTTCGGCGCCCAGCTCTCATCGATGCGGGAGCGCAGTTCGGCGCTGATCGCGGAGAGCGTTGCGCCACCGGCGCGGACCTCGGCGTCGATATCGATCCGCCAGCGCATATCGGGAATACCGTCGACCAGGATATTGCCGCCATTGCTGGTGATCGCATAGCGCCAAGGCGCGCCGGGCAATTGGATGCGGCCGAATTGTTTGATGGTGCGCGTGGTGGTGGGGACGACGGCCGCGGGCCGGGTGAGGGTCCGCATCCGTGCGGCGGCGGTGGTGGTCATATACGACAGCGGCGCGCCCTCCAGATGCTCCACGCAGACGGTGGCGAGTTCATCGTCGGTGCTGAACGCGTTGCGGGAGTAGATCATGGTGCGGTCCAGGTCGGTGGCGACCAGCACCTGTCTTCGGGGCGGTTTCACTGCTGCACATCCTTGATCAGTCCCATACACGAATAGGTCAGGTCCTCGACGACCTCGACCGGTACACCGCGGGCCGCGGCGAGTAGGCGGATATGGGCGTGCTCGGGAGCGTCGGGCTCCCGGACCAGCACGCGCCACGGCATCCGGCGCAAGAGCACCCTGGTGGTCTCACCGACACCGGGTTTCACGAAATTCACGCTGGACACGCCGTATTCGTCCCGCACCTGCTCCACCGAGGCCCACCCCGCCCAGGTCGGGGTGCGGTCACCGGCGCGGAGGGCGGCGAGGGCACCGGGCACCTGATCGCGTACGGCGTCGAAGGCACCGGTCACGGTGTCGATGAGGCGTCCCGAGACGTCGTCGGCGGCCAGTTCGCGATAGAACTTGGCGCCGTGGAATTCGCCGGGTCCGATCAGCTCGTCATTGAGGACGGTGCGGGAGATGAGCCCGGAGACGGTCGAATTCAGACATGCCGAGGCGATGAGGAAATCGTCGCGGGTGCCGTAGGTGCGCACACAGTGGCCCGGATCGGCGAGCACGGCGAGGTCGTCGTCGAACCGCGGGCCGCCAGCCGCGTGATAGGCGTCGAGAGCTTCGGACAACTCGCGGGTGATGGCGCCCTTACCGGTCCAACCGTCCACGAACACCACCGACGCCGGATCATGATGGCGCGCCAGATAATCCAGCGCCGCCGCGTCGATGCCCCGATCGCGCACGATCGACACCGCGTAGTGCGGCACATCCAGGCTCCGCACCCCCGGACCGCGGCCGTCGAGCAACCACCGGCGCATGAGAATCCCGACCGGCGTACCCGCGCGGGCCAGCGACACCAGCACGATATCCGTACCGCGCTCGGCCACGACCAGCTCCGCCACCACACCGACCGCGAGCGCCAACCGGTTGGCACTGTCGGCGAGCACGCGATCGAACAGTTCGCGATACTGCGCATCCGGCTGGTATTCGATCGGCAGCGACTCCGCGTAATGCGCGATACCGGCCTGAATCCGCGGCTCCCGCTCGGTGACATCGGCCTCCAGGTCGGCCTCGGAGAGGTCCTTCAACAGCCAGGCGACGTCTTCACGCGCGTAGGAGCCGAATTCGGGACCGTACAGGGGCCTCGGACCCGCCGCACGGCCCGCGTGCAACACGCGCGGGTCGGCACCGGGCAGCACCGCGAGCAGTACGTCCGCACCCGACGCGGTGAGCACGTCGACCAGACCACCGGAAGCGATCAGCTCCTCGGTGTCGGCGGGCGCGTCGAGCACGGCCACCAGCACCGGTGCACCCGATACCGAATCGGCTTCGGACACATCACCGGTCCAGGCGTCGAGTTCGGCGATGAAGTCTTCGGCCCAATGCGCGTTGTACAGGTAGCGCGGCTGATCCTGCCCGGATTCCGGTGCGGTGAAGCGGAATCCGCGGCGCAGCGGATATCCGGGCTCGTCCAGCACGTAGGCCGGGGAGCGGGTGGTGGTCTGGTACCTGGTCGGAATACCCGAATCGGCGAGGGTGACGGCGAGGCGCAGCGGCAGATACATCAACTCTTCGTGCCCGAGCACGATCACCGGACGATCGGCGAACTCCGCCACCAGCTGGTCACGCAACGTCGAGGTCGCCGCGTCGACGGCCGCGTCGAACGCCGCGGTGTCCGAATGCAGGATTCCGTGCCGCCCACCCTCGGGAACGTCGGCGGGCCAGGGCAGTTCGCAGCGCTGAACCGAGCCACGCTGCGGCGCCACCGGATTGAGCTGTGGTTCCGGCAGGCTCGCGACGGCATCGATGAGACCTTCGGGCAGCATCGTCCGCCCCGACGCCAGACAGACGGTGTCGATGCGGGCGCCGAGTTCCCGTGCCGCCGCCTCGAATCCGGCGCGATCGGCTTCGGTGCGCATATCCACCAGCGAGGCCAGCACATAGTGCGCTCGGGGCGCGAAGGCGTGCAGCGCGCGCACGGCGTCCATCGCGGTGGCGCCGGTGGAGATCTCGTCGTCCACCAGCACGAGTGGCAGATCGTTGACGAAGATATCGGCGGGTGCCGGCTGCAACAGATGCGAGGTGGCGTGCGAATGGCCCTCCTCGAATCCGGTCAACGTATCGGCGAGTGGCACCTCGCGCCGGGTCGAATGCAGATAGCAGGCGGCGCCGATGCGGGCCGCCACACAGTGCCCGAGGCCGGTGGCGGTCTCGGCGAATCCGAGCACCACCGCCGCGCGCTCCCCCAGCGCGGCGCGCACCAGATCACCGAGCCGGTTGCCCGCGTCGAGCACCACCCGCGGATCGGTCGGCAGATGCTTGCCGAGCACTGTGGACACCAGCAGGTGCGCGCGCCGCGGATTACGCCGCAGACCGGGCTTGATCAGCGATTCGATCGACAGCTCCGAGGGCAGCGCACCGGGTTCCGCGCCGTGCCGGTAAGACCGGTCGTGCTGTAGTTCGATACCGAGATGCCGCGTCGCCCAGGCCGTACCCGCACCGGCGCTATCGCCGGTGGGTGCGCCATCCGACGCCCGCTTCTCCCGCGAGCTCTTCGAATCCGACTGCGAGCCGCTCATACCGTGACCAACGCCGACAACAGATCCACGAACGACACTCCCTTGTTGGCCACCCCGAACACTCGCGCGCGCAGCAATGTCTGGCGCGCCCAGCTGCGATGCGGACGCATCTCGTTCATCTTGTTCCGATATTCCGACGCCGCGACCCCGCCCACATCGGCCTGGAGAATGTCGAGGGCGTCGGAGTACTCCTCATGGGTCACCACCGACAGCGCGTGCACGGCCGCCACATGCGAGGGATGGATCACCGTCTTGCCCTGGATACCGTTGGCGCGGTCGAGCGTGATCTCACGCAGCAGACCGTCGAGATCGCGGCTGACCAGGTAGCGCCGGAACGGCACCGCATCGGATTCCTCGAACGGCGCCGTACGCAGCAGCGGCCGGAACATCCGCTCGTGGTCGGCGAAGTACTCCCAGACCGGCCCGGTGATCACGAAACCGGTGCCGTCGGCGCGGCCGAGATAGTTGACGATATCGGCGATCACATCGGCGACCACCCGCACGTCGTAGATGGTCAGATCGCGATCACGTCGAATGCCGAAGGTCGAGCACATATCGGTCGCACCGACCCGCACGGCCAGCACGTGATCACGGTGTTCGGCCAACAGCGCGGCGATCTCGGTGAGTTCGGCGTCCCGCGTCTGCCGATGCACCAGCGCCGCCGATTCCAGCACCGGCATCCCGTACAGCGGCCGATCCAGCAGGGCGCGCGCATGTTCCAGCGCGGCAAGATATTTCGAACCGGACGCCGAATCGAACTTCGGGAAGACGAAACCGGTCAGCACCTCGGCGCCCGGCCCGAGCTGTTCGGCGAGTTCGACGATGGTGTCGGCATCACGCACCCGCACGAACAGCATCGGATTGGGATCAAGGCCCGCCGCGAGTTCGTCGAGGGTGCGCACCGCCTGCGCCTTGGCAGATTCCACCTCGTGATCGGCGACGGCGTCCTCCAGATCGATCACCATCGAGCACACCCCTCGGGCCGCCCGCTTACCGATGGTCGCGGTCAGATCTGCCCGCGTGGCTGGCGCGTACAGGGTCGCGCCGAGGGCGACGGCCAGCAGGTCACGATCGGTCTGACCGCCGATGGCCTCGGGCTGACGATAGAAGAGCGTGCGCGCGTCCGGCCCCTCCAGCTGCCGGAAATGGCGCAGCAGTATCCGTTTCCGCAGGGAAACTTCCTGCTTGACGGCGATGCCTGCGGTCATCGTCTCCCCACCCCTCACTCTCGTCGTGGTCCTTGCTGTTTTCTCATGCGATCCACTACGCCCGCGATGAACTCGGCGACGGCGTCGAGTTCGGTCACATATGCCCAATAGTCGGGGTGCCGCCCGGTCAGCGCACCCGTCACCCGATCGATCCGTTCCGCCTGCGCGTCCAGTACCGATCCCCACTCGGTGACGAGCCCGCGGCCCACCGCGAGCATCTGCGCGTCCCGCAGCCGGAATCGTACGGCCTCGGCCTTGTCTTGCGGCTTCTCCCGGACCTCACGCAGCAGCGTCAGCCGTTTGGTGACGGCATCGACCTGCTGTTCGGCCGCGGCGAGGTTGCCGCGCGCGGTAGTGGTCAGTTCAAGGGCTAACTCCGGGTCGTTCTCGGCCGCCGCCGCGCGGGCCCCGCTCAGGGCGTCGTCCGCGGCGGCTATGGCCCGCTGGCTTTCCCGCTCATTGTCGGCCAGATCCGCCGAACTCGCAGCATTGAACTCGCGCAGCAGCGTCGAGTACGCAGCGGCGATGCCATCGGCCCTGGTACGCACGGCCGCCAGCCTGGTCCGCACCGAGGTGATCGCGTTCTTCGCGGCATCGGATCGAGATGGGGCCTGCGCCAAAGCATCTGCCAGCTCTTTGGTCACCGCGTCCAGCCGGTTGGCGGCCTCGCGCACCGCGCCGACCGCGGCCCCGTCACGGGCCGAACGCAATGTGATCAGCGCCTCATCGACGGCGGTCGAGGCGCGGCGGATCGACCGATAATGCGCGTAAGGGGACTCGGCAGCCTGCCCGCGCACCGAAGCCGCGGCCGCGGTCACCTGATCGGCCAGGCGCGGCACCATCGCCACCACCGCGACGGCCTCTTCCAGCTGTGCCTGATTGCCGCGGTAGTACTCGTCGACACCGTGCGCGGCCTCGGTCAATCTGCGCACCACATCGGCGGTCCTCGCCTGCCCCTGGGGCACCGCGGCGCCGGTGGCTTCGGCCTGGTCGAGCTGCTCGGTCAAGGTCAGATAGGCGTCGGCGGCGGTGTAGCAGCGGGCCCGCACCGGTTCCCAGCGCCGGCCGAGACCGCGCTCGGGGAAGATCTGCTCGGCGGCCACGGTCGCCGATTCGGCCACGCTCTGGCGGCGGTCCATATCGAGGAACGCCGACGCGAGTGCCTGCCGAGCCTGCTCGATCCACTCGGTATTCCCGGATGACCGGAACCATCCACGCCTTCGGCCTGCCACGACCCGATGGTAGGAGATCGCACCGGATATGGGTTCGGGCATCGGTTTATACGCAAGATCGCCGAAACCTACTACTGTCGTATCTCGTACCCGGCGATTCGGACATGCTGGGAATCACAGACGACTATCGAAAGGGAATCCCGCATGGGTGTCAGTTTGTCCAAGGGCGGCAACGTCTCGCTGACCAAGGCGGCGCCTAACCTGACCGCTGTCGCGGTCGGCCTCGGCTGGGATGTTCGTACCACCACCGGAACGGACTTCGACCTCGACGCCAGCGCGATCGCGACCGGAGCCGACAAGAAGGTGGTCTCCGACCAGCACTTCGTCTTCTTCAACAACCTGAAGTCGCCGGAAGGCTCGATCGAGCACGTGGGCGACAACACCACCGGTGAGGGTGAAGGCGACGACGAGGTCATCAACGTCGATCTGGCCGGTACCCCGCCCACCATCGAGTCCATCTTCTTCCCGGTCTCGATCTACGACGCCGACACCCGTCAGCAGTCGTTCGGCCAGGTGCGCAACGCCTACATCCGGGTCGTCGACCGGTCCAGCAACGAAGAGCTGGCCCGCTACGACCTGTCCGAGGACGCCTCGACCGAGACCGCCATGGTGTTCGGCGAGCTGTACCGCAACGGCGCCGAGTGGAAGTTCCGCGCCATCGGCCAGGGGTACGCCTCGGGTCTCGCCGGTATCGCCCGCGACTACGGCGTCAACGTCTGATCGAGCTGTGCCTCGGTAGCGAAGGGGGCTCGGCGACGGGCCCCCTTCCGCATGCACTGCCACCCGTGGGAAACTGATCTCACCGGGGGCTCATCGAACATCCACGCGGTCACCTCGTTCGCCGAGGTCGGGCTGGAGGAATTCGTGGTCCGGCGACCGGGCTCGACGACCACGGTCACCATCGGCGTCGCCGGCCCGAAATGTCGGGTTCACCGTCGACCGGTACCGTCGTGTCGAGCGCTGTCCACCGGTCGGCGATCGCACGCAGCAGCTTCAGACGTACACAACGCCCGGATGACGACCGACTCCGGCGACGCACACGAAAGGTCCCCGCGTGGTCCTGCGCATATTCGGCCTATCCTTCCTGGTCACCGTCGTCTCACTGGTGGTGGCCATCCTCTACGGTGGCCCCACCGCCCTGGTGCTCTGCGCGATCCTCGGCATCCTCGAGGTGTCGCTGTCGTTCGACAACGCCGTCATCAACGCCACCATCCTGCAACGGATGAGTGAATTCTGGCAGCGGATGTTCCTGACCATCGGCATCCTGATCGCCGTGTTCGGCATGCGGCTGGTCTTCCCGCTGGCGATCGTCTGGATCACCGCCGGGCTGAACCCGGTCGAGGCGTTCGACCTGGCGCTCAACCCGCCGCCCAACGATGCCGCCACCTTCCCGGACGGCAGCCCCAGCTACGAGACCCTGCTCACCGACGCCCATCCGCAGATCGCGGCGTTCGGCGGCATGTTCCTCGCCCTGCTGTTCCTGAACTTCATCTTCGCCGACCGCGAGATCACCTGGCTGTCGTGGCTGGAGCGGCCGCTGGCCAAGGCGGGCAAGCTCGACATGCTGTCTGTGGTCGTCGCCGGCGTCGGCCTGATCCTGTGCGCGGAGTTCCTCGCCGAGGAAGAGGTCCGCTCCACGGTGCTGCTGGCCGGTCTGCTCGGCATGATCACCTACATCGCGGTCGACGGCCTCGGCTCGATGTTCCACGCCGAGGACCACGCGGGCCCGTCGGAGGCCGCCAAGGCCACCGGTAAGGCCGGCTTCTTCCTGTTCCTGTACCTGGAGGTGCTCGACGCGTCGTTCTCCTTCGACGGCGTCATCGGCGCGTTCGCCATCACCGCCGACCCGATCATCATCGCGCTCGGTCTCGGCCTGATCGGCGCCATGTTCGTCCGGTCGATCACGGTGTACCTGGTCCGCAAGGGCACGCTGGCGGAGTACGTGTACCTCGAGCACGGTGCGCACTGGGCGATCGGCGCGCTGGCCGCGATTCTGCTGGTCTCGATCGGCGTGCACGTCAACGAACTCATCACCGGTTTCATCGGTATCGCGTTCATCGGTGCGGCGTTCATCAGCAGCATCATGCGCAACCGGCGCGAGGGTGAGCCGGAAGCGGCCCTCGAAAAGGAGCCGACCCCGGTAGGCTGACCGGCGGACGCAACCGAAGACTCGAACGGCAGCGGCCTGGTCAGGCCGCTGCCGTTCTCATCTCCTGAGGGGGGATCGCGGCGATGGCGATCGACGAGCAGCGGGCGGGCGGCGGGAAGGTGACGCTGTCCAAGGCCACGCCGAGTATCAATCTCACCAGGCCGGGCGAGCTGCAAGGTGTCATGCGAGTCGAGCTGACCTGGACGGCCCGCGCCAGGAGCCTGTTCCGCAGATCCACCGCGGTCGAACTCGAACTCGGCTGCCTGTACGAACTCGCCGACGGCCGCACCGGCGCGCTGCGGGCCGCCACCGATGCCGGCGCACTCGAATTCGAGCCGCACATCCTGCTCGACCGCGACGGCGCCCGTCCGGGCGGCGCCGGTCTGAACATGGATCTGGCCCGGCCCGAAACGTTCCGGCGAGTGCTGATCTTCGCTCTCGGTGCGCAGGCGCCGAACTGGGCCGCCGCCAGGGGCACGCTCACCTTGACGCCGACGATCGGCTCGTCCGTGGCGGTGGCGCTCGACGATCCGGTCGCCGATACCCGGTCCTGCGCGATCGCGCTGTTGCAGAATCAGGGCGCCGGAATCACCGTCTACCGGGAGACCCAGTACCTCGCAGGCGCATTGGACGATATCGTCGCGGCGTACCGATGGGGTATGGATCTGGATTCCGCACGCGCTTGATCGCCCGGCCCTGGCGTCAGGACACCCCTGGTGATGCTCACAGCATGCGGCGCGGGTACAGCCTCGCCTTCGGCCGGTGCACCGCCACCCGAGACCACAGCGCGTTCTGCAAAGCCAGTGTCCCCCAACCGGCCACCGCCATCCCGAACAGGTTCAGCGCCAATTGCAGTACGCTGCCCCAGACTTCGTGCCAGGCGCCGAAGACCGCGCCGAGGGCGATATTGCCCGCGGCGGGCACGGTCGTCACCGAGATGAACACACCGACAAGGGCGCCCGCGCGCGCCGAAGTCAGTGAGAGCACACCGGCCGCGGCGGCGATGACGGCCACGATGAACGACCATTTGTCCGGGGAGTAGATGAACGCCGTCTCCGGCCCGTACACGATATCGGCGCGGGTGATCCAGCCGAGCCAACGCGCGATCAGCACCAGCAGGAAGGTCATCACGATCGCGGTGAGGAAGCCGAGCACGAGGGTGCGAACGGCCAGCCCGAACAGTACGAACCGCCGCCGCACCAGTGCGACGCCGAGCGCCGCGATGGCACCGAACTCCGGGCCGAGCACCATCGCGCCGATCACCAGGATCTGTGAATCCACCACGATGGCGATGGCGGCCAGTGTGGTCGCCAAGGTCATGAAGCTCAGATAGGTCCAGTTGAGTTCGGTTTCCTCATAGGAGCGTTGCGCGACATCGGCCCACACCACCGCGTCGGCGCTGCTGCCCGGTGTGCGGACTTCGGCTTCGAATCCGGCCAGCGACAGCCAGGTTCGCACCGGTTCCAGCTCGATGCTGCCGCATTTGTGCACGCCGGTCGCGCGCAGCTGTTCCACCAGGTCGTTGGCGGCTTCGCGGGCGATCTGAGCGAACACCAGATCTCCCTGCGGGCGCAGCGCCGCACCACGCAACACCGCAAGGCCGCTCACCGCGTCTTCGGCCTCGAGAATCGCGATCACGGCGTCGGTCTTATCGGCCGGTGCCATTATCCGCACATGCAGCATGGGCTCAGTCTGGCCTACGAACACGCACCGAGCCGGGCGAAACCGGTGGGCGAGTCCGATTCGGCGAGCGCGCGCGTGCGGCGACGATCGGTTCGCCTATGCCTGCCGCTCGGCCAGTTCCGCCAAACGCTCGATCGAGGCCGCCAGCTTGTCGGAGGTGGTGGCGCGGGCTCGGGGCAGCCGGTTCTCATCGGTCAGCCGCGACCAATCGTAGGTGTGCCGCACCAGGGCACGACCATCGTCGAGCGCCTCGACCTCCCAGCGCCACAGATGCCCCGGCGGCTGCTTGCCGGGCTCGGAGGGACGCCAGGCCAGCAACCGGCCCTCGGTGAACTCCTCCACATGGTTGTCCCGGACGTGCCCGTTGGTGAGCGTCATGGTGAACACATCGCCCACCGCGCGCACCCGCTGATCGAGCCCCGCCTCGGCCAGATTGTCGTTACCGTCCCAGCGCGGTTGCTGCGCGGGATCGGCGATCAACTCGAATATCACCGACGCGGGCGCCGCGATCTCCCGTTCGGCGCTGACGATGCGAACCTCTTCTGCTTCGGTGCTCATATCACCGATCGAAGCACAGTGCCCGCGGCCGCGCAGGTCTCGATCGGTTCGCGCCGATCTTGTCGGTACCCGGTTATACAGTGGCGCTATGGCAGCAGCGGTTCACCCTGCGCCGGGCCCGTCCCCGCGGCGCGCAGCCGACGATCTGGTGCAGATCGCCGCGCGAACGCCACTGTTCTTCTCCAGCTACACACCGCTGTTCGCGATCCTCGCGGCCCGGTTCGCCGGGACGCCGTGGCTGGCGGTGGTCTGCCTCGCGCTCATGGCGTTCGGGGTGGCGTGCACGGTGTGGGTGCTGTATCTGCTCGGTTCCTCGGCCCGGTCGAGCATCACGGTGGCCCAAGTGCACGACACCGGCACCGAATCCGGTGGCTATCTGGTGTCCTATGTGCTGCCGTTCCTCACGGTCGAAACACCGGACGCGCTCGACGCGCTCGCCTACGCCCTGTTCCTGCTCGTCCTGCTGCTGATCTACGTCCGCACCGATCTCATCCAGGTCAACCCGATGATCTATCTGCTGCTGCGTCGAATCGTGAAGGTACAGACCGATACCGGCGACAGCGCGTACGTGATCGTACGGTCGGTGCCTCGGCCCGGCGATACCGTGACGGTGGCCCAGCATGCGGGTATTCGAGTGATGACGGAACGAGGGTGATCATGCGAACCAGCCAGGCATGGGCCGACACCGATATCGCTGGTGAACCGATCGACCTGCTGTTGGGTTGGCGAGACGGCCGTAAACGCCTACAGGCATTGCGCATCGAGTTCGCCGCCGCCCTCGGTGCGGAGTTGCGCGGGATCGCCGCCGCGACGCTGGACCGGATCGGTGCCATGGCGCCGATCGACTACGACACCACCGCCACACTGGTCGACGGCGAGGAGTTCTTCTCCTTCCCCCTCGATCGCCTGACCGCCGACGCCGCACCCGGCGAACCCGACGCGCACATCACCCAGCTGTTACGGCTGATCGCCCGCTCGGCCACCCTCGACACCGTGCTACCGCGCCAGATGCGCGACGGCACCTTCCTGTTCTACGTCCTGATCTGCGAATCCGCGGGCCCGGACCGGCGCCGAACGGCTTTCGTCCGGTTGCAGCACGGATTGCGGGTGGCCTCGGCACACCGCATTCTCGCCACCTTCGGTGAACGCCTGAACCGGGTCGGCGATCCGGTGTTCGCCTTCGCCGAGGAATTCGATCTGGTGATCGCCGCCGACGAGATCGCGATCCTGAAACCCGATACCTTCCTGCGCCTGTTCACCGATCTGGAGCTGCTCACCAAGGCCACACCCGAATTCGTCGACCACATCAGCGAATCCCTCGGCCTCGACCTGACCGACGAGGTCAAACACACCATTGTCGCCGTCTGCGCGAAACGACCCAGCTACGCCAAACTGCTCAAACGAATACACGCGGTCGACTACCTACCCAAGATCACGCTGACCTCGCTGCGCACCGAGATCGAGCGCTACCCGGAATTACCCGAGGGCATCGAGGTCGATGACACCGGAATCGTGTTGAGCGAGCAGGGCGTTCCCACCTTTCTCGATATCCTCGACCAGCGCATCTGGCGCGGCCCCTTCGACGATTCGTCGCGGGTCGCCACGGCCTATCGGCGACTGCGGCCACCGTGAGCGGCCACCACTCGTAGTCGAGCCACCCCGCGCCCCATCGCGGCACCCGTCGCCGCCGCGATGATCCCCAGCGGCAGGGCAACGACGGCGGTGAAGACGACGATCCAGCTGACCGCACTGCTCAGCGTGTCATTGATCGGCACGGCGGCATTGTCGAGAAACGCCATACCGTAACGGTCGTAATAGGCCATGCTCTCCGGCACGTACACCGCGACGACCGCGGGAACGCCCGATACGACGCACCAGACTGCCGTCTGCACGCCCGGCCACAGCGATCGACGCAGGACGCCGACCGCGGCCGGTGCGAGCAGCAGCGCAAGCAGCATCAGCGGCACCGCAGTGAAACCGGGTCCGTCGGCATTGCCGAGGGTGCGCGCGGCGAGGAACACACCCGCCGCAGTGAACAGCCCGGCTCCGATACCGGTCCAGCGTGCGAGCGTCTGCCCGCGCAACTGCTGCGGCGGAAACAGCACCAGCCATCCGCTCACCAGGATCGCGACGGACATGGTGACCAAGGTCAACGGCATCGCACCGGCTCCAGATGGATGATTCACAACGAACCATCCGACCGACGCGGCCGCTGCGGCCACACCGGCCGAACCGATCGCGGCGGCAACACCGTTCGCCCGCGTGTCCAGCCTCGGGTCGCCCGGCGCGAACACGGCGGTGCGCGCCGCGCTCACTGCGAATCGGCGCCTGGCGGCCGGATCCTGGATGTGGTCGAGTTCGGCGAGCATCGCCGCGCCCCAGTCACGACGGTGCTCCGGCAGCGCCGCGGTGGCCAGGCCCAGTACCCGGGCCGCACCATCACGCGCCTGCCGCGGCGCCCGACGCACCAAGGCCAGCCAGAGGATCGACGCTGCCAGCACGAGCAGGACCGAAATGATCGACACCGTCGAGACGTAGGTCGTCACGGCTTCCGGATTGTCCGGGTCGGTGACCCAATCGGATTCGAGCGCGAACACCACGCCCGCGACGACGGCCGGTATCACCAGAACGATCCCGGCGAGTCCGATCACGCGCGGCCACGGGGCGTTCATGCGGTCCCCCGCACCGGTCCGCCCGCACCGAAAGTGCCGATGCCGCTGACACTTCGGGCGACGCCGCCGGTATCGGCCTCGGCCAGACCGGCGGCGAAGGATACACCGTCACCGGTAAGCCGATACAGGTGCCGGGGCGGTCGCCCCGCAGGTATATCGGTCTCCCAGCGTGTTTCCAGCAGACCGCGATCGGTGAGGCGGATGAGGATCGGATACATCGAACCGGATTTGATACCGCACATTGCGCACAGCTCATAGCCGTATCGCCAGCTCGCCGGTTCATCGGCGAGCGCGCGGACGACTGCGATGGTCTGCGCGGAGGGTCTACGGACTCGCATCAGATAACTCTACATAGGTAGACTTACCTGGACAAGGGCGATGGCGTCACCGATGCCCGAGGATCGCGGCGAGCATCCCGCCGATGAAATCGGGGCCGAGCGAGTTCAACGCCTCCGGCGTGGTCGGGGTCGTCGCGGTCCGGATATCGCATCCCGAAAGCGGTAGCCCGGCGGCCCGGTCCTTCAACCAGGCGAAGGCGGCCGGTGCGCCGAGTCCCCATTCGAAGGTGTGCGGCGACACCGCCGACGGCACCACATCACGCCGGTAGGTCACCGATGTGCCCGCGGCGCAATACCGGTCGACGAGATGATCCGAGGAGGCGATGGTGCTCAGCTCGTCGTCGACGGCGTTGTACACGTAGACGGGTGCGGTGGGAGCCGTCGCGCCGAGCGTCCGCTCCGCGATCAGGCGCTGCGTCAGCGGTGCGTCCATGACGTCCTGCAATGGCACGGTCAGCAGATCACCGAAGTCGAGGAATGGGAAGCTCATCAGATTCTGCGGTGTGCAGCTCGCGGCCGCCCCGGCGAGCAGTTGCTTGCCTTCGGGCGTGAGTACCCGGTCCATCATCGCGGCGAATTCCGGCGAATCCTGTTGCATGGCCGCGAAACCCACCGGCGGCAGACCCGCGACCGCGGTCCCGTTTCCGTTCCTGATCGCGGCGAGCAGATCGGCGACCGGCGCGCCGATGGCCATCCCGGCGACGTTCATATCCGGTGCGTAGTCGGGTTGTACCTGCGCGGCCCAGGCCGTGGCGATACCGCCGCCGGAGTATCCCCAGAACATCGCGGGCACCTGCGCTCCGACCGGACCGAGTTCGGCGAAATTCTGGGTGGCCCGAACGCCATCGATCGCTACATAACCCGGTTCGCGCGGTGTCAGGAAATTGTTGTCCACCCCACCGAGATCCGGCACCGACACCGCCCAGCCCTGCATCAGCCCGGCCGCGATCATGGGCACTTCGTTCGCGGTGGTGGACAGCGCGAACGGCCCACCGGCACCGGCGAAATCGAACCACGGCGCACCGGCCTGCAAGACCTGCGAGGGCATGCAATTCGGCGCGATCGCGTCGATCATGCTGTCGTAGGACAGGATCGCGGTCGGCGGCCTGCCGTGATCACCCATCAGAACCGTGGTCACCGCGGCATACGGATCACCGGCGGAATCGGTGGTCCGGTACAGCAGCTGCCAGGCGCGCACCCGCATGGGAAACAGCTGTAGCGAGACGGGCGCGATCGGCCGGGTCCGCAGAATGGTGCCCGGTTCGGTCGATTCGTATCCGGCGGGCGGCAGATAGAACGCATCGGTGGTGTTCGGAATCGCCGCCGCGGGAGACGCGAGTGCGAGGAGGAACGCGCAGGTCGCGGCGATGGTGAGCGCCAGCGCCGTGATCCGTGCCCGCCACGCCCGCACCCGACCCGCTCGTGATGCCCTCGACTGTCCGATCCCCGCTGTCCACATCGGCCCACTTTAGAACGTGTTTCAGTTCATGTTCACGTTTCCGGCATCGACGCTGCGGGCACGGAGTGCACACTCGACAGGACACCCAGCACCCGGCTGCCATCCGCGCGACGCCTCCGTCCGTGCGCTGCTTCGTTCATGTGCCGCTCCGCTCATGCGGGAAAAGACAAAAGCGGCGGACTCACCTGTGGTGAGTCCGCCGCTTTCGACGATCGCCCGGCACGATCCGATGTGCGGTAGTGGTCCTATCGCACGTGGCCGGTCGGAGCACCGGCGAACTCGCCGGTCAGTTCGACGCCTCCGCGCGCGCGTCCGTGGTGGGCGCGGCGGGTTTCGTCGTGGTGGTCAACGGTGCCGTTGTGGTCGGCTCCGTCGTCTCGGCGGGCGCCTGGGTGGTGGTCGGCGCCGGCTGGGTGGTGGTCGCCTCGGGCGAGGTGGTGACCTCCGGTGTGGTGGTCGCGGCCTCGCTCGGCGTGGTCGGAGCCGTGGTCGACGGGTCGGTCGTGGTGTTCGGCTTCGTGGTGGCGGTCGGCGCGGTGGTGGTCGTGGTCTTGGCCGGTTCGGTGGTCGGAGCGGCCGAGGTGGTCGATTCCGCCGCCTCGTACGCGGCCGCGAGATCGGCCTCGGTCGGCTTCGACTTCGTGTCCACCTTCTCCCCCGCCTGCGCCTGCTTGGCCAGATGGGTGATCCACGCCGCCGCGTACTCGGCCGAGGTCATCGGCCGGCCGTTCTCCGGATCGGCGTCATCCCAGTAGTCGAAGTGGTGACCGGTGTGATCGGGGCCGAGGGTCTGCTTGTACGGATCGCTCAGGATCACCGGGATGGTGTTCTGGTTCGTCACGATCAGCCCGACGATCTCGTTCAGGATCTTCTGCGGCAGATACGCCAGCGGCGACATCTGATCGGCCGCGATCACATCCGCCTGCACCGGCTCCTTCGGCGCCTCACCTGGCTTGTACTCGGGGTCCGAAACGCGCAGCAGCACCTCGAGGAAGGTCTCGTCGCTGGCCATCCAGTTCGGCTGGGACGCGATATCGGCGAACGCGGTCATCGCGATCCGGCCGAGCACCACCGCGACATCCTGTCCGGTCGCCGGGGTCAATCCCTCACGTTCGAGATCATCGATGTTCAACTGCCTACCCACATTGACCGCCAGGTTCAGCAGGGAAATGTTCTCCGGAGCCGAGCAGGTGAGATCACCGTCGGAGCAGAACGAGGCGATCTTGCCGTTCAACGCACCGAAATCGCCGCTGGTCCCCGGCAGCGCGCCCTGACCCGGTACCGGCTTCTGCCCGTTCTGATAATCCTGGTCGAAGCCATCGGGGTTGTTGAACGGGTCCTCCGAACCGGGGAACGGTCCATCACCCTTCGAACGCCCCGGGTCGGCGAGGATGACGACGCCGAGCACATTCTCCGGATCGACGATCCCGTACTCGCCGTCCTGACCGGGCTCCTGATGCCCGACCTCCATCGCGACACGCCGCACGACATCGGCGCCCTCGCTGTAGCCGACGATCGAGAACTTGGTGTCCGGGCAGGCCGCCGCGATCTCCGACATCACCTGCTTGGCATTGGCGACACCCTGATTGACGGCGTCCTCATAACTGGACATATTCGCCGGATACGCGATGTAGACCGCGGCGTAGGAACCCTCGGCGACGTCATCGCGCGGCGCGTTCACCACCGGGTCCAGCCATTCGCTGTTGTGATCGCCCGACAGCGCGGCGGGCAGAGGGTTGCCATTGGCATCGACGAGCATCGCCGTCGTCCCCTCACGCGGCGTGTCATTGCGACCGGCCACCGAGATGGTCACCATGTCACGGCATTCGGTGACCGAGGCGACCAGCTGGGTGTCCACCTCTTCCGGCGTGGATGTCAATGCGAAGGTGGCCGCCACCGCCGCCGCGACCCCGAGAACTGCGGGCGCGGCAACGACCGAGGCCATCCGATGTCGCGCGAGAAACTCACGAAGAGCCATGTCCAAATCCCCATATTCCTGTGACCGACAAGTGGACGGACAGGCCCCCCGACGGGCCATGTGTCACGTATGAGGTCGTGGCAGGGGAGAAGAGTGTTACTGGGTGTGTGCCTGGGGTGTATGAGGTGAGCGAGCCGGCGGCGAGCTGCGATCTTGTTCCGCTGACAGTTCATCGGGGATAAAATCCGCAGGTGGGCTTCCTGATCGGTTTCGCCCCGTGGATCGTCTACTGGATCCTGGTCGGAAACACCGGGTTCGTAGCCGCGGTCGGAATCGCCCTCGCACTGGCGGTCGCAGGCCCGCTGATACTGCGGCTGCGCGGCCGGTCGTGGCATTCGCTCGAGGTCGGCACCGCCGTCATGTTCGCACTGCTGCTCATCGCCGCGTTCACCGTCGACGACCAGGTGCTCGAACGCTGGCTACAGCCGGTCACCACGCTCGGACTGTTTCTGATCGCCCTCATCACAGCCCTGATCGGCCGACCCTTCGTCGAGGAGTACGCCGCCGAATCCGTCGATCCACAGACCGCGGCCACCGATGGTTTCCGGGTGATCACCGTCGCGATGACCTGGATGTGGATCGCGGTATTCGGTGTGATGACGGTGTCGGCGCTGATACCGCCGCTGGTCGACGGCGACGCCACCATCCGCGATACCGGACATCTGCTGTCGGTGATCTGCTACTGGGTCGTCCCCTACACGGCGATGGGCGCAGCCGGCGTGGTCTCGGCACTGTTCCCGACGTGGTTCGCCCGGCGATCGGAGCTGGTCGCCGCGCATACCGGAGACCAGCGCAGGCCCGTCGCGCCGACCTCCGCACCCGCGCCGATCCACAGCGATTCACTCGTGCTCACCGCGCCAGAGGTCTCCCGGCACGACGAACCGTTCGCCTGGTCGGTGCGCGGTTGCACACCCCATGCGAGCGTGGAAGTGCATGCGTCCGGGATCGATCTGGTCGGCGCGGAGTGGGAATCGGCGGCGATCTTCACCGCGTCGGCGAAGGGGGTTGTCGATCCGGCGATCACCGCACCGGTCACCGGGGACTGGAGCGCGCCCGACGCCGACGCCGTGCTGTGGGCCATGCGCTTCGAATCCGACCACACCCCTGAGCTTTTCCTGCCACCCGCATACGAATGGCAGGTGACCATCGACATCCGGTGCGGCTCGGAGCGCTTGCGTACCACCGTGAATCGGGTCCCCGCACCGGCGGATGTGCGCCTCACCGAGGTGTCCATAGCCGGACGTCGCGCGGTGTACGCATCACCCACCGGCGCACCGCCGCCGAACGGCCGACCCGGCGTCGCCTGCTTCGGTGGATCGGAGGGCGGATGCGATTCGCAACGCGCCACGATCGCCATGCTCGCCGCGAACGGCTATGCGGCGCTTGCCTTTTCCTGGCTCGATGAAAACACCGATATCGCGCGCGTTCCGTTGCACCGATTCGTGCGGGCGATCAATTGGCTGGCCGGACAGGAGGAAGTCGACGCCCGGCGCACCGCGGCTATGGGCATCTCGCGCGGAGCGGAAGGGTTACTCGCCACCGCCGCGCACAGTCGAATCTCGTTGAGCGGCCTGATACTGGTGAGCCCGAGTTCGGTGTCCTGGCAGGCCATCGGTTCGGACGGCGAGATTCCCGGCACACCGTCCTGGACGCTGGACGGCGCCGACCTACCTTGGTGCGCACTACCCTCCGGCGAACTGATGCCACAGCTGGTGCGCAACGCCTGGTCGGCGCACGGCAATATCGCCCACCACCAGCCGATCCTGCTGCGCCTGCGCCCCGCCTACGACGAGGGACTCGACCACGCAACTCCCGAAACCGAACTCCGATCCGAACGCATCGACTACCCGATACTGTGCCTGACCGGCGATGATGACGCGGTGTGGCCGTCTGGCACCATGGCCGACGCGCTGCTGTCGCGTCGATCCCATCCCGGTGACGCGCACCTGCGGTTTTCCGGCGCTGGCCACCTCATCCGGCCCGGCATCTTCCCGGTCGCCGCCCAATGGACCGGCGGTATCACCTTCGGCGGCAACGGTTCCGGACAGGCAGCCGCGCAACGCGGGGCGAGCACCGCGATTCTCGGGTTCCTCCGGCGGATGTAGTGATAGCCGAGCCATCGGTGCTTGCTCGATCGCGCGGCGCTCCCGTTGGGAAGGAGATCTGCCCGCTCTCTACCGAGCTGCGGCAACCACGGCGCCCCTCCGCCGGACCCATCCGCGAAGGCCGACGGCCACCGGAACGAGCACCGTGAGAAACCCCGACAGCGGTTCGAAGACCAGCCCGAACCCGGCCACGACCGCGGTCGCGGCGAGGATCGGGCCGGGAACGTAACCCCGGACCCGCTCCACTTCGATGACCGCGATGCCGAGCGCGATGGCGGCCACACCGAAGGCGGTGAACCAGAACGACAGCTCGGTGTCCTGATCTTTCGTCGCCCATATGACGGCGCCCAAGACGGTGTGGGCGGCGCCGATGAAGGTGAGCATGCTGCCGACAAGCGGAAAGCCAGTTTTTGAATCCATATTCCAAAACTAGGCCCTAGGCTGTATGCGTGGCAAGACCCAGGCGATTCACCGATGATCAGGTCCTCGACGCGACCCGCGATCTATTGCGCGACCCGGCGATCACCCGGCCCGGAATCGCCGCCATCAGCGCCGCCTCCGGCGTCCACACCGGTTCGATCTACGTCCGCTTCGCCTCCCGTGAGGAGTTGCTGGCCCGCCTGTGGTTGCGTTCGATCCGCCGCTTCCAGACCGGCCTCATCGAGGCGCTGACCGAATCCGACCCCATACTCACCGCCGCCGCCTACCTACCGCGCTACTGCCGCGACCACCCGACCGAAGCCCGAGCGATGAAAATGTTCCACCGCGACGAGCTACTCGACATCGGCCCCGACGACCTCCGAGCCGCGATCGCCGCCGTCAACGACGATATGAACGCCGCCCTCCGCGAGGCCGTCGCCGTCCAATTCGGTACCGCCGACGCACAAGCGATGGCGATCGCGGGCGCTGCGGTGAAAGCGATCCCCTACGGCCTCGTCCGCGATTTCATCGCCCGCGCCGCCCCGATACCCCAGTGGGTCGACGATGTCGTCGCCACCGCCTCGGGCGCGGTAGTGCGCGAATTCAGCCATCACCTCGCGGTGCGACCCGTTCGCTAGACAGTCGGAGTAGCGCTTTCGACGCGGACGCCGGTGACGCCTCCCCAGCCGCAGACCGCTACGCCGCGACCAAAATCAGCCCCGCGCCATATCCACGAACCGACTCAAATGCAGCTGGTGCGCCACAGTGATGGTGGCAGTCGGACCATTTCGATGCTTACCCACGATCAGATCGGCCTCACCACCACGCGGATCGTCGCGCTCGAAGGCATCGGGGCGGTGCAAGAGGATGACCATGTCGGCATCCTGTTCCAAAGAATTATGCAAACTTATGCCATTAGCCACAAAATTTTCGGTCCCGGGCACGGTCCCATCGAATACATCTTGCATGCCAAGGCTGGTGATGTCGACGACTCTGTCCCAGAACACGTCGTTGGTCGCGAGCATCTCGATATCGGCGTCGTCGAGGACCGTCGCTACTCGGGCGAGGCGGGAACGGCTCGGGGAGTGCTTCCACATGGCCGAGCCGCAGAAGCGAGAGCCCATGGCAGCCGAGAACTGGCGGTGTGTCATCTGTTTGGTCGCCAGCAGATCGCGGACGTGGGTCCACACTTCCTTGGGCACGGTGTCGACATTGACGTTCGGGGAAACCACCTCCAGCTCGGCGCGCACCGCTTCGGCCGACCGGCCGCGGGCTCCGTGGACACCGATATCACGCAGGAAGATGTTCTGGTTCTCGACGCCGTTGATCGTCAGGTGCCAGCACGGACGGTAGTCGCCCTTGCTGACCATCTTGATCCGACCGTGCACACCCAGGCGAAGCAGCAGCTGTGCGACATCGTCGATCAGGCGGCGGCTGGTGGATGCGTAATAGATCCGGGCTTGACGACCCGTGGCGTCCCATCGCACGGAACCATCGGTGGCCCACAGATGCCGCAGGAACAACGCCACCTGATCGTTCGGCAGCGCGAAGATCGGCTGAGGAACGAACTTCTCGTAGCTCCGCAGCCCGAACAGGCCGAGCTGGTCCAGCCACGCAGCGATCGGGTTTCGTCTGCCGTGAGTGAGTCGGTAGGGCGCCGGAAGTCGCAAGGTCGTCACACGGGCTGCCGCGTATTCGTCACGTACGGCGGTGACTCCGAAGTGTTCGGCGGCGGTGGTGACTGCGGTCAGATTCTCTTCGTCGACACTCGCGTAACGAATGGGCTGGCGTTTCACGCAGGAGCCGTCGCCGATCATGTGCGCGAGCAGAATCACCTCGGACTCGGCCATCCTGGTGGTGTGCACCGGCTCGGGCACCATGCGCGGTGTGGCCAGGCGGTCGCCGACCGAGAGTTTGTCGAGGGCGATCCAGCCGTCGACGGTGAGGAACGGATGGTTCCCGGTCGCTTCGACTTCACGCCCGGAGGCCAGCCGCAGTCGGAAGACTTCCTTGCGGCCGCTGGGGAACACTTTCACCATCGGACGCGCGACCATCCGCAAACGCTCATCGAGCGACCAGACCAGCGGCTGTTCGCCGGTGGCAAGCAGCTCCCCCAACGTGGTCTCTGCACCGGTATCGGCACGAAGAATCCGCGCCGATGCCGGGAGGCAGCCCGATTCGCGCAGGTCGGAGACCATGGGGCGCTTGTCGGTTCGTTGTTCGGGGCCTCGGTTCAGCTGGCTGATGGCGATGACGGGGACTTCGAGTTCCTTGGCCAGTAGTTTGAGGTTTCGGGAGAAGTCCGAGACTTCTTGCTGGCGGGATTCGACCTTCTTGCCGGAGGTCATCAGCTGGAGGTAGTCGACCACAACGAGTTTCAGGTCGTGACGCTGCTTGAGGCGCCGGGCCTTGGCGCGGATTTCCATCATGGTGAGGTTCGGCGAATCGTCGACGAACAGCGGCGCCTCACTGATCTCACTCATCCGCCGCGCCAGCTTCGTCCAGTCGTCATCGCTCATCCGCCCGGACCGCATATCCCCGAGCTTGATCTTCGCCTCCGCCGACAGCAGCCGCATGACGATCTCGGTCCGACTCATCTCCAGCGAAAAGATGACACTCGCCAACCCATGCTTGATCGAGCAACTCCGCATGAAATCCATGCCAAGGGTCGACTTGCCAACTCCAGGACGCGCCGCGACGATGATCATCTGGCCGGGATGGAGGCCGTTGGTGAGTTCGTCGAGTTCGGTGAAGCCGGTGGGGACGCCGAGGGAGATGCCGCCGCGGCTGGCGATGGAGTCGATTTCGTCCATCGTGGGCTGGAGGAGTTCTTCGAGGGGGAGGAAGTCTTCGGTGGTTCGGCGTTCGGTGACCTCGTAGACCTCGGCTTGGGCGCGGTCGACGACCTCGGCGATGTCTTGGCCGTCGGCGCCCGCGTAGCCGTATTGGACGATGCGGGTGCCCGCTTCGACGAGGCGGCGCAGGATGGCCTTTTCGGCGACGATCTCGGCGTAGTAGCCGGCGTTGGCGGCGGTGGGGACGGTCTGGGTGAGGGTGACCAGGTAGGGGGCGCCGCCGATGCGTTTGAGTTCGCCGCGACGGTCGAGGCCCGCGGCGACGGTGACGGGGTCGGCGGGTTCACCGCGGCCGTAGAGGTCGAGGATGGTGTCGTAGATCGCCTGATGGGCGGGGCGGTAGAAATCGCCGGGGCGCAAGGCCTCGATGACGTCGGCGATGGCGTCCTTGCTGAGCAGCATGCCGCCGAGGACGGATTGTTCGGCCGCCATATCGTGCGGCGGTTGCCGCCCGAAGTCCTCGCCGGGCGGTTCGGGTGGGTAATCGGTATGCCCACGGTCATCGACGACTGCCACCAGACTCGACCGTCCTCTCTTCCCGACAGGGCTCACCCTATTGACGACTGGTTCTACCCCCGGGGTACGACAGATTCGGCGTGTCGGACAGGTATGACCAGCACCGTTGCCTGCCCCGGGCCATGGGCTCAGTTACCGTTCCGGCACCGGGCCGGACCGTGACCGCTCAGGGCTTCGCGCACGGCGATGCGACGAACCTAGGCGACCGTGCATCCACACGCCAAACCGGGCTGTGCACACATCTGTGGATAACTTGTGGACTGTTTACCCAACCGTGTGCACCTCCTGTGCACTACTTGGGGAAAACCCTGGTCAGCTATCACAAACACGCAGATAGGTACGTATTTCCACAGGTGTGCACGTGTGGATAAATAAAGTCTCGGCGTGTCGGTGGAGTTGAACAGCCGGGCGTGTTGAGTTAACAGACGGTAGACAAGCTATGAGGTGAATCACATTACGAGCAGTTGGTTTCTCCAGTGATCCACAGCATGCACATCTGGGGATAACTTCCCGTCGTCCGGGCAGCACGAAGCCACCCCCGTGATCGCGGAGCGACCGATGCATGACAGGGCTAACCCACGGCTAACAGCATGGGGATAAGTCCTGAGAACAGACAGCGCACGGTCGAAGGCCACCCTCGTACCGAACACGAGCGTGGCCTTCGACTATGGAGAAATCAGCGCGAGTGCGCGGACTCAGCTCTCGACTGCGACGACGTCCAGGTCGAACTTGGCAACCACGTCCGGGTGCAGGTGCACCGAGATCTTGTGCTTACCGGTCGACTTGATGTGCGACTTCGGCAGGTCGATGCTGCGCTTGTCCACGACCGGGCCGCCGGCCGACTTCACCGCGGCGGCGACGTCGGACTGGGTCACCGAACCGAACAGCTTGCCGGTGCCAGCGGTCTTCACGCTCAGCGACACCGACTCCAGGCCCTCGATGGCCTGCTTCAGCTCGTTGGCGTGGTCCAGGTCGCGCACGCGACGGGCATCCTGCGCCCGGCGAATGCCCTCGACCTGCTTCTGCGCGCCACGGCTGGCGACGATGGCAAGGCCGCGCGGGAGCAGGTAGTTGCGCCCGTAACCGTCCTTGACCTCGACCGTGTCGCCGGGGGCACCGAGGTTGTCCACATCAGCGGTCAGAATGAGCTTCATTTGCGTGCCTCCCTTGCTCAGCGAGCCGTCGACACGTAAGGCAGCAGCGCCACCTCACGCGAGTTCTTGACGGCAACCGCGATATCGCGCTGGTGCTGCACGCAGTTGCCGGTGACCCGGCGGGCACGGATCTTGCCGCGATCGCTGACGTACTTACGCAGCAGCGCCGTGTCCTTGTAGTCGATGTTGACGAGTCCGGTCTTGCTCTCCTTGCAGAAAGTGCAAGCCTTCTTCTTGAGCACCTTTTCGCGCGCGGGCGCTTTAGGCATGGTGTTCTACTCCGTAATCTTGGTGGCCCGCCGTCGCGGGCCGATATGAGCCGTTGTCAGAACGGCGGTTCGTCATCCATGCGGCCGCCCCCGAAGGAGCCGGCCGCGGGCGCGCTGCCCCACGGGTCGTCGGCGGCACCCTGGCCGCCGGAACGTCCACCACCACTGTTGGCCTGCTGGTAGTTGCCACCACCGCCGCCGGAACCACCGGAGCCGAATCCGCCGCCACCCCCACCGCCGCGGCTGGTCTTGTTGACCTTCGCGGTGGCGTAACGCAGCGAGGGACCGACCTCGTCGACCTCGAGCTCGACGACCGTGCGCTTCTCACCCTCGCGGGTTTCGTAGGAGCGCTGCTTGAGCCGTCCGCTCACGATCACACGTGAACCCCTGGTCAGACTCTCGGCGACGTTCTCCGCGGCCTCGCGCCAGATATTGCAGCGCAGAAACAGCGCTTCGCCGTCTTTCCATTCGTTGGTATTACGGTCGAACACGCGGGGCGTGGAGGCGACGGTGAAGTTCGCCACCGCGGCGCCCGCGGGCGTGAATCGAAGCTCGGGGTCGGCCGTCAGATTTCCGATGACGGTGATGACCGTGTCGCCTGCTGCCATGAGGTTCCTCCTGCTCGGTGTGCAGTTCCCGGGTGCACTCGCTGTGTCGTGCTAGAGCCTAGAGACAGGCACCGACCAAACGAGGCACAAAGAACTACTTGCCGTGGCGCAGGACCTTGGTGCGCAACACCGACTCGTTGAGTCCGAGCTGGCGGTCGAGTTCGCTCACGGTGGCGGGCTCGGCGGTCAGATCGACCACGGCGTAGATGCCCTCGGCCTGCTTGCTGATCTCGTAGGCGAGCCGGCGGCGGCCCCAGATGTCGACCTTGTCGATCTTGCCGCCTTCGGTGCGAACCACGCTGAGCATGTTCTCCAGGTTCGGACCAACGGTGCGCTCGTCCAGGCTCGGATCGAGGATGACCATTACTTCATATTGACGCACGGACCAATCACCTCCTGTGGACTAGGAAACGGCCACGGACGGTCCGTGGCAGGAGGGTCGTCGCGTCAGCAACCCGGCAAGGTTACCTGACCAGGTGTTGACCGACGAAATCGATCCCCCCGCCATTACGCTGGTCTCCATGCCGAACGGACCCGCAGCAGGCGAGCTCGTCGCCGGTCGCCTGGCGCGTCGCGTGACGCCGGCAACCGTCGCCGTGCTGCTGTGCGGGCTGACGCTGCTGGTCGCGTTCTGGAACAAGGCGCGCTGCGCGGGTGCGCCGTTCCGCACCGACGGGCGTTCGGTGGCCTTCGATCTGTTCAAGGATTCGCGGGTCTGTTATTCCGATATCCAGTTCCTGTGGCTCGGTCGCGATATCGATCAGCACGTCTTCCCCTATATCCACGGCGGCATCACCGACGACGGTTCGCTGGTCGGTGGTGCGGTGGAGTATCCGGTGCTCAGCGGCGTGCTCATGTGGCTCGGTGCGATCGGCGCGGACAACGACGCGATGTTCCTGCTGCATTCGGCGCTGCTGCTCGCGCCGTTCGCGCTGCTCACCGCGTGGCTGCTGGGCCGGATGGCCGGATGGCCCGCCCTGTTGTGGGCGGCGGGACCGCCGCTGGTGCTCTACGCGTTCCACAACTGGGAGCTGCCGGTGGTGTGCGCGGCGGTCGCGGCGATCTATGTGGTGACGGCGCTGCCGCGATATTCGCTGCGCACGAGAGGTGTGCTCGCCGCGATTCTGTTGGCCGTCGGGTTCTGTCTGAAGTTGTATCCGGGGATCTTCGTTCTGCCGTTGATGGCATATGTGTTGACCGGGGGCGCCGAGTCAGACAGTGCACGTGTGCGCAAATTCGATATGCGTGGTGCATTGCTCACGGGCGCGGCGGCGCTGGCGACAGTGGTGGCGGTGAATCTGCCGTTCGCGCTGGCGGGCTATGAGGGCTGGCGGGCCTCGATCACCTTCCAGCAGTTGCGTCAGGCCGATATCACCACCAATTCGATCTGGTACTGGGGATTGCGGCCGCTGTTCGGGCCGGACGCGGTGAGCGAGGAGAATTTCCAGCAGGTGGTCTCCGGCGCCTCGCCCGCGCTGATCCTGGTCTCGTTCGCGGTGGCGATGTGGTTGGGCTGGCGGCGTTTCGGCACCACCGGAGTGTTTCCGTGGGTGGGTGTGAGCGGTGCGATGCTGTGTGGATTCCTGTTGTTCCACAAGGTGCATTCACCGCAGTACACGCTGTGGATCATTCCCTTCCTGGTGTTGCTGCGGGTGCCGTGGACGTTGATCGGCGCCTATCTGCTGGCCGATGCGGCCATCGGTATCGGAGTGTTCCGGTATTTCTATGCGCTCGGCACCGGAAATTCTGTCGAGACGACCGAGGCGATCGTGCAGTTCGGGGTGTGGGGCCGCGCGGCGCTGTTGCTCGTGCTGTTCTTCGTGTTCGTGCGGGCGAGGCCGCGAATCGACAAGCCCACCGCGCCACCGGCGCCGCACCGCGACTCCGGCGATCTCGTGCCCGTCGGCTGAGTCCGGTCCGAGACAATGGTGCGATGACCGACTTCGCCGATATCGACCTCACCCGCACCGCCTACGACGGCGTCGCCGAACTCTATGCCGACCTCGTGGCGGGCCACCTGGACCGCAGCCCCTGCGACCGAGCCATGCTCGGCATCCTCGCGGAGCTGGTGCGCGACAACGGATCCGGCCCGGTCGCCGATATCGGTTGCGGTCCCGGCCGGATGACGGGGTATCTGGCCGAACTCGGGCTCGACGTCTTCGGAATCGACCTGTCCCCGGAGATGATCGCGCTGGCCGAGCGGCTCCATCCGGGCCCGCGTTATGCGGTCGGCACCATGGAGCGACTCGATATCGCCGATGGTTCGCTGACGGGGCTGCTGGCCTGGTATTCGATCATCCACCTGCCGCCGCACCGGGTGCCGGATGTGTTCGCCGAGTTCCACCGGGTCCTCGCCGACGGCGGTTACGCACTGCTCGGCTTCTTCGCGACCGATCCGCCCGCGCTCGTGACGGCCTTCGATCACAAGGTCACCGAGGCCTACTGCTGGTCGCCGGAGCGGCTGCTCGAACTGCTTGGCACCGCCGGTTTCGCGCCGGTGACGCGGATGGTCCGCGACCCGGGCCCGGAGGAGCGATTCGGTCAGGCCAGCGTGCTGGTGACCAAAGTCCCTCCGCGCGTTCGTTAGTCCGACGGGTGGCGGGCGTCCGGGTACCGTGAGGTGGCGCCGCCCGCGGCGCGCCAGCTCCGACACCGTGGTCGATCGCCGAATTCACCGTCATCGTCAGGGGGACGACCGCCATGGAACTGACGTCACCGATCGACGCCGCTTTCTTGATCGGCGAATCCCGCGAGCATCCGATGCATGTCGGTTCGATGCAGTTGTTCGAGCCGCCAGAGGGCTCGGGGCCCGATTTCGTGCGGCGATTGCACGACACCATGCTGGCCGAGCGGGAGCTGCATCCGACCTTCCGTAAACGTCCGGCCACGTTGTTCGGCTCCCCGCAGCTGGCGTGGTCGCGCGATGACGAGGTGGATCTCGAATATCACCTGCGCCGGTGGGCGCTCCCGGATCCCGGGCGCGTCGAGGACGCGCTCGATATGGCGTCGCGGTTGCACGGTGGCTTGCTGGACCGGCATCGGCCGCTGTGGGAGCTGCATCTGATCGAGGGCCTGGCCGACGGTCGGTTCGCGGTGTATTCGAAGATGCATCACGCCCTGATCGACGGTGTCTCGGCGCAGCGGTTGTTGCGGCGGACGCTGACCAGCGATGCGAGTTCGACGCAGGTCCGGGTGCCGTGGCACCTCCCGCGCCGGCAGCGTCGGCCGCGTACGGACTCCGGCTCGAACACCGTGGCGCGAAACCTGTTGTCGGCGGCGGCTTCCGGGCCCGCACTGATGCGCGTCGCGCGGTCGGCACTGGTGCAGCAGCAGTTGACGCTGCCGTTCGCGGCGCCGCGCACCATGCTCAATGTGCCGATCGGCGGTGCTCGCCGCTGTGTGGCCGGATCGTGGTCGTTGCAGCGGCTCGAACAGGTGAAGAAGGCGACCGGGTCGACGATCAACGATGTCGTGCTCGCCATGTCCTCCGGCGCCCTGCGCGGCTATCTGGCCGAGCGGGACGCGTTGCCGGACAAACCGCTGATCGCGATGGTGCCGATCTCGTTGCGCCCGGCCGATGACGACGGGGACGGTGGCGGCAACAAGGTGGGCGCGATCCTGTGCAATCTGGCCACCGATATCGCCGATCCGATCGAGCGGTTGCGGGTGATAGGTGAGTCCATGCGGCGCAGCAAGCAGGTGTACGCGGGGCTGTCCAGTACGCAGTCGATCGCATTGTCGGCGCTGATGGTGAGCCCGTTGGCGTTGTCGCTGTTGCCGGGGCTGGTGTCGATGACGAGTCCGGCGTTCAACATCGTCATCTCGAATGTGCCCGGCCCGCGTGAGTCGATGTTCTGGGGTGGCGCGCGGCTGGACGCGGCCTATCCGATGTCGATCCCGCTGGACGGGCAGGCAGTCAACATCACGCTGACCACCACTGCGGACAATCTGGATTTCGGGATCGTCGGCTGCCGTCGCAGTGTGCCGCAGCTGTCGCGACTGCTGATCCATCTGGAGGATGCGCTGGCCGCGCTGGAGGACGCCGCGCGCTGACATTTTCCCTCCCCAGCAAAACTAGAACGTGTTACATTCGAGGCATGGCACCGATGCCGATCGATGGCGCCGCGGCCGCATACTGGCGATATCTGCGGTACGCGGCGGTTTCGAGCGGCAGGGGCCGCCACGGACGTTCGCGGGATCGGATCCGGCGAGCCGAACATTATGCAACCCGTTCCAGGGCATAGGGAGACCAGAACCGCCATGCGTACCGAAATCTGTGACCGCCTGGGGATCGAGTTCCCCATCTTCGCCTTCACCCATTGCCGCGATGTGGCGGCCGCGGTCAGCAATGCCGGTGGTCTCGGTGTGCTCGGCGCGGTCGGCTTCACCGCCGAACAGCTCGAGGTCGAGCTGACCTGGCTCGATGAGCACGTCGGCGACAACCCCTACGGCGTGGATCTGGTGATCCCGTCCAAGTACGAGGGCAAGGGCATCGATGGCCTCTCGCCCGAACAGCTCGAAGCCGAGCTGGTCAAGCATGTCCCGGATGGGCATCGCGATTTCGCGGCCAAGCTGCTCGCCGATCACGGTGTGCCGGAACTGCCCGCCGATGAGGTGCATCCGCAGCTGCTCGGCTGGACCGCGACCACCGCGGCCCCGCAGATCGAGGTGATCCTGCGGCATCCGAAGGCCAAGCTGGTCGCCAATGCGCTCGGCACGCCGCCGCCGGATGTGGTGAGCAAGATCCAGGAGTCCGGTCGCCTGGTCGGCGCGCTCTGCGGTTCGGTGAAGCATGCGCTGAACCACAAGGCCGCCGGTCTGGACTTCGCGGTCTGCCAGGGCACCGAGGGCGGCGGACACTGCGGTGAGGTGTCCTCGCTGGTGTTGTGGCCGCAGGTGATCGATGCGGTCGGCGATATGCCGGTGCTCGCCGCCGGTGGTATCGCCGACGGCCGTCAGGTGGCGGCGGCGATGGCGATGGGCGCGGCGGGCGCGTGGACCGGTTCGATCTGGTTGACCGTCGAGGAGGCCAATGTGCCGCCCGCGCAGATGCAGACCTATATCGACGCGACCAGCCACGACACCGTCCGTTCGCGGGCGTGGACCGGTAAGCCCGCGCGCATGCTGCGCAACGATTGGACCGAGGCGTGGGAGCGGTCCGATACCCCTGATCCGCTGCCGATGCCCTTGCAGATGATGGTCGCGCTGGATGGTGTGAAGCGTGGGCACCGGTATCCGGAGGCGGCGAAGGACGTCAATTTCAATCCGGTCGGCCAGGTGGTCGGCATGATGAACAAGGTGGAGCGTTCGGCCGATGTGATGGCGCGGTTGGTGGAGGAGTACGTCGAATCCTGCGAGCGCTTGAACAAGCTCAACGGTTCACTCTGAGCGCGGAACGCAGCTGACCGACGGCCGCCGGATCTTCGGATCCGGCGGCCGTCGAACACGATATAACCGCTGCGGGAGCGCCGAGAGATCGCGAATCCGCCAGCGGTGACGGCAGATTCGGGCTCAGCGATTCAGGCTGTTGCCGCGTGTGGCGCTTCGGTGGGCTCGGCGCGATCGAGCAGTTCCGCGAAGCGGGCGAGCACCTTCTCGTGGTACATCCCGAACAGGTCCTCGAAGAGCGCGAGCTGGGCCTCCGACGGTCCGGAATCGGACTCCCACACCGCCATCAGCGCCCGCCACACCAGCACGTGCAGATCGGCGGCGCCGGCGAAATAGGCCTCGATCGCCTCCGGCACCTCCAGCACCATCTCACCGATGGAGTTCAAGATCGCCCGCTGCATGGTGGAGCCGAGCCCGCTGAGCAGTCTGCGCACCAACCCGATCTCGACCGAGAGGATCTCCCGATAGTCCGGAACCTCCAGGCGGGCAAGCGCTTCCAGGGTGTCGATATCGGCCTTGAGCGCCACCGGATCGGCCTCGCAGCGGCCCGCGGTATAGGCGAGCAGCGCGTCCATCACGATGCCGCGTTCCACTTCGACGATGTCGTGGAACATCTCGACCGCGACCTCGGGCATCTGCACGGAGTAGCGGAACAGATGCCGGTAGACGTCGATACCGCCGAACTCACGGACATCGCGGATGGTGAAGCCCTTACCGCGACGCGCGTCTACGAAGCCGTAGGACTCCAGCCGTCCGAGTGTGAGTTGCGCTGTGGCGCGGTTCATGTCGAATTCATCGGCGACCTGCCGCACCGAGGGCATCAGTTCGCCGGGCCGGTACTCCCCCGCGGCAACCCGGCGTGCCAGCTCATCGGCAGCGTCGGCGACCACCGTCCGGGATCCCATCGTGTACCTCTCACCTTCATCCATACGTCCCAGACAGTCTAGGCGCAATGTGCCAGACTGCACATGGATACTACGGGGCGGCGCAGTGTGAGGTGAATCATGACCACTCGATGGGGTAGCGGCCGGGCCGGAGGCGAGCCGACGGGGCGGTCCGGCCTGTTCCAGGCACGCACCGAGGGCGCGCCGCCGATGAGCCGGGCGGCGCGCAATGCCAGGTTGGCGGCGCTGCCGGTCGCCTACGCGGGTCGGCGCGCGGCGGGAGTCGGGCGGCGGGCGCTCGGCCGCTCGGCGGACGAGGTGGACCGGGAGATCCAGTTGCGCACCGCGCAGCACATCTTCGAGGTGCTCGGCGAGTTGAAGGGTTGCGCCACCAAACTCGGTCAGCTGCTGTCGATCTATCAGCTCGCACTCCCGGAAGATATAGCCGATCCCTATCGCATCGCGCTGACGCGGCTCCAGGACGCGGCGCCGATCATGTTGCCACCCGCGGTGGATGCCGCGATGGCGGCGAGCATGGGCGGCTGCTGGCGGGCGGCGTTCGGCGAGTTCGACGATCACCGGGCGGCGGCCGCCTCCATCGGGCAGGTGCATCGCGCGATATGGCATGACGGAAGGCCGGTGGCGGTCAAGATCATGTATCCGGGCGGGCGAGCCGCCGTCGAGGCCGATCTGACCCAGTTGCGCCGCATTTCGACACTGGCCTCGGTGTTCCTGCCCGGCGCCGATGTGAAGGCGGTGACCGAGGCGATCTGCGATTGTGTGCGCGACGAACTCGATTACGGCGCAGAGGCGGACAATCAGCGCGCCTTCGCGGCCGCGTTCGCCGATGATCCGGATTTTTATATCCCCGCCGTGGTGCGCCAGCGCGGTGATGTGCTGATCAGCGAATGGCTCGACGGTACGCCGGTCTCGCGAATCATCGCCTCCGGCAGCAAGTCCGAACGCGATCGAGTCGGTATGTTGATGACGCGGTTCGTGCTGTCGGGGTGGCGTCACGATCTGCTCTACTGCGATCCGCATCCGGGTAATTTCCGGCTGCTGCCGGATGGGCGGCTCGGCATCGTGGATTTCGGCGCCTGTGCCCCGTGGCCGTCCGAATTCCGCGCATTGGCCTACGATTTCTGCGACGCGTTCTTCACCGGCGGCGCGGCCGAACTCGAAGCCGGGGTGCGCGCACACGGATTCGTCGATCCCGGCCGCGCCCTCGACGCCGACGCGCTGGTCTCGGCGCTCGGCGAATGTGGGGAACCGCTGCGGCACAGCACGTTCCGGCTGACTACCCGCTGGTTGCGCAAGCAGGTGGTGCGGACGACGAATCCGCGGCTGTCGAATGTGGTCAGGGAGCTGACCATGCCCGCGCCGTTCACACCGTTCGCCCGCGCCGGGCTCACACTGATCGGCGCGCTGAGCCAGTTGGAGGCCGAGGGCTCCTATCTCGACGAGGTGGTGGGTGCGTTGCCGTTCCTCGACGAGGTGTTCCAGCGAGCGGATGTGGTTGCGGATGCCCGACCGATCGATCTGGCGGCGCAGCGGCGGATACGCGCGGCGCAGCGGGTTCCCATCAGCTGAGAGAAGTCCTGACCGCATCCCGCGGTGTCCCAGACAGAATGTGTTGCTCGGCGGCGATGCCGGTGCCCCGCAACGGCGCCGCCGGATACGACAAGGTCAGTACGACAACCACTCTCGCCATGCAGGCCGGATCAAGTCGGCCACGATCGCATAACCGTCCGCACCCGGATGCGCACCGTCACCGATCCGCACCTCGTGCCGCCACGTCGGATTCGCGGCGAGCGGCTGATGGGTGCGGACGTAGGGCACACCCGCGGTGGCGCAGATCTCGGTGAACAACCGATCCACGACGGCGGTGCGGGCATTGTGCTCGTCGTCGTCGATCGGCGGCGGTGCGACGACCAGCGCGGGCCAGCGATGTTCGGTGGCCGCCTCGAGTATCGCGGTCAGGTTGGCCGCGGAATCCTCCGGTGCGACCCGCGCTCGGCCGCCCTCCCACAGGGTGTCGTTGACGCCGAACGAGAACACCACGCGTGCGTCGACTCCCTCGGGGAGGCGCGGCAGGCATTCGGCGAGCCAGCGTGCCCGGATATCGGTGGAGGTCTGCCTACGCACACCGAGGTTGTACGCGGTGACCGGATGGGTGGCGGTGTGCGCGTCGGCCACCAGGCGACCGGCCCAGCCGAGCGCCGACGGATCGCCGACACCGGCGACGAACGAATCGCCGACGAAACAGATACGGGTATCACGACTCACCGGATGATCATGCCCGCCGCCCTCGTGCCATAAGATCGCGGTGTTCGTTCGGGAGGGAGTGATCGTGGCAGGGGAATCGGAGCGGCGGGCCGCCGCCCCGCAGTGGTTCGCGGATCTGCTCGGCAGTCGGCACTGGATACGCCGCACCGAGCCGTTTCCGCATGTCTACGCGCGCGATGTATTCGCGCCGGAATTCTATCGACGCCTCGCCGACGAGTTCGAGCGAGCGCGCAAAGACCATCCTGACCGGTTCGGCAAGGTCGCCGACGGGTACGGCGCCACCGGCCTGCGGCTCACCGAACTGCGTGACGGACCGCTGGCGGTGTTCCAGTCCCGTGAATGGCACGACACGATCGCCGGCGTCGCCGGGGTCGCGGCGACCGGTGACATCGAGGCCTCGCTGCATTGCCATCCGGTCGGCAGCCCGCGCGGCTGGCCGCACAACGATCTCGCGCCGGCCTGGTTCTCCGGTGCCGCACCGGGGCCCGGCGAAGTGCGCGTCCCCGATTCGACCGTGGAGACGAAGACGGGCAGGCGCGCCGACGGCGTCGAGGCCAGGGAGACCGTTCGCGCGGTCACCCTGCTGTTCTATCTGGCGAACTCGCCGTGGGAGCCGGGCGACGGCGGCGAAACCGCGCTGTTCAGCCGGGGTGAGCGCGGAGCGCGGGCGGTCAAAGCGGTCCCGCCGCTGAACAACTCGATGGTGATGTTCGAATGCACGCCGCGCTCATGGCATGCCTTCGCCGGTGCCAATACCGCCGAACGCAACTGTGTGGTGATGTGGCTGCACCGGCCGAAGGCCGATGTGGTGCGGCGTTGGGGAGGAGACCGCATTGTCCAGTGGTGAGCGTCGCGTCTGCCTGATCACCGGCGCCGGCGGCAGGCTCGGGGATGCCTTCTGTCGCGCCACCTACACCCACTACGACATCGTCGCGGTGTGCCGGAACCGGGTACCGGCGGCGCCCTCGCAGCACGAGTGGTTCGTCGACCCGCTCGACCCCGACCGCGCGGTTGCGCAGAACGAGTCGCGGGTCTTCGTCGTGCACTCGGATCTGGCCGAGCCGGGTGAGCCCGAACGGGTCGTCGATCTGGCGCTTGCCCGGTTCGGCCGGGTGGATCTGCTGGTGAACAATGCGGCCGATATGACGCTGCACCCGCTCGGCGTCGTCGACGGTGACGCCGCGCTCGACGCGTTCGCACCGGTGTTCACGCTGAATGTCGAGGTGCCGCTGCGGCTGGCGACCCGGCTGGCGCAGCGGTCCTGGCTGCACGACGATGCGGCCAACCGCGCGAACAACCGCAATGTCGTCAATGTGTCCAGCATGTCCGGGCCGGAGGTGTTCGGCGGTCAGACCCTGTACGGCACCTCCAAGGCCGCACTCAACAAGCTGACCCGTCATCTGGCCGACGAGTTCGACGAGTTCGGCGTGCGAGTCAACGCGATCGCGCCCGACGCCTTCCCTCGCTCCATTCCCACCAGCAAGGTCGTACGCTCCATCGTCGAACTCGACAGCGGCGAGATGACGGGCACCGTGTTCAGTGTGGTCCCACCGGAAGGGCCGCCGGTCGGTCGGCATGCTCGTCTGACCGGGGCGTGAGTTCGGTCCACACCGGAGCGGGACGAATCCCGGCGCATACTCGCTATGCGGACGTCCCTGCGTCGAGAAACCGATCGCCGTCGGGGCCGTGCGACGGAACCGCTATGGGGCGGGCTCGGCGCACCGCCGATACCACCTCGCGCCCGCGCGGGCAACCGATCGGTGGACATCGGTGCGGCGTGTTGGTGTGTATCGTCCGCGTCGGCCTCCTGCATACTCACGTGCAGTGAGCGAGGGTGGCCGACGTAGCTTCAACTCGATCCGAAAGTACCGATACGACATGCGAGTCGATGGGCGGGACATCCCGGTCACGGGCAGCCTGCTGCAACCGTTGACCAGGCGCACCAGTGACATCGTTCGTGTCGTACTCGCCGCGATCGGGGTAGGGGTGGTGATCGCCGGCTCGGTGATCACCCGGCCGGAATGGCTGGCGCTGGAACGTTCGGTATCGACCATCGTCGGAGTGCTCAATCCCGATCAGGCCAATCTGGTCTATCTGCTCTACGGCATCGCCATTCTGATCCTGCCGTTCGCCATTCTGATCGAACTCGTGCTCGGCAGGCAGTGGAAACTACTGGCCGGATACGCCGCGGCGGGCCTGGTCGCCGGGCTGCTGCTCTCCATCACCGGCACCGGTCTGTCGGCGCCGAAATGGCATTTCCAGGTGCCCGATAAACTCGACAACACCTTCCTCCAGCAGTTCCTCGACGATCCGCGCTGGATCGCGATGTTGGCCGCGGTGCTCACGGTATCGAGTCCGTGGCTGCCGGTGCGGGCCCGACGCTGGATGTGGTTTCTACTGCTGGCGTTCGCGCCGATCCATCTGGTGGTCAGTACCGTCGTGCCCGCGCGCGCCATGTTCGGGCTCGCGGTGGGGTGGCTGGTCGGCGCGGTGATCGTGCTCGTGGTGGGCACCCCCGCGCTGGAAGTTCCGCTCGAGGCCGCCGTGCGAGTACTGGCCAAGCGCGGGTTCACCGTCACCGCGGTCACCGTGGTGCGGCCATCTGGTCCGGGACCGCTGATGCTGTCGGCGGCCGTCGCCGGGCCGGAGCGGCTGCTCACGGTGGAGCTGTACGGAAAGAATCAGCGCAGCCACGGCGCGTTGCGGCAGGTGTGGCGCTGGCTCAACTTCCGGTCCAGCGAGACCGCCCCACTGCACGGTTCGATGCACCGGGCGGTCGAACATCGGGCGCTGATGGCCATCGCGATCGGCGATCTGGGAATGGCCGCGCATGCACCGGTCGCGGTGGCGTCGCTGGATCGCGGGTGGATGCTGTACGCGCATACGGTGCCGCGCGGCCAGGCGCTGGCCGAGTTGGACGAGCAGGTATTGCCGGGGCTGTGGCAATCGCTGGACTCCCTGCACCGCCGACAGATCGCGGTCGGCGATCTGCGTCCCGACGAGATCCGCGTCGAGGACGGCGTCGCCCGGTTCGGCGGATTCGTCGGCGCCGAACTCGGCGCCACCGACGCACAGGTGCAGTCCGATGTCGCGCAGCTGTTGGTCACGACGGCGTCCATCTTCGGCCAGGAAGCCGCGGTGCGCGCGGCGATCGCTGGCCTCGGTGAAAAATCGGTGCTCACCGCATCGCGCAGGCTGACCAGATCGGGGATGCCGTCGGGGATTCGTAAATCGGTGCCGGACTGGAAGTCGGTGCTGTCCGGCACTCGCGAGGAGGTGCGTAAGCAGACCGGCCAGGACCGCATCGAGGCCGAGCAGATCACCCGGTTCAGCCGCAAGAGCATCATCCAGCTGGTCCTGCTGATCGGCCTGGTGTACGTGGCGTATCCGTTCATCAGCGCCGTGCCGACCTTCTTCAGCCAGCTGCGCACCGCGAACTGGTGGTGGGCTTTCGCGGGTCTCGCGCTGTCATCGCTGACCTATATCGGCACCGCCGCCGCCCTGTGGGCCTGTGCCTCGGGGGTGGTGAGCTTCCGCAATCTGGTGATCATGCAGATCGCCAATACCTTCGCCGCGACGACCACCCCGGCGCGCGTCGGCGGTCTCGCGTTGAGCGTGCGGTTCCTGCAAAAGGGCGGCCTCGGTGCGGTCCGTGCGACGGCCGCGGTGGCGTTGCAGCAGGCGGTGCAGGTGATCACCCATATCGGCCTGCTGGTGTTCTTCAGTATCGCCGCGGGCACATCGGCCGATCTCTCGCATTTCGTACCGGACGCGACGATTCTCTATCTGCTCGCCGGGGTCGGCGTCGGCATCATCGGCACCTTCATGTTCGTGCCGAAACTGCGTCGCTGGCTCAATAATTCGGTGCGGCCGCAGCTACAGGAGGTGCTCGGCGAGCTGACCGATCTGGCGCGTGATCCGAAGCGGTTCGCCATCATCATCGCCGGATGTGCCGCCCTGACGCTCGGCCAGGCGCTGGCGCTGTGGGCCAGTGTGGAGGCCTTCGGCGGCGGGACGACCTTCGTCACGGTCACGATCGTCACCATGATCGGTGGCACGCTAGCATCGGCGGCGCCGACCCCCGGTGGTGTCGGCGCGGTGGAGGCGGCATTGATCGGTGGTCTGGCGACCTTCGGTCTGCCCATCGAGATCGCCGTGCCGTCGGTGCTGCTCTACCGCGTGCTCACCTGCTGGCTGCCGGTGTTCTGCGGTTGGCAGGTCATGCGTTGGATGACCAACAAGAACATGATCTGAGCCGACACCCGCGCACTGATAGGTGCACCCATCCCGCACGAAACTCGTTGTCGCGCAGAGATGGGTGCAGCACCACCGTTCCCGCCGTCACGAGCGCTGGCGGCGGGAACGATTCACGTGAAACCTACGAATGACTGTTGCGCAGCTCGACTTTCACGACCTTGCCGCTGGCATTGCGTGGCAGCTCCGCCACGACCACCAGTTCCTTCGGATGCTTGTACCTGGCCAGGTTCTCGTTGAGGAACGGCTCCAACTCCGCGAGGGTCAGTTCGGCATCCGGATCGGCGAGCGCAACCACCGCGACCGGCACCTCACCCCATTTCTCGTGCGGGCGGCCGATCACCGCCGCCTCGCGGATACCCGGATGGGCGAACAGCACGTTCTCCACCTCGGCGCAGTAGATGTTCTCGCCGCCGGAGATGATCATGTCCTTCTTGCGGTCCACCACATAGATGAAGCCTTCCTCGTCCTGGCGGACCAGATCACCGGAGTGGAACCAGCCGCCGGCGAAGGCATCGGCGGTGGCCTCCGGCTTGTTCCAGTAGCCCTGCATGAGAGTCGGCCCGCGATACACGATTTCACCGACCTCACCCGGTGCGACATCGTTCATCTCGTCGTCGACGATGCGGGCCTGAATGGTCGGGATCGGTTTGCCGACCGAACCCAGTTTGCGGATCGCGTCCTTACCGTCGAGCACGCAGGTGATGGGCGACATCTCGGTCTGGCCGAAGACCGCGACATTGAACGCGTCCGGGAAGCAGTCGGCCATGGCCTGGAGGACGGTGTCCGAGGCGGGTGCGGCGCCCCAGCTGAGCGCCTTCAGCGCCAGCTTGCGCTCGGTGACCGTCGGTTCGGCGCAGATGAGCTGCCATTGGGCGGGCACACAGAACGCGGTGGTGGCCTGTTCGGCTTCGATCGCATCCAGGAATTCGGTGGCGTCGAAGGCGCCGAGCGGATGCAGCACCGTTTTCGCACCGACCACGAAATACGGTGCGAGGCTGCCCAAACCGGCGATATGGAACAGCGGCGAGGTACAGAAGCCGATCGACTCCTGATCGATGGCCAGCGCCCGGATACAGGTGAGGGCCTGCGCGTTCATATTGGCGTAGGACAGGACCGCGCCCTTCGGGCTGCCCGTGGTGCCGGAGGTGTACATGATCAGGCTCGGCGTGTCCTCTGGCAGGTCGAGGGGAGTGTGCGCCCGGCCCTCTTCGGTGAGCAGATCGTCGAAGCCGAGCACACCGTCACCGGACTGCCCGCCGATGACGACACAGTTCTCCAGCGACGGGGTCTGCGCGCGGACGGCGGCGGCCAGCGGTTGCAGCACCGTGTCGGTGACGATCACCTTCGCGCCGCTGTCGGCGGCGATATAGGCGACCTCGGGCGGAGTGAGCCGGAAGTTCACCGGGACCGCGATGGCGCCGAGCGCGTTGATCCCGAAGACGGTTTCGAGGTATTCGGGGTAGTTCAGCGCCAGGATCAGCACCCGGTCACCGAAGCCGACGCCGCGGCGGGCCAGCGCGTCGGCGAATTTCAGCGAGCGTTCGTGCAGCTGCCGCCAGGTGGTGTCGGCACCACGGAACCGCACCGCGACCTCGTCGGGCCGCATGACCGCATGGGTCGCGATCTGATTGTTCCAATGGTTGCGCCGCGATCTGATCGGCTCGTCCAACGCTTGCACACCGGTGGTCATCCCAGGCACTCCTCTCCCGCACGGTGGCCGTCGGAGCGTCCGACGGTGGTGACGGGCTCAACCTGTGCGAAGAATAACAAGTAACTTACCTCTCAACAAGGATTCGCGGGGCCGATTCTGCGTTAATCCTCCACTTCCGGAGCCAGCGGGGAGCCGCGCAACAAATCTCCAGCTAGATCGGCGTTTATCCGACTCGACAAGCCGGTCGAAGCAACCAGCGATATCGAGTTCGCATGCGAATCACGACTCACTTCCATCTTGTCGTGAGCATGATTCACATGCCACGATCTCCCCCGAGAGCGGGTGCGCCCGCGATGAGCAGAGGAGAAGCGCAATGCTGCGGACCAGGTTCACCGAGACCTTCGGCGTGGAACATCCGATCGTGCAGGGCGGCATGATGTGGGTCGGTCGCGCCGAACTGGTGGCGGCCGTCGCCAATGCGGGCGGGCTCGGCTTCATCACCGCGCTCACCCAACCGACGCCCGAGGATCTGCGCCGCGAGATCGCGCGCACCAGGGAGCTGACCGATAAACCGTTCGGCGTCAACGTGACCATCCTGCCCTCGATCAACCCGCCCCCGTACGCCGAATACGTACAGGCGATCATCGACAGCGGCATCACCATCGTGGAAACCGCGGGCAGCAACCCGGAACCATTCCTGCCGTACTACCGGGACGCGGGCATCAAGGTGCTGCACAAGTGCACCAGCGTGCGGCACGCACTCAAGGCCGAACGGATCGGCGTGGACGGCGTCAGCATCGATGGGTTCGAATGCGCCGGTCACCCTGGCGAGGACGATGTCCCCGGCCTGGTGCTGATCCCGGCCGCCGCGCGAGAACTGAGCATCCCGATGATCGCCTCCGGCGGTATCGCCGACGCCCGCGGCCTGGTCGCCGCGCTGGCGCTCGGCGCGGACGGGGTCAATATGGGCACCCGTTTCCTGTGCACCCAGGAGTCGTGCATCGACCACAAGGTCAAGGAGCGGATCGTCGCGGGCAGTGAGCGCGACACCCAGCTCATCTTCCGCACCATGCGCAATACCGCCCGCGTGGCCGATAACGAGATCAGCCGCAAGGTGGTCGAGATCGAAAAGGCGGGCGGCACCTTCGAGGATGTCCGCGATCTCGTCGCCGGCGCGCGTGGCCGCCGCGTCTTCGACGAGGGCGATCTGGATGCGGGCATCTGGTCGGTCGGCCTGTGCCAGGGCCTGATCCACGACATCCCCACCTGTGCCGAACTCATCGAGCGCATGGTCGGCGAGGCCGAGGACCTGATCACCGCACGGCTGGCGGAAACCGTCGTCGTGGGCTGATTCGCCGGATCGAGTCCCGCCGCCCGGCGGACCAACGCGGGCCCGGCCTTCATTGCCTAATAGGCAATATTGCCTATTAGGCAATTTTTATCTAGGGTTGGCGGCATGCCGAAACCGGGCCTGCGTGAACGCAAGAAACGAGAAACCCGCCTCACCTTGAGCCACGCCGCCATCTCCCTGTGTGCCGAACGCGGCTGGGCCGAGGTGACGGTGGAAGACATCGCCGAATCCGCTGGGGTCTCGGTGCGCACCTTCCGCAATTACTTCGCCAACAAGGCCGAGGCCATCGCCTCCCGACATCTCGAGCGAATGCGCCAGATCGCCGAGGAACTGCGCGAGCGGCCCGCGAGCGAACCACTGTGGGAGGCCATCTCCGCCGCGGTGCAGGACCGATTCGCGTTGGGCCACGACATGTTCGACGCCTCGCACGCCGATGCCCGCTGGGTCGCCGGCGTGCGCACCATGCTGGCCGAACCTGCCGTGCAGCGCGCGGTCCTCGAGGCGGGCGCCATCGCCCAGCGCGAACTCGCCATCGTCATCGCCGAACGCACCGACACCGACCCGGACCACGATCTGTACCCGGATCTCGTGGCCGCGATGGTCGGCGCGGCGTGCACCGTCGCCGTCGACCACAGTCAGCGGTCCGACCCGCCGCGACCGGTCGGACCGCTGCTACGCGAGGCCTTCGACCGGCTGGCCGCCGGATTCCCCGTGCCATGAGCGCCGCCATGAGGAGAACCTTTTGATCACCGATATCGTCATCGCAGGCGCGGGCCCGACCGGGCTGATGCTGGCCTGCGAGCTGAGCCTGGCCGGTATCCGGCCGATCGTGCTGGAACGGCTCGCCGAACCGAGCGTCGAACCCAAGGCGAACGGTCTGGTCGGACAGGTGGTCCCGATGCTCGACCGCCGCGGGCTGTACTCCGCCATCAGCGGAGACAGCGCCGCCCCACAGCCGAATTCGGCGTACTTCATGTTCGCGGCGATGCCCTTGAACCTCGGTCTGCTCGCGCACAGCCCGGTGTACAACCTGCCGGTACCGCAGGCTCGACTGGTGGCGGCGCTGAGCGAACGCGCCCATGAACTCGGCGTCGAGATCCGACGTGGTTCGGAGGTCGTCGGTCTCACCCAGGATGAGGACCATGTCACCGTCGAGGTCGCCGACGGCGACGAACGCGAACAGATCCGGGCCAGATATCTGGTCGGTGCGGACGGTGCGCACAGTGCGATCCGCAAGCTTTCCGGCATCGACTTCCCCGGTGTCAGCTACGACCGGACCACCGCGCGCACCGTGCACGCGACGGTGCCGCCCGAGTGGGTCGACCCGGCCACCGGGGGTCTACGCATCCCCGGCTCCGGTGTGATCCGACCATTTCTGCCGATCCGCACCGACAGCGGCGGCTTCGCCTACGCTCCGTTCCCTGGGCATCCGCCGCTCATCAGCACCAGCGAACAGGATCAGCCCGAGACCGACGAGCCCATGACATTCGATGAGATGCAGGCCAGCATCGCCCGCGTGCTCGGTGTCGATATCCCGCTGACCCCACCCACCGGCGATGGACCGCATCTGCTGCGGCGGCTGGTCGGCGGAAACACCAGGATGGCCGATCGGTTCCGCGACCGGCGGGTATTCCTCGTCGGCGATGCCGCGCACGTCTTCTCGGTGATGGGTGGGCCTGGACTCAATGTCGGACTCCAGGATTCGATCAATCTGGGCTGGAAGCTGGCGGCAGCGCTGGACGGCCGGGCGCCGGAACACCTGTTGGACAGCTACGACCGCGAACGCAGGAAGGTCGCCGAGCGCACCATCATTTCGGCGCAGGCGCAGTCGGCGTTGGTGGCGCCTGGCAGCGATACCACCGCACTGCGGGAGGTCGTCGGCGAACTGCTGACCGACGAATCGACGGTGCGCAGACTGGCCGACCTGATCGCGGGCACCGATACGCGCTATGACATGGGTATCGATGATCCGCATCCGCTGGTCGGGTACTTCGCACCCGATCTGCTCGTTCACCTGCGGGAGCGGACTGTGCGGCTGGCCGAGTTGGTTCGCAACGGCCGTCCACTACTGCTGGATTCGGGCGATGGGACGGCGGGTCGAGAGGTGGCCGCGGGGTGGGGCGATCGGGTGGATGTCGTCACCGGACGAGTCGATGCAAAGGGCGATCTACCCGATGTGCTGCTGGTGCGGCCGGATTCGTATGTCGCGTGGGCTTGTTCGCCGGCCGAAGCGTCTGCCGAGTACTCGGACGGTCTGCGGTCGGCGCTTCGACGGTGGTTCGGCGAGGCACGCGGGCACGGCTCACCGAGCACCGCGACGCCCGCAGCGATGGCCGGAGACTGATCGGTCGGCGGCGGGACTCAGTGGTGGCGGGCCGCCAGCGCCATGACCGCGTCGTGGTCGTGGGCGGCGACGACTTCGATGCCGTCGGGGAGGGCGTGTAGGCGGTGGATGGTGGCGAAGGTGGCGTCGCGATCGGCGTCGAAGAGCAGGCCGGGCATGGGCGCCTTTTCGCGGATCAGCTCGATCTGGAGCTTGTTCCAGACGGCGTCACCGGCCAGCAGGACGCGGGAGCCGTCGTCGACGGCCAGCAGCACACCGATGCTGCCGGGGGTGTGGCCCGCCAGATCGACCAGCACCACCGATCCGTCGCCGAAGAGGTCCTTGCTGCGGTGGAAGGTCAGTACCGGTGGACCGTCGAGTTCGAACGGGGCGCACGGGCGGTTGTCGAGCGTCGCCCGCACCACCGACATGGGCGCGTGTGGGCCGGTGGTCGCCCAATCCAATTCCGCCGCGGGCAACTTGATCTCGACCGAAGCCGGGAGTTCGAGCAGCCCGGAGACGTGATCCCAATGCAGATGGGTCGGCAGTACGAAATCGATATCGGCGACGGCGATATCGCGGGCGGCCAGGGCGTCGGACAGGCCGAGCACCGGCTTATCGGGGGCCACCAGCATCGGGATGGGGAACGGCAGACCGGGTAGCACGCGACTGTGCGGGTCGGCGCACAGCGCCGGATCGACCAGGAAACGGGCGCTGGGATGTTCCACCAGATACGACCCCATCGCCATCGGGAGTTCACGCAGGCTGCGCACCCCTTCGGCGACGATGGTGGCGGGCGCGGCCAACGTCGCCTGCGGGATCACCCGTAGCCCGACGCGCACCCGATCCGGGGGTAGCGGCGCCTGCTCGATACTCGCCAGCAAGGCCGGATCCGGGCGGCGCGGACGCAGCAGCCGAGGCGGCGTCGCGGCCAGCGCGGCACAGCAGCGCAGCAGGGTCGGTACGGTCGGAATTCGCCCTTCGCGGATATCGGCCACGGCTGTCACGGTAGACCTTCCGGCGTGTCGGCGAAAGGGCGCGCGGACAGCACGGATCGCACCTTGCCGACACCGGATTCTCCGGCATAATCGCGTGGGTACCAGCCGCGATAGCGGCCGCCGATACATGAGTCGGGGAGGGAGGACGGATGCGGGCGAATCAGCAAGGTGGCCAACCTCTTCGCCGTCCGCTTCGCCGCACCGCACTGACCGGTACCGCTGTCGCCGTCATCGCCGACATACTCGCTGTCGACCGGTCGCGGATCAGCACCACCGCCCCGTTCGCCGACCTCGGTCTGAGTTCCGCGCAACTGGCCCGGTTGAGCGCGCATCTGGAAGACGCGTTCGGCGTCGAGGTGCCGGTCACCGCACTGTACGACCATCCCGATATCGAACAACTGGTCGACTCCCTCATGCGATGACCGCATCCCATTCCACCTCGCCGCCGATATCGGTCATCGGAATCGGCTGCCGACTGCCCGGAGCCGATGGCGCCGAAGAACTCTGGCGACTGTTGCTCGACGGCCGCGACGCCACCGGGATGCCACCGGAGGGCCGGGCGGGGCATCGACGCGGCGGCTATCTGCCACATATCGACCGGTTCGACAACGAATGGTTCGGCATCTCCGGCCGGGAGGCCGCACTGATGGATCCGCAGCAGCGGATCATGCTGGAGGTGGCGGTCGAGGCGCTCGATGATGCGGGGATCGGTTATCGCGCAGCGGGTTCGGCCGCGGCGGTGGTCGTCGGTGCCTGCGGATTCGAGCACGGCGGGATGGTGCTCGGACGCGGCGGATACGATCCGCCGTACGCGGTGACCGGTTCGGCGGCGAGCATCATCGCCAATCGGCTGTCCTATGTGCTCGACCTGCGCGGGCCGAGCATGGTGATCGATACGGCCTGTTCGTCATCGCTGGTCGCGGTGGACCTCGCGGTGCGGATGCTCGCCGATCCCGCGGTGCCGTTCGCGGTGGTCGGCGGCGTGAATCTGACACTGCTGCCGCATACCACCGATTATCTGGCCGAGGCCGGGTTCCTCTCCCCCGAGGGCCGCTGCGCACCGTTCGATACGGCCGCCGACGGGTACGTTCGCGGTGAGGGGTGCGCCGTCGTCGTGCTGCAACGCAGTGCCGACGCGATGCGCGAGGGGAACCGCGTCTACGCCGAGATCGCCGGCTCCGCCGTCGGTTCCGATGGGCGGTCCAACGGGTTGTACGCGCCGAACGGGCGGGCGCAGCGCGAGGTCATCCGGGCTGCGTGGTCGCGGGCGGGCACCACCCCCGACGTCATGGGCTATCTCGAATGCCACGGCACCGGGACCGCTCTGGGTGACGCGGTCGAGATCGGCGCCCTGGCCGAAGTGCGCGGCAAGGCCGATCGCACCACGTGGATCGGTTCGTTGAAGTCCGGTGTCGGGCATCTGGAGGCGGCGGCCGGTGTCTGCGGGCTGATCAAGGCGGCGCTGGCGGTACATCACGGAACCATCCCGCCCACCGCGAATTTCGTGTCGCCCAGCTCCCTGCTGCGCCTCGAGGAACGTGGGCTGCGGGTACCGGACGTGCCGATCGATTGGGGTGGCGTACCGGTCACCGAGCGGTACGCCGGGGTCAGCTCGTTCGGTTTCGGCGGAACCAACGCGCACGTCGCGCTGCGCGGCGCGGCGGCGCGGGTGGCGGTCCGAGAGTTGGATCCACCATTTCTCATTCCGTTGACGGGGCGTGATGCGGACGATCTGCGAGAAGCGGCGCTGCTGATGGCGCGGATGGTCGATCCGGCGAGCTTCGATGTCAGCGAACCGGATACTCCCGGTGACTGGTTCAGCCATGGGGACAGTCCGCGGCCAGCTGGTGAGATCGAGAAGTTCGATATCGAGTCGGGTCGCGATATGGCCGATCCCGTATCGAGCGCGGGAGAGCTGTCGCCTCCGTTCGAGCCCTTGTCCGAGGTCGGCGATCCAGCGCATTCGCCCCGGTCGAGCAATCCACACCCAGCGACCGGGCCCAGGGTCGGGTGGACCGCACCGACCGCGAACCTTCGCGCGGACCGGATTTCCTTGCCCACCTTGGCCACTGGATCGGCCCGACGCATCGGTGAATCCGCACGGGCGGCGGTGCTCGCCGATGGCCGCGAGGACGCCGTGACGCGGCTGCGGGCTTTGGCGGCGGGTGCGTCCGATCCGCGGGTGATCGGCCCGACCACACGCAGACGCCCCGGCGGACTGCTGTTCCTGTTCTCCGGCCAGGGTGGGCAGCATGCGCGGATGGGGCGGGTGCTCGCCGCGCGCTATCCGGTGTTCGCGCAGGCCCTCACCGCCGCTGCCGATGCCGTCGCGGAAGCGGGCGGGCCACGGGTGTGGACACCGCGCCGCGGGTTCGGCGGAGACGGAACCGACCGGAGCGCAACGGACTTCGTACAGCCCGCACTGTTCGCCTATCAGATCGCGATGGCCGAACTGCTCACCGCGCTCGGCGTGCGGCCCGACGCGGTGGCCGGACACAGCCTCGGTGAAGTGGCGGCCGCCGCGGTGAGCGGGGCGTTGACGCTGGACGATGCGGCCAGGGTGGTGGTCGCGCGCAGCCGGGCGCTCGCCCGGCTGGACGGTCGCGGTGCGATGGCGGTACTGGAGGCCGAGGCGGAGCAGGTGGCGCTGATGGTGGAGCCGCTGCGCGCCTCGGTGGGGATCGCGGCGATCAACGGGCCGCGGTCGGTGGTGGTGTCGGGGGAGCTGCGTGCGGTGGACACCGTGGTGCGGCGGGCCCGGCGGCGCGGGATCTTCGCGCGGCGGGTCGCGGTCGAGTTCGCCGCGCACAGTCCGCAGGTCGAGGCGGTGCTGCCGGAGTTCGGCGCGGCCATCAAGGATATCGTCGCGCGCGTCCCGCATACGCCGGTGCATTCCACCGCGTACGCGGGACACGTGATCACCTCCGACGCCATGGGCGCGCAGTACTGGCTCGATAATGTCAGGGGCACAGTCGAACTCGCGCGGGCACTGGACGGCGCCGCGGAGACCGGGATGACGACGGTGCTGGAAATCGGCCCGCATCCACTGCTGACCCCGGCGGTGCGCGATCAGCCGGATTTCGGTGCGTCCGCCCATCCCGCGACCACCCGCGAGGATGAGGCGACCGGCCTGCTGACCTGTCTCGCGCAGCTGTATCTCGAAGGCCGATCGGTGGATTGGTCGACGCAGGGCCGTTTCGACGGTGTACCGCGCAGGCAGTGGCGGCGGCGCCGGTTTCCCTTGGTCACCGGTGCCGCACCGGTGCGCGCGGACGATCTCGGCGAGCATGTGGTCGATGGTGTGCCACTGGTACCCGCCGCCTACTGGTTGCGGCGGTTCATCCAGCTGGCGCGGGAATCGGGCCGGTCGACGATCACCGAGGTGGTCGTGCACCAGCCGCTCGCGGCCGACGCGACGGCCGAGGTGGTGTACCGGCGCGAATCGGCAAGTGTGCGGGCGGAGGCCCCGGGTGCCGGAACGCTGGCTAAAGCACGGCTCACCGATGACCCCACACCCGGTGACATCATCGCATGGATGCGGGTGGTCGATGCCAATCGGGCTGGTCGCAGTGGTTTGCGGGTCATCGCCCCCACCGCGTTCTACGCGGCGTTGCGCGAGCGCGGACTCGAATACGGCCCGGCGTTCCGGCCGCTACGCGCCATCGCGGGCGGCCGCGAACGCGCCATCGGCGCTTTCACCGCGGCCGATATCGAACACACCGCGACCATCGACGGCTGCCTGCAACTGCTGGCCGCCCTAGAGCACACCGCACTGCCCGCCGACGCCACCCCATTGCCGATCGCCATCGGCTCGGCCTGGCTGTCACCGGCGCCGGACTGCCGCATCCACGAAGCGCACGCCCTGCTGCGCACCCGCACCACCTCCGGCCTCATCGGCGACGTCATCGCCACCGACCAGCACGGTGCTCCCGCCCTCGCCCTCACCGGCGTCCAGATCCGCTTCACCCGGCCGTCCCACGAACCCGCGGGTCGGCCCGCGATTCCGGGAACTCGCGCGCATGCACCCGCGCTCTCCAGTGGCGACCACGCGCGTGCGAGCGCCGGGCACGCCAGTGATATCCCCGCCGACCTCGACTTCGATCCCTGGCAGCCGATTCCGCCGATAGCCGTCGACGGGCGCACCAAGCACCCGACAGGATTTCGCCCGGGACCACAGTCGGACCGCCCGGCAGATCGGGCGATTCACGCCTTGTCGCGCGGCATCGGCCAGTCGCCGACACGGACGGGGCACCTCTCGATCGGCTCGGCCGATCACACCGCGCCGGAGCACGGGGGCACACCGAACATCTGGTGGCGCGAGGTGTGGGAACCACTCTCGCTCACTTCGGTGGAGCCGAGACGATCTCGCGATCCGGTTGCCGATCTCCGGCGGACGCTGGTGGTCGGGGAATCGGATGCTGCGGTTCGGCTGACACGGGTGTTGGATCGGTTGCTGCCCAGTGAACGGGTCGCGCGGGAGGTCGACGCGGCGGGCCCGATCGTGGACGCGGTGCTGGCGGGGCGGACGGCGGCCGCGCGTACGGCTGTCGTGGTGGTGTGGCCCACGGACGGCGCGGAACCCGTCGCATCGGGAGCAGGGGCCGTCGTTGATCGGATCGGACGGGTGTTGGATCTGGTGCGGCGGGTGGTGCGGAGTCCGGCCGCCGCATCGCTGACGATGGTGCTGCCTGTTCCGCGTCCCGGTCATGAGCGCGGGGCCGAGCTGAGCGCGGCCGGTGGTGTCGCGGGTCTGCTGCGTTCGGTGCAGCTGGAATCGGGGCGGACGCTGCGGCTGGTGTGGGCCGACGAGGCAGCCGACCCGGAAACGCTCGCCCGCTTCATCACCGACCCGTCGCCGCGAGTGCCGACCGAAGTGCGACTCATGGCGGACGGGGCCGCAATCCGCAGGTTCGTGGCGGCCGATCCGCAGCCGCTGCCCGCCACCATCGACCCGCACGGCACCTATGTGGTGTCGGGCGGGCTCGGTGCGCTCGGTTCGGTGGCGGTGCGCTGGCTGCTCGACGGCGGTGCGCGCGATGTGGTGGTGCCCACGCGGGCGCCGCGCCCGGTGCCACCGCTGCTGGACGGTCTGGAGGATCGCATCGTGGTGGTGCGCTGCGATACCGCCGACCGGACCGATCTCGATCACGCACTGCGCGATATTCGCGAATGCGGTTCCACCATCCGCGGTGTGGTGCATGCCGCTGGTGCGTTGGAGGACGCCCTCATCGAGGATGTCACGACCGCACAGTTGGATCGGATGTTCGCGCCGAAGCTGGCCGCCGCCACCAATCTCATCGAACTCACCGCCACCGATCCCACCGATTTCGTGCTGCTGTTCTCCTCGGCGACCGGCGCGTTCGGCGCCCCCGGCCAAGCCGCCTACGCCTGTGCGAACGCCGCCATGGACACTCTCGCGCACTGCTATCCGCGCCGCCGGATCACCAGTATCGGCTGGGGTCTGTGGGATTCGGGTCTGTCCGAAGGGGCAGGTGGGGCCCAGCATCTGCGGCTCGCGGGCATCGTGCCCTTCGACGGTGCGCGCGGCGCCGAGCTGTTGCAGGAGGCCATCGGCCATCAGGCGCCGCATCTGGTGGCGATGGACTACCGGCCGACCGCCGACCGGTCACCGGTCGCGATACGTCTGGCGCAGCTGTTGGGTCCCCGGCCCGACCTGGAATCCCCTCTCACGCCGGGTAGCCTGCCTGCCGCCGACCAGCGGAAGGCATCCGGTGCACGCCCGAAGAGCCATGGGTACGAACCGCTCGCCCGACGCCTCGCGCCGCACGCATACCGGGTGGAGGAGCCCGAGCCGTTGATTCCGCTGATACGCCGGGTCCTGGCGACGACGTTGCGTATCGCGTTCGAACATGTGGACACCACCGCCGATTTCAACGATCTGGGGTTGACGTCCCTCCTCGCGGTGGAGATGCGGCGCGCGCTGGAACAGGAGCTGAATATCCGTATCGCGACCGCCGAATTGTTCCGACATCCGACTGTCGAAACCCTCGCGGCCGCGCTGGCCGAGCGGATCGAACCCGCCGACCGGATCTCATGACGACGGCTTCGGACCTTTTACCCGAGCAGGTCACTCGCCATGCGCGCGACCGTCCGGGAGCGACCGCTTTCATCGAATTACGCTATCGGGGAACCGAATACGATCCCACGACACTCACCTATGCCGAGCTGGATCAGTACGCGCGACACTATGCGCGGATACTGCGTGATATCAGCGCGCCCGGTGACCGTGTCGCGATCATGTGCCCGCACGGATCGACCTATCCGATCGCCTTTCTGGCCTGTCTCTATGCCGAACGCATTGCCGTGCCATTGTTTCCGATGACACGCCCCAATGATTCGGAGCGGCTGGAATCCGTGCTTGCCGATGCTCGACCGACTGTCGCGCTGATCGGCGCGGGTGATCACCGCACAGCCTCGGCTTGCGATCGCATCCACACCGTGGCCGTCGAGTTCCCCGCTACCGGCCACCCGGCCACGAATCCCGAATCGCCGACGGTGTCGCAGGTCCGCGCCGAGAATACGGCCTACCTCCAGTACACCTCAGGCTCCACACGCACACCCACCGGTGTCGAGGTGACGCATGCGAATCTGGCTGCCGCACTGAAACAATTGCGCACCGCACTGCCGCCCACGCGATCGGCGCCCATCGTGTCCTGGCTACCGTTCTTCCACGATATGGGTCTGGTATTCGGTCTGTCGCTGCCGTTGTATTCCGGTGTGCCCGCCGTGACCATGGCCCCGACCGAATTCGTCAAACGCCCGGCACGCTGGCTACGCGCTTGCGCCGACTACCGTGCCGGTGCGACCGCCACCCCGAATTTCGGTTTGTCCCTGGCGATTTCACAGACAACTCCAGCCGAACGCGCGAACCTCGATCTCTCCGCACTTCAGGTGATCCTGAACGGAGCGGAACCGGTGCGAGCGGACACTCTCACCGAATTCACCGCGACCTACCGAGCCAACGGATTCCGGCATCAGGCCCACACCCCCGGATTCGGCCTTGCCGAGGCGACGCTGCCGGTGACCATCGCCGCCCACGATGAAGAACCGGTAATACGGCTGTTCGACCGCGCGGCCCTCGGCGCTGGACGAGCGGTCGTCGTCGACGATCCGAGCGGAGTGCGGCTGGTCGGCTGCGGTACGCCGGTGGGGCAGCGAATCGCCATCGCCGACCCGGATCGCGGCATCGCCTCGGGGCCCGGCGAGGTCGGTGAGGTCTGGGTCGCCGGTCCGAATGTGTGCGGCGGCTATTTCGAGAGCCCGTGGTCATCGGCACGGACCTTCGACAACACGCTCCCCGGAACAGGCGAACGCTGGCTGCGCACCGGCGATCTCGGTTTCCGGTACGACGGACAGCTGTTCATCGCGGGCCGCCGCAAGGATCTGATCGTGGTGGACGGCCGCAACCACCATGCGGCCGATATCGAGGCGACCGTCGCCGATTGCGCACCGGAACTGCGGACCGGGCGGATCGCCGCCTTCGGCCATGATGACGGCGCCGGCGAGCGGTTGGTCCTGGTCGCGGAGATATCGGCGCCCGGCATTATCGCGGCCGAGGTGAGCAGGCGGATCGGCGTCGCGGTCGCCGCGGTCCATGACATCGCGCCGATGGATATCGTGCTGACCGCCCGCGATCGGCTACCGCTCACCAGCAGCGGAAAGCTACGCCGTTCGGCGTGCCGGGACCGGTATGCGGCGGGCACACTCTGAGTTCAGAGATGGCGCGCTCAGTCGGTACGCCCGAGTAGCCTGTCGGTTTCGCGGCGTTCACGTTTGGTCGGCCGACCGGCGCCACGGTCGCGGCGCGGCATGGTGGCCAGGATTTCCCGCGACGGTGGCGGCGGGCTGCGGTCGATCAGGCATTGTGCGGCGATCGGAGCGCTGACTCGTTTGCTGATGACGCGCTCGACGATCACGATGCGTTCGATCCCGCTGACCCTGATGCGGACCTCATCACCCGGCCGGACGGGCTGGGCGGGTTTGGCGGTGGCGCCGTTGACGCGGACATGTCCGCCGCGGCAGGCTTCGGCCGCCGCGGAGCGGGTTTTGAACAGGCGCACCGCCCACGTCCAGGAATCCACTCGGGCCTGGACTGCGGTGTTCTGGTTGCCGGGTTCGGCGCGGGCCACTCGTCAGAGGATACGGCGTGCGGTGACCACGTCGTCGGGGGTCAGCGAGGTGTAGGAGACCGGGGTGCCGGACTGCACCGCATTGAGCAGCTGACCGCCGCCCGCGTAGATGCCGACGTGACCGCCACCGTTGGTGATGACGATATCGCCGGGACGCAGTTCGTTGAACGACACCGGAGCGCCGACGTGCGACTGTTCGAAGCTGGTGCGTGGCAACTGGACTCCGGCCTGCCGGTAGGCCCACTGGACCAGACCGGAGCAGTCGAAGCTGAACGGGCCCGCCGCGCCCCAGGAGTACTGGGCGCCGACCTTGGTCTTGGCGGCATTGAGGGCGATATCGCCGGGGGAGTTGTCGAACATGCCCGGCATCACCGGGGCGAAACCGGGGACTCCCGGCGCCGGGGCGGCGGCCTGCGGCCCGCCCTGTGCGTGCGGGGCCATCGCGGCCTGCAACTGATTGTTGAGCTGTTCCACCGGCTGCTCGAACTCGGGCGGAACGTCCACGTCGAACTTGCCGACGCCGGGGATGTCGATCGTGGCCGCCGATGCCGAAATGGCGGGCATGGCCCCTGTGGATGCTGCCACCGCGCCCATGACGAGCGCACTCTTGACGGAATTCGGCAAACGAGAATCCCGCTGCAAGCTGTGTTTACCCACTGAGCTGCGTCTCCGATCTTCGTGCTCTACCGCCGACCGAACGAGGCTGGGTACAACCTGTCGAGGCTCGGTTCGACAGCCGAGATCCACGAATCCCGACCGACGATGAAGCGGTGACTCAGGTGGCGCCGCCTCTCTGACGAAGCGACAGACTCCACTAAGTCACGAGAAGATTACGGTGCCGACGCGATGTTGTCCAGCGCACAGAGCAGGGACTTTCCCCGAACTGCATACGCGAATGCAAACACAGTGCGAAACCTGATCATTGGCCGAACCGACCTCGGAATAACGTACCGATATCGCCGAACTGATCCCGTTATCCGACCGATGCCGAAGTCGGGCCAGCGTCCGAACTGGTCACAGCGCTACGAGGTACCTCGGTACGCGGTGGTGGACAACTCGGCATCCGCACAGCAATCACCCATGGCCGCCCGCGATGGGGTAGGTCGATCACCTCGATTGACGTAGCCATCTACTCGCGTTCCGGAACCGGAGCGGACAGATGCTCGATACAGCGGACCGATCGGGCCGCGATCGAATCGAATGGAAGTGATCAATCATGCGTACAACCACATCGACCAGGGCTCGTAGACGACGCGGCACCCGGATCGGTATCGCCGTGACCGGATTGGGCGCGGCCGCGGCCGCATTCACGATCGCGGCGCCGACCGCGGGAGCGGGGGCGCTCGGCGTCAATGTGCAACCGGGGATGAGCATCGGACTGGGCACCCCGTACGGGACCGGCTGCTCGTACCAGGTGACCGCATCGGTCGACAACCCGGGCCAACCCGTCCACTTCAGCGATAACGGTACGGGCGCGACATTCAATCCGAATCCGAAGAACCCGACCGGCCTGACCGCGACCACGACCTGGACACCGGCCACACCCGGCACACACGCCATCCTGGCGTGGCAAGGGGGAGTCCCCTCGCCGCCACAGATCATCGTGGTCGGCACCGGCATCAACACCGGATCCGGTTGCGCGGTAATGCCCTGACCGCTCGGCCACGGACTCCCCTCGCCCGACGCGGGCACGACCGGCGGTGCGGACCAGCCCCAGGTCCGGACCACCGCGTGGTCACGAGGGGGCCGACCCACTCGCGATATCGGCGACCGTCCGCTCGAGTTCCTCGATCCGGCGCCGCGCCGCGGCCAACTCGACCTCCAATTGCCCGACCGCCATCACCAGCGGACCGACGGCCAGATCGGCCACCAACTGCGGATCGTCGTAGCCGCGTTCGATGGCGATCAGAATATTGGCGCGAATCCGGCGTGCGACCACCGATCCGGCCGGAACCTCCCAGGACTCGACGACCTCGGCCGTGCCGGAGGGAATGTCCTCGTCGCCGGACATGTGTGACTCCAATCCTCGGGGAAACCCAGCTTAGTTTCGGTGCCGTCGGCGCCGGTGCCGCCGCTGCGTGATCATGATCCGATAGCCGTATCTAGGACACGCCGTAGAGATCCCCAGATATCGCTGATCGAACGCGCTACGGTGTCGAGGCATGGACCCCGTGCGCAATCCGTATGCTCCGGGCGCCGGACAGCGCCCGCCCGAATTGGCCGGGCGTGGCAAACAACTCGACGCCTTCGATATCGTGCTCGAGCGCATCGCGCGTGGCAGGCCCGAACGCAGCGTCGTGCTCACCGGCCTGCGCGGGGTCGGAAAGACCGTGCTGCTCAACCAGCTTCGCTCGGCCGCCGTCTCGCGCGGCTGGGGCACCGGCAAGATCGAGGCCAGACCCGATCAGGAATTGCGGCGCCCACTCTCCTCGGCGCTGCACATGGCGGTGCGCGCCATCGCGATGGCACACCGCAATCCGGAACGGGTGGACGATTTCCTCGGTATCCTCAAGGCCTTCGCACTGCGCTCCACCGCCGACAAGGGCATGCGGGAACGCTGGCAGCCCGGTATCGACGTACCGGCGGTGACCGGCCGCGCCGATTCCGGCGATATCGAGATCGACCTGGTGGAACTGCTGATCGAGGCGGCCGCGCTGGCTGCGGATATCGGGGTGGGGATCGCGATCTTCATCGATGAGATGCAGGATCTGGGCCCGGCCGATATCTCGGCCATCTGCGGCGCCTGCCACGAGTTGAGCCAGGACGCGGCGCCGCTGATCGTGGTCGGCGCGGGACTGCCACATCTGCCCGCGGTGCTCTCGGCGTCCAAGAGCTATTCCGAGCGGCTGTTCAGCTATCACCGGATCGACCGGCTGGATCGGGAATCGGCCGATAAGGCGCTGATCGCGCCCGCCGAACGCGAAGAGGTGAAGTTCACCGACGACGCCTTGCGCGCGCTCTACCAGAAGGCCGACGGCTACCCGTATTTCGTACAGGCCTACGGCAAGGCCACCTGGGATCAGGCTCCCGGTAGCCCGATCACCGCCGAGGACGTCGAAGTCGCGGCGCCGACCGCCGAGGAGGAACTCGCGGTCGGCTTCTTCGGCTCGCGGTATGAACGCGCGACCCCGGCCGAACGCGAGTACATGCGTGCGATGGCCGATCTGTCCGGCGACGACGGCCCGGTCGCGACCTCGGCGGTGGCCTCCGAACTCGGCCGGAAACCGGCGTCGCTGTCACCGGCGCGTGACGGCCTGATCAAGAAGGGCCTGATCTATTCGGCCGAACGCGGGACGATCGGGTTCACCGTGCCGCATTTCGGCCGCTATCTGCGCAGCGTGGCCTAGCCCGGTAGAAATACCTGCGCTCCAGACCTACCGGCGGGTAACCGACTTTCCTACACTCGGATGTGATCCCGATCACTTCCGAGGAGCAGATATGGCCACCACCGCGAAAGTCGACGCCACCGAGGAACAGGCCCGCGCACTCGTCGAAGAATCCCGCGAAACCGGCTGGGCCAAGCCATCGTTCGCCAAGGAGATGTTTCTCGGGCGCTTCCGGCTCGATCTGATCCACCCCTATCCGCGTCCCACCGCCGAGGACACCGACCGCACCGACGAATTCCTGGCCCGGCTGCGTCCGGTCTGCGCGGATATGGACGGCGCGGTGATCGAAGCACAATCCCGCATCCCCGACGATTACGTCAGCGCGCTGGCCGACCTCGGCTGTTTCGGTCTGAAGATCCCGCGCGAATACGGCGGCCAGGGGCTTTCCCAGTACGGCTACAACCGCGCCCTCATGCTGGTGGGCTCGACCCATCCCAGCCTCGGGGTGCTGCTGTCGGCGCATCAGTCCATCGGCGTGCCCGAACCGCTGAAACTCGCGGGCACCGACGACCAGAAGCGCGAATTCCTGCCGCGCTGCGCCGCGGGCGCGGTCAGCGCGTTCCTGCTCACCGAACCCGATGTCGGTTCCGATCCGGCCCGTATGGCCAGCACCGCGACACCGATCGAGGACGGCGAAGCCTATGAACTCAACGGGGTGAAGCTCTGGACCACCAACGGCGTCGTGGCCGAACTGCTGGTGGTGATGGCGCGCGTACCCAAGAGTGAAGGGCATCGCGGCGGCATCTCGGCCTTCGTGGTCGAGGCCGATTCACCGGGATTGACGGTGGAGCGGCGCAATTCGTTCATGGGTCTGCGCGGTATCGAGAACGGCGTGACCAGGATGCACAACGTCCGGGTACCGGCGCGCAATCTGATCGGCCGTGAGGGCGACGGGCTCAAGATCGCGCTCACCACGTTGAACGCGGGCAGGCTCGCCATCCCCGCCCTGTGCACGGCGGCGTCGAAGTGGTCGCTCAAGATCGCCCGTGAATGGAGTACCCAGCGGGTGCAGTGGGGCAGGCCCGTCGGTGAGCACGCCGCCGTCGGGGCAAAGTTGTCGTTCATCGCCGCCACCACCTTCGCCCTGGAAGCCGTGCTCGATCTGTCGGCCACCATGTGCGACGAGGGCCGCAACGACATCAGGATCGAAGCCGCGCTGGCCAAACTGTGGTCGAGCGAGATGAGCTGCCGGGTGGTCGACGAGCTGGTTCAGATCCGTGGTGGGCGCGGCTATGAGACCGCCGCCTCGCTGGCCGCGCGTGGGGAACGCGCCGTCCCCGCCGAACAGGTGCTGCGCGATCTGCGGATCAACCGGATCTTCGAGGGTTCGAGCGAGATCATGCGGCTGTTGATCGCCAGGGAGATGGCCGATGCGCATATGGCCGCCGCGGGGGCGCTGGTCGACCGCGACGCGGAGTTGAAGGACAAGGCCAAGGCCGCGGTCGGCGCCGGTGGGTTCTATGCCAAATGGTTTCCGCAGCTGGCCGTCGGCGCGGGCACCGTACCGGCGAGCTATCCCGAATTCGGCCCGCTGGCCACGCATCTGCGTTTCGTCGAACGCAATGCCCGCAAGCAGGCGCGGTCGCTGATGTACGCGATGGCGCGCTGGCAGGCCGGGCTGGAGTACCGGCAGAACTTCCTCGGCCGCATCGTCGATATCGGCGCGGAGCTGTTCGCCATGTCGGCGGCCTGCGTCCGGGCCCAGGACCTGCGGACCGCCGGCGCCGTGGAGGCGAGCTCGGCCACCGAGCTGGCCGACACCTTCTGCCGACAGTCACGGGCGCGGGTGCGGGCCCTGTTCGACGCGCTGTGGGACAACACCGACGACGAAGACCGCACCCTCACCCGCGGCATCCTCGACGGGCGCCACGATTGGCTCGAGGACGGTGTGCTGGATCCGAGCGAGGGCACCGGCCCGTGGATCGCCGAATGGCAGTTCGGACCGTCCACCGAAGCCAATCTGCTGCGCCCGTTCCTGCCGTCGACCCGCCGGGTGGGCACCTGACGGGCCGACAGCGCGCCGATCAGCAGGTGCCGTCCCTCCCACACATACGCATCATCATCTGCCAGGTATCCGACCCGACGACGCCGTCCGCGCGGATGCCGACGTGGCGCTGGAAATTGCGTACCGCCGCGATGGTGTCATCGCCGTACTTTCCGTCGACGGCGACGCTGCCGTTGCCGTAATTCCCGCTGAGGAACCTCTGCACCGCCGAGACGCAGTCGCCGCGCGCGCCCGATCGCAATGTGTCCCCCTCGGCGGCGCAGTCGACCAATGTCTGCACCGCCGCGGCCGAACCCCGCCCCGCCGATTCCCCGCCGGGGGAGGCCTCCTCCGGGGAGGCGTGCGCGACCGCGCCGAACGCGCTCGCGGCCACCGCCGCGATCATCACCGCGCGCAGCGCTCGGCGGGCCCCATTGCGGCGCATCCGGTTCATTCGATTCATCTGGATCTCCTCGTCTTCCACTGCCGGACAAGTGATTCGGAGCTGCTCCGAATCCGATGAACCGAATGTAGGAATCCGCGCCAATACCTCGGTAACGCCGCGGTAATGGCTCACCAGTCCGGCGTCAGCGCACCTGCCGGACACACCCGAAGCAAGGTGGAGCCGAGCCGGATCCGGTCGCCCGGCTCGATGACACCGGACGGGTCGATCCGCCGATCGTTGACGTAGACGCCGTTGGACGATCCGAGGTCCTCGATCCGCGCGGTCTCCCCGTCGGTGTCGACGCGGGCGTGATCACGGCTCACCTTCGGATCGGTCAGCCGGATATCGTTGCCCGCGCCGCGCCCGATGGTGAGGCCCGCCGCGGTCACCTCGAAACGCTGCCCGTCCACAGTGGCGAGCACCACCGCACCGGGCGATTCCTGAACGGTGGCCTGTTCGGCGACGACTCGACGCGCGAGCACCGCGCCCGCGACTTCCGGCAGCGGCTCATGCCGCAGAATCCGTTCCTGCAACGACCACAGCGCCGGGGCCGCGTCCATGCCCTGCGCGCGACGCCGATCGAGGACGGCCCGGCAGGCGGCCAGGGCTTCGTCGTCGCGGCCGCATTGATACAGCGCGGTCCCGAATCGGAGCCAGGCCGCCTCATCGGTGGGTGCGGCGTCGGCCAGCACCCGCAGTTCGCCGATGATCTCGGCCGCGCGCCCGCACCTCAGATCCATATCGATCCGGTCGTTGAGCGCCTGTTTTCGCTCCTCACCGAACCGCGTGACGAACATGTCGACGAACTTCGACGGCCCGAGCCCGTCCAACCCCGACCCGGTCCATTCGTCGAGCGCCTGCCGCAGCAGCGCGGCGGCCCGTGGGTGATCGCCGTGGTCGCGGGCCGATGCGGCCCGGATACGCAGATCGGCGAATCGGCTGGCATCGCAGTGCTCACGGCCGATGGCGAGCCGGTAGCAGCCGTTATCGGTGCGCAGCAGCTCGGTGTCGGCCAGACCGGCCGCGCGGAGGGCGGATCGGATCTCGGCGATCCGGTTCTGTAGCGCCTTCCGGTAGGTGGGCGGTGGATTGTCGTCCCAGACGTGGTTGCCGAGCTGCTCGGGCGAGAGCGCGGCGCCGCGGGCGTCTGCCAGTACGGCCAGGGTGGTCAGTGTCAGATTGGCGCGGATGTCGAGCGGGCGGCCCTCGACCAGCAGCCTTACCGGCCCGAGCAGCCGGAGGTCTATCGCGGCGTTCAGCTCGACCGCCGACAGGTACCGGAGAAACGGCCGTCCGATTCCGCGAACACCGGCCATTCGACCACTTCGGTACGCGTCTGCGGGCCGTAGATGCCATCGACCTTGACGCCGTTGTCCTGTTGCAGATGACGTATCGCGGTCATGGTGGGGTGGTCGTATACGCCATTGACGGCGACCGGGATGGCATGGCACAGCGACAGCGCGCGCTGCACGGCGGCGACACCGTCGCCGCGATCACCCTGGTTGAGAATGCACAGCGAGTCGTCGCGGTCGTGTTCGCGGCTCGGCACCTGCACATATGTGCCCGCACCGGCCGGAAGACGGATCGGCCAGTAGCAGCGCGCGCTGAGGCGTTCACCCGCGTCGCCGGGCGATCCCGGTGACACGGCGGCGCCGGATCCCGCTGGCGCGTCGGGTTCGGATCCCACACCGAACAGGACGACACCGACGGCCACCGCGCCCACCACGACGGCCGCCGCGACCGGCCACCAGCGCGCAATGCCGCGACCAGCGGTCGAGCCGGGTGCCGGATGAGACGTTTCACCCGACTCCGCTCGCCCGGCGCCGCGAACCGCATCGTCCAGCGGCTCGGGTGCGGTCTCCTCGGTGTTCGTGGGCGGATGCGCACCGGTATTCGTTGCGTCGGCGGTGGCTGCGGAATCGACCGTTGCCGGATCACTCGATTCGGCGGATGTCGTCGTCGAGGCAGCCGATTCCCGCGTGGTGGACGTCGTGTCGTCGGGGAGCGTGGTGCTGGGTGACACCGCGTGCGGATCCACCGCATACCCGGCCGTTTCGCCAGGCTGCGGCGATGACACGCCGTCCAACGCCGCGCGGGCGGCGGCGGCGAGTTCGGCGCAGGACTGGTAGCGCAGGTCGGGTTCCTTCGCCATGGCCTTGGCGATCACCGCGTCCAGGGCGGCGGGCAACGCCGGGCGCAGCGCGGTCGGGACCGGGGCGGGCTCATGGCGGTGGGCGTGGATCAGTTCTCGATTGCCGCGGCCGGGATAGGGCACCGAACCCGTCAGCAGCTGGTAGAGGGAGGCGCCGAGGGAGTAGATATCGGATCGGTGGTCGGGCACGGAGCTGACGAACCGTTCCGGCGCGACGTAGTGCGGGGTGTATTCGCGCGTGTCCGCCATGGTGAGGGTGGCCGCGTCATCGAGGCTGCGGGCGATGCCGAAATCGGCGACCAGGGTGCGCTCCCGGCCGTCGAATATGGTGACCAGCAGGTTGGACGGCTTGATATCGCGGTGGACGACATTGTTGCGGTGGGCGTAATCGAGGCCGATGGCCGCATCGGCGATGATGCGCACGGCGCGGCCGGGGTCGAGCCCGCGCGGTTCGAGGGCCAGCAGTTCGGCGGCATCGTGACCGTCGACGTACTCCATCTCGATCCAGCAGACGCCGTCGGTCTCACCACGGTCCCCGATCGTGACGATGTTGTCGTGGGAGAGCCCGCACACCAGATCGGCTTCCCGCCCGAACAGCTGGATATTGCGCCTGCCCGCCTTCGCCGGGTCGAGGACCTTCAGCGCCACCGTTCTCGGTAGACGCGGATGGACGGCGCGGTAGACCACACCCATTCCGCCCGCGCCGAGCACATCCTCGATCCGATATCCGGCGAACGGTTCACCCAACCGCAGTACCACGTGTCGTCCTCTGAGGTCCCGGCGCCCGCCCGCACGAAGTATCCGGCGCAGTGCTGCGCGATCTGTCGGTTCGCATACGCTACAAGACTTTTCGCGGATACGAGAACGGAACCTCGGCACACGCTCGAACCCGCCGCGAGCAGAATCTTCCGATATCTAGCGAATACGATCGATTGCCGAATACAAGCCTGACGAATCCCCTCAGCACTTTCTGCGCATTTCTAGCTGAACCGCTAGATAGGTCAAGATTCACCTGTCGACTCGCCTCCACACCAGATCGACCACCGGACTCGGTTCGGCAACGTGTGCATAACGCCAGGTCCGCGCGGCTAACGAGGCGCAATCGGGTAGCGACAAGCGGACAAGAACGCTCCGACCACGGTGCGGGCGCATATCGCACGGTGAGGCCAGACAGGAGAAATTCATGTCGACGACGACCCTCGCTCGCCGGGCCGCCGATTACGACGGCCATCGCATCACGGTGTCCACCGACGACGGCGTCCCGCTCGCCGTGCGCACCTTCGGCTCCGAGACCGCGCCGCTGACGGTGGTCTTCGTGCACGGACACTGCCTGCGCACCGAATCGTGGTCGTATCTGCGCGAGCACCTACTGCGCCAGTGGGGCGAGGACACCCAGATGGTGTTCTACGACCACCGCGGCCACGGTGAATCCGGCGCGGGCGATACCGCGACCTACACCATCGAACAGCTCGCCCGCGATCTGGACACTGTGCTGCGGACGGTGGCGCCGAGCGGACCGGTGGTGCTGGTCGGGCATTCCATGGGCGCCATGGTGGTGCTGGCTTATTCGCGGCTGTTCCCGCAGACGATCGGGACCAGGGTCGTCGGGGTCGGACTCATCGCGGGCGCGGCCAACGGGCTCACCGAGGTGGGACTCGGCCGACTGCTGAATCGGCATGCGGTGAATTCACTGCATTTCGCGGTGCGCCGGGCGCCGCGATTCATGCAGGCATCGAAAAGGCTGTCGCGGCGAATCCTCGAACCTATCGTCCGGGATGCGAATTTCGGTACCAGAAAGGTGAATCCGCGCCTGGTCGCGCTCGCCACCGCCATGCTGAACGAGACCTCGCTGCTCACCATGGCCGGATTCCTCGCCTCCCTGATGGCCTTCGACGAGACCGCCGCCCTGCATCGACTCGGCGCGATCCCCGCACTGGTGCTCGCGGGCACCGCCGACATCATCGTCCCGTTCGCACATTCGGTCGCCCTGGCCTCGCAGCTGTCGGACTCGGAACTGGTCCGACTCGAAGGAGCAGGTCACGGCGTGATCCTCGAACGGGCGGAGGAGGTCGCCGCCTCGGTGGCCGGATTGGTCGAGCGGGCCTTCGGTGCGGCCAGCGGACACGGCAGGGAGTACGCGGTCGCCGGATGATCGTTTACCTACTCGCCGGTACTCGACGAGCCGATTCCGCGAACTCGAGCTACTGTGTTGTAGATCACGATGTGTGGTCGGTCACACGACACGCCGTCACGCGGCCAGCGAGGTCCGCGCGGTAGCCGATCCGGATGACCGGGTATGAACTCAGGAGGAATCGATGACACGCAGCGAATTCGCGGATCTCCGCTACGCCGTCGGCCAACTCCGGCAGTCCATAGAGGCACTGCGCGCGAACTACGGCGACGCCAATACGGTGCGCCGCCTGGAAAACGATCTGGAGCGGCTCGCCATCGACACCGACGAGCTCGAGCAGTCACCACCGCCGGTGGTGACCAGGCGCTCACAGGCTCCCATCTATGTCCCGGACAGCAAGTCCGACGAGGCCGCCTGGATGGGCGCGCAGGACGAAGGCCTCGGCTTCCATTCGCGTCCGCGCACGAAGTAGCCCCACCCGACGTCCGCCCGCATCGCGTGGGCGGACGTCGTGCGTTCACCTCGGGATTGGTTCCCACCTCGACGAGTTGCCACCGGTTCACCACACCGGCGCGCAGCCATCGTCAGCCGATCGACTGTGATGGAAATCACCACCTCGCGAGAGGGTCCGCGTCGGCGAGACCCTGCTCGAGCGCTAGCACCCCCGGCGTATGGTGCTCCTCATCACATTCGATCGCGGAGGTAATGATGACCACCCGCACCGCGGATCAGCGAGGGATCGACCGGTGAGTGCCGCACCGACCGTGACCCCGGAATCGGGCACCGGCGTATTCAGCAGGACCAGGGCCCGCATCTCGCAGCAGACGCTGCGCACCGACCGATGGTGGGTGCCCCCACTGTTCACGGTGCTCGGTCTGGCCACATTCGTGATCTACGCGACGATCAGATCGTATGTGCGCACGGCATATTGGGTCGCCGACTACCACTATCTGACCCCGTTCTACTCACCGTGCCTGAGCACCTCGTGCGTGGCGGGGTCCAGCCATTTCGGTACGCCGTTCGGGGAGATCCCGGCGATCCTGCCGCTCGGTTTCGTGGCGCTGCCGTTCCTGCTCGGCTTCCGGCTGACCTGCTACTACTACCGCAAGGCCTACTACCGGTCGGTGTGGCTGTCGCCGCCAGCCTGCGCGGTGGCCGAACCGCACAGGGCCTACAGCGGTGAGACCAGGCTGCCGTTGATCATCCAGAACGTGCACCGCTATTTCTTCTACGTCGCGGTGATCATCTCGGTGATCAACACCTACGACGCCATCGGCGCCTATCACGGCGCATCCGGCGGATTCGGCATGGGACTGGGCAGTCTGATCCTCACCGGCAATGTGATCCTGCTGTGGGCCTACACCGTGTCATGCCATTCCTGCCGACATATCGCGGGCGGCAGGCTCAAACACTTCTCCGCCCATCCGGTGCGGTACTGGCTCTGGACCCAGGTCTCCAAGCTGAACACCAGGCATATGGCCCTGGCCTGGACCACCCTCGGCACGCTCATGCTGACCGACTTCTACGTGATGTTGGTTGCCAGCGGGACGATTTCGGATCTTCGCTTCATCGACTGAGGAGTTTTCGCGGCTATGCCAGAAGTGGAACGGCACGCATACGACGTCGTCGTGATCGGTGCCGGTGGCGCCGGACTGCGCGCGGTGATCGAGGCACGAGAACACGGCCTCTCGGTGGCGGTGGTGTGTAAATCGCTGTTCGGTAAGGCACATACCGTGATGGCCGAGGGTGGTTGCGCGGCTTCCATGGGCAATGCCAACGACAAGGACAACTGGGAGACCCACTACCGCGACACCATGCGCGGCGGCAAGTTCCTCAACAACTGGCGGATGGCCGAACTACACGCGCGCGAAGCACCGGACCGGGTCTGGGAGCTGGAAAGCTATGGTGCGCTGTTCGATCGGACGCCCGACGGCCGGATCAGCCAGCGCAATTTCGGCGGCCACACCTATCCACGCCTCGCCCATGTCGGCGACCGGACCGGGCTCGAGATCATCCGGACCATGCAGCAGAAGATCGTCTCGCTGCAACAGGAGGATTTCGCCGAGACCGGCGATTACGAATCGCGGATCAAGGTCTTCGCCGAATGCACGGTGACCGAACTGCTCAAAGACGGCGACCGGATCAGCGGTGCGTTCGGCTACTGGCGCGAATCGGGCCGGTTCATCCTCTTCGAGACCCCGGCGGTGGTGCTGGCCACCGGCGGCATCGGCAAGTCCTACAAGGTCACCTCGAACTCCTGGGAGTACACCGGCGACGGGCACGCCCTCGCGCTGCGGGCCGGAGCCGCGCTGATCAATATGGAGTTCTTGCAGTTCCACCCGACCGGCATGGTCTGGCCGCCGAGCGTGAAGGGAATCCTGGTCACCGAGGGTGTGCGCGGCGACGGCGGGGTCCTGAAGAACACCGATGGCAAGCGGTTCATGTTCGACTACATTCCCGCGGTGTTCAAGGGCCAGTACGCCGAGACCGAGGCCGAGGCCGATCAGTGGTTGCGCGATAACGATTCCGCGCGCCGCACTCCCGATCTGCTGCCGCGCGATGAGGTGGCCCGCGCCATCAACGAGGAGGTCAAGGCCGGTCGCGGCACCGAGCACGGTGGTGTGTATCTGGATATCGCCTCCCGTATGCCCGCCGAGGAGATCGTGCGCAGGCTGCCGTCGATGCATCATCAATTCAAGGAACTGGCCGATGTCGACATCACCAAGGAACCCATGGAGGTGGGCCCGACCTGCCATTACGTAATGGGCGGGATCGAGGTCGATCCCGATACCGGCGCCGCGCGGGTACCGGGATTGTTCGCGGCGGGTGAATGTTCCGGCGGTATGCACGGCTCGAACCGGCTCGGCGGCAACTCGCTGTCGGACCTGTTGGTCTTCGGACGCAGGGCCGGACTCGGCGCCGCCGCCTATGTGGAGGGTCTGCGGGACCGGCCGTCGGTGGCCGATGCCGATATCGCCGCGGCGGCGAAAACCGCGCTCGCGCCGTTCGATCCGCCCGCCACGGGCACCGGGGAGAACCCCTACACCCTGCACACCGATCTCCAGCAGACCATGAACGATCTGGTCGGCATCATCCGCAAGGAACACGAGGTGCGCGAGGCCATCGACACACTGGCCGAGCTGCGCACCCGGTACCGGGCGGTGACCGTGGAGGGGCACCGCCAGTTCAATCCCGGCTGGCACCTCGCCCTCGACCTGCGCAATATGTTGCTGGTCAGCGAATGTGTCGCCGATGCGGCGCTGCTGCGCACCGAGAGCCGCGGCGGACACACCCGCGACGATCATCCGGCCATGGATCCACAATGGCGCAACAAACTGCTCGTCTGCACGCTGGATCCGGCGCGGTCCGACGCCGCCGTGCCAGGTGTGGCGGTGACCGTCGAGGATCAACCGCCGATGCGGCCCGAACTGCTGGCGCTGTTCGACCTGGCCGAACTCGAGAAGTATTACACCCGAGCCGAACTCGCCGGGCACCCGGCGACCGGTGTTTCCACCGACGGAGAGGCCTGACCATGGGTTACGACGCCAGGTTCCGCATCTGGCGCGGCGATATCGACGGCGGCGAGCTGCACGACTTCACCGTGCCCGTGCACGAAGGCGAGGTGGTGCTCGACATCATCCACCGGTTGCAGGCCACCCAGGCGCCCGACCTCGCGGTGCGCTGGAATTGCAAGGCGGGTAAATGCGGTTCGTGCTCGGCCGAGGTGAACGGCAGGCCACGGCTGCTGTGCATGACCAGGATGTCGACCTTCACCCAGGACGAACTCATCACGGTGACGCCGATGCGGTCGTTCCCCGTCATCAAGGATTTGGTGGCCGATGTGTCGTTCAATTACGAGAAGGCCAGGCAGATACCGTCGTTCACACCGCCCCCGGATCTGAAGCCGGGCGATTATCGGATGAAACAGGTCGATGTGGAGCGCTCACAGGAGTTCCGCAAATGCATCGAATGTTTTCTGTGCCAGAACACCTGTCATGTCGTGCGCGATCACGAAGAGAACAAGCAGGCGTTTTCCGGTCCGCGTTTCCTCATGCGAATCGCGGAACTGGAGATGCATCCGCTCGATGTCGCCGACCGTCGCGATATGGCCCAGGATGAACACGGACTCGGCTACTGCAATATCACCAAATGCTGTACCGAAGTGTGCCCGGAACACATCAAGATCACCGACAATGCGCTCATCCCGATGAAGGAGCGGGTGGTCGATCGGAAGTACGATCCACTGGTCTGGCTGGGTAACAAGCTGTTTCGCCGCTGAGCCGACCTCAGAGCAGGGCTACCACGCCCGCTGCCACCAGCCATACCAGGCCGCCGACGAACAATGCCGACGCCAAAGAGCCGGTGAGTACATAGATACCCACCGCCGACACCGCGAAAAGCAGCGCGATGATGAGCCATTCGACCCAATCGTGCGGCCGCAATCTGCGGTACAGGAGGTGGGAGTTTTTCAGCCCACGGTCCACAAGTTGTTGTCTACCCGTTATCTGAACGGTCAAACCCCAGGCAGACCGTGGGCTCTCGGTGCGGCAGAGTCAGGAACGACCCGGCCGGTCGAATTCGCCGTCCAGCACGCCCGCGGTGAACGCGGCCCATTCACCCGGCGTGAAGATCAAGGCCGGGCCGTCGGGATCTTTGCCATCGCGCATGCCGACATGGCCGTCGGCCAGCAGCGCGATCTCGACACTGTCGCCGCCCTCCCCTTCACCGGCCCGCAACCAGGTGGCGCCGGTCAGGTCGATGTCGGCGCCCTTGTCGATACTCATGCCAGGAACTCCTTCGCAAGCTGCCGCAGCAGGTGCCTACTGGATTGACCGTCCAGCGCACATTGCTGGAGGTTCTCGTGCGCACGATGGTACCGGCGCACATCGACCGGCCGTTCCAGATACAGATCCCCGGTCAGCCCCTCGGCGTGCACGACCGGCGGTTCCAGTGGCCGACCCGCGCGGTCGGTACCGAAGTCGAGGATGGTGAACGCGCCGACGCCCACCCCGAGCGGGGCACCGGCGGCGAACGGTAGCACCCGAACGGTGACATTGTCCCTGGTGCCGATGTCGGCAAGATGGCGCAGTTGGGCCGCCATCACCTTGGCGCCACCGACCATCCGGCGCAGCACCGACTCCGGCAAGACCACGTCCACCGTCGCGGGTGCGACCCGGCGGGTGATCAGCGCCTGACGTTGTAGCCGCAGCTGCACCCGCTGCTCCAGCGCGGCCTCGGTTTCGCCCGGATGGGCGAGGCGGTACAGCGCACGCGCGTAGTCCGCGGTCTGCAACAGCCCGGGAACGATCTCGGGGTGATAGGCGGCGACGCGTTCGGCGGCGGCCTCCAAACCCACATAGACGTCGAAGGTTTCGGGGATGACATCGCCGAAGGCATGCCACCAGCTCGGGGTGTCGGCCTGCTGGGCCAGTCCGGCCAGGCCTTCGGCCAGTCGATCGGGAACACCGTAGATCCGGCACAGCTCCCGGATATCGATGGTGCGAATCCGGTCGGCCTGCCCCTTCTCCAGCCGTTGCAGGGTGCTGGCGCCCCATTCCATCAGGCGAGCCGCCTGCGCGATGGTCAATCCCGACTGGGTGCGCATATCGCGCAGATACCGGCCGAGCTGACGCCGCGGCAGACTCGTGGTCTTACTTCCCGAACTCACCGAACCAGCTGGCACCGCATGCTCCGTTCTGCTCTGGGATGGCCCCGCGCCGTCGATCAGGGGGAGCCACGAGCGCGGTCCCCCGTCACACTTCGCCTGGGCTTATGGATCTTTCGTCCACTATGGGCAATCCTGCACTCCAGAACGGATCTTGTGCTGGGAATTCGCGCGAAAAGTGAGCAGATCCGAAAACTGCCCCTACGGGGGCGGTCCGCGGTGGTGTGCTGGAAGTGTGCCAGGCCGTAAGGTCGCCTCGCGCAAGGGATATCACGAAGGACAGGTAGTCGAGCACCAGGTATCGCACGCAGAACGGGGAGAGTCATGACCGTACACCTCACCGAGTCGTCGCCGATGTCAGGCGATCCAGCCGCCCCCGGCGCCCGCCGCGCCGCGCGGACGGAGGTCGCGTAAATGCAACTGACCAACCTCAACATGCACGTCGCATCACTACTCGCGTGCCGCAACGATCCCGGCGTCATGACATCCGAACAGGCCCACGCGGCAATGCAGTTACATCTGGACTGCACCGTCGACGAATGCCGGGTGCGACGGCGCGCGCGGGCGACACTGGTCGAGGCGGGCCGGTGCGTCCTCGATGATCGAGCGCTGCGGTAGTGAGGGGGCAGCGCTCGTTCGCCGCTCGGTGAATCAGTGCCAGGAATGGTCGGTGATCGGGGTGCGCGGGCCGAATTTCGGCTTGCGGGCCTGACCACTGACCGACAGCAGCCGCACCGAGCGATAACGGTGCGGCCGTAGCGGTTCCAGATATTCCACCATCGCGGCATCGTCGAGTGGACGCCCGAGCAGGGTCCATCCGACGATCGCCGCGAGATGGAAATCTCCGACCGACAGGGCATCGGCATCACCGAAAGCCCGCTGCGCGATCTCGGCGACCGTCCACTCGCCGATCCCCGGCACGCTGCGCAACAGCCGGGCCGCCGCAGCGGGCTCCAGCTCGGCGCCACGCTCGAGCGATTCGGCCATCCGGGCCGCCCGCACGATGGTCTGTGACCGCTGCGGGCCCACATTCGCGCGGTGGAAGGTCCAGGACGGGATGCGGCGCCAACCATCGGCGTCCGGGGCCACCCGCATACCCTCGGGCGCCGGGCCCGGCGGTGTCGCGCCGAACTGATGCACCAGCCGCCGCCACGACGCATGCGCCGAGACAGTGTGCACCTTCTGTTCCAGCACCGCGGGAACCAACGCCTCGAACACCAACCCGGTGCGCAGCATGCGCAGGCCAGGATGGCGGCGATGGGCTTCGGCGATCTTGGGATGGGTCGGCGCGAAGTCGGACAGATCCTCGTCCAGGCACAGCATCCACGGCAGGCGATCGAGGAATTCGACCGCGCCCGGACCCCAGGCTCGGGCATCGACGGCACCGGGACCTGCCTGAACGAGCCGATAGGTCACCGGGCCGGTGGGCATGCGGGCGGTGCACCAGTGCGCGCCGTCGCGGGTCACCTGATAGCAGGGGTCGCCGGGCCCACGGCGCAGCGGCGCGAGGGTGTGCGCGAGATCGACCGACCGGTCGGAGGTGACGGTGCGGGTCGAGCCGGAGTCTGCTTCCTTTTCCACCGTCGCGTCGCGCACGGGTTCATTGTGCGCTCCGGGACACGGCTGTCCGCGATAAGGGTGGTCGGACGGCGTGGCCGGACCGCGCGCCACCCCTGCCCACCTGGCGACCGCAACGTACTCGCAGGTCAGGGGGCATTTGTAACAGTTTCGGAATATTCGGCGATATGAACCCGAATTGGCAAACAGCCGGCAGTCACCACTACGGAGGTTTTCGACAATGATCACCAATGCGCTCAACTGGTTGCTCAACGCCTGGGGCGGGGTCTCCGCGGGCAGCTCCGGCTACCAGATTCCGCCGGGCACCCTGCCCTTCGGCAGCTGAGCCACACTGACCCTCTTCACGCACTCGGGCCCACGAACCCGGGTGCGTGAAAGCGTCAGTCGTCCAGCAGGAACTGGACCAGATGCCTGCTCCGACGCCCGGCCAGCTGCGTGGCCTGGGTGCGGCAGGAGAAGCCGTCGGCGATCAGGGTCGAATCGTCCTCCGCGCGGTCGAGCGCTGGTAGCAGTCCGTTGCCTGCCACCGCGACCGATATGTCGTAATGGTCCTTCTGCATTCCGAAGTTTCCGGCCAGTCCACAGCAGCCGGTGATTTCAGTCATTCGGACGCCGGTGCTGGCTAATATCCGGCGATCGGAATCGAAGCCGAGAACCGAATGCTGGTGACAATGCGGCTGCACCACCACCGCCCGGCCCGCGCGGTCGGGCGGAGTCCAGTCCGGATGCTCGGTCAGAAACTCCGCGAGGGTGCGCACCGCGGCAGCCGTCGACGCGGCGCGTGGATCGTCGGGCAGTAGTTCCGGCAGATCGGCGCGCAATGCGGCGGTGCACGACGGTTCGAGGCCGATCACGACGCCACCGGCTCGGATATGCGCGTCGAGCGTGTCGAGCGTCGCGCGCAGTCGAGCGCGGGCGCCGTCGAGCTGACCGGTACTGATCCAGGTCAGCCCGCAGCAGACCCGCTCACCGGGGATGCGGACGCGATAGCCGAGCGTCTCCAGCAGCCGCACCGCGGCCAGCGCGATCTCGGGATCGAACGCATCGGTGAAGGTGTCCACCCACAGCATCACCTCGGGCGCATCGGCCGGGCCAGCGGGCGGTGTCGAGTCCCGCCAGATCCGGCGGAAACTCCGCGGCGCCAGCGGCGGCACCTCGCGGCGCGGATCCAGGCCACCGGCGCGCAGACCGAGACGACGCAGCGGCGCGATCCCGGCGGCCGCGTTGACCAGCCGCGGCGCACGCCCCACCAGCGCGAGCCAGCGTGGCAGCCAGCCGAGGGTGTAGTGATCGATCGGGCGCGGCCGATGCCGGTACCGGCGATACAGCGCCTCGGATTTATAGGTGGCGATATCGACACCGGCCGGACAATCCGAACGGCAGGCCCGGCACGACAGACAGAGGTCGAGCGATTCCGCCACCGCGGGCGACGACCACGGCAGCGCACCACGCACCACCTCCTGGAGCACCCTGGCGCGGCCGCGGGTGCTGTCCTTCTCATCGGCGGTCGCCAGATAGGACGGGCACATGAATCCGCCCGCGCTTCTGGTGTCGGCGCGGCACTTTCCGACGCCGACGCAGCGGTGCACGGCCGTGCCGAGATCGCCGCCGTCGTGCGGATAGGCGAAACCTTCGGCGGTGATCAGCGGTAGTCCGGTCAGGCGCAGGTCACGGTCGATCGGCGCGGGATCGACGAGCACACCCGGATTCAGTACGCCGTCCGGATCGAACAGCGCTTTGAAACCGGCGAACGCGTCGAGGACGGCGGGGGAGTACATCAGGGGGAGCAGTTCCGAGCGGGCGCGGCCGTCGCCGTGTTCGCCGGACAACGATCCGCCATAGCGCACCACCAGTTCGGCGGCATCGAACAGGAAGTCGCGAAACCGTTGCGGCGCATCGGCTATCGGCAGATCGAGTCGTACGTGGATGCAACCGTCGCCGATATGCCCGTAGAGCAGCCCGTCGACCCGGTGCTCGGCGGTGAGGTCGGCGAAATCACGGAGATAGGCGCCGAGGTGTTGTGGCGGGACCGCGGCGTCTTCCCAGCCGGGCCAGGCCGGGCGGCCGTCGGGGGTGCGGCCCGCGAGGCCGGCTCCGTCGGCACGGATCCGCCAGAGTGCCGCGGCGGCAGCGGGATCGGTGACGATGGTGGTGTCGAGGGCGTCCGCCGAACGGCACAGCGCTCGCGCCGCCGCATGGGCCTGTTCCGGTGTCTCGCCCGCGAGTTCGACGAACAGCCAGCCATCGCCGCGGGGTAGGTCGGGCACGGTGCCGCGGTGGGTGCGGACGATATCGACCAGCCGGGCGTCGATGCCTTCGACCGCGATCGGGGCGCAGGCGGTGATGGCGGCGATATCGTCTGCGGCGGTGGCCATATCGGGGTATCCGAGTACCGCGAGGACCGTCGCCGCCGGTATCGGAACCAGCTCGACCGTCGCCTCCAGCAGCAGGCCACAGGTGCCTTCGGTGCCCCCGAACGCCTTGGCGACCGACGAACCGCGTTCGGGCAGTAGATGTTCCAGACCGTAACCGGACGCCTGCCGATCGAAGCGGCCGAGATCGGTGCGCAGTACGGCCAATGCGTCCCTGGTGAATTCGGGGAGTCCGGGGACGGCGGCCGGATCGGCGGCGAGGTGTCGTTCAGTACCGGTGCCGTCGATGATGCGCAGCTCACGGACGGTATCGGAGGTGCGACCCCACGACAGTGCGTGCGGACCGCAGGCATTGTTGCCGATCATGCCGCCGAGGGTGCAGCGGTTCTGGGTGGACGGGTCGGGGCCGAATCGGAGTCCGTGCGCGGCGGCACGGCGTTGCAGCGCGGACAATACGAGCCCCGGTTGCACCTTCGCCGTGCGCTGATCGGGATCCAGTGCGACGACGGCGTGCAGATACCTGCTGAAGTCCAGCACGATGCCAGGACCGATCGCATTGCCCGCCACCGATGTTCCCGCACCGCGCGCGGTGACCGGCACGCCCTCCGCCCGCGCGAAGTCGAGCACACCCGCGACATCGGCCTCCGCACGCGGAAACACCACCGCCGCGGGCAACACCCGATAGTTCGACGCATCCGAGGAGTACTCGGCGCGCCGCCGATCCGATACGTCGACCTCACCGTCGATCCGGCGGCGCAACGCCCGCGCCAACCGAACCCGCCCGTCGTGCTCGTCGGTCACACCGCTCAGCCTAGGCGGATACCGCGCTGTCGCTCGACCGGGCGCCGCGGAAACAACTTGATCTCAACCTTTGTTCAGGTCTTAGTGTCGGTGGCCTGAGGTTGACTGGCGGGGAGTGGAAGGACGTGTCGAGGTGAGCATCGAATCGGTGGCCTGGAACCAGATGTATCGGCGGATGAACGCGCCGGACGAGCAGCGGCCGTTCAGCATGGCCACAGCACGGCGGATCCTGCGCTTCGCGGCGCCGCATAAGCGCCGATTGGGTGCGTTCCTGCTGTTCAGCGTGGTGTCGTCGTTCCTGGCGGTGGCGACGCCGCTGCTGGCGGGGCGGGTGGTGAACGGCATCGTCGACGGTGCCGCGCCGCGGGTGGTGCTCATCTTGGCGGTGGCCATCGGGGCGCTGGCCATCGTCGACGCCGCGCTCGGGCTGGCCATCCGCTGGCTGTCGTCCCGCATCGGTGAGGGCCTGATCCTGGATCTGCGTACCGCCGTCTTCGACCATGTGCAGAAGATGCCCATCGCGTTCTTCACCCGCACCCGCACCGGCGCGTTGGTCAGCCGGTTGAACAATGACGTGATCGGCGCTCAGCGCGCCTTCAGCGACACCCTCTCCGGCGTGGTCGCCAATCTGGTGACGGTCCTGCTGACGCTGGTGGTGATGATCCAGCTGTCCTGGCAGATCACCCTGCTCGCGCTGCTCCTGCTTCCGGTGTTCGTCATCCCGGCACGGCGGATGGGTGATCGACTGGCCGATATCCAACGCGAGGCCGCCGGGCTGAACTCGGCGATGAGCACCCAGATGACCGAACGGTTCTCCGCGCCGGGTGCGACGCTGGTCAAACTCTTCGGCAGGCCGCATCAGGAATCCGATGAGTTCGCGCTGCGCGCGCGGCGCGTACGCGATATCGGGGTGCGCACGGCCATGTTGCAGACCGTCTTCGTCACCTCGCTCACGCTGGTCTCGGCGCTGGCCATCGCGCTGGTCTACGGGCTCGGCGGCTGGTACGCGCTGGTCGGTCGGCTGGATGCGGGTGCGGTGGTGGCGCTGTCGCTGCTGCTCACTCGCCTGTACTCGCCGCTGACGGCGCTGGCCAGTGCGCGGATGGAGATCATGTCCGCGCTGGTGAGCTTCGAGCGGGTCTTCGAGGTGCTGGATCTGAAGCCGCTGATCGAGGACGCGCCGGATGCGGTCGCGGTGCCCGAGGGCCCGGTGACGGTCGAACTCGACGGTGTGCGGTTCGGCTACCCCTCGGCGGACAAGGTGTCGCTGGCCTCGCTGGAAGAAGTGGCGACCCTCGACACCCGTGGCGGAGTCGAGGTGCTGCACGGTATTTCGCTGCGTGCCGAACCAGGTCAGGTGGTGGCGCTGGTCGGATCGTCCGGTGCCGGTAAGTCGACCATCGCCCAGCTGGTGTCGCGGCTGTACGACGCGGACGACGGCGCGGTCCTGATCAATGGCGTCGATGTGCGTCAGCTGAGCACACGGTCGATTCAGCAGACCGTCGGCCTGGTCACCCAGGACGGACACCTGTTCCACGACACCATCCGCGCCAACCTGCTGTTGGCCCGGCCCGAGGCCACCGAGGCCGAACTGTGGGACGCACTCGAACGGGCACGGCTGCGGGATCTGATCGCCTCGCTGGCCGATGGGCTGGACACGGTGGTCGGCGAGCGCGGGTACCGGCTGTCCGGCGGTGAACGTCAGCGGCTGACCATCGCCCGGCTGCTGCTCAAACAGCCACGCGTGGTGATCCTCGACGAGGCAACCGCCTCACTGGATTCCACCTCGGAGGCCGCGGTCCAGGAGGCGCTGACGGAGGCCTTGGAGGGCCGCACCGCGCTTGTCATCGCGCACCGGCTGTCCACGGTCCGCGCCGCCGATCAGATCGTGGTGCTGGAAGACGGACGCATTGTCGAACGCGGTACCCATCCGCAATTGCTGGCCGCCGGTGGCCGGTACGCGGAGCTGTACCGTACGCAGTTCGCCGAGGAACCGGCGCCGGTTGCCGCCTGACCCGGTTCCGCCGGTCAGAATTCCCCGGCGACGCCGAAGACCGTCCGACCCGAGTGGGTGCCGTCTCCGAGGGAGCGCAGCACCCGCTCGGCGTCGGTGATCGGGGCGAAGTTCTCGATATCGGACAGATGGCGCGGACGCAGTTCATTGGCCAGCCTGGTCCACAGCGCGCGACGCTTGTCGATGGGGTGGTTGACCGAGTCGATACCGAGCAACGCCACATTGCGCAGGATGAACGGCATAACGGTGGTCGGCACCTCGGTGCCGCCGGTGAGTCCGCTGGCCGCGACGGCGCCCCCGTATCCGATCGCGCTCAGCACATAGGCGAGGGAGGCGCCGCCGACGCTGTCGACCGCACCGGCCCACCGGGCCTTGGACAGCGGACGCACCTTCGCATCCGGTTCGGGCAGCCGTCCGATCACCTCGTTGGCACCGAGTTCGGCCAGCTGGTCGGCGGCGTCGGTCTTACCCGTGGAGGCGATGACCTCATAGCCGAGACCGGACAGGATGTCGATGGCCACGCTGCCGACCCCGCCGGTCGCTCCGGTTACCAGGATGGCGCCGTCGTCGGGGGTGAGACCGCGGTCGAGCAGGGCCTGCACGCTCAGCGCAGCGGTGAATCCGGCGGTGCCGAGGGCAGCGGCGTCGCGGGTGGACAGACCATCCAGCCGCACCACCCATTCGGCGGGCACCCTGGCGTATTCCGCGAAACCGCCGTTATGCGAGACGCCGATCTCGTAGCCGTGGGCGACCACCTGATCACCGGGTGCGAAATCGTCGGATTCGGATTCCACGACCTCGCCGGTGATATCGATGCCAGGAACGATCGGATAGTTGCGCACCACCCCACCACCCGGGGTGATCGCCAGCCCGTCCTTGAAGTTGGCGCTCGAATAGTGCACCTTGATCGTCACCGCACCCGGTCCGAGGAACTCCGCCCCGACCTGCTGTCGCGCGAGCACGACGCCACTGTCCGATTCGTGTGCCACCATCGCCCAGAATTCCATGTGCCCGAGCATACGAGCGTGCGCCGGGGCCTGCGGTCAGACCGGGACCAATTCGAGCCGCACCCCGAGCAGCCGGACCGGGCGATCCAGCTCGAAGCGGTCGATGATGCGCAGCGCGGTGTCGATGATGGCGACACGGTCGGTGGTGGGCTCCGGCAGCTTCGACTGTTTGCTGCGGGTATAGAAGGTATTGGTGCGCACCGTCACCGACACCCGGATGGTGACGCGGCCCGCGTCGGCCATCTCATCGGCCACCGCACCGGCGATCCGCTCGACCTGGGCACGGATCTCCTCGCGTTCGGTGAGGTCGTGCGGGAAGGTCTCGGATTTACTGCGGCCCACCGGAATTCGCGGTTCGGTGACGACCTCGGTATCGCCCGCGCCTTTACCGAGAACCCACAGGTAGGGGCCGGTATTCGGGCCGAACGCGGCGGCGAGGCGATGCCGGTCGGCGGCCATCAGATCGCCGACCGTATTGATATCCAGTTCGGCCAGCCGGGCGGCGATCCTGCTGCCGATACCCCACAGCGCACTGGTCGGTCGATGTGCCATCACCTCGGTCCAGTTGGCCGCGGTGAGCCGGAACATACCCGCCGCCGCACCCGCGCCCGGTTGCGCGGAATCCTTACCGGAGGATTTGGCGAATCCGGTGGCGAGTTTGGCCGTGAGCTTGTTGTCGCCGATGCCGACCGAGCAGGTCAGGTCCAGTTCGGCGATGGCGGCGCGGATCTCGCGGGCCATGGCCTCCGGATCGTCGGTATCGGCGGCCACGAACGCCTCGTCCCACCCCCACACCTCCACCGGGCCGAAGGTCCGCAAAACGGCCATCACCTCGTCGGACGCCTCCTCGTAGGTGGTCATATCCAGCGGCATGAACACCGCGTCCGGACATTTCCGCGCCGCCGTGCGCAACGCCATCCCCGCCCGCACCCCATAGGCGCGCGCCGGATACGAGGCGCAGGTGACCACCTTCCGCGGCTCCTCCGGATCACCGTTCCCACCCACGATCACCGGCAGCCCACGCAGTTCGGGATGACGACGGAACTCCACCGCCGCCTGAAACTGATCGAGATCGACATGCAACAGCCACCTGGGCATATGTCCGTCTTACCGCACAGCACCGATGCCTGACCGCATTCCGCGCCGTACACGCGGTATTACATTGGTGGCCGAGCAGGCTTGCTGTGATCACCGACGGCCGCAAGGAGATCCGCTGATGACCACCACCGAACTCGATATCGAACAAGCTCGCCAGGTGCTGGCTGCGCAGCCGTTCGCGCAGTTGGTCGGGACCGAACTCACGGCGTTCGGGGGTGGGGCGGCGACGCTGGTTATTCCGTTGCGGGCCGAGTTGGGGCAGCAGTTCGGGTTCGTGCACGGGGGAGTGCTGGCGTATGCGGCCGATAATGCGATCACCTTCGCGGCGGGCACGGTGCTCGGGGCGAATGTGCTGACGGGTGGGTTCTCGGTGACCTATCTGCGGCCCGCGAGCGGAAGACTGTTGCGCGCCGAGGCGAAGGTGACCGGGTCTACGCGGCGGCAGGCGGTGGTGAGCTGCGAGATCTATGCCGAAGGCGATGACGGTGTGGCGGTGCTGTGCGCCGTCGCGCAGGGCACCACGCGCAGTGTGGAACGGGAGCTGAACAACGGCGGGTGACTGCCGGGCTTGCTGTCAGCGCTCGCACGGATGATCTGGTCTCGTACTTGCGCTGCGGGCAGCAACGACAACGAGCTGTGCCCATGGACCACGGGCACAGCTCGTTCGGTCTCCGGCCGTGGGGGCCACGAGCAGGTCGCGACCCCCACCACCGATCAGGCCGTCGCCGCCAACGGCCGCCCGTCCAGTGCGGGTTCGGCGACCGGCTCGATGGCGTAGGCCAGGATGTCGGCCACATCGGCGACGGGACGGACATCGAGTGCGGCGAGCACCTCGGCCGGGACATCGTCCAGGTCCGGCTCGTTGCGGGCCGGGATGAACACCGTCTTCAGGCCGGCCCGTTGGGCGGCCAGCAGCTTCTGCTTGACGCCGCCGATGGGCAGCACCCGGCCGTTCAACGTGACCTCACCGGTCATACCGACATCCGAGCGCACCTGCCTACCGAGAGCCAGCGAGACCAGTGCGGTGACCATCGTGACGCCGGCCGACGGACCGTCCTTCGGCACCGCGCCCGCCGGGAAGTGCACGTGGATATTGCGGTCGAGCACCGAGGGTTCGATGCCGATCTCGGCCAGATGCGAGCGCACGTAGGTGAGCGCGATCTGCGCGGATTCCTTCATGACATCGCCCAACTGGCCGGTGAGGGTCAGCGCGCGCTCACCGTCTACGGCATTGGTCTCGATGTAGAGCACATCGCCGCCGAGGCCGGTCACCGCCAATCCGGTCGCCACACCGGGGACGGCGGTGCGTTCCACCGAATCCGGGGTGAACCGTGGACGGCCGAGGTAGTCCTTCAGATCGCTGACGCCGATGGTCAGCGATTCACCGGAACGCCCTGCGGCCTCGCCCTTTTCGATCACCACATCGTCGTAGCCGAGTTCGGTGTCATAACCGAGTCCGATCGATGGCACGGAGTCGGCGGCCGCCGAACCACCCTCCGACAGTGTGGTGGCCGCCTTGCGCAATGCCTTGGCGATCAGCCGCTCCATCTGCCGGACACCGGCTTCCCTGGTGTAGTTCGCCGCGATCTCGCGCAGCGCCGCATCGGTGACGGTGACCTCCTCGGCGGTCAGCGCATTGCGTTCGAGCTGGCGCGGGACCAGGAAGTCGCGGGCGATGGCGACCTTGTCGTCCTCGGTGTAGCCGTCGACGGTGATCAACTCCATCCGGTCCAGCAGCGGGCCGGGGATGGTCTCCATGACATTGGCCGTGGCGATGAACAACACATCGGACAGGTCCAGATCCAGGTCCAGGTAGTGATCGCGGAAGGTGTGGTTCTGCGCGGGATCGAGCACCTCGAGCAGCGCCGCGGCTGGATCACCACGGAAATCGGAGCCGACCTTGTCGATCTCGTCGAGCAGCACCACCGGATTCATCGATCCGGCTTCCTTCATGGCCCGCACGATCCGACCGGGTAGCGCCCCGACGTAGGTGCGCCGGTGACCGCGGATCTCGGCCTCATCGCGCACACCGCCGAGCGCGACGCGTACGAACTCGCGACCGAGCGCCCGCGCGACGCTCTCACCCAGCGATGTCTTACCGACACCGGGCGGTCCGACCAGGACCAACACCGCGCCGGACCCACGACCACCAACGACCTCGAGACCGCGGGCGGCCCGCCGCGAACGCACCGCCAGGTACTCGACCATCCGGTCCTTGACCTCGTCGAGGCCGTGGTGATCGGCGTCGAGCACGGCGCGGGCGGTCGCGACATCGGTGCTGTCGGTGGTTTTCACCGTCCACGGCAGCTCGAGGACGGTATCGAGCCAGGTGCGGATCCAACCCGATTCCGGGCTCTGATCGCTGGCGCGTTCGAGCCGTCCGACCTCGCGCAGCGCGGCCTCGCGGACCGAATCGGGCAGATCGGCCTGTTCCACGCGGGTGCGGTAGTCGTCGGCGCCGTCGGGTTCGTCCTCGCCGAGTTCCTTGCGGATGGCATTGAGCTGCTGGCGCAGCAGGAATTCGCGCTGGCTCTTCTCCATACCCTCGCGGACGTCTTCGCTGATCTTCTCCGACACCTCGGTCTCGGCGATATGCGCCTTCGTCCATTCGATCAGTGAAGCCAGCCGCGCGGCCGGTTCGGGAGTCTCCAGCAGCTGTCGCTTCTGCTCGATGCTCAGGTACGGGGCGTAACCGGCGGTATCGGCGATCGCGGACGGCTCGCTGAGCTGGTTGACCGCGTCGATGACCTGCCAGGCTTCGCGGCGTTGCAGCACCGAGACGACGAGCTTCTTGTATTCGGCGGCGAGTTCTCTGGTCCGGCCGTCGACGGGGGCGTCATCGACCGGTTCGGCCTCCACCCACAGCGCGGCGCCCGGTCCGGTGACACCATGACCGATCTTGGCCCGCCGCTCGGCCTTCAATACCGCGGCCGGTGCGCCGCCACGCATCCGACCGACCTGTTCGATGGTGGCGACGACGCCGTAGGCGGCGTAACCCTCATCGAGCCGGGGCGCGACCAGGACCTGATCGGTGTTCGCTGCGCGCGCGGCGTCGATGGCCGCCTGCGCCGATTCGTCGAGTTCGATGGGCACGACCATGCCCGGCAGCACGATCGGATCGGTCAGGAACAGCACCGGCAAGTTCTGAGCTGTAGTCACTTGTTCGACCCTTTCAAAGTTGAGCGATGCCTACTCAACCCCGGGGTATTCGGGTTTGTTCCAGCCGAGTGGCGACGTTCACTCACAGCGAATCGCGATGAGCGATACGGCTCGACAACAACGCCGCTCGCAGCTACGGTGACGGCAGTTCGTTTTTACGGAATTACAGAATTCAGGAGAACAGCTGTGGTGCGTAGGGTGGCGATGGTCGTGGCCACAATGATTCCGCTGATCGCGGGATGCTCGAGCGAGGGTGCGTCCGATGAGTCGTGTGGGCCGCTACCCGCGGCGGGCGTCACTTCGGCCGAGGAATGGCTCGGCCGGATACACGAGAGCCCGGACGACATCTCGGTCGCGGTCGACGACGGGCAGGGGCACAGCATCGAACGCCGGGCCGATGATCAGCAGCCCATCGCATCGGCGGTGAAGGTCGTATCGCTCGCGGCCTACGCGCGTGCGGTCGCGGCAGGCACGCTCGATCCACAGCAGCAGGTGCCGGTCGACGAATGGGAGCGCTGGTACCTGCCTGGAACCGACGGCGGCGCACATCCGGCGGCACGCGCTCGCCTCACCGGCGAGACCGTCACCCTCGATCAGATGGTGAGCGCGATGATCAGAGAAAGCGATAACGCCGTCCCCGACTATCTGCGCGACCGCCTCGGCGACCACGCGCTGATCGCCGCTGCCGAAGCGGGCGGATGGCGCGACTACACGCCCTCCACCCAGCTCGGCCAGATGATCCGCCTGCTCGACTCCGACACCGGCGACGATTGGGCGCTGGCCAGGCGTTACGCCGTCGACGACGCCTACCGAGCCACCATCGGATCGAAGACGATGCCGCCGTTCGACCGGCAAATGGCGTGGACCGAAACGACCGCGACCGCCTCGGCCCACCAGTTGGCGTCGATGCATCGCGCTATCGCGAGCGGCAGCTTCGGGCCGGGCACCGACGTGGCGCGCGCACACTTGGAATGGCAGCAACCGCCCGCCGGATTCGCCGCGATCGGATTCAAGGGCGGTTCCTATCCCGGCGTCCTGAGCGATGCCATCTACCTGCGCCGCGCCGACGGCACCGTCGCGACCGCCGTACTGCTGAACCGGCGCATGCCCGAGGCCACCTGGGCATCCGCGGTGACGACGCTGCGCGAACAGGAGGTACTGGTCAGGGCCATGACCGAACCGGCGATGTGGCGCCGGTTAGCATGCGCCACATGACCGATGTCGCTGCCAAACTGGCCGAGCTGGAGGCACGGATCGAGGCGCTGGAAGGCAAACCACCCGCCATGGAAGGCGAGCCGCGCACCGATGACTCCGCACGCGGCTATCTCGAATACGGCGGCAGCGTCGATTTCGGCGGTCCCATCGAATGGACCATCCGCTACAGCGCTGCCGCCGTACCGCGGCTCCCCGCACAGGCCCGCGTCGATGTGCTCGCGGCCCTCGGCCACCCCGTCCGCCGGGCCCTCGTCGAAACTCTGCTCGACGGCCCACGCACCGGCGCCGAACTGGCAGAAGCGGTTTCACTCACCTCCGCAGGCCAGCTCTACCACCACATCCGCGCCCTGACCTCGGCCAAGGTCATCGAGCAACACAGCCGCGGGGCCTACCGGATACCCGCCGAAAAGGTCGTCCCGCTACTGATCATGATGACCGCCGCCGCCGATATCGGCGAAGTGCTCCGATAGATGAGCCGAAGCGACTACCGGCCCACCCGGCTCGGATGCGCCGCGCACACGTGACGGCGCTACTTACCAGCCGAACAGCAGCAGATGTACGCCGCCGACGAAAATGCCGAGCAGACCGCCATGAACGTAGAGCAGCCAGGCGTCCTGTTCGACGGAGGCGTAGAACATCTCCATGAACTCGCCCGGGGTGAGTTGTTTGAGTTTGCGGGCGGCGAATTCGTCGATCTTCTTGGCTTGTTCCTCGGTGAACTCGGCGTCCTCGACGAGTGTCGGGGCCAAGCCGACCGCGGCACCGGCGGCGCCGACCTTCAGGTTGTCGAACTGACGACGGCCGAAAGCCGCGCGGACCATGGAGGTGGTGCGGCCGAGCTGGCGGTGGATCTCATCGGAGATCAGCCGTTCCAGCAGCTGACGGGTCTTGTCGCCATTGGGACCGTCGAGCAGTTCCTTCGACAGATTGGGCAGGGTGAGCACCTGATAGGCCAGGATGTGCGCCAGATCGACCGCGGCCTGCGGCTGGCGTTTGGCCAGCAGAGCCTGGCGCCACAGGTATTTGTAGCGCGGCTGCGGATCGCCCGGTTCGAACACCATCTTGATCGCGATCACATTGACCAGCACGCCGATGCCCGCCGATACCAGCAGCACGATCACCCAGGCCGGCACCCAGCCGAACACCGGAATACTGCTGTGCACATGCAGATACAGCGCGAGCAGCAGGCCGAACGGTGCGCCGAGCAGGCCGATTCGGACCATGAACTTCAGCTCGGGCGCGGCGATGGTGGTGGTCAGATCCTTCAGGATGATCGGATTGTCCTGGAGGTACCGGATGACGAAGCCCTTGACGTCGATCAGCTGGTCGACGTTGTCGCCGAGCGATTCGAACGCGCGCCGGCACAGCGTGGGCAGCTCCCGATCCACACGCTGATAGACCAGCTGCTTCATCGCCCGCGGTAGCGACCCCCACAGCTCCGGGTTCTCCCGGTACATCACATCGTCGACCATGCCGCGCACCTGTTTATGCGCCATCTCGGCGATATAGTCGGCGATCCCGTCGAGATCGAGTTCATGGATGAAATCGCGGGGGCTGCCGATCCGCATCAGCGCCTTGTCGACGCAGATGCTGGCCATCTTCTCCGCGCGGGCCGGGATGAATCCCTGGAATCCGAACCGCGAACCGTCCCCGGAGAAGATCGGCAGCACCTGCACCCGGCGCGGCAGATAGGGATAGAGCACCTTCAGACCGGGGATGCGGACACCGCGGAACTGAAGCGGCCAGAACAGCATCAGCACGCCGGTCCAGTTGGTGAGCCAGCCCGCGATTCCGGCGAAGATCGGGAAGCTGATCAGGTCGACCACGAACTTCGACTGCCCGGTCATCTGCTCCCAGTCGATGAACACACCGGATGCGAGTGTGACCACGCGGGCTCTCCCTAGGCCGGCCGGTACGAATGCCCGGAATGGTTGTCTGAGACATCGAATGAGACTCGAAGTCCCAACATTCTCATTGCCCCGTAGAGGTGTCAACGATTCCGGGCATCGCCTCGGGTCACCCACCCGAAATACAAGCACGCGTGCTTGCTTCTTTAATTCGAAGCTGCGATGCTGAATCGCGGCGTCACATCCCGTGGCACTCGGCGAAGACGATGCGTGCGCAAGGAAAATCATGGCTGACCTCGAAGGATTGCTCGGCGATCTGGCCGATGAGAGCAACGACCTGGAACGGCTGGTCACCCCGCTGACCCGCGAGCAGTGGGCCACCGCGACACCGGCCGAGGGGTGGTCCATCGCGCATCAGATCGGGCACCTGGCCTGGACCGACGAGATCGCCACGATCTCGGCCAGCGATGAAGAGCAGTTCGCGAAGCTGGTCGCCGAGGCCGGACCACGGGTGCTGACCTTCGTCGACGACGCCGCCGAGGAAGCCGCAGCCGAACCGCCCGCACAACTGTTGCAGCGGTGGCGACGCGGCCGGGCCGCATTGGCGGATGCCCTGCGCGCGGTGCCCGACGGCGCCAAAGTGCCATGGTTCGGTCCGCCGATGAGCGCCGCGTCGATGGTCACCGCGCGCACCATGGAGACCTGGGCACACGGACAGGATGTGGCCGATGCGCTCGGCATCACCCGCACCCCGACCGCCCGGTTGCGGACCGTCGCCCATATCGGCGCGCGGACCAGGAACTTCGCCTATATGGTTCGCGGCAGACAAGCGCCGAAGGAGGAGTTCCGCATCGAACTCACCGCGCCCGACGGGAGCCTGTGGACCTGGGGTCCAGCGGATGCGGCGCAACGCGTCACCGGGCCCGCCGTGGACTTCTGCCTGCTGGTCACCCAACGCAGACATCGTGACGATCTGGCGCTGACGGCGGTCGGCGCGGCCGCGGCCGAATGGCTGACGATCGCGCAGGCGTTCGCCGGTCCGAGCGGGAAGGGCCGGGCGGCGGGCCAATTCGCCTGATCCGGGCGGCCCACATCGCGACGCGAGGCGGGCGAGCGCCAGTCTTGGGTGCGTCGTGACGACGATCGGACGTCGTTGGCCGGGTGTCTCGATGTGGCAGTCGAGAATGACGCTCGCCAGCGGCTACGGAATACCCGCTCCTCGACGCCTCGAAACCTCGCCGACGCGGGCAGTTCACCACCGTGTCACACCGGCGAGGCCGACGACGCGTACCTGCTGTGATGCTGCTCTCAGCAATGCGACACACCAACCTTCCACACCGTAACCTGGACGGGCGTACGGCTTTCAACGATGCGGGCCGTCGACCCCAGGGAAACCAGGGCGGAGGGAAAGGAACGCATCGTGTCAGTATTCAAATCTGCTCAGATCGCCCGCCATACCGCCATCGTGCTCGCGGGCGCCGCCAGCCTCAGCCTCACCGTCGTCTCCGGTGCCTACATCGCCGCCAATATGCCCGGCCTGGAGCGTCCGGGACAGCTCGCCGCGCCATCGGCGCCGATCGACCGAGACGGCTCACCGCATATCGCACCGGCCCTGCGCACCGGGACCGTACTGCCAGGCGAGGGCTCGAGCCAGGCCGCCGTCTATCGCGACCGCCCCGCCACAGCGCCCGCCGCTCCCGCAGCCACCTCGCTGCCCGCCGACATCGCCCCCACCGACCGCTCCGCTGACGACCGCGCCGGCGTCGGCGGCCGAGTGGGAATCGGCACCACCTACGTCGGCGCCCGGGTGGCCCCGGCTCAGACCAACACCGTCTCCATCACCGTCGACACCAACGCCCTGACGGTGCTGAGCGGATTCCTGATGTCGGAGCCGATCCGCGAGCGACTCGGAGTCTCGACCGACCCATCCGGCGTCACCCAGATGCGCACCGACGTAGACACCCGCCGCGGCGAGGTGACACTGGTGTTCTCCGACCCCACCCTCGGCGAACACGCCCTCGAACTGGACCGCAACCCGGCACCGGGTGACGCGGGAAGAGCCGACACCGAAGCGGACAGCGGCGTCCGAGCCGCCGAGCCAACTCCCGCCGCGCCGGGAGCCCCGACCACCGGAAACGACGTCGTCACAACCTGATCGACGATCCGGTGCTCGCCTGGCATTCCCGACGTGGTCTGCATCGGGGGTGGGAAGCCCACAACGAATCGCCGTTCGTATCGCCTTGTTCGCAGCCGTCGGCGAATGAGCCGATGCCGACCGTTGGCAGAGTTCCGAGGACCGAGGACGCGGGACGGCGGGTATCGCGAATATCGTGCTCTGCATGTGGACAACGACCATCGCCCTGGCCCACCTCTGACCCCGCATGTACGACTTCTGTGTGATCGGTGGCGGGATTGTCGGTGTGGCTACCGCGTATCGGATGCTGCGGCGGTGGCCGGGGGCGAGGTTGGTGTTGGTGGAAAAGGCGGATGCGCTCGGCGTCCATCAGACCGGGCACAACAGTGGGGTCATCCATTCGGGCATCTACTATCCGCCGGGGAGTTTGAAGGCGACGTTGTGCAGGCGGGGCGCGCGGGCGACCAAGGAGTTCGCGGCCGCGCAGGGGATCGCGTTCGAGGAATGCGGCAAGTTGCTGGTGGCCACCGATGCCGCCGAGAAGGCCAGGATGCTCGCGCTCTATGAGCGTTCGACGGTGAACGGGGTGGTGGTCGAGCTGATCGATGCCGCGGAGCTGGCTCGGCGTGAGCCGCGTGTGCGCGGTGTCGGCGCGCTGTTCGTTCCGGATACCGGCATCGTCGACTACCGGCGGATCACCGCGGCTCTGGCCGATGAGGTGCGGGCGGCAGGTGGTGAGATCGTGCTCGGTGCGCGGATCGAGTCGGTCACCGAGACCGATACCGGTGTCACGGTGGCCGGTCCGGCAGGGAGCTGGACCGCGCGCGCGTTGGTCGCCTGCGCCGGGTTGCAGGCCGATCGGCTGGCCCGGCTCGCCGGACTGCGCACCGATACCAGGATCGTGCCGTTCCGTGGGGAGTACTACCAGCTACCGGAGTCGAGGGCCGGGCTGGTGCGCACGCTGATCTATCCGATCCCGGACCCGGAGCTGCCGTTTCTCGGCGTGCATCTGAGCCCGACCATCGACGGTGCGCTCACCGTCGGCCCGAACGCCGTGCTCGGCCTGGCGCGGGAGGGCTATCGCAAAGGCAGCGTCGATCTGCGCGACGCCCGCGAGATCCTCGGCTATCCGGGATTGCATCGGGTGGCGAAAGCCAATATCCGCACCGGGCTGCGGGAGCTGCGCAATTCGCTGTTCAAGCGCGGATACCTGGCCGAATGCCGTCGCTACTGCCCGGAGCTGACCATGGCCGATCTGCGGCCGCGGGAGGCGGGCATTCGCGCGCAGGCCGTCGCCCGCGACGGCACCCTGATCCACGACTTCCTGATCGAACGGACCCCGCGGATGGTGCATGTGCTCAATGCGCCCTCACCCGCGGCCACCTCGGCACTGCCGATCGCCGAGCACATCGTCGACCAGCTCGCGCCACCCGGCGACCAAGCGACCAATCGGTAGCAATCTGGAAATCCCCCTCGCCAAATCTGTCCACAACACTCCAATAAAGAGGAATGCTGTAGTACTTTTGTCGGAGCCGTGGAGGGAGGGCCCATGGGCCGCATCAGATACGCCAGCGACGTCGGCGCACCGGTCGAGGTCGCCTTCACCTACACGGACAACCATCTGTTCGTCCCGGACTGGATGTTCGGCATCGCCGAGTTCGTACCCAACGGTGAAGTCGACCGTGGTCTCGGCGCCCGCTTCCACACCGGCGCCAGACTCGCCCTGCTGCGCACCACACTCACCTGCGAGATCACCGAGTACCGGCGTAACGCCGTGATCGGGTATACGCTGCGTGGACGCTTATCCGGCACTCTGACACTGCGATTCGATCCCCTCGGCTACGGCCGCTCGGTGCTCACCTCGGAAGTAGAGTACGCACCACCGCGCGGGATCACCGGGCGCATGCTGGCCCGCCCGATCGAATCCGGTGTCCGCTCGGCCCTGCGCCGCACGGAGTCCCGGTTACGAAGGGAGATAGAGCAATTCCACGGTACCGATCTTGTCGGCCGGATTGCGTAGGGTGCGAGGCATGATCATCGTGAGCACCGACGGATCCTGCCTGCGTAATCCCGGCGGCGCCATCGGCTGGGCATGGGTCAATCATCAGGGGCCCGCCGACAGCGGGGGAGCCACGTCGGGCACGAATCAGATCGCGGAGCTGCGCGCTCTGTTCGAGGCGATCCTCGCCCATCCCGGCGAAGAGCCACTGCTGATCGAAAGCGATTCGCTCTACGCCATCAAATGCGCCTCGGAGTGGATCGCGGGCTGGCGGCGCAACGGCTGGCGTACCTCCACCGGCGGCGCGGTCAAGAACGCCGAACTCATCCAGCAGATCGACCGCGCCATCGCCTCCCGGCCCGGCCCCGTCCGATTCCGCTGGGTGCGCGGACACGTGGGCAACTACTTCAACGAACAGGCCGATACGCTGGCCGGTCAGGCCGCCCGCCGCGTCGCCGCCGATCCCGCTGCCGCCGCCGAGCCGCCGACGGTCGAGATCCCGACGACGATCCCCGCGCCAGCGGTGCGCGTGGACAAGCCCGTACGAACCGAAAAACCGGCTGCCTCGCGAAAGATCGCGAAGCAGCCGGTCGCTGGAACACTGACGCTGTTCTGAGCGCCGCACCGACCACCTGAATAGACCTCCGGCGGTGGTGGCTCGACCCACCGCCGGGGGTCGCTTTCCGTTATCGGATCAGTTGCCGGGTTCCGGGGCAGGCTGATCGGCCGGTGGTACCGGCTGATCACCCGGCGGAACGGGCTGATCGCCGGGCGGAAGGGCGTTCGGGTCGATGCCGGGCATCATGGCCAGCTCCCACTTGTTGACCAGCCACTTGTCACCCGATTTCTCCATGCCCGCGATGACGGCGATGTCCTGGCGCCGTGGTTCGGTGGTGACGGCGTTGGTCTTCATCAGGCTGATGTTCACCAGCACCTGGGTGTTCTCGGTGTCACCGGAACGGTAACCGCAGGTCGCCTCGTCCACCCAGGCCTTCACCTTGGATTCGACCAGGATCTGCCGCAGCGTCTCCCAGTTCTGCTCCAGGTCCGAGACCACATTGTCGGTGGCCCTCGCCTTCAGTTCGACGATGAAGTTGTCCAGATTGCCCGCGTAGTCGTAGGTATTGGTCGCGCGCGCGAAATCGCAGGCGGCCCGGCTCGAATCGTCCTGCGCGGACAGTTCATCGCCGTGCTGCTGCGCCTGCCGGAAGAACACGACGGCGGTGACGACCAGCGCCACCAGCACCACACCCGCCACGAACGCGAGGACGACGGGTAGCAGGCCGCGCTCATCGCCGCTGTTGTTGGCGTCTTCGACCATAGGTCCGGTCCCACTCTCTTTCATCACGCCGGTCGGCTACTGCATTGTCGGGAAGTCGAACTTCGCCACGAGCCAACGCCCGTCGACGTTTTCCATCTCGACATTGGCCGCCACCCGGACCTGGCCAGGGGTGGAGTTCGGAACATCCGCGGTGGAGAAGGTCTGGTCGATGATCAGGACCACGGTCGCCTTGGCGTCATCACCGGAGGAGAAACCGCACATCACCTCATCGGCCCTGGAGTCGACCTGCCTGCCCGAGAACCGGGCCTTCAGATCCGGGCCGAGCTGAGCGACCATCTGCTTCCACTCACCGGTGGCGCTGTCGTTCAACCGGCCGAGATAGTCGTCGACCTTGTCGCCGCTGTAGGTGGCGAACTGATTACCGAAATCGCAGGCCGCCTTGGTGGCGGCGGCGCGGGTGTCCAGCTCGTCCTGGCGGCTGCCCGATTGCAGGAAGAACACCACACCCGCGATCGCGGCGGCGATCGCCAGCACGAGTGCCACGCCCGCGGCGATGAACATCGGGTTGCGGCGGTTGGCGGCGTCGGCGGCCTTGGCGGCGGCCGGGGTGCGAACCTTGACGGTAGCGGCGTCATCAGCCTTCGCGGATTTGGCGGTCTTGCCGACCTTCACCGTCTTGTCGGCATCGCCCGCGTCGGCCTCGACCGTCTTATCGGCCCCGTCCGCATCGGCCTTCTCTACCTCGGCCTTTGCGTCCGCATCGGAGGCTTCGGCAGCCTTTGCGGTGGCATCCGCATCGGTCTCCGACTCTGCCTCGGTAGTCTCGGCCGTCACCGTCGTCCCGGCCCCGGACTCACCGTCGCCGGCCTCGGTCGCAGACGAACCGGCACCACTGTCAGTAGCGTCCGTGGACTCGGCGTCGACGTCACCGGCCGTTGTGGCGGCCTCGGCGGGTTCGGCGTCGCCCGCCGATCCCGTCGTCGCGCCATCCTGCACGGCGTCCGCGTCGGAAGCGGCGTCATCTTTGGACATGAGTACTGTTCACACCTTCCCGGCACACCCTTCGAGTGCGCCGTGTATTTCGTCCGGCCACGCGCGCGCCGGAGCCGCAGGCATTCATCTGCGAGTATGCCCCGGCGCACGCGGCACCGATCAGCCGGTCGGGGTTACCGCACCGGCGGCATGGTCCGTTCGTTCGGATCCACACCAGGCGGCATATGCGAGCCGTTGTTCGGAATGTTCGGCCGCGGCGCGTTCACCGCACCACGGACCTGCTGGCCCGGCGGCGGATTCTCACAGTAGTTCCACATCGGCATGGTGCCGTCGGAGACGACCTGCGGGCTCGCCGGAGTGGACTGGTACTGGCAGTAGGGCCGCAGCCAGATATCGAGGATGGTGTGGAATTCGTTGTCGTGCGCGGGCACGCCGAGCGCCGCACCACCGAGTTCGAGCGCCGGGAACAGCGCCTGCATGGCGGGCACCCGCAACTGCGCGGCCTTGGTGATGGCCACGAAGTTGTTGACCAGCCCGGTGATCGGATCGGTGGTGGTGTCGAGCACCGCGCCGAGGCTGGCGAACTGGCCGGGCGCCTGCGCGAGCACCGATTGCAGTTCGGCATTGGCATTGTTGAACTGTTCGAACAGCACACCGGAGTTGTGGGTCAGCGTGCCGAGGTCGGGCTGGGCGTTCGATGTGGTCGAGGCGATGGTGCGCAGATTCGCGATCAGGTTCGCGGTCTGCGGCAGCAGCGAATCCAGGCCGGCGACCACCAGGCTGACACCGTCGATCAACGACCGCAGCTGATCCGGGCCACCACTGAGCGCGATATCCAGCTCGTTCAGGATGACGTCGAAATGCTTCGGATCGATCTGCGCGATCAGCGCACTGGTGTCATCGAGCACCGCCCACACCGGAGTGGGGGTCTGCACGGTGTCCGGGTTGTACTCGATCACCGAACCGTTGGTCAGGAACGGAGCCTGATCGGTATCGGGTCGGAAGTCGATGTACTGCTCACCGGCCGCCGACAGCGCCTGCACCGCGACCACGGTGTCCACCGCGATGTCGTAGCGGTCATCGATCTCGGCGGTGGCCGCGATGGCCGAGCCGCCGTCGATCAGCTTGATCGAATCGACCTTGCCGACGCGGAAGCCGCGCAGGGTGACATCGTTGCCCGGTTGCAGACCACCGGAGCGGTCGAGCGTCACGGTGACCGAATAGGTCCCGCGGAACGGGTTGATCCGCATGACGTTGACCATCAGGTACGCGACGCCGATGATCAGGACGAGTACCAGGCCAGCGGTCGAGTAGAGGATCTTGTGGTTTTTCACCGGTGGCCTCCCGTCACCCGGCCGTAGACGACCTGGAGCACCTGGATCAGGCTGCCCGCGAAATCGTTCAGATCGTTGAGGTCGTAGAACTTGCTGGTGCCGGGTGCGGTGAGCAGGGCGATATCGAGGTTGGTGACGTTGACCTGCGCGGCAAGGCTGTTGCCGCGGAAGGTCGCGTTGACGCCGGGACGGATCTCGCGCAGGGCGTCGAGTACCGCACCGAAGTTGTCCCCGGTGGCGGCCAGCGCCCCCATCAACTTGTCCAGGTTGTCGAGCAGACCGGCCAGCTCGCCGCCCGAGGTATTGGCATAGTCACCGAGGGCCGCGCTCGCGGTGCTGATCTTGGTGAGTAGATCGCCGATGGCGCGGTTGTTCTCGGCGACCGCGCCGATCATGTTCGGCAGGGTGTCGGCCACCTGGCCGAGGTCCGAACGCCTGGACTCCAGGGTGGTGGCCAGTGCGCCGAATTCCGACAGCACGCTGTCGATCCGGGCCGAGTTGTCGTTCATGCTGGTGACGACGCCGGTCATCTCGTTGACCAGATGCACGACCTGGTCGCTGCGCCCGCCGACGATGGAATCGAGTTCGGCGCCGAGCTTGGCGAGATGGGCGATACCGCCGCCGTTGAACATCAGCGACACCGACAGCAGCAGCTCCTCGACGGTGGCGCCCGCCGAGGTCTGCTCCAAGGGCAGGGTGTCGCCGCTCTGCATCATCTGGGTGCCGGGCTCGGCGGGCGGCATCGACAGCGCGACGAATACGTCACCGAGTGGCGTGGCCTGGCGCAGTTCCGCGGTGCTGCCGACCGGGAGTTGGATATCGGTGCTGATATCCATATCCACGATCGCCTGGAAGTTCGAGGTCTTGATCCCGGTGACCACACCGACATCCGAACCGCCGACCTTCACCTTCGCCTGATCGGGCAGGTTCAGCGCATTGTCGAACACCGCGGTCAGGGAGTAGGTGTCGCCGGAGGCGCCCGGCTTGGGCAGCGGCAGTTTCTCGACTGTGAGGCCACAGCCTGAGGTCACCGACATGGCGCCGACCGCCGCGACCGCAACCATGGAGCGGCGGGCTCGTCTGCTGATTCGATTCATCATTTCGTCAGTCCAAGCAGTGCGGCGGTGAGTCCGAAGTCGGGACCGAAGTCCTCCATCCGGCCGGTGCGGCAACCATCGGCTCGCATCTGGATGCGCTCACAGAACAGGCTGATCTGCTCGCCGGCGAGGGTGGTGCCGACGATGCCGTGCAGCCGGATGTAGCCGAGTTCGTGGTTCATCGACTTATCGATGCTCTGCAACAGCATCGGCGCGACGTCGATGACCTCGGTGAGCCCGCGTGCGTTCTGGCGCAGCTGATCGGTGACCGCGGTCATCCGGGTGAGGGTGTCGGAGATCTGATCCTGATGGTCGGCGAAGATCGAGCTCGTATTGGTGAGGAAGCTGTTGAGCTGGTTCAGCGTGGCCTGAAGACCCGGCGCCTGCTCGGCGAGCAGCGTTGTCATCTGGGTGGCCTGATTGCTGAAATCCCGCACCGACTGATCGTTTTCGGCCAGCATCGTGGTGAGCTCGTTGAGCTTGATGATGATGGTCGAGATCGCGTCCTTGTTGTCCAGACCGACCTTGAGCGCACTCGACAGCGCGTTCAGCGTGTCGCGGATGTTCTCACCGTTGCCGTCGAGCATCGGATACAGCACCCGGCCCGACAGCGGGCCGAGACCTTCCTGGCCCTCCTCCGGTTTGAGCGCAGCGGCGAACTGATCGATGGTCTTGATCATCGTGTCGAGTTCGACCGGGACGTCGGTACGTTCCAGCGGCAGATGATCGCCGTCGGACAAGGTCTCGCCCTCGGTGAACGGCGGAGTGATCTCGATATGGCGGTCGGTCACGATCGACGGCGAGATCACCACGGCCATGGCGTCCTTGGGGAACTTCACATCACCGTCGAGGGTCATATGCACCTCGACGAAGGTGCCGCGCGGCACGATCTTGTCGACCTTGCCGACATCGATGCCGAGCACCTGGATGCTGTTGCCCTCGTACATACCCGCGATGTTCTCGAAATCCGCGGTGATCTTGATGTCGTTGTTCAACGGCCCTGGCAGCAGCGAGCAGCTGCCGACCATGAGCGCGCTGGCACCGACGAACAAGGATTGGGCGATCGTCCTGAGTCTCATCACGCGCACCCCTCGGCGACTTGGGCGAAGCACAACCAGTTGTCCGGGAACAGCCACGGGATGCCGACCTCGGCGTAGTTGCCGTTACCCCAGGCATTGGCCAGATACCGCACCGCAGGCGGCATGATCGACAGCAGCCGGTCCAGGTTGTCCTTGTTCTTCTGTAGGCCCGCGGCCATGGTGTTGAGCTGATCGAGCGTGCCGGAGAACTGATTGTCGTTCTGTGCGCCGATCTGCTGGAGCTGCGCGGTCAGGGTGGCGACATTGTCGAGCAGCTGACGCAGCAGCCCCTGTCGCTCCATCACCCGGCTGGCGATCGCCTCACCCTGGGTGACCACGAGCAGCACACTGTTGCGGTTGTCGGCCAGGATGGTGGTGACCCGATCCAGATCCTTGAGCAGCGAATCGACCTGGGTCTTACGCGAGTCGATGGTCTTGGCCAGGGCACCGACGCTGTTGAGCGCCTGCGCGATCAGCTCTGGTGAACCGCCGAGCTGCTGGTTGAACAGGTTCAGCGATTCGGCCAGCTTGGCGGTGTCGAGTTCCTCGAACTTCGGGGTGCCGCGCTGTACGACATCGGCGAGGTTGTAGGGAACGGTGGTGTTGGTCTTGGGAATCCGGTCGCCGTCGAGACCGGAGCCGTCGCCCGGCTCCAGATCCACATAGCGGGCGCCGAGCAGCGTTGCCATCTTGATGGAGGCGTGCGCATCCGGGCCGAGCTTCACATCGTCGTTGATCTGCAAGGTGATCACCACGTGATCGCCCTCGAGTTCGGCGGCCGCGACCCGGCCGACCGGGACACCGGCGACGTCGACCTTGTCGCCGACCTTGATACCGGCGGCCTGGACGAACTCCGCTTCGATCTTCTGCTCACCGATGCCGAGGCTCTGGAAGCCGGAGGACACGATCACCAGCAGCGCGACCAATGCGGCGCCGATGATGCCGAGCCCGAAGTAGCGGTTGGCGTTGAACCAGGTTTTGATCTTGGTCATGGGCGGCACACCGCCGACTGTCCGTTGCCGCCGATCTGCGAGAACAGCCCGCGCGGGAAGAGGATTCCGTACAGCGAGACGTCGAGGCGGCAGATGTAGGCGTTGGCGTAGGCGCCCTCGGAGGTGAACCGGCCCACATCGGCGAGCACCGACGGCAGGTCGATCGCGGCCTGGTCGAGTTTGGCGCCATTGGCCAGCAGCAGCGTCAGCGCGTCGCGGGTCGAGTTCTGCGCGGCATCGAGCTTGGGCTGGATGGTGCCGACCATATCGACCAGTGCGGTGGTGGCGTCGGCGATCTGCACGGTGGACTGTTGCAGCGACTGGCCCTGTTCATAGAGCCCGCCGATCAGCGCTCGGGTCTGGGTTACCAGCGTCTCCAATTCGTCCCCTCGTTTTGCCAACCCCGACATGACACTGCTGAGGTTGGTGATCACATCGCTGAGAATCGCGTCTCGGCGCTCGAAATCGGTGGCCAGCGTCGCGGCCTGGGTGATGAACGCGCTCAGCGAGAGCCGATCACCCTGCAATGCCAGCACGAACGTCTCCGACAGGCGGTTGACCTGCTCGGGCTCGAGCGCCTGGAACAACGGCTGGAATCCGTTGAGCAGCGCCGAGATGTCGAACGACGGCTCGGTGCGCTCGAGCGGGATGGTGGCGTTGTTCTCCATCGGAGTGGCGTCACCGCCGGTGCCGGGCGCCAGCGCGATATAGCGCTGACCGATCAGGTTCTGGTAGCGCACCAGAGCCTTGGTGTTGCCGTACAGGGTCTGCTCGTCCTGGACGATGAACGAGACGTGGGCGTCGTTGTTGTCGTCGAGTTCGATCTTCTCGACCTTGCCGACCCGGACGCCGGCCATGCGCACATCGTCACCCTCGCGCAGACCGAGCACATCGGTGAAGGTCGCCGAATAGGTCTTGGTATCGCCGTCGACGGTGCGGGCCAGCGTGTTCCAGATGACCACGGTGACCAGAATCGATACCACGGCGAAGAGACTGAAACCGATCAGCGGTCTACGAATGCTCATCGGCGGGCCCCCTCTTCGGTGACCTGCAACGTTCCGCCTTCCAGGCTCGTGCTCAACATCATGTACTCGAGGGTGGAGGCCTTACGGCCGAGCAGCGCGGTCAACGCCTGATCGTCGGTGTAGGCGATCGGCCGGGCCGCGGGCTTCACACCGGGACGCTGGGTGTCGCCCGCCGGCGCCGGTGCGCCCTGCTCGGGCTGCGCCGCGGGCGCGGCTCCCGGCTGCGGCGCGGCCGGTGCGGGCGCACCTGGCGGCACCAGATTCGGGAACAGACCCTCGAGCGGGGTACCGGCGAACGGGTTCGGCAGTGCCGCCGTGGGCGCGGCCGGCGCGGGCGCGGTGACCTGGGTGGTCACCCCGGGGATGGCGGGCATACCCGGCAGTGGTGGCAGCACGGGCAGTCCGTCGGCCGACTTCAACCGGCCGGGCCGCATCGATTCCGGGAGCACACCCGGATCGGCGACCGCGGGCGCGGTGCCACAGCTCGGACCGGCGAGACTGCCGTAGCGCGGGCAATCCTCGATGGTGTTCGGCTTCCACGGGGTGAAGGTGACGCCCGCGTTCCACACCATCTGCCGCTGCGGACCCCAGGTGAAGACCGTGTTCAGCTTCCGGGTGGAGCTGTTCAGATTGGCGATCGAGTTGGTGATCGCGCTCGGGTCGGAGGCGAGCGCACCGATGGTGGCGTTCAGACCCGCGGTGACCTCTTTACCCGAGTTCGGGTTGGCCGCGAACAACGCGTTGACCTTGTCCGCCGTGCTCGACGCACCGCTGATCAGGGCGGCGAGTTCGGACCGACGGTCGGCGATGGTGCGCGCGGTGGTGACCGAGCTGGCGAGCACGTCCATCAGTTCGGGCGCGGACTGGTTGAGCGCGTTCGCCGAGGCGGAGAAATCGCCGAGCAACGCACCGAGATCCGGGATGGACTCGTCGACCGTGGTCAGCCAGCGGTCCAGACGTTCGATGGTGGAGCCGGGCACCCGGCCGCTGCCGTCGAGCGCGTAGGACAGTGTGCCGAGCACTCGCCCGAACTGCATCGGGTCGATCTGGTCGAGGATGTTCTGCACCGTGGTGAGGGTGTCCTGCAATGCGACGGTGCCCTTGCTCCGGTCCTCCTCGATGACCGAGCCCTCTTCCAGGTGCCCGTCGGAGGTGCCGTTGAAGACCAGTTCCACCGAGGTCACCGCGAACAGGTTGCTCGGCACCACGCGTGCGGTGACCGTGTCCGGGATGCCGTCGACGAACTCCGGCTTCAACTCGATATGGACCTGCTGTAGTTCACCTTTCGCGGCGACCGAGACATCGTCGACGGCCCCGACCAGCACACCGCGGAATTTGACGTCGGCGTCCTGCGGCAGCCCGTCACCGGTGGTGGTCAGATTCGCGGTGACCTTCACCTTGGGCACGAAGTACCCCTGATAGCGCGCCATCAGGAAGCCGAGGATGACGGCGAAGACGACGAGCCCACACGTACCCGCGATGAGCAGTTGCCGCATGGTGGGCCCGCGCCCACTCGGATCGATGATCATTGCCTACCCCGAGATCCTGATGCCGGGGTTGACACCCCAGATGGCCAAGGTCATGAACAGGTCGGCGAACACGACGATGATGATGCACATCTTGATCGCGCGGCCCGCTGCCACACCGACACCCTCGGGTCCACCCGAGGCGAAGAAGCCGTAGTAGCACTGGATGAACGTGGTGATCGCGACGAAGATGATCGCTTTGAGCAGCGAATACAACACGTCGGTCGGTATCAGGAATTGGTAGAAGTAGTGCATGTAGGTACCGCTGTCGGTACCGCCGATCGCCTGCACGGTGAGCGCGCAGGAGATGTAGGCCATGGCAAGGCCGAGGCAGTAGAGCGGGACGATGGTGATCATCGCCGCGATCATCCTGGTGCTGACCAGATAGGGCAGCGGGCGGATCGCGACCGATTCGAGCGCGTCGATCTCCTCCGAGATACGCATGGCGCCGAGCTGGGCGGTGAAACGGCAGCCAGCCTGCGCCGCGAACGCCAGCGCCGCGAGCAGCGGGCCGAGTTCACGGGTGGTGGCGAAGGCCGAGATGGCACCGGTGATCGGGCTGAGCCCGAGCAGGTTGAGCGAGGTGTGGCCCTGGATGCCGACGGTCATACCGCCGAAGGCGGACAGGATCAGGATGACGCCGATCGTGCCGCCGCCGACGACGAGATTGCCGTTGCCCCAGGTGACATCGGACAGCAGCCGCCAGACTTCTTTCGGGTACTGCTTGAACGCCAACGGCATCGAGCCGATCGAGCGCAGGAAGAAGAACACCTGGTGGCCGAGGCGGGCCAGCATGTCTTTCGGCGCGTTGGCGGCGGACTTGAGCTTCTGGAAGGGCCGCAGCAGGGGCGGCACATAGGTCGCGGACACCGGCTACACCACCGTCGGGGGGAAGAGGGTGTTGTAGACCTGCGTAAAGATCACGTTCACGCCGAACAACATCACCGCGGACATGACGACGGCCGTGTTCACCGAGTTCGCGACACCGCCGGGGCCGCCGCGGGTGTTGAGCCCGGTATCGCAGGCGATGATCGCCGCGAGCAGACCGAACAGCAGCGATTTGATCAGTGCCACCAGCAGATCCATGGTCACCGCGAACGAGGAGAAGGTCGCGATATAGGAACCGGGGGTCCCGCCCTGGGCGAAGATGTTGAAGATGTAGCCGGTCAGGAAGCCGACGAAGACGACGAAGCCGCACAGCAGCACGCTGACGATCATCGCGGCGCCGAGCCGGGGGGCGACCAGCCGCCGCATCGGATCGACGCCCATCACCTTCATGGCGTCGATTTCCTCACGAATGGTGCGGGAACCGAGGTCGGCGCAGATGGCCGAACCGACGGCTCCGGCGATCATCAGCACGGTGACCAGTGGCGCGCCCTGCTGGATGATGCCGAGGCCATTGGCCGCGCCGATGAAGGAGGTGGCGCCGACCTGGCTGGCGACCGCACCGACCTGAATCGAAACGATGACGCCGATCGGGATGGCGACCAGCAAGGTCGGCGCGGCGGCGACACTGGCCATGAACGCGCACTGCCGGATGAACTCGTCGAACGGAAACCGACGGCGGAAGATGGCGACGACGAGTTCCGTGATCGCCTGCGCGCCCATGGTCATCTGACGACCGAGCGTTTCCAGCGACTTTTTGGGATGGTCGCGCCAGTAGTCCTTCGTCCACTCGACCGCATCGCTCAACCGCGAACCTGCTGGTGGACTCTTGGTCGACTGCACTGACTAACCCCTCTCGACGTCGGTTTACCTGCCCCGACGACTTGTTTGCTTGACGCACCTTACTACGGAGTAGCGCAGAACACACCATAGACATGTGATTGCGGTCATAGACGGTTGTCACTATCCATCGCGACCACTGAGTTATCGCTCTCTGGTTGGTATTGGTCCCAATCTTTCACGAAAATGAACTGGAACGAGTTACAGCTCACCAGCGCGAACGCCGATCCCGACGCGGAGGCTGTTCCTAATTAATAGGGAAACTATTCATTCAAAATTGCTGGATTCAATTCTGGACGACCGACCATGACCGAACGCGGTTTGTAAAGTTCGATCCGAATAATGCGAGCACTGATAGCGAATTGCTATTCCAGGCGAATGGGACGCGCACGCTGATATGTATCGAAACCGTCGTGTGGCCGGAGACCGCGCGGCCGATGACGCGCCCGAGCACAAATACTGACACGATGGGTGCCACAGATTGATATCGTGCGGGCTTCCGACGTCTGGAGGGACATGTTCAGCAAACTCGCCAAGGCGGCCAACGCCGTCCTCGCCGTCGCCATCGGAGCGGCGCTGCTCGGGACCGGCACCGGCGCCGCGGGCGCCGCACCAGGCGCGCCGGTCATCGGCGGTGGATCTGGAATCGTGATCGACAATCAGTTCGAGTGCACGGTGACCACGGTCGGCCACGATGGGGCGGGACGCCTGGTCGGGCTGACCGCTGGGCACTGCGGCGACGCGGGCGCGCAGGTGTACTCCGAGGTGGACCGCGGTTACGGCCCGATCGGCAAGTTCGTCTTCTCCAATCACGAACTCGACTACGCCGTCATCCAGTTCGATCCGAACCGGATCACCCCGGTGAACCGGATCGGCAATGTCACCATCACCGGGATCGGCGCACCGCCGCAGTTCCCGACCATCGTCTGCAAGGAAGGCCGGACCACCGGCAATACCTGCGGCGTCACCTGGGGCGATATCTTCCAGACCAATTACGAGACCTGGTCCCAGATGTGCGTGGTCGAAGGTGATTCCGGTGCACCGGTCGTGGTGGGATCCACCCTGGTCGGCATGGTCAACGCGTACCTGGCCATCGCCTGCTTCGGCCCCGAGGTCGGCACCAACCTGACCGCGATCATGGACGACGTCAACGGGCGTGGCGGGGTGGGCTCCGGCTTCCGGCCGATCTGAGTTCCTCCGGACGGATACTTCGAATGAGCGGGCAGAAATGCCCGCTCATTCGGCATTTCAGGGCAGGTGACCGCAGCCGCCGCTCCAGCCGGGCTACGTGCCGCGATCGATGGCGGGCGACAGCGCGGGCGCGGCCACACCGCACTGTGGCAGACAATCCACGGTGTCCAGCGTCGGCGCGCGGCGACGCGGCGCGCGCAACAACACCGCGGCCAGCAGCGCGCCGACCAGCAGCAGCCCGGCACAGATCCACATGGCCACCCCGAAACCGGAATCGAACTGCTCCGGATCGCCGAGCGCACCGGAGATTCCGGCCAGACCGGGCAGCGCGGCCACCGAGAGCAGTTGCGCCGTACGAGCCACGGCATTATTGACCCCGGAGGCGATCCCCGCCTCGCTCGGTGCGACCGCGCCGAGGACGGCCCCGGTGAGCGGGGCGACCAGCACCGCGAGCCCGAGACCGAACAGCAGCACTCCCGGCAGTACATCCACCGGATATGCGGAGCCGGGACCGATGCCGAGCAGCAGTACCAACCCGAATGCGGCCAGCACCGGACCGAACGTCATCGGCAGACGCGGCCCGTGCCGCTGTGCCCACCGGCCCGCTGGCGCGGACAGCAGCAGCATCAGAATGGTGACCGGCACCGTCGCCATCCCCGCCTGCAACGGTGAATACCCGGCGACCACTTGTAGTTCCAGTACCAGCAGGAAGAACACTCCGCCCAGCGCCGCGTACACGGCCAGCGTCACCAGATTCGCCACGGTGAACACCCTGGAGGCGAACAAGGAGGGCGGTACCAGCGGATGATCGCTGCGCAGTTCGATCACCACGAACGCGCCGAGCAGCGCCACACCGGCCACCACCAGCCACGGCATGGCATCGATCAAGCCGAGCGTGAGTGCGGCCAGCGCCACCGCGACGACGAACGCGCCGGGTATGTCGAGCCTGGCGTCCGCCTGTGGATCGCGGCTCTCCGGCACATGCCGTACGGCCACCAGCACCACGATCACCGTCAGCGGGACATTGAGGAAGAAGATCGACCGCCATCCGGCCAGCTCGATCAACCAGCCGCCGAGCAGCGGGCCGAAGGCACCGGCCACCCCACCGAAACCGGACCACAAACCGATCGCCGCGCCCTGATCGCGGGAATCGATGGACGAGGAGATCAACGCCAGACTGCCCGGCGTGAGCATCGCGCCCGCCACACCCTGGAGGACCCGCGCGGCGACCAGCATCTCGATGCTGGTGGCGGCACCGCACAGCACCGAGGTGATCGCGAATCCGATGGCGCCCCAGACGAACACCTTGCGTCGACCGAGCCGGTCACCGAGCGAACCGCCGAGCAGGATGAACGAGGCGAGGGTCAGGGTGTAGCCGTTGAGCGTCCATTGCAGGCCCGCGACATCGGTGTCGAGCGATTCGCCGATGCGCGGCAGGGCGATATTGACGACGGTCGCGTCCAGCGACGCGACCGACGACCCGAGCACGGTGGCCAACAGAATCCAGCGACCGGTACCCGAGCGCAGACGTGGCAGCTCAGCGGTGCTCACCGCTCCACGATACGGGTGTCGCTACAGCTGTTCGACGCACACCACGAAGCGGCGTTCCGGGTAGACGTAGCCGCTGCCGCCGTCACCGCAGGCGTTCGCGTCGTCGGCGTTCTGTTCGATCGAGAGCACCTTCACCCCGTCGATGGTGGGTTCGGTGCAGTCCACCCGCTTGGGGTCCTCGCCGCCGACATCCATGCACCCGCCGACGACCCAGTCGATATCGAGGCACAGCGCACCCTGATCGATACCATCGGCGGTCTCGGCGTAGTAGCTGTCGGCGTCGCTGACACATTCGGATCGGCTGGCCACCTTGCCGATGACCTTGTAGTTGGCGGCGCGGCTGCCGCAGGAGGCCTTGTTGATCTCGGCGGCGGTGGTGGTGCCGCCGAGGGTCACGCAATCGCCGATCTCGGCCTCGAATTCGGTATTGCCCCCGGTGGGTGCGGCGCTCGTGGTCGAACGGGGCGTCCGGGTGCTCGTCGGCTCCGAACCCGACGATCCTGGGCTGTTCGTGCTCGATACGGCGTTGTCCAGCGCGGGCTGCGCAGTGCCGGAAATGGTGGTGCTACACCCTGCGGCGAACGGTACGACGAGCGCCGCCGCGACGGCGCAGGCCGCGAGCGCACGATGAGCGAGGGTCGATCGACCAGACACGAAAAGTCCTCCCGAGCAGCAACGCCGAACTCCCACCCCCGGCAGAATCCGAAGTCCACAACAGTGCATGAAATACCTCGAAATGAATACACCACAGCTGGGGCCAGGTCGAGTCGAAGGGCACGGCGCGCGTCGTCGACAGGCGCGGAACCGCCCCCGCAGCAACAATCTCGCCTATGGTGAGAAGGCCGGTGCGAGAGGAGTCGGACATGAAGCTGATCAGCGCGATCACCTGCGCCACCGCCGCGGCCGGTGCCTGCCTCGCGGCACCGGCGGTGGCCTCGGCAAACACTGTGCAATGCGTCGCGGACAATGGCGCAGACATCATGATCCTCGACGGCGACCACGGATGCCGCGCGCGCACCGGCGAACTCGGCAGTGCGCGATCGGCGGGCGTCGACGGCATCGGTTACGCCGTGGCGACATCCGGCGCCACGGCAGTCGGGATCGGCGCGGCCGGTGGCCTCGGCGCGAGCGAGGGGGTCGGTGGGATGCCGATCGCGGTCGGCCTCGGACCGGATGCGGTGGCATTGACCTCGCTGCTGCCCGCCGGCGGCGCGTCGACCGCCTCGGCGGTGGCGGTATCGCTGGCGTTGGACGGATCGCGCGCCCAGGTGCTCTCCGGTGAGGACGCCGTGGTGTGCCTCGGTGTCGCGGCGTTCGCCTGGAACGCCGGTACGGGGGATGCCTGCCTGGCGACTCCGGTGGGCCGCTGGCAGCGGTCGTGAACGCGGCGGAACCGGCGCGCGGGCTCGCGGCACCGCGCGCGATGGTCGTCGATCCGCGTTTCATCCGGTTGGCCGACCATTTCTTCGCCATGTTCGCCCAGCCCAGCCGGGGCGGTGGTGCGTTGGCGATCTATCTGGACGGTGCTCCGGTCGTCGATATCTGGGCAGGCTGGGCCGCCAAGGACAAACGCTGGACCGGCGAGAATGTGGCGCTCACCTTCTCCACCGGTAAGGGCGTCGCCTCGACGGTGCTGCACCGGATCGCCGAACGCGGGCTCATCGATTACGAGACGCCGGTGGCCGAATACTGGCCGGAGTTCGCCGCGCACGGCAAGGACGACATCACCGTGCGCGATGTGCTCTCCCATCGCGCGGGCCTGCACCGGGTGCGCGGACTCGTCCCCGGCCGCGAGGGCATCCTCGACTACGACTCGGTGGTGCGCGCGCTCGCCGACAGCCCACCGGATCCGCGGCGCATCCGCACCTCGGGCTATCACGCCATCACCTTCGGCTGGCTGGTCGCCGAGCTCGTGCAGCGGGTGACCGGTGATCCGTTCACCGAGGTACTGCGCCGCGAGATCGCGATTCCACTCGGGATGGACGAATTCTGGTTCCGGGTACCGGAGTCCGAGCGATACCGGATCGCCAAGACCTTCCCGCATCTCGCGCCCCCCGGCATCCGCTGGAACACCGCGTCGTCGGTGCTGTCCTGGGTGCGGCCGGTGCGCGGGCTGGCCGAGGCCGGGATGCCGGAGAGTTTCGATGAATTGGTGCGTGATCCGCGCGTGCACGATGCGGTGATGCCCGGCTGGAACGGGGTGTTCTCGGCGCGGGCGCTGGCCAGGATGTACGGCGCGCTGGCCAATGGCGGACAGGTCGCCGGGCTCGGCGCCGACAGCGGCGACACGGTCCAGTTCCTGCGACCGGAGACCATCGACAAGATCAACCGGGTGCAGCCGACCGAGAGCCGCGACTATGTGCTCGGCTTCCCGTTGCGCTTCACCCTCGGCTATCACCGTCCTGTGCTGATGACCAAACAGCAGCCGCGAAAGGCGTTCGGGCACTACGGTGTCGGCGGCTCCGGCGCATACGCCGATCCGTTGCTCGGGATGTCGGTCGCCTTCGTCACCAACCGGCTCGGCAATGCGGTCACCGCGCTGGGTGATGCTCGGCTGGCTCGACTGGCTGCGATGGCACGAAGTACGGTCCAAAAGATTCGGCCGGTCGACGACCTCGACGCCATCGGCGAACACTGAACCGCCACCGGCGCAGGTCCGTATCCAGCGGTATGGAACCGACGGTCCGCGGCGGCGCGGTCGCGTTACGGCGCCCACGCCCGGCGCTGGCGCATGCCGCGGCCGCGGGAATCGGTTTCGAACGGTATTTCCGCAGGCGGCGCGACCGCGACGGTGATCCGTTCCTGCTGCCCTTTCCCGGACTCGGGGAAGCGGTGTTCACCGGAACCCCGGAGGGCGTGCAGGAACTGTTCCGCGCCCCGGTCCGCGCGCTCGAACCGCCGCGACCGAACCCGATCGAACCGCTGGTCGGCACCGCATCGCTCATTCTCACCGGCGGTGAACGGCACCGCCGTGACCGCGCCCTGCTCGCACCGGCGCTACACGGGTCGCGGGTCCGCGCCTACAGCGCGCTCATCGAGGACTCGGTGCGCTACGAAATCGACCGGTGGCGGCCGGGAACCGTGATCGACGCGCGATCGGCCGCCACCGCCATCACGCTGCGGGTGATCCTGGACGCCGTGTTCGGCGTCGGCGGCGAACGTCGCGCCGAGTACACCGCCGCCATCGGCGCGTTCCTCGGCGGCTTCACCGGTCCGCTGATGCTGCTGCCCGCCCTGCGCCACGGCCTGTTCGGTCGGGCGCCATGGGATCGGTTCGTCGCGGCCCGCGACCGGCTGGACCGGCTGCTGCTCGCCGATATCGCCGAGCGGCGCCGCGGTGGTGGTGGCGGCGCCGACATCCTGTCGACACTGCTCGACGTCCGCTACGACGACGGCACCGCGGTCTCCGACCGCGACCTGTGCGATCAACTGCGCACGCTGCTCGTCGCCGGACATGAGACAACCGCGAACACGCTGGTGTGGGCGCTGCTGCGGCTGCACCGCGAACCCGTCGTATTGGACCGGCTGCGTACCGAATTGCGAACCGCGGGCCCGGACGCGGCATGGTCGGACCCCGCGCGGCTGCCTTACCTCGACGCGGTCTGCCAGGAAACCCTGCGCCTGCATCCGGCGGTGCCGATCGTGCTGCGCAGGCTCACCGAGCCGTTCACCCTGCGCGGCGTGGCGCTGACGGCCGGGGACGTCATGGGTATCGCATTACCGCTGTTGCATTCGGATCCGGCAGTCTGGACCGAACCGGACCGGTTCCGACCCGAACGGTTCCTCGACCGCCGCTACACCCCGTTCGAATTCGCACCGTTCGGCGGCGGTCACCGCCGCTGTGTCGGGGCCGCATTGGCCGACCTCGAACTGCGCATCGCCGTGGCAACGATCGTCGCCGACACCGAACTGCGGCTCGTATCGCCGCCGTTGGGCGGCGAGTTGCCGCGCGCCGTCCCGCGCGGAATCGCCACCGGGCCGAGCCGCCGCATCCGCTTCGAGGTCCTCGCGTGATTTAGCTCACCAACAAGTTTGGCGACGTGGATCACCGACCGAACGGCACGATTTCCGCACCGAGTGCGACTCACCGTTGTGAGCGGGGCGTTTCGCCACGGACCCACCCGCCGATGCCGGGCATGCGCGATCGAACAACCGGTGGCCGCCGCCTATCACCGGCCGACCCGGCTGGAAACGTCGGCGTAGGACCGGTAGGAATGGTCGGCGGAGCGGTAGGTGTAGCCGCCAGGGTCGCCGTCGCCATCGACGGCGGATCCGCGACTACCCGGTCGGGGCCGCTCCGGGCTCCACGAACCCGTCGGTGCGCCGAGAACGATGCGCACGCCGCGGGTGCCGCGCATGTTCGATGCCGATCCGTGGGGTGCTCCGCAGGTTCGGTGAGTATTCACCGAACCGCTCCGCAGGTCGCGCAGGACCGTGCCGTGCAATCCACGGTGCGTCGGGTGCGACCGAGAGATGGAATGGACGAAGAACATATGTATGCCGCCAAGACCACCGAGTCGACCTCGCGCCGCCGTGGCGCGCACCGGCTCCGCCAGGGCGTCCTGTTGACCGCGGCGATCGCCGCCGCAAGCGCTGTGCTCATCGCTCCTGCCCAGGCCGCGCCCCACCTGCCCTCGGGTTCGGCGGAGCTGGCCACCGAACCGGTGCCGCCGAAGGCGAACTTCGCACCGCCGAGCCTCAACCCCGGTGAGGGCGAGGTCGTCGGTGTCGCACAGCCGATCATCATCAACTTCAAGGAGCCGGTGGGCGATCGCGCGGCCGCCGAGCGGGCCATCAAGATCACCTCGTCCAATCCGGCCGAAGGCCACTTCTACTGGATCAGCGATAAGCAGGTGCGCTGGCGGCCCAACGAGTTCTGGCCCGCCGAGACCGATGTGGTGGTGGAGGCCGGCGGCAGCCGCAGCGCCTTCCGGATCGGTGAAGCGCTGGTCGCCACCGCCGACGACAACACCAAGACCATCACCGTCACCCGCAACGGTGAGGTGGTCAAGACCATGCCGACCTCGATGGGCAAGACCGACCACGAGACCCCCAACGGCACCTACATCGTGGGTGAGAAGCGCCGCGAGATGGTGATGGACTCCTCCACCTACGGTGTGCCGATCGATGATCCCGAGGGCTACAAGCTCGACGTGGAGTACGCCACCCGCATCTCCTACAGCGGTATCTTCGTGCACGCCGCGCCGTGGTCGGTGGGTCAGCAGGGCGTGGCGAATGTCAGCCACGGCTGCCTCAACGTCAGCACCGAAGACGCCAAATGGTTCTTCGAGAACGTGAAGAAGGGCGATGCGGTGGTCGTGCAGAACACCGCGGGCGGCACCCTCAACAAGGGTGACGGCCTGGGCGACTGGAACTGACCTTCCCTGATCACAACAGCGGCGGCGCGTCCTGGATGGACGCGCCGCCGTTGTCATGACCGGGTACTACCAGATCTTCACGCGCTCTTCCGGTTCCAGATACAGGGCATCGCCAGGCTGGATGTCGAAGGCCTCGTGGAAGGCGTCGATATTGCGGACCACCGCATTGCAGCGGAACTCCGGCGGTGAATGCGGATCGGTGGCCAGCCTGCGCAGGGCTTCCTCCGGCCGGGCCTTGGTGCGCCACACCTGCGCCCAGCCGTAGAACACCCGCTGCAAACCGGACAGCCCATCGATGACGGGCGGTTCGGCGCCGTTCAGCGAGATCCGGTACGCCGCCAACGCGATCGAGAGCCCACCGAGATCACCGATGTTCTCGCCGATGGTGAACTCACCGTTGACGGTGTGCTCGTCGGGCAGATCCTTCGGTGACAGCACACCGTACTGATCGATCAATGCCTTTGTGCGCTTGGCGAATTCGGAACGGTCGGCATCGGTCCACCAGTCGACCATATTGCCGTCACCATCGTATTTGGCGCCCTGATCGTCGAAGCCGTGGCCGATCTCATGCCCGATCACCGCGCCGATGCCGCCGTAGTTGGCGGCGTCGTCGGCGTTCATATCGAAGAATGGCGGCTGGAGAATCGCTGCGGGGAACACGATTTCGTTCATGCCGGGGTTGTAGTAGGCGTTGACGGTCTGCGGCGTCATATGCCATTCGTCCCGGTCGACCGGGCCGCCGAGCTTGTTCAGATCACGGTCCACCTCGAAGGCGTATCCGCGTCGATAGTTGCCCACGAGATCGTCGGCGGCGATATCGAGCGCCGAATAGTCGCGCCAGCGATCGGGATAGCCGATCTTCGGGGTGAACTTGTCCAGTTTGGCCAGCGCGGCGGTCCTGGTGTCGGGGCCCATCCACTCGAGTTCGGAGATATTGCGGCGGTAGGCCTCACGCAGATTCTCCACCAGCTCGACCATGCGTTCCTTGGCCGCGGGCGGAAAGTGCTGCTCCACATACAGTTTGCCGACCGCCTCGCCGAGCAGATCCTGCACCAGCGAGACCGCCCGCTTCCAACGCTCCCGGTTCTCCTGCGCACCGGTGAGGGTGCGGCCGTAGAAGTCGAAGCTCTCATCCACCAGCGCATCGGTGAGATAGGGTGCGCGCGAACGCACTACCCGCCACATCGCCCATGCCTGCCAATCGGCCAGTGACTCCTGTTCCCAGGTGGTGGCGAAGGCGCCGAGGTAGTCGGGCTGACGGACGACCACCTCGGCGAACAGTTCGCTCGCATCCTTGGTCGCCGACTCCGCCAGCGCCGCCGACCAGGCCTGCCAATCGAATGCGGGATGCTCGGCGGCCAGTTCGGCGAAGGTGCGCAGGTTGTAGCTCAGCTCCGCCTCGCGGCGGCGCACGACATCCCAGTGCCCGGCGGCGAGCTTGCGTTCGAGTTCGAACACCCGCTGGCCGACCGGCGCGGCGGGCAGCAGCCCGGCAAGGGCGTCGTCGGCGGCGGCGAGCGCGAACATCCGGTCGATATGGGCGATATAGGCGGTGCGGATCGCGTCGAATTCGTCCTGGCGGTAATAGGACTCGTCGGGCAGTCCGATACCCGACTGGGTGAGGTTCACCAGGTAGCGCTGGGAATCCTTGTCGTCGGTATCGACGTAGACCGCGAGCGCGCCACCGACGCCGGTGCGTTGCAGACGGCCCAGCAGTGCGGCGAAGGCAGCCCGATCGGCAATCTCGGCGATGGCCGACAGTTCGCCCGCGATCGGCGCGAGCCCGGCCGCGGACACCCGATCGGTATCCATGAAGCTCGCGTACAGGTCGGCCACCTTGCGGCCCTCGGTGCCCGGTGCGCCGCCTGCCTGCTGGATGATGGCCTTGACATCGAGTTCGGCCTGGTCGTAGAGCGTGCGGAAGGCGCCGTCGACGGCCCGATCGGCCGGAATCTCATACGATTGCAGCCAGGCGCCGTTGACGTGCGCGAACAGGTCGTCCTGCACCCGAACGCCCGGGTCGAGGTGGGACAGATCGATACCGGAGGGACTGGTCGATGCGGAGGTCACGACCACCAGTATGCCGGTGGCCGCGAACTCCGTGGGGTGATGTTCAAGCGGGCAGGGCGATGCGGTCGAACTCGCCGACGATGGCGCCCGCGCGGAATGCCGCCCACTCCTGCGGGGTGTAGACGAGCGTGGTGGCGCCGTGACCGAGCCGGATGTGGCCGTCTTCGGCGGTGTGCACGGTCAAGACGCTCGTGGCGGGCCCGCGCTCGGTGAGGGAGTCGATGAATACGGTCCATTCCCGTGCGGTGACGGTGATGACGGGCTCTTCGTCGGGGCGATTTGCCGGGTTGCGGCGATATTTGCTGTCACGGATGAGCACCGCATCACCATCGAACCGAACCTCGACACATTGGTTCCCGTTGTTGGATCTGCTCGATGTGAACCAGCCGCGGGCATGCGGCCGGTACTTCGCGGTGGTGGCCATACGCCGCATTTTACCCGACCGCATACCGCCTGAGCAGGGATAATGACTCCTCCCGTGGTAAGGATTGCTCCAGTGCGCGCACATAGGCGAAGCTCAGATCCCGCACCTGCTCGGGATCGTCGACAGCGCCGCCGAACACCGCGCCCTCGGCCCATCCGAAGGTGGGCACCTGTTCACCGGCGAAATCGATCAGATGGAAGCTCGATCCGCCGAGCACCGCACCCGCCGGGGCGGTGAACGGGATGACGCGCACCTCCACGGTGTCGAGTTCGGACATCAGATCGACCAGATGATGCAGCTGAGCGCGCAGCACATCCGGGCCGCCGGTCTGCTGGCGCAGCGTGCCCTCGCCGACGACGGCGGTCAATTCCACCGGATCGGGCCCGCGCAACCGCTGCTGCCGATGCATCCGTATTGCCACCAACTGCTCCACCTGCACCGGCCGGATCATGACATCGGCGCTGATCAGCGCCCTGGCATAGTCCTCGGTCTGCAACAGGCCCGGCACCACCGAACTGTCGTAGCTGCGGATGCTCTGCGCGCCGTATTCCATACCGTAGAGCCGCTGCAATTCCGGCCCGATCAGCGCCGAAGATTTCGCCCACCAGCCGCGCTGTTTACTGGCGTGCAGCAGATCGAGTAGTTCGCCGCGTTCCTCGGCGTCCACCTCGAGCAAATCGAGCACCGGGCCGATGGTGTTGGTGGTCAGGACCCGTCTGCCCTTCTCCACATGCGACCAGTTGGCGGGGGTGAAGCCGACCTGTTTGGCGAACCCGGCCGAATCGAAGCCACGCTGTGCGCGTAGCTCACGTAGCCGCAGCACCAATTCCCAGCGGGCAACTGTCGGCGAAACGGGTGCCATGGCTGCCGATGCTACGCCCGCGGAAGTCATCGGCGTGTGACTATTGTCAGGGCTGGTGGTCGGGTCTACTGTCGGACTCAGCGGTCGATCCCTTCCTGTACGAGATCCACCAGCGCCGAGGCGAGGTTCGTCATGAGTACGTCCCGCACTGATTCCGAGCCGGGCAGTTATCCCACGTCCGATCCGCCACAGCATTTCCTCGCGGTTCAGGACGCCATTGCCCGCTGTCGCAGCTACCGCAAAGAACACGGTTTGTTCGCCATCGTCGACCAGACACTCGGGCGCATCATGCTCGAGATCGGGGCGGTCGGCGCTGTCGCCATGCCCGCCGTCCTCGGCAGGCAGGTGCACGAGCGGCTCGACAGCCGAGGTATGCGCAACGGGCCGATCGTCGCCCATCCGCGCTCCTCGCGCTGGACCTTCCTGACCGAGCCGATCGATAATTCGTATCTGGACACCGAACTGTTCGCCGATCTGTTCCGCGAATGCGCCTCGGTGGCATTGCCCGGCAGCCAGATCGTGCTGCCCTCACCGGCCGATGAGCACAGTGGCTACCGGGTCTGGATCAATCCCCCCGAACACGACTACCGGCCCGAGTTCGGCGATGTCGTCGCCGCGACCAGGGCCGTCGCGATCAAGGCGCGGGAGTCGGGGTGACCCCGAGCTTATCCTCGAGCCGCTGGTTGAATTCCGATTCACACCGGTCGATCTCGGCCTGATCATTGCCCGCGTTGGTCACGCAGTCGTAGAAGTCGGTGACACCGGCCTCTTCGGCGATGCCCCAGTAGATGATTCCGGCGATGACAGCGCCGATGATCGCGAGCACACCGAGGATCAGCCCGATCCAGGCCATCACGGCGCCGCCCGCGGTTTTGCGCATGGCTTTGATCACCGCGATGACACCGAAGATCACCGCGAATACGCCGAACAGCCCACCGCCGAACACCGTCCAGAACGTCAGGGCGGCCAGGATGCCGAGCACGAGCGCTGTGATCGCCAGACCTTTACGCTGCGGCGACTCCTGCCAATACTCCGGCTTCCCCGGATACTGACCCGGCGGCGGAGGCGGGTAATCGCCGGGAGGAGGCGGATACTGCGACATGGGAGTCCTCTCGGTCGGTGGCCGCTGATCGGTCGGGTACGACATGGGTTGATCGCGTCTGCCGACCTCAGATGTTAATGGCGCACCGGCTCGCGGCGGCGGGGCGCGCAGACCGTCCGGCGGGGCCGCTACGGTCCGCCCAGGCGCGCGTGCATCTCCCAGACCAGCACCTCAGCGGGCATCCGCGCGGTGATGCGCTGCCCGCCCGAGCGGGTCATCCGCACCGCGTCACCCTCGTACAGCGGGCCGACGCCCTCCATCTCGACCTCACCGCGCGCGATGAAGACATGCAGATACAGCGCATCGGGCAGTTCGACGACCGAATCCGGGCCGCCCGGCTCGATGGCCGCGAGCCTGGCCACGTGCAATGCCGAATGGCTGCTGTTGATGGCGATGGCGGTGCGGTCGCGATAGCGGGGCAGGCCGGAGGCGACGGTGACCAGCCCGCCCGCCGCCAGCTGATCGTCGATCTCGAGCTGCTGGTAGCCGGGGTCGACGCCCGGCTCGTCGGGCAGCACCCACATCTGGACGAAATGGACCGGCTCATCGTGTTCGGCGCGGTTGCCGTCCAGCCGCCAGGAATCGTTCTTCTCCGAATGCATAATTCCGGTGCCCGCGCTCATCCGCTGCGCGAGACCCGGATAGATGATTCCGCTGTGACCGAGCGAATCCTGGTGGACAAGGCTGCCGCCGAGCACCCAGGTGACGATCTCCATATCCCGATGCGGATGCGTTTCGAAGCCCTGACCTGGCAGAACTATATCCTCGTTATTCACCAGCAACAGCCCGTGATGGGTGTTATCGGGATCGTAGTGCTGTCCGAACGAGAACGAGTGTTTCGAATCGAGCCACGAGATACGCGTTTTCATGCGATCACCGCCGCGATGGACATCAATATGCGGAGTCGTGAGTGTGGACATCGCGGTCCTCCTCTCGGGCTCGGGCACCATCGCCTTTCCGGTTGAAGTACCCCGCCGCTACCGTGGCGCGCGATACTCCACATTCCTTGTAAATTGTCTGCACCCGGCATTTTACGCGAGCGACCAGCGGATGAACGGTAGGTGAGCAGTACCGGCCGATCTGTCGAATCAGTGCGACGACGTAACAGAATGTGCCCCAATGGAACCGGAGGGATGGGCGGATGCGACCGGAAACACTCGCCCGCGTCGAGCGGCAGCTCCGCACCGAGGCGCGCCGCGACGGGATCACCGACTTCGTGGTCGGCGTCGCGGTATTTCGCGAACGAAAACTGCTGGTGGTGCGGCGCGTGCCGGACGACTATCACGGTGGCATGTACGAACTGCCCGGCGGTGGGGTCGAATCCGGGGAAAGCTTCGCCGACAGCGTCGCCAGAGAACTGCATGAGGAAACCGGCCTGCGGGTGCGCGCCGTCACCGATTTCCTCGGCAGCTTCGATTACGCCACCAGAACCAAGCCGCGGGTCCGCAAATTCGCATTCGTGGTGGAAGCCGAACCGGGCGAGGTCGAACTGGCGCCGGGTGAACACGACGCCTACGCCTGGATCGATGCCGCCGACCTGGCCGATCTCCCCATGGCGCCCGATATGCGTCAAACAGTGAGTTCGCTGGTCAGCACCGGAATTCGCTGACGGCGACGGACACCACACCTGCTCGGAAATATACGAACGGCGCGCGCCGGGTAGCCTCACGGCCGTGTCCAGTGCTCGGCCCGACAATCGCCACGCGGCGGACGGCTCCGGCGAACCACCGGCCTCCGGCACCGAGCCGACGATGACCGCGCGGGAGAAGATCCGGGCGTTCCGCATCGCGCTGCGAGAGAGCCCCGGTGTGGCGCGGCTGGCGCTGGTGCGGTTCACCGGACAGTTCGGTGACGGCATGTTCCAGGCGGCGCTGTCGGGCGCGATCCTGTTCAACCCCGAACGTGAAACCGATCCGCTGGCCATCGCGGCCGGGTTCGCGGTGCTGCTGCTGCCCTATTCCTTCATCGGCCCATACGCGGGCGCGCTCCTGGACCGCTGGGATCGCCGGGCAGTGTTGCTGGTGGCGAATGTGCTGCGTGCGGTGCTGATCGCGGCGGTGAGCCTCGGGCTGCTGGCCGGTATCGGCGAGAGTCCGCTGCTGTTGCTCGCACTGGCCGTGGTCGGCATCAGCCGCTTCGTGATGGCCGGGGTGTCGGCCGCACTGCCGCGGGTGCTCGCCCAACGCTGGCTGGTGCCGACCAACTCGGTGCTCGCCACCGTCGCCTCCGGTTGCGCCGGGGTCGGGGCGGCGGCCTCGGTCGCGGTGATCGGATTGATAGGCGCGGGGGATACCGGATCGGCGGTCGCGGTGGCGGTCAGTGCGGTCGGGTCCGTGGCGGGCGCGCTCCTGGCGACGGGTTTCGCGCCGCGGGCGCTCGGGCCCGAAGCAGATGCCGCCGCGCGGACGGGCACCGTGCGCGCGATCGCGACGGGTCTACGCACCGGCGCCCTCGCCGTATGGGAATCGGTGCAGGTCACCACCGCGATGATCGGGATCGGCACGCATCGGATCGTGTTCGGCGTGAACACGCTGATCATGGTGCTGGTGCTGCGGCAGGCGCCGTCGGACGGTTCCGGGGTGGACAGCGGGCTGATCGGCTTCGGGGTCGCGATCGCGGCGACGGCGAGCGGGATGCTGGTGGCGGCGGCGGTCGCGCCGATTCTCATTCCGCGGCTCGGCCGACCGCGCACGGTGGTCGCCGGTCTGGTGACCGCGACGACGGTGCAGTTGCTGCTGGTCACGCCCATCGCGGTGGCCGAATCCGGTGCCGCCGCGCACCGGGCGCATCAACTGCTGCTCATCGGGGCGTTTCTGTTCGGGCTGGCCGGTCAGACCATCAAACTCACCGGCGATGCGGCCATGCAGATCGATATCGACGACACTCGCCGCGGCCAGGTGTTCGCCCTCCAGGACACCGTGTTCAATGTGGCGTTCGTACTGGCCATCGCGCTGGCGGCACTCGTGGTCCCCGCGAACGGCCGATCGCTGCCGATGGTGGCGGCGGGCGCGGCCATCTATGGCGCCGGGATCGTGGCCATCGCACTGAACACCCGCCGCGGGCGCGTCGGCCGAACCGGATAGCCGCGGTCCAGGCGGATCGGGACCCCGCGCATCGACCCCTCGAAACGTCGGCGAAGTCCCCGATCCGGCCCGGCCGGACGAGGAGGAGCGCTCAGCCCTGCCCGTCCTCCGCGAACCCGGGCACCGGATCCCCGAGTGTGGCGCTCACCTGCACCCCCAGATCCACCTGCACCACCAGCCCCGCCGGATGGCCGGGCTGCACATCCGGCCGCACGAACGGGTCCACCGGCGGCATGAGCTGCGGCGGTGTCAGCAGCCCGCCCGGCGGCACGGGCAGCGGCGCAGCGCTGTGTTCGATGGGCGGCACCGGATGCGGTCCGGCGTACGCGCCGGACGGGTCGGCCAGGGGCGACTGGCTGCCGGGTGGCGGCTCGGACGGCGCCGCAGGGTGCGACGGAGCACTGTGACCGGTGGGCGGATCGATGGGCGGCACCGGATCCGGCCCGACGTGCGCGCCGGATGGATCGGCCAGGGGCGGCTGGGCGGTGGGTGGCGGCATCTGCTCGGCGGCAAAGGGATCCGCGGGCGGCGCGTGGTGCCCACCGAGCGGATCCGGCGGGGCACCGTGCCCGACGGACGCGTCGGTCGGAGGCACCAGCGGCGGCGCGGCGGGGCCGCCGGGGTGTGCCGGAGGTGGCAGGTGCTGCCCGGCGAACGGGTCCGCGGGTGGCGGCGCGTGATGCGGGGCGGTATGCCCACCGGGTGGGTCCATGGGGTGCGATGGGGTGCCGTACCCGGCGACCGGGTCGGCCGGGGGCTCGAACCCGCTGGTGGCGGTGGGGGTGGCCGGGTCGGGTGGTGGGGCCTCGCCGCGGACCACCCAGTCCAAGGGCTCGCTGGCGGCGTCGGCGGGGGTGCCGGTGATCTGGTGGTCCCAGACGCCGGTGCCGGACGGGTCGGTGAAGAAGGCGTCGAGTACGCCGTCGTCGTTCAGGTCGAGGGCGGCCACGTCGGCGACGCCGTCGCCCTTGGTGTCCCACATGGCGTCGTCGGCCAGTCCGTCGCCGTCGAAGTCCAGTTGTACGGCGTCCGGTGTACCGGCCAACTCCAGATTCGCCTGCGTCGACCAGACGTCGACGGCGCCGTCGCCGGTTCCGAAGGCGTACTCGATCTCGTTCATATCTGCTTGGACGCGGGCCGCGCCGATCCGGTTCCACCGCGCCGCAACATTCCTCGAGACGCCGCATTCATCCCCTGGCTGCGCCGCGCGCGGTAAGTTGATCTTCGCCTGATCCGGTCGGGCCACGGCGGCGGAAGCGTTACGTCACCACGGAGGGCCGGGAGATCAGGCCTCCGCCCGATCCGATCCGACCCGGGAGCCGCCGCGCCATGGGACTTCTGCCGAACCCGCTCGGTGCTCGCTCCCACTCCGCCACCCCCTATCGCCCCGCATTGTTCGGCGTGCTGATCACCGGGGTGCTCGCGGTTCCCGCGCCGGTGCAGGCGATACCGCATCCATGGGCGCCGCCGCCGGTGAACAGTTGCGGTGAGGTCGGTTTCGATCCGCTTGCGCGCGAACCCGACCCGTCGCAGCCACCAGCACCGCCGCTGCCACCGCAGATCGATATTCCGATCCCGGTCCCGCAGCTCACCCCGGTCCCGGTGCCGGATCCACCGCACGACAACACCAGGATCGCGCCGGAGCCGTTGCCCACCGACCCGTGCCACAATCCGTGCCCGGACATCCGCGATACCGACAAACCCACGGAATCCGCGCCAGGACCGCAGGCGCCCGATTCGGGTTCGGGTAGCGGTTCGGGCTCGGGCAGCGCCTCCGGTTCGGCCGAACCGATCAAACTGCCGAAGATCCAGATCAAACCCGAAATCGAGCCCATCCCGATTCCGGTACCAGGCGAGCCGGGTGATCCGCCGCAGCCCGCGCCGCCACACGTCTCGCATCCCGCCGAACCCGGACCGCTGACCCAGGCGGTCGCGCCCGCCCGTGTGGAATCGGTGCGGCTGGTGGAGCAGGTCACCGGCCCCGGCTCCGAGAACCGCACCGATATGCGCTGGCAGGTCGACGGCACCGACCTCGGCCTCATGTGGGAGAACAAGCCGGGTGAGGTCGCGGTGGTTTTCGGTGACACCTTCGGTAAGGGCTGGACTCCGGGCGGCGCGGGCGGCGAGGACGAGGACTGGCGCAGTAACGTGCTCGGTTACAGCACCGACCGCGATCTGTCCGACGGTCTGACGCTCGACACGATGGTCCAGGACAGTCGCTGCCACGCCGCCGAACTGCTCGGCAGCCGCAAACTGAAGAACTGGGAGACCACCACCATCCCGACCTCCGGGTTCGCCATCGGCGACCGGCAGTACCTGAGCTATATGTCGGTGAACCGTTGGAGCCGCATCCCCGGTCTGTGGTGGACCAACTACGGCGGTATCGCCTACTCCGACGACAACGGCAGCACCTGGGTCAAGGACCAGCACGCCAAGTGGGACAACCTGTTCGGACTCGGCCGGTTCCAGGTGGCGGCGATGGTGCCGCAGGGCGAATACGTCTACATGTTCGGCACACCCAACGGACGCATCGGCGTGATCGGTCTGGCCAGGGTGCCCAAGGACGAGGTGCTCAACAAGTCCGCCTACCAGTACTGGGTGGGCGGCACCTGGGCGCCGGCCCTCGAAAACCTCGCCACACCACTGGTTCCCGGTATCGCCTCGGAACTCTCGGTCCGCTATGACGCGGAATCGGATCGGTGGCAGATGGTGTACCTGGATTCGGCGCGCGGCGCGATCGTCCTGCGCACCGCCGCAGCACCGCAGGGCGCGTGGACCGATGCCGTGCCGCTGGTCTCGACCACCGAATACCCGAAGTCCTACGGCGGATTCATCCATCCGTGGTCGACCGCACAGGATCTGTACTTCACCATCTCGGCCTGGGACAGCTACAACGTCTACCTCATGCACGCCCGCCTCGATCAGCCCTGACCACGACTCATTCGCGACGAAGCGCGCTGTTCGACCGGGCCGACGAATACTCAGCAGCGGCGAAACCGCACCGTGCGACCGGGCCGCGCCTGCGCCATCGAATCGATATCGGCGTCGACGACCACACCGATCACCGGGTACCCACCGGTGATCGGATGATCGGCGAGGAAGACCACCGGCTGCCCGGACGGCGGCACCTGGATGGCGCCGAGCGCGACACCCTCGGTCGGGAGTTCTTGTCCGAGGCGGCGTTCCAATGCCGGGCCGGATTTTCGCTGTAGTCGCGCGCCGATCCGGTCGACGTCGGCGCTCACGGTCCAATCACCCGCGAACAACGCACCGGCATCGACGAACCAATCGTCACGCGGCCCCGGAATGACTCGAATGTCCAGCACAGCAGGCAGATCCGGCAATGGCGCCTGGTCGATGATCGGAAACGACCGTGGCACAGGACCGATGGGAAGTTCATCGCCGGGATGCACCGGCTCCGGCCCGATGCCGGACATCGTATCGCGGCTGCGCGAGCCGAGCGTGGATACGACGTCGACGCCGCCGCGGACCGCGACGTAGCTGCGCAATCCTGTCGCGGCCAGACCCAGTGACAGCACCTGATCGGGTTCGAGTTCGAGCACGCTCGCATGCCCGACCGGACGACCGTCGACCGCGGCCTGCGCGGGCGCACCGGTGACGGCCAGCGTGGTGTGTCGCAGCGTCCGCACTGTCAATCCGCCGAGCAGCACTTCGATTCCGGCATGACCCTCGGGATTGCCGACGAGCCGGTTGGCCAGCCGTAACGCACCACGATCGGCCGCACCCGATACCCCGACCCCGGAATCGAACCAGCCGGGGCGGCCGAGATCCTGGATGGTCGCCAACGGACCCACGCGCTCGACCAGCAGTTTCGCATCGCCGCCGGTCATTGCCGCACTCATCGGTCCGCCCGCGCGTCGACGAATCGGACCGCGGTACCGGCACGGATCAGCGCGGGTGGATCGCGCTCGACGTCCCACAGGATCTGCTCGGTATGTCCGAGCAGCTGCCAGCCGCCCGGCGATTTGCGTGGGTAGACAGCCGAATAGCCGCCCGCCAGGGCCACGCTTCCCGCCGGGATAGCGGTGCGCGCCTCGGCGCGGCGCGGGACGGTGAGGCGGTCGTCGGGGGAGCGTAGGTAGCCGAATCCGGGGGCGAAACCGACGAAGGCGCAATGCCATACGGTCCCGGTGTGCGCGTCGATGACCTCTCGGGTGGACATGCCGAGCATGCGGGCGATATCGGCCAGATCAGCGCCGTCGTAGTGCACGGGGATCACCACCGGGTCGGTATCAGGGAATGTTCCACGGGAAACCTCGCCGGATTCGGCGAGTTCGTCGACCACCGTGTGCAATTGCCGCCGTACCTGCTCGGCATCCCGGGTCGAGTCCAGCGTGACCAGCACGGTTTCCGCGGCGGGCAAAACATCCTGAACGCCGTCGATCCGCCGGTCGCGCAGGATCGCCGCCAGATCGGCCGCCGCCGCGGTCGGCGGAGTGAGCAGGAACGCGCGATCACCGGCCGCGCGAATGAGCCGGTCGCCCGCGTCCGTCCCCGACCGAGCACCGCCCCCGTGCGGCGCCGAACCTGTCGATATCATCATCAGCGCCTCCCTCCAGGCCAACGATGGTACGGCTCCGACGCGATGTGTACCGGCGAACGAGCGCACCCGACTCGCCTACACCGCATCGACTTTCGCGTCGTGCGCGGGCACACGACCCACCTCCGTACCCCGGCGAACTCACCGCATCCGGCGCACCGTGGGCGGCGGATGGGCCGATGCGATCGCATCTCAGCCGAAGGCGATCGCATCTCAACTGAACGCCGCGACCGCCACCCCGACCTCGTCGAGGGTTTCCCGGATCAGCCGCGCCATCCCCACCGCCTCCGGTGTATCGCCGTGCACGCAGATGCTGGCCGCACGCACGGTGACCTCGCCCGACCCGCCGACGGTACGGGCGGTACCGGACATGGCGATCGAGACCGCTTGCGCGACCGCCTCGTTCATCCCGAGTAACGCGCCGGGCGTGCCGCGCGCGGCCAGCTCACCCGACGGGGTGTAGCCGCGATCGGCGAACCCCTCGCCGATGAACCGCACCCCGATATGACCGGCGGCGTGTTCGAGCTGGGTGCCCGCCGGGCCGAGCAGCGCGAGTTCGGGATCGTATTCGGCGACCGCGGCCAGCACCGCGTCGGCGACCTTCCGGTCCCGCGCCGCCGCGTGATAGAGCGCGCCGTGCGGTTTCACATAGCGCACCCGGTCACCCTCGGCGCGGGCGAAACCGTCCAGGCCACCGATCTGGTACAGCACCTCGTCGCGCAGTTGCCCCGGCGCCACCTCGATCACCCGGCGGCCGAACCCCGCCAGATCGCGGTAGCCGACATGCGCGCCGATGCGCACACCCTTCTCGACGGCCGATACGCAGGTCCGGCGCATGATCGAGGGATCACCGGCATGGAAGCCGCAGGCAATGTTGGCGCTGGTGACGATATCGAGCATCGCCTCGTCGTCGCCCATCGTCCACGGGCCGAAGCCCTCGCCGAGATCGCCGTTCAGATCCAGCGCCATCCGCGTCCTTCCCATTCGGTACCCATTGTCCTCGTGGTGTGATCCCCGAGACAAGGATCGCAGTTCGGCGCCGGTCACCGGGTACCGGCGGCCCGCGATACCGGATCGGACCGTGGTCGCGGCGCGGGCCGCCCAGTACGCTCAGAGCAATCATGGCCACCTATTTCGACCCGAAGTCCTGGTCACCGCTGTGGGCAGTGGATATCGGCAAGCGGCTGTTCGAGCAATCCTGGCTGGAGCAGTGGGTTTCCTACACCACCGCATGGGTGGATCCGGTGGCCGATCTCGGGGCGGGCACGGTGACCGCGCTCATGCCCGATGTGCTGATGACGGTCCTCAGCGAGGGCATTCTCAGCCGGTTCGGCGGCCAGGAGGTCAGCGCCACCCTGCTCGGCCATGATCTGACCGCGACACTCGACGTGTTGAAGGTTCGCCGCCGCGGCGCGCATTTCCAGACCAAGACCGTGCTGACCGAACTGAACTGGGATCAGCATCCGATCCGCGAGATGACCGTGATCGCGCACGGCGTCCGGCTCATTCCTGGCGTGCCGACGAAGGTGCGCAGCGCGCAGCTCGATATCGAGGGCACCGTCACCACGGCGGCGCTGATCGACTGGCTCAATGATCAGCAGCTGGATTGGAAGCTGTCGGTCGCGCCGAACGGGCTGATCAAGGCCGTGCACCGGCAGCGAAGGATCACCGCCATCGCCGATGCCGCGGTGCAGGACGACATGCTCACTCTCGAGGTGCACCGCGCGGGTTGGTTCGGCATACCGATCCCGCGCCGAATGCGTACCGTCCGCCCGATCCGGTTACCGGAACTGCCCAACAACGCGCGCGTCGTGCACGCCACCCGAGACGGCGAAGTGGTGCGGTTCCGCGTCGAACTACCCGAGGTCAGCGGTTCGTTCGATCTGGCGCAGATGCGTGCGGCGATCGTCGCGGGGACCACGCTGATCGTGTTCTGATCGGCGATCAGTTCTGGGTCTTCCACCATTCGACGAGCGCCGCCTCGGCTTCGTCCCTGGTCAGCGGCCCGCGGTCGAGACGAAGCTCCTTCAGATACCGCCACGCCTTGCCGACATCGGGGCCGGGTGACAGATCGAGCAGTTCCATGATGGCGTTGCCGTCCAGGTCCGGGCGGACCCGGGCGAGATCCTCCTGCTCCTGCAAGCGCGCGATCCGGGTCTCCAGATCGTCGTAGGTGGCGCGCAGGGCGGCGGCGCGGCGCTTGTTACGGGTGGTGCAATCCGCGCGCACCAGTTTGTGCAGCCGGGGCAGCAGGTCACCGGCATCGGTGACGTAGCGGCGCACCGCCGAATCGGTCCACTGGCCCTTGCCGTAGCCGTGGAACCGCAGATGCAGGAACACCAGCCGGGCCACGTCCTCGGTGAACTGCTTCGGATACTTCAGCGCCCGCATCCGTTTGCGCACCATCTTGGCCCCGACCACCTCGTGGTGATGGAAGCTGACGCCGCCGCCCGGCTCGTTGCGTTTGGTGTCGGGCTTGCCGATGTCGTGCAGCAGCGCCGCCCAGCGCAGCACCAGGTCGGGGTCGCCCTCCTCCTGGTCGATGGCCTGCTCGAGGACGGTCAGCGAATGCCAGTACACATCCTTGTGCTGATGGTGCTCGTCGATCTCGAGCTTCATCGCGGGTACTTCGGGCAGCACCAGCTGGGCGAGCCCGGTCTCGCACATGATGTTGATGCCGTCGATGGGATGCGCACCGCCGATGAGTTTGTCCAGTTCGGTGCGGACCCGTTCGGCGGTGATGCGTTCGATCTCGCCCGCCATCTCGGAGATCGCCGCGCGCACCCGCGGATGCAGTTCGAAACCGAGTTGGGAGACGAAACGGGCGGCGCGCAACATCCGCAGCGGATCGTCGCCGAAGGATTCCTGTGGCGTCGACGGAGTGTCGAGCAGGCCCTCCAGCAGGGCGTCCATCCCGCCGAGCGGGTCGACGAACTCCAGCGATCCGTCCGCGGCGATCTTCACCGCCATCGCGTTGACGGTGAAATCGCGGCGCACCAGATCGCCCTCGAGCGAATCGCCGAAGGTGACCTCGGGATTGCGGGAGACCCGGTCGTAGCTGTCGCTGCGGAAGGTGGTGATCTCCAACTGCTGATCGCCCTTGGCCGCACTGACCGTGCCGAACGCCAGACCGCCGGTGTCCCACAGATGGTCGGCCCAACCGCGCAGGATCTCCTGCACCTGCTCTGGCCTGGCGTCGGTGGTGAAATCGAGATCGGTGCCGAGTCTGCCGAGCACCGCGTCACGGACACTGCCGCCCACCAGATACAGATGGAAACCGCGGGCGGCGAACAACTCACCGAGCGGGGTCAGCACATCATCGAGCCTGCCGAGGGTCACCGCCGCCGCGGCAAGCAGCCGGGTGCGGCGCTCTTCGGGCGCGAGCTGCGCGTGATCGGACTGCGCTGGCAGCTGGGCGGGGTCGGGGCCGGTCGAAACCACGAACGTGAACCTTACCCAGCGCGGCGGTGGGACGGACACCGCCGTCGGGCACCGCCGCGGCCCCGGGTCGCGCGCGGACTATGGACGGCAGGACCGACCGCGTCGATTAGGATTGCTTGGTGTCCCCGGCCGATCGCGCGAACAGTCGACGCCGCCAGCCCCGGCGCCATGGTTCGGCCGGAAACGCGGCGAGACCACGCATGCGCACGGTCAAGGAGACCTCGGCGGGCGGACTCGTCGTCGACGGCCTCGACGGCCCGCGTGAACAGCGCAGCGCGGCACTGATCGGGCGCACCGATCGGCGCGGACGGCTGCTGTGGTCGCTGCCGAAGGGCCATATCGAAGAGGGCGAGACCTCCGAGCAGACCGCGATCCGGGAAGTCGCCGAGGAAACCGGCATCGAGGGCGTGGTGGTCGCCGAACTCGGCAGCATCGATTACTGGTTCGTCACCGACGGTCGGCGGGTACACAAAACGGTGCACCATTTCCTTTTGCGTTCGGTCGGTGGTGAACTGTCGGATGCGGATATCGAAGTCACCCAGGTGGCGTGGGTCCCATTGAGTGAACTGGATTCCCGCCTCGCCTACGCCGATGAGCGGCGTCTGGCCGAAGTGGCGAACCGGCTGATCGACCGGATGGAGACCGGCAAGCAATGACGCGTGGACTGCGGATCATCGTGGCGGTCCTGACGATCCTCGGCGCGGTGGCGGCGCTGCCGATACTGAGCCAACCGCCAGCGGACGCACAGCCGAGCGAGTCCGGTGAAGCCTCGTCGCCGAAATTCCTCAAGCTCTCGCTGGATTCGGTGACCCCGACCACCGTGACCACGACCAGCGATCCGGTGCTGACCGTGTCGGGCACCGTCACCAATATCGGCGACCGGGTGGTCGACGATGTGAGCGTCCGGGTGCAGCGCGCGCGTGCGGTGTCCGAACCGAGCGGGTTGCGTACGGCCCTGCGGCTGGACCAGGCCAATTACGATATGGCGGGCCCGTTCGAGGATGTCGCCGAGCGGCTGAGCCCCGGCCAACGCCGTCAGTTCACCCTGAGTATCGCGCTGCGCGCCGATGACGCCGGTGCCTCGTTGGATATCACCGAGCCCGGGGTGTATCCGCTGCTGCTGAACGTCAACGGGGAGCCCGCCTACGGCACTCAGGCCCGCCTCGACGACGCTCGCTTCCTGCTCCCGGTGCTCGGTCTGCCGCCCGCCTCCTCCGGCGCGACCCAACCGGTGCCCGCGCCACCGGCGCCGCCGGTCGCGACCACCCTGGTGTGGCCGCTGGCGGATCGGCCGCGGCTGGTGGCCGGACGGCCGGGCGCTGTGGACGAGATCCCCGAACTGACCGATGACGAACTGGCCTCCTCACTGGGCAAGGGCGGCAGGCTCGAACAGCTGCTCGACGCCCTCGAGACCGCGCTCGGCACCGACGCGGGCCGGGACAAGCGGCTGGCCTCCGCGGTCTGTGTGGCCGTCGACCCGGATCTGCTGCTCACCGTGCAGGCGATGACCGAGGACTATCGGGTCCTGGCCAGCCCGTCGGATCCGAGCGGTGCGACCAGGGCGGGTACCGGATCGGAGCAGGCGCAGGCCTGGTTGGACCGGTTGCGCACGCTCGCCTCCTCGGTGTGTACGGTCGCGCTGCCGTTCGCGCAGGTCGACGTGTCCGCATTGGCCGCGGTGGACGATCCGCAGCTCACCGCCCGGGCCTTGCGCGCACCGGCCGACGTCATCGACTCCATCCTGTCCACCCGCTCGGTCCGCGGGGTGAGCCTGCCCGATTCCGGCAGTATCGACGCGGGCGCCGGTGCACTGCTGCGCGGCAATGGTTTCAGCACGGCGGTGCTGGCCGACAACGCCGTCGCACCGGCCGACAATCCCGATATCTCCTCGGCCCGCACCGGCGTCACCGGACGGACCGCCGCCACCCGCACCGTGCGCACCGAGCCCGAACCCGGCACACCCGATGTGGTCCGGCTGCCCGGCGTCACCGCGCCCGCTCCACAGACGCCCGCTCCGCCGGCCGCCGCGCCGCCGTCGGCCGCACCGACCCCGGCCCCGCGCGGTTCGGAGCCGGCCGCCGATCCCGCCCTGCGCGCGGCCACCTTCGATATCTGGTCGGCGACGGCGCTGGCGGCGATGGGCTCCAACCCGCCGACGCCCTCGTTCACCCCCGATCAGGTGCGCTACGAGGTCACCAAGGACTCCAGGACCGCCAGGCTCCAGGACGCGCTCGGCGCGGTGTCGTGGACCGCCCTCAACCCGCGCCCGGATCGGCCGCGCTCGGCGCTGCTGGTGCCGCCGCAACAGTGGGGCGCCAACCGGGAAGAGGCCGTCGCGATCCTGCGGCAGCTCGATCTGCTGCTGGAGAACAATCTCGCGTCCCCGCGCACCTTCACCCAGCTGCTGGCCCAGCCCGCCGACGCCGCCCCGTACCAGGTCGACTACCTCCCGCAGGCGAGCCAGGACGCGGCGCCCGCGCAGTTCATCGGGCCCGTGCGCGATCAGGGACATCGGATCAGCGAGCTGATGCGCGCGTTGGTCGAGGTGCCGCAATCGGAGCCGACGCCACAGGAGTTCCTGACCCCGCTGCGCGATGATCTGCTGCGCACGCTGAGCCTGTCCGATCGCCGCGGCGAGACCGCGCTGGCGGACACCTTCGCCGGGCGGCGATTGGAACAGACCACGGCCGCGCTCGACACCATGTTCGGTTCGGTCACCGTGCTGCCGCCGGGCGGGGTGTACACGCTGGCCTCCGAGCAGAGCCCGCTGCTACTGGTCGCCCGCAACGATCTGCCGGTCGCGGTGCGGATCCGGTTCCGTATCGACGCACCCGCCGAGACGAAGATCACCGACCTCGGTGAACAGCAGCTACCGCCCCGCGGCACCCGCTCCTTCCAGATCCCCACCGAGGTCAGCGACTCCCGTAACCTGGTCATTCCGATTTCGCTTACCACGCCGGAGGGGGTGCCGCTCGGCAACGCCACGTCGGTGTCGGTGCGTTCGAACGCGTACGGTCAAACGCTGGCGATAATTACCGCATGTGCCGGGATACTGCTGTTCCTGTTGGCCGGACGCCGCCTGTGGCGCCGGTTCCACGGAGAGCCGGATCCCGCCGACAAGGGCGTCGATCCGGGCATCCGGCGACGGGTGAACAGGTACCGGCGGGCGCGTAAGCGCGTACTTCGGCAGCAGGGACAGCAACAGGAGGTGTAGATGAGCGGGTTCCCGCGCGACGTGCTCCGGCGCGACGCAGCTCATCGCAACCGCCTGGTTCCGCTGCCCGGCGAAGCACAGGAGGCATGATGGGCGACGATGATCAATTCGCTCATCAGCGACCTGACGACCGTCCCGGCGGACCGCCTGCCCGCCGGGCGCCTGCGGCGCCGTGGGAACGCGGACCGCATGCGGAGCCGGAGATGACCGGCGATACCCATGGCGGTCCGCCGCCGGGGGTGCCGCGCATCAGCCGTCCGGCCGAACCGCCCGCTCCGGGCCGTCGGATGCCGCCGCCACCACCGCAGCGGCCGGGACCGCATCCCGGTCAGCAGAGCTATCCGGCCCAACCGCAGCGGCCGGGCCCACCGCCCGGCCAGCACGGACAACCGGGGCAGCCCAACCACATGCCCCCGCCGCAGCGGATTCCGCCGCAGGGCCGGCCACCGCAGGGCGGCGGATATCCGCGCAGCGGGGAATTCCCCCAGCAGCGCCCGCCCGCGCCGCAGCCACCCGGTCGACATCAGCGGCCTGCTCCGCCGCAACAACCCGGCCAGCCGCCACACCCCGGACGTCCACCGCGGCCCGAACCGCCACAAGGCCAAGGGCGGCCGCCGCAGCACGGACAACCCCAACACCCTGGACAACCGCAGCGCGCGGGTGGACCACCGCCGGGCCAGGGACGTCCACCCCGGCACCGCCAGGCGCCTCCGGGTGAACAAGCCCCCAACCGACCGCCGACCCAGCCGCAACCACAGGTTCGGCGACCGGCACCGCCCGAGCGGATCGCCTCCCGCGCCGAATCCGGCAGCAGGCCGAGCACCAAGGGCATGCCCGCCGTGGTGGTCGAGAAGCCCGAATCGAAGGAAAGCGCCAACGCTCGCCTGCTACGCGACTCCGGCTCCATCGCCTTCGCCACCCTGATCAGCCGTATCACCGGTTTCGGTAAGCAACTGCTGTTGCTCACCATTCTTGGCCCGGCCATCGCCAGTGCGTTCCTGTCGGCGAGCCTTATCCCGAACATGGTCGCGGAACTGGTGCTCGGCGCCGTACTCACCGCGATCGTGGTGCCGACCCTGGTGCGCGCCGAACAGGAGGACCCCGACGGTGGCGCCGCTTTCGTACGGCGACTCGTCACCGCGGCGTTCGTGGTCCTCGCCACGGCGGCCCTGTTGGCGACGGCGACGGCGCCGGTCCTGGCCACCCATCTGTTCGTCGCCGCCGACGGTGAGGTCAATACCGAGCTGACCACCGCGCTGACGTTCCTGCTGGTACCGGCCATCCTCTTCTACGGGATGTCGGCCCTGTTCACGGCGATTCTGAACACCAGGCAGAACTTCAAGCCCGGTGCGTGGGCGCCGGTGTTCAACAACGTGGTCGTACTGGTCACGCTCGGGCTGTACGCGGTGAGTCCGGGCGAGATCTCGCTGGACCCGGTGCGGATGGGCGATCCCAAACTGCTGATCCTCGGCGTCGGTGTGACGCTCGGCGTCGTCACCCAGGCCATGGTGCTGATCCCGGCCATCCGGCGCGAAGGTATCGACCTCCGTCCACTGTGGGGCGTCGACGAGCGGCTCAAACAGTTCGGCACCATGGGTGCGGCGATCATCCTCTACGTGCTGATCAGCCAGATCGGCACCATCTTCGCCAACCACATCTCCTCCCAGGCCGATGCGGCCGGCCCGGCGATCTACAACAATGCCTGGGCCCTGTTGCAGCTGCCCTACGGCGTGCTCGGCGTCACCCTGCTCACCGCGATCATGCCGCGGTTGAGCCGCAATGCCGCCAACGACGACACCCCGGCGGTGGTGGACGATCTGTCGGCCGCGACCAGGCTGACGATGATCGCGCTGATCCCCATCGTCGTCTTCCTGACCCTTGCGGGCCCGCAGGTCGGTGACGCGCTGTTCGGTTACGCCCGTTTCGCCGAGGACGCCGAACGCCTCGGCCAGGCGGTCAGCTGGTCGGCGTTCACGCTCATCCCGTATTCACTGGTGCTGATCCATCTGCGCGTCTTCTATGCGCGGGAGCAGGCCTGGACGCCGACCTGGATCATTCTCGGTATCGTCACGGTCAAGATCATCGGCTCCGCGCTGGCGCCGGTGCTGGCCGATAACGGCGATCAGGTCGTAATGGTGCTCGGCGCGGCCACCGGTATCGGTTTCACCGCTGGCGCCTTCATCGGCGGCTATCTGCTGCACCGCAGCCTCGGCGATCTGCGCATGGCCAATGTCGGGCACACCATCACCCGAGTGGTGCTGGCCTCGGCCGCGGGCGGTGCGGTGATGCTGATCGTGGACAAGGTGCTCGGCCTGTACCGGCTCTCCGATGCGCTGCACGGGCCCGGTTCGTTCATCCGGGTGACCATCCTCTCGCTGGTGATGTTCGGCGTGGCGTTCGGGCTCATGCGGCTCGCGGGCATCCCGGAGATCGTGGCGATCACCGTCGCGGTCTCGCGCAAGCTCGGCATCACACCGCCGGCCCCCGATCTCGGGCTGGACGAGCCGGTCGAAGAGGACTACGCCACCACCATTCTGCGCAGGCCGGACCCGTACCTGGCCTACTCTCATTACGACCCGATGGACGCGCAGACCATGGTGCTGCCCGTTATCCGCTCGAATGCTGTTGACATCACCGGGGTCGGCGAGTTCCCGTACCCTGTTCGGCAGAGAAGCACAAGTGGCGAATTCGCCGGGGTTGCGACACATCAGGGCGAAGGAGGACCGAGGGTGAGCGACGACGCGGTGGGCGGCGTCCCAGCCGCCGAATCAGCTGCGAACACGGCGGGCGGGCTCTCCACCGACGTTCCGCTCGCCGCGGGGGAGCAGTCCGATTCCGTATCCGCGCACCAGCCGGGCGATACCGACCCGCAGGCCGCGGAATCGGAATCCGGTCACGGCGACGACCGAACCGAGCGTCATGCGCCGCCACGCGATCCGATGTACGACACCGGAATGCTGCCGGTCATGCCGCCCGTCGGCGGCGGTGACGGCCCGCGCCGGGTTCCGCGCGGTCCGAAGCTGCTGCCCGGTGCCTCCGTCGCGGGTGGCCGCTACCGGCTGCTCGCCAGCCACGGCGGCGCGCGCGGGCTGAAGTTCTGGCAGGCGCTCGATATCAAGCTCGATCGCGAGGTCGCGCTGACCTTCGTCGATGCCGATCAGCAGTCCGCCGACAACTCCGGGCACGACGGTCCGCAGGCCATCCTGTCGCGCACGCTGCGCCTCGGCCGGATCAACTCGCCCGGCCTGGCCCGCGTCCTTGATGTGGTGCGCGGCAGTTCCGGCGGCATCGTGGTGGCCGAATGGACCCCCGGCCGGTCGCTGCGGGAGATGGCCGATACCGTGCCGTCCCCGATCGGTGCCGCCCGCGCCATCCGGGCGCTGGCCTCGGCCGCCGAGATGGCGCACCGCGGCGGCGGCTCGCTGTCGATCGACCATCCGGACCGGGTGCGCATCAGCGCCTCCGGTGACGCTGTCCTCGCGTTCCCCGGAACGCTGGCCGATTCCGACGCCCAGTCCGATGTCCGTGGTCTCGGCGCCATGCTCTACGCCCTGATCACCGCGCGCTGGCCGCTGCGCGCTGGTGGAGTCACCGGTAGCGCCGCCACCGTCGGCGGGCTGCGGCTGGCCGATTTCGGCCCCGACGGCACTCCGGTCGAACCGCGCCAGATCCGGCCGGAGGTGCCGTTCGAGATCTCCGCCGTCGCGGTCAGATCACTGGAACCCAATAAGGGCGTGCGTACCGCGGCGACCGTGCAGCATGTGCTCGAACAGGCCTCGGTGGTCGATCAGAAGACCGATTTCATCCCGGTGCTGCGTCTGGGCCAGCGTGCCACCGCACCGTCCGACGACTCCCTCGCCGATCCCGAACTGCTTGCGGCGGAACGGGAGAAGTCGCAGCGGATGATGTGGATCATGGTGGGTCTCGGCATTCTCACCGCACTGGTGGTCGGCATCATCATCTGGTGGATGGTGAGCATCTTCGCTCCGGGATCCTCCGATGAGCCGCTCAACGAACAGCGCAATATCGGTCTCACCACCGCCAATTCGGTGCCCGCCGAATCCGCCGCGCCGCCGAGCGGTCCGGCCGCGGAGGCCGGCGTTCCGGTCCCGGTGACGGGCGTGACGGTGTTCTCGCCCGAGGGCACCCCCGACAATGTCGGCGGGGTCGGCTCGGTACTGGACAACAACGGCTCGACCGTATGGCGCACCGATCAGTACTTCCAGCAGTTCCCCGCGCTGAAGAAGGGTGTCGGCCTGCTGGCGACACTGCCGAGCCCGGCCAAGCTCACCAACGTCGCGATCACCTCGCCGAGCCCGGGCACCACCGTGGAGATCCGCACCTCGCCGACCACCTCGCCGACGCTCGATCAGACGCAACTCATCGGCACCGCGACCCTCGCCGACGGCGTCACCCAGATTCCGGTGGAAGCCGATCAGGCCGCCCGATATGTCCTGGTCTGGATCACCGGACTCGGCAATACCGATGGCCGGTTCCAGTCCTCTATCGCCGATATCCGTTTCGACGCCGCGCGCTGATCACACCGACCGCACCCGCTCTCACCAGGCATAACGCCTAACAGATCACGGAGAGATCGCGGTGCGGCCACGCTGACGGATCGGTTGCTACCGAATCGTTACCCACGTTATGATTCTGCTCGCGCTCTCAGCAGGGGAGCCTCTCGGGATCAGGCGTTTCGATCCCTGCATGCTGCGATTTCTTCGGTGCCCGGCCATCTCGGTCGGGCACTCCGGTGAGCGCGTCCAAGGGGTTGGCATTGTCGTCCGAAGTGAACGAGGGCTCCCGCAGAGGGAGGCCACCATCCGTCGCCGCGCGCGCGGACGCGTTCATTCTCGCCGAAGCCACCGACGCCCAACTGCTGCGAGCCCACGCCGATGGAACCCCGCACGCCTTCGCCGAACTGCTGCGCAGGCATAACGACCACCTCTGGCAGACCGCGGTACGCACCTCCTACACCCGTGAGGACGCCGCCGACTCGCTCCAGGACGCGCTGCTGTCGGCGCACCGCACCGCTGGCTCGTTCCGCGCCGAATCCGAGGTGCGCAGCTGGCTGCACGCGATCGTGGTCAATGCCTGCCTCGACCGCATCCGGCGCAACAAGACCAGACGCGCGTTCTCGCTGACGCCGGAGAACATGCCGGAACCCGCCGACGACCGTGATGACATCGCCAGGCTGGAGATGTCGATGGTGGTCGACCGCGCCCTGTTCTCGCTACCACCGGATCAACGCACCGCCATCGTCGCCGTCGATCTGGAGGGGTATAGCGTGTCGGACGCGGCCGCGATGCTCGGCGTTCCGGAGGGGACCATCAAAAGTCGCTGTGCCCGCGCCAGACAGCGGCTCGGCGAACGTTTGGAATTTCTGCGGGATCCAGGGAACCGGATGTGACCCTGTTGCGTCAGTAATAGTGACGAACCACGAGACGATGTAACCGCCGCCTGGCATTCACCGGGCTGCGTGCAAGGTCAAATGTAGGAACACTTGGAGGTGGGATGGCGACCCGATCCGTTCCGCAGCCTCCGTTTTCGGCGGAGCTGCTCGCCGACCTGCACGCCGACAACCTCTCGCGCGAACAGAGCGAACAGTTGTGGCCCGCGGTCCATGGCGATCCGGAGGCCCAGCAGTACCTACGGTCACTCGACGAGGTCAGCGCGCAGCTACGCGCCCTCGGTCGCGACGACCGGATCATCCACCCGATGCCCGACGAGGTATCGGCGCGCCTGTGGCAATGGGCCGAGGAACTGGGCCCCGCCGAACCGGATGCGGAACCGACCGCGCGGATAACCGAACTACCCGGGCTCTCCGACGCGACGCGGTACGAGGCCGAATCACCCGGTATACCAACGAGTCCGGCTGCTCCGGTGGTTTCGCTCGACGAGCGCCGTCGACGCCGGATGCGCATGCTCACCGCGGCCGCGGCGGCCGTCGCGGTCATCGCCTGCGCGGCGATCGTGGTCGCCACCGTGCGCGACAATGGCACCGTCAGCCCCACCGCGGGTCCGACCACCGTCGACACCTCGCCGGGTGAAGATCTCGACGCCACGGTCGCGCTCGGTGCGCTCGGGCGCCACGACGTCGCCGGACCGCTCGCCGATTCCGCCGAACTGGCCGGCTGCGTCGCGGCCGCCGGATACGACCGCACGGTCCTCGGCTCCACCGATATGACCTTCCGTGGCGCCGACGCGGTACTGATCCTGGTCGCGGGCACCACCCCCGGAGGCATCACCGCGCTGGTGGTCGAGCCCGGCTGCCGCACGGGCGAGCCGGGAGTGTTGGCCGTCACCGACATCGGATAGCCCGCCCACCCGGGGGAACAAGTGCGTTTACGCTGTTGTTGACCGACACGTCCCGTTGATGTCTTTCGGAAGGGCCCCATGAGCACGCCAGTTCGCGACCTGATCATCGTCGGCTCCGGCCCCGCCGGCTACACCGCCGCCGTCTACGCGGCCCGCGCCGAACTCCAGCCGCTGCTGTTCGAGGGAACGCAGTTCGGTGGCGCCCTGATGACCACCACCGAGGTGGAGAACTTCCCCGGTTTCCGCGACGGCATCATGGGCCCCGACCTGATGGAGCAGATGCGTGACCAGGCCAAGCGCTTCGGCGCCGAGATCCGCACCGAAGACGTCGACGCCATCGATCTGAGCGGTCCGGTCAAGAAGGTCACCGTCGGTGACGAGACCTTCGAGGCCTACGCCGTGATCCTCGCCATGGGCTCGGCCGCCCGTTACCTCGACGTCCCCGGTGAGCAGAAGCTGCTCGGCCGCGGTGTCAGCGCGTGCGCCACCTGCGACGGCTTCTTCTTCAAGGGCCAGGACATCGTCGTGGTCGGCGGCGGCGATTCGGCCATGGAGGAAGCGACCTTCCTCACCAAGTTCGCCTCCAGCGTCACCATCGTGCACCGGCGCGAGGAGTTCCGGGCCTCGCGCATCATGCTGGAGCGCGCCAAGGCCAACGAGAAGATCCGCTTCGTCACCAATGCCGAAGTCGCTTCCGTCAACGGCGATACGAGCGTGACCAGCCTCACCCTGCGCGACACCCGCACCGGCGAAACCTCCGAACTCGCCGCCACCGGCATGTTCGTCGCGATCGGCCACGATCCGCGCAGTGAACTCGTGCGCGGCCAGGTCGAACTCGACGACGAGGGCTATGTGAAGGTGTCCGACCCGTCCACCGCCACCGCTGTGCCCGGCGTCTTCGCCGCGGGCGATCTGGTCGATCACACCTACCGGCAGGCCATCACCGCCGCGGGCACCGGCTGCCGCGCCGCGATCGACGCCGAGCGCTGGCTCGCCGACCAGGGCGATATCACCAGCAACACCCTCGACCACGCCGATCGCCCGGTCGCGGTCCCCGCCAACTGATCCGAACCATCCGGCAGGCGCGGGTCAGCGCCTGGAGCCGGGCGGCCCGGTAAGCACCGGGCGCCCGCCGTACCGACAATCACCACCGCTGCCGTACGAGGAGAAACCCCATGTCCGAGAGCACCATCACCGTCACCGACGCCACCTTCGCCGATGACGTCCTGCTCAGCGAGAAGCCGGTTCTGGTCGACTTCTGGGCGGACTGGTGCGGTCCATGCAAGATGGTCGCGCCGGTGCTGGAGGAGATCGCGGGCACCCATGCCGATAAGCTGACCGTCGCCAAGCTGGACGTGGACGCCAACCCGGTCACCGCCAAGGATTATCAGATCCTGTCGCTGCCAACTATGATGCTGTTCGCCGGTGGCAAGCCGGTCAAGCAGATCGTCGGGGCAAAGGGCAAAGCCGCCCTGCTGCGCGAACTCGACGGCGTCATCTGACTCCCTCGACGATCACTACGGCGAACTCCGCCGTATGGCATCGCACACCGGCGACGCGCCGTAGTATGCCCAGACCCGGAATTGTCGAAATTCGGTCCGGGTCTGAGACAATCGACGCGACGCTCCGGTGGTGCGAGGGTGTAACCCATCGCATTGGTGGGTACCCGGGCTGACGGAAGGGAAAGGGCTCTCACGCATGCACCGACTTCGTCACGGCGATACCGGTCCAGCCGTCGCAGAGGTTCGGAGCACCCTGGCAAGTCTGGGTTTCCTACACGCGCACAACCTCGATGGCGAGGACGCGCGTGAATACTGGAAAGACACCGACGCCACCTTCGATCACCAGCTCGACTCCGCGGTGCGCGCGTTCCAACAGCATCGTGGGCTGCTCGTGGACGGTGTTGTGGGCCCGGCGACGTATCGGGCTCTCAAAGAGGCCTCCTACCGGCTCGGCGCACGCACGCTGATCTATCAGCTGTCCGCGCCGCTCTATGGTGATGATGTGGCGACGCTCCAGCGGCGGCTCCAGGACCTCGGCTTCTATGTGCACCGTGTCGACGGCTACTTCGGTCCGCACACCCACGACGGGCTCACCGCGTTCCAGCGCGAGATCGGGCTCTCGGCCGACGGTATCTGTGGCCCGGACACCCTGCGTTCGCTCGAACTGCTCGGCGCCAGGGTGACCGGCGGTAATCCGCATCGCATCGCCGAGGAAGAGGTGGTGCACCGCGCGGGTCCGCAGCTGACCGGTAAGCGGATCGTCATCGACCCGGGCCTCGGCGGGCCGGACAAAGGGCATGCCGTACCCACCGAATTCGGCGAGGTCTACGAATCGGAGATCCTGTGGGATCTGGCCAGTCGGCTCGAGGGCCGGATGGCGGCGACCGGGATGGAGACGTTCCTGTCCCGTCCATGGGGCGCCAACCCCACCGACGCCGAACGTGCCGACACCTCCAACGCGTTCGACGCCGACCTGATGATCTCGCTGCGCTGCGCCAACAACCCCAGCTCCTCGGCCAACGGTGTCGCGGGCTTCTACTTCGGCAATTCGCACGGCTCGGTCTCGATGATCGGACAGGTGCTGGCCGGGTTCATCCAGCGTGAAGTGGTCGCACGGACCTCCTTGCAGGACTGCCGCACCCATCAGCGCACCTGGGATCTGCTGCGGCTCACCAAAATGCCGACGGTTCAGGTCGATATCGGTTATCTGACAAACGAATACGACGCGTCGGTGCTCACCAATCCACGGATGCGCGATGTCATCGCCGAGGCGATCCTGGTGTCGGTGAAGCGGCTGTATCTGCTGGGTCAGGACGATCAGCCCACCGGCACCTACACCTTCGCCGAACTGCTCGCCGAGGAACTGGCCGCCGCCGATCGCGGATAGCCGCCCCACACACGAATCTGCCCCGCCGCACACAGTGTCGGCGGGGCAGTGTCGTTCGGTGGCTGTCAGAGGCTGAGAACGCGCGTCGGCACCGTCATCGAGGCGGCCGCGAGCAGTTGATCCAGCGCACGCTCCACATCTTCCTTCCAACCGTGATCGGAATCGAGTTCCAATCGCAGCCGAGGGAACCGGTGATGCGCTGCGACGACCTCGAACCCGGCCTCCTCGAGGAAGTCGGCATCGATCATGCAGGTTTCCGGTGAGCAGCGTGCGGTCGCCCGGCCGGAGCTGCGCAAACGGTCGCGTACCGGCGTCGCGATGCGTTCCATCAACGTCATGGACCCCATGGACCGATCCGAGAGCGCGGTGCTCGGCGGATCGGCGCGCAGGCCGAAGACTTCCAGCGCTCGGACACCGCGACGCATCAGATCGGTCACTGCGGCCTGAATCAGCCGGTAGGCAATGTCGGAGTCCTGGTTCGGCTGCTCGACCCGCAGCGTGGTCAGCAGGATGGCGTCCGGGCTGACGGGGGAGGTGGGGAACAGCGTGGCCCGCGGAACGGCGCTCGGTGGCGCGTACAGCGCGCACCCGGCCGAATTCCCGTCGACGGTGGCGACCTGTCCGCAGGAACCCCATTCCAGCATGACCGTCGACAGCCAGGCCTCCTTCTCGAAGACCGGATCGCTGAACTCCTGCGAGTCGGCCGCGACGGCCGGATCGATCTCCCAGAACACACAGCGCCGGGCGTGTGCGGGCAGTTGGTCCAGCCCGTCCAGGGTCAATGCTGTGACGCTGGTCGACACCGCTCTGCTCAGCCTCCAGCTGTCCGATTCATCCACGCTCACGCCGCATCACTGTCTTCTCGCCAGCAAGAATATGCGATCAAAGCGAACCCGCCTCATTCCACGTCACTGTGCTGTTCGGTCAGGGGCTCTGTGCGATATCCCATTCGCCGTCACAGTGACGTTTCGGCGGCAGGGTTGTGTTCACAGCTGCACAGGCTCGATTTCGTTAGGTTCCGATGTCGTTCTGCTGCATCAGACCGACAATGCGCTCGAGATCATCGACCGAGCCGAACTCGACGACGATCTTGCCCTTGCGCTTGCCCAAACTCACCGTCACGCGAGTGTCGAACGATTCCGATAGTCGCTCGGCCACATCCTGTAATCCCGGCGCGTGCAATGGCTTACGCCGAGGAGCCGGGGGAGCGGCGTTCTCGGGTTCGCGGTTCGCCAGTGTGACGGCCTCCTCGGTGGCACGCACCGACATCCCCTCGGCGACGATGCGGGCCGCGAGCACCTCTTGGGCATCGGGACCCGCTTCCAAACCGAGGACGGCACGCGCGTGTCCGGCGGACAACACACCGGCAGCGACCCGCCGCTGCACCGGCACCGGCAGCTTCAGTAGCCGGATCATATTCGTCACCGCCGAACGTGAGCGACCGATCCGATCCGCCAGTTCCTCGTGGGTGACGTCGAACTCCTCGAGCAGCTGCTGATACGCGGCGGCCTCTTCGAGGGGATTGAGCTGCACGCGGTGGATGTTCTCCAACAGCGCGTCACGCAGCATCGAACCGTCGTCGGTCTCCCGGACGATGGCCGGAATGGTGGTCAGCCCGGCCTCCTGACAGGCCCGCCAGCGGCGCTCACCCATGACGAGCTGATAGCGGTCGGGGTTGGTGTCGAGCCGTCGCACCACGATCGGTTGCATGAGCCCGAACTCACGAATCGAATGCACCAGCTCGGCGAGCGCATCCTCTTGGAAGACCTGACGTGGCTGCTTGGGGTTCGGCTCGATGGCATCCGGCGGGATCTCGCGGTACACCGCATCGCCGGGGGAGTCGAGTTCGGCGGTGTCGGGGGAGTCGGGCACCCGATGCAGGAACGCCGTGGCGGGCTGGAGTGGTCCGGGGTCGACCCCGATGACCACACTCGCGGCGGCGTCACCGAGACCGGTCGACGTCGGTCCGGTCGGGATCAACGCTGCGAGACCGCGTCCGAGCCCACCCTTTTTAGCCTGACTCATCGGGCCTACCCCTTTCTCGTTTCACCGCCGCCGCAGGTCGGCACGACCTGCGTCACTCCGCACCTTCGGTGACCGCCGCGCGTTTCGCCGCCGCGCGAGCCGACATTTCCCGACCGGCATCAAGGTAGCTCATCGCCCCTCGGGAACCCGGATCGTAATCCAGCACCGTCATGCCGTAGCCGGGCGCCTCGGAAACCTTCACGCTGCGTGGGATGACCGATCGCAGTACGACGTCACCGAAGTGGCCGCGCACCTCCTCGGCCACCTGATCGGCCAGCTTCGTCCGACCGTCGTACATCGTGAGAATCACGGTGGAGACATGCAATTCGGGGTTCAGATGCGATTGCACGAGACCGATATTGCGGATCAGCTGCCCGACACCCTCGAGTGCGTAGTACTCGCACTGGATCGGGATCAGCACCTCCTTGGCGGCCACCATCGCGTTCACCGTCAGCAGACCCAGCGACGGCGGGCAGTCGATCATCACGTAATCGATGTCGTAGCCAGCGATATTGGCTTCTTGAATCGCTGCCTTCAGCCTGCCCTCCCGAGCAACCATGGACACCAATTCGATCTCGGCACCGGCGAGGTCGATCGTGGCCGGAATGCAGAGCAGCCGTTCGCTGTGCGGGCTCTGCTGAATCGCGTCCTTGACCGAGATCTCGCCGATCAGCAGTTCATAACTCGAGGGCACACCCGAGTGGTGCTCGACTCCCAGCGCGGTACTGGCATTGCCCTGTGGGTCGAGATCGATCACGAGCACCTTCATCCCCTGATGTGCCAGGGCCGCCGCCAGATTGACCGCGGTGGTCGTCTTACCGACCCCGCCCTTCTGGTTGGCGATCGTGATGATCCGTTGCTCATGCGGTTTCGGCACTGTCACCTTTCCTGGATGCAGTATCTGGCTCGCGCGATGCGCCTCCGCCGCAATCGGGGTCTCGCTGGGGGAGATGTTCCCGAACGGTGTGCTTCCGAATGCTTCCGGACCGGTATTGCTGGAATCCAGCATTCCCGGAACTCGCGATGTTTCCCGTGAAACATTCGCTGAACCGCTCGACATAGACAGCTCCTAACGCGAGAACTCCAGATCACGTGCCCCGACCGCGTCGGCGCCGTGTCGTCAAACAAGCCGTGTCGGATCGAACTCGATGCTCAACCGGGATCGCGGCGCCCGATCGACCGAGCGGAGCTCCTGCCGCTGTGACATCCACATCCCTCCGTGGCACCAACGCTCACGCCCGACGCCCATTAGCTTGCCAGCACCGAGCGCGATTAGAAAGCTGAATCGCGGTGACGCGCGCACGACACGCGGATCCGTGACCATTCGCATGCGCCGGTCCATGTTTCCCGTGAAACATCGACCACGGAAAGCTACTGATTTGCCTTCCGGGCGGCCCTGGCCGTCCGGCGCGCGGACTTGCCGGCGCGCGGCTTGGGTGCGCGCTCCGAGCGGGGGAGTCGCTCGGCGCTGATGACGAGGGTCGGCGTCTCCACGATCCCGACACCGCACTCCACCACCTCCGCCAAGCCCGCTCCGGCGCGGGCGAGCGCCTCCGCATCGCGCTCCAGCTCCTCGGCCGCACTGACGCCCTTGAGGGCCAGCATCCGGCCGTGGTCACGAACCAGGGGAAGCGACCACTGTGCGAGCTTCGCCAGCGGCGCCACTGCACGCGAGGTGACCACGTCCGCGCCACCCGCCTCGTGGATTACGCCGGACTGCTCCGCCCGGCCACGAACGACGGCCACCTCGAGCCCCGCCGCTTCGATGAACTCACTCAGAAAGACCGTGCGTCGCAACAGTGGCTCCACCAATGTGATCCGCAGATCGGGTCGAGCGATGGCGAGCGGGATACCGGGCAGGCCCGCACCGCTACCGATATCGACGACCGAGGCGCCCTCGGGAATCAGCTCACCGATCACAGCGCAATTCAGAATGTGGCGATCCCATAGTCGGGGGACCTCACGCGGCCCGATCAGCCCGCGCTCCACCCCGGCCGTCGCCAGCGCGGCACAGTAGCGGCGGGCGAGATCGAGACGGTCACCGAAGACCGTGACGGCTACCGTCGGCGGCTCCCACTCGGTCGCTCCGCCGAGATCTCGTTCCACGTGAAACATCCTTCCGAACACTCGTCGATTATCGGAATGGGCACCGGCACCCCAGATATGGAGAAGGGCCCCGGTCCGAAGACCCGAGGCCCTATCCAACCATTGCCCGCCCCGTCAGCGCACGGGGCGTGCCGCACTACCCGTCAAGCCGGAACGACAACCACATGCCGGTTCGGCTCCACGCCCTCGCTCTCGCTCGCGACACCATCGACGGCCGCGACCGCGTCGTGCACGATCTTGCGCTCGAACGGCGTCATCGGCGCCAGCGATTCGGGGGCGCCCGATTCCTGCACCCGCTTCGCGGCGGCAGTACCGAGCGCGCTCAGTTCCTCGCGACGCTTGGCCCGCCAACCCGCGACGTCCAGCATGAGGCGGCTACGCACACCGGTGGCCTGCTGCACCGCGAGGCGGGTCAGCTCCTGCAACGCGTCGAGCACCTCGCCATTGCGGCCAACGAGCTTCGACAGGTCCCGGCCGCCGTCGATGCTCACCACCGCGCGGTCGCCCTCGACGTCCAGATCGATATCGCCGTCGAAGTCGAGCACGTCGAGCAACTGCTCCAGGTAGTCGCCGGCGATCTCGCCCTCTTCGATCAACGCCTCCTCGGCGTCGCCCGTTTCGGTGTCGGCATCAACCATCGTCGTCGCCACAGTGGCGTCCCCTCCGTCGGTCTCAACAGTCATGTGATTTTCCTTCATCTGCTCGTCGCCGCGACCGGCTGTCCGGATGCGCCGCGATCAAGGGGTTGCTCGGCGATCGGGGTTTCCCACCGATCGGATGGGTCAGCGGCGTCGCTTCTGATTGGCGCGGCCGCGATTACCCGACTTCTTCTGACCACCCGGCCGCTTCTGGCCCGACTGTTTACCCGAGGCCTTCGCGACGGGGGCGGCCCCATTCGTGGTGGCGGCTTCCTCGCCCTCGACGGCAGCGGGGGACTGCTTCTTACGAGTGTCGACCGGCTTGGCTCCCGGCTTCGGGGCGTTCTGCGCCCGCTGCTCGAGCTTGGCCGCCTTCTTGGCTTCTTCTTCCTTCGCCATTCGACCGAAGACGAGATGCTGCTGCCCGTAGGTCCAGATGTTGTTGGAGACCCAGTACAGCAGGATGGCGATCGGCAGGAACGGACCACCGACGAGCACACCGAGCGGGAACACCCACAGCGCCAGTTTGTTCATCAGCGCGGCCTGCGGGTTGGCGGCGGCTTCCGGCGTCTGCCGCGCCACCGAGGCGCGGGCATTGAAGTGGGTGGCGACCGAGGCGATGATCATCAGCGGGATGGCGACGGCGGCGATGGAGATCCGGCTCGGAATGCCGCCGTAGTCCTCGAAGGCCAGCAGTTCGTTCGCGGGGGTGGTGATGAACGCCGAGATCGGCGCACCGAAGATGCGGGCGCTCAGGAACGACTGGACATCGGCCGCGCTGAAGACATAGTTCGGGGTGTTGGCATTGGTGACCGGATCCATGCCGAGCTGCCCGAGCCCGTGGCCCGTCCGGTTGAACGAGCGCAGCACATGGAACAGACCGAGGAATACCGGCACCTGCGCCAGGATCGGCAGGCAGCCCATGAGCGGGTTGAAGCCGTTCTCCTTCTGGAGCTTCTGCATCTCCAGCGCCATCTTCTGGCGGTCGTTCTTGTACTTCTTCTGCAACTCCTTGATCTGGGGTTGCAGCTCCTGCATCTGCTTGGTGGTGCGCACCTGCTTCACGAACGGCTTGTAGAGCACCAGCCGCAGTGTGAACACCAGGAACACCACGGCCAGTGCCCATGTGATGCCGTTGTCCGCGCCGAACGCGAACCCGAAGACCCGGTGCCAGAACCAAAGGATCCAGGACACCGGATAGTAAATGAAGTCGAGCACGGCTCTATGCACTCCCGTCGTTCGTATCGCCGACCACCGCGGACGGTGATCCTGTACAAGCCTTGGCCGCCGGCTCCGAGTCGGCCGGAGGGGTCGTATCCCGTGACGATTCGGCGGTTGCCTCGTTCCCGTGCTCGTCGCGGCGCTTCCGCTCCGGAACGGGGTCCCACCCACCAGGGTGCCAGGGCGCGCATTTGGCCAGACGCACGACCGTCAGTCCGAGGCCGATGAACAGCCCTCGGGTGCGTAACGCGGTGACCGCGTACTCGCTACAGGTCGGGGTGAAACGGCAGACCGGCATGCGGGTGGGGGATACATAGGTCCGGTAGAGCTCGATCAGGAAGATCAGAATATTGGCAGGCCATCGGCGCAGAACCGCGAGCGATCTCATACGGGTTCACCCGCGCGCACGCCGGGCCGGACGGCCTCGCCGAGGCCGAGCTTGCGGGCCGCGCTACGCAGCTGGCGCAGCAGCTCCACCGGGTCGGCGGTGGCGGCGCCGGGCAGCGCGCGGATGACGATATCGGCCTCGACCGGAATCTCGGCACTCAACTCGGCGCAGATATGACGCAGGCGGCGGGCGACCCGGTGACGAATCACCGCGTTACCCACCGCCTTGCTGACGATCAATCCGAAGCGCGGACCGCCGACGCGTACGAGTACGTCCTCGGTCGGTTCGACGGCCGGATCCACGGTGTGCACGAATGCGTGCACGACCAGATCACGCCTCCCGGTTCGCTGGCCGCGACGCACCGTCCTGGAGAAGTCGGCACGACGATGCAGCCGATACGACTCAGGCAGCACCCGAGAGTCCGGGGGCTGGTGAGCGATCAGGGACGAGGAGCGCAGCGTTCGGCGAACCGGGCATCCGACACCGAAACCGGAGGATCAGGCCGTCAGGCTGCCGCGGCCCTTACGGCGACGCGCGGAAACGATGGCGCGGCCCGCACGGGTCCGCATCCGGAGACGGAAGCCGTGAACCCGCGCCCGACGACGGTTGTTCGGCTGGAACGTCCGCTTGCCCTTGGCCACGGTCAACACTCCTCGAGTTGGTGGGCGCCTGTCGCGCCCGAAGCTTTTCGGTGATTCGCCCATCCTCGGCGCGCGGCGATCCTGGCGAACAGTCAGCACAGGGCAGCCACCGCACCGAGGGGTGACTGTACGAGGGTACTCAGCGGCCACGAACGGGTCAAACTCGCCCATATCAGGGCTGTGTGGCCGTGACCTCGTCCACACCCCTGACCGGTCGGCGGATCGGGAGGGCGGCGGCATAGCCGGGCGATTGCCGGACCCGCTGCTGGTCGCGGCCATTCGGCTGGTCACGGCCGCCATACTCCCCAATCCACAGGAGTTCTCCACATCTGTGGATAATTGTGTGGAAAGACCCCGTGAGTGGCATATTCGTGAGGCCGACGGTGCCGCGCCGCCACCGGGAACACCGCGATTCCGGGATGCGACCGAACCGGTCACGGACCCGCGGGATCGGATCGAACCACCACGGTAGACGTCTTGCATACCCCGGCCGTCTGCTCCCATCGACCAATTTCCGGGGAGGACACTGCATGGACGACGAGCAGAACGTGTTGGCTACCGTCTGGCCGGAGGTTGTCGCCGAACTCACCACCGGCTCTCCCGATGGTGCCATCCCGTCGGTCTCCCGCGCACAGCAGGCGTGGTTGAAGCTCGTCAAACCGTTGACGGTTGCGCAGGGTTTCGCACTGCTCTCGGTCCCGTCGTCGCTGGCCCAGGAGGCGATCGAACGCGATCTGCGTGAACCGATCCTGCGTTCGCTCGCGCGGCGGCTCGGCCCGCAGGTCGAAGGTCTCGGGGTGCGCATCGCGGCACCGGCCACGCCGGGCGCCGAACGTCCGAGCGCACCGCCCCGGCACGCCAGGATGACCAGCCGCCCGGAACGTCCGCGCGAACAGGCCCGCAGGCCCGAGTATCCGAATGCGGAGTTCGCCGACCGCGGCGAGTTCAGCCCGCCGCGCTATGCCGCGGGCAACGATTACGCCCCCGACTATCCCAGCGCCGACTACGCGGCCGGACGTACCTACCCGCCCGGCCAGGATTATCCACAGGGCCAGGAATTCGATCGGCCCGATAGCTACGGGCGCGCCGAGACCGGTGGCTACGGCGCGGGGGAGGGTTACGAACAGCGGGAGAACTACGGCAGGCCCGAGTACGGTTCGGACTTCGGTGAGGCGGTCGAGCGCCGATCCGATCAGGAATACCGGCCCGCCGACGACTACCGCCGTCCCGAATACGCCCCGCGCGGCGAATACCCGGCGCCGAACACCGAACGTGACGATTCGGCCGCGGCCGAGAACGCACCCGCGCCCCGCCGTGAGCCCGCGCCCGCCGCCCGCCGCGAGTCGGTGCCGCCGGGACAGGAATCACTGTTCACGCCGGAGCCCGCGCCACGCGCACCTGTCACCGCCGACCTGCGCGAGCCCGGCCCGGCCGAGGAGCAGGTGTCCGCCGCCGCGCACGAGCCGATCCGCGATACCGCGCACGACACCATCCGCGAACCGGTCGGCGACGGTCAGCGCGATCACGACGACGAACCCGTGGTCAACGTGCGTGACTCCTGGCCGACCTATTTCGCCAAATCGCAGGAATCGCCGGCGCCGCAGACGTCATCGGCGAGCTTGAACGCCAAGTACACCTTCGAGACGTTCGTCATCGGTGCGTCCAACCGTTTCGCGCACGCCGCGGCGGTCGCCATCGCGGAGGCTCCGGCGCGGGCCTACAACCCGCTGTTCGTATGGGGCGCCTCCGGCCTGGGCAAAACCCATCTGCTGCACGCGGCCGGGCACTACGCACAGCGGCTGTTTCCGGGGATGCGGGTCAAATACGTCTCCACCGAGGAATTCACCAACGACTTCATCAACAGCCTGCGCGACGACCGGAAGGTGGCGTTCAAACGTCGCTACCGCGAGACCGACATCCTGCTGGTGGACGACATCCAGTTCATCGAGGGCAAGGAAGGTATCCAGGAAGAGTTCTTCCACACCTTCAACACCCTGCACAACGCCAACAAGCAGATCGTGGTGTCCTCGGACCGGCCGCCCAAGCAGCTGGCCACGCTGGAGGAGCGGCTGCGGACCAGGTTCGAATGGGGCCTGATCACCGATGTGCAGCCACCGGAGCTGGAGACCAGGATCGCGATCCTGCGCAAGAAGGCACGGATGGATCGCCTCGACGTTCCACACGATGTGCTCGAACTCATCGCCAGCCGGGTCGAACGCAATATCCGTGAACTGGAGGGTGCGCTGATCCGGGTGACGGCGTTCGCCTCGCTCAACGGTCAACCGCTGGATCTGCCGTTGGCCGAGGTGGTGCTGCGCGATCTGATGCCCGATACCGCGGCCCTCGAGATCACCGCGGCCACGATCATGGCCGTCACCGCGGAGTACTTCAACACCACCCTCGAAGAGCTGACCGGCCCCGGTAAGGCCCGTCCGCTGGCTCAGGCCCGACAGATCGCCATGTATCTGTGCCGCGAGCTGACCGATCTGTCGCTACCGAAGATCGGGCAGGCGTTCGGGCGCGATCACACCACGGTCATGTACGCGGAGAAGAAGGTCCGCAAGGAGATGACCGAACGGCGCCGGGTCTACGACCAGGTCCAAGAACTCACAGCCCGAATCAAACAGCGTTCGCGCTGATCTGCATCCACAGCCTGTGAAAGTCGCTGACCTGGGCTGACCCATGTCCAGGGGCTGTGGATTCCTCGAGGAATTCCTGTGGACTCCTCGAGGAATCCCATGGTTATCCACCGTTTTGTGCACAGCCCGGCGGGGTGGGTGCCGCGCGTTCGCACACAGGCAAGCTATCCACAGAGTCCACAGGGTGTTGCCTCCACAGCCACTGACCAGGCGATCTGCGAAGTTGTCCCTGTGGATTCCTCGAGGAATCCTTGTGGACTCCTCGAGGAATCCACCGGTTGTCCACCGTCCGGTGCACATGTGTGAACAACTCGGTGAATCCGGTGGAACAACTCGAGGATCAACGGTGGATAGATGTGGGACAAACTTCGGCCGTCCACAGGCACCCGCTGTTCATCCTCGAGGCACTCAACACTCATCCCCACCCCACCACGCCCTGTGACCTGCGAAAACGTTCACATTCCACAGAATCCACAGGGCCTATTACTACTTCAGTTCTTCTTCTCATAGATCTCTCTTCAAAACAGGGTGTGTGGAAAGTCGGTCGGGCAGGCTCGGCTTCCGCATCGGGTCCGGCACACCAGCAAGGAGAAGCAGAGAAAGGCAGAGCCGGACAGCAGAGCGCACGAGTCGGACCGGAGGGTCGGGCCCGGCGCCCGGCTCGCACGCGGTACCGTTTGGTTGTCGGTCGTCTGTGCCACACTTTCGAAGGCGGCCGCGACAGCACGTCTTTCGAGAACCAACGCTGACCAGCCGACAGGGGGCCGACGACATCGTCGGGCCGCTGCTAGATCACGGAACCGGGAGAGGACAGATCGGGCGATGGAGCTTTCGAGCATGAAGTTTCGGGTCGCCCGTGAGGATTTCGCGGAATCCGTCGCCTGGGTGGCACGCAGCCTCCCGTCCCGGCCTCCGGTCCCGGTGCTCGGCGGTGTGCTGCTGGTCGCCGACGAGGACGGGCTGACGGTGTCCGGCTTCGATTACGAGGTCTCCGCGCAGATGCGGGTCGCTGCCGAGGTCGCAGGGCCGGGCCAGGTGCTCGTCTCCGGGCGGCTGCTGGCCGATATCACCAAGGCGCTGTCCAACAAGCCGGTCGATGTCTCCGTCGACGGCACCCGCGTGCTGATCAGCTGCGGTAGCGCCAAGTTCTCCCTGCCAACGATGCCGGTCGAGGACTATCCACAGCTTCCCGAGGTGCCGCAGCAGAGCGGTGAACTCAACGCCGATGTTTTCGCCGAGGCGGTCGGCCAGGTCGCCGTCGCCGCTGGCCGCGACGACACGCTGCCGATGCTCACCGGCATCCGCGTGGAGATCGAAGGCCCCCAGGTGGTGTTGGCGGCCACCGACCGCTTCCGGCTCGCCGTACGGCATATCGAATGGCAGCCCGGCCGCACCGATATCGAAACCGCCGTGCTGATCCCGGCGCGCACCCTGTCGGAGTCGGCCAAGACGCTCGGCGCCACCGATGCGCCGGTGCAACTGTCGCTCGGCACCGGAGCGGGCGCCGACGGTCTGCTCGGCATCGTCAATGCGGGCAGGCGCACCACCACGCGCCTGCTGGACGCGGAATTCCCCAAGTTCCGTCAGTTGCTGCCCAAGGAGCACACCTCGCTCGCGACATTGCAGGTCGCCGCCCTCACCGATGCCATCAAGCGCGTGGCCCTCGTCGCCGAGCGCGGCGCTCAGGTGCGGCTGGAGTTCTCCGGTGAGGGGCTGCTGCTGTCCGCGGGTGGCGACGATGCGGGCCGCGCCGAGGAATGGCTGGAGGCCGATTTCCGTGGTGAACCGCTGACCATCGCCTTCAACCCCGGCTATCTGATCGACGGGCTCTCGGCGCTGCATTCGGATCGGGTCACCTTCGGGTTCACCACCCCGAGTCGTCCCGCGGTGCTGCTGCCCGCGGCCGAGGAGGAGCCGCAGGCGCTGGACTCCGGTTCGTTCGCCGCCCTGGACAGCTCCTACATCTACCTGTTGATGCCGGTCCGGCTCCCGGGCTGAGCACGGGCGTGACCGTCGGTGCCAGCAGGAGCCCGAAACCTGCCGTGCGATGCGACGTTTCGGTTCATCGGAACGGATCGGTATCGAAACACGGTGCGGCACAAGCACAGTTGTCCACAGGTGTGGATACGGCTGTGACATACCATCCGGCGAGCTGAGCCCATGTTCATCCGAACTCTGACCGCGCGCGACTTCCGGTCCTGGGAGCACGCCGATATCGAGTTATCCACAGGCGGAACGGTTTTCCTGGGGGCAAACGGCAACGGTAAAACCAATCTGCTCGAGGCAGCGGGCTATCTGTCCACACTCGGCTCCCATCGCGTCTCCGGTGATGCGCCGCTGCTGCGGATCGGCACCGAACGGGCCAGGATCGGCGCCACCGTGGTGAACACCGGTCGCGAACTGCGCATCGACCTCGAACTCAATCAGGGCGCCGCCAACCGCGCACAGATCAACCGTTCGCCGGTGCGCCGGCCACGGGAGATCCTCGGGATTCTGCACACGGTGTTGTTCGCGCCGGAGGATCTGGCCCTGGTGCGTGGCGATCCGGGGGAACGGCGGCGGTTCCTCGACGAGTTGTGCACAGCCAGACTCCCACGCCTGGCCGCGGTCCGCGCCGACTACGACCGGGTGTTGCGGCAGCGATCGGCACTGTTGAAGAGTGCGGGCAGACAGGCCCGCTCGCGCGCGGATCTCGGCACCCTCGACGTCTGGGATGGCCATCTGGCCGCGCACGCCTCGGTGCTGCTGGCCGAGCGGTTGCGGTTGGTGCACGATCTGTCGCCGCATCTGACCGAGTCCTATGCCTCGATCGCGCCGGAATCGCGGCCCGCCGCCATCGGCTATCGCAGTGCCGCGCTGCCGGAGGAGTTCGTCGACCCGGCGCGTCCACCGGCTCCCGGTGATGCGGGGGAGCTGGAGGCGATCCTGCTGGCCGAACTCGCCGCCGCCCGGCCGCGCGAATTGGAGCGTGGGGTGTGCCTGGTGGGCCCGCACCGTGACGATCTCGAGCTGATGCTCGGCGCCGCGCCCGCGAAGGGGTTCGCCAGCCACGGCGAATCCTGGTCGTTCGCCCTCGCCCTTCGGCTCGCCTCGTTCGAACTGCTGCGTGCGGGCGGCACCGATCCGGTCCTGCTGCTCGATGACGTCTTCGCCGAACTCGACCGCCGCCGCCGCACCGCGCTGGCCTCGGTCGCCGCCGGTGCCGAGCAGGTGCTGATCACCGCTGCGGTGCCGGAGGACGTCCCGGCGGAGTTGTCGGCGACCACACTGCGGGTCGAGACCACCGGTGCGGCCGACCACCGCACCTCCCGGATCATCCACACCGTCGACTCCTCGGCCGCGGGCTGATCGATGCGCCGCTCACCGCTCGCCATCCGGCCCGCCACAGGCCCGCTGCCGTACAGTTCTCCCATGTTCGCGAAGCTCCGCACCTGGTCGCTCGCATCGATCCCAAGTTGTCAACAGCCTGTGGATAACTTGGGGGAATCGGGTGACACGCCGAGCTTCCACAACTTCACGAATGGCGCGACCGGCGTCCGCGCGGAGATCGAAAAAGTGGCATCTAGCTGGGGATATGACCTACTCCGATGTGCTACTTCATCTCGGGACCGCCATGGAACAGCTTGTTGCACAGTGCGTGTCGACCCCTGGGGACAACTATCCATAACTGGGGACAACTCGACCAGGCGAACGGAGCAGCGATGACCGATCAGCCGGAAGCATCGGGCGCCACGAACCCCGCACCGGAACCCGAATTGCGTGGCATCGACCTGGCCCGCCGGGCGCTGGAGGAAGCGCGGGCCGCCGCCAAGGCCAGCGGGAAATCGGTCGGTCAGGGCCGCTCCTCGCCGCGTCGCGGGCTGCGGACCGGGGCGCGGCGCCGCACCGGATGGTCGGGTGCGCGGCCCGATGAGCGCGATCCACAGATGCTGTCCAAGCTGACCGGTTCGATCGCGAAGAGTCGGGGCTGGTCGACCAAGGTGGCCGAGGGCATGGTGTTCGGCCGCTGGGCCGGGGTGGTCGGTGAGGACATCGCCAGCCACGCCACGCCGGTCAAACTGGAGAACGGTGTGCTCAGCATCGCCGCCGAATCGACCGCGTGGGCGACGCAGCTGCGCATGTTGCAGGCGCAGATCCTGGCCAAGATCAATGCCGCGGTGGGGCAGGGCGCGGTGACCTCGGTGCGGATCTCCGGTCCGGCCGCGCCCAGTTGGCGTAAGGGCGAGCGGCATATCAAAGGTCGCGGACCGCGCGACACCTACGGCTGAGCCGGAATCTGGCCAGTATGTGGTACTCGGTGTTACGTTGAACCGGCTTGCCGGTCGCTGACGTCCGACCATCGCTGCGAACAGCGGTTTCACGTGGAACAGTGTGCCGATCCCGGTCCACCGGGCCGCCCCCTGTCGAAAGGTGAAGTCGATGACCGCCGCCACCGAGCCATTCCCCGCCCAGCCGACCCGAACGGTCCGCCGCGGTGATATCGAACTCGCGGTATTCGAATGCGGCGACCCGTCCGGTCCGCCGATCATCCTGGTGCACGGCTGGCCGGATACCCACACCCTGTGGAACGGCGTCGCCACCACGCTCGCCGCGCGGTACCGGGTGATCTCGTTCGACAACCGCGGCGCGGGGGCGAGCACTGTCCCGACCGAGGTGGCCGCCTATCGGATCGAGGAGTTGGCCGCCGATGTGCGCGCGGTCGCCGCCGCGGTCGCGCCCGGTGAACGAGTGCATGTCCTCGGGCACGACTGGGGTTCGGTGATCGGCTGGGAGCTGGCATCGATGCCCGACGCCGCCGCGGCCATCGCGTCGTTCACCTCGGTCTCGGGTCCGAATCTCGATTTCCTCGGCGCGTACCTGCGCGGTCCGTTCTCTTTCGCCCGGCTGCGCAACTCGATCGCCCAGGGCGTGGCCTCGGCTTATACCGTCGCCTTCCAGATCCCCGGCCTGCCCGATCCGGTGCTGCGCGGTTTGTCCGGCCGCTGGCCGCGCTTCCTGGCCTTCTTCGACGGTATCGATCCCGCGCTGGTGCGTCCCGCGCCGACGTTGCGGGCCGACATGATCAACAACCTGAAGCTCTACCGTGCCAATATCCGGCCGCGGCTCGGCAATCCGCGCCCACGTCCGATCGATCTCCCGGTCCAGGTGATCGTTGCGACAGGCGACCGCGCGGTGCGTCCGGTGGTGCACGCGGAGGCGGATAATTGGGTGTCGGACCTGACGATGCGTGAGATCGCCGCCCGGCATTGGTCGCCGCTGTCGCATCCGGCCGATCTGGCTCGGCTCACCGCGGAGTTCGTCGATCGGGTCGGCGCCCCGGCACGGGCCTGAAGGTCCAGCGGCGGGGCGAACCGCAACACAACTCTCACGCCAACCCTGATGGATCGAAACCGTCGGACGGCGGATCGGACCCGTCGTGATCCGATTTCTTGCATTCTCGTAGCCGTCAGGGGTGTCGTAGGTGCACTGTAGTTTGGGCGTACCAGTAGGATGGTGACGTAACTAGCGGCGATACCTTCGGCGCGTTCCGCACAGCCCGCGCGGTGGACCGTGAATCTCGACCAGCTCAGGATCCGGCCCTTCCGTGTGCTTGGCGACGCCGCGCCGAGGATCAGCAAGTAAGGAGAGCTACCGACCAGTGGCTGCCAACGACTCCAATGCATCGGGCTCGACCAAGGCGTCTTCGGGTAAGGCGGGCAACAAGGACTACGGTGCCTCCTCCATCACGGTTCTCGAGGGGCTCGAAGCCGTCCGTAAACGTCCCGGCATGTACATCGGCTCCACCGGCGAGCGCGGTCTGCACCACCTGATCTGGGAGGTGGTCGACAACTCCGTCGACGAGGCGATGGCCGGTTACGCCAGCCGGGTCGAGGTGACCATGCTCGCCGACGGCGGCGTCCAGGTCGTCGACGACGGCCGTGGTATCCCGGTCGCCATGCACGCGCAGGGCGTACCGACCATCGAGGTCGTCATGACCCAGCTGCACGCGGGCGGCAAGTTCGACTCCGATTCCTATGCCGTCTCCGGTGGTCTGCACGGCGTCGGCATCTCGGTGGTCAACGCACTGTCGACGCGGCTCGAGGCCGAGGTCGACCGGGACGGTTTCCACTGGAGCCAGCACTACAAGGACGCCACACCCGGCAAGCTCACCCAGGGCGAGGCGACCAAGCGCACCGGTACCACCATCCGCTTCTGGCCGGACCCGGACATCTTCGAGACCACGTCGTTCAACTTCGAGACCGTCGCGCGCCGGTTGCAGGAGATGGCGTTCCTGAACAAGGGCCTGACCATTGTCCTCACCGACGAGCGGGTCAGCGATGCCGAGATCACCGATGAGGTGGTCAGCGAGACCGCGGAGGCGCCGAAGCACGCCGAAGACGGTGCCGAGCCGCAGCACAAGGTGAAGTCGCGCACCTACCATTACCCCGGCGGCCTGGAGGACTTCGTCCGCCACATCAACCGGACCAAGCAGGCGATCCACAACTCGGTCGTCGCGTTCACCGGTAAGGGCACCGGGCATGAGCTCGAGGTCGCGATGCAGTGGAACTCCGGTTACTCGGAGTCGGTGCACACCTTCGCCAACACCATCAACACCCATGAGGGCGGCACCCACGAGGAAGGCTTCCGCGCGGCGCTGACCACCGTGGTCAACCGGTACGCCAAGGAAAAGAAGCTGCTCAAGGACAAGGACGGCAACCTCACCGGTGACGATATCCGTGAGGGCCTTGCCGCCATCGTCAGCGTGAAGGTCAGCGAACCGCAGTTCGAGGGCCAGACCAAGACCAAGCTGGGCAATACCGAGGTCAAATCGTTCGTGCAGCGCACCTGCAACGAACATCTCGCGCACTGGTTCGAGGCCAATCCGGCCGATGCGAAGACCATCGTGAACAAGGCGGTGTCCTCGGCGCAGGCGCGGGTCGCCGCGCGTAAGGCCAGGGAGCTGGTGCGCCGCAAGAGCGCGACCGATCTGGGTGGTCTGCCCGGCAAGCTGGCCGACTGCCGGTCCAAGGATCCGAGCAAGTCCGAGATCTACATCGTGGAGGGTGACTCCGCCGGTGGCTCGGCCAAATCCGGCCGCGACTCGATGTACCAGGCGATCCTGCCGCTGCGCGGCAAGATCATCAATGTCGAGAAGGCGCGTATCGACAAGGTCCTCAAGAACAACGAGGTCCAGGCGATCATCACCGCGTTCGGCACCGGTATCCACGACGAGTTCGATATCGCCAAGCTGCGCTATCACAAGATCGTGCTGATGGCCGACGCCGACGTCGACGGCCAGCACATCTCCACCCTGCTGCTGACCCTGCTGTTCCGGTTCATGCGACCGCTGATCGAGCACGGGCACGTCTATCTGGCGCAGCCGCCGCTGTACAAGCTGAAGTGGCAGCGCGCCGATCCGGAATTCGCCTACTCCGACCGCGAGCGCGACGGTCTGCTCGAGGCCGGTCTCGCCGCGGGCAAGAAGATCAACAAGGACGACGGCGTCCAGCGCTACAAGGGTCTGGGCGAGATGAACGCCAAGGAACTGTGGGAGACCACCATGGACCCGGCGGTCCGGGTGCTGCGTCAGGTCACCCTCGACGACGCGGCGGCGGCCGACGAGTTGTTCTCCATTCTGATGGGCGAAGACGTCGAGGCGCGTCGTAGTTTCATCACCCGCAATGCCAAGGACGTTCGCTTCCTCGACGTGTAGCCCGGCGTGTGATCACCGCCCCTCCACGCCAGGCCCTTTGAAGGAGACCGCATGACTGAGACAACGCTGCCCCCGAACGGTGGGGCGGGCGACCGGATCGAACCGGTCGACATCCAGAACGAAATGCAGAGCAGCTACATCGATTACGCGATGAGCGTGATCGTCGGCCGCGCGCTGCCGGATGTGCGCGACGGCCTCAAGCCGGTGCACCGGCGCGTGCTCTACGCGATGTACGACAACGGTTACCGGCCCGACCGTGGCTATGTGAAGTCGGCCCGCCCGGTCGCCGAGACCATGGGTAACTATCACCCGCACGGCGACTCGTCGATCTACGACACCCTCGTGCGCATGGCCCAGCCGTGGTCGCTGCGCTATCCGCTGGTCGACGGCCAGGGCAACTTCGGTTCCCGCGGCAACGACGGCGCGGCCGCCATGCGATACACCGAGTGCCGTCTCACGCCGCTGGCGATGGAGATGCTGCGCGAGATCGACCACGAGACGGTCGATTTCGTCCCCAACTACGACGGCCGCTCGCAGGAGCCGACCGTACTGCCCGCGCGCGTGCCCGCCCTGCTGATGAACGGCAGCAATGGCATCGCGGTCGGTATGGCGACCAATATCCCGCCGCACAACCTCAACGAGCTGGCCGAGGCGATCTACTGGGCGCTGGACAACCACGACGCCGATGAGGAGTCGACCCTCGCCGCCTGCATGGAGCGGGTCAAGGGCCCCGACTTCCCGACCGCCGGGTTGATCGTCGGCGGGCAGGGTATCCATGACGCCTACACCACCGGCCGCGGTTCGATCCGCATGCGCGGTGTGGTGGAGATCGAGGAAGACAGCCGCGGCCGCACCACGATCGTCATCACCGAGCTGCCCTACCAGGTCAATACCGACAACTTCATCAACTCGATCGCCGAGCAGGTCAAGGACGGCAAGATCGGCGGCATCTCCGATATCCACGACGAGTCCTCCGACCGCGCGGGTATGCGGATCGTGGTGACGGTCAAGCGTGACGCCGTCGCCAAGGTCGTGCTGAACAATCTCTACAAGCACACCCAGTTGCAGACCAGCTTCGGCGCCAACATGCTCTCCATCGTCGATGGTGTGCCGCGCACGCTGCGCCTGGATCAGATGATCCGGTTCTACGTAGCGCACCAGTTGGAAGTCATCGTCCGGCGCACCCGCTACCTGCTGCGCAAGGCCGAGGAGCGGGCCCACATCCTGCGCGGTCTGGTCAAGGCGCTCGACGCGCTCGACGAGGTCATCGCGCTGATCCGGCGGTCGGCCAATACCGACACCGCGCGCACCGGCCTGATGCAGCTGCTCGACATCGATGAGATCCAGGCGACCGCCATCCTCGATATGCAGCTGCGCAGGCTCTCGGCGCTGGAGCGGCAGAAGATCGTCGATGAACTGGCCAAGATCGAAGCCGAGATCGCCGACCTCAAAGACATTCTGGAGAAGCCGGAGCGGCAGCGCGCCATCGTGCGCGACGAACTGGCCGAGATCGTCGGGAAGTACGGCGACGAACGACGCACCAAGATCATCGCTGCCGACGGCGACGTGGCCGACGAGGATCTGATCGCCCGCGAGGACGTGGTCGTCACCATCACCGAAACCGGCTACGCCAAGCGCACCAAGACCGACCTCTACCGCAGTCAGAAGCGCGGCGGCAAGGGCGTACAGGGTGCGGGTCTCAAGCAGGACGACCTGGTCAGGCACTTCTTCATCACCTCGACCCACGATTGGCTGCTGTTCTTCACCAACAAGGGCCGGGTGTACCGGGCCAAGGCATACGAGCTGCCCGAGGCCAGCCGGACCGCGCGCGGTCAGCATGTGGCGAACCTGCTGGCCTTCCAGCCGGATGAGAAGATCGCCCAGATCATTCGGATCAAATCCTACGAAGACGCCCCGTATCTGGTGCTCGCCACCAAGAATGGCCTCGTGAAGAAGTCGCGGCTGTCGGATTTCGACTCCAACCGCAGCGGAGGCATCGTCGCGGTGAACCTGCGCGACAATGACGAATTGGTCGGTGCCGTGCTGTGCTCGGCGGCCGAGGATCTGCTGTTGGTCTCGGCGCAGGGGCAGTCGATCCGCTTCTCGGCCACCGATGAGGCGCTGCGCCCGATGGGTCGCGCCACCTCGGGTGTGCAGGGTATGCGGTTCAACGCCGATGACGAGCTGCTCTCGCTCAATGTGGTCCGCGAGGGGACGTATCTGCTGGTCGCGACGTCCGGCGGCTATGCGAAGCGGACCGCGATCGAGGAGTACACCGCGCAGGGCCGCGGCGGTAAGGGTGTGTTGACCATCCAGTACGACATCCGGCGTGGCACGCTGGTCGGTGCGCTCATCGTCGACGACGACGACGAGCTGTACGCGATCACCTCCGGGGGTGGTGTCATCCGGACGGCAGCCAGGCAGGTTCGCAAGGCAGGCCGCCAGACCAAGGGCGTGCGATTGATGAACCTCGGCGAGGGCGATACCTTGCTTGCGATCGCGCGTAACGCCGATGAGCCCGATATCGTCGGCGACGACACCAGCGATTCTTCCGAGCAATAGACACAGCGGCGGCAACGAACGGATCTGAGGATTGCATTGACCACTCCGAATCAGCCGAATGACGAGCGGCAGCAGACGAACGGCGTGACCGAACGGATCGCGCCGTCACCGATTCCGCCCCGGCCGATCCAACGACCGGAGTCCGAACCTCCCGCGGGTGCGCCCGCTGGCGCGAATCAGCCCGAATCCGCCGCCGCGTCGCGCGAGAAGACTGACAAGCAGGGCGAATTCGGCTCCGAGGGCGCGGCGAAGGCCGCGCCCGCCCAGGGCGGTAACCCCGTCGACCCGACGGTGCGGATGAACGGCTCCGGTGAAGCGCCGCACGGCGATTCGGGCGCGCCGGGCGGCAATGGCGGCGGTCAGTCGCGCTACCAGGACGGCTGGTCGCAGCTACCGCAGCGTGAACCACAGTCCAATCTGCCGCGGCCCGGCCATACGCCGGTGTCGTCCGGGCGACCGGCGCAAGCTCCCTCCGGCGGGCTCGGCGGCGGGGTGAGCAATGCCCGCACCACCGCGGATCTCGCAGCCAAGGCGGCCCGCAAGGAAGCCGCGATGGTGAAGTCGGTCGGCCTCGACGGGCCGACCCGCAGCATCTCCCGCCCCGAGCTGACCAAGGACATGCCGGATCTGTCCGAGATCCGGCATCCGCTGCCACCCGAGCACCAGGCTCCGCCGAAGGCGGGCCCAACGGCCGTCTCACCCGCGGTTCCGGTGGCGGTCGCCCAGGCGGTGGCGGGTGAGCCGCTGCGCGCGACCGTGCAGATCCGCCGCATCGACCCGTGGTCGACGCTGAAGATCACCCTCGTCATCAGCGTGGCGCTGTTCTTCGTGTGGATGCTCGCGGTCGGGCTGCTCTACATCGTGCTCGAGGGCATGGGCGTGTGGGAGCGGCTCAACGACACCTTCACCGAGATGGTGTCGCAGGACAACGGCAGCTCCAGCGGGCTGATCGACGCGGGCACCGTCTTCGGATACGCGGGCGTCATCGGGTTGATCAACGTGGTGCTGTTCACCGCGCTGGCCACCATCGGCACGTTCATCTACAACCAGTGCTGCGATCTGGTGGGCGGTATCCAGGTCACCCTGGCCGACCCGGACTAGCGGACTACCCAGCGGCCGGTACCGAACCCTTCGCGGGGTCGGTGTCGGCCGCTGTGGTCTGCTGCGGCCGCCGCGAATCGATGTCGGGAGCTGCGTGGGGCGTACTGGATACGTATGCTGCCCGCAGCGCTTCTACCAGCCGTTTTGGTCGTAGTCGGCGCGTCGGGTAGTCTCTGTTCTCGGTTGTTGCGTTGCGTGTCAGTGATAGCGGAACACAACAGCAAGTACACACGGGCCTATAGCTCAGGCGGTTAGAGCGCTTCGCTGATAACGAAGAGGTCGGAGGTTCAAGTCCTCCTAGGCCCACTCCCGAACATCACAGTAGGGTGGGAACCATGAAACTTCTCCTCACACTCGGTGTCGTGGTCGCGGTTCTCATCGGTATCACCAAACTGCGCCAGCGTAACGACGCGGATCTGTGGCACGAGGTCACCTCCCGCTGACTGCTCGGGCAGCCACCCGGGGCCTTAGCTCAATTGGCAGAGCACTGCCTTTGCAAGGCAGGGGTTAGGGGTTCGATTCCCCTAGGCTCCACCAAAATATCGGCGTGTGCTCGCGGAGAGCGCTCGCCGTTTTTTGGTTCCGCGTGTTTTTTGGGGGGCGAAGCCCCCAAACCCCGCCCGGAGGGCTGTGCCCCCGGACCCCCTTTCAGGTCTACTTGTTCCAGTGTTGCTGCTGCGTCTATTGCTCGACAGGGGTCCTCAGCTCGACGGTGTGCGGGTCGGGATTGCAGGTTTGGATTCCGGGGGTAGCGATCATTCGCGCAGCGCACTCCGCCGCCAGGCCGAAACTGTCGCGTGCATCGAAAGTCGGCGCAGCACAGCTTGTTCCGTATCGGAAAGCCGGTTCTGGCTCCAGCGATCTGTTCACCGCACGCCGACCACTCCGTTCCGTTGCCGCATCCCTGTGGGCGGCACAGCACCTCGGTACGGGACTTGTTCCAGAGCCTGTAAGGCGACTGTAGGAGCGGTGTAGGCCGCACCGGCGAAGGTCATGACGACAATGTCCCCGGAAGACGGACCGATGCCGCAGCCGACCTCTTGTGCGTGGGGCCGGTACCGGCCGTCACCATCATCTTCGACGAACTCGACGCTCATCGACCACCTCGACACAGGAGAACTTCATGAAGAAGAACATCATCGCGGCAGCGCGGCTCGCGGCCGCCGGTATCTCGGGCCTGGCCTTCGTCGCGATCATCGGCTCCGGCACGGCCCAGGCCGCGCCACAGGACTGCGTCGTGGAACGTGACCTCTTCGGCGCCTCGGCGATCTGCCGACCCGACGGTGGCAGCAACTACGTCCTGCGCGTCGAATGCCTCGGCCTCTACGCCAACGGTCCGTTCCCGCTCTACGCCATCGGCCAGTACCACACCCTCAGCTACCCCTTCACGCCCTCCGGCGAGCGCGTCACCGCCGGCTGCACCGGCACCGGCCCCGGCGTGGTCGCGGTGACCACCAACGCCTACGTCGAGATCTACCAGCGCTGACGCACCCGGACCCGAGTCCCGCCGCCCGCTGTGAGCACCGGGCGGCGATCTCGGGTCCGGTGTCGTCCGCGGGCGGCCATGGCCCGCTCACCGTCGGCCGGATGGGATCGGCGGGCACTATTGCCTACGCACGCACGCGGGCTTACCGTTACTGCACTCGATCACGGGGTGGGTGGGGGAGACGGAGGGGACGATGCGGATATCGCTGCGTGGGGATGGGGAGGGAATTCGGGTTCGGGTGCGGCTCGATATCGATCGGCGGCGGTGGTTGGCTACGCGAATCATCTTGTGGATCTTGGCGATCCAAGGGCTGATCGTCGGGGCGTGGGCTACCTTCGCACCGCATTCCTGGTACACCGGCTTTCCCGGGTTCGGGATGCGGTGGGTGGGGGTGGACGGGCCGTACAACCATCACCTGGCCGGAGATGTGGGGGCGTTCTTCCTGGCGCTGGCCGCGGTGACGGGGGCGGCGCTGTACTACAGCGACAGTCTGCTGGCCCGGGTGGCCGGGCTCGGGTGGCTGGTCTTCGGAGTGCCGCACCTGATCTACCACCTCTTCCACCAGCCCGCCGCCATGGGCGCCGCCGAATTCGTGCTCAGCGTCATCGCGGCCGCGCTGCTGCCGATACTCGGTCTCGCGGCGATACTGGTCGCGCCCGCCGAACGCATACAGGTGCGGGATCCGGCGCCGCTGCACATCCGGTTCAGGCGACGCCGGAAACGATGACCCGGATTCAGCCGGCGGCCGCCGCCTGCTCGATTCGACGCAGCACCTCGGACTCGGGCCAGCTCCTGATCTCGTAGCGGGTCGGCGCGAGGCCGGGCACCGGAGTCAGCCCGAGCATGTCGACGACAAGGGGGAAAGGCGCGTCGAACAGGGTGCGTATCTCACCGTCGTCATCGGTATCGCAGAAGACGATGACATCCGACTCGGGCAGCAGATAGTCCACACCCTCACCCCAGGTGGTGATGGTGCGCGGACCGTCGCCCGGATCGTGGTACATCAGCGAGGCGACGAAGGCCGTGGACGAATCGGCGAGATCGGCGTCCAGCGCCTCGAAATCGAGGTCCACTTCGAGCATTTCGTTCAACCACTCCGACTGGGCGGCGTACTCGGTGACGGCGAGACCGCAGCGGGCACGCTGCGCGGCGGGCAACTGCTCATGCGCGCCCGCCTGATCGAAGGGCACCACACGGCCGTCGCCGTCGACGGTGTAGGCCTGCGGTGTGAGCGGGCGCTCGGACTCCCCGTACTGCCCCTCGACCATCGCGAACATATCGCCGATCAATTCCGGATCGTCCGGCGCGACCAACAGGGTATCGACATCGGGCAGGAATGCGACGGGGCGGCGACCGTAACCGGAGCGGAAGCTGTCCAACCAGCCCGGCACCAGAATCCAGGACGCGAAATAGCTGTCACCATCGTCCTCGAAATGCAGGATGGTGTCTTCGGCGACCTCCGGCGGCTGCGCCATCTCGGAGATATTCGCGCGAGCGGCGGCGAACACCTCCTCGTCGGATACGCCCCACGCCGCGCGATGGTCGTCGTGGACCATGAGGCGGCGGTCGGGCAGATCGACAGCCACCAGCTCTTCCACGAACGGGAACACCGCGCGTCCGAGCGGCTGATCAGCGGCGGGCACGGTGGAGCGGTAGGTCACGGGGCGCAGCACCGGCCGCAGCAGCGGGCGGGCATCGGGCCAGTCGGTGGGAACCTCGAAGTCGGTCACGGCGCCACCGTAACGGCCCGGTACGACGTTTCCTGGTACTGGCGACAACCGCCGGGTATCAGGCGATTTCGGCTCTGGCGTCGTAGTCGGTGCGGGCCACCGCGATCTCGCGCTGATGTGTTTCGGTCCAGCTGACCAGCGCCTGAATCGTCTCGTGCAGACTCGCGCCGAGGGGAGTCAGCGCATAGTCGACACGCGGCGGAACCACCGGGTACACCGTGCGGTGCACCAGCCCGTCGCGTTCGAGATGACGCAATGTGCGGGTGAGCATGCGCTGGCTGACGCCATCGATCTCGCGTCGCAGTTCGGTGAACCGCATGGTCCGCCCGGCGAGCAACGCGATGGTGAGCAGCGACCATTTGTCGGCAATCCGGTCCAGGATCTGGCGGACATCGCAATCCTCGCGGGCGTCCCACTGTTTGGCCGTGTAGTCGTCGGTATCCGCGCAGTAACCGAGTGACTCGAAAGTGCCTTCTTCCATGAATACCGATAGTGACCGATGATGCTCTCAGTTACAAGAAGTAACCGACAGTTGTTTCGGGAACCAGTGTGGAGGTGGCGTGATGAGCGGCAAGGTGAGGTCTTTCGGGGAGATCGAATCCGAGTTCGACGCCTATGTGGGGCGCATCGTGTACGCGACGATGGTGACGGTGGACAGTAAGAACCGGCCGCGCACCCGGGTGCTGATCCCGGTGTGGGAGAACGTCGACGGTACGCCGATCGGCTGGCTGGCGACCTATCGGACACCGATCAAATCGGCGCATATCGCGCGCAATCCGCATGTGAACTTCTCGTATTGGGCCCAGGGCAGCAACAATTCGGTCGCCGTCGACGCGACGGCGGAATGGATCGACGACCCGGCCAACGGTGTGCACGATCCACGGACCAGACAGCGGATCTGGCAGATGTACGCGCGCACCAGCCCCCGTGGCGCGGGATATCAGCTCGGGCAGTTCTGGAGTTCACCCGACGATCCCTCACTGCACATCATGCGGTTGGAGCCCTGGCGGATCCAGGTGATCCGAGGCCGGGATCTGCGCAGTCGGATCTGGCAGGCGCCGGCCGAGATAACGGCCGGGCCCGCTCCGGTCGGCCGATAATCGTTCAGATCGGGCGCTTGGCGATCACCCGGTGCAGGCGCGCGCGGTCGCGTTCGAGTTTGCGTGCCTCATAGGCGATGGGGAAATAGCGCACTCGTTCGGGCAGCAGCGGCACGATCCGGGCGATCATCCAGCCGATCGCGCGCAGCTTGCGTTCGTCGGCGGGCGACCAGGTCAGACCGAGTGCGCGACGGGCGGGCTCGGGCGTGGTGCCGACGGTGACGAAATATTGCAGCGCCCCGATCGGCGATACCAGCCGCCGCCATACCGGATGCAGGAACCGGGGCAGCTGATGTGGTGCGCCGACCGATCGGATGACCCGCAGGTAGTCGTGTGCGGTCTGGGTGGCGACGAGATGGTTTTCCACTCGATCGGCGAAGAACTTCTCGAAATCGGCGTAGGTGGCGGGCAGTTCCTTGGGCGGGACCGAGAAGTTGCGCATCAATTGCAGCGTCTCCCGGTAGTACTCCTCTTTCTCCTGCGCCGTCAGCGGGCGCTTGGCAAAATACCTCGCGTTCTCATTGAACGCGTAGGTGCCCGTGTGCAGGACCCAGGCCCACGGGCCGCTCGCCAATGCGCGGTGTTTGACGCCCGCCGTGTCGGTGGTGTTGAGCGAAGCATGCATGGCGCGTAGTCGTTCGGTCTCGGCCAGCGCTTCGGGTCCGCCGTAGGTCCAGGTCATCACCGCCGAGAGACTGCGCACCGCGCGGCCGACCGGATCGGTGCGAAAGGTGGAGTGGGCGTCGACCACTGCCGAGATCGTCGGCTCCATGGTCTGCAACAGAAACGCCGATCCCGCGGTGAGTGAGAAGGTGATCAGCCCGGTCTCCTCCCACATCCTGGTGCCGGGGCCGAAGGCGCGGCGTTCGGGAAGTGCTGTGGTCCTGGACTCGACCTCGACGGACGCTGTCATGGCGATCTCCCTTGATCGACGTATGAGCGAGTGTGAGAAAATAATACTCTAACCCTCTCACGCTCGCAGGGTGCGTGGCCGAGCCGAAACGGGTCGGCACCATTAGCGTGCAGGGGTGGATTCCGTACTCGATTACCTGCTCACCGCGCCTACCGAGGTCACCGCGCTCACCGGGGTGCGGCAGGCCTGGCAGCGGCATCAGCAGACCGCCGAGCGATTCGACGTACCGGTGGACGCGGCCCTGGCCTGCGGATTCGGTGCGGACCGGCTCGGCTACGCGTTCCTGTCCGGCTATCAGACGGCGCTGCGGGCCCTGTTGCCACAGCTGCCGCCGGGGGAATTGGTGTCGTTGTGCGCGACCGAGCGGGGCGGTGGACATCCTGGCGCCATCGAGACCGTCGTGACCGAGCGCGCGGGTGAATGGTTCGTCGACGGGACGAAGACCTTCGCGACCCTCGGCGGTCTCGCCGACTGTCTGGTGGTGATCGGCAGCGTGGGCGCGGGTGAGGATGGCCGCAACCGGTTGTGCGCGACGCTCGTGGCGGCCGATCAACCGTCGGTCGTGCGGACCGCGCTGCCCGAAACGCCGTTCATCCCGGAAATCCCGCATGTGACGGTGACATTCACCGGAGCACGGGCCCGGACGCTGCCCGGCGACGGCTATTCCGGCTATCTGAAACCGTTCCGCACCATCGAGGACATCCATGTGCTCGCGGCCGCGCTCGGCTGGCTGATCCGGATGGGCAGGCGCGCCGAGGTCGCGCGATCACTGCTGGAACAGTTGCTGGCGACCGCGGCGACCCTGCGGGATCTCGGCCGGGCGTCGGCGAACTCACCCGGCGCGCATATCGCGCTCGGCGGTGTGCTGAATCTGTTCGACGAACTGCCGCGATCCACCGCACCGATCTGGGAGCGGGTGGAGCCGGCGGATCGGGTGCGTTGGGAGCGCGATCTGCCGCTGCTGCGGGTTGCCGGGAAGGTGCGGGGCCTGCGTCTGGAGGCAGCGTGGCGCACGGTGCGCGGCGCGGCTGGTTAGTGCCGGAAACGAGGTTCCGCCAATCCGTTCCGGTCGACCGGGTCCGGACATGAGAGCGGGCCTCGGCGAAGGGGGGGAGTTAGCCGAGGCCCGCGTAAGGTCGGCCCGGGGGGGAGGGGCCGACGTGAACGATCCTACGCGAAGATCCGCGTTTTTGTGTGCTCGAAGACAGTCGGTTTCGAAGTTTTTTCGGGGCAATTCACAGACTTACCGCCCGACCTTTGGTGAAACCGACACCGGCGGGGTGTCGGGATGATCACCGCGATGGCTCCATAGTTGCCAAAATCACTGGGACGCATCGTCTTACGGGGTTGTATACCCGGTTTTCCAGGACATCCGAGGCGAAGGAGAAAACATGCCGACCGGTCGCTGTAGCAGCGTGGGCAGCGGATAACGATCGAACGCGGGCCCGCGTGTCGGGATCAGCAGGACGCGAGTGCGGACGCCCGCTGTGGCGACAACGGAAATGTGTCGTACCCCCGTGGCAGCATTCCGCGCGTGGACGACTTCGGACCGGAAAACCGGTCGCCGTTCGAGCGTTTCCCTGTCGGATCGCACGACCGGGAGACTCGCGTGGGCGCGAACGAGTACCGGCCGAGGACGATTCGAGTAGTCCGGTACGCACGACCGGTGACGGCCGCCAGGGGCATCATCGAATCGGTCGCACCCCGATCCGGAACCCCCGAGCACCGCCCGGATCGAGGTGCGGCCGTTCTTTGTTGCCCGTCGGTAACCGAACAGCCGGACAAATCGGATGAAATCGACGGCGCGAGGGGTGATACTCACACCGGAGCGGGTCGATCGTCCGGTAGGTGCGGTCCGCGCGGTCCGCTGTCGCAGCGATTAGTTTCGGCAGCGCCGATCGTCATATCAGCAGGTCGCCGAGAACTCGGCCGTCCGACACCGCATGTCATCGAGCTCAACGAACTTCAGGAGAATCATGGGTGACGCAATAGTCGCCGAGGGGCTGGTCAAGCGCTACGGCCCACTGGTCGCCCTCGATGGACTAGACCTGACGGTGCCCGAGGGTACTGTCACCGCACTGCTCGGCCCGAACGGAGCGGGTAAGACCACCACCGTCCGCGTGCTGACCACACTGCTGATCCCCGATGGCGGCCGGGCCACCGTCGCGGGTATCGACGTACTGCGCGATCCGCGGGCATTGCGGCGCCATATCGGGGCATCGGGCCAGTACGCCGCGGTAGACGAGTACCTCACCGGCTTCGAGAATCTCGAGATGGTGGGACGCCTGTACCACATGGGCGTCCAGCGAAGTAAAGAGCGCGCGCGCGAACTGCTCGAACGGTTCCGGCTCAGCGATGCCGCCGATCGGCCGGTCAAGGGCTATTCCGGCGGTATGCGCAGGCGGCTGGACCTGGCGGGTGCGCTGGTCGCCGAGCCGCCGGTGCTTTTCCTCGACGAACCGACCACCGGCCTCGACCCGCGGGCCCGCCTGGATCTGTGGGATGTGATCGAAGAACTCGTCGCGGGCGGCACCACGCTGCTGCTGACCACCCAGTATATGGAGGAGGCCGATCGACTCGCCGATTCCATCGCGGTGATCGATCGCGGCAAGGTGATCGCCAAGGGCACCGCCGACGAGTTGAAGACGATGGTCGGCGGCGACCGCATCGAGCTGACCGTCGACCATGTGGACAATCTCGCGATCGCCCAGCAGGCGCTCGCCGGTCTCGCCGACGGCGAGATCCACCTGGAGCCGGGCCTGCGGCGCATCATCGTCCCGGTCAGCAACGGGTCACAAGCGCTGGTCGAGGCGGTCGGCAAGTTGAACGATCACAGCGTGAAAATCCACGACGTCGGCCTGCGACGCCCCTCGCTCGACGATGTCTTCCTCACTCTCACCGGGCACGAGGCCGAGGAATCGGTCGGCGCCGACGATGCGGCCGAGGAACTGGCCGAGCTGGAAGCAACGGAAGGAAAGACCCGATGACCGCGGTCACCACCTCGACGGTCGTGCCCGATCACGGCCAAGGACTCGGCGAACGACTCGCCACCGTCCTGTCCGACACCATCACCATCACCAAGCGCAATGTCATCAAGATCAAGCGCGTCCCCGATGTGCTGATCTTCAGCACCTTGTCACCGATCATGTTCGTGCTGCTGTTCGCCTATATCTTCGGCACGGCGATCAAGGTGCCCGGCCTCGAAGGCGGCTACCGAGAGTTCCTCATCGCTGGCATCTTCGCCCAGACCTGCGTCTTCGGCGCGACCTTCACCGGGCTCAGTCTGGTCGAGGACATGCAGAAAGGCATCATCGACCGGTTCCGGTCGTTGCCGATGGAACCGGTCGCGGTGCTCATCGGGCGCACGATCAGTGATGTCGTGATCAATGTGGTGAGCCTGGTCGTCATGTCGCTGACCGGTTTGATCGTCGGCTGGCGGATCCGCGGCTCGTTCGTGGACGCGGTGCTGGCCTACGTGCTGCTGCTGCTGTTCGCCTACGCGATCTCCTGGATCATGGCCTTCGTCGGGCTCATCGTGCGGGCGCCCGAGGTGTTCAACAACGCCAGCTTCATGGTGATCTTCCCGCTGACGTTCCTGGCCAACACCTTCGTGCCGATCGAGGAACTGCCCACCGTGCTGCGCGTCTTCGCCGAATGGAACCCGGTATCGGCGGTGACCCAGGCGATCCGCGAGCTGTTCGGCAACACCTCGCCGGTCCAGCCGCCGCCGGACACCTGGCCGATGGAGAATCCGGTCGCGACGACCCTCATCTGGGTGGTGGTGATCCTCGGGATCTTCATTCCACTGACCCTCTGGCGGTACAAGCGCAGCGTCAGCCGCTGAGCCTCAGCCCTGCGATTCCGCGTCGGCTCCCGTATCGGGAGTCGGCGCGGACCCGTTTCGGGAGTAGCCGATGCGCGGCGGAGCCGGGGCGGGTGCGGGCGGTGACGGACGCTTGGCGCGGGCCAGCCAGGCGGCACCGCCCGCGGCCGCGACTGCGGCGGCGGTCAGAAGCCGATTACGGGAACGCGAAGACAGGTGCATGGACCTCGAGCTCATGCGTCAACTCTGACACAGACCCCGGGTTCGTGCATCGAACCCCAGGTCAGCGCCCTGTGGATGGGGTCATGGCACGATGGTCGGGTGACCATGACCGCGTCGGCGACCCCGGCACGATTCGAATGAGCCGATGAATCCCCAACCTCCCGCGACGACGTGTGTCCGGCACCCGGACCGAGTGACCGGCCTGTCCTGCACCAGATGCGGACGCCCCGCCTGCCCCGAATGCCTGCGCCCGGCCTCGGTCGGCCAACACTGCGTGGACTGTTTGCGGACCGATCAGCGCAGCACGCCGCAGGTGCGCACGGTATCGACGGCCGCCGCGCCGCGGGTGACGACTCCGTATGTCACCTATGCGCTGATCGCGGTGAATGTCGCGGTATTCGCCGTGACGGCGGCGCAGGCGCGCAGCGTGATCGACAACTACAACGGTTCAGCGCTGTTCTTTCGCTGGGTGATGTTCCCCCCCGCGGTCGCCGATGGCGATTGGGTTCGGGTGATCGGGTCCGGCTTCCTGCACTACGGCCCGATCCATCTGCTGCTCAATATGTTCGCGCTGTATGTGGTCGGGCGCGATATCGAGCTGGTGCTCGGCAGGCTGCGCTATCTCGCGGTCTATCTGGTCTCGCTGCTCGGCGGTTCCGCCGCGGTCATGGTGTTCTCGCAGGACAGTCTCACCGCGGGTGCCTCCGGTGCGGTCTACGGCCTGTTCGGCGCGATCACGGTGATCTTGATCCGGCTGCGGCAGAACGCCAACAGCATGTTGATACTCATCGGCATCAATGTGTTCATCAGCTTCTCGCTGCCCGGGATCTCGCTGTTCGGGCATCTCGGCGGTCTGGCCGCCGGCACCCTCGCCACCCTCGGCATCCTGTTCCTGCCCACTTGGCTGCGGGCCGGTTCGACGCGGAACGCGCAGATCATCGGCTGGTCGGCGCTCGCCTCGATCACGGTGATCTCGCTGGCGGTGATCGGTGTGGCGGCGGCGTCGCTGATGCCGTGAGATGAGGCCAGGTGCGGATAGCTATCGGACAGGATCGGGTGGCCATAGCGCCGATGGATGGGCAGTCGCGATGGCCACACGGCGGTTTCGAGCTCGGTCGGCGAAACCGCCGCGGACCAGAATGTTTCACGCGAAACAACGACCGCCGCGGACGACCCGGCCCGTGATGCCGCCGCAGCGGAGTGGGACCACGCCTCAGGGGCGGCTGATGTCTCCGCTCAGCCCCAGCTGTTCGACTAACACGTCATAGACGTCTTCGGGATGGGTGCCCAGATCCCAGCGGCCGAAGATGAGCAGTCGCTCGGTATCGCCGTGCAGGATCTCGATCTCCAGCATCGGCATCCGGCGGCCGAGACGGCGGTAGTAGACGATGCGCGCCCGCAGAATCTGCTCGGGACGGTATTCGGTGGGGCCGGTCAGCGACCGGACCACCAGGCGTGGGTCTGCACCAGGAATGACCGCCAGCCGGGGCCGCTGCCGGAACCCGAGCCCGGCCAGTCCGAGCAGCAGTACGGCGGCGAGGCCGACCAGCAGACGTCCGGGCGGATCGCTGTTCAGCACGGCGACCACGGCCAGGACGATCCCGCCTCCGGTCGCCGCGATCAGCGCGGACAGCGGTGTGGTCCACGAGAGGCGCGGCTCAGGATTCACAGTTTCCTCGAGTTGTCCACAGGTTCATCCACAGGTGTGTATGAATGACACGTCTGTAATACGGCCGGTGGAAACCGCGCTCAGCGCCACCTCATGGTCATGATCAGGCCGATCACCATCAAGCCGAAGCCGATGAGGAAGTTCCAGGCATCGAGGTCGCTCATCCAGCTGATCTGATCGCCCGCGAGGTAGTACACAAGCAGCCACACCAGACCGGCGAGCATGAACCCGAGCATGATGGCGACATACCAGACCGGCGACGGTCCGACGGCCTTCACCTTCACCGGGGTCCGGCTGGCGGGAGAGCTGGAGTAGTCGGTCTTCTTACGGACCTTGGACTTGGGCATGACGTCCTCGAATTCGGCGAACAGGGCAATACCGGCGTCCTCCGGTTCCCTCTAGGCTATCCCAACTGGTAATGGATGCGACGCCCTGTGGGTCGGCCACGTAATCTCATGCCATGCGAGTTCTGGTCGTCGACAATTACGACAGCTTCGTCTACAACCTGGTGCAGTATCTGGGGCAGCTGGGTGCCGATGCCGAAGTCTGGCGCAACGACGATCCTCGCCTCGTCGACCTCGATGCCGTCGCCACCGAATACGACGGTATTCTCATCAGCCCCGGCCCCGGTACCCCCGATCGCGCCGGTGTCAGCATCGAGCTGGTCCATGCGGCGGCCCGCCAGCGCACTCCGCTGCTCGGGGTGTGCCTCGGCCACCAGTCCATCGGCGCGGCCTTCGGCGCGACCGTCACCAGGGCGCCGGAGCTACTGCACGGCAAGACCAGTTCGGTATTCCACATCGGCGCCGGTGTACTGGCCGGGCTGCCCGATCCGTTCACCGCCACCCGCTATCACTCGCTCACCGTCCTCGAGGACACGCTGCCCGCCGAGATCGAGGTGCTGGGCCGCACCGAGAGCGGCATCGTGATGGCCATGCGCCACCACGATCTGCCCATCCACGGGGTGCAGTTCCATCCGGAATCGGTGCTCACCCAGGGCGGGCATCGGATGCTGGCGAACTGGCTCGAGGTCTGCGGTGCCCGGCCCGCCGAGGGGCTGGTGGAGATGCTGGAGGCGGAGGTCGCGGCGCTGGCGATCTCGTGACCAGGCCCTATGTATTGCTGTCGGTCGCGACGAGCGTCGACGGCTATATCGATGACGCGAGCCCGGATCGCCTACTGCTGTCCGGGCCCGCCGATTTCGACCGGGTCGATCAGGTGCGCGCCGACTCCGACGCCCTGCTGATCGGCGCGCAGACATTGCGCCGCGACAATCCACGGCTGCTGGTGAACGATGCGGGCCGCCGCGCCGCACGGGTCGCGGCCGGAAAGCCCGAGTACCCGCTCAAGATCACGGTCAGCGCCAGCGGCGATCTCGACCCGGAACTGCGGTTCTGGCATCACGGCGGCGAGAAGCTCGTCTACACCACCACCGCCGGTGCGGCGCGGCTCGGTGCTCGGCTGGGCGCTGCCGAGATCGTGTCGCTCGGCGCGGAGATCGATCTCGGTCTGCTGCTCGACGATCTGGGCCGCCGCGGTATCGGCAGGCTCATGGTGGAGGGCGGCACCCGGATCCTGACCGGCTTCCTGGCCGCCGATCTCGCCGATGAACTGCATCTGGCCGTCGCGCCGCTGATCGTCGGTGACACCGCCGCACCGCGCGTACTCGGCCCGGCCGCCTATCCAGGGGGTGCGCGGCGGCGAATGACGCTGGTGGATGTCGAGCGGGTCGACGATGTCGCGGTCCTGCGTTATCTGCCGAAGGCGAGCGGACCGGGAAACGAGTCGGCGACCGTCCGGTGATCTCGGATCGCTGACAGGGAGATCGCCGACAAGGAGAAGGAGGCCACGGTGAGCGATGCTTCGACCGCGGACCGTGCGTGGATGACGCGGGCGATCGAATTGGCCCGGATGTCGCCACCGAGTGAGTCCGCATTCTCTGTTGGCGCCGTCATCGTCGTCGACGGTGCCGAGATCGCCACCGGCTACTCCCGTGAAACGGACGCGAAGGTACATGCCGAGGAATCCGCGCTGAACAAATTGGCCGCCGACGACCCTCGGTTGGCTGGCGCCACGATCTACAGCACCCTCGAACCGTGTTCGCGCCGGGCCACCGCGACTCGGCTGCCGTGCACCGAGCGGATTCTGCGCGCCGGAATTCCCCGAGTCGTCATCGCCTGGCGGGAGCCGTCGACGTTCGTCACGAATTGTGTGGGTGTGCAGCGGTTGCGGGAGCACGGCGTCGAGGTGGTCGAGCTACCGGAACTGGCCGAGGCGGCGATGTCGATGAACCGCCACCTCGACCTGTCCTGACTCCGGTCGTGCCTCAGGGCCTGCCGTAGACCGCGGTGACGAACTCGCCGAGCTGATTATCGTCGAGATGTCTGGCCAGATCGGCTTCGCTGATCATGCCGACCAGGCGTTTGTCCTCGATCACCGGCATGCGTTTGATCTGGCGGGTCTCCATTTCGTCGAGCACCTCGTCGATATCGGCGTCGGCGGAGACCCAGCGTGGGGTGGCCTCGCAGAGTTCGGCGGCGCGGGTGCCCGATGGGGAGAGCCCCTGGGCGATGCATTTCACCACGATGTCGCGGTCGGTGATGATGCCGCACATCCGTTCGTTCTCGTCGGCGATGACGAGTGAGCCGACTCCGAGTTCGGCCATGACGCGGGCCGCCTGGGCGACCGTCTGGTCTCTGGAAATCCACTGAGCGCCGGGTTTCATGATGTCCCTGGCAGTGGTCATCTGGGCTACCTCCTCATTGCTCAGCTGTGCTGATCGGGATGGAGCCCATCAATTGTCGCACCGTACAGACCGGCCGGTTCGCCGAATCGGCATCCGGTTCGCCCGAATTCGGGGTTCCGGCCGGGTCCATCACGTCCGATCACGGCGGGCCGAGCGGCAGCACTCCGGTGTAGATGACGATGGAACTGTTGCGCCCCACCGCACTGCCTGCGGCGGGCTGCTGATTGAGCACCTTGCCCACACTCGCCGAATCCAGCGTGACCTGCGTGTTCTGCACGATCTGGGTGGTCGATCCGGCCCAGCCCGCCTGCCGCAGCCGGTCGATGGCCTGCGAGGCGTTGAGCCCGAGCAGGCTCGGCATGGTGAACTCGGCGCCGAGCGAGACCTGCACCGTTACGGTGGATCCCTTCTCGGCATTCGAACCGCCCGAGGGACTGGTCGCGATGACCTCACCCTTCGGCCGCGAGGACGCGACCTCCTGGACGACGATCTTGAACTTGGCGCCCTCCACCAGATTCGGCTCGGCGACCTCGATGTCCTGGCCGACCACATTGGGAACCCGGACCTGTTCCGGGCCACTGCCGATGGTGATCTTGACCGCCCGGTCCACCTCGACGCTCGCGCCCTCGGCCGGATTCTGGCCGATGACCTTGTCCAACTCGGCCTCACTCGAGGCTTCCTTGTCCACCTGGCCATCGAGACGAAGACCGATGGCGTTGAGCTTCTGCTCGGCTTCCTGCTGGGTCAGCCCGGTCAGACGAGGCACCTGCACCTGCGCGGGACCGGTGGATACCTGCAAGGTGATGGTGCTGCCCTCGTCCACCCGGGAACCACCGAGCGGCTGGGTGGCGATCACATTGCCGGTGTCGACCTTGCCGTCGGGCTTGTCCTGAATGGCGACGCTGAACCCGAGGCCTTCGAGTTTGCGCTGGGCCTCCTCGGCGGAACTGTTGGACAGATCGGGTACCGCCACCTGGTCGGGTTTGCTACCCGGTCCGATCAACACCCAGAACAGCGCGATGGCCACGATCACCGCGGCCAGCGCACCGAGAGCCATGTACGCGGTGCGCCGTGGATTGTCCGGCTCCACGGCCTCCTGTTCGCCGGTGTGCCCGGTGTCGCGGCCGCCGCGGTCGTTGCCGCCGCGATCGTGGTGGTCGACGGTGTGGAACGAGCGCGGGGCCGGTTCCTCGGAGCCGAGGATGGTGGTGCGGTCCTCATCGGTCATCACCATCGGCGCGCTCGGCTTCTGCCCGCCGAGTACCCGGATCAGATCCGCGCGCATCTCGGCCGCGGTCTGGTACCGGTTGGCCGGGTTCTTGCTCATCGCCTTGAGCACCACCGAATCCAGTTCGCGTGGTACGCCGTTGTGCACATGTGAGGGCAGCCGCGGGTCCTCGCGCACATGTTGATAGGCCACCGCGATCGGCGAGTCACCGGTGAAAGGCGGCTCACCGGTCAGGATCTCGAAGAGCACACAGCCCACCGAGTACACATCCGAGCGGGCGTCGACCGATTCGCCGCGCGCCTGCTCCGGCGAGAGGTACTGCGCGGTACCGATGACGGCGGCGGTCTGCGTCATCGGATTGGCGGCATCGGCGATGGCGCGGGCGATGCCGAAGTCCATCACCTTCACCGCACCGGACCGGTTGATCATGATGTTGGCCGGCTTCATATCGCGGTGCACGATCCCGGCCTTATGGCTGAAATCCAATGCGGCGCAGACATCGGCGATGATCTCCATCGCCCGGCGCGGCGGCAGCGGGCCCTTACCGCGCACGATATCGCGCAGCGTATCGCCGTCGACGTACTCCATCACGATGTAGGGCAGCGGCCCGCCGTCGATCTCGGCCTCACCGGTGTCGTACACCGCGACGATGGCCGGATGATTCAACGCGGCCGCGTTCTGCGCTTCACGTTTGAAGCGCAGATAGAACGTGGGGTCGCGAGCCAGATCGGCCCGCAGCACCTTGATCGCCACATCCCGGCTCAGTCGTACGTCGCGCGCCTTGTGGACCTCCGACATCCCGCCGAACCCGATGATCTCACCCAGCTCGTAGCGGGAGGAGAGATTCTTCGGGGTCGTCATGGCATTCCTTGCTCAGAAGTAGCCGGTGCGCTGCTGTCGGTGACGACGGGACGCCGGGCACCGGGAATCTCGGGCAATGGTATGTCGATGGTCGGCACCCGCCCACGGGTGGTGGTCGTCCGTGTCGTGGTGGGTTCGGTGGTGGTCGGTTCGGTCGTCGTCGGTTCGGTGGTGGTGGTCGTCGTCGAGGTCGGCGCCTCGGTGGTCGTCGTCGGCGCTTCGGTGGTCGTGGTCGGTTCCTCGGTGGTCTCCACCGGGGGCGGCACCGGCCGGACGGTCGTGGTGACCGGTGCGGGCAGCGGGTTCGTGGTGTGCGGCGCGACCGTCGTCGACACGGGCGACCTGGTCGGGTCGGGGTTGGTGTCGCCGCCGAACAGCAGCCAGATCACCAGACCGCCGAGCAGCACGGCGCCGACACCGAGCCCGGCCATCCACTTCTGCGTGGAGGTCAGACCACGCTTGTGGTTCTCGGGCGGCAGTGGGGCATGGCCCGAGGTAGGGGTCGCGCCGACGGTGGTCGGGGCGGCCGTACCGGTCGACGGCGAGGTGGGATAGCGCACGGTCGCGCTGTTGTCGTAGGCGGGCTGTGCCGAGGGCAGCGCGACGGTCGGACCCGGCGGCAGCACCCGGGTGGCGCCGGTCGGCGCGGGTCCGGTGCCAAGACCGCGCGGCGGTGGTGGCCTGCGGCCCGCGCGCACCGCGGCGACCGCATCGGCGAACTCGCCGCCGTCGGCATAGCGCTGGGCGGGGTCCTTGCCGATGGTGATATCGATCAGTTCCCGCACGTTCGGGGGCAGATCGCCGGGCATCGGCGGCGGCGTCTCCCTGACATGTTTCATCGCGACGGTGATCGCGCCGTCACCACTGAACGGGCGCTGACCGGCCAGGGCCTCGTAGCCGACGATGCCGAGGGAGTACACATCGCTGGCCGCGGTGGCGTCCTCGCCGACCGCCTGCTCCGGGGCGATGTACTGGGCGGTGCCCATCACCATGCCGGTCTTGGTCACCGGTGAGGCGTCCACGGCCTTGGCGATACCGAAGTCGGTGATCTTGACCTGACCCGCGGGGGTAACCAGAATATTGCCCGGCTTCACATCCCGGTGCACAACACCGGCGGCATGCGCCACCTGTAGCGCCCGGCCGGTCTGCTCGAGCATGTCGAGGCCCTGCGCCACCGACAGCCTGCCGAGCCGGTTGAGCACCGTATTGAGCGGTTCACCCTGGACCAGCTCCATGACCAGATAGGCCACCTCCCCGCCCTGCGGGTCGACGGTCTCGCCGTAGTCGTAGATGCCCGCGATGCCCGAATGGTTGAGCTGCGCGGTGGTCTTGGCCTCGGTGCGGAACCGATGCCGGAAGGTGGGGTCGGCCGAGAACTCGGCCTTGAGCACCTTGACCGCCACCCGCCGGTCGAGACGGGTGTCGAGGGCCTCCCAGACCTGACCCATCCCACCGGTGGCGATCAGCCGCTGCAGCCGGTACCGGTCCGCGATCATCGCGCCGTTGTTCAGCATCGGTTTCCCCGCAGATTCACTCGCACATCCATCTCGTTCAGCGCCCTTGCAGGCCCGCGTCCAGTACCGCACGGGCTACCGGCGCGGCGACCGATCCACCGGTTGCCGCCTCCCCGCGGTCACCACCGTTCTCCACGATGACCGCGATGGCGATCTTCGGGTTCTGGGCGGGCGCGAAGGCGATATACCAGGCGTGTGGTGGCGTGTTACGCGGATCGGAGCCGTGTTCGGCCGTTCCGGTCTTGGACGCGATCTGATACGGCGTCCCGCCACCGCCCTTGGTGTTCTGTTCGGAGGCGACCATCAGGTTGGTCACGGTCGACGCTACCTGGGCGCTGACCGCCTGCCCGACCGACACCGGTGTGGTTTCCGACAGCACGCTCAGATCCGGGCCCTGCAACTGGTCCACCAGATACGGCTCCATCCGCACCCCGCCATTGGCGATGGTCGCCGCGATCACCGCGTTGTCGAGCGGGGTGAGCGCGACATCGCGCTGACCGATGCTGGTCTGGCCGAGAGCGGCATCATCGGGGATCGGCCCGACGGTGCTCTCGGCGACCGGGATCGGCACCCCGCGATGCGGACCGATACCGAACGCGGCGGCCTCGTCCTTGAGATTCGAGGCACCGACATCGATGCCGAGTTCGACGAACGCGGTATTGCACGACATCCGGAACGCGTCGTAGAGCGAGGCGGTCGGGCCGGGACCGCAGGTGGTGCCGTTGTAGTTCTCCAGCCTGGTTCTGGTGTTGGGCAATTCGATGTTCGGCGCCGCGGTGAACTGCGATTCCGGGGTGGCCACACCATTGGACAGCGCCGCGGCGGTGGTGATCACCTTGAAGGTCGAACCGGGCGGATAGGTCTGTGAGACGGCGCGATTGAGCATCGGCTGCTCTGGGTCGGAGCTGAGCTGCTCCCAGGCCTGGGTGCCCTGGGCGCCGTCATGGCCCGACAGCAGATTCGGGTCGTAGCTCGGGGTGGAGACCATCGTGAGGATCTTGCCCGTGCTCGGCTCGATCGCGACCACCGAACCGGTGTAGCCCTTGCTGGTCAGCTCGTCGTAGGCGACCTGCTGCATGACCGGGTCGATGGTGGTGACCACATTGCCGCCGCGCGGATCGCGGCCGGAGAACAGGTCGACGATGCGGCTGCCGAACAGCTGATTGTCCGAGCCGTTGAGTACCGGATCCTCCGCCCGCTCGAGCCCGGTGCTGCCGTACTGCATCGAGTAGAAGCCGGTGACCGGCGCGAACGCCGACGGCGCGGTGGGATAGGTGCGCAGGTACTTGTAGCGATCATCGGTGGCGACCGAGCTGGCGAGCACGGTACCGCCCGCCGAGATCTGGCCGCGCTGGCGCGAGTACTCGTCGAGCAGCACTCGGGAGTTGCGTGGATCGGCCCGCAGATCGTCGGCCTTGATGACCTGGACATAGGTGATGTTGGCCAGTAGCGCGACGACCATGACCATCACCGCGACCGCGACCCGGCGCAGGGGAGTGTTCACTGTCTGGGCCCCCCTTCCTGGCGGTTCTGGTCACGGCGCATCATCTCCGTCGGCGCCTCGGCGATCGGCGGCGGCGCGGTCTCCTTCTTGCGTACCGGCGCGGGCGCGCGGGCGGCGTCGGAGATCTTGATCAGCAGCGCGAGCAGTGCGTAGTTGGCCAGCAGCGAGGAACCACCGTAGGACATGAACGGGGTGGTGAGGCCGGTCAGCGGGATGAGCTTGGTGACACCGCCGACCACGACGAACAACTGCACCGCGATGGTGAACGACAGACCAGCGGCCAGCAGCTTGCCGAAGCTGTCGCGCACCGCGAGTGCTGTACGCATACCGCGCATCACGAACATCAGGAACAGGATCAGCACCGCGGTCAGGCCGATCAGGCCGAGTTCCTCGCCGATGGTGGTGACGATGAAGTCGGTCTTGGCGAAGGGCACCTGCGAGGGCCGGCCACTACCGAGTCCGGTGCCCGCGAGCCCGCCGGTGGCCAGCCCGAACAGCGACTGCGAGATCTGATAGCCGGTGTTGTTGTAGTCGTCGAACGGATGCAGCCAGGTCTCCACCCGCACCCGCACGTGCCCGAACATCTGATAGGCGAAGACGAATCCGAGCGCGAGCAGTCCGCCGCCGATGATCAACCAGCCGACCCGTTCGGTGGCGATGTAGAGCATCACCAGGACCGTGCTGAAGATCAGCAGTGAGGTGCCGAGATCCTTCTCGAACACCAGCACGCCGATGCAGACGATCCACACCGCGAGGATCGGGCCGAGATCGCGCGCCCGCGGAAACTCCATGCCGAGGAAATGCCTACCCGCGGCGGTGAACAGATCGCGCTTGGCGACCAGCACCGAGGCGAAGAAGATGATCAGCAGGATCTTGGCGAACTCGCCCGGTTGCATGCTGAAACCCGGCAGCCGAATCCAGATCTTGGCGCCGTTGGTCTCGGAGAAGCGGCTCGGCAACAGGGCCGGGATCGCCAGCGCGACCAGCCCGATCAGGCCGAGGGTGTAGCTGTAGCGAGCCAGCGTCCGGTAATCGCGCAGCACGATCAACAAGGTGATGAACACGATGGTGCCGAGCGCGGTCCACAGGATCTGCTGGGTGGCGTCGGGGGAGGGGACCGGCCAGTCGTTGTAGGCGGCGGCCTGCTGATCGGCCAGATCGAGGCGGTGGATCAGGACCAGGCCGAGCCCGTTGAGCAGGGCAACGATCGGCAGCAGCAGCGGATCGGCGAAGGGGGCGAACCGGCGGATCGCCAGATGCGCGATGGCGAAGAGTGCGAGATAGGCCAGACCGTACTTGGCGATATCCCAGGTGATCGACTGCTCCTGGCTGGCCTCGACCAGGAACAGCGATGCGGTGGTGACCACTGCCGCGAAGCCGAGCAACAACAATTCGGTGTTGCGTCTTGTGCTCGGCGCAGGCGCGGGAGCGAAACCGCCCGGGGGACTCGGATAGGCCCCGGCGGACGGTGGTGCCGGTGCGGACATCAGTCCGTCACCCGGCAGTTCTCCCCCGCGGTCTGGGGCTGGGTCGGCGGAGCCGTGGTGGTGGGCGCGGCGGGGGTGGCGGTGGCCGGTGCCCCGTCACCGTTGGGCGCCGGAACCGGTGCCGGTGGGGCCGTCGTGGTCGGCGCCGCCGGGCCGGGAGTCGGCCCGGCGGGCGGAACGACGACGCCGGGCTGCGGCACCGAACTCTTGTCGTCGCACGGCGGCAACAGCTCCCGCTCGGCCAGCACCTTCATCTGGTCCTCGGCCTTGTCCAGCGATCCTGGCGGCAGGCCCTTGTCGACCTGATCGCGCCCGGTCTGCTTCAGATCGTCGACCTTCAGCTCGCGGCAATCCGCTGGCATCTCGGCGTCGGCGCCGACCAGGGTGAGTTCGCCGCCGGAATCGACACAGCCGACCAGATCGACCTCGTGGATCGAATAGCCGAGGATCGAGCCCGGCAATCCACGCATCACCACGACGCGATCGTTGTCCGCACCGACGTAATAGTTGGACCGGATCATCTTGTAGCCGACCAGCAGACCGACTCCGACCGCGACTACGAGTGCGACGGCCAGCAGAATCCAGCGCAGCTTATGTGATTTCGCCGCGGGCGGCGGTTCCGGCGCGGAGGCGGCCCGGCGCGGTGCGGCCCGCGGCGGGCGCATGGCGGCGGCCCGCCCGGCGGCGGTGTTCGGCGGCGGGGTGTCCTCGTCCTGGCCGGACGCGGCGCCCGCGACGATCGGATGGCTCTGCCCGTAGTCGAGATCGATGACGTCGGCGACGACGACGGTGACGTTATCGGGTCCGCCGCTGCGCAAGGCCAGCTCGATGAGCCGGTCGGCGCATTCGTCGGTGCTGCCCTCGCGCATGGTGTTGGCGATGGTCTCATCGCTGACAACATCCGAGAGGCCGTCCGAACACAGCAGATACCGGTCGCCCGCGCGCGCCTCACGCATGATGAGGGTCGGCTCGATCTCGTTACCGGTCAGCGCGCGCATGATCAGCGAACGCTGCGGATGGGTATGCGCCTGCTCGGGGGTGATCCTGCCCTCGTCGACCAGTGATTGGACGAAGGTGTCGTCCCTGGTGATCTGGGCCAGTTCGCCCTCGCGCAGCATGTAGGCGCGGGAATCGCCGATATGGACGAGGCCGAGTTTCTTACCCGCGAACAGGATGGCGGTGAGCGTGGTGCCCATACCGTCGAGTTCGGGTTCCTCCTCGACCTGATCGGCGATGGCCGCATTGCCCTCACGGGTGGCGCGGTCGAGTTTGCCGAGGAGATCGTCGCCCGGTTCGTCGTCGTCGAGATGGGCGAGGGCGGCGATCATCAGTTGTGATGCCACCTCGCCCGCCGCGTGTCCGCCCATACCATCGGCGAGGGCGAGCAGGCGGGCGCCCGCATAGACGGAATCTTCGTTGTTGGCCCGGACCAGACCGCGGTCGCTGCGCGCTGCGTAGCGGAGAACAAGTGTCACGATCGGAGCTCGATCACAGTTTTGCCGACCCGGACGGGAGCGCCGAGCGGAACACGGACAGCGGTGGTGACCTTGGCGCGGTCGAGATAAGTGCCGTTCGTCGAGCCGAGATCCTCGACGTACCAGTCGTCACCACGCTGTGACAGCCGCGCATGTCTGGTCGAAGCGTAGTCGTCGGTGAGTACCAGTGTTGAATCATCCGCACGGCCGATCAGCACCGGTTGGGTGCCGAGGGTGATGCGGGTACCCGCTAGTGAACCTTGAGTCACCACAAGATATTTGGCGCCCTTCTGGCCTCGGCGCAGGGACGGCAGTACCGCGGGACCGCGAACGGCCTTTGGCTGGACCCGGATGCCGGAGGCCGCGTAGATGTCGCTGCGCAAGGTTCGCAGCACTGCCCAGACGAACAGCCACAACAGCAGCAGGAAGCCCGCACGGGTCAATTGCAGAATCAGTCCCTGCACGGCGCTCCACCTCCTGTTCGACCGTGTGTCGGTGCCGTAGGTGTGGTTCGACCCACCCCCACCGCTGTGCTGGTCTTGCGGGCTCCGTATGCGGTGCCTCGCGTGTGTTGGCACATCATAGGGCCGTCAGCCGATACGGACACGCCACGACCGTCCATTTCCGGCCAGTCATGTCGTGACCTGCATCGCGAGCTTACGGGATCAGACGATCCGGATCAGGATCTCGGAATGCCCGGCGCGGATCACATCACCGTCGGCGAGCTGCCAGTCCTGCACGGGGGAGCCGTTCACCAGGGTGCCGTTGGTGGACCCGAGGTCCGACAGCATGGCGGTCTGGCCGTCCCAGCGCACCTCGATATGCCTGCGCGAGACACCGGTGTCGGGCAGGCGGAAGTGGGCGTCCTGACCGCGACCGATGATGTTGCTGCCCTCACGCAGCTGGTACGTGCGGCCGCTGCCGTCGTCGAGCTGGAGAGTTGCCGAATATCCCGAGCCCGCCGCGGCGGGTGGTGCGTATCCGCCGCCGCCGTAGCCGCCCGGTGCGGCGTAACCGGGCTGCTGGGAGTACGCCTGACCGTAGTTCTGGTCCTCGCCGTACCCGGCCTGGTCGCCGTAGCCCTGATCCGCATAACCCTGATCGGCATAGCCCTGCTGGCCGTAGCCCTGCTGACCGGCCGGTGCGCCGTAGCCCTGCTGGCCGCCGTATCCCTGGTCGGCATAACCCTGATCGGCATAGCCGGGTTGTCCCTGGCTTTGCTGGCCACCGGCTGGCGGCGCATAGCCCTGATCGGCGTAACCCTGCTGGCCGTAGCCCTGATCGGGGTAGCCGCTACCTTGCTGGCCGTAACCCTGGTCGGCGTAGCCCTGCTGCTGATAGCCCTGATCGGCATAGCCCTGCTGACCGTAGGCCTGATCGGCCTGGCCGTAGCCCTGGTCGGGGTAGCCGGCCTGCTGGCCGTAGCCCTGCTGACCACCCTGCTGGTAGTCGTAGCCGTTCTGGTAGTCGCCGCCCTGCTGGTAATCGCCATAGCCCGGCGACTCCGGCGCGCGGTACTCGGCGCCGCCACCGTAGGGCGCGCCCGAGCCGTAGTCCTCGGGGTACGCGCCGTTCTGCGGCCCGCGTCCCGCGGGCGGGGGTGCGTACCCGCGGTTGCGTGGATCGGACTCCGCGGGCTCACGGCTCGGGTCGTAGCCAGAGTTCTGCGTCATGGGGCCAGCTCCTGGTTGCGGGTGTGCGGGTCGTTGTGGCGGGGGTTCCGGGCTGCGAGCTGCGGGAGCCGCACGGCCGACGTCGGGATCGACCCGGCCGCTCGCCCTGAACTGTCCGGTGTGCAGCGTAGGGGATGCCTCGAACGCCACGTGTACTTCGCCGTAGGTCTGCCACCCTTGATCGCGGATGAAGTCCTGTAGATGCTTGGCGAACGCGCGCGTCGTGAGGTCGTGATCGGCGTCGAGCTGTTGATGGTCCGACGAGTTGATCGTGATCACATAACTGTTGGGTGCGAGCAGATGCCCGCCGCCGAGTTCCTGGACGTGATCGGTGGCCTCGCGCTGCAAGGCCGCCTCCACCTCCTGTGGCACGACGCTCCCACCGAAGACCCTGGCGAACACGTCACCGACGGCGCCTTGCAGACGTCGCTCGAATCTCGAAACGATGCCCATTCCCGGCCTCCCTTCGGTGAGATGTCTCCTCATTCGCAACGACGACACGCGGACGTGGCGTGTCGTTCAACGAGCACGTTCACTGCATGATATCCACGATCGTCCACACCTGTAACTGATGGAAGCCGTGCCGGGTTCCCACGGGTGGTACCGGGGCGGCGACCGCGATTTCGTTTCCGGGTCCGCCCCGTGATACTGTCACCCAGTCGCTCGGGCGAGTGGCGGAATGGCAGACGCGCTGGCTTCAGGTGCCAGTGTCCTTCGGGACGTGGGGGTTCAAGTCCCCCTTCGCCCACCAGATGCGGAAAAGCCGCAGATCAGAGCCATCTGATCTGCGGCTTTTCTCGTTTCCGAACCGGGTGCGGCGCCGCCGGCTTCCCGACGGAACAGCCCGAACAGGGTTGATTCGCAATGAGAACCTGTTCTAATTCTCGGCATGCGCAGATATGACGGCCGCCGGGTGGCGGTGACAGGTGCCGGATCGGGTATCGGACAGGGCATCGCATTGCGACTGCTCGACGAGGGCGCCACGCTGGTGGCCGTCGACATCGACGAGCCCGGCCTCGCCTCGACCGCGGACAAAGCCGGCGATGCGGCGGACCGGCTGCGGACGATCCGAGTGGATATCGCCGACCCCGAATCGGTGCGCACCGGCACCGATGCCGCGCTGGAATACCTCGGCGGGCTCGATGTCCTGGTGAACGCCGCCGGCATCCTGCGACCCGCCCGCACCCACGAGATGCCGCTCGATGCGTGGGAGACCGTGATCCGGGTGAACCTCACCGGCACCTTCCTGATGACGCAGGCCGCGCTGCCCGCCCTGCTGGACTCCGGGCACGGCGTGGTGGTGAACCTGTCGTCCACCGCCGCATTCCAGGGTTCGCCCTATCTCGCGGCCTACGCGGCGTCCAAAGGTGGTGTGGCCAGCTTCACCCACGCCATCGCGCTCGAATACGCCAAACAGGGTCTGCGTGCGGTGAACATCGTGCCCGCCGGGATCACCAGTGGAATCACCACGAAATCGATCCTGGAACAGCCGGAAGGCTTCGACCCGAGCCTGTTCGCCCGACTCACCGGCTGGCTCAACGGTGGCGCGCTCGGCAGCCCCGAGGACATCGCCGGTGTGGTCGCCATGGTCGCCTCCGACGACGGCCGCTATATGACGGGTACCGAGATCCGGGTCGACGGCGGCGCACTGATGTAAACGGTTGTGCGGCCGAGACATCAGCGGCCGCGCGAGGAGTGGATGAACGAGTAGTAGCGGAAAGGCATCGGCGGGTCGGGAATCCACCGATGCCTTTTTCTATGCGCTGATCGCGGTCGCCCAACTCGGGAAACCCGGTGGCAGGTAGTGGAACTGTGTGCTGCCACCGCTGCCGCGGATGATCGGTAGTGGCCGCCGGTGTCGATCACCAAGCGAGACAAGCTCATCGAGAGCCTGCGAGCAGCGCCGTTCTCCGCGGCGCACCGCCGCCGGATCTGCCCGATTCTCCCGTTTTATTGCTGAGTGAGGCGAAGATCACAGCACTGATTTCGGTAACCCCGATGCTGCTGATCTGTCTGGACCGGACGTGCTTCGGCGGGCGTTTTCGTGACCGGATAACCCGCCGGTTAACTATGCGTAGGTACACGTAGATCGGTCGCTACACGATGCTGATCGTGTTTGTTCGGTAGTAAACAAACCTCTGGTCGCTTTCACGGCGTCGTTCGTTCAGCTATCCCCATTATCCACAGGGAATCCCCAGGTAGATCGGCATGTTGTGAGTACCGACCGGTAGCGGACAAGGCGGCGTGGCTAATCGCCTGAGGGTGTCCGCCGGGGTAGTGCCGGTGACCTCGAAAAACGAAATGCAATTGCAGATGAAAGGACCAAATCGCGGTTCACATCGGGCGCTGTGAGTTAGCTGGAACCGTGAAAAACGAGGTGTTCACAAGGGTTTGCCAGTGAGCTGCTTTATACGCTCGACCTCGGCGCGGAGGGTTGCACGGGCATAACGATTGTGTAGAGTCAACGGCAACGCTGGCCGCAGCTGAGCACGACTCGCTGCGGCCAGCGGAACTCAAATGGGGGAGTTCTTCACCGATCCGATTCCCGGCGTTGCCAACCGTTGCCCGAACCGTGATCGCTCACCGTGTGCTCGCCGATGGCTATCGCGATGCGATAACCGAATCGGCTACCGGCTGGTCGGTTTTATCGAGGTCCTGTTCCAGCGCCGCACGCCGCCCCGCACCGAACACGTACAACAGGAACAACGCCTCCGCTGCGAACCCGATCGCGATCCGTAGCGGCGCCGGCAACCCGCTCGGTGTCACGAAACCCTCGAGCAGGCCCGCCACCAGCAAGACCCCGACCAACCCGAGCGCGATCGTCGCGGTGGCCCTGCCCTGCCGCGCCACCGCCTCCAACCGGCTCGACCGGCCCGGATCCACCAGCGTCCAACCGAGTTTCAGCCCCGCGCCACCCGCGACGAAGACCGCGGTGAGTTCGAGAGTGCCGTGCGGCAGGATGAAGCCGAAGAACGAATCGAGCCGCGCCGCCTCGGCCATCAGACCGCCGGTGACGCCGAGGTTGAGCGCGTTCATGAACAGCAGATACATCGCTGGCAGGATCAGCACGCCGGTGAACAGGGCGATCGCCGACACCCAGGCGTTATTGGTCCACACCTGCGCCGCGAACGCCTCGTTCGCATGCTCGGAGTAGTAGGTCTCGAACGTGCCACCCGGTGCGGTGATCGCATCGGTGTCGTCGGGAATGCCGAGCACTGAACGCGCCGAATCGGAGTCGGCCACCCAGCCGCCGATACCAGCGGCGACCGCGAGGAACACCGCCGCCACCGACACCCACCACGGCCAGGCGCGATATACGGCGGCCGGGAAGCGGTGGGTGACGAAACGCCCGATCTCCGACCAGGTATCGGCCCTGGTGCCGAGCACCTTCGCCCGCGCCCGCGCCAGTACCGCGCTCAGGCCCGCGACCAGCTCCGGGTCCGGACTGTGGGTCTGCAACCGGGCCAGCTGCTGGGAGGTGCGCCGATACAGCGCGACGAGTTCGTCGGCCTCGGCCCCGGTGAGTTTGCCCTTACGGGCCAAGAAGTCCAGCCGGTTCCATGACCCGCGATGCGCGTAGCTGTATGCGTCCACGTCCATTCGGTTGCCTCCCACTCCCGCTCTGGGAAGAATGCTAGGCGACATGGCTGAGTTCACCACCGGCGAAGCAGTGGCCCTGGAGCTGCCCATCGCGCGCATACCCACCAGGGCGGCGGCGTTCTTCGTCGATGTGGTGATACAGGTGATCATCGGATGGATGCTGATGTTCGGCATCGTCGCCGTCTTGCTGCCCAGCGATCCGGACGCGGCCTGGCTGGCCACCGCGGTGCTGGTCACCGTCATCATCGTCCTGGTCGGCTACCCCGTCGCCAGTGAGACCATCGGCCACGGCCGCACCCTCGGCAAACTGATGTTCGGGCTGCGGGTGGTACGCGCCGACGGCGGCCCCACCGACTTCCGGCACGCCCTCACCCGCGGTCTGGCCGGTGCCATCGTCGATTTCTGGATGCTCGGCGGTTTCGGCGCCATCGCCATGATCACCTCACTGTGCTCACCCAATGCGCGTCGCGTCGGTGACGTACTCGCGGGCACCGTGGTGGTCTACGGACAGCAGCGGCTGCCGTTCCCCGCACTCGCGGTGCCGCCGCCCTGGCTGGCCGAATGGGCCGCCCGGCAGGACCCGGCCGCCCTGCCCGACGATCTCGCGCTCGCGGTCCGGCAGTACCTGACCAGGATCCGCACGCTCACCCCGGCCGCGCAGGCCGAACTCGGCAATGCCCTCACCGCCGCGGTCTGCACGCGCCTCGGCATCGCCCGTCCCGGTGACTATCCGCCGCCGCAGATCCTCGGCAGCATCATGGCCGAACGGCAGCGGCGCGCGCTGACCGCGCCGGTGGTCGTACCACCCGCCATCGGATGGGCGGCGAAGCCCGCGGCGATCCGGTAGGCGGTCTACATGCCGCCGGACTGCTTCAGCTCCAGGTATTCGTCCGCGAGCGCCTCGGGCAACCGATCCGGCGGCGCGGCCACCACGTCGATACCTTTGCGTCGCAGCGACTCCTGGACCAGCGCCCGCTCGGCGAGCAGCGATTCCGCGGCGGCCGCGCCGTAGAGATCGCCGGGGGCGTCGCGGCGGGTGGCCGCTGCCGCGACCTCCGGGTCGGTGACCGAGACGATCAGCACCCGATGGCGGTGTGCGAGCACCGGAAGGACCGGAAGCAGGTTCTCTTCGACCGCCGCGCCGTCGAGGGTGGTGAACCAGACGATCAGGCTGCGGCGGCGGGTACGGTCGATGGCCGCGCGGACCAGGGCGGCGGTATCGGTGTCGACGAGAGCCGGGGTCACCCCGGCCAGCGCGTGCATCAGTTTCAGTTGCAGCCGTTTACCGCCGATACCGCGCACCTCGGCGCGCACCGCACGGTCGAAGGCCAGGAGATCGACCGAATCACCGGCCGCGGCGGCCAGCCCGCCCAGCAGCAGCGCGGCCTCGATACTCGCGTCCAGTCGGGTGCCCTCGGCGCCGTCGGTGCCGACCCGTCCGGCGCTGACCCGTCCGGTGTCGAGCAGCATGAGCATGTGCCGGTTGCGTTCCGGGCGCCAGGTGCGCACCAGGACGTCGGTGGCTCGGGCGGTGGCCCGCCAGTCGATGGTGCGCACATCGTCGCCCGCGACGTATTCGCGGAACGAATCGAATTCGGTGCCCTGGCCACGCAGGTTCGCGACATTGCGGCCCTCGAGATGTTGCAGCCGTTTCACTTTCGAACCGAGCAGCCGTTCGCTGCGAAACGGTGGCAGGGCGCGAACCCGCGCGGGCACCGTGTGCCGGGTCTGGCGACCGGCCAGTCCGAGCGGTCCGAGCGCACGTATCGTGATCGGCCCTGCCACCCGATCACCCCGCCGGGCCGGCGTCAGGGTGGTGCGATAGCGCGAGCGGGTACCGGGCTCGAGTGCGATGCGGTGGGTGCGCCCGGCCGCATGCGCGCTGCCGGGCCAGTCGTCCCACAGCACGCCGCGCACGGTGCGCGGACCGGTATTGGTCACCACCAGCTCCACCTCGGTGCTGCGGCCGAGCCGCACGACCGTCAACGGGTCCCTGGTGAGAGTCAGCGCACGGGCGCTACCGGCGGCACCGAGATCGGCGAGCACCGCGCTGACCAGCAGCGCGCTCACCAGCGCGACGCCGAGCCAGGACGGAAGCACGAACGTGACCAACAGCGCCGCCACCGCGGCGACGGCGGCCAACCGGCCGGTGACGACCACGGCCCTACACCGGAACCGGGACCGCGAGCAGCAGCGACCGCATGACCCCCTCGGCGGTCACCCCGTCCAATTCGGCCTCAGGACGCAGATGCAGCCGATGCCGCAATACCGCCACCGCAACGGTTTTCACATCGTCGGGGGTCACGAACCCGCGCCCGTTCAACCAGGCGAACGCACGTGCCGCCGCCATCAGCGCGGTCGCGCCACGGGTGGATGCGCCGTGCTGAACGGCGGGCGCCGAGCGGGTGGCGCGGCAGATGTCGACGATGTAGGCCAGCACCTCAGGACTGATGGTGACGGTGCCGATCGCGGCTCTGGCGGCGGCGATATGCGCGGGACCGGCCACCGGACGCAACCCAGCTGCGGCCAGATCACGCGGATCGAAACCGCCCGCATGCCGTTGCAGGATGCGGAATTCGTCATCGCGTTCGGGCAGATGGATATCGACCTTGAACAGGAAGCGGTCCAGTTGCGCCTCCGGCAGCGGATAGGTGCCTTCCTGTTCGATCGGGTTCTGGGTGGCGACCACCACGAACGGGTCCGGCAGCGGTCGCGGCCTACCGTCGACGGAGACCTGCCGCTCCTCCATCGATTCCAGGAGTGCGGACTGGGTTTTCGGTGGGGTGCGGTTGATCTCGTCGGCGAGCAGCAGGTTGGTGAACACCGGGCCGGAGCGGAAGGTGAACTCGGTGGTGTGCGGATCGTAGATCTGCGATCCGGTGACGTCACCCGGCATGAGGTCGGGGGTGAACTGCACCCGCGAATGTTCCAGGTCGAGCGCGGTGGCCAGCGCACGGACCAGCAGCGTCTTCGCCACGCCGGGAACGCCTTCGAGCAGCACATGTCCACGGCACAGCAGCGCGAGCACCAGATACATGATGGCGTTGTCGTTGCCGACCACCGCCTTGCCGATCTCGGTGCGCAGCGCCGCGAACGCGGCCGCCGCCTCCTCGGCGCTCGGGGCTTTGCTGGTGTCAATGCTGGTCACGAGACCTCCGCTTCGATCCATTCGAGTTGCGCGGCAACCATTTCCAAGGTGGGTTCATCGGGCACCGGACCGTACAGCGCGGCATGCGCCCAGGCCGGGTCCGCCCCGGTCCGAGTGGTGACGGCGGCGACCACCTGCTCCGGCGCCGTGTCTGCGGTGACGCCGAGGGCCGCCCTGATCCGGCGCAGGGTGGCCGCGCGCAGCTTGGCCGCGACGTATTCGTGATCGCCCGAACGCCGGTACAGCGCCGCCTGCCCGGCGAGCAGTTCATTGGCGGTGACCTCCACCGGGCGCGGTTCACCGACCAGGGCGCCGCGGCGGCGCGCCCGCCACCACACCAGCAGCGCGCCCGCGATCAGGAACTGCAATCCGCCGAAGGCGATCGGTGCGGGCAGGCGTTCGAAGATCGAATCGGAGCCCGCGCCGACATCGCGGTCGACGTCGTCCGGGGAGTCGGGTTCGGGCAGATCCGGTGGTGGCGGAATATCCGGCGGCGGTTGCGGTGGCGTGGGAGCGTCGGGCGCACCGCAGGATTGCAGTGCCGCCCACAGCAGCACCGCCAGCGCGGCAACAGCAGCCACGGTGGCCCAGAACCTCGGGTCGCGCAGCAGATCCGGCAGCGGCGGTAGCGTGCGCCGGGTGCGGGCTCGCCGTTCGGTGGCCTCGACTTCGCGTGGTCCGGCCACCGGGGGTGGTGCGGCCGCGGAGTACTGATCGACGAAATCGAGCCGGCGGTATTCGTCCTCGGTGGCGCGTCTGCCGCCGTAGACGACCTCGTCGAAGCTGTGCGCGGCCGGGCGGAATTCGTCGGCGTGCGCCACCGGGACGGTCGCGGTGCTCACATCGTCGGCGGTTTCGGCCGCGGTGCGGGAGCGCCGGATCTCCAGCATGCCGCGCTGTTCCAGCCCGCGCAGTGTGGCACGGAAGCGTTCACGTAGCGCCAGATCGTAATCGCGGCGTTGGAGCGCGGATTCGGCGGCGGCGCGGTGATCGGCGGCGGAACCGAGCGCGGGCGGTTGCGGCGCGGGAGGGTCCGCGGGCTTGTTCAGGTCGGCCATGCCGCCCCCTCGATCACGGGCTGTCGCGTCGGCGCGGGGAGCCGGATGTCCATACCTTCGCGGCGGCAGCGCCGGTCCACATAGGCGACGACGCGGGTGGCGGATTCGACGATCTCACCGAACGCGGTGATCAGCAGGAACGCCGCGGTGGTCAAGACGATGACCGCCCAGCGATGGGTGCCGGAGAAATCGGAGAGGAACCAGGGGATGCCGAGCAGCGGCAACGCCATCAGGACCAGCAGCGCCCGGACGCTGAGCCACAACAGCGCGGTGGGCCAGTTGGCGCCGTCGACCAATAGTTTCGATCGCGCCACGGCATCGCGGTGACGGGCGCCCTCGGCGAATATCACCGGCATCGCGACGAAGCGCCGTGCCCGCAGCCAGGCCAGCCAGAGCACCGCGAACGGGAAGGTGATGATGAGCAGGGCGCCGAGCCCGAGCACCGCGACGCCGACCAGTGTGAACAGCGATCCGAACAGCAGTTGTGGGCCGAGCCGTGCACCGAATCGCCCCAGCGCGGTGCGCCAGTCGATCGGTGCGCCCGCGATCGCGGCGGTGCCGATCGCGGTGGTGATCCCACGCAGGACGAACCGGATCAGCCAGGCGCAGACCAGGGTGCTCAGCACCACCGCCCAGGCGACCGCGGCATCGGAATTGTCGCTGAGCCGTATGGTTCCGGCCGTCACCCCGGAGATCACGAGTTCGCCCGCGAGCAGCAGGGTGGCGCCGAATCCGGCGAGCGCGCGGATCGACGACTGGATGAGCGCGAACGGCGTATCGAGCAGTTCGCGGAAGGTCATCGGACGGATCGGCACCGTCGTTCCGAGAGACCCCGGCACCGGATCGTTTCCCGCCCCGACGGCACCGGCCGTTTCGGCTGGTGGCACGCGGCCGAGTCTAACCGGTCGTGGCGACGGGAGCCCGACGTTGCCGTGATGGGTGTGCTGCCCGATCGAAGCCTGGCGGTGCGGGTTCGCCCGTGCGGCGGTGGCCGCGCTCGCTAGACGGAGGAAGGGGCTGGGTCGCGCGGTCCCATGGTGCGCAGGTGGTGCTGGGCCGACATGGGCCGTTTCCCGACTCGAGCGCGCTCTGCCGTCAGCGCAGGAGGTGCTCGACCACCTGCCGGTATCGCGCCGGGTCGACCGGGGGCAGGCCGAGCAGGGCGCGCAGGTACACACCGTCACCGACCAACCGGATCAGATCCGCGCGCACCGGATCGTCGATCTCGGCGTCCAGGCCGTCGGACCAGGAGTTCATCATCTCGACGAGGGCCTGCTGGACGGCATCGGTCTCCGGGCCCGCGGTGGCGTCGACGGTGCGCATGGTGGCGAGCATCGATCGGTACAGCTCGAGTTCCAGCGCCTCGTCGGCGGAGTCGGTGTTCGGGATCTGGAGGTACCACTCGGCCACCGAACCACCCGCGGCGACCGATTCGTCGAGCTGGGTGTGGGCGCGTTCGGTGAGCCGTCGCACCAGACCGGCGAGCAGGGCGTCCTTGCTCTTGAAGTGATAGAGCAGCCCGCCCTTGGAGACGCCGGCGGCGGCGGCGACGCTCTCGAGCGTCACCTGGGACATGCCCTTGTCCAGCAGCAATGTCTCGAGCGCGTCCAGGATGCGATCACGGGTGGTGGTTGTCACGGGAATAACTGTACCGGCTGGACGGTAATGTTCGGTACTATACCGTCTGGACGGTTGGACACTGACGACGAAAGTCGAGAAGGATCATGGACATCACCACGGGGATCGGCCCCGACCTGCGCGACACCACGCCCCGCGCCACCACACGGGACTGGATCGGCCTGGCCGTGCTCGCCCTCGCGCTGCTGCTACTCGCGGTCGACGCCACCGTCTTGGATATCGCGGTGCCCGCCATCAGCGCCGATCTGGCGCCGAGCACCACCCAGCTGCTGTGGATCATCGACGTCTACTCGTTCGTGCTCGCCGGTCTGCTCGTGGTCATGGGCAACCTCGGCGACCGGATCGGCCGGCGCCGGCTGCTGTTGATCGGCGCCGCCGGATTCGGCCTCGCCTCCCTGCTCGCGGCATGGGCCGTCAGCCCCGAGATGCTGATCGCCGCCCGCGTGTTGCAAGGCGTCACCGGTGCCACCCTGATGCCCGCCACCCTCGGTCTGATCCGTTCGATGTTCCTCGACCCGCGCCAGCGCACCTTCGCCATCGCGGTCTGGGGTGCGATGGCGGGCGGCGGCGCCGCGGCCGGACCACTGTTGGGTGGTTGGCTGCTCGAGCACTACTGGTGGGGTTCGGTGTTCCTGGCGAACATGCCGGTCATGATCGCGCTGATCGTATTGGGACCGGTGCTGATCCCGGAATCGAAGGACCCGAATCCGGGCCGCTTCGATATCCCGAGCGCGGTGCTGTCGATGCTGGCGCTCGTGCCGTTCGTGTACGCGGTCAAGGAGTTCGCGGCGCACGGTGTGAGCGCGGTGCCGCTGGTCGCCGGTGTGATCGGACTGGTCTCCGGTGTGCTGTTCGTACGCAGACAGCGCACGCTGGAGCAGCCGATGCTCGACCTGCGGTTGTTCGAGGTGCCCCAGTTCCGCACCGCGGTGCTGACCAACCTGCTCGCGGTGTTCGCCCTTGCCGGTGTGCTGTTCTTCGGCTCGCAGTATTTGCAGCTTGTGCTCGGCCGCTCGCCGATGCAGGCCGGTGTGCTGTTGCTGCCCGGCCTCGCAGCCAGCGTCGTCGGCTCGCTGCTGGCGGCGGTGCTGGTGCAGCGGTGGCGGCCGACGGCCGTGCTCGGTGGTTCGCTGGTGGTCGCGGCGCTCGGTGCCGCGCTGTTCCTGTGGTTGACCGCCGATCCCGCGACCGGTGTCGCACCGTTCGTGCTCGGCTTCGGGCTGATCGGCACCGGCGTCGGCATCGCGTTGACGGTGTCGTCGGATCTGGTGGTCAGCTCGGCGCCGGTCGAGCGCGCGGGCGCGGCGGCGGCCATCTCCGAGACGGCCTATGAGACCGGTATCGCGCTCGGAGTGGCATTGCTGGGCAGCATGGTCATGGCGGTGTTCCGCAATGGCCTCGATCTCTCGGCCATCCCGGCCGGAGCCGATGGTGCGGCAGCCGAATCGCTCGGCGGTGCGGCGGATCTGGCCGGGCAGCTACCGGAGGCGGTGGGTGCGTCGTTCCTGGCATCGGCGCACGAATCCTTCGTCACCGGTATCCATCTGGCCTCGATCGGTACCGCTGGCATCCTGCTGGTCGCGGCGGTACTGGCGTTCCGGTCGCGCGCCGCGCGCGGCTGAACACCTGGAGCGAGCGTCCGAGGGCCGGGTGCCGCCGGGCGCTCGGCGTTGCACCGGCGCCGAGCGCCCGGTCGAGTGGTGGTTTGGGTCGAGTGGCGATGTGGGGTCGAGCAGTGGCGCCGGGCCGCACGGCGGCGCTCGGTCGCACGGCGGAGCAGATTGTCGCGTGGGAGTCGCCGGATGTGTGGCTCGTGCGCTCGGCCACACAACCGCACTCAGTTCGTCCGCGGCCGGGCGAGTTCGGTGCGCTGGGTGCGCCCACGCAGCGTGACCGATTCACCAAGCTTCCAGTGCGTCGCCTCCTCGGCGTCGGCCGCCGCGACGGTGGTGGCGGAGGTCAGCAGCAGGCCCGGATCCTGTTTGGCCAGTTCACACAACCGCGCGGCCTCGTTGACCGCGTCACCGATGACGGTGAACTCGTACCGCTGATGCGCGCCGACATTGCCCGCGACCACCCGTCCCGCGGCGACGCCGATGGCGGCGGAGAAATCGGAGGTGTGCGCGTCCAGCCGGGTACGGATGGCGCGGGCGCAGGCCAGTGCCGCGCCCGCGGCATCGGGCAACGGTGCGGGCGCACCGAACACCGCGAGCGCCGCATCGCCTTCGAACTTGTTGACCAGTCCGCCGTGGCGTTCCACTTCATCCACGACGATGGTGAAGAACTCGTTGAGGATGGCGACGATCTCGGTGGCGGCGCGGGTCGCGGTCATGGTGGTGGAGCCGATGATGTCGATGAACAGCGCCGCCGCTTCGCATTCCTGTCCGCCGAGGCGCGGATTGCTGCCGATCGCTGCGACCGCGACATCGCGACCGACGTGCCTACCGAACAGGTCGCGGATCTGTTCGCGTTCGCGCAGCCCGTGCACCATCCGGTTGAAACCGCTTTGCAGCTCACCCAATTCGGTGCCGTCGTAGACGGTGACAGCTACATTCAGATCGCCGCCCTCCACCTGACGCAGAGCGCGGCGCACCCCGCGGATCGGCGCCACCGTGGCGGCCGAGGCCTGCATCATCAACAGCATCCCGAAGACCAGGGTGGCGCCGCCGAGAGTGAGCACACAGACCGCCATGCGCTCGGTGCTGACATCGAAGCCGGTCAGCGACAGCAGCGCCACCACCATCGACAGCGCCACCGGCACCGCCGAACCGAGCAGCCACATCAGCATGGTGCGCCCGAAGACGCCGATGCTGTGAATGGCTCGACCCGGCGCCGCGTCGAGCACCCGCGCCGTCACCGCACGCAGCGCGAACTCGGCGATCAGATAGCTGTTGGCGCACACCACGATCGCGCTGAAGCCGATGCCGAGCACGATCTTCGGGATCAGCGCCGGATCGGCCAGGCCGTAGAGCAGGCTCAGGACCACCGCCGCGCCGAACCACAGCCAGGCCTGCTGGCGCACCAACCGTCGCGGTACCCGGACGGCGGTGCGCTGCTCGGCCTCGGTCGGGACGTGATCGGGATCGGTCGCCCAGCGCAAGGTGCGCAGCCCCGACACCGTTCCCCAGAGCGTGCCGATCACCAAGGCCAGCGCCGTGTACAGCGGGGTGGCAATCGCGTTGAGCGGTAGCAGCCGCAGCGTGAAGACCGTCGGTCCTGGCAGCACGAAGCCGATGAGCACGATCGCGACGGCGATACCGATCAGATTGGCCCCGAGCAGGGGGATCGTCAGCAGCAGCTGGATCCGCACCCGCCGGATCCCGGTCCGCTCGTCGGCGGGCCCGAGCAGGCGCGAACCCCACGGTTTGGAACCGAAGGCCGCTGGCGTCAACTGGCTGTCGGGCATGGTTGGCAGCGTAGGCGCGGACCCGTGCGTGGCCCGTCCACCTGCGGTGCCGGTGGTGACGTCGGACAGCTGCGTGTCCCTATCGTCGTGAGTCGTCCCGGATGCCCGGCGTCCGGCCGATCGGCGACGACGGGCGGTCACCGGCAGACCCCGACCGCGCGAGCGGAGGTCTCATGGCCCGAGCCGGAGACGCGGAACTTCACCGGCGCGCCGGACATGTCCTCAGCGACCCGGCGGGAGTTCGCGCGGGCCCGGATGTCCTGGCAGTTCGGGGGTATGGCGGCCCGGCAGTTTGTCGTGCGAGGCCGGGGGCAGCCCGTAGGTGGCCGAGGCCTGGGGGAGGGCCGAATAGCGCGGATCGGTCGAATAGCGCGGGTCGGTGGTCGGATAGTAGTGCGGCACGTTCGGGTCGACGGCCGCGGCGGCGACGCGCTGGGCATGCCAGTACTCGGGCGTACCCGGCGTCAGCTGATAGGGCTGGTAGCCGACCTGCGGTGCGGGCGGTGCGGCCGAATCCTCGGAATCGACGGTCACCTTGCGGGTGCGGCGCAGCGTGAAGGTGATCTCCTCGACCTCCTCGAAGGCCTGCCGTGCGGTGCGCAGCGGATGCGTCGCGGTGTCGATGGCATTGGCGACGAAGGAGGGAACCAGCGGGCGGATCCACCGGGCGGCCGTATCGGTGAACGGCACCTGACCGATCAGCGGCAGCGCCAAGCCACCACGCTCGGCGGTCGGTTCCTCGGCGGCCGTGGATACCGCCGGCGTGAGCGCGCCGGATACCGGGGCGATGGCATGCGCGCCGACCGGGGCGGGCAGGTTCGCGGGTGCGATCCCGTCGTATGACACGGTGGGGTCCTTTCGGTCGGCGGCCGCAGGTCCGGCCGGTAGTTCGGCGGGCGCGTCCGCGCCGACGGCGCGTCGCGAGGGTTCGGTGATACCGATCTCCAGCCCGCCGATGGCCGCGATGACGCGGGTGCGTTGGCGTTCCCGGTCGATCGCGGTATCGGCCTCGACGGCCAGCCGCGCGGCGGTGAGCTGCTGATCGGCGCGCAGCAGTTCGGCTTCGGTGCGCACCTCGGCCCGCTTCACCGCGATGGCCGCGTCGGCGGTGCGCTCGGCTCGGTCACGGATGGTGTCGGCGGCCAGCCGTCGGTCCTGTGCGGTCTCCCCGCGCCAGCGGCGCAGGATCAGCGGCAGCAGTGCCAGCAGGACGAACGCCGTGAGCGTCAGCAGTCGCAGCAGTGATGCACCGACGTGGGCGGTGGTGTGGTCGTGCATCGCGACCCAGCGGGCGCCGAGCCCGCGGTCCGCGTCGGCCAAGGCGGCGGTTTCGGCATCCTCGACCCGCCGCTGCGCATCGGTGATCCGCTGGTCGAGCGGTGCGATCCGCGCCTGCGCCGCCGCGAGCTGGGTGCGCGCGTCGTCGAGCATGTCGTCGGCCGTCTGTGATTCCGGCCCGCGGCCCGGTACGCCGGTGATCCTGGTCTGCGGGCACTCCGAGGTGGGGTTGTATTCGCAGCGCGCGGTGACCAGTGCCTTATCGATATCGGCCTGAGCCTGCGTGATCGTCTGGTTCAGGTTCGTCCGGTCGGTGCTGGCCCGGTCCAGATCGGCGCGGGCATCGCGGACCGCCGGTACCGAGGCTGCCGAAGCCGCGCCGCGCTCGTCGAGCAACCGGTCGACGGTGCCGCCGAACAGCACGGTCGAAGCGAGTTCGGCCACCAGCGCACCGGTGATCACGGCGACGGCGATTCGGCCGAGTGAGCCGCGCCGATCGGCGGTCGCGCCCTCCCCGCGCAGGACGGTCTCGGGGCCGACCGTGGCCAGCGCCTTACCGACCGCCGTGGCGAGGAGCGCGACGACGACAGCGGCGGCGAGCACACCGACCGTCGGCCAGCGCGCCGCCGCACCGGCCACGGCGGTGACGGCGCCCGCGACCATCGCGAACAGCGCGACCACCGCACCGGTGAGCGCGTATCCACCGCGCTCTCGGCGGCTATCGGTGTTGTCGTCGATGTCCGGGCGGGCGTCGGAGTGAGCACCGCCGAGCCAGGTGAGCATGCCGATGACGGTCATGGAATCCCCACATCCTCTACATCCGAGTCCTTGTCGCGCTCGGCTGGCGATCTGGCGCGCCGGGCCGGTCCGCCGCCTGCGACGACGGTGCGCCCGCACTTGGCGAAAGTGTCACGGATTCGTTGTCACAGCGTGACAGGCGGGCTGCCGATCCATCGAGTGTGGAGCCGGGGATGTGGTCAGCTTCACAACGGGCCCGATCGTCGTCGCCCGGTCGGCGCGATGGCCGTCGCGGGGGACCGGCCGGTTCCGATCGTGCAGGTAGCGCCCTGTGTGACGAAGACCGCGGCGCGGCAACGACATCCGGATCCGCCCACCGGCCGGCGCGGCGCCGGAAAGATGTGTCGAAGACCACTTTTCGACTATTTGCTGCGAGTGTGCTGAACCGCACTCCAAGTAAAACAGGCCGAACGGTCGGATCATGTTCTGTGCTCGTCACAACCCTGTCGGAAATATCTCACCGGCCCGCGCAATGGTTAGCCGCACCACGATTGGTTTGCCCGGCTCGGACGAGGGGAAATCTGCTTCGATGCAGGTGAAAGCGGGTGTTCGAGCGCAACGGCGCGCTCGGTCATCAACCGGGAAGTCCCCTGAGAAACCCTCCGACCTGCGCGGAACGGGATCGATCAGTGCCCGGAAGCTGCTTTACACTGGACGACGCGCACACGTGGAGGACCTGAATGAAGAAGCCCAGCTAGACCCGGGTATTAGTGCAACCTAAGTTGGTTGGGCTCGAGTCCTGACTTATCGTTTGCTCTTACGCCGAACACAGAATGTTCGGCGCCCAACCGCCCGCACGGGCAGCCCGAACCGTGCCGAGCGTAGTGGGCACACCCCGCACGGCGGTAAGGAACACGTAAGCGTTCCGTTACTTCCGAGCACCCCTACTGCATAACAGGAGCGGGTGGACAACTGGAGACGTGACTGCACGCCGAAGACCATCAGCGCGGCTGGATTCGGAACGTACGGACGCAGTCTTGACGGAGGCGTTCGACAAGGCCGTTATTTCGATGGCCGCCCGAATCGAGGGCCGACTTTCTTGAAGGCAGAGGCATGACGCAACTTCCCGGCCACAGGTCACCTGGACCCATCGGTCTCTACGACCCGGCGAACGAGCACGACGCGTGTGGCGTCGCATTCGTCGTGGACATGCACGGCCGCCGCAGCCGTGACATCGTCGACAAGGCCATCACCGCCTTGTTGAACCTGGAGCACCGTGGTGCCGCGGGCGCCGAGCCCAACAGCGGTGACGGCGCGGGCATCCTGATCCAGGTGCCCGACCGCTTCTTCCGTGCCGTGGTCGACTTCGAGCTGCCGCCGGAGGGCTCCTACGCCACCGGTATCGCCTTCCTTCCGCAGGCCCGCCGCGAAGCCGCCGTCGCCGCGTACGGCGTCGACAAGATCGTCAAGGAAGAGGGCCTCGCGGTCCTCGGCTGGCGTGAGGTCCCGATCGACGAGTCCTCGCTCGGCGCGCTCTCGCGTGACGCCATGCCGACCTTCCGGCAGATCTTCATCGGTTCCCCCGCGGGCGGCGAACAGCTCACCGGTATGGACCTGGAGCGTCGCGCCTACGTGGTGCGCAAGCGGGTCGAGCGTGAACTCGGCAAGGCCGGCGCCGGTGAGGGTGCGGTCGGCCGCGAGTCGGTGTACTTCCCGAGCCTGTCCGGGCAGACCTTCGTCTACAAGGGCATGTTCACCACCCCGCAGCTGCGCGCCTTCTACCTGGACTTGCAGGACGACAGGGTGGAATCGGCGCTCGGCATCGTGCACTCGCGCTTCTCCACCAACACCTTCCCGTCCTGGCCGCTGGCCCACCCGTTCCGCCGGGTCGCGCACAACGGCGAGATCAACACCGTCAGCGGTAACGAGAACTGGATGCGCGCGCGTGAGGCGCTGCTGCGTTCGGATGTCTTCGGCACCGACACCGCTGGCAAGAACCGGCTGGAGAAGATCTTCCCGGTCTGCACCCCCGGCGCCAGCGACACCGCCCGCTTCGACGAGGTGCTCGAACTGCTGCACCTGGGCGGACGCAGCCTGCCGCACGCGGTGCTGATGATGATTCCTGAGGCATGGGAACGCAACGAGACCATGGACGCGCAGCGCCGCGCGTTCTACGAGTACCACTCGATGCTGATGGAGCCGTGGGACGGCCCGGCATCGGTGTGCTTCTCCGACGGCACCGTCATCGGTGCGGTGCTCGACCGCAACGGTCTGCGCCCGAGCCGCATCTGGGTCACCGACGACGGCCTCGTCGTCATGGCCTCCGAGGTCGGCGTGCTCGACATCGACCCGGCCCGGGTGATCAGGAAGGTCCGCTTGCAGCCGGGCCGCATGTTCCTGGTCGACACCGCGCAGGGCCGCATCGTCGGCGACGACGAACTCAAGGACCAGCTCGCCGCCGAGCACCCCTACCAGGAATGGCTGGACGCGGGTGTGAGCCGGTTGGCCGATCTGCCCGACCGCCCGCATGTGCACATGTCGCATGATCGGGTGCTGATCCGGCAGCAGATCTTCGGATACACCAACGAGGAACTGAACCTGCTGATCGCGCCGATGGCCAAGACCGGCGGTGAGGCGCTCGGTTCGATGGGCACCGATACCCCGATCGCGGTGCTGTCGAGCCGGTCGCGGCTGCTGTTCGACTACTTCTCCCAGCTGTTCGCGCAGGTCACCAACCCGCCGCTGGACGCCATCCGGGAAGAGGTGGTGACCAGCCTCAAGCGCAATATCGGTCCCGAGGCCGATCTGCTGCATCCGGGACCGGAGTCCTGTCAGCAGATCGCCATCGAGCAGCCGATCCTGGACAACGACGAGCTGGCCAAGCTCGTGCACATCAACGATGACGGCTCGCAGCCGAATCTTCGTTCGGTGGTCGTGCGCGGTCTGTACCCGGTCGCCGAGGGCGGTGCGGGTCTGCGCAGGGCGCTGGCGGCCATCAACACCCAGGTCTCGGCCGCGATCGACGGTGGCGCGCGCATCATCGTGCTGTCGGACCGCGAGTCCAACGAGAAGTTGGCGCCGATCCCGTCGCTGCTGCTCACCTCGTCGGTGCACCATCACCTGGTCCGCGAACGCACCCGCACCATGGTCGGGCTGGTCGTCGAGGCCGGTGACGCCCGCGAGGTGCACCATATGGCAATGCTCGTCGGCTTCGGCGCGGCGGCCATCAACCCGTACATGGCGTTCGAGTCCATCGAGGACATGCTCGAGCGCAACGGTCTGGAGATGCCGGGCAGCACCGGCGATCATGCCGTCGATTTCCGCAAGGCGGTGGCCAACTACAACAAGGCCGCGAGCAAGGGCGTGCTGAAGGTGATGTCCAAGATGGGCATCTCCACCCTCGCCTCGTACAACGGCGCCCAGCTGTTCCAGGTCATCGGCCTGGACCAGGAGCTGGTCGATGAGTACTTCACCGGTCTGCGCTCGCATCTGGGCGGTATCGGTCTCGACGACATCGCCGACGAGGTGGCCGCGCGGCATCGGATTGCATTCCTGGAGAACCGCACCGAGCGCGCGCACCGCGAGCTCGAGATCGGCGGTGAGTACCAGTGGCGGCGCGAGGGTGAATACCACCTGTTCAACCCGGACACCGTGTTCAAGCTCCAGCACGCCACCCGCACCGGGCAGTACTCGATCTTCAAGGAGTACACCAAGCTGGTCGACGATCAGTCCGAGCGGTTGGCCGCGCTGCGCGGGCTGTTCAAGTTCAAATCGGGTGAGCGCGCGCCGATCTCGATCGACGACGTGGAGCCCGCCAGCGAGATCGTCAAGCGGTTCTCCACCGGCGCGATGAGCTACGGCTCCATCTCCGCCGAATCGCATGAGACCCTCGCCATCGCGATGAACCGGCTCGGCGGCCGTTCGAACTCCGGTGAGGGCGGCGAGCATCCGGCCCGCTTCGAGGTCGAGGCGAACGGCGACTGGCGCCGCAGTGCGATCAAGCAGGTCGCCTCCGGCCGCTTCGGTGTGACCGCGCACTACCTGAGCAACTGCACCGATATCCAGATCAAGATGGCCCAGGGCGCCAAGCCGGGCGAGGGCGGTCAGCTGCCCGCGCACAAGGTGTACCCGTGGGTCGCCGAGGTGCGCCACTCCACGCCGGGCGTCGGCCTCATCTCGCCGCCGCCGCATCACGACATCTACTCGATCGAGGATCTGGCCCAGCTCATCCACGATCTGAAGAACGCGAACCCGCAGGCGCGGATTCACGTGAAACTGGTCGCCGAGCCCGGTGTCGGCACCGTCGCCGCCGGTGTGTCCAAGGCGCATGCCGATGTGGTGCTGATCTCCGGCCACGACGGTGGCACCGGCGCCTCGCCGCTCACCTCGCTCAAGCACGCGGGTGGTCCCTGGGAACTCGGCCTGGCCGAGACCCAGCAGACGCTGCTGCTCAACGGTCTGCGCGACCGCATCGTCGTGCAGGTCGACGGCCAGATGAAGACCGGCCGCGATGTGATGATCGCCGCGTTGCTCGGCGCCGAGGAGTACGGTTTCGCCACCGCTCCGCTGGTGGTCTCCGGCTGCATCATGATGCGGGTCTGCCATCTGGACACCTGCCCGGTCGGCGTCGCCACGCAGAACCCGATCCTGCGTCAGCGCTTCACCGGTAAGCCGGAATTCGTCGAGAACTTCTTCATGTTCATCGCCGAAGAGGTGCGCGAACTGCTGGCCTCGCTGGGCTTCCGCACACTGGACGAGGCCATCGGCCGGGTCGATCTGCTCGACACCGCCAAGGCCAAGCAGCACTGGAAGGCGGCCAAGCTGGACCTGTCGCCGATCCTCGACGATGTCGAGACGGCGTTCATGTACCAGGACCGCCGCTGCACCAAGACCCAGGACCACGGGCTGGACCGGGCGCTGGATCAGCAGTTGATCGCCCAGTCCGCCGATGCGCTCGAGCGTGGCAAGCCGGTCAAGTTCGACACCAAGATCACCAACGTGAACCGGACGGTCGGCACCATGCTCGGCCACGAGGTGACCAAGCTCTACGGTGGCGCCGGCCTGCCCGATGACACCATCGACATCACCTTCACCGGTTCCGCGGGCAACAGCTTCGGCGCGTTCGTCCCGGCCGGTATCACCCTGCGGGTGCAGGGCGATGCCAACGACTACGTCGGCAAGGGCCTGTCCGGCGGCCACCTGGTGGTTCGCCCGGCGCCCACCGCGCCCGCGGAGTTCCGTGCCGAGGAGAACATCATCGCGGGCAACGTGATCCTGTTCGGCGCGACCAGCGGACACGCCTTCATCAACGGCATCGTCGGTGAACGGTTCGCCGTGCGTAACTCGGGCGCCACCGCGGTGGTCGAGGGTGTCGGCGATCACGCCTGCGAATACATGACCGGCGGCAAGGTCGTGATCCTCGGTGAGACCGGCCGCAACTTCGGTGCCGGAATGTCGGGCGGTCTCGCGTTCGTCTACAACCCGGAGGGCACCTTCGAAGCGAAGGTCAACCCCGACCAGGCCGAGGCGATCGAACCGCTGTCCGGCGATGACTTCACCTGGCTGCGCGACATCATCACGCAGCACCGCGACCAGACCGGTTCGGCTGTCGCCGAACGGATTCTGAGTGATTGGTCGCAGCAGGTGAACCACTTTGTGAAGGTTATGCCACGCGAATACAAGAAGGTGCTGCTCGCTATCTCCGAGGCTGAGAAGAGCGGCAAGGACGTGGACGAGGCAATTATGGAGGCTGCTCGTGGGTGACGCGCAGGGATTTTTGAAGCACACCTCGCGTGAGCTGCCCAAGCGGCGTCCGGTGCCGCTGCGCCTGATGGACTGGAAAGAGGTCTACGAGGAGAACTTCTCCCACCAGACCCTCCAGCGTCAGGCCAGCCGGTGCATGGACTGCGGTATTCCGTTCTGTCACAACGGTTGTCCGCTGGGCAACCTGATCCCGGAATGGAACGACCTGGTCTACAAGGACCGCTGGCGCGACGGTATCGACCGGCTGCACGCGACCAACAACTTCCCGGAGTTCACCGGGCGGCTGTGCCCGGCGCCGTGCGAGGCATCTTGCGTGCTCGGGATCAACCAGGATCCGGTGACCATCAAGCAGGTCGAGGTCGAGATCATCGAGAACGCCTTCGACGAGGGTTGGGTCACCCCGGTGTACCCGACCCGGCTCACCGGTAAGAAGGTCGCCGTGGTCGGTTCCGGCCCGGCCGGTCTGGCCGCAGCCCAGCAGTTGACCCGTGCCGGTCACACCGTGACCGTGTTCGAGCGGGCCGACCGCATCGGTGGTCTGCTGCGCTACGGCATCCCGGAATTCAAGATGGAGAAGCGCTTCATCGACCGCCGCCTCGCGCAGATGGAGGCCGAAGGCACCATCTTCAAGACCGGGGTGAACGTCGGCGTCGACATCACCGCCGATGAGCTGCGCGAGCAGTTCGACGCGATCGTGCTCGCCGGTGGCGCCACCCTGGCCCGCGATCTGCCGATTCCGGGCCGTGAGCTGGACGGCATCCATCAGGCGATGGAGTTCCTGCCCTGGGCCAACCGGGTGCAGCACGGCGATCCGGTCACCGACGCCGACGGCCTGCCGCCGCTGCACGCGCACGGTAAGAAGGTCGTCATCATCGGTGGCGGTGATACCGGCGCCGACTGCCTCGGCACCTCGCACCGGCAGGGCGCGGAGAGCATCCACCAGTTCGAGATCATGCCGCGTCCGCCGGAGGAGCGCGCCGGTTCCACCCCGTGGCCGACCTACCCGCTCATGTACCGGGTGTCCTCGGCGCACGAGGAGGGTGGCGAACGGGTGTTCTCGGTGAACACCGAACGCTTCGTCGGTAAGAACGGCAAGGTCACCGGCCTAGAGGCGCATGAGGTCACCATGGTCAACGGCCGTTTCGAGAAGGTCGAAGGCACCGACTTCACCCTCGAAGCCGATCTGGTGCTGCTCGCCATGGGCTTCGTCGGCCCCGAGAAGCCCGGCCTGCTGACCGACCTCGGCGTCGGCTACGACCAGCGCGGCAACGTCCAGCGCGACAAGAACTGGGCCACCAACATCCCCGGCGTCTACGTCGCCGGCGATATGGGTCGCGGCCAGTCGCTGATCGTATGGGCCATCGCCGAAGGCCGCGCCGCGGCCTCGTCCGTGGACAAGTTCCTGGAGGGTGAGACCGCCCTCCCGGCGCCCATCCCGCCGACCGCGGTCGCCCAACGCTGAGCTGAACAACCAAGGGGCGTTGTGCCGGCCCCGAAACCAGAAGGGGTGCGCAGGCAATCGGCCTGCGCACCCCATCTGGTGCTATCAGCTCAGATCAGGGCTGACCGGTCGCGAACGCGATCAGTGCGTCCAGGAACGGCTGGCCGCCCATCACGTAGCCGCCGATGACCGCACCGGCCGGGATGGTGATGATCCACAGAAACGGGATGAAGCAGCCGATCAGGGCGCCGATGGCGATGCCAGGCAGGTTCTTGTTGACCTGGTCCATCAGCCGGTCGTAGGAGCTGATGTCCTTCAGCTCCGCGACGTCCTTCAGCTTCGAGCTGTCCTCGGGCGTCATGGTGGCGGTCAGCGTCACGCTGCGGCCGTCCGCGCTGATCTCCTCGTCCACCGCGATCGGCAGCCCAGCAACCTCGGAGCGCAGTGCCACCTGGTCCACCGTCGCGCCGGTGTCCGACTTCAGCAGCACGGCCGAACCGTCCGATGCCAGCTCGAACTTGCCGCTGTCGACCGACCAGGTGATGGTCTTGTCAGAAGGGGAAACGGTGGTGTTGTAGTTGATTCCGCTCACAACACCGGAAGTCGCGTCCCCCGAAGTCACCACGGCCGACTCGTTCGCCACAGCGGGCTGACCATTGGCGGTGGCCGCGGTAATCCCCACCGCGGTGACAGCCATGAAAACGGCAGAAGTGATCTTTCCGAACTTCATTCTTTGAATTCCCTCCGCTTTGTCCGTCCCTCTGGATCGGACACAAAACGACCCTATCGTGTGGAATACGCTGCCGTGCAACGGGGTTCGTAACCGGCACCGTCAGTCATTTGCTGAATCGGTTCGATTGTCGAATGATTCGATGTCGAGAAGTCGAATATCCAGGTAGTCCAGGGTATTCGGTGCATTCGCTCGCGGTATGCTGCATCACGCTCTGGTTGCGCGAGTCGCATGATGAACCGGGTGTGCGCGACCGGGAAAGTCCGCCCGCCACCGGGTTCGCGCCGGACGGCAGCGCTAGTCCGTTCCCAGGACCTTGCGGGCCTTGTCGTAATACTCTCGGCGCTCGGTGAGGCCATTGCCGCCACCGTTGATCGTCTTGGTGATCGCGTCGAAATCCGAGGTGCTCCGCACCCGGTCGGCGTCATCGTTGAGCCGTTTCGACTCCCAGAACCAGGTGGCGACGTCGAAAGCATGCTCGGGCTTCGCAGCCAGGCCGGGGTCGCGGATCAAATCGACGTCGAGCGCCTCGCCCGCCTGCTCGTAGTTGTACCGGCCGGTGATCTGGAGCGCGCCACGGCCGCGGAAACGCGCACCGTCGCCGGGCCTTTCGTTGCCGAGGTCGCGACCGACCGTCGTGCCCGGTCCGTAATTGCGTTCGAAGTATCCCTTGTCGCCGTATTCGGTGAGTGTTCGCAGCTTGTCGGTTTCGTGAAGAACCTGCGCAAGGAATGCGGCCTTGCGTTTCGGGTTGACGATTCCCGCTTCTCGCATCGCTGTATTGAGATGCGGCAAGTAAGCCGCCAGCTTGTCCCGATCCGTCTTGGGGGCGAGGGCTCTCAACTGCTCGAGAGTGATCGGCTCGATGTTGTCACGGCTTTCCTTGATGTAGCCCGTCGCCGCCTTGTACTTGGTCCAGACCCGCTGTAACGACAATCCGAACGTGTCGAGCAGTGCGGTCTCGACATCGCGCGCGAGCTTGCCGCTTCCGACGGCAGCGACGGCCTCGCGGAGGTCGACCACCTCGTCCCAGATATCGATATTGAGCCTGGTGCCCTGCCGGGCGGCCGCGACCACCTCGGCGGAGACGTCCTTGTCGCGGGCGACGAGATTCTGTGTGATCTTCGCTATCTCGCCTTCGTTGTCGTCATAGGCCGACATCGCGATGGATGTGCTCTTCGGGTCGTACAGCCCGGCCTTGCTGAGCAACTGCGTCACGTCCGGCATGTCCGCGGGCTCGCCGACGCCGAGTTGATCGACCAACAACTGGAAGATGGCTCGGATCATTCCGATGGTGTTCTTGGCGGGTTCGGAGGCGCGCGGCGGAGGGTCCAGCTGGACCTGCCAGCCGAACCATCCGTAAGTAGGGCAGATGGGTGCGTTGTCGGGACCGGCAGCGCCGGGCGATGTCGCCCGAGATGGGCCGGAACGATCGGTGTCGATCGGCGCAGACCGCGCCGCCGGTGTGTCGCTCCTTGGCGCCATACCGACCAATTGTGGCAGGGGCACGCAGGCGAGATCGGCCAATTGTGGCAAGAACCGTGGCGCGGCACCGGTGAAAATCGGTCAACCGATCTCGTTCGGTTGGCGGGGGTACGGGTGTGGCCCTATTGTTATTCGCGGTGTGTGCGTCGGGGCCTCGGATGTTATCCGGGTGTGCGCACTCGGTGGGATGAATGGTGTTCACTTCGTGTGCACCGGTGCGACATCCGCCGAGTTCAGCATCGAAGCGACAGCGTGTACGGGAACGCCCTCACCAGGGCATGGGTTGACTGGAGCAGTATGCAGTTCAAGAAGGTTGCCGCGACGTTCGGCGCGTGCGCGGCGATCGCATCCGGGTTGGTATTCGGAGGTAACACCGTGGCCTCGGCCGCGCCCGGATGCCCGAGTCTGTATGTGGTCGCCATCCCTGGCACCTGGGAAACCGGCCACGACAAGAAGCCGCAACCGGGCATGCTCTCCGGCGTGACCAATGGGCTGGGGCCGGAGACCAAGGTCGACTACATCACCTACGCCGCCACCGCGTTCCCGTGGGAGGGCGACGTCTACGGCCAATCCAAGCGGGAAGCCACCGATAAGGCGCGCGGCCTGGTCAGCGCCATGGCGCAGCGTTGTGGTGCGACGAAGATCGGTCTGCTCGGCTACAGCCAGGGCGCCGACGCCGCCGGTGATCTCGCCGCCGAGATCGGCACGGGTGTCGGTGTGGTTCCGCCGAGCCGGATCGCCGGTGTCGGTCTGATCTCGGATCCGCGTCGCTCGCCGACCGACGCCCAGGTCGGCCCGCATGCCGGTGGCGCCGGTGCGGGCGGCCCACGGGTCGGCGGCTTCGGCTTCGTCAGCGACCGCACGCGCACCATCTGCGCGACCGACGATCTCTACTGCGCGACCGCCTCCAACGATTTCGTCACCCGCTTCGCCGGATTCCTGGCGCAGAGTTCGGATGCCAACCCGGCCAATATCTGGCGCTACCAGCTGGAAGCCGGTGCGATCATCGGCGATCTGATGGCCAACGGCGGTATCCCGACCTTGCAGGCCCAGCTCACCGACTCGGCCAACCAGCAGCGGGCCAACGACCTGGAAGCGTTCTACAAGTCGCACACCCACACCAGCTACGGCACCTACCAGGTGGGCGGCGGGCAGACCGCCATCTCCTGGATGCACAACTGGTTCGCGCGCATGGCCTGATCCCACCGCGGACTCGGCTGCGGCCACCCGCTCGGCGTCTGCCGGGTATGGGTGGCCGCAGTCTTTTGCACGGGCTTCGGGATACCGGTGCGATGGGGCCGGAAGACTGTCGGGAATCGCTCAGGCGCTGATATTGCGCGGCAGCAATTCCCATACATGCCCGTTCTCGTTGATCGTCGCGGCGGTGCGCCGACCGGTGCGGGAGAACAGGATCCGGGTGACCGAGCAGTAGTCGATCGGGAACGTCAGCGGCCGCGCCAGGCCGAGCACGTCTTGCAGCAGGATATTGATCACGCCGCCGTGCGCGAACGCGACCACCGTATCGGCGTGATCAGCGGTCACGGCGATCTCGGTAATGGCATCGAGCACTCGCGATTTGAACGCCGGTTCATCGATCACCGTCGGCAGATGCCCGGCCTTGATCCGGTCGTATTCCGCCTGGAACTCGACCTTGGCGTCCTCGATGGGGATATAGGCGGGCAGATCCCGGTCGTATTCGGCCAGACCATCGAGCACCTCCACGTCGAGCCCGAGCTTCGCGGCCGTCGGCCCCGCCGTCTCCCGCGCCCGCCGCTGCGGACTGCTCAGCACCCGCTTGATCCGGTGATGTCCGAGCGCCGCGGGCACCCGCTCCGCCTGCTCCACCCCGATCCCGGCCAATCCGGGGTCGGCCGCCCCCTCGACCTGCTCGATCCGAATGGGTTGCGCATGGCGAACGAGAATCAACTGCACCCCCATACTGTGCCGCATCGAGGTCGACGCTGCCCATCGGGAGCCCGGTCGCGTCCACCACCTGCCCCGCTCCGCTCACCAGCCGGACGATCGGGCCGATGACGCAGTCGACCACCAGTACCCGGCGGTAGACGCACGGGACTCGGCGGCGGACAGTCATTCGTGCCCTGGATATGAAACGGCCCGGGTCGCGCTTCGCGACCCGGGCTCGGGTGTTCGGAATGCTCAGTGATTCTGCGGCGGGTACTGGCTGCCCTGCGGTGGGTAGGGGTTCTGTTGGCCGTGGGGTGGGTACTGGCCCTGCTGGGGGAATTGCCCTTGCTGCGGGTATTGGCCCTGCTGGGGATACTGCCCCTGCGGGGGGAATTGGCCCTGCTGCTGGTCGAATCCGCCCTGCACCGGCTGCTGCCCGGACTGGTTGTTGTTGCGGCTTTTCAGGAAGAGTGCGACCGGGATGGCGATCAGCAGGACGACGACGACCAGGCACAGGATGATCCAGATCCCTCCGCCCTTCTTCTTCCCCTTCTTGGCCAGCTCCTGCTCCATCGCCGACGTCAACACCTCCGGGCTCGCCCAGGTCGAATGGTCGAGGGTGCTGGCATTGGTCAGCAGGTCAAGGTAGTACAAGTGAAACCCCAATCGAAATCGTCGGCCGCCTCCTCCGGGCGAACCGATCCTTCTCCCTAGTGCCCGGACCGATATCCGGCGAAACATGCGATTCGAGCTTTTCGAATCCATTCCTCCGCCGGGCGATTCGAGCGCGTCCGATAAGCTACCTCGGCTTCACCAGTGGGAATGGCAGGGTCTCGCGAATACTGCGGCCGGTGATGAGCATGACGATGCGGTCGACGCCCATGCCGAGTCCGCCGGTCGGCGGCATGGCGTGTTCGAGGGCCTGGAGGAAATCCTCGTCGAGTTCCATGGCCTCCGGATCGCCGCCCGCCGCGAGCATCGACTGTTCGGTGAGTCGGCGCCGCTGTTCGACCGGATCGGTGAGTTCGCTGTAGGCGGTGCCCAATTCGACGCCCCACGCCACCAGATCCCAGCGTTCGGCGACCCCGGCGATGCGTCGATGGCTGCGGGTCAGCGGTGAGACCGAGGTGGGGAAATCGATATAGAAGGTGGGTTCCGCGGTCCGGTCCTCGACCAGATGCTCATACATCTCCAGCACGATCTGGCCCGCGTCCCAGGCGTGCTGATACGGGATGGCGTTGGCGTCGCACAGTTCCCGCAGCCGCTGCACATCGGTGCGCGGCGTGATCTCGGTGCCGATGGCCTGTGAGATCGCCCCGTGCACCGTCTTGACCGGCCATTCACCGGAGATGTCGACCGCTTCGAGGGTGCCGTCTTCCCTGGGTCGCATGGCCACCATGGCGCCGTTGGCGGCGAGGGCCGCGTTCTGGATCAGCTGGCGGCACAGGTGCATCATCCGCTCGTAATCGCTGTGCGCCTCGTAGGCCTCGAGGATGGTGAATTCCGGGTTGTGGCTGAAATCCACGCCCTCGTTGCGGAAGGTGCGGCCCAATTCGAACACCTTCTCCACGCCGCCGACGCACAGCCGTTTGAGATACAGCTCGGGTGCGATGCGCAGGTAGAGATCGAGATCGTAGGCGTCGATATGGGTGCGGAACGGTGTCGCGTTGGCGCCGCCGTGCACCTGTTGCAGGATCGGCGTCTCGACCTCGATATAGCCCCAGTCGGTGAGCGAGTCCCGCAGCGAACGCACCACCGCACTGCGTTTGGTGAGTACCTCGCGGGTCTCGGGGTTGATCATCATGTCGACGTAGCGCTGCCGCACCCGCGATTCGGGATCGGCAAGGCCTTTCCATTTGTCCGGCAGCGGGTGCAGGCATTTGCCGAGCATCCGCCAATCCGCGACGAGCAGCGAAAGTTCGCCGCGCCTGCTGCGCCCGATCCGGCCGCTGACCTCGATCAGATCGCCGAGGTCGAAGAACTCGCCGAACTCCGCGCACCGTTTGGCGCCGAGGCGTTCCCGGTCGAGCACGAGCTGGATGTCATCGGACCAATCGCGCACCACCGCGAACACCACACCGCCGTAGTCGCGGATGCGCAGCAGCCGCCCGCAGACCCGAACGGTCGTGCCGCGCGGTGAGCGGCGCGCGGCGGCGACGGTGTGAGTCGGCGGATAGGCCACCGGATAGGCGTCGACGCCGGTGGCGGCCAGCCGGTCCAGTTTGGACATCCGCACCCGCACCTGTTCGGGCCTGCGCGCCAGCAGCAGCTCCTCCTCCGATTCCGGCGCTTGCGGTGGGCTTCCGTCGGCGTGCAGGCCGGTCATGGTGGCCGGGACCGCGCTGTGGCGTCCGGTGTGGGTGGTGGCATCGGGTTCGGCGCCGAACCGCGGTAGGAATCCCTCGGCCAGCCCGCTGGCCATCGCCACCCGCGGCAGTTGCCTGCGTTCCTCGAACAGGAAGAACCGCGGCACCCAGTTCGGCTGGTATTTCACATTCGACCGGTACAGCGCCTCGAGCTGCCACCAGCGGGAGAAGAACAGCAGTATCCCGCGCCAGGCCCGTAGCACCGGTCCGGCGCCGATGCGTCCGCCCTCTTCGAACACCGAACGGAACACCGCGAAGTTCAACGAGATCTTGGTGATGCCGTATTGGTCTGAGGTGAGCGCGAGCTGCGAGATCATCAGCTCCATCACGCCATTGGGGCCGAGCGGGTCGCGGCGCATCAATTCCAGTGACACCCCGGTCCGGCCCCATGGGACCAGCGACAGCATCGACAGCACCCGGTCGTCGGAGTCCACGGCCTCCACCAGCAGGCAGTCACCGTCGAGCGGATCGCCGAGTCGGCCGAGCGCCATGGAGAATCCGCGTTCGTTCTCGGTATCGCGCCACGCCTCGGCCCGCGCCACGATCTTGGCGAATTCGCGAGCGGGGATCTCGGAGTGTCTGCGGATGCGCACCGAGACGCCCTGCCGGCGCAACCGGTTCACGGCCTGGCGCACCGGTTTCATCTCGGCACCGGCGAGGGAGAAGTTCCTGGTGTCGAGTACGGCCTCGTCGCCGAGCCGCACCACCGACAGTCCGGCCCTACGGTAAGCGGTCGCTCCCAGTTCGCTGGCACCCATCACCGCGGGCGCCCAACCGAACCGATCGGCCAACCGCAGCCAGGCATCGATCGCCTGCGGCCACGCCTCCTTGAGGCCGATCGGATCACCGCTGGCCAGACAGACGCCGAGTTCGACCCGGTAGGTGACGGCGGCCTTACCGCTCGGCGCGAACACCACCGCCTTATCGCGGCGGGTGGCGAAATAGCCGAGCGAATCCTCCACATCCGAGCGGGCGAGCAGCCCGCGCAACGCCGATTCGTCCAGGCCGGTCATGGCGTTGTCGGCGCGCTGGGAACGCAGCAGCACCAGGAACGCGCTGAGCAGCGCGACCGCGCCGAACAGGCCGAGCAGGAAGTTCACGAAATGGTGTGGTGAACCGTCGAACTGTTCGTTGTCCACCAGGATCGCGCCGGTCACCCGGTACACCGCCCACAGCGGCCGCTGCGCCCCACCGGGCAGCGAGCCGGGGAACATCTCGACCAGCCCCCAGCCGAGCAGACAGCCCAGCGCGAGCCCGCCGACCAGCGCGACCAGCGCTTTCCGGCCCGCACCGCGCCGGACCCTGGTGTAGAACTCGGGCCAGGCGGCGATGAGCACGCCGATCACCGCCAGATGCACCACCCCGGCGACGAGCGCGTTGATATCGCGGTCCTGGATGAAGGCCACCGCGTTGTCCAGCACCCAGGTCACCAGATAGATGACGAGCAACCACCAGGCGATACGTTTTCGCCCGGCCGTCGCCGCGGCCAGCAGACCGACCACCAGCGCCCAGACCAGGCTGGTGTCGGGGGCATCGAAGTAGTAGTCGTCGATGTAGTGGCGCGGGGCGTGGGTGAGATAGCGCAGCGCGGGCGACAGGCTCCACAGCAGACAGGCCACCGCGAACACACCGAGCACGAGTCCGGCGTAATGCGGGACCTCGGCGAACCTGCCGCGCCCACGATGCGGTACCGGCGGAACGGGTCTGCCCACTGATAGCTCGGTGGTGCTGCGTAGGTCGTCCGGCGCGGAAGTCACCGATCCAGTGTGACCGTTGGGGTGGATTTGCCGGTAGTTTGTCGCGGCGTGTTCTCGGCCCCTTTGCGCCGTCTCGGCAATGGCGGAATACGGCCGGATACCGGGGTGGCGCTCGGCCGAGCGGGCCGGGGGAGTAAGTATTTAGGACATGTCGGAACCAGTCGATGTGCCGATCGATGACGAAGCCATTCGGCTCGGCCAGTTTCTCAAATTGGCCAATCTGATCGATTCCGGTTCGGAAGCCAAGACGGTGATCGCCGCCGGACTCGTGCGGGTGAACGACGAGGTCGAGCTACGGCGCGGACGGCAATTGCACGTCGGCGATATCGTCGCCCTCGCCGGTCACCAGGCCCGAGTCGCGGATTAGCCGACCGATCAGCTCTCGGCGCGCACCACGACGCCGTCGTGATCGCTGTAGAGCATGTCGCCGGGGACGAAGGTGACCCCACCGATCTCCACCGGAACGTCCTTGTCGCCGGAACCGGTCTGCGTGCTCTTACGCGGATTGGTGCCGAGCGCCTTGATCCCGATGTCGAGGGTGCGCAGAATGGCCGAATCGCGGACCGCACCATTGACGATGACACCGGCCCAGCCGTTGTCGACGCCGCGTCCGGCGATGATGTCGCCCACCAGCGCGGTGTGCACGCTCGCGCCGCCGTCGACGACGAGCACTTTGCCCGCGCCCGGTTCGCTCAACGTCTGCTTCACCAGCAGATTGTCCTGGAAGCAGCGAATGGTGGTGATCCGGCCGGAGAATGCGGCCCGGCCGCCGAACTGGATGAACTGGGTATCGCAGCTACGAATTTCGGGGCCGATCTCATCGGCCAGGTCCGCGGTCGCCACAACATCTGTCGGTTCGGTCATGGCAGTCAGCTTAAAGGTGGCCGAATTCCAGCCCGAACGGACCGTTGGGTTCGTTCCACGTGAATCACGACGCGCTATCGATGTCCGTGGCGCAGTTCGTACATATGACGTTCGTGTTCGGAGATCTTGCCGTGATCGACCAGATCCGGATCGAGACCGTGCTGCACCAGCCGGTACCGACGCCACACATAACTGAGCGCGACCGTGAAGATGACCATCGGAACGATCATCATCACGATCAGCCCGATCTTGAGCGGCATCGGACCGGGAAACAGCAGCACGAGCGCGAAGAACGGAATGATCGGCCCGAGGAACCTGACGAGATAGCGCTCCATGGCCCCATGCCCGATGAGGTCGTTGGTCACCCACTCGTGCAGGTTCGCGGGGAGTTCGCGACCCAGATCGTAGGCAATGCGCTGCCTGAAGGTGGGTTTGTTCATACCTCGAGGCTATGCCTGTGACGTGCGTCTCGCCAGGGTCGAGCGGGCCACACCTCCGGCATCGGCGACCGGCCGGGCACCTACGGCGATGATGACCCTCCGCGCGCTCACTCCGCGCTGTTGGCGGCCCCGCCCGCGCGGTGGAATTCCTCGATCTGCTTGGTGAGGTTCTCGGTGCTGTGCTTCACCGCGATCTTGACGAACGGTTCGATCGTCTTGCCGAGCGCGCGCCCGGCCAGGCCGCCGCCGACCCGGTAGTCGACGATGGCGTCGACGGTGCAGCGTTCGGTGCCGGTGGCATGGAACAGGAAGGTCGATTCGACTTCGAAACCCTTGATCGACTTCACCCCGATGGCGAAGTTCTCCTCCCAGCGCACGATTTCGATCCGGGAGTTCAGTGAGACCGGACCGAGCTTGATATGGCCGTCGAACGTCGCCCCGAGACCTTCGATCTGGCTACCCACCGGCGTGAACGATTCCACCTCGCGCAGGAAACGCGGCAGATTGCGGTAATCGTTCACATAGGCGAAAGCGGTTTCGGCCGAGGCGTCGCATTCGGCGACGATCTTCACTTCGGTCATGGCGCAACTGTAACCGGGAGTTCGCGCAATTCCGTCATGCCGTGACGGCCAGGGTGGCCGCCAGGCCGAACGCCACCGCCATCACCACCACCTCGATGGTGGCCCGGCGCAGCGAGGCCGCGGCCGTCATCCGATGATCGGCGGCCCGGTCCACCCAGTCGCGTCGCCACCACCAGCCCAACGCCAGCAGCACGAGCAGGATCAGCGTCTTGGCCAGCAGCAGTCGGCCGTATCCGGTCTGCACCAGCGGCGCGAGGCCGCCGATGCGGACCAGTCCGTTCACCAGTCCGGTCACCGCGACGACCGCCACCAGCGGCATCGCCACCGCCGAATAGCGTGGCAACGCGAGCGCCCATTCACCGCGCGAGCGCACCACCAACGCCAGCCCGAGCAGCAGACCCAGCCAGGCGCCCGCGGCGAGCGCATGCACCGCCGCGAGCACCGAGCCGAACGGTTGCTGTGACATATGACCGGTGATCGGCCGCAACGTCAGCGCCACCGCGGCGAAGACGAGCACCAGATCCGGGGAGGCGATATCCGGGCGCCGGAAACCGAGCGCGCAATAGCATGCGATGGCGCCGGTGCCGAGCAGGATCGCGATACCGACCTGACCACCACTGAGTTCGGTGAGGAAGGTGCCGAAGCGCCCGCCGTCCAGCGCGCCGATCGGTACGCCGACGATATCGGCGGCCTCGAACACCAGCACCACGAATTCACTGCCGCACCACAGGCCCGCGACCACGGCAAGCAGCCGCCACGACGGCCGCAGCCGATCGTGCAGCCGTGGCAGCGCCGCGAGCCCGAGCACGGTGGCACCCGCGATATCGGCGAGTACCCGGACCGCGCTCTCGGCGCTGACCGCGGTCAGCGCCCAGGCGATCAGAACGCCGAGCAGCCCGGACGGGACGACCAGCAGCAGTGCCGGGCGGCGGTCACGGCCGCCGGTCGTCCGTGCGGTCACCGGCCGCTCTTACCGCTGCCGCCCTTGCCGAACAGCCCGGTGCCGAACAGGGCGAAGGCGAGGCCGCCGCCGAACAGCACGATGGCGCCGAGGATGAACACCCAGATCGGGATGCCGCCGGAATCACCGTTGCTCGCGTTCGCGGCGCCGACCTCGGGGCCGGGCGTTCCGTTACCGGCGGTGGTGAGGGTGAAGGTGAGTTTGCCCTCCACCGGATGGCCGTCGGCCGAGGTGACCCGATAGCCGACCCGGTAGGTGCCCGCCGGTCCGAGATCGCCGACCGCGACGCTCACCGTTTTGCCGTCAACCACCGGATCGCCCTTGGACCACAGCCGATCGTCGGGACCGACGACGGTCAGCGACGGGAAGTTCGGCTGCAATGCCTCGTTGAAGGTGATGGTGACCCGCTCCGGGCCCGCGTCCAGCGAGGCGCCGTCCTCGGGGGAGGTGCCGACCACCGCGGAATGGGCCGATGCCGGTCCGGCGGCGAGAGCGCCGACGCCGAGGCACAGTGCCCCGATCACGAACGCGAACAGCAGTCTGCGCAGTTCGAGGCGTCGCCCACTCATGACTGCCGTCCCCGGATCACCGAGCCGACACCGAGTCCGAGCCCGAGCAGCCCGGCGGCGAGCCCGATCCCGCCGAGCCAGCGCGCGGTGGTGTCGGTGCTCGCGTCATCGGATGCGGAGGCCGCTGTCTCGGTGTGGTTCTCACTTTCGACGCCGTGTTCGCCGGTGCCGTTTCCGGTGGCGGCGCCCAGTGTGAGAGTGGGCGCCGGGCTGGGGACCAGGCCCTTGTCGGCGGGCTGGTTCCAGTCGACGACCTTGCCGTCGCTGTAGGTCTGCTTGGTCGGGAAGCTCACCGAATCCTGTTGCGGCATCGGGCCGAGCGCCACCGCGAACTGCTGGAACTGGCCGGGCCCGATACCGGGCGCGCCGGGGTCCGCGGTCCAGGTGACCGCGACGACCTCGTTCTTGTCGTTGCGCTCGACTCTGGCCGTCCAGCCGGGGACCGGTTCGGTCATGGCCATCCACAGCTTCGGCACCGTGACGGTGACCGAGGTCGTTGCCGCGGTATCGGATTCGGTCGGAACCCGGAAGGTGGCCACGGCCATCGAACCCTTGGTGGCGCCGGGCGCGTCGACGGTGACGTGCGCGTTGGCCAGCCCACCGGCCGAGGCGAGCAGCCCGCCACCGAGCGCGGCCGTGCACAGGGCACGCGAAATGAACCTGTTCATGAATGAAAAGCTTTCTCTCCGAAATGAATTGATGCTGTCAGGCGCGCGCCAGCGGCGGCGCGCGTGGACCGGCAGCACCGATCGGAGCGAAGCTCGGTGGTCCGACGACGGAGGTGAACGCCTGCGCTCGATGTCGTGGCACACCCGCACGAGGCGTGCCGAGCACGACTCGCAGCACCGCTGACACGGCGGCGTACAGCCGTTCGGCGAGCGGGATCAGGGCGGCGCAGACCAGGGTTGCGCCCAGATGGGCCAGCAGCATTGCGCCGGAGGGCAGATAGCCGCCGAGTAGTTCGCCCGCGAGTGGAGCGTGGGCCGCGGCGGCGTGTTCATGGTCGTAGAGCCCGGTGAGCGCGACGTGTCCGGCCGCCTGCCCGGCGAACAGTGCGACGAGTACCGGCAGCGGGCCGTACCGCACCGGCATGGCACCCGCCGCCGCCCCGGTGACCGCGGCGACGAGCAGGATGAGCGCGAGCTCGGCCGAGGACGGATAACCCCCACCGCCGAGCCCGTGCGCGGCCACCGCGAGCGCACCGGCCAACGCGCCGACCAGGATGCCGCGCGGGCTATCGGTGGTCGGGCGTCGGTGCATCGGCGGAGTGGATCAGCGCACGCCGAGCCGGGCCAGCACGTCGGATTCGATTCCGGTCAGCTCGGTGGCGATGGAGGTGTGCACGGCGCGGCGACGCTGCGCGGGCATCTGGTCGGCGGTGCGAACCGCGGCGGAGAGGGCCTCGAGCCGGTTGCGGGTGGCCGCGACGAACTTGTCGGATTCACCCTTGTCGCCGTTCGTGCCGATCTTGTCGAGCGCGGCCTCGGTAGTGGCGATCCTGGCGTGCAGTCGCGCGCCGTGTCCAGTGTACTCACCGAGCTGCTCCACCCCGATGCCGAGCTGATGGGCCTTGCGGTTGTCGAGCTGACCGCGCACGAAGGTGGCGCCCCGGTAGGCCAGCGGTGCCAGCACCGGAACCAGGATCCGGGCCACACCGATGTACTTCTTGACCTGGTTCACGCTGAACGGATCGCGTTCGGCCTTGGCCGCGGTCTTCAGTGCCGCCTTCTCCTCGGCCTGCAATGCGGCGATCTGCGCCTTGGCGACCTTCTTCTGGGTTCGGCTCTCGGCGCGACGCTGTTTGCGGTCGTTCTTGGCGCCGAGCTTGGCTTCCAGACCGGCCTTGTGCTTGAGGGCTTTCGCCTCGGCCCGGCGGCTCGGGCGCCGCTTGCGCTTCCTGAACAACCCCATCGATGGCCCTCCGTCATGCTGGTTCGCCCTGGCGGCTCGGCGCGCGAAATGCCCGTCCGCCCATGTCACACGGTTTGCCGACACCCTATCCGGTCGTGGCCGCTCGCTGCGAGGGCGGCGGTCCGATCGCGGGCGGCCGCACCGACGATTCGTGGATCTGTCGGGGGTAGGGACCATACTGCTTACGTGCATCCGGGCAGTGCCGACCGAGAGGGTCGTGAAGTGGGCGAGGGAACCGAACAGAATCGGTCCGCCGTCGCCGCGACCGCGTTTCTCGACGCCAGGAGTCTGATCGGGTGCAGGCATCGGCTGAACATGAACGCCGCCCATCCCGAGATGCTGGCCGGTGTCCGGGAGGATCCCGGCGTCCAGCAGCGCCGCGACGCGGCCGTCGCGCACCGCGAACGGGTGCGTAACGCGCTGGTCGGTGCGCGCCCGGAGCAGTGGGTGGTGATCGATCCACTGCTTCGTGCGGGGGAGCGGGCCGAATCCACCCTGCGGGCCTGCGCCGCGGGCGCCTTGTACATCTGGGGTGGACTGTTGCCGCAGGAGCCCGATACCGGACGGCGTGGCGGCGCCGAGATCCTGATGCGTGATCTCGACCGCGGCGGCTATATCCCGGTGATCGTGGTCAACCACAAGGTCACCGATCCCCGGCAGCCCGAACCGGCGGAGTTCCACCCGACCACCTCCGACCTCTATCACTGGGATCCGCAACCAGATCCGCATCGCAAACTGCGTCAGCAGCCGCGCGATCAGCAACGTCTCGCGCATCTGTATCGCATGTTGCAGCGGCACGGCCTGGCCAGCCCGGCCCTGGTCGGCGGGGTGATCGGCTTCCATTTCGACCGCATCCTCGTGCACGACCTCACCCATGTGCTCGCCGATTACGACAAGCGCTACGCCGACCGGATCGCCGTGGTGCGCGGTGAACTGCCGACGGTGCCGTCCAAGGTGCCCGAATGCAGGCAGTGCCCGTGGTGGACCCGCGGCGGCGCCGACGGCCGCGGCTGTGAGGGCTGGTTGATCGACCACCGCGACGTGAGCCTGGTCGCGCCCGGTTCACGCGCGGATGTGCTGCACGGGCACGGTGTGCGCACCATCGACGATCTGGCGGCCTGGTCGGGCCCCGAACCCGAGGACTGGCAGCACGGCCCGTTCGACGAGGCGGTGGTCACCGCACGCGCCTGGATCGCCGGTGCGCCGCTGGTGCGCAGGTTCGAGCAGGTGCGGGTGCGCCGGGCCGATGTCGAGGTCGACGTGGATCTGGAGAGCTTCCAGGAATTCGGCGCCTATCTGTGGGGCACCCTGCTGGACGGGGTGTACCGCCCGTTCGTCACCTGGGATCCGCTGCCCACCGAGGACGAGGGCCGCTCCTTCGGCGAATTCTGGACCTGGCTGATGCGGGTACGCGCCGAGACCGTTGCCGCGGGCAAAACCTTTGCCGCCTACTGCTACTCGCGCACCGCTGAGGACAAATGGCTCTACGAGTCGGCCCGCAGGTTCGCGGGTAAGCCGGGAGTGCCGACGGTGGAGCAGGTGCGCGCCTTCGTCGATTCGCCGCAGTGGGTCGATATGTTCCAGGCGGTCACCGAGCAGTTCATCTGCCCGAACGGCAAGGGCCTGAAGAAGATCGCGCCCGTCGCCGGTTTCTCCTGGCGCGATTCCGAGGCCAATGGTGAGGCGTCGATGAGCTGGTATCGGCTGGCCGTCGGCTATGACGGCGAACCCGATCTCACCCAGCGCACCCGGCTGCTCGAATACAACGAGGACGATGTGCGCGCCACCATGGTGCTGCGGGAATGGATGAATCCGCGGGTGCCCGGCCCACATCGCGCCGATCTGGAGGTTCCGGCGCTCGCCGATTTCGCGCGGGTATCGGGGGCTGTCACCGGCGGCGGTATCATCTCGGCGTGACAGAGCACGTCGAACACCTCGAGTTCCAGGCCGAAACCCATCAGCTGCTCGAGCTGATGATCCACTCGGTCTACTCCAACAAAGACACGTTCCTGCGGGAGCTGATCTCGAACGCTTCCGACGCGCTGGACAAGCTGCGGCTGGAGTCCTATAGGGACAAGGACCTGCATGTCGACACCTCCGATCTGCACATCGAGCTGGAGGTCGACACCGACGAACGGGTCCTGACGGTCCGGGACAACGGCATCGGCATGTCGCGCGCCGAGGTGGTGGATCTGATCGGCACCCTCGCCAAATCGGGCACCGCCGCGCTGCGCAAACAACTCAGCGAGGCCAAGTCCGAAGCCGCGGCCGAGGAGCTGATCGGCCAGTTCGGTATCGGCTTCTATTCGACCTTCATGGTCGCCGACAAGGTCACCCTGACCACCCGCCGCGCCGGGGAAGCCGAGGGGACCCGGTGGGTCGCCGAGGCGGGCAGCTCCACCTACAGCATCGAGACCGTCGAGGACGCCCCGCCGGGGACCGCGGTGACCTTGCAGCTCAAGGCCGCCGACGAGGACGATCACCTCTTCGACTACACCAAGGAGTGGAAGCTCCGCGAGATCGTCAAGAAGTACTCCGATTTCATCGCCTGGCCCATCCGCATGCAGGTGGAGCGCACCGTCACCGAGGGTGAGGGCGAGGACAAACAAGAGAAGACGATCGTCGAAGAGCAGACGCTCAACTCCATGAAGGCGCTGTGGACCCGCCCCAAGAGCGAGGTCAGCGACGAGGAGTACCACGAGTTCTACAAGCATGTCAGCCATGCCTGGGACGAGCCGCTCGAGACCATCCCGCTCAAGGCCGAGGGCACCTTCGAATATCAGGCGCTGCTGTTCATCCCCTCGCAGGCGCCGTTCGATCTGTTCACCCGCGAGCACAAGCGCGGTGTGCAGCTCTACGTCAAGCGGGTGTTCATCATGGACAACTGCGAAGAGCTGATGCCGGAGTACCTGCGCTTCATCAAGGGTGTGGTGGACGCGCAGGACCTCTCGCTCAATGTCTCGCGCGAGATCTTGCAGCAGGACCGCCAGATCCAGATGATCCGCAAGCGCCTGGTGAAGAAGGTGCTGTCCACGGTCAAGGACATCCAGGGCGCCGAGGAGCAGGACAAGTACCAGACCTTCTGGCGCGAGTTCGGTCGCGTCCTCAAGGAGGGTCTGCTGTCGGACTTCGACAACCGCGACACCATCCTCGCGGTCTCGTCGTTCGCATCGACCGACTCCGACTCCGAGCTGACCACGCTCGCACAGTATGTGGAGCGGATGAAGGACGGTCAGGACTCGATCTACTACATGACCGGCGAATCGCGCCAGCAGGTGGAGAGTTCGCCGCATCTGGAGGCCTTCCTGGCCAAGGGTCTCGAGGTGCTGATCCTCACCGATCCGGTCGATGAGATGTGGGTCGGTTCGGTGCCGGAGTTCGACGGCAAGCCGTTCGTCTCGATCGCCAAGGGCGAGGTGGATCTGGAGACCGAGGAGGAGAAGAAGGAGTCCGAGCAGCTGCGTGAGCAGCAGGACAAGGACTACGCCGAACTGCTGACCTGGCTGGGCAAGACCCTCGAGGACAGCGTCAAGGAGGTGCGCCTGACCAACCGGCTCACCACCTCACCGGCCTGCCTGGTCGGCGATGTCTTCGACTTCACCCCCATGCTGGAGCGGATGTACCGGGCCTCGGGCCAGGCGCTGCCGGAGTCCAAGCGGATCCTGGAACTCAATCCGACCCATCCGCTGGTGACCGGGCTGCGCGAGGCCTATGACACCCGCAAGCAGGACGCCGACGAGGGTAAGGTTCCCGAACTCACCGAGACCGCCGAATTGCTGTACGGCACGGCCGTGCTTGCCGAGGGCGGCGAGTTGAAGGATCCGGCGAAGTTCGCGCACATCCTCACCGATCGGCTCACCCGCACGCTCTGATCGGTCATCCGGTAGGGCGAGGGCGGTATCGCGGATGCCGCCCTCGCCCGTCTGTAGCTACCTTTCGGCTACCGTGTGTCGCGGCGGAATCGGTCGGCCGCTGCGCAGCTCGTAAGGGGTGAACCGCACTTTATTGTGCTGCGGTTTGTAATACCTCGGTATCGACAGCGATAGCTCGGTCTGAAGTGTGCGCACTGCACACCGGATAGGAGATCGAACATGTCGAGCACGACCACGCGCAGACGCAGCATCCGCCGCGCAATGGCACAGACCGTGCTGCTCGGAGCCATCGCGCTGGCGCCGGTGCTTGCTGCCGCGCCTGCGTCCGCCGAGCCGACAACTCAACCTGCGCCGACCACTCAGCCTGCGCCGACAACCCAGCCTGCGCCGACCCACAATCCGCCGAAACCGTGCCCGGGCGGCGGATTCGATATGGGCACCGGCTGCCCGTACGACCAGCACGGCTACGACCAGCACGGCTACGACCGCTCCGGTTATGACCGTTTCGGCTACGACCGCAATGGTTACGACCATTCGGGCCGTGACCGTTCGGGCCGCGACCGCAACGGCTTCGACCGTTTCGGCTACGACCGCTTCGGATATGACCGCTTCGGTTACACCCGTGAAGGCTGCGGTGTGAACGGTAACGACCGTCCCGACGCCGATCGTCGGGTGTGTGAGGAGCGGCGTTCCCGTCCGGCCACCGGTAGCGCGGGCTGATCGCCCGCAGGGTCAACCGGTGCCGCTCCTCGTCGTGGCACCGGTGGGCCGGGCGGCGGTGGACGCGGTGGTGAACGCACTACGCCCGCCGTCCCGGTCGGCCGGAACAGCGGGCGTAGTGGTGGTTCGCCGAGATTACCGCGGCGCCATGCGCAGTGCGCCGTCCATGCGGATGGTCTCGCCGTTGAGGTAGTCGTGCTCGACGATGTACTGCGACAGCTGCGCGTACTCGTCCGGGCGGCCGAGCCGCGACGGGAACGGCACACCGGCCTCCAGGCCCTTGCGGTACTCCTCGGTGACACCGGCAAGCATCGGGGTGTCGATGATGCCGGGGGCGATGGTGTTGACCCGGATGCCGAACTGGGCCAGGTCACGTGCGGCGGGAACGGTCATGCCGTGCACACCACCCTTGGATGCCGAGTAGGCGATCTGGCCGATCTGGCCCTCGAACGCGGCGACCGAGGCGGTGTTGATGACGACGCCGCGCTGGCCGTAGTCGTCGACCGGATCGGTCTTGGCGATGGCGTCGGCGGCCAGGCGCATCACATTGAAGGTGCCGAGCAGGTTGACCGTGATGACGGTGCGGAACAGCTCCAGATCGTGCGGGCCGTTCTTGGACAGGATGCGACCGGCCCAGCCGACACCGGCGCAGTTGACCACGATGCGCAGCGGCACACCGGATTCGACGACCTTCGCCACCGCGGCGCCGACCTCGTCATTGCTGGTCACATCGGCCGGAAGGAGGGTGACACCGGCGGGCACATTGTCCCCGGCGCGCTCGATCGATTGCGGCACGTCGAGTCCGAAGACGGTGGCGCCCAGTTCGGCGAAACGCTTGGCGGTGGCGGCGCCGAGGCCGGACGCACCTCCGGTGACAATGGCGGCGGAACCCGAAATCTCCACGATGGTCCTCTCGTTCGTGACAAGCCAGTTGGCCCTTCGTCAATTGCACCCTAACCGGTGTGGGATGAGGCGCGGATCACGGCTCCCACGGTCGGCGTCCACCGGTGCGCGATATTTACGAACATCAATGTTCGCAAGTGGTACGGTCGGCCGTATGACGTCGATATTTGGTGGCTCGGTCGCTGGACGCCGGGTGCTGATCACCGGTGCGGCCCGCGGTATCGGAGCCGCGCTGGCCAGGCAGTTGTCCGCGCACGGCGCCCGAGTGGCGCTGCTCGGACTGGAATCGGGAGCATTGGCGGAGGTGGCGCGTGAATGCGGCGGTGCCCCGTGGCGCTACTGCGATGTGAGCGACCGCGCGCAGGTGGACGAGGCGGTGGCGGCCGTCGTCGGTGAACTCGGCGGACTGGATGTGGTCGTCGCCAATGCCGGTGTGGCCAAACAACTGCCGCTCATCGGCGGTGATCCCGAGGTGATGGAGCAGACGCTGGCGGTCAATGTGCTCGGCGTGTACTACACGGTGCGGGCCGCGGGTCCGCATATCGCGCATTCGGACGGTTACGCATTGGTGGTCTCGTCGCTGGCGGCGGCGGTCCACCTGCCCCTGCTCGGCGCCTACAGTGCGTCCAAAGCGGGCGTCGAGGCACTCGGCGACACCCTGCGTCACGAACTGCGCCATACCGGCGCGAAGGTGGGCACCGCCTATTTCGCCGAACTCGACACCGATATGACCGCGCGCGGCTTCGGCACCGAAGCCGCGCGTTCACTACTCGGCCGGGCCTCGGTATCCGGTGTCGCGCCATTGGCTCCGGCGATCGACGCGGTCGAGCGGGCCATCGCGCGGCGCCGCCGCCAGGTGGTTTCGCCCTGGTGGGTGGCGTTCGTCCTGCCGTTCCGGCCGATCGCGCAGCGCGTCACCGACCTCGGGTTGCGCCGCGGGGTGGCCGAGGCCCTGCGCATCGCCCGCACCGAAGCGACACCCTTCACGACCGAACAGCCGACGCGTACCAGCAGAATGGATCGGCACCCGCCCGACCGAACACCGGAGTAGCCCGCATGACCGACCCGGCCACCCGTCTCCGACAGCTGCCGCGCGGCAGGCATGGTCTGCCGAGAGAGCAGGTGGTTGCCTCGCAGCGGGAGCGGATCTTGCAGGCGATGGCCGAGGCGATGGTCGAGGGCGGCTATGTGGGGACCTCGGTCGCGGCGATCCTGAAGAAGGCCGGTGTCTCGCGGGAGACCTTCTACGAACAGTTCCGCTCCAAGGAGGATTGTTTCGAGGCCGCCTACGAGCGCGCCGTCCAGCAGCTGCTCGAGCGGATCGCCGAGGCCGACGCTTCGATCGCCGATCCGACGCTCCCCGAGCCGGACCCCGTCGACCGGATGCGCATGCTCCTCGACACCTATCTGCGGCAGTTGGTCGATGATCCGGCGGGCGCGAGACTGTTCCTCGTCGAGGTCTACGCGGTCGGTCCGGCGGCCATCGCGCGTCGCGTCGAGCTACAGGCGCTGTTCGTCGACCGGATCGTCGATGTCCTCGACGCCCGCACCGCCGAACAGCGTTTCGCCTGCCGGACCCTGGCCGCCGCCATCGGCGCCATGGTCACCGGCAAGGTCGCCGCCGACGATATGCCGGGGCTGCTCGCATTGCGCGAGCCGCTGCTGGATCTGGTCGTTCGTGGCAGGGAGTTGTACGGGCAGGCGCTGGCCTGACGGGGCCTGCCCGGCCGATGGCGACGCGTGTGGGCGGGTCGCCATGGGTCGGGTCGGCGCGTGCGATTGATCGGAATCAGGCGTTCCCGCTGCTGAAGTAGCGACGGCGGATCGTGCGGCGCGCCGCCTGCTCGGTACGGGTACTACCGCAGTTCGTCGGTCGGCTGCGCGCGGAGTGCATCCGCGTCGATGCGAGCGGTATCCGCGTTCCGCCGGATCAACGCGTACAGCACCGCCCCCGCAATGAGCGCAATCACGATGGCCACGGCGGCTCCCGGCAGTGTGCCGAGGTTCGGCCACACAATGCCGGTGAGCGTCAACGAGCCGAAGAACAGGAACAGCAGGCCCGAACCGATGCCGATGGCGCGTTCGGGCAGATGTTTGCCGACGAGGATGCCGACGGCGATGGCGAGGGCGTCGGCGGCGACCATGCCGATGGTCGAGCCGAGCCAGACACCGGCCCAGTCGTAATCGGTGGCCAGCGCCGCGGTCGCGAACATGGTGCGATCACCCAGTTCGGCCAGCAGGAACGCCGAGAGCACCACGAAGAACGGGGCGGCGGTGGCGAAGCGGGAGACCTTGGGCGCTTCGTCCTCGTCGTCGGGATGGACGTGTTCGCGCAGCGTCCAGATGCCGACGGCGAGGAAGGTGAGTGCGGCGACCAGTGCGATGGCGGTGGTCGGCAGCGCCGCACCGAGGAAATGTCCGACCGCCACCGAGATGACGTGCACCGCGGCCGTGGCGGTGGCGATACCGCCGAGGACCACCCACCAGCGATAGCGCAGCGCGAACGTCAGCGCCATCAGCTGGGACTTGTCACCGAGTTCGGCGAGGAAGACGATGCCGACGCTCAGCAATACGGTGGCGATCATTGGTGTGTACTCCCGTGTCTCCGGCCAGTCGGTCGGAAAACGGGACGCCTCCGGCCGACAACGAAAAGGTTGTCTCGGCCGAAGGTCTCGCCCACCGGATGGGATCCGGTTCACGCAGCCGGACCCGCGCCGCATGCGGCGGTGGATCAGTATGTCGACTGCGCGATTGGGGGCTACTCCCCTTCGCTGCCGCCGACTCTACCCGCACCGGCATCGCCGCGGCAACTCACTGCTTCCGAAATCGCAAAGCGCACAATAAGTTTGGTGATCCGCGCGGTAGTTTTCGGGTTCCCTTACGCGGCGAGCAGCATGGCAAGAACCGCAGTATCGGGATCACTGATCGGATCGAGCCCGACCCGGCTGACCAGCGAGGTCACCGTCCCGTCCAGCTCCGCCTCGGCCCACGCCGCGCGGTGTTCGAGCCCGAGATGCGGCACTCCTGGCAGCAGCACACAGCCCGAAGCGGCGCCGCTGCATTCGGGCAGGGACGGATTGGTTTCCGACGGCGGATGCAGCATCAGCAGAGCGGGTGGCACATGATCGGCAAACTTTCCCGGCGTCACCGCGGCCTCGCCGAGCACCGGTCCCTCGGCCAGCACCAGGCCGACGGTGCCGGGTTCCGGATCTTCCGGAAGATCCTCGCGCGCCCCGAAGACCGTCGAGGTGGACAGCAGCCCAGGCATGCTGGCCACCCGCACCGCGAGCACCAGCAGCTGCGCCCATTCCTTGGTGGTGTCGGGCCAGCGCCCGGAGATGACGAACCCGCACAGAGATCCGCGGGCCTGGAACGGCGTGACGCCGATCGGACCGTTACTGCGCATGATGCCTCCCGTCACGAAACCGGGGGCGGCTTTGCCCGTCCTCGAACTGTGGAATTGAAGGATGAACCACAAGCCATCTGGCACACAAGTACCAAAGAGTGCTAGAGCCAGTGTCCTTGGCCGCTGGCGCGGCGGGTTCGCGGCCCCTGGGTGTCTAGCGTCTACGCGAACGGGGCTTGGGATCGGGTTGCGCCGGGGTAGCGGAGCCGCGAGACGGGCCGCGAACTTTGGGGCTCGGTCTCGCTTCGCTCGAAAAATGGGGTGTGACCGGCCGTTGTTCGGTGGCGTTCCGGTCGAGGTGGGGTTCCGGTGGAGGTGGGGTAACGGTGCATCTGCGCCGTGCGAAAGGGCTCCCCGCCGATCCGGCGGGGAGCCTCTTACTCAATGCAGTGGCTTTCTCAGCCGAAGATCAGGCCCTTGCCCTGGCCGACGGCCTTGGCGAAGCGGTCCTGCACGTCGGCCCAGTTGACGACGTTCCAGAACGCGGTCACGTAGTCGGCCTTGACGTTCTTGTACTGCAAGTAGAACGCGTGCTCCCACATGTCGACCTGGAGCAGCGGGATGATGCCGAGCGGCACGTTGGCCTGCTGATCGTAGAGCTGGAAGGTCAGCAGCTTCTGGCCGAGGGTGTCGTAGCCGAGCACCGCCCAACCCGAACCCTGGAGGCCGTTGGCCGCGGCGGTGAACTGCGCGCGGAACTTGTCGAACGAACCGAACTGGTCGTCGATGGCGGCGGCCAGCTCGCCGACCGGCTTGTCGCCACCGTTGGGCGAGAGGTTCTTCCACCAGATGGAGTGGTTGACGTGTCCGCCGAGGTGGAACGCGAGGTTCTTCTCGTTCAGGAAGATGGCGCCGTGATCACCGGCTTCGCGAGCGGCTTCGAGCTTCTCGAGCGCGGTGTTCACACCGGCGACATAGGCGGCGTGGTGCTTGGAATGGTGAATCTCGTTGATCTGCCCGGAGATGTGGGGTTCCAGGGCGCTGTAGTCGTAATCCAGATCCGGCAGCGTGTACTCAGCCACGATGTCCCTTCCTTGTCGGGCCGCGCGCTCACGAACCTCGTGAGCGCTCTCGACCATCATTCGTACACCCGATCGGTTCCAACTCGCCCCGATGCCCCGGCATTCCGGTGACGGTGCTCACTCGGGCTGCCGGGACGTGCGCACGTCACGCGCGCCGACGACCGCCGGAACCGCACTCGTAGCATCGAACCACGTCCTGGTACGACGAACTAGTCGGGCGGGAGAGGTGACTCGCGCGAGCGCTACAGCGGCGGCGCGATGCCCGGACGCCTGGTACGCGGATCGCCCGCGTCGTGCGCCTCCCACCAGCGCACCCCGCCGGAGACGAAATCGTTCAGCGGGATCTCGTTGCCGTTGGCGTCCTGGATGGTGATGGTGTCGAACCAGACGCGGACGTCGAGTTCGCGCGGGTCGAGGCCTTCCTCCTGGGAGAATTCGAGTACATGCGCCGATACCCGCTGATCGATCATGGTGTCGAAGCTCAGCAGTTCGCTCCACAGCGCCCAGCCGCTGTCATCGATATCGATGAATTCCCAGCCGTGCATCCGGCCGCCGCCGAAACTGGTGATGGCATCGCCGAGCCCGGACAGCTCGAGCGGCAGCACGGTGGGTTCGACGTCGTCCCAGCGGTGGATGCGCAGCGAGGCCGCGACCCGGCTGACGCCGTGCAAGGTCATGCGGACCCTGGTGTCCGCGGAGGGCTTTTCCTGTTTCGGAAGTGTCAGCACCTCCAGGTCGAGTCGTAGTGTGCCGGCAGCGGCGTCGACGTCGAGACCGAGGCACGCGGCCTCCGACAGTGCTGTGTCGATTCCGGCGGTATCCAATCCGTCAAGTAGCCCCCTGCTCGAGTTCATAGCGCCAGGCTACCGAGATCGCCGCCCAGATCGGCGCATTTCAAGTTTTCGCTAGCGTTGTCGTTTTTTTATGGAACCGAATCCGGGTTGCTTCCGTCCAAGTACATGTCGGGAGCTTCGACGGCGCAGCTCCCGAAGAGGCGGCGGATGACCGCTCCGGGATGGCTGGAGGGGAGTCCCGGATCGGTCGTTCGCAACCCGCCCAACCGTGATCACGCTGATGAGACACCCGATAGCGTCTCCCTGTGGGCGGTGCGCTCACCGATAGCCGACCCCTGTGGATCAGGTTGTGGAATCTGTGGATAACTACACCGATCCATCCACATGCCCCCGGAAATCGGGGCATCGGTGCGGCGGTGGCGCGGCATAACCTACGCGGAGCCCGCTGCGCCCGGTGCGGGCGGGGCATCGGTGTCCTCATCGGTGGTCGGGCACGGAAGTCCGCGATCGTACGGCACGCATGGCAGGATCGAACACGTGACGAGCTCCGAGGTCCCGACGGTACCGCTGCACGAGGTGCCAGGTGCGTTCGACGACAGCGCACGCGCCGCGGCCCAGCGGGCCGAGGCGATCCTGCTCGATGTGCGCGAACCCGATGAGTGGGCGCTCGGCCACGTGCCGGGCGCGATCCACATCCCGGTGGACGACATCCCCGCGCGGCTGGACGAACTGGATTACGACGCCCAGCTCTACGTCATCTGTCGACAGGGCGGCCGGTCCATCGAGGCGGTCAAGTACCTGACACATGTCGGATTCGACGCCGTGTTCGTCGTCGGCGGCATGGTGGAGTGGCAGCGCACGGGTCGCCCGCTGGTCGGCGAGGGCGAGCACGAGCCCAAGATCTACTGACGAAAGAGCGAGGTGCGACGTTGAGTACGGTGGTGCAACCCTGTGCGCGCTGCGGCGCGCGCTGGGCCGTACAGCAGTCGGCGCCGATGCACTGGTGCCCGCGTTGCCGTGGCGTGCTGCTCTCGCCCGGCCCGATCGACGCACCCGCCGAGCGCCGCAACTACCGCTGGGTCGCCCGCAGGCCCGATCATCGTCCGCGCGGTGCGGCCGCGCCCGGCGCCACCGGACCGACCCCGACACCCCGCTACACCCAGATTCCGCGCTGGGGTCTGCGTGACGTTCCTGCTCGGGCCGCCGCCACGCCGCGCAGACCGCTGAGTGTGCTCGCGGGCTGGCTGCCGGGCCTGCTGGTTGGTGTCGCGCTGATGTTCGGCATCGCCGCAGGCGCCGAACTCGGCCGTTATCTGCTGCTGTTGCGCAATCGCACCAAGTTGATCGATCCGCTGCTGCTGAATTTCTCCGATGCGCTGGTCAACGCCTCCGCCCTGTTCGCCGCGGTGCTTGCGTTGATTGCGGCCGTCGGTGCGGTCGGCTGGTTGATCGAAGCCAGGCATACCGCCTACGCCCGGCTCGGCAGGCGTGATCCGCGCTCGCCGCGCACGCTGGTGCTCGGCTGTGTGATCCCGGTGGTCAACCTGCTCTGGCCGGGTATCTTCCTGACCGAGATGGTGGCCGACCGCGCGGATCCACGTGCCCTGCGCGCGGTGCGCGTGTGGTGGGCGATATGGGTGTTCGGCGGTGCCTGCGCGGTGGCCGCCCTGTTCTGGCGGACCGCCGACTCGCTACAGGCCGAGGCCGACGGCGTGCTGTTCAGCGCGTTCACCGATGCCGTTGCCGCCGTTGCCGCGGTGGCAACGCTGTGGGTGGTGCGGGTCGTCGAGGGCCGGGATCTGCGCGGTCGCGACCATATGGCCCATCGCTGGGTCATGGCCGCCGATCCGGCGGTGCCGGTCATCGAGCCGGTACAGCCGGGGACGGCGGCCGCGCGCGCCGAGGTCGACGATGCGGAACCGGCAGCGGAGCCGAGCCGCGAGGTCGGCCGTGAGCATCTGGAGCAGGAGGTTGTCGCGAAGTGAGTCAGACCGATCGCGCACCATTCGTCGTCGCGCATCGTGGCGCGTCCGCGGATCGCCCGGAACACACCCTCGCCGCCTATGAACTCGCCTTGCAGGAGGGCGCCGACGGCGTCGAATGCGATGTCCGGCTGACCAGGGACGGTCATCTGGTGTGCGTGCACGACCGCACCGTCGACCGCACGTCCTCGGGGACCGGGCTGGTCAGCGAACTCACCCTGGACGAGCTGAAATCGCTGGACTTCGGCGCCGCGGGCGAGCCGGCCTCGGTGCTCACCCTCGCCGAGCTGATCGGCCTCGTGCTCGACTGGCGCAGCCGCCCGACCAAATTGTTCATCGAGACCAAACATCCGGTGCGCTACGGCGCGCTGGTGGAAAACAAACTGCTCGCCGAACTCCAACGCTTCGGCATCGCCACCCCCGCCTCGGCCGACCATTCCAGGGCCGTGGTCATGTCGTTCGCGGCCACCGCGGTCTGGCGGATCCGGCGGGCGGCCCCGCTGCTGCCGACGGTGCTGCTCGGTGAATCCTCGCGCTACCTGGGCGGTAGCGCCGCGACCACCGTCGGCGCCACCGCCGTCGGCCCGTCGGTGAAGACTCTGCGTGAGCATCCCGATCTGGTGGACAAGGCGGCCGCGGCGGGCCGCGCCACCTACTGCTGGACCGTCGACGACGCCGACGATGTGCGGTTGTGCGCCGATCTCGGCGTGAGCTGGGTGGCGACCAACCATCCCGGCCGGACCAAAGCGCTGCTGGCCACCGCCTGAGGCGGTCGAGCCCGGAGGCGGTAGCGCAGCGTCACCATGGAGGGCCCCCGGCTCAGGCGCATCGGAGACCGTCTGAGGCGGCGCGCCCACCTGAACGAAGGCGTGACGCGCGGAGGATGGGTGTAGTTTGACCAGCCGTGGGTAAGAGCAAGCGCAACAGTCCGAAGCCCGGCGGGAACCGGGCCCAGCGTCTGGCCGAACGGCGGGCCGCGCAGGAACAGGCCGCCAAGGCCGTCACGCGCCCGTTCGAGGGTCTGGCCGCCGAATGCGATCTCGTCGCGTTGCGCGAGTTCGTGCCTTCGGCGACCGCCACGTTGAAGCTGTCGCCCGGTGCCGCGGCCGAACGTTCGGTCGTACTCGCCACCGTGCTACCCGGTGCGGTCGCCGCGCTGGTGCGCGCCGGTGACGAGCCGACCGGCTATGTCGGCGTGCAGGTGCAGGCCGAGGGCGAGAACCCGGCCGCCGATATCGCCGCCGCCATCCTGTGGACCCAGTCGGCCGAACCGGGCGAATCGCTGCCCGCGGCCGAGAGCGTCGAGGGTGGACCGGCGTTGGCCGATGTCATCGATCCGGGCGCTGCTCTCGAGCTGACGGTGCATCAGGATTTCGACTGGTGGGTGCCCGAAGGTGTGGAGCCCGATCCGCAGGTCGCCGCGACCATCGAGCAGGCCAAACAGGCCATCATGCCCTCGGATCGGCTCGATCTCGGCGCCGACGCGATCGGCGCGGCCTGGTGGGTCGACGCGGGCGAGAAGGCGCATGTGCGCTGGGTGCGCCCGGAGCCGGAGGACGATCTGATGCTGGCGCTGGCCCGGCTGCACGCCGCGGGCGGTCTGCATCTGGGTGAGGGTTCGCGTTTCGCGGGTTCGTTCCGCACGCACGGGCTGCTGGTGCCGGTGTTCGATCTGGACCCCGAGCGTCATGCGAGCGAGTGGGCGGCGCCCGCGATCGAGTTCGGGGCCCGGCTGGCCGAGGCGTTGGCCTCGGACGCGCCGCTGTCGGCGGAGGAGCGGCGTTCGCGGGACGGGCTGCGGTCGCGTCAGGTCACGCTGCGCTGAACCACACCGTGAAGGGCGGCTTCGGTGTCCGGCGATATGCCGGGCCCGGAGCCGTCGCTGTTTCCGGCGCAGAATTCCAGTGGAGTAATTTTGTGAAATACGCTCCTTTCTAATCTCGGCTGGGCTACCTTCTCAGCATCACCGAAAGCTGGTGAAGGTGAGGGAGACCTCACCGGCCGATGAGGAAAGTAGGGAAATCATGGACGCCATTCTCGAGCTTGTGACCACGCTTATCAGCACCCTGAGCGCCAGCGCGGGCTGACCCGTGCGAAATACGGCAGCCCCAGCACGTCGCGAAGTGCTGGGGCTGCCGTCGTTCGGCGAATGGTGAGCCGTACTACACGGATCCACCCGCCGCCGACGGCGCACCGGAAGTATTGCTGGGGCCGCTCATCTCGCGGGCGATGAATTCCTCCAGATCGAACAGGTTCGACCCGGCGCGATCGGCGATCGTGAGCAGGGTGTTCATATTGGCGACTTCCTCGACCTGCTCCTTGAGGAACCACTGCATGAACTGCTCGCCCAGGTAATCGCCCTCTTCGCGGGCGGTGCTCGCCAGCTGGATGATCTGGTCGGTGACGGTCTTCTCCTGCGCGAGTGCCAGCGCGATGGGCTCGCGGGCATTCTCGAAATGCGATTTCGCGCCGTCGATGCCACCGATTTCGATGCTGATATCCCGATCGAGGAAGTACTGCACGATCATCATCGCGTGGTTACGTTCCTCGACGGCCTGAGCGTAGAAGCGTTTCGCCAACTGCGGCAGGTCGGCATTGTCGAACCAAACCGCAATCGCGATGTACTGATGCTCGGCATTGAATTCATGCCGGATCTGATCGTGGAGCAGGCTGTGGAATTTGCTGCGCGGGCTTTCCGGATGGCTGGACATGACACAGACGTTAACGCTGGTCAGCGCACTTGTCATCCAAGTCCACCCTTATTGAGGATAGTGTTTCCTAATTTAGTTGCGCACTGTCCCAGCCATTTTCGGCAGCGAGCCGGCGACCGGCGCGGGGGTGGTGCGCAGTTCACGCGCGGCGAACTCCTCCACATCGAACAGGTTGCCGGCGGCCCGCTCGAATACGGTCAGCAGAGTGGTCATCCCGGCGACCTCGTCCATCTGCTGCTCCAGGAACCACTGCACGAACTGCTCGCCCAGATAGTCGCCCGAGGCGCGGGCGGCCTTCGCGAGTTCGACGATCTGATCGGTCAGTGTCCGCTCCCGCGCCAAGAGGAAAGCTATTGCGGTGTGCGGTGATTCGAAGGTGGGCCGCACCTCGTCGAGGCCGCCGACGGTGACCTCGAGATCGCGGTCGAGCAGATGCTGCACCATGCGCAGCGCATGCCCGCGATGCTCATCGGAGCGGCCGTAACAATGTCGGGCCAGCTGGGGCAGCCGTTCGGCTTCGAAGTAGACGGCGGCGGCCAGATACTGCTGGCCCGCGGTGAATCCGTGCCTGATCTGATCGCGCAGCATGGCCGGGAAGGACCGGTCGACATCGTTGTCGGGCATGTGTCCGACGTTACTCGCCGCGCAGGTCCTCCGGAATGGGTCGGCCGGCAGCCAGCGCTTCGAAAAAGCGGCTCGCATTCGCCTGGTCCCACAGCAGCACATTGCCGCTGGAGGTGTCGGTGAACCCGCCGATCGGCACCGTGGTGGCCAGCGTGTCGCCGCGCAGCGCCCAGCCGAGCCGGGCCAGATCCCAGATATGATCGCCATTGTCGACGGTGAGCGATTTCGCGGTGTCACGGGCCATCGGCCAGAGCTTGAACGGATTGGCCAGCGTGCTCGGACTCGTGGCCTGTTCCAGCAGCGCGGACAGGAACAACCGCTGGTTGTTCATCCGGTCGATATCGGCGAGCGCGGTCGCGCGGCTGCGTACGAAACCCAGCGCCTGCGGACCGTCGAGGCGCTGGCAACCCGCGGCGAGGTTGATACCGGCGAGCGGATCGTCGATGGGTTGCGGTACACAGACGTCGATTCCGCCGAGCGCGTCCACCACACCGGCGAATCCCGCGAATCCGATCTGCGCGTAGTGGTCGATGTGCAGGCCGGTGGCGATCTCCACCGACTGCACCAGCAGCTGGGGGCCGCCGAAGGCGAACGACGCGTTGAGCTTGTCCTGGCCGTAGCCGGGAATGCTGACGTAGGAGTCGCGCGGCAGGCTCACCAGCGTCGTCCGGCCCGAGGGCGGGACATGCACGAGGATGATGGTGTCGGTGCGCTCCGGCCCGACGTCGCCGCCGGTGGCGAGACCTTGCTCCTGATCTGCCGACAGCCCCGATCTGCTGTCCGAGCCGACGAGCAACCAGTTGGTTCCCGGAGTGTCTCCGACGCGATCGGTGTAGTCGGCCAATGCGTCGATGCGGCTCAAGGTGCGATCGAGCTGGATGACGGCGGTCACGATCAGCAGTGCGAACACCACGAGCATGACCAGAATCCACCGGAAGATATGCCGTTTGCGCTTGGGGCGCGGCGGTCGCGGGGCCCGGCCACCACCGCGCGGGGGACGGCTCGGCGGCGGCGGGGGAACATCGCCACGTCGCCTGCGCGGGGGCTCGTCCTCGCGGAACGGGACGGGTTTCTGCGTGGGCGCGTGGGTGGCATCGCGCGGTGGCGCCGTCTGCCGGGGTGGGGCGTACGCCGGATCGGGGGAGGCGACCGTCTCGCGCAAGGTCGCACCGTCGCGCGGGGGAGGCGGCGGCTGTCGGTGGGTGGGTACCTCGGACCAGGCCAGCGGCGGTGCGTGCTCACGGCCGTCGCGATGCAGGACCTGGGTCGGCTCGATATGCCGCGGTCCCTGTGCACCGGGACCGTTCTTGTGTAACCCTTGACCGCCTTCGGGCCGTCGCATGACCGGTTCGCCGGGGCGTCCTGCCGGGTTGTCGCGATATCGGTCTGCTTCGAAGCCACGCGGGCCTTCGGCGCCCGGACGTCGAGGCGCGGGCCGGTCGGCTGCCGGGGCGGGCTCACCGGGCCTGCCGCCGTATCCGTCCTGACGAGGACCGGGACCGCCGGGTCCTGGCCGCCGCGCGCCCGGCTCACCCGCGGGATATCCGCCGCGTTCGGTGGGCCTGGCATCCGGGCGGTAGGCGCCGGGGTCTGGTCGGGGGCGATGTTCGTCCGGTGCGGGCCGCCTGCCGGGCTCGGGCTCACCTGGCCTCGGACGGCGCATACCGGGTTCGGCGGGACGCCCCGGTTCGCCTGGTCGCGCGTCCGGTCGGCCGGGTGCGCCCTGCGGCGGGACCCGGCGCCTCCGTGGGTCGTCGCCGTTCATCATGTTGAACTCTACTTACCCACTTCGGCCCGCTGTGTTACCCGACGGCGCGCCGAAACGCCGGTGTCATCGCTCACGGGCGGGTGTTCGCAACCGGCTGCGCCGGACGTCCGCGGCGTCGCTCACGGCAGCCAACCGACTCGTCCACGCAGCACCGTGTACCCGGTATAGGCGACCGCGTCGATCACCGCATGGGCGATCACCAGCGGCCACAGTCGGCCCGTGCGCTGCCAGTATCGGCCGAAGACCACGCCCATCACGATATTGCCGAGCCCACCGCCGAGGCCCTGGTAGAGGTGGTAGCTGCCGCGCAGCAGCGCCGAGGCGAGCAGCGAACGGTTCTCCGACCAGCCGAGCGCACGCAGGCGGGTGATCAGATAGGCCACCACGATGATCTCTTCGGCGGCGGAGTTCGCGCAGGCGGACAGGATCAGGGTGGGCAGCCGCCACCAGTGTTCGTCCAGTGCGCTCGGCACGATCGTCACGCTGACGCCCGCCGCGTGCGCGATCAGATACAGCGCGAGTCCGGGCAGGCCGATCACCGCGGCGAGCACCAGACCGTGCAGACCGTCAGGCCGCCACCGCAAGCGGGCCAGGCCGATGGCGCGCGGTCCGATACTGCTGCGCCACAGCAGGTACAGCCCGAGTGCGGCCCACGCTGTCAGTCGCAGTACTCCGAGTAGCTGGAACAGCAGGTCGATGATCGACTGCGCCGAGCGCGACGCATTGAGCGCGACGGTCTGCTCGCCGACCCCTCCGGGCTCGAGCGCGCTCTCCACCAGCGACAAGGCGGCGTTGAGCCCGCTCAACCCGAAGGTGACGCCGAGAACCACCAGGATCTCGAGCCGGATACCGGTCCGTTCTCGATCGGTCAGCTCACCGGTGCCCGCCCGGCCGACGTCATCGCGCATGGGCCGAATCTATTGCCCGGCGGCCAGGAGGGTGGTCTCAGATGCGGCGTAGGCCGTTGAGGAAGGGGCAACCGGCCAGGATTCGTACCGCCCGGCTCAGGGATTCGACGTCGTCGGCCGGGGTGGCGAACGGCAGCCGGAAGTCGTGGTCGCCGTCGGTGCCCTCGACCCGCAGGGTGAGCCCGTAGCGGTCGATGGCCAGCGGATGCACCCTGCCGCGCTGCAACCGCGGCGGCAGATGCCTGGCCAGCTGGGCGACGACATCGGCGTGGTCGGCGTCCATATGTTGCAGCCAGGCCGATTCCATGGTGCAGAACGGATCGGGCCGAGCCATGCGCAGCTCCTCGGCGCACACCGATTCGGCACCGGTGGAGTCGGCGACCACGGCCGAGTTGATCACCAGCCGCAGCAGGGTGGCGGTGTGGCCGACGTCGAGCAGTGCCGGATCGGGGTTCTCCTTGGCCACCTCGGTGGCCAGCGCACGCTGTGCCTGTGCGGGGACCGCCCGCACCCAGCCACGCAGCCACACCAGTGCGCGCACCGGTTCACGCAGCGGAAGCGGGGCGTGATCGGTGAGTTCGAGGACGGCGGGCGCGCCCGCGGTACCGGAGGCGGCGGCATGGGCGGCGGCGCTGTCGCGCGGGACGGCGATCACCGCGTCACCGCATTCGCGCAGATGATGTACCGAGGTGGAGATGGGATCGGTGCCGGGCAGCGCCAGCACCGAATACTCGGCATGCGCACACGCGCTACGGACCCGCTCGGCGGTCGTCGGTGCGCTGATCGTCTCCGGCATACAAAACCTCCACTGGGTGAGCCGTGCCCCACTTCACATCTGCTCAATTAGGTTAACCTAACCTAAGCGAACCTGGGGATGTCCGCAACACCTGTGTGCGGCCGATGGGTAAGTTGAATGTCATGAGCAGCGAGCCGGTCCTGGTCGCGTTGACGGTGCCTGCACGGCGAAACCTGGTCGACGGCCTCGTCGTCGCGCCCGGTGCGGCGCCCGCGGGCCGGGTGATCGAATCGGCGGCCGAGATCGCCGAGATCGCCGATATCCTCGCCGCGGCCGCCCATTCCGACACCGGTCTGATCGCACGGACCGCCGACCCCGACCGTGCGCTCGCCATCGTCGCGGGCACCGCCGCCGCACTGTGCGGTGAGGACATCCGCACCGCGCTGACCACACCCGATACCGCCTTCCTCACCGGCCTGAACCCGCAGGCGGTCGAAGCGGTGCGCGGGGTGTTGCTCGCCATCGAATCCGAGCGTCCGGATCAGCTCACGCAGGCGCTCGGGGCGATGCTGCGCCCGGTCGCCGACTGATAGCCCGGCCGTTCCCTACCTCGGGAAGTCGGCGGGGCGCGCCGGACAACGCAAGTAATCTCGTAGGCGTGCCGCGAATAGCGTATTTCGGGCCCTCGGGAACCTTCACCGAGATGGCCCTCGCCGAACTCGAAACCTCGGGGTCCTTCGACGGGCCGGTCGAGCGGATCGCCGCGCCGAGCCAGGGCGCGGCGCTCGACCTGATCCGTTCCGGCGAGGTCGACGGCGCGGTGGTGCCGATCGAGAGTTCGGTGGAGGGCTCCATCCCGGCAACGCTGGATTCGCTGGCCGTCGGGCCGCGGCTCCAGATCATCGCCGAGACCGAACTCGAGGTGAGCTTCGCGATTCTCGCCCGTGCCGGGACCACGCTCGCCGATGTGCGGTCGGTGGCGGCCTATCCGGTCGCCGCCGCGCAGGTGCGGCTCTGGCTCGAGCGCAACCTCCCCGATGCTGCGCGCTACGTATCGGCCTCCAATGCGGCCGCCGCCGAGGACGTGCTCGCCGGACACGCCGACGCCGCGGTATCCACCACCCTGGCCGGACAGCGCCTCGGCCTGGTGGCGCTGGCCGAAGGCGTGGCCGACCACGAGGACGCGATCACCCGGTTCGTCCTGGTCACCACCCCGCGCGTGGCGCCGCGGCCCACCGGCGCCGACCGCACCTCCCTCGTACTCGAACTACCGAACGAACCCGGCGCGCTCATGCGGGCGTTCGGCGAATTCTCCACCCGCGGTATCGATTTGACCCGTATCGAATCGCGGCCGACCCGAACGGGAATGGGCACCTACCGGTTCTATCTGGACTGCGTCGGCCATATCGACGATACGGCTGTCGCCGAGGCGCTCAAGGCGCTGCACCGTACGGCCCGGATCCGGTACCTCGGCTCCTGGCCCGCCACCTCGGCGACCGGGACGCCGCCGCCATCGGACGAGGAGTCCGCGCAATGGCTGGACCGATTGCGAAAGGGGGTTGCCGACCTGTGACCGGCAAACTGATTCTGGTGCGGCACGGTGAGACCGAGGGCAATGTCGCGCGCATCCTCGATACCAGCCTGCCCGGCCTGCCCCTCACCCAACGCGGTGCGGCGCAGGCCAAGACCTTCGGCTCGCGGCTGACCATCCCGCCGCGACTGCTGCTGTCATCGCAGGCATTGCGGGCCCGGCAGACCGCGGGTTTCATCGAGGGCGCGACGGGCGTATCGGCCGGGGTGCTCGACGGTGTGCACGAGGTGCAGGTCGGTGATCTGGAGGGGGAGAACAGCCAGGAGGCGCATGAGCTGTTCCTGCGGGTCTACCGGTCCTGGCACGAGGGGGAATTGGCGCAGCGTCTGCCCGGCGGGGAGTCCGGGCAGGAGGTGCTCGACCGATTCCTGCCCGCGATCACCGATCTGCGCGACGGCTATCTGGCGGGCGCGGACGCCGGTGATGTGCTGCTGGTGAACCACGGTGCCGCCATGCGTTTGGTGGCGCGAACCCTCACCGGCGTCGCACCGCCGTTCACCATCGACAACCATCTCGACAACACCGAGACCATCGAACTGGCCCCGCGCCAGGACGGCACCTGGGAGTGCGTGCGCTGGGGCCGCTACACCCCACCGTTCGGCCGCGCTCCCGCGCTCGGCGCCGACGACCCGATGGGCTGAGCGGCGCAGTCGGATCTGTTCGCGTCCAACCGAATCGGGCGTGCGCGACTCGACGGACGTGGGCCGAATCGGTGCGTGCCCGACTCGACGGCTGAGCGGGTCGAACTCGCATCCGAGTCGACGGTCGGATCCGAATCCTTGTCGTGCCGAATCGATATCGCGGTCCATTCGGCTGTCGGTACCCGAAAACGATGCCGTGTCTTCCCTGTCGGGCCCGCGGTCGCTGCCTGCCGGAGTCGGCGGGTGGGCGGACACCTGGGGCCGAGGACAGGGCCGCGAAACGACACCGCGCCCGGTCGTGTGGCGTGACCGGGCGCGGTGCGCGGATGGATTGACGGATCGGTCGATCAGGCCAGGGCCGGATTACCCGGAAAATCCTCGCGTTCCGGCAGGGAATTGATCAGATCCAGGAGCGCCGTACGCAAGCGGGCATTGTTGCCGCTGCTGAACGAGGTCCATTTGACGCCGTCGTCGGACATGCTGGCCGTCGCGATGAAGCGACCGGCGCGGGTGTTGTAGACGGCGATATGGTTGTCGGCGATTTCGCGGGTGCCGTCGCCGTAGACCACACCGACGATCTCGGCATGCGATTCGAGATGCACCAGCGCCGAGGCGAGTACCTGCGCATCGCGCGGCGGATTGCACACCTCGCTGAGGCGGGCGGTGGTGGCCGCCGCGTCACCGAGATCCTCGAAGATCGGCAGCAGCTGCTCGGTCGGCGCGTTCATGCCGGTGAGCTCGAGCCCCTCCGCGGGGCCGAGCGCCGACAGGACCGGGCCGGGCAGATCTTCGTCGGCCTCGTCGATCACGTAGGACGTGGGCCCGCGGAGGGCGACGGTCACCAGATCGTCGCCCTTCGACAGACACATCCGGCTCACCTGACCGGCGACGACCAACCGCAGCGCGATCACCCAGTGCGGGCGGTACAGTCCGCGCAGCCGATCGGCGAGTTCCGGGTGCACGACCTCACCGTCGAGCAGTTCCCGTTCGGTGAGCGACTGGGCGGCCACGGCCAGCGCCGCATCGTGCGCCGTCTCGTTGTCGTAGCGCCCGATCGCGTTCAACACGACGGGAACCTCGTCGATCTGCAAATGTTCCAGCAGGAACTGCATTTCGTCGAGCGACAGCGTGACGGCGCCGAGCGTCGCCGGGCCGCGACCGGCACCGAGTACCGTCATTTGGCCGTTCCGGCGGGATCGCCACCGATGACACCGTCGGCGGCGAGGCGGCCGTCGGTGAAGTGGTCGGCCCGCAGGTAATCGGCGCCATTGTGCTCGGACTCGTCGTCCTCGGAGTTGGCCGTACCGCGACCCATCAGCGGACTGGTTGGACCACTGTTGGCGGGACGGATCGGCGCGGCCGATTCGGTACGCGCGACGGCGACCTCGGTGACCGGAGCGGCGGCACCAGCACCGCTGCCGACCGGCGGCGCGCCCCAGCCCTCCGGCACCTTGAACGTGCTGTTGCCGCCCATGCCGACGGAGGCACCCATACCGGCGGCGCGCGTGGACGCGCCCGCGGCGGCTGCGGCGCCACCGGTCGCGATGCCCATCGGCGCCATGGCCGAGGCGCCGGGCGCACCCGAGCTGGTGACGGCGGCGATGGCATTGGCGCCCAGGTTGCCGACGGTGCTCACACCACTGGTGGCCACCGAACCGGCCACATTCGCGACCTGGGTGACCGCACTGCTGATCGCCGGGTTCTGCACCACCGCACCGGCGGCGGCGAGTGCGGTCTGCACCGGATCGCCGCTGCCGCTCTGGAAGGCCTGATCGGCATTGGCGGCGGCATCGGCGGAACCGGCACCGTTGGCGATCGGCGGCGGGTTGATGAACTCACCGGGAGTGACGACGGTCGCGGTGGTCGCGGCCTCGTAGGTTTCCATCACCAGTGCGGCGCGAATGTCCATGGCGTGCTTGGCGATTTCGGCCGCCTCGAACGCACCCGACATCGCACCGGCCGGGTTGGCGGATACGGCGACGGCGGTATTGGTCGCGATGATCTCGGGCAGGCTCGGCATGGCGAGCGAGGCGACGGTGTAGGCAGTGGCGTTGGCGGCGGCCTTGCTGCCCATCGTGGCGGCCATGACGCTCTGCTGTCCGGCCCAGGCGGTGAAGGCGCCGAGCCGGGCCAGCGCGCCGATGCCGTTGATGCTCTGCAAGCCGAGGCCGACCTCGGCCATCACCCGCGTGACGGTCGCGGTCGCGTCCACCCAGGCGCCGGTCAGCGTCCCCCACGAGGTGGCGGCGGCGGAGATCGGAACGGCGTGCGCGCCCGCGTTGAGCGCGACGGAGTTGAACTCGGCCATGCGGGGCAGCCAGAACACCCCGGTGATTCCTGCGGTCATGATTGGATTCTCCCCTTGTGTGAAGCTCGGAGCCGGATCAGCGGTCGGCTAGGCGACGATCGAAGTGAACGGCGCGCCGGTGAGCGTGACGATGCCAGCGGATGTGGCGTCCTCGGCCAGGTACTGCGCGAGCTGGGTACGCAGGATCGCGGCGGCGTGGTGCAATTCGAGGATGGCCTGTGCGACCGACCTGTCGTGGGTGAAGGCCGCGTGGTTGAAGTGGTTGGCGGCCATCAGCGACACCTCCTCGGCGCCGGAGGGGAGGACATGGGTTGCCGGGCCTGCCAGAGCGGCCGCACCTGCCAGACGGTCGGCGAGCAGATCCAGCTCGACACTCGCGGCGAGGATGATCTCCGGTGTGACGTGCACGTTGCCGATCATGTCTCGACTCCTTCTAGTGGTAGCTGTTCGGTGGAACCACGAGAATTCCCCCTACGAGTACATTGGACGCGACAGCACCGCGATCGGTTCCCTCGAGTCCAGAGTTTCTTCCGGTCTTATCTGCCGGATGCGAACCCCCATCCATAGGTTCGCATACAGCTCGGGCTAAGGCTAGCCCCATCCCAGCTGATGGAGCCGGTCTTCGTCAATCCCGAAATAGTGTGCTATCTCGTGGATCACGGTGATCGCCACCTCCTCGACCACCTCGTTCTCATCGGCGCATATCTCCAGCAGGGCATCTCGGTAGATGGTGACCGTATCCGGCAGCGCGCCACCGTACTGACTGTCGCGCTCGGTCAACGCGATTCCGTGATACAGCCCGAGCAGATGTGGATCCTCCGGATTGCGAGGTTCGATCAGCACCACGACATTGTCGATGGCTCGGGCGAGTTCGGGCGGAATGAGATCGAGGGCGTCGGCGACCAGCTCTTCGAAGCGGTCCTCGGACATGGCGACCGGCATGGACGTCGTCGACCGCCTATCGCGGCTGCGCGGGCAGCGGTGCGGCGCCGGGCAGTGGCGGCGGGGTGTAGCGGCCGTCGCTCGGCGGCGGAACCGGAGCCTGGCCGTTGATCAGGATGTCGCCCTTGGCCGATCCGGTGATCGGTGCGAACCCTTCCTGATCGGCGCCCTTGCCGACCATGCAGTCGAGCTTGCGGCTGCCCGCCAGCCAGCTGCGCGCATCGATGTAGTCGAAGAACAGCGTCAAGGTCTTGTTGCGCAGCACATCCGGGCCACCCAGGTAGTCGGTGGACAGCCGGGCACATTCACCCTCGACGAACTTGTCCTGCTCCTCCTTCGGCGGCGGCGGTCCCTGGAAGCGCGTGCCGAGATCGACGGTCGCCACGATCTCCACCGCATGCGGCTGGGTGCAGTCGACCGGATCGGTGGGCAGGTTCTGGTTGATGCCCAGGCAGACGCCGGGCGCGAACACCTTGGATTGATCGTTGTCCCGCACGGTTCCGGTGGTCGGCAGCGGTGCGGACGCCGCACCGGTCAGACCAGCGGCCTGAAGACCGCAGCGCAGCTTGCGATCTCCGGTCTTGGCCCAGCCCTCCGGGCTCGGGTACATCAGGCCGACGACGAAGCGCCCGCGCGGATCGAACTGTCCGCCGAGGTACTGCTGCGCGGCGGTGACGCAGTGCTCCTCTTTGAGTTCGGTGAACCGCAGCGAATCCGGGAAGCGTGAACCGGGGCCGAATTCCTTGCCCGGATACCTGCTCAGGTCGATATCGGCGGTGACCTCGAACATATGCTTGTCGGCGCAGTCGACCTCGACTAGATCGGACCGGTCGGGCGCGGTCCAGCTGAGGCAGTCGCCGCGGGTGGCGGTGCCGAAGGTCTTCTCGGCGCCTGCCGGGACGGCGACGGCCGGGTTGTGCGCCTCCAGGCCGGAATCGTTGTCGAAGCCGGTGACGAACAGCGTCACCATGGCCGCGGTCACCGCGCCGACGGCGACCGCGAGCAGGCCCCAGCGCAATTTCGGCGCGGACAACAGCAACTTGGACCCGGACGCGGCATCGGTGCCCTCCGCGGGGCCCGCCGCATCCTGCGACGGCCGTCCCTGCCGCGGTTTCGACCGGCCGAACGGGGCACCGGACGAACGCCGACCGGCGGAGCCGCGAGCGGAGCGGCCATCGGTGGGCCGCGACGGATCACCGTCCCGAGCGGGCTCGGGCACCGGCGGGGGCGTTGGCGCGTTATCGGAGGTCATCGCGATCCATCATGGCAGTGTTGTGCGCCACCGTGCCATGAGGCCGTCGGTTATGGCGTGTGACCGGGGGTGTCGCCTCACCCGCGCAGTGCCGAGGCGAACACCCCCGGCAGCCGGGCCGGGTTGCCCGCCGCGTAGAACTCGGTGAGCCTGCGCCCGGTGGACGCGGCGGTGGCGTTGTCGACGAACCACGGCGGCTTGGGCGAGAGCGCCCACTCCGCGTGCAGCACCGAACGCGGCGCCGGGCGGAACGGGCCGCGCACGACGGTGCGCTCCACATCGTCGAGCAGCAGCGCGTTGTGCACGATGCCGATGCCGCTCTGCACATCCTCCAGGGTGTGCCCCGGGTAGGCGCCCCAGGACGCGCGGGGCGTGAGGAACGCGAGCCCGGTCCAGGCGTTGATCGCGACGGTGCCGTAGCGCAGCCGCTCCACCGCCCGGTCGAAGGCGATACCGAGCCGTTTGATGCTGGTCGGATGCGCGATGATGTTCGCCCCGAGGGTGCCGGTCAACTCATCATTGGCGAAGTCCACCGCCCGTGACAGGAACTCACCACCGCTCGTGGCGGTCAGTTCGACGACGCCGAGCACGGGCGCGAAGTACTCGGTGCGCAACAGCGCGGTGTCGGCCGCGGGCAGATCTTCCACCAGCAGCCTGCCGGGGCCGAGCCGGGTGGCATCCGGATACGAGGCCAGCGCCTCCGATACCCGCTTATCGCTGCCCGGGTAGTAGGCCGGACGCTGCGGCGCCTCGGCGATCGCCTTGCGCAGCTCGCGCAGGAACCGCTCCTTCTGCGGCCACTGTGCGCTCAGCACCACGGTCTGCGCGGCCACACAGTTGTAGCCGCCGTTGTGCAGCCGCTGGGTGGCCACATGCGCGGCCTGGTAGCGCAGATCGGCCTCGGACCATTCGCCCGGCACCACGATGGTAGGCGAGACGCCGCCGAGTTCGCTGGTGATCGGCTTGTCCAGCAGCGGCCGCCGGTCGTGTCGGCGTTCCGAGTGCATCGAGGCCGGTGCCCCACACGATGGCGTCATGGGTCAGGGCGCTGCCGGTCATATGCACATGCGCGACGTCGGGGTGCCGCACCAGGTAGCCGCCCTCGGCCGCGCCGCCGGTGAGGATGCGCAGTACGCCGAGTTCGATGAGCGGGGCGAAGATCATCTCGAACACCGTGAACAGCGGATCGGTGATCGGATTCAGCTTCAGCGCCACGACCCGGTTGTTCGCGTACAGCTCGTACAGGGTGTCCAGCGGGGCGATCGACATGATGTTGCCCGCGCCGAGGACCACGCCGACCCCGCCCGTCGCGGCCGGTTCGAGCTGGGCGAGTCCCGCCTTACGCCGCGCGGTCTCGGCATCGACGCCCTTCCGCAGCCATACCTCCCCGGAGAACCCGCTGAGCAGCAGTTTGTCGTGGGGCCCGTGCGGCAGTACCGGCACCGCGACCCGGCCGCCGGGCGCGGAGGTCAAGGAGATGCCGTCGAGCGGGCTGCGTCCGGACTCGAGCGCGCGCAGCGTTTCGGCGAGTGCGGTGGTGGCCTGCAACAGGGTCAGCGGCCCCGACATCCATTCCTCGCCGACCAGCGCGGAGTCTTCGTCGAGCTGTTTGATGGTGCATGCGGCCCGTACCCAGTCGGCGGCGAAGCGCGCGGTACGGGCATGCAGATCGTCGAGGAGTTCGCGGCGGCGGCGCAACGGCGTGCTCGCCCACACCTTCTCGCCCGCGGCCAGTTCGGCCAATGCGTTGTCGATTGCGGTGTCGTCGAAAGTGGTGGCCACAGAACAACTATGCGCCTGCGGGCGGGGTCGCGGCGAGTATCCGGTGATCCGGGCGCGCGGTAGGGGCGGCGTTCCACGGGGTCGAACCGATATCCGATTACGTCCGGGGGGTGCCGCCAACTAGGCTGGTCAGCCATGATCGACCTCCGATTCCTGCGCGAGCATCCCGACGCCGTCCGCGCCTCGCAGCAGGCCCGTGGCGAGGATCCCGCCCTCGTCGACGCGCTGCTCGAGGCCGACGCCGCGCGCCGGGCCGCGGTCGCCACCGCCGACAATCTGCGCGCCGAACACAAGGCGATGGGCAAGAAGATCGGTAAGGCGAGCAAGGAGGAGCGCCCGGCGCTGCTCGCCGAGGCCACGGAGATGTCGGCCAAGGTCAAGGAGGCCGAGGCGGCCCAGCACGCCGCCGACGCCGATCTCGACGCCGCGCAGCGCGCCATCTCCAATGTCGTGCAGGAAGGCGCGCCGTCGGGTGGCGAAGCCGATTTCGTCCTGCTGGAAACCGTCGGCACGCCGCCCGAGTTCGACTTCACCCCCAAAGATCATCTCGAGCTGGGCGAATCGCTCGGCCTGATCGATATGGAGCGCGGCGCGAAGGTCTCGGGCGCGCGGTTCTACTTCCTCACCGGTTACGGCGCGCTGTTGCAGCTGGGCCTGTTGCAGCTGGCGGCGCAGCGCGCGGTGGCCAACGGTTTCACCATGATGATCCCGCCGGTACTGGTACGGCCGGAGATCATGGCGGGCACCGGATTCCTCGGCCAGCATTCGGCCGAGGTGTATCACCTGGCCGATGACGATCTGTACCTGGTCGGCACCTCGGAGGTGCCGCTGGCCGGATACCACTCCGACGAGATCCTCGACCTGAGCGGCGGCGCCAAGCGCTACGCCGGTTGGTCGTCGTGCTTCCGCCGGGAAGCGGGCAGCTACGGCAAGGACACCCGCGGCATCATCCGGGTGCACCAGTTCGACAAGGTCGAGATGTTCGTCTACTGCCGTCCCGAGGACGCCGACGCCGAACATCAGCGGCTGCTGGCCTGGGAACGCGAGATGCTCGCCGCCATCGAGGTGCCCTACCGGATCATCGATGTCGCGGCGGGCGATCTCGGCAGCTCGGCCGCCCGCAAGTTCGACTGTGAGGCCTGGGTGCCGACCCAGCAGACCTACCGGGAACTCACCTCCACCTCGAACTGCACCACCTTCCAGGCCCGCAGGCTGTCGGTGCGTTACCGCGACGAGAACGGCAAACCGCAGATCGCCGCGACGCTCAACGGCACGTTGGCCACCACCCGATGGATCGTGGCGCTGCTGGAGAACCACCAGCAGGCCGATGGTTCGGTGCGGGTGCCCGATGCGCTGGTTCCGTTCGTCGGTACCGACGTGTTGACGGTCCCGAAGTAGCCCGCGTGTTCGGCCATGGTCGGTCCTGATGTCCGATTCCTGTGATGTGGCAACCGGGGGGTCGGGTCTTGTCTAGGCTGTCGGTCGTGCGAGGAATCGGGTCTCGCGGCGATACCCGGACCCGGGTGCGGGCCGCGTCTGCGTTGGCGACGGCCATGGTCATGTCGAGGACCACGGGGGCCTTCTATGTGATGGGTGGTGCGCTCGGCCTGGTGATCACGGCCGTCGCGCCCGGCGACGAGGGCAATCGCCCGCTGGTGGGCAGTGCGGCCGCGGTCGCACTACTGCTCGGCATCAGCCTGCTGGGCTGGGGTCCGCGGCTGCCGCACAGCATCCACCACGGCTACGTCGCCATCGCGACGATCCTGGTCACCATCGCCGTTTACGCCTTCCCGAACACGGTCGGCGCGATCACGCTCGCCTCGTTCTATGTGTTCGTGGCCTGTGATGCGGCGCTGTTCTTCGTCTGGCCGCTGGCGATGGCGCATATCGCGTTCGCCATGGCGGCCTGTCTGTTGGTGCTGCCGACCCGTGACGGGCTGCCCTGGTGGTCGGGCCTGATCCCGGCCGGGGTGACCTTCGGTGTCGGCGTCGTCGTCGGGATTCTCACCCGGATGGCCTCACAAGCCGATATCGATGTGCTGACCGGACTGCTGAACCGGCGCGGATTCGATCGGGCCCTCAATACCGCCATCGAGAACGCCACCCGCTCCGAGGAGGGGCTCGCGCTGGTCCTGGTCGATCTGGACCGGTTCCAGAAGGTCAACGACCATCTCGGGCACCGCGCCGGTGACGCCGTCCTCCAGCGCGTGGCCGATACCTGGGGCAAACTGCTCGCCCCCGATCAGCGGCTGGCCCGCTACGGCGGCGACGTCTTCGCCCTGCTGCTGCCCGGCACCACCGAACAGGCCGCGATCCTGCTGACCGAACAGCTGCGCGCCGCCGTCACCACCGGCTGCTCGGCCGGTGTGACGTCCTGGCAGCCGGGCGAATCCGGTTCGCTGCTGGTGAGCCGCGCCGATGTGGGGCTGTACCGGGCCAAGCAGGCCGGACGCAACCGGACGGTGCTGGAATCCTCGCGGCAGCTGCCGCTGGCGGTGGAACTGCGCGAGGCCATCGACCGGGGCGCGCTCGATGTGCACTATCAGCCGATCGTCAGCCTGAGCGAGGGCGGCGGCAAGGCGGTCGGGGTGGAGGCGCTGCTGCGGTGGTCGTCGAGCGCGCAGCCCGACGTCACCACCGAGGGCCTGATCCGGGTGGCCGAGGAATACGACCTCATCTCCGATCTGGACGAACTGGTGTTGCGCAGGGCCTGCGCCGACGCCGCGCGGCTCCAGGAAACCTTCGCCCAACTCGATCTCACCCTCAATGTCAATGTGAGCGGGCTCGAGCTGGCCGAGACCGGGTACGCGGATCGGGTCACCGACATCCTGAACAGCACCGGATGGCCCGCCGATCAGCTGGTGCTCGAAGTGACCGAGAGCGAACTCGCCGCCGAATCACAGACCGCCATCACGAATCTGCACACGCTGCGCGACCGTGGCGTGCGCATCGCCATCGATGATTTCGGCACCGGCTACTCCTCGCTGAGCAGGCTGGCCACGCTGCCCAGCGACATCATCAAGGTCGACCAGTCCTTCGTGGCCGCGATCCGCTCGGATTCACCCGCGCCGCCGCTGCTCGGGGTGATCGCCGCGCTGAGTAAATCGCTGGACCTGCAAGTGATCGCCGAGGGCGTGGAGACCGAATACCAGGCCGCGGTGCTCACCGAACTCGGTTTCGCGCTGGCCCAGGGCTACCACTACAGCGATTCGCATCCGGTCGCGGAACTGATCAGCGATCTGAACCAGAATCAGGGTCGGGTCGGTCCGGGCGCCGACGCCGATCGCAATGGCTGGGTCCCGCTCGGCTGATAACCCCTTGACCGGTGTTGCCGTCTACGACGATGCTGATCACATGCGTTTGCTCATCTACGGCTGTTGATTCGGTCCGGTCGGATCGGCCGAGGCGATCGGCATGCGTGCGCTGACCGTACGGGCGGTGCTGTTCGCCGCACTCGGCGACTTCTTCCCGCTCTACGCCGTCTACGCCCTGCTGTTCGCCGACCACGGCCTGAACGCCGGGCAGATCTCCTCGTTGTTCGCCCTGTGGTCGGCGACGGCGTTCCTGCTCGAGGTGCCCTCCGGCGCGTGGGCCGATACCGTCTCGCGACGCGGCCTGCTGATACTCAGCGGCGTGCTGCTCACCGCGGGATTCACGCTGTGGACCGTGCTGCCGACCTACCTCGGCTTCGCCGCCGGGTTCGTGGTCTGGGGCATATCGGGGGCATTGCAGTCCGGGACGTTCGAGGCGCTGCTCTACGACGAACTCAGCGCACGCGGTGAACCCTCGGCCTTCCCACGCATCCTCGGCTATTCGAGGGCGGCCACCGAAACCGCCGCGCTGATCGCCATCCTGGCCGCGACCCCGCTGTATCTGGTCGGCGGTTATCCGTTGATCGGCTGGGTGAGTGTGGCGATGGCGGCCGCGCACACCGTCGTCGCGTGCACCCTGCCCGCCGCACCGAAAGCGGTGTCGACGGCGGAGGTGGACGAACTCGACGACGAAACCGCCGAGCCAGCGGCTGTAGAACCGCGGTCGACCGCTCGACCGATCGCACGCTATCTGTCCATGCTGAGATCCGGTGTGCGCGAGGCGACCCGGATCAAGAGCGTGCGCAACGGCGTTCTGCTCGGCGCCCTGCTGTACGGCATCACCGCCTTCGACGAGTATTTCGCGCTGGTGGCGGGAGAGGCGGGGGTCGCGACCGCGGTGGTGCCGCTGCTGGTGGCTGTCACGGTGGTCGGCTCGCTGATCGGTTCGGTGACGGCGGGCCGGACCGAGACGATGCGGGCACGCACCATGGGTATCGCCGTCGCGGTGGCCGGTGTGCTGTTCATCGCCGGTGCGGTGGTGGTCGGGCTCGCGGTGCGGTGGCCCGCGGCGGTGTACGTGCTGACCGGTTCGGGATTCATCGCACTCGGTATCTCGTACGGCATCGTCTACAACGCGACCGTGGTCGCCGAGGCGCGGCTCCAGGACGCCATCGAGGGTCCGGCGCGAGCCACGGTGACCTCGGTGTCCGGGCTGCTGTCGGAGGTGGTCTCGCTGATGGCCTTCGGCTTCGTCGCACTGGTGACGGTGTGGTTGTCGATGTCGGCGACGGTCGCATTGCTCGGATTCGCAGTGCTGGCGATCGCGGCGGTGACACCGGCGTGGTTGCCGCGCCGATCGTCGGTGCCGAGCCGGGTGGTCGACCACAGCGGATGACGCGTGCCCTCCGCTGTGTGCGGTGGACGGCGATGGTGTCGACGCAGGGGCGCGTGTTGCCGTCCTCGATATCGGTATTACTGGTCGGCCGAAGCTCGCCGGTACACACCGTGGTGGCCGGGCCGTACGCGGTTAAGGTGGCGCGGTGGCGGTGCACATGCGGCTCGGGCTCGGTCTCGGCATGTCGATCGGGGCCGGGGTGGCGGTGCAGGCGCGGATCAACGGTGCGCTCGGCGCGCGGCTGCACGACGGAATCGCCGCCGCTGTCGTCAGTTTCGGCACCGGTCTGCTGGTATTGGCGGCGGCGTTCGCCTGCTCACGGCGGCTGCGTACCGGGCTCGGCGATATCCGGCGTGCGGTGGCGGCGGGGCAGTTGCGGCCATGGCAATTGCTCGGCGGACTGTGCGGTGCGGCCTTCGTCGCGAGTCAGGGCCTGACCATCACCGCGCTCGGGGTCACCGCATTCACCGTCGCCGTGGTGGCGGGTCAGTTGACGAGCAGCCTGGTGGTGGACCGGCTCGGGTTGGCGCCGGGCGGCCGCACTCCGGTGACGTCGCGCCGCGTCGGCGCCGCTGTCCTCGCGGTGTTCGCGGTGGCATTGGCCGGGCTCGGCAGCGCACAGGTGAGCGGTGCGCTCTCGGCGCCGACCGCCCTGGCCGAGGTCCCCGCGGCGGTGCTCATCCTCGTGCCAGCGCTTGCGGGTATCGGTCTGGCCTGGCAGCAGGCGGTGAACGGCCGAGTCGGCGCGGTCGGCGGACCGTTCCCGGCGACCGGCATCAACTTCGCCGTCGGCCTCATCGGACTGCTCGTCATCGAGGCCATGGTCGTCGCGGGTGCGGGCCTGCCCGCCGAGTTCCCGACCGAGCCTTGGCTGTATCTCGGCGGCGTCATCGGCGTGGTGTTCATCGCCCTCGCCGTCCTCGTCGTTCGCTGGATCGGCGTGCTACTGCTCGGACTCACCTCGGTGGCCGGTCAGCTGATCGCTTCGATCGCCCTCGATATCGCCACACCCACCGGCGCTGGACTGTCCATGACGGCTGTCGTCGGCTGTGTCCTCACGCTGGTCGCGGTGGCATTGGCGACGGGCGTACCGATGGGCAGGCGTACCGAACGGCCGACCTGACCCGGCCGCCGATCCGGTGCCGCCGTCGACCCCCTATGGTCCAGGGCCCGCAACCGGCCCGCTGCGAGCCGGGCCCCGGCGATCGGGATCCGCCGTGCGCGCTCAGACCAGCTTGCGCGAGCGCAGCTCATGCCCCTTGGAGGTCTTGCAGCGCCCGGATTCCAGATCCCACTGCCAGCCGTGCAGATTACAGGTGAGCGTATTGCCTTCGACGACACCGAATTTGGACAGGTCGGCCTTGAGGTGGGGGCAGCGGCGTTGCACTTCCCAGCCCGCCAGCTCGGTGGACGCGGAATCGTCGTGGGCTTCGGCGAACCAGCCGTCGGCGTAGGCGATGCGCTCATCGGTGAGGCATTTGAAGAAGGTGTAGAGGAACTCGTTGTAGCCGCCGATGCGCCACGCCTGGAACCGGGTGGACAGGAAGATGGTGTTCACCCAGTCCGGCTCGTTATCGCGCAGTACGGTGCGCACCAGCTCCGGCGCGATCCGGAAGCCGTAGCGGTATTTGCCCTCGCCCTCGATCGGGCCGCGCACCAGGCGCTTCGGGAAGTCCAGCACCACGGTTTCCTCGCCGATCACCAGGCCGACGGGATAGCCGATGCCGTCGCAGATGAGGTCGCTCTGCACCATGATCGGCTCGAACAGCGCCTTCAGCGGTTCCAGCAGCGATCCCTCGCCGGTCGCCCAGGATGCCTTCTCGGCAGCGATCACCGGCGCCATGCGCTCGGCCATCCGCTCGATATAGGCGGCCTTGTCGTCGTAGATCTCCGCCGGATCGAACGGGTGGGTCAGGGCCAGTTCGCCGCCGTGCACCTCGGCCACCGAACCGGGGATCATCAGGATCCCGCCCTCGTTGCCGTGGATCCGCATCTGCTCGAGGAACACCATCTGATCGGGGAAGATGTTGCCCTCGTCGCCGCGGTCGTCGTTGAGATAGCGCAGCTCCTCGTCGAGGAAGACCGGCGGCCCGGCCGACGGCACCACCCAGGTCGCGCCGACCTGTTCGATATAGCTACGGGCCCGGTCCATACCGCGCTGCCGTTTCTGCTTACCGAAATTCGACTTGGTGCGGTTGGGGATGTCGTAGACCATCGGGTACCAGATGGCGCCCGAATATTGCAGCAGGTGGATATCGATGTGCCCGAACGCGTCGTGCAGCACGTCCATATCCACCGGGCGGGCATCGTTCATATTGAAGCAGGTGGTCTCGCCGTCGGAAACGATGAGTCCGGAGTCGCCGATCGGGCCGTCGGCGGGGGCCCGCAGCGCGATGATCATGATCTCGAGATCGCCGCCGGGCCCGGTCACCGTGTGCTTGACCGAATCCTCGGTCTCGAAGAACTTGTGGAAACCGAGTTTCTCCAGCTCCCGGCGCAGATCCGGGACCGGATAGTCCGGCAGCAGGACGGTGGCGTCCTTGTTGACGTGGGCGGCGAGGTTCTCGGCGTCGAAGTGGTCGCGGTGCAGATGGGAGACGTAGAGGAAATCGCAGTTGCCCAGCGCGTCCCAATCGAGCTGCGTGTTGTCCGGGAACGGGACCCAGGAGGCGAAATAGGCGGGATTCACCCAGGGATCGCAGAGGATCGATCCGGCCGTCGTCTGGATATGGAAACCCGCATGTCCGACGCTGGTGATCTGCACGAGCCTATTCCTCCTGAACCGCGGTGTTTCCGTACTGTCAGCCGGTCGTCCAGGGTAGTCGTTACGGGGAAACGTCCCCGATGCAGTAGCCGTCTGCGGCCTCACCGAGAGTGAAGGTGCGGTTCTGCGTCACACCCGACGAGTTGGTGACCGGCACCTGGACCCGGACATATCCGGCACGCAGCGGCGATGAGTTGATCTGCTGATCGGCGAAGGCGGTCGTGCCGGTCAGCTGTCCGGGATTGTCGGCCAGCGGTGCGCGCACCGGGCTTCCGGTGCCCTGTGGATCCCAGGTCGCCGGAGTCGCCGGGCACAGCAGCGGATGGGTGCCTTCCTGATCGGCCGCATCCAGCGGGTCGCCGGTGAGCCGGGCCAGATAGCGGCGCACGGTGTGGCGGGCGTCGGCATCGTCGTAGCCGGGTTCGACGCCTGCGGGGTATACCCGTGGACAGGCGTACCCGGAGTCGAGCGCGGCTCGCTCGACGGTGACGGTGGTGCCCGCACCACGCCAGGTGACGACGTCGTCGGTGGCCGTGCCCGGCTGGGCCAACGCCGCGAGCACCGGCTGCGGGTCGGCGTACATTTCCGCGACGGTCAGCGGTGGCAGCGTCCAGCAGGTGGCCTGCAACTGTGCGATGGTGCGGGTTTCCAGGTCGACGGCCCAGCGCTGCATCGCGGGCGCCGCCGCCGGCAGTCCGGGCACCGCGCCCACCGGGGGAGCGTCGGCCGGAACCGGCGGGGTGGGCGGTGCGGGCGGCGTCTGCGCCGGGATCGCCGCGGGCGGCGTTGTCACGGGGGTGGTCGTGGCCGGATCGTCGCCGGGGATGCCCACCGCCGAATCGCATCCGGTGAGCAGGACGGCACCGGCGACCGCCAGGCCGATCACGACGGGACGCGCCACCGTGGCGGCCCGCCCCCGGAACGTCGTCGCACCATCGGTCCTGCGTCGAGGATCGGCGTCGGAGCCCGCCGGATGTGTCGTCGAGCGGGGACGAGTGACGTTCGAGGCGCTACGGCGGGGTACCTGCGACATCTGCTCGACGCGTTCCACTTCGACGATCACCTTTCTTCGTGCCTGTGACAGGACGTGCGTTGGCCGATCGCCCGACCACCGCCGACGCGGTGCGCACCGGTCGCCGCGCGCGCACCCGGACCGCACGCGGAGCGGACGGCGGGTCGCTGCGCCGAACGTGTTATCGCGGCGCACTGCCGGATCGGACGGGCAGCGACTACGCTAGCGGAATTGTGGAACCCGTCTACCGGACGATCATCGGCCTGGCCCGTACCGTCTTCTTCGTTGAAGGTCTGAAGTTCACCGTCACCGGCGATGAACACATCCCCGCGTCCGGTGGCGCCGTTCTCGCGGTGAACCACACCGGATACATGGACTTCACCTACGCCGGACTTCCGGTGCGCACGCCCAAGCGCTACATCCGGTTCATGGCCAAAAAAGAGGTCTTCGACAACAAGATCTCCGGCCCGATCATGCGGGCGCTGAAACATATTCCGGTCGATCGCGGCGCGGGCGCGGATTCCTATCAGGCCGCCCTCGACTATCTGCGTCGCGGCGAACTGGTCGGGGTGTATCCCGAGGCGACGATCAGCCGCAGCTTCGAGATCAAGGAATTCAAATCCGGCGCGGCGCGCATGGCCATCGAAGCCGATGTGCCGATCATCCCGATCGTCATCTGGGGCGCGCAGCGGGTGTGGACCAAGGGCTTCCCGAAGCGCCTCGGCCGCACCAACACCCCGATCTCCATCGCGGTCGGCGAACCCATCCAGCCCTACGAACCGGCCGCCGACCTCACCGCCCGGCTACGCGAGACCATGCAGCGCATGCTGCTCGAGGTGCAGCGCGACTACCAGCACGAACCCGGCGCCTACTGGGTCCCGGCCCGACTCGGCGGCTCCGCGCCCACGCTGGAGGAGGCCGACGCCATGGACGCCGCCGAAGCCGCGGCGAAGGCGGCCGCACGGGCCGAACGCAACAACGCCGACCAGCAGTAGACCTTCACCGGCGAAAGACACCCGGTGACAAGCCGGTTTGGTAGCAGACGCGCCTTACCGCTAAAGTTTGGCGTCGCACGATGACGCCGAGCGGATATCCACTCCGAGCCGATATCGCGCAATGCGGATGTAGCGCAGCTGGTAGCGCATCACCTTGCCAAGGTGAGGGTCGCGGGTTCGAATCCCGTCATCCGCTCTCTGATTCCTTTGAACTTCTTGTTCACAACGATTCGACACGAATGGGCGGGACGGCCGATCGCCGTCCCGCCCATTCGTCGCTGTGCCCCTACCGCGCGGTGGAGCGGAAGTTGCGCAGCCGCAGGCTGTTACTGACCACGAACACCGAGGAGAACGCCATCGCGGCGCCCGCGAGCATCGGGTTCAGCAGGCCCGCCATGGCCAGCGGAATCGCGGCCACGTTGTAGGCGAAAGCCCAGAACAGGTTGCCCTTGATGGTGGCGAGGGTGCGCCGCGAGAGCCGGATCGCGTCCGCGGCGGCCCGCAGATCACCACGCACCAGGGTCAGATCACTGGCCTCGATCGCGACATCGGTGCCGGTGCCCATCGCCAGACCGAGATCGGCCTGAGCCAGTGCGGCAGCATCGTTGACGCCGTCGCCGACCATGGCCACCACCTTGCCCTCGGCCTGCAACCGCCGCACGGTGTCGACCTTGTCCTGCGGCAGCACCTCCGCGATCACCTCATCGATGCCCACCTGATCACCGATCGCGCGGGCGGCGGCGGCATTGTCACCGGTCAGCATGATCGGGGTCAGGCCGAGCGCACGCAGCTGGGTGATGGCCTCCGCCGAGGTCGATTTCACCGCATCGGCGACAACCAGCACCCCGCGAGCCTTACCGTCCCAGCCGATCGCGACCGCGGTCTTGCCCTCGGCCTCGGCGGCCGCCATGGACCGTTCGAGATCCACGCCGAGAGGCTGCGACCAGTCCGCGAGCAACCGCGCCCGGCCGACGATCACCGCGCGACCGTCCACCACACCCTGCACACCGAGGCCCTCGATATTGGCGAACCCCTCGACCGGCTTCAGCTCACCGACAGCCTCCCGCGCACCCTTGGCGATGGCCTGGGCAATCGGGTGCTCGGAGGAATCCTCCAGCGCACCGGCCAGGGCCAGCACCTCATCGGCGTCCTCGCCCTCGGCCGCGATGACGTCGAGCAGGGTCATCTTGCCGGTGGTGACGGTGCCGGTCTTGTCCAGCACCACGGTGTCCACCCGGCGGGTCGATTCCAGCACCTCCGGTCCCTTGATCAGGATGCCGAGCTGGGCGCCGCGCCCGGTGCCGACCATCAGCGCGGTGGGCGTGGCCAGCCCGAGGGCGCACGGGCAGGCGATGATCAGCACCGCCACCGCCGCGGTGAACGCCGCCGCGATCGCACCGCCGGTACCGAGCCAGAAACCGAGCGTGGCCACCGACAGCGCGATGACGATCGGCACGAAGATACCGGAGATCCGGTCGGCCAGCCGCTGGGCCTGCGCCTTACCGGTCTGCGCGTCCTCCACCAGCTTCGCCATCTGCGCGAGCTGGGTATCGGAGCCGATCCTGGTGGCGCGCACCACGATCCGCCCGCCGACATTGACGGTCGCCCCGACCACCGTGTCGTCCTGACCGACCTCGACCGGGACCGACTCGCCGGTCAGCATGGACGCGTCCACCGCCGAGGACCCCTCGACGATCACGCCGTCGGTGGCGATCTTCTCACCGGGCCGCACCACGAACCGGTCGCCGACGACCAACTGCTCCACCGGAATCCGCTGTTCACCGTCCGCGCGCAAAACCGAAACTTCCTTCGCGCCCAGCTCGAGCAGTGCCCGCAACGCGGCCCCTGCCCGTCGCTTGGACCTGGCTTCGAAGAAGCGTCCGGCCAGGATGAAGGTGGTGACGCCCGCCGCGGCCTCGAGGTAGATGCTGCCGGACCCGTCCATCCGGGAGATGGTGAATTCGAACGGGTGGGTCATACCCGGCGTGCCCGCCGTACCCCAGAACAGCGCGTAGATCGACCAGCCGAACGCGGCGAGCGTGCCGATCGAGACCAGCGTGTCCATGGTGGCGGTGGCGTGGCGCAGATTCGTCCACGCCGCCTTGTGGAAGGGCAGCGCGCCCCACACCACCACCGGCGCGGCCAGGGTGAGCGAGAGCCACTGCCAGTTGGTGAACTGCAAGGCCGGGATCATCGCCATGGCGATCACCGGGACGGTCAGCACCAGCGAGACCAGCAGCCGGGTGCGCAGCGAGGCGGTCGGATCGTCATCGGCGGGCGCGGCCTCGGCCGCCTCGGCCTTCGGTGCGGGCAGTTCGGCGGTGTATCCGGCCTGCTCCACCGTGGCGATCAGCTCGTCGGGGGAGATGTCGCCGGTGAAGTCGACGCGGGCCTTCTCGGTCGCGTAGTTCACCGTGGCGGTGACGCCGTCGAGCTTGTTGAGCTTCTTCTCGATGCGGTTGGCGCAGGACGCGCAGGTCATGCCACCGATCACCAATTCGACCTGCCCGGTGGCTGGTGGTTGTGTCACGGTGGTCATGGGTCGCTCCGTTTCTGTGCTGCTGAGGAAATTGTCGCTCGGTGGGTTCGGACGGGCTACGGGGGCGTGTCAGTGCCCGTGGCCTGGTTGTTCGTCGTGTCCCGCATCGGAGGCCGAACCCGGTGCGGCCGTCGCGGTGAACTCGGCGGTCCGCACCGCGCCCTCGTGCTGGAAATCGAGGAAGAGCCGGTAATCGCCGGTGGTCGGCGCCGTCGCGTAGAAGGTGATGCCGGGGCCCGCGGCGGTGACGCCGTCGCCGGGCTCGCCCTCCGGGTGAACGTGCAGGTAGGCGAGGTCGGCGGCGCGCAATGCGACCAGATGACCATAGGCGCCGAGGTAGGGCTCGAGGTCGGAGACGGGCTGGCCGTTGCGGCTGACCGACAGGGTGAGCTTCGCGGACTGACCCGGCGTGAGGGCACCGTCGAGGGTGACGGTGTACTCACCGACCGTGGCGGTGGTCGCCGGTGCGGGCAGCGGCTGTGCGTCGTACTGGCCCGCGACCCGCAGATCGGCGCCGAGGGTCAGCGCTTCGCCGCCTTCGGGCGTGAAGTCGGCGTAGACGCGGTATTCACCGGCCCGCGCGAGGTTCAGCGCAACGCTCCAGGTGCCCGCGCTGTCCAGGACCGGGTGTACGTGCTGGAAGGCGGCCATATCCCGGCGGACCACGATCAGGTGCAGATCCTTGTCGTGCGATCGCACATATCGGGTGACGGGTGCGCCCTGGTCGTCGAGGATGCGGAATCGCAGCTGGGTGTCGGCGGCGGCGGTGGTCGTCGCGTTGTCCAGAGTGAGCGTGTAGCCGTTCTCGCTCGCGAGCAGTCCGCCCGGCAGTTCGGCCGAGCCGGATCCGCCGGTGGCGGCGGATCCGGCCGGGTGCGCGGTGTCGTGCCCGGCCGGATCGGCAGGTTCCGGACCGACCGCGGCACCGACGCCGAGAGCGATCCCGAAGACCGCCGCGAGGCCGAGGGCGAATCCGGCGAACTTGGTGGTTGTGTTCATCGGGAGGCTCCGTTTTCCAGGTAGTGGTTGTGGATTGCTGTGGATGGATTCAGTCGGCCAGCTGGAAACCGGCCGCGCTGACGGCCGCGGCGAGGGCCTCGCGTTCGATGGGTGCGCCGTCGACGGTGACCGTGCCGTTGTCCAGGTCGACGGCGACGTCGGTGACGCCGGGCAGGGCGCCGACCTTGTCGCGGACCTTGTTGACGCAGCAGCCGCAGGTCATCCCGGTGATGGTCGCGGTGGTGGTGCTCATCGAGTTCTCTCCTTCTCGGTGACGGACGATCCGTCGAACGTGGTTCTTACCATACCCCCCTAGGGTAACTTGTCAATTCCCGGCGGCGACTCCCTCCGGTGCGGGCGAGCGCATGATGGCGGCGGTGATACCGGCGCCCGCGACAGCGATGACGGCGGCGCCGAGGAAGGCCGCGGCGAACCCGTTGGTCAGTTCCGGCAGGTCACCGGCCTGATCGGCGCCGAACGCGGCCGCGACCGCGGTCATGGCGGCCAGGCCGATGGCCGAGCCCACCTGGTAGCTGACATTGACGATGCCGGAGGCCAGGCCGCCCTCTTCGGGACGCGCCGCGGAGATGGCGGTACCCAGCGAGGGTATGAACGCCAGCGACATGCCACCGGCCGCCACCAATGACGCCGGGAGGACGTCGACCCAGAAATTGCCGGTCGGCCGCACCAGCGACATGATCGCCAGGCCAGCGCCGAGCACCAGCAGACCGGTCACGATCATCGGCTTGGCGCCGAAGCGCTGCATCGCCCGCGGGGCGAGCACGACCATGCCGAGCATGATCAGCGTCGTCATCGGCAGCAGTGCGGCGCCCGAGGGGAATGCGCTGTAGCCGAGCACCTGCTGGAGGTAGAGGTTCAGGAAGAACCACATCGGCACCCAGGCCGCGCCGAGCAGTAGTTGTGCGATATTGGCGGCGGCCAGATTCGGTGCGCGGAAGATGCCCAGGCGCATCAACGGTTCACTGCGACGCGACTGGAGATAGACGAATCCGGCCAGCAGTGCCGCCGATACCGCGAGCACGCCCCATGTCTGCCCCGAAGCCCAGCCGACCTCCGGCGCCTGCACGATCGCGTAGACCGCCGCGGCCAGACCCGCGGTGACGGTGACCGAGCCGAGCAGATCCACCGAACCCGAGCGGGCGGGCGCGGCAGGCATCAGCAGTGGAACGGCGATCAGCGCCAGGATCGCGATCGGCACATTGATGTAGAAAACCCAAGGCCAGCTGATGTATTCGGTGATCACACCGCCGAGGAACACACCCGCGGTGCCGCCGGCCGGTGCCGCGGCGCCGTAGACCGCCAGCGCTTTGGTCAGCTCCTGTGGCGACGAGCCGAACAGCATCATCAGCAGTGTCAGTGCCGATGGCGCGATGAGGGCAGCGCCGCCGCCCTGGATGGCGCGTCCGGCCAGCTCGGTGGCCACAGTGCCCGCGGCGCCCGCAACCACCGAACCGGCGAGCAGCACCACCCAGCCCGCGGCGAATACCCGGCGCGCGCCGACCAGATCCGAGAGTCGGCCGCCGAGCAGCAGCAGACCGCCGAAGGCGATCACATAGGCATTGAAGACCCAGGTCAGATTCTCCTGGGAGAAACCGAGTTCGGCCTGCATCTTCGGTAGTGCGATGCCGATGATCGAGGTGTCCATGATGACCATGAACTGTGCGGCGGCGATCACCGCCAGCGCCCACCACTTCTTCGTGGTGGATCTGGTCTGCGTAGTCATGAGAGGTCCCTTCCTTCCCGGAAGCCGTATCAACTGCGCAGTACCATACCCCCCTAGGGTATTGAGATGTCAAGGCTCGGGCCACAAACGACTGCGCCGACACCGCGGAGGTGTCGGCGCAGAGCTGTTCGATATGGGGTAGCGGGCGATGAGCCACGCTTCGATCACGGGGCTCGGTTATCCGGGCCGACCTGCTCGAACGGGCTGTCGGGGGCGCTGGTTCAGGCCGAATGCAGGCGGCGGGCCGTCGGCGAGGTCGGCGTCATGGCCGGATCGGGGCAGGTTCCGAACAGGCGGTCGGCCGTACCCGAACTGGTGACCGTGAACCAGTAGTGCTCGTTCTTGTAGTGGTGATGGCGGTGGTTGCGCCAGATCGCCCGGTAGAGCGAATGTTTCGGCTTGTAGTCGGTGTGGATGAGATAGTGCGTCCACTCGTAACCGAGGCCGAGCGTGGTGACGGTGAGCAGGAAGGTCAGGCCGAGGCCGAGGCGCGGGAAGGCCAGCAGCGCGAGCGCGACCAGGACCACGACCAGCACGATCAGCGTCTTCGTCGGGATGAAGATCAGTGGGATATCGCGCGGATCCACATGATGCTCACGGTGTTTGCGCGCCAGTTCGCTATCGATCGCGATCGGGCCGACCTTGCGTGGGCGCCAATGCAACACCGTGACATGCACGACCCATTCGAAGATCGGGAAGACGGCCAGCATGGCGGCGGGAACCAGCGCGTCGGTGAGTTGCCAGTCGCCCACCATGATCCGCCCGACCAGTGCCGCGACCAGCGTGATCCCGATCAGCCACGGCGAGGGATGCCGGACGAATTCGCGGGCCGCCGCGCGACGGGTGAGGCCGCGACGCACTGCGCGTTCATCGCGGCGGACCAGGGCGCGCGCGGTGGTGTCGATCGAATCGGGTTCGGTGGTCATGGCTACTCCAAGGAAATGTGCTCAGTGCCCGTCGAGGACAACGATCAGGGCGTTGGTCGCCGGTTCGAGCAGCGCCCGAGCCTGCTCGGCGGCCTCGTGCGGTCTGCCCGCGACAATGGCGGCGGTCAGGGTGCGGTACCCGTCGGCATTGCCCACCTCGGCCGACATCACCGGGGCGAGCGCCGCGAGCGCGGGCTCGTACGCCGCGCGCAGCATGTTGAACATCAGTCGGAATACGATCGAATCGGCCGCGTCGACGATGTGATCCCAGAATTCGAGCGCGATCCGCTGCTGTGCGACCGGATCCGCCTCGGCGGCTATCGCGTCCACCAGGCCGTTCAACGTGCCGGCCAGCGCGCCGGATTCCGCCGGATGCCGCGCGGCGGCGAGTTCGGCCACCTTCGGACCGTTGTGCAACCGTGCCTCCAGAATGCTGCGCGCCACAGCCGGATCCAGCGCACCGGACCGCACGAGCAGCCGCGGCAACACCTCCAGCCCCGCCCCACGCCGATAGTCCAGCACCGTCGTCGCATCCCCCTGCCGCACCGACACCAGCCCCGCCGCCGCCAGCCGCTGCAACGCCTCCCGCACCGCGGGCCGCGACACCCCGAGCGCCTCCGCCAGCTGCCGCTCACTCGGCAACGCCGTCCCCGGCGCCAACTCACCGCTCAGCACATCACCGGCGATCTGCTCGAACACATCACCGGACACCGACCGCTTGACCACAGGTTGCAACGCCATACCTCACTGTGCGCCACATAGGTAAGGAGGTCAAGTGGTCAGACCAATTTGCCAGCTATTCGGCGCGCGGCTTCTAAACGGGCATGAACTTTCGGATACGCCTGTCGATCGACGTGACCGCGCCGCCCGCCCAGCAGGATGCGCCGTGGGCGTCGACGCGAACGGGCTACTTCAGCTCGGGTCCGAGCCGCGGATGGCGGAGAGCCAGAGGGCGGTGGCGGCCGCGACGCAGGTGGCGGCGGTGAAGGCGGGGATGCCGCCGCCGTCGATGTAGATCCAGAACAGGGCGGCGAATGGGGCCGCGACGATGGATTGTGCGTCGAGGAGTAGCCGTCGGAAGGGCGAGGCGGCCGCATTCGCCTGGGCAACGGCATCGGGATCGGGGCGGGAAGGGTTGTCGATCAGGCGGCCCGCTGGCTCGGTATCGCGCACCCGGCCCGATGGGTAGAGCCGGACTCCGTTCACGGTGATCGCCCGCTCGTCGAGTTCGGCCGTCGCCTCGGTCAAGGTGATCAGCGCGGGATCGAAATACACCGGAAGCCAGCGGGTCTCGCGACCCTGCGTGAACTCCAGCCACGATCGGCTGATCAGCCGATGCTGCTGCCGCACCCGCCGCACCGCCAACCGCTCCCGAGCCCCTATCCCACTACCGAGCCACCCGAGCGCCCGCGCCATCCGAACCCCGGCGTACCCGACGATCCCCACCGCGACTGCGGCGAGCGCACTGAGCTGGTCCACATCGGCGAACGGCGCCCACGCGGTGATCACCGCGAGGGCGCCGAAGGTGACGGTGAGCGGATAGGCCAGCGGATGTTCGGTCCGGCCTGATCCGCGGATCACTTCAGGAAGCCGATTTTCGTGTAGTCGAGCGAAGCCAGGCCCGCCGCACCGTAATTGGCGAGATCGGCACGTACGCCGACGTTTCCGGCCGACTGGAACAGTGGAAGTGAATGCCCTTCCTGCCAGATCTGCTGATCGACCTGGTTGGCCAGCTCGATCGCCTGCTGCGGATCAAGCTCCGAGATGGTCTGCTCGATCAAGGCGTTCAGCTCGGGCGAGCCGATGCGACCGTAATTGCCTTGCAGATCATCCGGGTTGTAGGCGTAGATCTGGTTGAGGCTGCCGAACGGGAACGGGTCGCCGACCCAGACCCAGAGCGCGACATCGAAGTCGCCGGGCTGGATGACATCGGTGAAATAGCCACGGCCCGGCTTGGTCTCGATATTCATCTTCACGCCGACCTGGGCGAGATTCTGTTGCATGATCTGCGCGACCTGCACCCAGGTGTCGTCGTTGTACATGACATTGCGGATTTCGAGCTTGCGGCCGTCCTTTTCCCGGACGTCGCCGTTGAGCTTCCAGCCGAGTTCGTCGAGTTCGCGGGCGGCGGCTTCCGGATCGAACGGTAGGCTGTTGTCCTGATATCCGTGCTGACCTTGCAGGTAGATGTGGTTGTTCAGCGGTTTCGGATTCTCCACCAGCCCGTTCTGCACGGCGGTCGCGATGCCCTGGCGGTCGATGGCCTTGGCGATGGCGACCCGCAGTTGTGGATCCTCCAGAATGGAGCCGGGTGCACCGTTGTAGGTCAGATGTGACCAGCTGTTGCCCGGTGCGCGGCGGATCGCCACGCCCGCGGTGTTTCTGGCCGTCTCCATATCGTCGCGGGTGGCGAGGCCGACGGCGTCGAGTTCATTGTTGGCGAGGGCGGGGACATACGCCGAGCTGTCGAGCACCGAGAAGGTGATCGTGTCGAGTACAGGCTTATCGCCCCACCAGGTGGGATTGTGCCCCAGCGTGATGCGGCCCTGCCCGCGGTCGGTCGACTGCACCATGAACGGGCCCGCGGTCACTTTGATCTCGTCGACGAGGCTGGTGTTGAACGCTTCGGGCGTCGCGGTGACCGATTTGGGGAACAGGAACGAATTACCGGCGAACTGTCCGCGCCAATCGGCATAGGGCCGGTTGAAGGTCAGCACCGCCTGGCGGTCGTCGACACCGCGTTCGACCTTCTCCACACGATCGAATCCATTGGTGCTCGCGATCAGGAAGCTCTTGTCCCTCCCGCTGAGCGCATTGGCCTGGGACGCGATATCTTCCCAGGTGATGGGGGTGCCGTCGGACCAGACCGCCTTGGGATTGATGGTGTAGACCACCGTCTGCGGATTGGTGTCGGTGAGCTGGATATCGGTGAAGTAATCGGTGTTGATGGATACTTCGCCCGCGGCATCGATCTTGTAGGACCGCGGCAGCATCGGTCGCTCGATAGCGCCGATATCGTATTCGTTGCCGTCATTGGACAGCGAATTCCAGTTCGCCGGATACGCGGTGACGGCAAGCCGCAGATTGCCGCCGGGCCGGAGTTCGCTCACATCATGCGGATTGATGTCGTTGGTTGCGCCGATCTCGGCGACGGCGCCCTCGGGGGCACCGCTGTCATCGCTGGCGCACCCCGCCGCGATGAGGCTGAACGCGAGCAGTGGAACCGCGAGTCGTCTGCGCAGCAATCGATTCCTCATGATCTGACCTTCCTGCTCGATCGTGCGTGATCGCAACGATTGTTCGCTCACTTCACGAACCCGACCTTCGTGTAGTCATAGGACGCGAGTCCGGGTGCTCCGTAATTGGCGAGGTCTGCGCGGACCGCGACGTTACCCGCCGACTGCACCAGGGGCAGCGAGAAACCGATCTCGAACAGTTTGCGGTCGATCTCGTTGGCGATCTCGATCGCTTTGTCGGGGTCGAGTTCGGCGAGCGCCTTGTCGATGAGGTCGTTGATCTCCGGTGATCCGATGCGACCGTAATTGCCCTGCATATCGTCGGGGTCGTAGCGGTAGATCTGCGGCAGGTTCTTCAGCGCGAATACATCGCTGGACCACACCCATTGCGCGGCATCGAAATCGCCTGGCTGGATGACATCGGTGAACAGGCCCTGGCCGGGGCGGGTATCGATGTCCAGCTTGACGCCGATCTGCGCGAGATTCTGCTGCATGATCTGCGCGATCTGCACCCAGGACTGTGCGTTGTACATGACGTCGCGGATGACGAGTTGGCGGCCGTCCTTTTCCCGGACGTCACCGTTGAGCTTCCAGCCGAGTTCGTCGAGTTCGCGGGCGGCGGCTTCCGGATCGAAGGGCAGGCTGTTGTCCCGGTATCCGTGCTGACCCTGGACGTACACGTGGTTGTTGAGCGGTTCGGGGTTCGCGACGAGGCCGTTCTGCATGGCGACGGCGATGCCCTTGCGGTCGATGGCCTTCGATATCGCCACCCGCAGCCGGGGATCTTCCAGAATCGAGCCGGGGGCCCCGTTGAAGGTCAGATGTGACCAGCTGTTGCCCGGCGCCCGGCGGATCTGCACGCCCGGTGTGCTCTGCGCGGTGCGCATATCGTCGATGGAGGCGATGCCGACCGCGTCGATCTCATTGTTCTGCAAGGCCGGGATCACCGCCTCGTTCGCCAGCACGGTGAAGGTGATGGTGTCGAGTTTCGGGGTGTCGCCCCACCATTTCGGATTCCGGCCGAGCACGAAACGGCCCTGCGCCTTGTCGACGGACTGGATGATGAACGGTCCGGCGGTGAGGCCGAGCGCCTCGAGCTGGCTCTTGTTGAACGCTTCCGGCGTGCTGGTCACCGAGGCCGGGAAAAGGAAGCCCTCACCGGCGAACTGGCCCTGCCAGTCGGCGTAATGCTCCTTGAAGGTGATGATGGCCTGCCGGTCGTCGACACCGCGTTCGACCTTCTCGACCCGGTCGAAACCGTAGGTCATCTTGATCAGGAATTCGGGGTTGGTCCCGCTCAACGCCGCGGCCTGTGAGCGCAGATCCTCCCAGGTGATCGGCGTGCCGTCGGACCAGACCGCCTCCGGGTTGATGGTGTAGACCACCCGCTGCGGGTCGGTGCCGGTGAGTTCGATACCGGTGAAGTAGTCGGTGTTGAGCGACAGTTCACCCGAGGCGCTGGTGTTGAAAGCGCGCGGCATCAGCGGGCGTTCGACGGAGGCGACCTCGCCGTCGGCGTCGATATTCAGCGCGTTCCACTGTTCGGGGAACGAACTCAACGCCAACCGCAGATTGCCGCCGTCACGCAGCTCGGAGACATCGCGCGGATTGATGTCGTTGGAGGTGCCGAGTTCGGCGACCTCGGCGCCCGGCGCCGGATCGTCGGAATTCGAACACCCGGAAAGCACCAGACCGGTCGCGAGGGCCGCGATGGCCAAACGTGAACCGAGGGAGTGTATCCGCACGGCAAACCTCCTATCGGCTCACGACGGGTTCGGGTACCGCGTCGATCAGTGACCGGGTGTATTCGTGTTCAGGGTTGCCGAAGATCTGCTCCGCCGGTCCGGATTCGACGATCTTGCCGCGATACATGACCGCGATGTCGTGGGCCAGATTGCGCACCACGGACAGGTCGTGGGAGACGAACAGATAGGACAGTCCGCGTTCGGCTTGCAGATCGCGCAGCAGATTGAGCACGCCCGCCTGGATGGAGACGTCGAGGGAGGAGACCGGTTCGTCGAGGACGAGCAGTTCCGGGTCGAGGGCGAGGGCACGGGCGATGCTGATGCGTTGTTTCTGGCCGCCGGAGAAATCGGCGGGATAGCGGTCGGCGTGTTCGGGGCGCAGCCCGACCTGGGTGAGCAGTTCGGGGACCCGGCGGGTGATCTCGGCGCGTGGGCGGCCGTCGATGCGCAGCGGTTCGGCGATCGCGTCGTGGATCGGCAGCCGTGGATCGAGCGAGGCGGTGGGATCCTGGAAGACGATCTGCATCTTGCGGCGGATCTCGCGCCTGCGGGCCTTGGTCAGGGTGGCGACATCGCTGCCCATGATCTCGATGTGGCCCGATTCCGGGCGCACCAGATCCAGGATCTGGGTGAGTGTGGTGGATTTGCCGGAACCCGATTCACCGACCAGCGCGAGTGTGCGGCCCTTACGGACCTCGAAGCTGATGCCGTCGACGGCGCGGACCTCGCCCTTGCGGCGGCGGAACACCACTCCCGACGTGATGGGAAACGTCTTGACCAGGTCCTCGACCCGCAACACCACCTCGGTATCCGGTTCGGCGACGGCCTCGGGTTCGGTGATCTCGCTGCGATAGGCCTCGAACAGCTCCGTCGACCCGACCTCGGCGGTGCGGATGCAGGCGGCGGAATGTCCGGCGGCAATACGTTCCAACGGCGGTTCGGCGGTGCGGCAGTCATCGATGGCAATGGGGCAGCGCGGTGCGAATGAGCAGCCTGGCGGTAGGGCGTGCATGGCGGGCGGCGCCCCGACGATGGGGATCAGCGGGCTGCGGGCCGGGCCGTCCATCCGCGGGATGGAACCGAGCAGGCCGACCGTGTACGGCATCCGGGGTGCGTTGAACAGCTCTGCGGTGGTGGCGGTTTCGACGATCTTGCCCGCGTACATCACCGCAACCCGATCGGCGAGAGTGGCGGCGATACCCATGTCGTGGGTGATCATGATGACGCCGGCGCCGGTGATATCGCGCGCCTTGCGCAGCAGGTTCAGGATCTGCTTCTGCACGGTGACATCGAGCGCGGTGGTCGGCTCATCGCAGATGATCAGCGCCGGATCGTTGGCAATGGCCATCGCGATGACCACGCGCTGACGCATACCACCGGAGAACTCGTGCGGAAACGCCTTCGCACGCATCTGCGGGTCCGGGATACCCACCAGTTCGAGCAGTTCGACGGCCCGTTTCGCCGCATCGGACTTGCTCATCGAACCGTGCGCCAGTAGCGCCTCGGCGATCTGATCACCCACCCGGTACACCGGCGTCAATGCCGAGAGCGGGTCCTGGAACACCATGCTGATCGAGCTGCCGCGCAATGCGGACAGCTGCTTGTCGCCGAGTCCGAGCAGTTCACGACCACGCAACCGGATGGACCCGTTGATCCTGGCCTGTTCCGGTAGCAGGCCCATCACCGCGAGCGAGGACACCGACTTACCGGACCCGGACTCGCCGACGATCGCGAGGACTTCCCGATCGGACACGGTGTAGTCGACCCCGCGCACGGCATCGACCCTGCCCTCCTCGCTGGGGAAGGAGACCCGCAGATCGGTGACCTCCAACAGCGGTGCGGTGGAGTTCTTCTCCAGCGAAGTCTTCTCGGCCGTCGTCCCGGCAGTATCCGTCATGCCTTTGCCTTCGCCTTCCGCGACCGGGCCCGCTTGGCGCTCGGATCGAACGCGTCGCGCAACCCGTCACCCACCAGATTCGCGCACAGCACCGTGATGATCAGCAGACCACCGGCGAACAGGAACAGCCACGGGTAGGTCAGCGCGGATTTGGTGCCGGAGGCGATCAGCGAGCCGAGCGAGACATCCGGCGGTTGCACGCCGAAGCCGAGGAAGCTCAGTCCGGTTTCGGCCATGATCGAGGCGCCAACGGTGAGGGTGGTGTCGATGATCAGGATCGAAGCGATGTTCGGCACGATATGGCTGATGATCACCGTCCGGGTGGGCGCACCCATATACCTTGCGGCCCGGACGAATTCGCGTTCGCGCAGGCTCAGCGTGAGCCCACGCACGATCCGCGCGCTGATCATCCAGCCGAACAGCGCCAGCAGCACGATCAGCAGCGCGATCGAACCGCTGCCCTTGGTGCGCGGTGCGAACAGGGCGATGATGATGAAGCTCGGCACCACCAGCAGCAGGTCGACCAGCCACATGATGGCCTTATCGGTCCAGCCGCCGAGCAGTCCGGCGATGGCACCGGCCAGCGCGGCGATGGTGGTGGAGATGATCGCCACGCAGAATCCGATGATCAGCGATTTCTGGAGTCCGCGCAGCGTCTGGGCGAGTACGTCCTGGCCGATCTGGGTGGTGCCGAACGGATGCTCCGGGCTCGGTGGTTTCAGCAGTGCGGTGTAATCGAGCTGCTGATAGTCGTAGGGCAGGAACGGCGGCAATGCGAAACTGACGATGAACAGCACCACCAGCGTGATCGCGCCCGCGACGGCGGGCTTGTTGCGCAGGAACCGGCGCAGTACCAGTTTGCGTCGTCCGGTGGCGGCGACCTCCGGCGCACCCTGGACGATGATCTCGGCTTCGGTCACGGTGCCCCCATGGTGGGATTCGCGGGCTCTACGTGGTTACGCAAGCTGCCTCCTCCGGGCCCGACGCTCATGCTTGCGCCCATGGTGGGATTCGCGGGCCCTGCGTGGTTACGCAAGCTGCCTCCTCCGGGCCTGACGCTCATCCCACACGCACCCTTGGGTCGAGAATCGCGTACACGATGTCGGACAACAACCCCGACACCAGCACCACGAGACCGGCGAACGCGGTCACCGTGACCACGACATACAGGTCCTGGGCATTGATCGAATCCACCAGCCATTCGCCGACGCCGTGCCAGCCGAAGATCTTCTCGGTGAAGGTGGCGCCGGTGATCAGGCCGCCGAGGCTGTAGGCGAACAGGGTGGCCATCGGGATCAGCGCGGTGCGCAGGCCGTGTTTGTAGAGCGCCTTGCTCCTGGTCAAGCCTTTGGCGCGGGCGGTGCGGATGAAATCGCTTTGCAGCACGTCGAGCATGGCGTTGCGCTGGTAGCGGCTGTAACCGGCCATACCGCCGAGGGCGAGCGTCAGTGTGGGCAGCACCAGATGCTGGAGCCGGTCGAGCAGCTGTGGGCCGAACCCTTCGATGGTGCTGGCCGAGGTCTCGCCGGTGTAGAGGAAGATCTGCTGGCCGGTCATCGAATTGATCTCCAGCGCACCGTATTTCAGCAGCGTCGCGAGCAGGAACACCGGTGTCGACAGGATCAGCAGCGAGACGATCGTGGTGAAGTAATCGCTGAATTTGTATTGGCGTATCGCCCCGGCGGCGCCGATCAGCACACCGAGCACGGTGCCGATCACCGAACCGATGATGAGCAGACGCAGCGATACCGCGACCCGGCGCGGCAACTCCTCGCTCACCGGCTGCCCGGACAGCGTGGTGCCGAAATCTCCTTGCGGGATTCCCTTCAGCCAGGTGAGATAGCGCTGCGGAATCGGCTCGTCCAGATGCAATTCGGCGGCCTTGGCGTCGATCACCGCCTGCGGCGGCCGCGGATTGCGCTGTTCCAGGCTGTCCAGCGGACGAAAAGTCAGCGACGCGAGGCTGAACGTGAGAAATGAGGCCAGCAGCAACAGCACGACATAGTTGAGCGCACGTCGTAGCAGAAAGCCGGTCATCGGTCCCCTCGAGTCCTGGTGTAGCCCCCGATCATAGGGAGCCACCGGCCACCGCGCGCGCCCGACGGGTTACCAGCGTGTTCATCGGTCGGCAATCTCGAATGCGTGCGCCGGGCAACCCTTCGGCGTCGACGGCCGGGGGGGCGCGGCGCCCGCGGTGGAGAGACAGCACAATGGAATGGGTGACCCGTGTGCATCTGCCGAAGCCGGAACTCGTCGCCTCCGATGTGGACGGCACCCTCATCGACCCCGACGAGCGGGTGACCGCACGCACCAAAGCGGCCGTCGGCGCGCTGGTCGCCGACGGTGTGCCGTTCGTGCTCGCGACCGGAAGACCGCCGCGCTGGATCCGTCCGGTGGTGGACGGCCTCGGCTTCGCGCCGCTGTGCGTCTGCGGCAACGGCGCCGTCATCTACGACAGTGCCGCCGACCGGGTGCTGACCAGCCACACCCTCGATATCGACACCCTCGGCTGGATCGCCGACCTCGCCGAGGCGACGCTGCCCGGCTGCGGCCTGGCCGCCGAGCGGGTCGGCGCGAGCGCGCACGACGCGGTGACCCCGCAATTCGTCAGCTCCCCCGAATACGAGCACGCCTGGCTCAATCCCGACGACACCGCCGTCGCGCGGCACGAGGTGATCGACGCACCGGCGATCAAGATGCTGATCCGGCTGCCCGGCGCCCGCAGCGGCGATATGCTGCGTGCCCTGGCACCGCTGGTCGGCGACCGCGCCGACATCACCTACTCCACCGACCACGGCCTGATCGAACTGTCGGCGCCCGGCGTCACCAAGGCGTCGGGTCTGCGCACGGTCGCCGAACGCCTCGGCGTCGACCCGAGCGCCGCCATCGCCTTCGGCGATATGCCCAACGACATCCCGATGCTCACCTTGGCCGGTCGCGGCGTCGCCATGGCCAACGCCCACCCCGAGGCCCTCGCCGCGGCCAACGAGGTGACCACGACCAATGCCGAGGATGGTGTGGCGCGGGTTCTCGAACGCTGGTGGATGTAGCGGTCGCGCTCGCGCTATCGAGTCGCCGCGACGGCTTCAGTTGTGCATACCGACAAGGCCCGGCGCGGTCGATGCCCTCGCACGCGGCGTGGCTCGGCAGCTGTGCCGATGTCGCGTTGGGCCGGGAGGCGTCGTGCCGGGCCGCGTCACCGTCGCGTCGGGCCGCTGTCGCTGGGCGGCCGCAGTGGTGTCGGGTCGGGGCGATCGCCGTGTCCGAGGACCTACCGAGTGGCGCTTCGACCGGAACCCATGGCCTGAAGCGGCCGAACCCGGGGCCCTCCGGTCGGATCTGCGTGCGCAGTCGGCCGTGCGACCCCGGGGTCGGTATGCGGTGGCCGTCGGACCGGCCAGTACCGCGGAGGTGGATGGTCGTCAGCCGACCGGTGCGGGTGCTTCCGGTGCGGGTGCCGTTTCCGGCGTGACGGCCGGTGCCGGGACCGGTGCTTCCGGTGCGGGGGCCTGAGCGGCGTCCGGTGCCGGAACTTCCGGTGCGGGCGCTGCCTCGGGCGCCGGGCCTGGGAACGGTGCCTGCTCATCCGCGGGAGCCGGTGCCTGCCCCTCCGCGGGAGCCGGTGCCTGCCCCTCCGCGGGAGCCGGTGCCTGCCCCTCCGCGGGAGCCGGTGCCTGCCCCTCCGCTGGCGTTGGGGCCGGTGGCTGCCCCTCCACCGGGGCGGGCGCCTCGACCGGTGGGGCGGGTGCGCCGGGATCGGGTGCCGCGACCGGGTTCGGACGGTTCATTTCCTGCTGATAGGTGTCGTTGTAGGTCTTCCAGACGGTGGTGACGATGCCGGTGACCTGGTTCAGGATCAGCGAGCCGTGCTGGAAATCCTCGCGCAGACCGTCGGGGACGGCGTAGGAGTTGCCGAGTGGCAGGCCGAGCACGCCCGCATCGGCGCCGAGTTCGAGGAAGCGGTCGAGGATCTTGCCCACCACCTCGACCGCGGTGCCCTCGGGTGTGGCGTACACGTACCCGTTGACGAACTGGGCGTACTGCCCGCCCTGCGCCGCGGGCAACGGTTCGGATGCGGCCTGTCCCAGCGGGCCCTCCGGTCCGCCCTTCGAGGCCCAGTACTTGGCGATGATGTTGTCGTTGACCATCGTCAGCAGCTTGGCGGTCAGATTGGCCAGCGCCGCCACATCGGATTGCACCCGTCGTGAGGGCGGGGAGCCGCCGGACGAGCCGGGCGCGCCGGCGGCGATATCGCGGATCCGGTCCATCATCGCGTAGGCCGCATCACCGGGGCAGCTGGTGTTGCCGACATCGCGGTGGGCGAACACCACCGGCAGCTGCACCTCCTCACCCTGGGCGTACGGGGTGAACTCGGTGCCTTCGGAGTACATGGTGGTGTAGCCCTTCGGGTCGAGCCCGGCGACCTTGGTGCGCCAGCCGACGAACCGCCCGGCCGAATTGATCGCCGCGCTCGGCGGCGTCTCGGATTCGTAGTTGCCCATCAGCGCCACACCGGAGGTGTTCTCGTTGAATCCGCCCGCGTGCGCGCCCTGCACCGCCTTGTCGAGTCCGCCGAAGCGACCCTCGAAGATCTGGCCGTACTTGTCGACCAACGCGTGGTATCCGATATCGCACCAGCCGAGGGTTTGGGCGTGATAGGTGTAGATCGCGCGGACGATGCCCGCCGATTCGGCCTTGCTGTAGTCGTTGCGGCCCGCGGTGTGGTGCACGGTGACGCCGCCGAGGCCGTCGTCGTAGGTGGGGGAGTCGCAGCGGATGGATTCGTCGGCGCCCCACTGACCGCGGGTGATCACATTCGGGCCGCCGCCGGGCAGCGCGGCCGCGACATCGCCGAGCGCGCCGTCGATGGCGCCGCGGCCCGGATCGATCAGCACCGCTTTGAGTTCGGGTTGTGGCTGGTCGACGGGTGCGGCGGCGGGCGTCGGCTGGATGGGCGCACCGTGGTCCTGCGATGCGGGCGCTCCGGCGGCGGGTTTGCGGGTCACCAGGACCTGCACGGCGGTGGTGTTGCCGACATAGATCGGTTCGGTGCCCTCGGTACCGGTCGGTGCCGCGTTATCGGCGGCGGCGGTATCGATCGGCTCGGTCTCGTACCAGGGGCCCCAGGTGCCGTCGGGCTGTTTGGCCCGGACCATGGCCTTGGTGTTCACCAGGTCCTCGGCGGTGAGGGCGACGACGCTGAACGGCGTGTCGCGGGAGAGTTCCTTGACCTGTGCGCCGACCTCGGACATGAGTTCCGGCGGTACCGCGCCCGGACTGAGGGCCGGGGTGTTCGGGTCCGTGCCCACCGCGGGGTCGGCGATGAACTGCGCGCCGGTGGGTATCCGTCCGGGAACTGCCTCGAGCTGCGGTGCCGACGGTTGCTCGGCGTCGAATTGGGGTAGCGGGATTTCGCTGGGTAATTGAATGCCGGGCGGTAGCGGAAGGCCCTGCGGCACCGGGACCGATGCGGGAAGTGGGATCTTGCGGAGATCGGAAAGTCGCAGGTCGGGCAGGTCGAGACCGGTCAGTTCACGCAGTGGGAGCACGATATCGGGCGCCGAGTTCAGCACCACCTCGGCCAGTTGCGCTGGGACGGCGGCGAGCTGGGCCTCATTGGCGGTGCGGTAGTCGGAGTCGCTCGGCAGCAGAGTGGCGAGCGGGGCCGCGACCGCAAGCGTTGTGACCACCGGGAGCACGTAGGAGCGTTTCGGTTTGCGGTACGGCACGAGCTTCTCCAATCGGGTCGAACCAGTGATCCGTGTGCGGTCGATGCTTGCGTCCAGATGTCCCAAGGATCACACTAGTCACAACTTTCACATATCTAAACCTCTGGTTGAGGATTATGTGTGCTCGAATGTAGCTCTCGGATCGTGGCCGGTCGCAACGACATGCCGACAGGCGCCGAACCCTGTTCGGCTCTTGAAAACCAAGGGGAGTGAACGGATGCCGCAACGAAACGACGGCGCCCGCGCGGAATTCGCGCTACGGGCGAAGAATGTGCTGGCAGCGCCGCATTTACCGCAGTCGATGCATCGGCGCCGAGGCAGGCGGAGTTCGATCCTCGTCATCGGCGCGACAGCCTTGCTCGCCGCCGGTCCACTGCTGCTGTGGACCGGCGGCGATGTGTATAGACCGCTTGCCGGGCCGGGGCACGGCCGTGGCATGAGCCAGCACGGCGCGCTGCACAGCGCGCAAGACGGCTGGACAGCCGAACAGATTCTCGGGCACTACTATCCGGGCGCGACGCTCGGCGCCGTCGGACCGACGACGCTCGCCGTCCGGCTGATGGCACAGGACGACTCGACCCTCGACGCCTACTCCGACGCCGGTGCGCGGGTGGCGGGCCGGATCATCGGCCCCGGCGAGGCCGCCCATCTCACCGCACTGCCCGACGGCGGCGCGAATGTCGTGGTCACCTCAGGATGCGACGGTGAAGTGCTGTGGCAGACCTCGACCGCCGACCCATGGGTCTATCCGGTGGACCCCGCACCCGGGCGGCCCGCCACCGAACATCTGACCCTGTGCGGCGGCACCGCGTATCGCGGTTCGCTCGGCGTGGCGACCGAGGACGGTGCCGCGCGCACGATCAACCGGGTCGATGTGGAGGACTATCTGCTCGGTGTGCTCCCGGCCGAGGTGCAGGCCAACTGGGCCGACAAAGGCGCGGTCGAAGCCTTGCGCGCACAGGCCGTCGCGGCTCGCTCCTACGCGCTGGCCGAGACGCGCTACCCCTACGCGCAGACCTGCGACACCACCGACTGCCAGGTCTATCCCGGCACCATCAAGGAGGATCCGCGCACCGCGGACGCCGTGGCCTCCACCGCAGGCATGGTGCTGTTGCGTGACGGGCACATCCTGCGATCGGAATACTCCGCCGCGCCCGACGGCGGGCAACCGGCCGATATCCAGACCTTCGAGGTGGGGCCGACGCCTGCCGAGCTGAGCGTCGGCTCGCCGCCGCCCGGCCCGGCGCCGCGTACCAGGACCTCCGACACCGAATCCCCGATCGATATCGAATACGCGCGGCTCGGTGGCGCGGCGAGTTCGGTGGGCGAACCCATCGGACCGGAGATGGTGCTGCCGGAGAACGCAGGGATCTACCGGCTCTACAGCAACGGCGTCATCATCTACACGCCCACCCTCGGCGCCCAGGTCGTCGATTTCACGACCCTGCTCGAACTGGTCCCCGACCTGACCACGTCCGCACCCGGCAGCGCGGAATCCGGGATGTCCGACACGCCCGCTGGGCGCACCATTCCCGACGGTGTGGTGCCCGGGCCCGGTGAGTCGGCCGAAAGTCCGGGCGCGCCGGGGACTCCCGCTGCGCCGGGTGAGTCAGGAGGGGCGGTGCCCGGGACTCCAGCGGCGCCAGGTGATCCCGAAGGGTCGGCATCAGGGGCACCTGCGATCGAGGGCCCCGAGGGGTCGGCACCAGCGCCAGGCGGTCCGGCAGGGTCGGAGTCAGGAACGCCGGGCGGTCCGGCAGCGTCGGAGCCGGGAACGCCCGGCGATCCGGCGGCCCCTGCGCCAGGAACTCCGGCCGCCCCGGGAGACCCGGCGCCGCCGCCCGCCACCGACACACCCGATGCGCAGGGCGCCCCGGCGGCCGCGACGCTCGAGATCCAGCCCCCGGGTGCGGCGGTGTGGTCGGAGCTGCCGACCGAGGCCGATGTTTTCGGTGATCCCCGAGTTCGGGGCGGTTCCTGACAGTTCCGTGCGCAGGCGCGTGCGTTTCCGCGCCTGGAACCGTGCGTGTCCGCACCCAGAACTCGGCCGCCCGAGAGAACTCTTGACCTTGACGTAGCGTCAACTTGCAAGCTGGTTGCACTGCCTCGACAAGGAAGGAGTTCAGGCCATGGGAACGGGCGCCCGGACCGGTGAATGGTCCATTCAGGATCTGGCCAAGGCAGCCGGTACCACCAGTCGCACGCTGCGCCATTACGGCGAGCTGGGGTTGTTGCCGCCGCGCCGGATCGGGACCAACGGGTACCGCTACTACGACCAGGACTCCCTCGTGCGGTTGCAGCGCATCCTGCTGCTGCGAGAACTCGGCCTCGGCCTTCCGGTCATCGCCGAAGTCCTCGCCGGTGCGCAGGACACCACCGCTGCACTGCATACGCACCTGGAACTGCTTCGGCAGGAACAGGATCGGATCCGGCGTCGGATCGAGTCGGTGCACACCACGCTGCGGAAAATGGAAAGAGGTGAAAAGCTCGTGGCAGCAGAAGTTTTCGACGGGTTCGATCACACCCGGTACAAGGACGAGGTGATCGAGCGGTGGGGCAAGGATGCCTACGACAGTGGTGACCGGTGGTGGCGTTCGCTGAGCGAGGCCGATAAGCAGGCCTTCCAGCAGACCCAGCTCGATATCGCCGCTGATTTCGGTCGGGCCCATGCGGCGGGCCTGGACGCCGGAAGCGATGAGGTGCAGGCCATCACTGCCCGCCACTACGACTGGGTGGCCGCAGGTTCGCAGGGCACGCGCCCCGGTGACGACCACTTCGCCGGACTCGGTGAGATGTACGTCGCCGACCCACGATTCGGGCAGAACTACGACCGGCACGGCGCGGGCACGGCCGAACTCGTGCGTGAGGCCATGCGGGTCTACGCGGAGCGCAACCTCCGCTAGCCCCTCGACGGTGCCGACGCATCGGCTGTTTCGACGACGCCCGCACGGGGAACCTCCCGCGTGCGGGCGTCTTCGGCTGGAAGCCTGTCGTGGCGGCACGGTAGAGTTCCGCCGACATCGAGGAGGGGGGAATTCCCATGAGCTATCCATATGGTCATCCGGGTCAGGGTCAACCCGGTTACCCCGCACAATCCGGGTACGGACCGGGATACGGCGCGCCACCTGCCTACGGCCAGCCGCCCGGTTACGGATATCCACCGCCACAGCCGCAGCAATCGGCAAGCGGCGGAACCGGTATCACGGCCGGCATCCTGGCGCTGATCTGCGGTGGTCTCTACGTCTGGGGAGTCATCCGGGCGGTGCAGCTGACCAACCAGCTCGGCGCACCGGTGATGAGCGGAGCCCGCCGTCGTGGTGGCGGGGGCAGCAGTTCCCGCAGTGATATCGACATCGACCTCGATCTCACCCACAACACCGCCGATCTGATGCTGTGGCTGTCGGGCCTGATCGCCTTCCTCATGCTGCTCGGCGGCCTGCTGCTGTTGTGCCGCACCAAGTTCGGCCGCGTGACCGTCATCATCGCCAGCGTGCTCGCCCTGCTGAACATCGCCTGGGCCATCAGCGTGATCGGCACCATGGTCGGGCAGATGTTCATCGACCTCGCCCTGGTAGCCGCCATCCTGATCCTGGCCTCCCTCAGCGCCACCGGCCGCTGGATCCGCGCCCCCCGCACCCCGACCCCCGCCCCGATGTACGGCCAGTACCCCTACCAGTGAGCAATCCCGCCGCCAGCTGAGCGGACCAGCCGTGCTCGAGCGGCTCGAGCGTGTCCGTGCAGACGGGCACCGCGACGGCTGTCGTCGCTTGCTACAGCCGAGCGCCCCCCTCGGCGACGGCCGCCGCTGATCCCGAGGCTCCCGCCGCCGCCGGCCGATAATTGGACAACTGATCAGCTCTGCCGCGCATCGCATCGTGCGCCGGTTTCGGCGACCTGCCCGCCCTGCGCGGCCACCGACGGAATCAGGGCGATCGATCCGTGAAACCGGTGGCAGGACGCTCGGCGGGTGCGCAGGCTGTGACTCGGCCGGGAGCTTGCGCCGAAGTCCGATACTCTGGGCTCCCGTGACCGTCGCATCAACACCCTTCGACCTGATCGTCGTCGGCTCCGGCTTCTTCGGGCTGACCATTGCCGAACGCACCGCCACGCAGCTCGGCAAGCGGGTGCTGGTGCTCGATCGCCGCTATCACCTCGGCGGTAATGCCTACTCGGAGCCCGAGCCGGAAACTGGTATCGAGATCCACAAGTACGGCGCGCACCTGTTCCACACCTCGAACAAGAAGGTGTGGGATTACGTCACCCAGTTCACCGAGTTCACCGGCTACCAGCACCGCGTCTTCGGGCTGCACAAGGGGCAGGCCTACCCGCTGCCGATGGGCCTCGGCCTGATCTCGCAGTTCTTCGGCCGGTACTTCACCCCGGAAGAGGCACGCAAGCTCATCGCCGAACAGGCCGCCGAGGTCGAATCCGGTGATGCGCAGAACCTCGAGGAGAAGGCGATCTCGCTGATCGGCCGCCCGCTCTACGAGGCGTTCATCCGCGACTACACCGCCAAGCAGTGGCAGACCGACCCGAAGGAACTGCCCGCGGGCAATATCACCCGGCTCCCGGTCCGCTACACCTTCGACAACCGCTACTTCAACGACACCTACGAGGGCCTGCCCAAGGAGGGGTACACGAAGTGGCTGGAGAACATGGCCGCCTCCGAGCTCATCGAGGTGCGCCTGAACACCGACTGGTTCGATGTGCGTGAGGAGATCCGCGCCGCGAACCCGGACGCACCGGTCGTCTACACCGGCCCGCTGGACCGCTACTTCGACTACGCCGAGGGCGAGCTGGGCTGGCGCACGATCGACTTCGAGACCGAAGTCCTCGACACCGGCGATTACCAGGGCACCTCGGTGATGAACTACAACGACGCCGACGCCCCCTATACCCGCATCATCGAACCGCGCCATTTCCATCCCGAGCGCGATTACCCGACGGACAAGACGGTCATCATGCGCGAGTTCTCCCGCTTCGCCCAGACCGGCGACGAGCCGTACTACCCGATCAACACGCCGGAAGACCGCGCCAAGCTGCTGGCCTACCGCGAGCGCGCCAAGAACGAAACCGCAACGGCCAAGGTCGTTTTCGGTGGCCGTCTGGGTACCTACCAGTACCTGGACATGCATATGGCCATCGGTAGCGCGCTGAGCATGTTCGACAATGTGCTCAGGCCGCATCTGGAATCGGGCGCGCCGCTCATCGACGGCGAGCAAGCGTAGCTGCCCGAGCAGTCCCGGCCGAGCGACCACAGGGAACGAATGACCTCGCAATCGATTCTGGAAGAGATGACGACCGAGACCCGAGCGAAGGCGCTGCTCCAGCGCATCATCCTGCCTCGGCCGGGTGAGCCGCTGGATGTGCGGACCCTCTACCTGGAGGAATCACCGACCAACGCCCGCCGCGCGCACGCACCCACCCGCACCTCGCTATCGGTGGGTGCGGAGTCGGAGGTGTCGTTCTGCACCTACTTCAACGCACTGCCCGCCAGCTACTGGCGTCGGTGGAGCATCCTCGGTTCGGTGGTGCTGCGGCTGGAACTGGCCGGTCACGGCCGCGTCGACGTCTACCGTTCCAAGGCCGACGGCTCCCGCATCCATGTGCAGGGCCGGGAGTTCGCCGTGGCACCGGGCGCCGATTCGGTGTTCGTCGAGTTCGAAACCGAGCTGGCGCCGTTCGAGGACGGCGGCTGGATCTGGTTCGACATCACCACCGACACCGCGGTCACCCTGCTGGCCGGTGGCTGGTACGCCCCCGTCGAGGCGCCGGGTGACGGCAGCATCGCGGTCGGCATGCCCACCTTCAACCGCCCCACCGACGCGGTGAAGACCCTGGCGGCGCTGGGCTCCGATCCGCTGGTGCTCGATCAGATGAAGGCCGTGATCATCCCCGATCAGGGCAACCGCAAGGTGGTCGACGAACCGGGTTTCGCCGAGGCAGCCGCCGTACTCGGCGATCGGCTCGCCATCCACGATCAGCCCAACCTCGGCGGCTCCGGTGGTTACAGCCGGGTCATGTACGAGGCGCTGAAGACCACCGACGCGCAGTACATCGTCTACATGGACGACGATATCGAGATCGAACCCGATTCGATCCTGCGTTCGCTGGCCTTCGCCCGGTTCGCCAAATCGCCGATCCTGGTCGGCGGGCAGATGCTCAACCTGCAAGAACGTTCACATCTGCACACCATGGGCGAGGTCGTCGACCGCGGTATCTTCATGTGGACCGCCGCGCCGAATGTCGAATACGACCACGATTTCTCCAAGTACCCGCTGCGCGACCGGGACAATTCCAAGCTGCTGCACCGGCGCATCGACGTCGATTTCAACGGTTGGTGGACCTGTGTCATCCCGCGTCGGGTGGCCGAGGAGATCGGCCAGCCGCTGCCGCTGTTCCTGAAGTGGGACGATGTCGAATACGGGCTGCGCGCCCGCGGCGCCGGATACCCGACGGTCACGCTGCCGGGTGCGGCGGTATGGCATATGGCATGGTCGGACAAGGACGACGCCATCGACTGGCAGGCCTACTTCCACCTGCGCAACCGCTTGGTCGTGGCCTCACTGCATCTGCCGGGTGACGGCAAGCCGATGATCGCGAACACCATCAAGGCCACCCTCAAGCATCTGCTGTGCCTCGAATATTCGACGGTCGCGATCCAGAACGAGGCGATCCGCGATTTCCTTGCCGGTCCAGAGGGTCTGTTCGATCTGCTGCCGAGCGCCCTCGGCAAGATCCACGCGATGCGCAAGGAGTACCCGGACGCGGTGGTGCTGCCGTCGTCGACGGAACTGCCGCTGCCGAGCCACCACGGTGTCGGCGCGGTCGGCGAGCCGGGCAACCCGCTCGCCAAGGTCGCGCGCCTGGCCAAGGGTGTGGTGCACAACTTCCGCAAGGCCGATCCGGCCAACCACGAGACCCCGCAGTTGAACGTGCCGACGTTGGACGCGCGGTGGTTCCTGCTCTCCCAGGTCGACGGCGTCACCGTGACGACCGCCGACGGCCGCGGCGTCGTCTACCGCAAACGCGATCCGCGCAAGGCGGCCGCCCTGTTCAAAGAAGCGTTGCGGCTGCGCAAGGAACTCACCGCACGCTTCCCCGAGATGCAGCAGCGCTACCGGGCCGCACATGCCGAGCTGACCAGCGCGACGGCCTGGGAGCAGACCTTCGGCGTCAGTCAGAACGGAACCGAGAAGTGAACGCGATGAACCCGAGCCTGCCCGCGGTCGAATTGGTCGACGAGGGCTGCGGCGGCGACTGCGCCTGTAGTGGTGGGTACGTGGAGGTCCCCCGCGAGGTCGCGATCATCAACGCGGTGCAGGCCACCATCGGCGCCAAGCCCGCCGTGGTGTCGGCGGCGCGCGGGATGTCGCATTTCGGTGAGCACGCGCTCGGCTGGGTCGGCATCGCCGCCGCGGGCTGGCTGGTCGACAAGCCGCGGCGCAGGCAGTGGGCCGGGGTCGCGGTCGGCGCGGTCGGTGCGCACGCGGCCTCCATCGTGATCAAGCGGGTGGTCCGGCGTCCACGCCCGAACGACCCCTCCGTGCAGGTCAACGTGTCGACGCCGAGCAAACTGAGCTTCCCGTCCTCGCATGCGACCTCCACCGCCGCCGCTGCGGTGTTGCTCGGCAGATTGACCGGGCTACCCTTGCCTGCGGTGCTCGTCCCACCGATGGTGCTGTCCCGGGTCGTCCTCGGGGTGCACTATCCCTCGGATGTGCTCGCCGGTTCCGCGCTCGGTGCGGCCTCCGCGGCCGCCCTGCTCGGTGCCGAGAAGCGACTCGCTTCGCGATCCGAGCGACGACGGGCCCGGAGGAGGCAGCGTGCGTAACCACGGAGGGCACCGGGAGTACCGCACATGGACACAGTGACCGCTCGAGAAAAGGCCTTGGTTGAGATGAGTGAAGAGCCGACCGGCGCGGATCTGGCCGAAGCCGTCGTCAAGGGGCCGCCCAAGACACTGGCCGGTGGCCTGATCAAGGCGGTCCGGCCGCGTCAGTGGGTCAAGAACGTCCTGGTGCTGGCCGCACCGCTGGCCGCTGGCCCCGATGTGCTCAGCGACGTCTCCGTGCTCGGCCATGTCGCGATCGCGTTCGTCGTGTTCTGCATGGCGGCCTCCGGCATCTATCTGGTCAACGACTCGATGGACGTGGAGGCCGACCGCGCCCACCCGACCAAGCGTTACCGCCCGATCGCCGCGGGCGTGGTGCCGGTGAACCTGGCCTACATGCTGGCCGTGGTGCTGCTGGTCGGTTCGATCCTCGGCTCGCTGCTGGCGTCGTGGCAGCTCGCGGTGGTGATGGCGGTCTACATCGGCATCCAGCTCGCCTACTGCTTCGGGCTCAAGCATCAGGCCGTGCTCGATATCTGCATCGTGTCCTCGGGCTTCCTGCTGCGCGCCGTCGCCGGTGGCGCGGCAGCCGATATCGAGTTGTCGCAGTGGTTCCTGCTGGTCATGGCCTTCGGCTCGCTGTTCATGGCGGCGGGTAAGCGCTACGCCGAATTGCAGATCGCGCTGGGCACCGGCGCCAAGATCCGCAAATCGCTGGAGTACTACACCCCCACCTATCTGCGCTTCGTCTGGACCCTCGCGGCGACCGGCCTGGTGATCTTCTATGGTCTGTGGGCGTTCCAGCAGGGCGAGAAGAACGAAACCATCTGGTACGCGATTTCGATGGTGCCGTTCACCATCGCAGTCCTGCGGTACGCGGTCGACGTCGATGGCGGCGAGGCCGGTGAACCCGAAGAGATCGCACTGGGGGATCGGATCCTCCAGTTCCTCGCAATCGCCTGGATCGGAGCGGTAGGTGTCGCTGTCTATCTCACCTGACGAGATGCTGGTAGCGGGAGTGGAGGGAACCGAATACGCGGACCGGGCGGCTGCCGAGGAGCAGACCGCCCCGGCTTCGCGTTTCACCCGACTATCCCGGGCCACATTCGTCGGTGGGGTGGTGCTCACCGCCGCACTGTTCGCGATCGGCGGCTGGCAACGCCGCTGGATCGCCGACGACGGCCTGATCGTGCTGCGCACCGTGCGCAATCTGCTCGCGGGCAACGGCCCGGTGTTCAACGCGGGCGAACGGGTCGAAACCAATACCAGCACCGCGTGGACCTACATCGTCTGGTTCTTCAGCTGGCTCACCCAGGCCCGCCTGGAGTACGTGGTGCTCGGCGTCGCGATGACCTTGTCGGTGCTGGCGATCGTGTTCGCCATGCTCGGCGCGGCGCGGCTGTGGGGCGGCACGTCGTCATCGCTGCTGCTGCCCGCGGGTGCGCTGGTCTATATCGCGGTGCCGCCCGCGCGTGACTATGTGACCTCCGGGCTGGAGAGCGGCCTGGTCATCGCCTGGCTCGGCCTGCTGTTCTGGCTGATGGTGTGGTGGAGTCAGGCCGAACGGGTGCGGGTGCCCGCGCTGTTCGGGCTGGTCTTCCTCGCCGGACTTGCCCCGCTGATCCGGCCGGAGATGACGCTGGTCGGCGGTCTGGCGCTGATGATGATCTTCCTCGCGCCGATGCCCGAATCGCGGCTGCGTCCCGCCGTGCTGCGGGTGATCATCGTCGCGGTGGCGGGCCTGGTGCCGCTGGGCTATCAGATCTGGCGGATGGGCTACTACGGCCTGCCGTACCCGAACACCGCGGTGGCCAAGGACGCCGGTGGCGCCAAATGGGGGCAGGGTTTCACCTATCTGTGGGATCTGGTCGGCCCGTATTCGCTGTGGGTTCCGCTGCTGATCCTGCTGATCGCCGGGATCGTGGCGGCCCGTGCTGGGCGCGCGGGCGCCGCCGCCGAGGCTGGCTCCGACGATGACGGCCGCCGCTGGACGGCACGGGCCCGCATCTGGCTGCGTTCGCCCGCCGCGGTGGTCACGCTCATGCTCGGCAGCGGCGTCATCCTCACCATCTACGCACTGCGGGTCGGCGGCGACTTCATGCACGGCCGGATGCTGCTGTCGCAGTTGTTCTGCCTGATCGCGCCGGTCGCGGTGCTGCCGGTGCGGTGGCCGGAGGGCGGGTTGCGCTCGGTGTCGGCCAGCAGCGGCGCTTTCGTCGCCACCTCGGTCGCGCTCGTCGCCACGGTGGTGTGGTCGCTGTTCGCCATGGGCACGACCGCGATCACGACCGGCACCAAGATCAGCTCCTCCGGCATCGTCGACGAGCGCGTGTACTACGTGCTCAACACCGGCCACGACCATCCGATCCTGGCCGAGGACTACCTCGATTACGCCCGGATGCGGCCCATGGTCAACGACATCATGGCCAACCCCAACGGCGGTCTGCTGCTGAATTCGCCGTCGTTCATGTTCTGGTACGTCGCGCCGCCGCCGCAGCCCATCCCCGAGGGCGGCGTCGGACATACCGTCTACTTCCTGAACCTGGGCATGACCAGTATGAACGTGCCGCTGGACGTGCGCGTGATCGACCCGATGGGCCTGTCCTACCCGCTGGCCGCGCATACCGACCGGCTCGAGGACGGCCGCATCGGCCACGACAAGAGCCTGTTCCCGGACTGGGTGATCGTCGATACCGGCATGGTGGACCAGAAGCCGTGGATGCCCTGGTATCTGGACGAGAAATGGGTGACCCAGGCCAGGGTCGCGATGTCGTGCCCGCAGACCCACGCGCTGATGCTCTCCTACCGTGACGAGCTGACCTGGGACCGGTTCAAACACAATCTCCGCAACGCGCTGAGCTTCGCGAAGTACCGTATCGACCGGGTACCCAAGTACGAGATCCAGCGCTGCGGGTTGGTCGATCCCTATCCGCAGCCACCGCGCTGAGTGTGTTGTCGAGCGCGCCGTGCACAAAGCGGCGTGCCTCACTTTGTCTCTTTTTGATAACGCTCCGGCATAGGTCACGGGTTAGGCTGCCGTGGTACCCCGGCGTGCTCTGCCCGAAACGTGGGCGTGGGCACGGCGGCACCAAGTAACGCGGCGACCCGCCGCATGACGAAAGGCCGAGAACACATGCGAGGCGTGATCGCGCGCAGAGCGCACGGTGGCCGACCGGGAGTCCGAAGAGCCGGGTCCTGGTTGAAGCGATCGATGCTCATGTCGCTGGCAGTGCTGCTACCGCTCGGGGCGTCGGTGGCAGGCCCCGGCGCGACGGCGTCGGCGGCATTCAACCCCGCCGGAATCGACTTCTGGGTCGATTCGGAAATGGGGCCGATCAAGTCCCGCGTCTTCCGCGCCGCGGACGGCAACACCGGCCGGGTCGTATACGCCCTCGACGGTATGCGGGCCCGTGGCGACCTGAACGGCTGGGAGATCGAGACCGAGGTCGTCCGTGAGCTGACCAAATGGAACATCAACGTGGTCATGCCCGTCGGTGGACCGTCCAGCTTCTACGCCGACTGGAACGGCCCGAGCGATTTCCTCGGGCTCAACACCGGTTCGGCGGGCTCGTCCTCGGGTTCGTCGTCCGGTTCGGCCGCGACCGGCTCGTCGGGCTGGACCGAGACCCTCGGCAAGACCAACACCTACAAATGGGAAACCTTCCTCACCAAGCACCTGCGTTGGGCGCTGCGTGACCGGCTCGGTTTCAACCCGAACAACAACGGTGTCTTCGGCCTGTCGATGGGCGGTAGCGCCGCCCTGACCCTGGCCGCCTACCACCCGGATCAGTTCAGCTTCGCCGGTTCCTACTCCGGTTATCTGAACAATTCTGCGCCCGGTATGCGTGAGGCGCTGCGCGTGGCCATGCTGAGCGCGGGCGGCTACAACATCGACGCCATGGCACCGCCCTGGGGTCCGCAGTGGCTGCGGATGGATCCGTTCGTCTTCGCACCGCGACTCAAGGACAACAACACCCGTCTCTGGATCGCCGCCGGTAGCGGTCTGCCAGGCCCGGCGGACGCCACCGCGCCGCTCGACGTCATCCAGGGCATGCCGCTCGAGGCGCTGGCGCTGGTCAACACCAGGGCCTTCCAGGTGCGCATGATGACGCTCGGCGCGAGCAACGCGACCTACAGCTTCCCGGCCGTCGGTGTGCACAACTGGCGCAACTGGGAGTCGGAGGTCTACCGGATGATCCCCGACCTCTCGGCCCACATCGGGTAGCGATAACAGCTCGAACGAACAGGCCGTCCGGCGCGTCACGCACCGGACGGCCTGCTTCGTCCGGTGGGAAGTCCTCGGTTCGCTCGGCAACGAATGTGCATACGGAAGGCCCTTGGAGTTGTGGGATGGATCACCATCCAGCAACATGGAGGCGTTCATTGTCGATTGATACACCAGGAACATGCACACAGGTGGGCGCGCTCCGAGATCGTCGAACGCGGTCATCAGGTGTCCGATGAGGTGCCGGTTTCGTAGCCATGTGATTGCTGACCGGCTGTCCAGGCGAAAGGTCTAGTCGAATGCGAAGTGCGCGCAGGCCCGGTAGATCGGTGCGGTCCGGCTCATGGGTGAAACGTGCGGCGATGGGAGTCGCCGCGGCGATGCTCGTTCCCATGGGGATATCGATAGCCGGTCCGGCCGCGCCCGCCTCGGCGGCCTTCGACCCGTCCGGCTTCGATTTCTGGGTCGATTCCGGGATGGGCCCGATCAAATCGCGCATCTTCCGCGCCAAGGACGGCAACACCAACCGCGTGGTCTATGCCCTCGACGGTCTGCGCGCCCCCGAGACGCTGAGCGGTTGGGAGATCGATACCAATGTCGCGCAGCTGCTGACGGACTGGAACATCAATGTCGTCATGCCGGTCGGCGGTATGTCCAGCTTCTATGCCGACTGGAATGCGCCGAGCAGTTTCGTCGGTGTTCCGCCCGGCACCGGCTCGTCCTCGGGTTCGGGCGCGCTCAACGCGTTCGCCGCTGGCCCGGGTAAGAGCTACCGGTACCAATGGGAAACGTTCCTGACCCAGAATCTGCGCTGGGCCCTGCGTGATCGACTCGGATTCAATCCGAACCGTAATGGCGTATTCGGTTTGTCGATGGGCGGCAGTGCGGCACTGACCTTGGCCGCCTATCACCCGGATCAGTTCAGTTTCGCCGGTTCGTACTCCGGTTACCTGAACATTTCCGCGCCGGGTATGCGTGAGGCGATCCGGGTGGCCATGCTCGACGCCGGCGGCTACAACGTGGACTCGATGGCGCCGCCGTGGGGCCCGCAGTGGCTGCGGATGGACCCGTTCGTGTTCGCGCCGATGCTGCGTGACCACAACACCCGCCTGTGGATCTCGGCGGGCAGCGGTCTGCCAGGTCCGGCCGACGGGCCGACGGCGGGCACCGTGAACGGTATGGCACTCGAGGCGCTTGCCCTGGCCAATACCAGGGCCTTCCAGGTCAGGATGGCGACGCTCGGTGCGAACAATGTCGTCTATTCGTTCCCGAATGTCGGTATTCACGCCTGGTCGTACTGGCAGGACGAGGTGTACCGGATGACGCCGGATCTGTCGGCGAATATCGGCTGACCCGCACATTCGATCGGGCCCTGTTCGGCGCATCCGCCATGGATGCCCGAACAGGGCCCGAATTCATGTGCTGAGGCTATTTCCGGGCCGATTCTCGGCGATATTCGTCGAATCGATGTGCGATGTGCGAAGTGCGCGGGAAAGTTGCCGGGCCGGTTGTCCGGAGAGATCGTCGCGGCGTGTTCATGTTCGCGTCATGTGATGTGCGGGTGCGTACGGTGCGATGCGGTTGATCTTGGTGTCCCGGTGTGGATTCGGGATAACGAACAAATAAAGCGGTCCGCCGCGACATCAACGGCGAGACACGGTAGTGTCACCGCACGATCACCGATTGTCGCGGGCGGATTTCGGCCACCACATCAACCCCGGTCTTGCTAAGGATTCGGGGGTCGAATATCGTCCAGCGAGCATCAGTGTGACCAGATCGTTGTAGCGCCGTCGACGGCTGTACCGGAAGGTCGGGATTCGGGTACAGGCCCCGGCGGCGTCTCGTTGACACAGAACGGGTGTCGCCCGCGGACCGTGGGTGGCTCCACAACAGCAGAAAGAGAGCAGGATTCATGCGTTTCGGCAGGGCGGCCGCCCCGAAGAGGACCACGGGACGGCGAGGCGCACCTCGCGGTTGGCGTAACCGGATTCTGGCCGTCGGCGCCGCGGCGCTGGCGCTGCCGATCGCCGCGGGCGTTGCTGCTCCGACCGCCATGGCGGCGCCGGTGCACGGCCCGGTCCTGCGCGCGCCCGCCGGTGGCTACGAGGAACTGATGGTTCCCTCGAGCATGGGGCCGATCAAGGTCCAGGTGCAGTGGGCCAAGCGCGGCGGCAACGCGGCGCTGTACCTGCTCGACGGTCTGCGCGCCCGCGACGACCGCAACGCCTGGTCGTTCGAGACCAACGCGATGGAGCAGTTCGGCAACGACAACATCACCCTGGTGATGCCGGTCGGCGGCCAGTCCAGCTTCTACGCCGACTGGTACTCCCCGTCCAACACCAACGGCCAGAAGACCACCTACAAGTGGGAGACCTTCCTGACCAAGGAGCTGCCGACCTTCCTCGAGGGTTACGGCGTCTCCCGCACCAACAACGTGGTCGCGGGCCTGTCCATGGGTGGTAGTGCCGCCCTCGCCCTCGCCGCCTACCACCGCGATCAGTTCAAGGCCGCCGCGGCGTACTCCGGCTACCTGAACATCTCCGCGCCCGGTATGCGTGAGGCGATCCGTATCGCGATGCTCGACGCAGGCCGCTACAACGTCGACTCGATGGCCGCTCCGTGGAGCCCGGCCTGGCTGCGGATGGACCCGTTCGTGTTCGCGCCGCAGCTGAAGGGTCTGCCGATGTACATCTCGGCGGCCAGCGGCCTGCCCGGTGAGCACGACCACCCGAACTCGGCGATCGGCGCGTTCAACACCGGTAACGCGATGGCCCTCGAGGCGCTGTCGCTGGTGAACACCCGCGCTTTCCAGGCTCGCCTCGGCAAGCTCGGCATCCCGGCCCACTTCGACTTCCCGGCCTCGGGTACCCACAGCTGGAAGTACTGGGAGGGCCAGCTCTTCGCCTCCCGCAAGATGTTCCTGGACGCCACCGGCGGCTGGTGACCATCGCACGCTGACGCATTCGACGGCGCCGCTCGTTTCCTCGGAAGCGGGCGGCGCCGTTTGCTGTGTGGTGACCGGTGGATCGGTTGCGGCACAGCCGAATACGCGCCGAACCGCCGGATGACCAGAGCGGACCGGCAATCCGCGGCTGCGAACCAATTGGTTTGCTCCTGGCGCGTCCTCCCCGGAACATCGCCGCGACCGGAGTACAAACATCCATGTGGTAGGTATTTCGCGCGGTAGGCGGGGCAGCGGCGGACGGTCCGACCGGCAGCCGCGTTCGATCCTGCCCGCGCTCGCCACCGGCCTGGTGTTGCCGCTGGCCGCGGGACTTTCGCTCGCCCAGGTGCCCGCCGAGGCCCAGCCCGCCGTCACCGCGGCGGCGCCTGCCACCTTGCGCAATGTCGTCTGGTTGACCGACCGGCATGTCGAGCTGTGGGTGAACTCGCCCGCCATGGGCGCCCCGATCCAGGTCCGTCTGCTGCTGGCCAGGGACTGGAACACCAGCCCGGAGGCCAAGTTCCCGGTCCTGTACATGCTCGACGGATTGCGCGCCACCGACGAGGTCAGCGGCTGGATCCAGGATGCGGGCGCGGTCGATTTCTTCGCCGACAAGAACGTGACCGTCGTGCTGCCGGTGGGTGGTCAGTCCAGCTTCTACGCCGACTGGCTGGAGCCGAACAACGGCAAGAACTACAAATGGGAGACCTTCCTGACCAAGGAACTCCCGCCGCTGCTGGAGGGCCAGTGGCGGGCCACGAATGTGCGTGGCATGGAGGGCCTTTCGATGGGCGGCACCGCCGCCATGTTCCTGGCCGCACGCAATCGTGATTTCGTCAAGTACGCGGCCTCGTATTCCGGTTTTCTCACCACGACCACGCTGGGTATGCCGCAGGCGATCAATTTCGCCATGCGTGATGCGGGCGGCTACGACTCGTCCGCGATGTGGGGTCCGCCGACCAACCCGCAATGGGAGCAGCACGATCCGTATCTGCTGGCGGAGAAGCTGAAAGGGATCAGCCTCTACGTGTCCAGCGGGTCCGGTGCGACGGGGCCGTTCGACTCGCCGGGTGGCATCGTGCCCGGCGTCAGCACGAACCTCGCGGGTATGGGTCTGGAGATCCTGTCCCGGATGTCATCGCAGAATTTCGTGACCAAGCTCGGCGACCTGAGCATCCCGGTGCAGGTGAACTACCGCGCCTCGGGCACTCATTCGTGGCCGTACTGGGATTTCGAGATGCGCCAGTCCTGGCCGCACGCCGCCGCCGCACTCGGTGTGGAAGCCGATAAGCCCGCCTGCGAGGCCGGTGGCGCCATCGCCCCGGTGGTGGCCGCCAATGGTTGGCTCGGGGATTGCCTGACCGGCGAATATCCGGTGAACGGCGGTGTGGCCCAGGACTTCCGGCACGGCCGGGTGCTGTTCTCGAAAGACGGTGGGGCGCATCCGGTCGCCGGCATGATCGGCGGCGGCTACCAGGCCGCCGCGGGCCCGGCCGGTGCGCTCGGCCTGCCGACCGGACCGGAGCGCGGCCTGCCCGACGGTCGCGGCAGGGTGCAGCCGTTCCAGCACGGTTCGCTGTACTGGACCCCGCAGACCGGCGCCCAGGTGGTGCGCGGCGCGATCCTCGCGGAATGGGGCAGACAGGGTTTCGAGGGCGGACCCGCAGGCTATCCGGTGGGCCCGGAGATCAGGACACCCAACCGCGACGGCGCGGTACAGGGTTTCGAGGGCGGCCCGATCTATTTCAGCCCCGCCACCGGCGTGCACCGGGTCGAGGGCCTGATCCTCGGCAAGTACGCCGATATGGGTTTCGAGAACAGCTGGCTGGGCTTCCCGGTGTCGGCCGAGCAGCCGTTGAAGGACCTCGGCCGCTACAGCCGCTTCGAGGGCGGCAGTGTGTACTGGAGCCCGCTGTCGGGTGCGTGGGCGGTGCGCAACGGCCCGATCATGGACGCCTGGCGGTACGCGGGCTATGAGAACGGCCGCCTCGGCTTCCCGATCAGCGACGAGTTCGCCATCCCCGGCGGGATACAGCAGAACTTCCAGACCGGATTCATCACCGTCCGCGACGGGAAAACCGAAGTCCACCCCTGATCGCGGTGTGGGAACGCGTGGCACCCTTGACGGCGAGTCGGGCGCCCGGCGCTCCACTGCCTCACCCCCTGTGTCATGCGCCACACTTCGCAGCCGAGCGGCCGTATCCGCAACTGGGTACTACCCTCGGTGTTCGCCCCCAAGGAAACCTCAGCGGTTTGCGGCCCGTCTCGTGTTTCCGGGGCCGCTGCGCCCGCCGAAGGCAAGCAGCGGCCCCGGGAAACACGAGACACCAGGGGCCGCAAACCCCGCCGCGCCAGCGGCCAAAAACAAAGGACTCTCATGTTTCGGACCCGTGGCAAGGTAGTCGGCGTTGCGGTGGCGATCGCCGCATCCGGGCTGTTGCTCACCGCTTGCGGTGACAACGATTCGACGGCGTCGAGCACGCCGACGCTGACCCCCTCCACGTCGGCGCCGGCACAGGCGTCCGGATCGGCAACGGCTGCGCCCGCGCCGGAGGGCGAGTCCGCTCCGCCCGCGGAGCCGAGCCCCGAGGAGAGCCCGCAGGACGCGCCGCAGGAGCGCCCGGCCCCGGTGTCGCCGGAGGCGATTCCGCCCGCCGAGACCGCGAATCTCGGTGACAAGGAGAAGAAGTTCATCGATGAGCTGAACAAGCAGGGCGTCAACCCGTCCAACCCGCAGGACGCGATCACCATCGGCAACTACGTCTGCGGTGCCGTCGCCGCGGGTCAGCCCGATGATCAGATCGCCGTCTACGCCAACGCGATGGCGGGCGCCGATCCGGCGTTCGATCCGGCCAAGATGCCCGTGGAGCAGGCCGGGAAGATCTACATCGACGTCTCGAAGCAGACGTACTGTCAGTGAGCGCGCGTCGCGGGTCGAGATCCCGCCGGTCCCGGCCGGTGGGATGTCTGGTGCTGCTCGCACTGGCGGTGCTGGTTGTCGTCGTGATCGTGCTGGCGTGGTATCTGCTGGCGGGGCGGCTGCGCGAACCGGAGCCGGGTCCGAAGCCGCCGCCGGAGCGGCCGACCAGCCAGCCGGCGAGCTGCCCTGATGTGCAGATGATCTCGGTGCCGGGCACCTGGGAGTCGAGCAGCAATGACGATCCGCACAATCCGACGGCCAATCCGGCCTCGCTGATGCTGAACGTCACCGGGCCGTTGCGGCAGCAGTTCCCGGCCGAGCGGCTCGATATCTTCACCGTGCCCTACGTCGCGCAGTTCTCCAATCCGATCGCCCTACCACCGGACGGCCAGCAGTCCTACAACAACAGCCGCTCCGAAGGCACCGCCAGGATGGTCGACGCGCTCACCGCACGGCACGCCGAATGTCCGCTGACTTCGTATGTGTTCGCCGGGTTCTCCCAGGGCGCGGTGATCGCGGGCGATATCGCGGCCCAGGTGGGTGCGGGCAGCGGCCCGATTCCCGCCGATCTGCTGCTCGGGGTGACCTTGATCGCCGACGGACGCCGCACCGGCGAGACCGGGCCCGGACAGCCGACGCAGATCGGCCCCGTTCCGGCGGGTGTCGGCGCCGAGGTGGCGTTGGCCGGGCTCAACGTCCCAGGGATCACGATGACGGGTCCGCGCCCCGGTGGGTTCGGTGAGGTCACCGATCGCACCTACACGATCTGTTCGCCCGGTGATCTGATCTGCGACGCCCCACGTGACGCGCTGCGCCCGACCAATATCGTCGGCAGCCTGACCACGTTGATCGGTGCGGTCGGCAATCCGGTGCACAGCCTCTACAACGGTTTTGTGGTCGATCCCAATGGCACCACCGCGACCCAGTGGACCGTCAACTGGGCAAACGGCCTGATCGAGGCGGCGCCGACGCCGCCGCATTCGTGAGGTCCCCACAACGTCGGACGGCGCGGCCGGTGCCCGCCGTCAGGCTGTAAAGTGCGCTGATGATCGCGCGCCCGCCCCTGCACGGCCGGTGGGCCCGCGCAGGCAATTTCCGATAGCCAGGAGCATGAGTTCATGACTGAAGCCGCCGCACCGGCTGGTGAGTTGAGCGCGCTGGGTTCGCCGCTGCGTCCGTTCCGCTTCGCGGCTGCGGGTGAGGGAAACAAGCAAGAGGGCGGAGCCCGCAAGTTCATCCAGACGGCGCAGCAGGCCGAGGAGTACGGCTACGACACCTTCGTCGTCCCGGATCACCTCGGCGACCAGATCGGCCCGATCGCCGCGCTCGGCGCGTTGACGCAGGCCACCGAGCGGATCCGGCTCGGCACCTCGGTGCTGGCGAACGGGTTCCGCAATCCGGTCGTGCTCGCCAAGGATCTGGCCACCATCGATGTGCTGTCCAAGGGCCGGCTCGAGGTCGGCCTCGGCGCGGGCTGGAAGGCCGACGAGTTCCAGGCCGCCGGTCTGGAGTTCGATTCCCCCGGTGTTCGCCTGGCCAAGCTCGATGAGGCGTTGAGCATCCTTGACGTGTTGTTGCGCGGCCAGGAGTGCACCTTCGAGGGCAAGTACTACCAGGTGCGTGGCATCAAGGGCACGCCGCGACCGCGGCAGGGCCCGCGCCCGCCGATCTGTACCGGCGGTGGTGGCCCCAAGATGCTGCGGCTGGCCGCCAAGCACGCCGATATCGTCTCCGTCGTTCCGGTCACCACCAAGAACGGCAAGGGTCTGCTCTCCGGTATCACCATGGAGAAGACCCTGGAGAAGGTGAATCTGATCAAGGAAGCCGCGGGTGCGCGCTTCGATCAGATCGAGCTGAACTGGGCGATCACCGCGATCGTCATTACCGATGACCGGGAGAAGACCGCCGAGATGGCGTTGGCCGCCATCGACCGCGGGCTGCATCCCGATCTCGAGGTCGACGTGCAGCTCTCGGTCGAGGAGATCTTGAACTCGCCTTATGTCGCGATCGGTTCGTTCGAGGAAATCGCCGGCCAGATCCGTCGGGTGCGGCAACTCACAGGGATGTCCTATGTCGGCGTGTTCCCCACCCAGATGGACGCGTTCGCACCGGTGATTCCCTTGCTGCGGGACGAGTGATTGGCTCTTCTCTGTAACATGTCTCTGGTTTGAGAACATCTAGCCGATAGGCGGTCACCGCGCAGACCGCAACAAAAAACTGCTGGGCCGTCCCGGTGCAGACCGGGCTCCCGCGGGCGAAAGCGAGTCGGGGCCTCACAGGGAACAGCGGCGAATGTCGTCGTCTGGCTGCGTGTGCCTCGGAGGAGAAGGAATGGACGAGACTTTCGACGATTACCTGGACGAGAGCGGGAACATCACAATTCCCGAGGATCGGACCCTGGTCGATCACGTCGAGAAGCACACACGCAATGACGCGAACACGCTCGCGTACCGCTACATCGATTACTCGCGTGAGCGAGACGGTGAGGTGCACGAGCTGACGTGGCAGCAATTCGGGGTGCGCCTGCGCGCGGTGGCCGCCCGCCTTCAGCAGGTGACCAACCCGGGTGACCGGGTCGCGATCCTCGCACCGCAGGGCCTCGACTATGTGATCTCCTTCTTCGCCGCCATCTACGCGGGCAATATCTCGGTGCCGCTGTTCGATCCCGACGAGCCCGGTCACACCGACCGGTTGCACGCCGTGCTCGGTGACTGCGAGCCGTCGGCCATCCTCACCGCGAGCTCCTCCGCGGCCGGGGTGCGCCAGTTCTTCCGTGGTCTGCCCGCCGCCCAGCGCCCGCGCATCATCGCCGTCGACGCCATTCCCGACAGCGTCGGGGACAGTTGGGTTCGCCCGGATATCGCCGTCGATGACATCGCCTACCTGCAATACACCTCGGGTTCGACCCGAGTCCCGGCCGGTGTGGAGATCACCCACCGCGCGGTGGGCACCAACCTGTTGCAGATGGTCGACGCGATCAACCTGGACTGGAATTCCCGCGGCGTCACCTGGCTGCCGCTGTTCCACGATATGGGCCTGCTCACGGTGATCCTGCCCGCGGTGGGCGGCAAGTACATCACCATCATGTCGCCGAGCGCGTTCGTGCGGCGTCCGTACCGCTGGATCAAGGAATTGGCCGCGGTCTCCGATGGCGCGGGCACCTTCGCGGCCGCCCCGAACTTCGCCTTCGAGCATGCCGCGGCGCGTGGTCTGCCGAAGAACGGCGAGTCGCTGGACCTGTCCAATGTCATCGGCCTGATCAACGGCAGCGAGCCGGTCACCACCTCGTCGATGAAGAAGTTCAACGAGGCGTTCGCGCCGTACGGTCTGCCCAAGACCGCCATCAAGCCCTGCTACGGCATGGCCGAGGCGACGCTGTTCGTCTCCGCGACCAAGGCCGAGGACGAGGCCAAGGTCACCTACGTCGACCGCGATGAGCTGAACGCGGGCCGCATGGTCAAGGTGGATCCGGGCGCCGAGAACGCCATCGCGCAGGTGTCCTGCGGGTATGTGGCGCTGTCGCAGTGGGCCGTGATCGTGGACCCGGAGACCGTCGAATCCGATGGTGGCGGCCATGAGCTGCCCGACGGCCGGGTCGGTGAGATCTGGCTGCACGGCAACAATATGGGCATCGGCTACTGGGGCCGCCCCGACGAGACCGCGGCGACCTTCCAGAACAAGCTCACCGAACGCCAGCGCGAGGGCAGCCACGCCGAGGGTTCCGCCCCCGATGGCAACTGGATGCGCACCGGCGACTACGGCGTCTACTTCGACGGTGAGCTCTACATCACCGGCCGCGTGAAGGACCTGGTCATCGTCGACGGACGTAACCACTACCCGCAGGATCTGGAGTTCTCCGCGCAGGAGGCCAGCAAGGCGCTGCGGCCCGGTTTCGTCGCGGCGTTCTCGGTGCCCGCCAACCAGTTGCCCGCCATCGTCTTCGAACAGGGCAGCCATTCCGGGCTGAAGTTCGACGCCGACGACGCCTCCGAGCAACTCGTCATCGTCGGCGAGCGTGGTCCGGGTGCGGGCAAGGCCGATCCGCAGCCGATCGCCGACGCGGTGCGCGCGGCCGTCGCGCAGCGCCACGGCGTCACCGTCCGCGATGTGCTGCTGGTGCCCGCGGGCTCGATCCCGCGCACCTCCAGCGGCAAGATCGCCCGCCGCGCCTGCAAGGCCGAGTACATCGGGGGCACCCTGCGGGGTGGCTACACCCAGCAAGCCTTCCCGGACGCCCCCGAGGATTGAGTTGTCCGGCCCGTCGCGGTTGTGCCGCGGCGGGCCGAGTGCCCTGTTCGAGTCGGTAGCCGGCTGAAACAGTGGCCGGGTCGTCGACCGATATGGCTGTTCGAGAGACTTCGTGTTCGACCGATCGATGCCCGCCGCCGGGCGTCGTAGAGAGATGGGCGACGGTGCCCATTCGCCGCCGCGCCCAGCGCGCTTACAGGTAGCTTGAGGATTGATGGCTGAGAACGAGGGCATGGCACCCGAGACGACCGACAACCTTCCCGTCGATCCAGGCGCGGATGCCGAAGCGGCTGCCCCCGTGGCCTCGTCCGGCGCACCGGCGAACCCGGATATCTCCGTGGCGGAGTTGCAGGAATGGCTGCGCAATTGGGTCGCGGACGCGACGGGTCAGCAGCTCGAGCAGATCACCGTCGACCGGCCGATGGAGGAATTCGGTCTGGCCTCGCGTGATGCGATGGCGCTCGGCGGCGATATCGAGGAACTCACCGGCGTCATCCTGAACCCGACGGTGGTCTATCAGCATCCGACGATCGCCTCGCTGGCCGATGTCATCGTCAACGGTGAGCCGGAATTGCCCGCCGAGTCGGGCGACGAACTGTCCTACACGGCCGGATACGCCCCTGGCGAGGCGCACGATATCGCGATCGTCGGCCTGTCCACCCGGCTGCCGGGTGCGGGCGACACCCCGGAATCGACCTGGGAATTCCTGATGAACCGCGGTGACGCGATCCGGGAGCTCCCGGAAGGTCGCTGGTCGGAATTCCTCGGTGAACCCGCGGTCGCCAAGGCGGTGGCCGAGGGCAATACGCTCGGCGGCTACCTGGACCAGGACGTGGTCAAGGGTTTCGACGCGGAGTTCTTCGCGATGTCGCCGATCGAGGTGGAGCGCGTCGATCCGCAGCAGCGGCTGATGATGGAGCTCACCTGGGAGGCGCTCGAGCACGCGAGGATTCCGGCGAGCGAACTCAAGGGCGCGCCGGTCGGCCTGTTCATCGGCTCCTCCACCAGCGACTTCCAGATGATCGCCGCGCTCGGGCTCAGCGACCCCGATCCGACCCTGCCCGCCTCCGCCGAGGCGTACGCGATCATGGGCAGCTCCAACGGCATCATCGCCAACCGCGTCTCCTACTTCTACGATTTCCGCGGCCCATCGGTCACCGTCGACACCGCGTGCTCGTCCACCTTGGTCGCGGTGCATCAGGCGGTGCGCGCGCTGCGTGAGGGCGATGCCGATCTGGCGCTGGCCGGTGGCGTGAACATGCTGCTGATGCCGATGACGACGCTGGGGTTCGCGCCCGGTGTCGCCAAGGACGGCCATATCAAGGCCTTCTCCGCCGACGCCGACGGCATGGTCCGTTCCGAGGGCGCCGGTCTGGTCGTGCTCAAACGTCTCGCCGACGCCGAACGCGACGGCGACCACATCTACGCGGTGGTCAAGGGCTCGGCGGTCAACAACGACGGCCGCTCCAACGGTCTGCTCGCGCCGAACCCGGACGCCCAGGCCGATGTGTTGCGCCGCGCCTACCGCGACGCCGGTATCAAGCCGTCCACCGTCGACTACATCGAAGCGCACGGCACCGGCACCCCGATCGGTGATCCGATCGAGGCCGATGCGCTCGGCCGGGTGATCGGCCGCGGCCGTGACGCCGATAAGCCGGCGCTGCTCGGTTCGGTCAAGACCAACTTCGGTCACCTCGAGTCGGGTGCGGGTGTACCCGCGTTGGCCAAGGTGATCATGGCGTTCCAGCACAATGTGGTGCCGCCGAACATCAACTACGCGGGTCCGAGCCCGTTCATCCCGTTCGAGCAGGCGCGGCTGAAGGTCGTCGACGAGCCGACCGAATTCCCCCGCTACAGCGGCACCGCCACCGTCGGTATCTCCGGTTTCGGCTTCGGCGGCACCAACGCGCATGTGGTGTTGCAGGAGTATGTGCCCGCGGATGCCGCGGCGGCGCCGAGCACCGATGCCGCCGATACCGATGTCGAGACGACCGATGTGGTCGCCGAGGCCGAGGGCATCGTCGCCGAGTCCGAAGCCGCCGAGCGGGCGAACCCGGTCGCGGAAACCGTTGCGGTAGAAGCCGAATGGTCCGCCGATCGAGCCGAGCCGCTGCCGGTGATCCTGCCCGTCTCGGGTTATCTGCCCTCACGCCGTCGCCGCGCCGCCGCCGAACTGGCCGATTGGCTCGAGTCCGAGCGGGGCGCCGAGACGCCGCTCGCCGATGTCGCGCGGTCGCTGGCCAAGCGCAGCCACTGGCGTTCGCGCGGTGTGGTGCTGGCCAAGGATCACGCCGAGGCCGTCGCGGGTCTGCGCGCCATCGCGGCCGGCAAGCCCGGCACCGGTGTGTTCACCGCCGACGCCCCCGCCATCAAGGCTCCGATGTGGGTGTTCGCCGGTTTCGGCGCACAGCACCGCAAGATGGGTAAGCAGCTCTACCAAGAGAATTCGATCTTCCGCCGCACCGTCGACGAGGTCGACGAGCTGGTGCAGGACGAGGCCGGGTACTCGATTCGGGAGATGATCCTCGACGATGCCCAGGACTACAACGTCGGCACCTCACAGGTCGGTATCTTCACGATTCAGCTCGGTCTCGCCGCGCTGCTGCGCGCCCACGGCGCCGAACCAGCCGCCGTGGTCGGCCACTCCATGGGTGAGGTGGCCGGTGCCTACATCAGCGGCGGTCTGTCGCTGGAAGACGCGGTGCGCGTGATCTGCGCCCGCTCGCGTCTGATGGGCGAGGGCGAGCAGATGATCACCGATGACGATGTGCGCAATATGGCGCTGGTGGAACTGAGCGCCGCCGATGTGGCCGAACTGCTCACCGAGTTCCCCGATGTCGAGGTGGCGGTGTATGCCGCGCCGACCAACACCGTGATCGGCGGTCCGCAGGAACAGGTCGCCCAGATCGTCGCGCGGGTCGAGGAATCGGGCAAGTTCGCTCGGGTGCTGCAAACCCGCGGCGCGGGCCACACCTCGCAGATGGATCCGCTGCTCGGTGAACTGGCCGCCGAGCTGGCCGGTATCGAGCCGACGAAGATGACGGTCGGCCTGTACTCGACCGTCGACAAGGAACAGTTCTATCCCGCCGGTCACGACCCGGTCCACAATGAGGACTACTGGGTCAAGAACATGCGCCACAGCGTGTACTTCACCAATGCGGTGAAGCTCGCCGTCGATTCCGGCCACACCACCTTCCTGGAGTTGGCGCCGAATTCGGTGGCGCTGATGCAGGTGCTCGGCACCACCTTCGCGGCCGGGCTGCACGATGCGCAGCTCATTCCGACGCTCAAGCGCAAGGAAGACGAATCGGCCGGTGTGATCTCGGCGCTGGCGCAGCTGTACGTGCACGGTCACGCCGTCGACCTGCCGTCGCTGCTGCCCGCGGGCGAGTACGCCGACATCCCGCGCACCGCGTTCGTGCGCAAGGAGTACTGGCCCAAGGCCACCATGTCCGCCGGTGGCAACAACCGGGCGCCCGGTGCGCATGTCGCGCTACCGGACGGCAGGCATGTGTGGGAGGTGCAGGCCGGTGCGGTCGCCGATCTGGCCGCACTGGTGAATTCGGCTGCCGCGCAGGTGCTCGGCGAGGTGGCGCTCGGCGCGTCGATCGCACACAGCGCACCGCCCGCCTCCGGCACACTGACCACCACGCTGACCCCGCATCCCGGTGGCGCGTCGGTGCAGGTGCACGCCCGCGAGGGCGCCGGGTTCCGTTTGCTGTTCGACGCCGTCGTCACCTCCGGCGCCGCGCTGCCCGAACCCGCCGCCGCGGTCGCGGCCGCTCCCGCCGAGACCACCGCGGCCGCCGAGGTCGAGGTCGTCGAATCCTTCGGTGACCGCTGGGATCCCAACGGTTCCCAGACCGTCGAGGAACGGCTCGCGCTGATCGTCGCCGAATCGATGGGCTATGCCGTCGAGGATCTGCCGATGGAGATCCCGCTGATGGAACTCGGCCTCGATTCGCTGATGGCCATGCGCATCAAGAACCGCGTCGAATACGAATTCGATATCCCGCAGCTACAGATCCAGGCCGTGCGCGACGCCAGTCTGCACGAGGTCGGCAAGGTGCTGCGCTACGCCATCGAGCATCGTGACGAGGTGCAGGCCATCGCCGAACGTCAGGCGGCGGGCGAAGACGTCACCGTCGACGAGGGTTTCGTTGCCGCCGCGCGGGCCGCGCTCGAGGCGGGCGAGGACCCGGCCGCGGTGGTGCAGGCGGCCACGGGTGAGTCGGCGCCGAAGACCGACGCCGAGAACACGACCGTCGAGGCCGAAGCGGAAAAGATTGTCGCGGAAGCGGAGTCGGCGGCGAAGGCCGAGCCCGTCGCGGCGGCCGCGATCTTCGGCGGCGGCGCCACCGAGACCGAAGACGACGTCCCCCCGCGCGACGCCGCCGAACGCCTGACCTTCGCCACCTGGGCGGTCGTCACCGGAAAATCCGCCAAGGGCATCTTCAATACCCTGCCGATCCTCGATGAGGACACCGCGGAGAAGCTGGCCGCACGGCTGACCGAGCGGGTCGGCGCGGAAGTCACCATCGATGATGTGCTCGATTCCGAGACCATCGAAGAACTCGCCGACGTGGTGCGCAGATTGCAGGACAGCGGCGCCGATGTGGACGGGTTCATCCGCCCGCTGCGCCCGCGCGCCGAAGGTTCGAATGCCGTGCCGGTGTTCGTGTTCCATCCTTCCGGCGGCAATACGCTGGTGTACGAACCGCTGTTGAAGAAGCTGCCCGAGACCACGCCGATGTATGGCCTCGAGCGCGTCGACGGCGAGATCGACGAACGTGCCCGCCAGTATGTCCCGGAGCTGCGCAAGATCCAGGGTGACGGACCGTACGTGCTCTACGGCTGGTCGCTGGGTGCGGTGCTGGCGATGGCCGTCGCGCAGATCCTGCGCGCCGAGGGCGCGGACGTCCGTGTGGTCGGCCTGATCGATCTGGCGATCCCGACCGAGCCCGAGGACGACAGCCCGCAGGAGCGGGTCCGCCGCATGCAGCGCTACCAGGCCTTCGCGAAGAAGACCTACGGTGTCGAGGGCGAGCTGCCCGACGAGCAGCTCGAGGAGCTGGCGGCGGCTTCCGACGAAGACCAGATCAAGATCGTCACGGACCTGGTCAAGATGACCGGCGCCAAGATCCCGGGCGGTGTGCTCGAACATCAGCGCACGTCGTGGATCGAGAACCGAGCACTACAGAAGGTGCGCCCGACACGTTACGACGGTGACGTGGTGCTCTACCTCGCCGACCGCTACCACGACGGCATGCTCGAACTGGAGCCGCGCTACGCCGACCGGCTGCCCAACGGCGGCTGGGACGAGTACGTGCCCAACCTCGAGGTCATCCATATCGCCGGTGACCACCTACAGATCATCGATGAACCACGCATCGGAAAGATCGGTGCGGACCTGTCCGCGAAGCTCGCGGAAATCGAGGCGAAAGGGGCCAAGTGAGCACTACTGCCGAGAAACTCGCGGACCTGCGTAAACGCCTCGAGCTGGCGCAGGAACCCGCGGGCGGAGCGGGGGTGGCCAAGCGGGCGAAGAAGGGGATTCCCAGCGCCCGCGACCGGATCAACATGCTGCTCGATCCGGGCACCTTCGTGGAAGTCGGTGCGCTGGTGCGTAAACCGGGCGACCCCGACGCGCTCTACGGCGATGGCGTGGTCACCGGGCACGGCCTGGTCGGCGGCCGTCCGGTCGCGGTGTTCTCCCATGATCAGACCGTCTACGGCGGTTCGGTCGGTGAGATGTTCGGCCGCAAGGTCGCCGGGATCATGGAGTACGCCGAGAAGGTCGGCTGCCCGGTCGTCGGTATCAACGACTCCGGCGGTGCGCGGGTACAGGAAGCGGTGACGTCGCTGGCCTGGTACGCCGAACTCGGCCGCCGCCAGGAACCGCTGTCGGGTCTGGTGCCGCAGATCTCGATGATTCTCGGCAAATGCGCCGGTGGTGCGGTGTACGCCCCGATCAACACCGATGTGGTGGTGGCGACCGAAGAGGCGTACATGTTCGTCACCGGCCCCAAGGTGATCCGTGAGGTCACCGGCGAGGAAGTGAGCCTCGAGGAACTCGGCGGGGCCAACAGCCAGGCCCAGTACGGCAATATCCACCACGTCGCCGAGGACGAGAAGGCCGCCTTCGAATGGGTGCGCGCCTACCTCGGCTATCTGCCGACCTCCTGCCAGGAGCAGCCGCCGATCGTGAATCCCGGTCTGGAGCCGGAGATCACCGATTCGGACCGGGAGCTGAACGGGATCGTCCCCGATTCGGACAATGCCGGTTACGACATGCACGACATCCTGCTGCGCATCTTCGACGACGGCGATTTCCACGAGATCGGCGCGACGGCCGGACGCAATATGATCACCGGCTTCGCCAGGGTCGACGGCCGCACCGTCGGTGTGGTGGCCAACCAGCCGATGGTCTACGCGGGCGCGTTGGATGCGCGGGCCTCGGACAAGGCGGCGCATTTCGTGCGGATGTGCGATGCCTTCGAGATTCCGCTGGTCTTCGTGGTCGATACGCCCGGATTCCTGCCGGGGGTGGAGCAGGAGAAGATCGGCGTCATCAAGCGCGGTGGCCGGTTCCTGTTCTCCTTCGTCGAGGCGACCGTGCCCAAGGTGACCGTGGTGATCCGCAAGTCATACGGCGGCGGATACGCGGTAATGGGTTCCAAACAGCTCGGCGCCGACGTGAACCTGGCCTGGCCGACCGCGCGGATCGCGGTGATGGGCGCCGAGAGCGCGGTGAGCCTGATCGGCGGTAAGCAGATCGCGGCCGCGCCGGAGGAGCAGCGCCCGGTGATCCGTCAGCAGATGATCGACTTCTACAACGCCACCGTCGCCACACCGTGGGTGGCGGCCGAACGCGGCTATATCGACGCCGTCATCGAGCCGTCGTCGACGCGCCTGGAACTGCGCAAGGCCCTCCAGTTGCTGCGGGACAAGACCATCGTGCGCAGCCCGCGCAAACATCATCTGCTGCCGCTGTGATCAGGCAGCCGTAGCGGGCGTCGACCGCCGAGGTATCACATCCATCGGTCGGTAACGGCCCGTTTTTCGGGCGAAGCGAGACCGAGCATCGCAGTTCGCGGCCGGCTCGCGTTTCCGCGCCCGCCAGATAAGTAGCGGGCGGCGGAAACGCGAGACATCGAGGGTCGCGAACCGCGCCAGCGCAGGTCCTACGCAGCGACTTTCGCGGATTCGATCACCACGGCTTCGGCCGGAACGTCCTGGTGGACGCCGTGCGAGGAGGTGGAAACGGCGGCGATCTTGTCGACCACCTCGGTGCCTTCGGTGACGGTGCCGAACACCGCGTAGCCCCAACCCTGGCCTGCGGGCTGGGTGTGGTTGAGGAAGTCGTTGTCGGCCACGTTCACGAAGAACTGCGCGGTCGCCGAATGCGGGTCGTTGGTGCGTGCCATGGCGACGGTGTAGCGGTCGTTCTTGAGGCCGTTGCCCGCCTCGTTCTGGATCGGAGCGTTGGTCGGCTTCTGCTTCATATCGGCGTCGAAGCCGCCGCCCTGGATCATGAAGCCGGGGATGACGCGGTGGAAGATGGTGCCGTCGTAGTGCCCGGCGTTCACGTACTCCAGGAAGTTCTTCACCGTGTTCGGCGCCTTGGCGTCGTCCAGCTCCAGCCCGATGGTTCCGTAGTTCGTCTCGAGATTCACCTTTGTCATACCCACAGCTTTCCATGCTGGGTTTGATTTGCCGCTGGCGCGGCGGGTTCGCGGCCCTGTGTGTCTTGCGTTTCCGTGGCCACCGCTTGCTCCTTCGTCGCGGGCGCGGCGGCCACGGAAACGCGAGACGGCCGCGAACCGGGCTCCTCGGGGTCGCCCGTCCGGGGTCGGGTCGAGTGGTCCGGGTGCTGATGGCATGCGAGGCTGCTGCGAAGGGGTGGCATTCGAGGCTGCTGCGAAGAGGCAATGTCCTACTGGACACGCCTTGTCGAAGGCCGCGCTCTAGACTTCCCAACCGTGTCAGATGCAGTCGCTGTTTTGCCGGAGACGCCGCCCGCCCCGCAGGTCGCTCCGCGCGATTTCCGGACCGCGCGGCTCATCGCGCTGCTCGCGGGCGTGCTCGGCGCCCTGTTCGCGCTGGCCACGCCGTTCCTACCGGTATCGCAGACGACGGCGACGTTGAGCTGGCCGCAGCACGGTCAGCTCGGCAATGTGCAGGCACCGCTGATGTCGCAGGTGCCCATCGAGCTGAGCGCGACCATTCCGTGTTCGGCGATCGAGCAGTTGCCGCCGCAGGGCGGGATGCTGCTGGCCACCGCGCCGCCGCAGGGCGATCAGGCGGCACTGGAGGCCCTGTTCGTCCGGGTCTCGGACAGCTCGGTGGATGTGGTCGACCGCAATGCCGTGGTGGCCTCGGCGCAGCGTTCCGAACTCGCCGGGTGCACGAGCATCACCATCACCTCCGATATCGACCGGACGCACGCGGTCTTCGACGGGCTGACCACCGAGACCGGGCAGCCGGTCGAGGGCCAGCTGCTCGGTGATCTGCGCCCCCAGGTGGTCGGCGTGTTCTCCGACCTCGAGGGCGCGGTGCCCGCGGGCCTGGCCTTCGATATGGAGATCGACACCCGGTACAGCTCCACGCCCACCGCGATCAAGATGATCGCGATGATCGCCGCCGTGCTGTGCACCCTGATCGCGTTGGCGGCGCTGGCGCGTCTTGACACCAGCGACGGTCGCGGCCATCGACGGTTCCTGCCCTCGCACTGGTTCAAACCGACCTGGGCCGACGGCGCCGTCATCGGCACGCTGCTGGTCTGGCATTTCGTCGGCGCCAATACCTCCGACGACGGCTACATCCTGAGCATGGTCCGGGTCGCACCGGACGCGGGCTATATGGCCAACTACTTCCGCTGGTACGGCGTGCCCGAGGCGCCGTTCGGCTGGTACTACTACGTCATCCAGCTCTTCGCCGAGATCTCCACGGCCAGCCCGTGGGTGCGGTTGCCCGCGCTGGTGTGCGCGATTCTGTGCTGGATGGTGATCAGCCGCGAGGTGGTGCCGCGTCTCGGTCGCGGTGTGCGCAGCAGCCGGGTGGCGCTGTGGACCGGCGGGCTGGTGTTCCTCGCGTTCTGGCTGCCGTTCGACAACGGCCTACGTTCGGAGCCGATCGTCGCGCTCGGCGCGCTGCTGACCTGGGTGTCGATCGAGCGGGCCATCGCGACCGGCCGGTTGCTGCCCGCCGGTGTCGCGGTACTGGTCGCCGCGTTCACACTGGCCGCAGCACCCACCGGCCTGATGTGTATCGCGGCCCTGCTGGCCGGTATCCGCCCGCTGGTGCGGATCGTGGTGCGCAAACGCAAGGAACACGGCACGCTGCCGTTGCTCGCGCCGATCGCGGCCGCCGGTCTGCTGGTCTTGACGGTCGTCTACAGCGATCAGACCTTCGCCGGTATCCAGGAAGCCAACCGGGTGCGCCAGCTGACCGGCCCGAACCTGGCCTGGTACGAGGACTACCTGCGCTACTACTACCTGTTCGTGGAGACCGTCGACGGTTCGGTCTCGCGCCGGTTCGCGTTCCTGGTGATGCTGCTGTGCCTGTTCACCACCATGCTGGTGCTGCTGCGGCGGCGCCGGGTGCCCGGTATCGCCAGCGCACCGACCTGGCGGTTGATGGGCGTGGTGTTCGGAACCATCTTCTTCATGATGTTCAACCCGACCAAGTGGACCCACCACTTCGGCGCCTACGCCGGTATCGCCGGTTCGCTGGCAGCGGTGACAGCGGTCGCGGTATCGGCCAGCGCTCTGCGGGCCCGTAAGAACCGGGCGATCTTCCTGGCCGGGCTGCTGTTCGTGCTCGCGGTGGCGTTCTCCGGGATCAACGGCTACTGGTATGTGTCCAGTTTCGGTGTGCCGTGGTTCGACAAGCGGGTCTCGGTGAGCGGTATCCAGTCGAACACGGTGATGCTCATCCTGTTCGGGCTCGCGCTCGCGCTGGTGGCCTGGCATACGCTGCGCGAGGGCTATGCGAAGCCGCCGAGTTCGGCCAAGACGGCGCGCGGTAGGCGGATTCGCAAGTTCGCCGCGATCCCGCTCACCGTCGTCGCCGCCGCGATGGTGCTGTTCGAGGTGCTGTCACTGGTCAAGGGCGCGTATTCGCAGTATCCGGGCTATTCGTTGGCACGTTCGAACATCGACGCGCTCTCCGGTGACAGCTGTGGTCTGGCCAATGATGTGCTCGTCGAGGCGGACCCCAACGGGGGACGGCTCAACCCGATCATCGATCCGGCGACCCCGCCCACCAACCCGAACGATCCGCTGGCCGGTGTCGATCCGGTGGGCTTCGATCCCAACGGTGTGCCCGATGATCTGTCCGCCGACGCGGTCGAGGTGAAGCCGGGTACCGGCAACACCTCCACCCAGTCGGTCGGCGCCGCCTTCGCCGAGGGGCAGAGCGCGGGCACCGGTGGTGGTCAGGGTGCGCAGGGTGTCAACGGCAGCACCGTGGCATTGCCGTTCGGGCTCGACCCGGCGTCGACGCCCGTGCTCGGCAGCTACCAGAACGGCGTGCAGCAGCCGGCCTTCGTGACCTCGAGCTGGTACGGGCTGCCCGAGCGTTCCGAGGACAAGCCGCTGATCGTCATCTCCGCCGCCGGTCGCATCCTGTCCTACGACGACACCGGCGCCATGCAGTACGGCCAGTCGCTGACCGTCGACTACGGCAAGCGCCAGCCCGACGGCAGCGTCACCCCGCTCGGCACCTACCTGCCGCGCGATATCGGCCCGTTCCCGTCCTGGCGCAATCTGCGGGTGCCGCTGGACGAAATCGCACCCGAAGCCGATGCGGTGCGCATCGTCGCCAACGATCCGATCCTCATCGGCGACCAGTGGCTGGCCTTCACCCCGCCGCGGGTGCCGACGCTGGAGTCCATCAACAGCTTCATCGGCTCCGAACAGCCGGTGCTGCTGGACTGGGCCGTCGGCCTCCAATTCCCCTGCCAGCGCCCCTTCGCTCACCACAACGGTGTCGCCGAGGTCCCGCGCTACCGCATCCTGCCCGACCGCCCCCTCGCCATCAGCTCCACCAACACCTGGCAGGCCGAAGAATTCGGCGGCCCCCTCGGCTTCTCCCAGATGCTGGCCAAGTCGGTCACCATGCCGACCTACCTGAAGGACGACTGGGCCCGCGACTGGGGTTCCCTGGAACGCTACGACCAGTACTACGACGCGACTCCGGCCGAACTGGACACCGGCACCGCTTCGCGCCACGGGTTGTGGATGCCGGGGCAGCTGCGGGTCTTCTGAGCAGGCTGGACTGTTGTAAGTCTGACGGTACGCTCGTCGGCATGACGAGCGGCGCCCCGAGCGATTGGTACCGGTGGATTCCCGAGCAGATCACTGCGGCGGAATACGAGGCGCTGCCTGCCGATTTCAGCCGCACAATCGAGGTGGTCGACGGGCATATCGTGAAATGCGAGAGCCCGTCTCGGCTGCACAACCGGGTGGCGCGCAGAATCGCGGCGTCACTGGAGAGTGGCCGTAAGCCTGAGCCCTGTTTGATGGTCGAAACGGATGTCGACGTACGGCTCAGCGATGTTCCGCTGAGCCTTCGTCGACCGGACGTGACCGTGTACCACTGCTTGGAGGATGACGAGCGTCTTTACGCCGGAGACGCTGTGCTGGTGGTGGAGATCGTTTCACCGGACAGCTCCTTCCGGACCGACACCGTCGAGAAGAAGGCGGTCTATGCAGCTGCGGGCATTCCGGCCTACCTGATCGTGTATCCCAACGAATCCGGTGACGGGATCTCCCAGATCGAAGAGTTCCGCTTGTCCGACGGGCGTTACCACTTGGTCTACCTACACACTCGTCGCCTGACGATGGAGGACCCGGTGCCGGTCGATGTGTCGTTCGCCGATCTGATCTCCGGGTGAGCGGAGGCCATCGCTCAACCGGATCGGCAAGATTATTGGGCCGCTGAGCTGACGAAGGGCGGCGCTCGTCGAATGACGAACGCCGCCCTTTGCTTGGCCGACGGGATGCTGCTGGTCTACGCGTTTGTCATACGCCTACCGAGTTCACGACGTAACACCTCTTGGTCGGGTAGGCGGTTGAGCACCCGTAGCACCGACGGGCGTAGTTCTCGTTGCTCCTCGTCGGTGAGCAGTCCGACGAGATCGCGCAGGGGCATATCTTCGAAGGCCGGAGTCATACGTTCAACTGTACGACCCGTCGCTTGGTAAATCCTGAGATCGAAACAAGCAGTAGCGCAACGTTTCCCGGGGTGAAACTGAGTGACCGATGAGTTACTGCCGCATGTCGGCTGCGGCCGGAAAAATGCCGTTCCCTACTCGGGGAGTGCCCACGAGTGGGGAGGGCATGTCGTATAGGTGATTGAGGTCAGAGCGTTGTCGGCAATCCTGTAGCGCCGCTCATGGCGCCCCAGTGAGGTCCGGCAGGCGACGAGCACCGCTGGCAAGCTCGAACGACAGGTCGCCATAGCCGAGTGACAGCTCGGCAAGTCGCTGCCAGGCGAAGTGCAGTTCCCATGGCCTGGTGTCGCGGGTGAGGGCCGCGTGGGCGAGAACGGAGTATCGAGCCAACCGATCGACAACCGCACCCATGGTTTCCGTGTGCATGTAGGCGGCGCCAAGCGGGGCGGGCATGAATCCGGCGACCCACCGGTCGACGCGCTGCATCAAGATGACTCGTTCAGAGTTCGTCTCGCCCAGGGCGACGGCGGTTGCCTCTGGTCGAGCTTCATGTAGCGCGGCGAGTTCGTAGGCAGCCTCCAGCACCGGATGTGGTTGATGGATCGTCCCTGAGCAGGCCTCCAGGACAAGGTCTTTCGAGGGCAGTGTGAGCATGCCAGTTCCTTGGGATCGGCCCACGTCGCCATATCGGGGTCGCAATCTTGCGCACGTGGGTGGGCGGTCGTCCAACGATGCTGTGAAGCAGCACAAGCGAGAGAGCAGAGGCGAAGCTGCTACCAGTATGTCTTCTATAAACTAGAAGTCAATGGATTGTTGAGATGGAGTTGATCGTCGGATAGGGTTCTGGTCGCCCTTAGCGGAAGGAGTCGAACCATGGCCCCAGCGTCGCCGATCGTCGCCCGATGGGAGCTCATGCTTCGGCTACGCGACCGCAGGAAAGAGCTCGAGGTCAGCCCGGCCACGATTGCGAAGAAGCTCGGTATCTCCAGCGGGTACTGGTCCCACATCGAGGGAGAGCGGAACCTCCTATCCGAAGACAAACTTCGGTCCCTGCTCGATTGGTTCGAGTTCGATGAAGACGAGAAGCAGGAGTTACTCGGACTCCGCGTAACCGCCAAGGAGCGTGGCTGGTGGAGTCGATACTCCGGGATGCTCGGCCCTGAGCAACTGCGACTGATCGGGCTCGAGCACGGCGCGCAGAGCCTCCGCACCTTCGAAGGTGTGTTGATCCCCGGCTTGCTGCAAACCGAGCGATACGCGCGCGCTCTCATCGCGTCGACACCAGGGAATGTGCGGCCCGCTGAGGTCGAGCAGCGTGTTGATGTGCGCATGCAGCGCCAGCGCCGGCTGGGCGGACCCGATGCGATACAGCTGACAGCGGTGGTCGGAGAGGCGGCCTTGGTGCATCGAACGGGTGGCTCTGAAGTGCTCCGCGAACAGCTCCTCAGCCTCATCGACCTGGTGGAGAAGCATGAGGAGAACCTCGACCTGCGCGTTATCCCATTCGAATCGGAGGAGGGTAATGCATTGGGCGGTGGGACATTCCACCTGGTGGACTTCGAGAGCACGAAGCTCCCGACGTTGGCCTGGCAGGAGGCCGCAGTCTCGAGCGAGACCAGCGACAACGACGCACTCGTCCGTGACTTGTCGTACGTTTACGGTAAGGCCCGGACGATGGCGTTGGGGCGCGATGAGTCTCTAGCCCTGATAGAGCGGTCGGCCAGCCAGCTATGATCACGCCTATGAGCACCACGAACACCGCTCGGAATCTGGACGGTCGCTGGATCAAGTCATCCCGGTCCAACGCCAACCAGAATTGCGTCGAGGTTCGGTTCGATGGTGCCGTGGTGCTCGTTCGGGACAGCAAGTACCTGCGCGATCCAGCGAATGATCCTCTGGAGCAGCCAATTATCGCGATTCCCATGGATACTTGGCCCGAGTTCCTAAACTCAGCAGTCGATGGGGCAACACGCGAAACGACAGGAACGCCACAAATCAAGCGCCACACAGATGGCGTGACTGTCAGCGCAGGTGATGTTGTCCTGGACTTCAGCGCAGGAGAGTGGGAAGCATTCGTCGACGGTGTTGGCATTGGCGACTTCGAGGCCGCATAAGTATTGCCAGTAAGCGCAGGTAGTGAGTCTAAGGACTCGTGGGCGTACATCTAAGAATGCGACGAGAAGATGGGGGTTATGCGATCGAGCGTCGGCACGCTAGTGATGGCGGGTCTTCTGGTTGGGCTACCTGCTTTGGTCGGGTGCGGCTCATCAACGCGCGGCACGGAACCGAGTATGCCCTTGTTGTCATTTGCCGCGGAGGTGCCACAGGGATACAACTCATGTCAAGACGTGCCGCAGGGTGTGCTGGACGCAGAGCAGTTGCACAGCAAGGAGCCCGTCGAAGGCGAGTCACGCCTGCCTGTAAGCGTGGTCGAAGATCCGTGGATGAAGTTCCGGGGCTGCCGGTGGGTTCGGACGAACAGCCATCGCGTGGAGGTCACCACGACTGTGCTCACCGTCGACGTCGCCCTGTGGACCCAGAGCCGCCGCAGCGAGCTTCCGGCTGCACATGAGTTCACCATCGCAGGCGGCGGGCGATCTTGAGACGTCCGAACCTCTACCTGATCAACATCGCGTGTGTGGTGAATGCCGATATGAAAGGCGGCAGCCTCCAAATCGAAGTCTAGGATGTGGCTCCACGAGCGAATCCCGGAGTCAATCCGACGCCAAAATTGAACCCTGGCAGTACCGACGTATGTGTGCGCGCAGGCAGTCTGGCGGAACAAATCGCGCCCGGCCTGCCCTCAACTGCCTGACCGGCAGGCACTGGCCACGCACAAGTCCGCAGCTGGAGCAATCGCGTCGGGTTGGCTGGAATCGAGGCTGGCCGTTGACCGGCCGGCGCAACCCGGGCTCGCCAACTCCCTCCAGGTGGATGGCCGAGCCGCTTCTGATAGCGTCGGCGTAAACCACGGGAACGGGGGCAGACGAGTGGCAGAGGCAGACATCAACTTTGGGCAGGCACAGATCGCTGCGTTCAACGCGGCCGCAAGGTCTGGTGTAGTCCGGTACGAACCAGAGGTCGCCCAGCAGGCCGCCGCTGAGTATGGACGCGTAGTCAACGAACTGCTTGCAATCCGGGAGAAGCTTGCTGAGGCGACGAGACCCGCAGGATTCGGCGGCCTCGAGTCGGGCAAGCAGTTGCAGCAGGGGTTCGCAACGAAGGCTATTGATGGCGTCGACGTGCTGAATAAGTTGGCTGTCGGAGCGATGCAGTTGCAGGAGGCCTATCTTCGCGCTGGGAATCTACTTGAAGATGCTGACGCGCAGAACGCTGTGACCATGCGGTTCATGGCAGATACGGCTTCTGAAGGTCCACAGCGATGAATCGCAAGTTTGGTGTAGGTCTTGCCGCATTCATGCTGGCCCTTTCGGGGTGTGGAAGCGATTCCGACAATGCTCTCGAATCCCGAACGCCCACGCCGACAACTGCACCGCAACTGTCGGTTTCTGTCCAGCCGGCTCCCGTTCAACACAACATCGGGCGCGATAAGGTCGAGTTTGATCCCTGTGTCGGAGTAGGCGACGACAAAATTGTTGCTGCCGGGTTCGAACCTGGGAGTCGGGAAAGAAGCGACTACATATTCGATGATTACTCGTTCATCGGGTGCTCTTTCGAATTCAAAGAATCGGTCCATGGACAGAAGGTGACGACTCGGACGCTGACGGTGTGGTCGGGAAATATCACACTTGAAGAGTATCGAGATAGATATGGAACAAACTCGACCGAGTTGACAATCGATGGTCGCGCTGCGATGCACTACTCAAATCCGGAACTTCATGATGAGTCATGCAGCGTAGCGATACAATCGTCAGATGGTGTCCTGGATGTAACAAAGAGTACTCGCTCGGTATTTACTACAGAGAAACCTTGCGATCGAATTGAAGAGATATCGGCGATTATATCTGATGCTACTCCGGATTAGCAGGCTGTGCTCCGAATGCTACCGAATCACTACGCAATTGGGTTACTCCGGGATTCAGGCCGCCCCCGGTACTTAAACGAAGGGGCCTAGTTGTCATTCGTTGGAGTCGGAGTGATTCGCGTGCGCGGTGGGGGTTCAAGAGATCTGCACTCTTGTAGTAGGTCTATTCCGGAGGAGGTTGCATAGAGTAGGAGGCGCGGTTCCGTGGTCTTCTGCCCGCCTCGTGACCATTTTGTGGTTCTCATCACGTAATACTTGACCGGAAGAATACGTACAGGCTGTGGTTTGAGTTCGCCACCTTCCTGGATTCTGTAGAGTCCAGGTGTGTCGAACTCGCAAGCGCCCACTTCGAACGTGTCGACATTCGGTCCCGGTGATACTCGTATTATTCTTCCGGTCAAGCCGCCAGTTTCATCAATCCCTGGCCTGGATCCGCTGAAGTTGGGAGCTATGCGATTCTCCCATTCGGAGAGCAAATCGCCGTTGGAATTTGCATCATTGCCGATGTTCAGTGATTCGGCCACAAATTCCGCGATTTTCTTTTGGTCGGCCGGGAGGTCTCCCACAACTTCCCAGTTGCTCACTGATGGCGGGTAACGCGGGGGATCCTCACTGGAGAGGACGCAGGATGACATTGTGAAAGAACCCACGACGGCAACGAGGGCGGAAGTCAGACGCCTACTCATTAGCTTGATTCCACAATTTTCGCTCACTTTCCAGGGTCCCTGCCGGTCAAGATCATCTCCAAGCTGGATCCACTCTTCCCGATTCCCTGTAGAACCTCGATTCCGTGGGTCTGATGGTAGTCAGTAACTATTTGTGCCAGCCCGGCATTGCTGATGAAATCGGTGAGCGCTTGATGCTTAGTACTCGGAAGGGTCGAACCCATTCCTTCTTCGGTCACATTAATCGGCTTTCCCGTTTGGGGGTTCATTAGTTCGGGTGGGATCTCATGGCCAGCGTTGAATGCTGAGTTCAGAATCTCTTGCTTGAAATCTCGTGAAGCCTGATGGTTTATTTCCGTGAGATTCGGATATTGGACTTCCATCAGTTCGGGCTCGGGTACAAAGCTATTGATCGCCGACTCGGTCGCCTTCTCTTTCAGCGTGTCGGCGATCTGACCCGCTATCGGACCGCCTGGAGCCGTTGGTGGCACCTCGATCAGGCCGATGGTTGAGTCTGCGACGAACTGGGCTGCCGCCTTCTTGGTTTCGTAGATGCTCAGCTGATGGTCATTGTACGTCTTGATCGCATTGTCATCCTGGAACGTCATGGCATTCTCGGATGCATTCGTTATACGTCCATCAAGCTGCGCGATTGCAGCAAACTGTTGAGTAAAATCAGATGGCACCTTGCTGTCATCGGTTCTAAGGGCCTCGGTTAACAGATTGCTCTCGTACAACTGTCGTGAGACCTCGAGAGTCATCCGTCCCTGGTCGGATTGACTGGCCAAGAATAGAAGACGGTTAGCTTCGGTCGTTTCCAGCTGGGTTTCGTTGTCGCCTTCGATAAATATGGTCTGGCCAAAAGGTGTGGCGTAGGTATCGATGTTGGAGCCCATCACCTTGCCAAGAGCATCAGACATCGCAGGATTCTCTGCGAACATCTTGGCGTTGTTCTTGAACGTGTCCGCGTCGATCTGGAGACCGCCTCGATGGACGCTCGGGGCGCCGTCGGGCGAATCCGGATCCTCCATGGGTGTAAAGACTTCGGGCAGCTCTGCGATCGTCCGCCGCGCCAGGATCGCTTGATCGGTGAGCTTGCCGTCCGGCCCGGTCTCATGACTTTCGGTTGCGGTCCAATCGAACAGCTCTGCTGCGGCCTTGCCATCGTCAGACCACTCGCGACCGAACACGGTCGCTGCGAACTCGTCACGATTGAACGGTTGCGGCTGGTACTCGCCGGCTGTAGGAGAAGGTCCGGCGACCTCCGGCAAGCCTTCGCCGCTGAGCAACGCGGCGTTGGCTTCGAAGTTGCGTGCGCCGACGGACAATAGGTTGCTTGCGCCGGATTCGATGGATTTCTCGTCGTCCTCGGTGTAACCCGGCGGCCAGCTTTCGCCAAAGCTATCGAAGTAGTCGACCATGCTGGCGGCCTGACGGGACATTTCCACACCCATCGTCTTGCCGGGCGGGATGTCTGGGTCGGCTTGCGCCACCAGATCTCCCAGTTGGGTCAGCTCCGCGAACTTCTCCGGCTGATCACCTGTGGTCGAAAGGTCGGCGTACTCCTTCCAGCGGCCGGATACAAGGTCGCGCATATCTTGCGGCAGAGCCTCGTAGCCGCCCGGCGACTGGAGTTTCCCGTTGGTATCTCGCCCAGTACCGATCTTTTCGTTCGACACAACCAACAGCCCGTTGGCAAGCGCATCCCTGCGGGCCGACGCCACGGGATTGCCGCTGGCCTCTTGCGTCTTCAGGTGCTCACTCAACGCCAGCACGCCATCTTTGCCAGCGCCCTGGAAGAACTCCCGGTAGTACTGCTGAGTCGACGCGGGCACAGTGGACAGTTCGCCGCCGTTCGCAAGGATCTGCATGTCACTCTCGGTGAGGATGCCCTGCGGAAGCCTGCTGGCGATCTGGTCGAGGACTGCCGGGTCGACCGTGCCGTCGGGCCGTATCGCAGCGGCCACTGCCTGCCCATCTTCCTTGCCGATCACACCTGAATCTGCCGGTGCGGCAGTCGGAGCGTCGATACCGTCACCCAGTTGGTCGCCCCTGACTCGAATCTCCTGAGTTGCGGTGGTGATCGCGGTGCCGACTTCGCTTACCGCACCGACCAAGGCGTGGTAGGCCGTGTTGATGAGCCCCTGGTGCGCATTGACTTTATCGATCGCTTTCTTGCGGTCGTCCGCCGACAGATGTGCGCCGATAGTGGTGCATGACACCACCCACACATCGCTTACGACGAGCGGGATCGGTGACTCCGCGTCATTCTCAGCGTCGCTGACCTTCCCGAGCAGCAACCGCTTCTCGTTAGACAGTCGCTGATCCGCGGCCCTGAGGGCTGTCGCGACGTCGCGGACCTCCTGCGACAGTTTGCGCCCCTGGTCGTGCTCCTCGGTGAACCGGTCCGATGCCGCGTCATGCGCCTTACCCGACCACGTGGTCCCGGTGAAGTGGGTGAGGATCTGCCCCAACTGGGTCTCGTAGAACTGGGTGTCGGTCTCGAGCTCGGTTGCCCATTCGGAGAGCTTCTCGGGCTTCCAGTTGTTGATGTCGTTGCGAGTCGGCATCGCTGGCTACCCCCGGCCCTTGAAGTCCATCGTGTCGAGCTTCTTCTTGAAGTCCTCGTCGGTCATCTGCATGTTGTCCGCGCACTCTTTGACGAGTGTGGACAGTGCTTGGATGCGCTGAGCGACTCGAAGCCAGGCGCCCTCGGTGAACTCGCCGGTCTGGGCGCAGACCTGGCCGATCGAGCAGCCGGGCAGCGCCGCACCGATCTGATCGCCTGCGGTGCGTACGTCGATCTTGTCGATCTCGCCGCTGACGGTATCGAGCGTGGTCGCCAGCTTCTCGAGCTGGTCGATATCGGCCTGGATCATCGTGGCGTCCCCCTACTCGGCTCGGGCCGATCGCTCGGCGCGCCGTGAATGTTCAACTGCGGCGGAACAATATCGGAGTTGTGGCAGTGGCTGCCAGGCGACTCCGGTCAACCTTGGCGGTGCTGGGAAGCGTGTTAATGTGCCTGATCGGGGTGTTGTTCGGGCAGTGTCGAGGGGATGTGAAGGGGGACCGCGATGGGCGGGCAGGATGGCTCGGGAGCGCAGCTACCACCAGCGAGTTCGATCCCCATTCCGGGGATGCAAGAGCTCATTGTCTCGAAGAACGCACAGAACGCTGCCGACCGTGCCCGCACGTCACTGGGGTTCGCAGCAGATGACGATGCTCGTCTCGGGGAGCTGGGCGCCGGGACCGATCCGGACTTCGTGAGCACGTTCGAACACTTCGAAGGCATGACGCACGCGGCGATGTACCAGGCGGTGCACGGGCCGGGCGGCATCGACGCCGCTGGTATGCGGACTTTGCAGCGCGTGTGGCAGGAATGCGCCACCGACCTGATCAATCTCGGCACATTCAACAAGCTGGCGCTGAACCGCATCTTCGGTTCGGGGGAGTGGCAGGGGGCGAGTGCGGACGCCGCGGAGACTGCATCGAACCTGTTCGCGAGTGGTACGAGCCAGATCGGCCAAGTGTTCAATTCGGTGAACTTGCGGCTCGACGCGTTGTCGTGGGCTGCCGAGGCGGTGCGGACAGCGATCCAGCCACCGGCGGCGTCGCCATACCCTCAGGCCGACCCCGACAACCCGGATCAGTCCTCGGCGCCCGGACTGATCAACCCGGAGTACGCGGATAGTGACCGTGCGGCAAGGGAACTCGCTCGGCAAGATGCTGTGCGGGCGATGAATACGCTGTACAAGCCGAACTTTCCTCCGGCGGGGGCCGGTGTGCCCTCGTATATCGAGGTTCCGCAGATCAACAGCGGCGACGGTGGTAACACGGGCAGTGGGGCGCCGAATGGCCCTGGCGGTCTCAACGGTCCTCCGCTTTCCAGCGACAACGGTCGGCCTGATGCCGGAACACCGGTGGGTGAGACTCCTCCGGACAATGGTCAGGGCGGGCCGAATACCGGACTGGAGGGCCTCGGTATTCCGGACGGGTTGGGGATCCCCGAAGGACTGTTGCCGGGCGCCGACGGCACTGCTCCGGCATCGACCACCGCCGCAGGTCTCGGACCTGGCGCGACGCCCGCACCGAGCACAACCGGGTTGGGCAGCTCGGGGCCGGGCGGTTCTGGATCCGGAATGGACGGTGCGGACCGGGCAGGTAGGCCGGTTTCGGAATCCGGTGGTCCCGGCTCGTCGCGGCCAGGCGTGTCCGGCGTCGGCACGGGTGTCGGCCCCGGAGGAGCGGGAGCGGGTTCGCGTGCGGCTGGCGGAGTTCGGGGAATGCCCATGGCGCCGATGGCGCCAGGTGGCGGGCGGCGCACGGGGGAGGATGACGCCGAGCATTCAGCCCCCGACTACCTGCGCACAGTCTCTGACGAATGGACCGAGGGACTCGACAGCCCGGTCGGCGTTATCGGTGAAGGTCTTGCACCCGAATCGGACGTCTGGTCCGATCAGACGGCGGTGAACTACGGGTCGGATGAGGCAGTGTCCGGCCGATCGACGCAGGACATGAACCTGTCCACGGCGCAGCCCTCAGATGTTCGGCGGCCGGAAACCGATGCACCCGAAGATGATTGGGATGTAGATTTCGGTGTCGACACCGAAGCTGCGAGCCTGGCCACCCAGGGTGACGCTTCCTGGCACGGGGTGGACACCGCGGCGAGTGCAAGTGCTGCACCGGCAAGCGCATCCCAGGCTCCCGAGGTATTCAGCGTCTCCGGCGCCGGTCCGATGATGGATGATTCAGCATCCACGCAGCCTCCGAGCGAGCCGGAGATCTTCAGCGTCTCCGGCGCTGGGCCGATGATGGATGACCCTCTGCCGCCCTCCGACACTGAAACTTCTACGCATTTCAGCGTGTCCGGGACAGGGCCGATGATGGATGACGAGGGCTCTGGCCCAGCCGAAAAATCTTCCGAGCCCGAGATTTTCACCTTCTCGGGAGTCGGTCCGATGATGGATGAAGCGTCTGAGGGTGCCGATCGACGGTGACAAGAACAAAGTGGGCCTTCACACCTGACGAGTTCGCGTGGGTGTGGGGCGAGACCGGGCTCGACGAGTATCCGGATCCGATCAGCATCATCGAATCCGCCACCACCGAGGACGAGTACGCCGAGCTCGTCGGCCCGATCAGCGCTCGTTATCCGAGGTTCGCAGATCCAGATCTCACCGGCCCCCTGCGCGTCCTGGCCGATCCCGAATTGCGGATCATCTGTACGGGCCACTCACACCGATCGGGCAGGCGTGCACGTTCAGTCGGTGCGGTTGCCGGCGGACTCGGCGTGATCCTGTTCCAGAAGTCCGGGCAGACGGTGGAGTTCGGCGGGGATATCCAGCTGGTCGTTACTCGCCGGCAGAGTCTCGCCAAACAGATCGCCGCGACGATGCCGCCCGCAGAGCCAGGCGCCGCCGGGGACATGACCGGCTACACACCGCGTGTCCGTGGTGAGGAACCGCCGAGTTCCTGGGGGCGATCCCGGAATGACGAGCTGCCTGTCGAGGAACGTATTCGTGCTTTATTGCGGGCGCCACGCAGTGCCGAGGGCTATCTCAAGGTGATGACTCACCTACAAGCCAACCGATCACAGCCGCCGACCTATCTGAGCTGGATCGATATCCGTAGCGATCACCCGGCTGCGGGCCGGTATCTGGTCGACGTCAACCATCACGACACCAAACTCAAAGCGGCGACCCCGGATGCGACCGCCGCCGCATTGGCTCGCAGAGCGGGTCTCACCCAGCAGTGATTTCTCCAGCGGGCGGCATCTGACCCCGTAGCGTATCGGCGATGTCGGTCACCACCTCGATCGGTAGGCGTCGCTGAGGCCGGTCGTCACCCGTCCCGCTCGCGGACATGCTGATGCGTCTTGCGAGCGGGACGGCTGACTTCCCTACCTGATCCGAATCGGATCATCCTTCTCCAGGCCCGAGCGGGTCACCGTTGTGACGCCGACTTCCGCTGGTGTGGCGGTCGGGTCGTAGGGGGTGAATCGTTCCAGGGAGCCCCAGTCGCGGGACCAATCGTTTTCCAGGTAGGTCGGGACCGACTCCGCTTGCAGGAGTAGTTCGGTCCAGCCGAGCGGGCCGCCGCCGATATCGTCCTGCCAGGCGTTGGAGGCGTCGGAGCCGACGCGGTCGGGCAGGATGCGCCAGCGGGGGGTTTCGGCGACGCCGTAGCGATGGTCGAAGGGGCGTTGGCAGGGGAAGGCGAGGCCGACGTGCCAGTCCAGCAGGACCGGGTCGGTGTGGCCGACGACCGAGTCGAGGGTGGCCAGGCTCGGCAGGCGGGGTGGGGTGATGGCCAGCCATTGGCGCTGGGTGATGTCGTTGTCGGTCGCCACCAGGCGTACCGCGTTGACCTCTTCGGGGATCTCGTCGAGCGGTACCCGCAGGTTCCGCCAGGACGGCGCCGGTCCGATATCGGTCGGGGTGATCGCGCCGAGCACCGTCATGGAGCCGTCGGCGGCGCGGGTTCCGTACTCCAGCACCAGGTCCTGGCCGTAGGTGAGCACACCGTCGGCGTCGACGGACCGGATGCGTCCGGCCACGGTGATGGCGAGCACGTGCAGAGCCGGATCGTCGCGCCGGGAGCCCGACAGGTCGAGGCGGTACCACTGGGTGGTCAGCTTCGCCTGCTTCTGGTCCTCGTCGGTGTAGCTGCCGAGCACCGGGGTGCGGGCGGGGTCGAGGCCGAACGGCAATGCCACCGTCGAACCGTTGATACCGGTCTGGGCGGTGGTGCCACCGCCGGTTCCGGCCCCGGTGGTATCGCTGGTCTTGTTGTCGTTATCGGTTTCGACGGTGTTGGCGCCGCCGCCCGCGACTTCCTCCGCGTCGGCGGTGAGATCGTCGGCCACGCCGTCCGGGGTGAAACCGACCGACTCCACGCCGGATTCGGTGGAGATCAGGCCGTCGGCGGGTGCGCCCTCGTACGGAACGAGCAGTGAATCGGCGGTGTCGGTTTCGACGAGCACCGAATCGGCGAGCGCGCACGGCCGAGCGACCAGCGACCGCATATTGGATTCGGCCACCGAATACGCCGGGAACTGGGTGACGGCGGCCTTGGCCAACGACGCCACTTCGAAAACGACCATCAACGCGGCGGCAATCGTCAACGGCGCCGAGGTGTAGCGATCCCAGCGTGAGCCGGTGCTGCGCCGGTACGGTTCGCGGTAGTGCAGCCACAGCGCGGCCAGCAGCGCAACCACACTGAGCCCGAGGAACAGCGTCGACACACCCTTACCCGCGACCAACGGCGCTTTGTCCCACCACGGGACACCGTAACTGGACACGTACCACCAGCCGTTGGAGCCGGTGAAGGTGATGGCGAGCAGGAACAGCACCGCAGCGGCGAACAGCGCCCGATTGCGTGCCGAGCGAATCCCGTTGACGCCCACCGCGACCGCCGCCAGCGCCGCCAGCGATCCGGCGAGACCGGCGTACACGCCGAAGTGGTGCGTCCACTTGGTCGGCGTCCACATCATCAACAGCAACGAGGCGAACACGATACCGAGAATGCGCACCGACGGACCACGTGACGTTCCGGGAATCCGGCCCTTGCGCAGCACCTGGAGCACACAGACCAGCAGGCACAGCAGCATCAGCAGCACACCGAACCGCCGCGACAGCGATCCGTCCGGCGCGAGCATGAGCAGCGAATCCCAGCGGGTGCGTTCATCGAACCAGGCGACGTTCGGCCCGACGATGGTGCGCACGCGGGTGGCTTCCATGACGGTGGACAGGGTCTGGTCGGCGAAGATGACGACCAGGACCAGGGTTCCGGCGGCAAGGCCGGGTGCCAGAAGCGCGGCGTAGCGGAAGATCCCACTGCCGAGCGAACCACGCGGGCGTTCGGCAGGTTTCGCGTCGTTGTCCCGAACAGCACCACTGTCGGTATTCCGAGGAGCTTCGGCGTCGGGCCGCGATGCGTCCCTGACCTGCGCCCGCGCTTCGGCCAGGATCGACCGCGTCGCCGCTTCACCGCGCGCCCGCTTCACGATCACCTGCAACACCGGCCGCGATCCCGCGATCAGCGCCGCGATACAGATCAGCCCCGTCGGCCCGGCCGCGAGCGAGAACGCCGCGATGAGAACGCCGATCGCCGCAGGCAGCAGCCGCGCGGTGGCGATGGCGCGTTCGATCGAGCACCAGGTGAGCAGTGCGCCAGCGGCGATCAGCGGTTCGGGACGCAGACCGTTGTCGTAGGGCAGCCAGAAGGCGAGGAACACCAGCCCGGCCGTCCACAGCGCGACCTGATTGCTGCGCACCCGCGCACCGAGCCGCGGCAGCACTTCGCGGCTGATCACCAACCAGCACACCACCCCGGCCAGCAGTGCGGGCAGCCGCATCCACGGGCTGGCGTCGGAGACGCGCGTCATCCAGGACAGCACCTCGTAGGACCAGCCGAACGGCGCTTCGGGGACACCGAACCATCGGTAGTAGTTGGCCATGTACCCGGCGTGCTCGGAGGCGCGCGCCATGTTCAGGATGTAGCCGTCGTCGGAGGTGTTGGCGCCGATGATGTGCCAGACCGCGAGGGTGCCGAGCACCGCGCCGTCGGCGGGGGTGAAGCGCCACCAGTGCGCGGGCAGGAAGCGGCGAGTGCGGCGGCCGTCGGAGGTGTCGAGCAGATGCAGGGCGATGAGCGCGACGATGGTGCTCAGCACCGCGATGATCATCGCGGCGAGCTTCAGCACGGTGGGGGAGGAGCTGAAGCGCGAATCGATATCGGCGTGCAACCGGATGCCGTCGAGCCGCGCCTGGTCCAGCTCGGTGAACACACCGACCATCTGCGGTCGGATATCGCGAGTGACGCTGGAGCGGAAGGGTGTTCCGTCCGCGCGGTTCACCCCGACGATCTCGGCGTTCGTGGCGGCGGCTGTCGAGGTGACGCTGATCGCCGTGCAGTCGCCGATCTCGGCCATCGGCGCCGACAGCAGCGGGACGTCACGCAACAGCACCGTGAGCGTGCCGTCGCGCACGGCGACGATCAACCCCTTGGCCGAGGCTTGATCGGAGTCCATCGGAATGGTCGAGACCAGTGTGCCGGTCGCGTCCCGCAGTACCGGGCACGGCACCGTGAGTTCGAGCCGCAGCGGCTCATAACTCACCAGTGGCGCTTCGACACTCGTCTGCCCGGCCTGCGGCCAGTCGAGGACCGCCTGCTCCTGACGCACCGGCAACAGCGGGGTCAGCAACGCCAGCACGAATCCGAGAAATCCGGAGACGAGGGCGATCAGGCGGAGACGGTTGAACGCTCTGGGAGATCGGTCCGGTCGCACGGGACTCGACTCTAACGGGCGCCGCCGCGCGGAGCCCGCCCCCAGCCCGCATGGCCGAAGCCGATGCGACCGCGGTGGTCGCGGCTACCGCATCGACCGCACGTCCCAGACCCACACGTCCTGCACCCGAGTCGGCGGTGTGCCGAGCAGTGCGGTCATGGTCTGGCGCAGGGTGTCGGCATGGGTGGTCTGCGGCAGCACCACCACATCGGCGCGCCAGAACCGCAGATCGGCCAGCGCCGCGGCGCGATCGTCGGCATCGATGACGGGCACCCGGCCGGTGTCCTGGGCCTGCACCAGCAGCGATGCGGTTGCGCGCGCCGCCGGACCGTAGATGCCCTTCTTGTCCGCGCCGGTCGGCCCGACGAAATAGCCGCCCGCCAGCGGGAAGGAGAAGCCCGCGTCGGCCTGCCAGCGCAGGGCGCGCGCATCGGGCGGGCGTGGCGGCGGTACGACCACGACCGAACCATCCTCGACATACCGGTCGACGGTGCCGTCGGTGAAGAAGTCCGGTGTCGCGGTCCGTTCGGCGACCGGAAGGATCGTCGGCACCAGCGGCAGCAGCGCGAAGGTCAGGGCGGCGAACCACGCCAGCGGTTTGGGGTCGACCGCCGATTCCTTCCACAGCGCGATCGCGCGTTCGCAGGCCAGCGTGAGAATCACCGCGATGGCCGGAATAGCGGCCATGGTGAGCCGGGTCTCCAGCATCGAATTGACCAGCGGCACCGATTCCAGCAGCCGCCACGGCAGCGCGATCCCGGTGCCCTGCTTGCCGAACATGGCTTCCGAGCCGAGTGACAGCACTCCGAACACCACGATGACGCCGGTCGCGGCCCGCACCATGCGTTCACGCCACAGCAGCACGGCCGTGACCACCAGCAGCAACAGCAGCGGCCAGCCGAAATAGGCGTTCTGCTCGGTCGGATTGATCGCCACGCTCTGACCGGGTGAGAACATGCCGCCCAGCGATTCCGAGGGGAACTGGGTGATCGTCTTCAGGTCGTTGCCCATCTGACCGTGGTCGATGGACCGGTAGCTCTGCGGTCCGAAGAACTGCCACCACAGCGGAATCTCGGTGAGCACGAGGGTGATCACCGCGGCCAGCGCCACCGTGGGGGTGATGCGGCGCAGTATCCGCAGTCCGGTGCGCGGTTCGCGCAGGTAGTAGCCGATCGCGAAGACGGCGAAGGCCAGCGCGAAGATCAGCAGCGGTTCCTCGCCGAGCGCGATCTGCAAGGCCACGAGCAGACCGAGGATCACCGCATCGCGGACCCGGCGGCGCGGGCGCGGATCCGCGGTGACGTTCGCGCGCCGCGCCATCCTGATCAGCTGTCCGGTGATCACCGGCAGCAGGATCAGCAGCACGAAGTTCGGATGGGCGTTGGCATGCGAGATCATCGCGGGCGCGAAGCCGCAGAACAGGCCACCGATCACCGCGGCCGTGCGCGAACTCACCAGTTCCGTGGCGAACAGCCGGTACCAGGCGAATGCGGTGCCGCCGAGTCCGAGCGTGAGGACCAGCACGAAGGTGACGGTCGGACCGAACAGCAGGGTGACCGGCGTCAGCGGTATGCCGACGCCGAACATGGCCGTATTGGCCATCATGTTCACCCCGGACGGGAAGTTCTGGAGGTGCGTGCCGAGCGGATTGTCCAGATTGGCCACCGAATGGGCGGTGACCGCGAAGAACCACTCCCACATGGTCTGGTCCTGACCGCTCTTGATCAGGTAGGAGCCGCTGGTATCGCGCCACTGTCCGGACAGGATGATGGCGGCAAGCAGCAGATATCCCGCACCGATCGCCAGGTCGGGCCGCGGTATCCGCAAGCGTGGACGGGACCGTTCGGATGCGCGCCGCGAGCTGGGTCGCCGGGCCGTCGCCGACCCTTCGGTCACGACGTCCACCGCCGTCGATCCGCCCCGCTCGACGTCAGATTCCCCACTCACAACGTAAGACAACTCCTTGTACCGGCTCGATCAGCAGCCCACCGTACCCAACCACCCTGAATCGGAGCTGACAAGCCGGAACCTGGCCGGATGGCCTCAGCGCGCGACCGTGATCAGCGTGAACGGTCCGATATCGGTGCTGGTGAAGCGCGGATCGGCGAACAGCGCGCCGGGGAAGGTGACGGTGTAGCGGCTCACATTCGGATCGTTGGGATACACGTCTTTCGCGAGCCTCAGTGTGTAATCCTCGCCGCTGCGGCGGAACAGGAACGCATCGGGCGCGCGCCAAGGCGCCGCCGCCATCGCGTCGAGCAGTTCCTGCGGGGTCTCGAGCTTGCTCCACTGTTCGATGGCCGCCGCGCGTTCGGGGAACTCCGCGAGCGGATTGGCGTAGTGGGAGGTCAGGCCCTGGAAACCGAAGTACGGGTAGTAGGCGAGGAAGGTGGTGTCGGCGGTGAGCAGCACCGTCTCGGAGCGGGGGCGGCCGGTCTGCGCGGTGAGCGCGGCGTCGATCTCGCGGTAGTGATACTCCGCCGCCGGATCGCGCTGATCGGCGCGGACACCGTCACCGTCGGTGTCGGTGTAGGCCGTGGTGATCTCCGGCGCCAGCACCCGTGGAATGTCCTGGGTGAAGGCCAGCGCACCGACCAGCACGACAGCGACCACGACGATCCGGAACCGCTCGGGCTCGTTGAACGCCTGGTAGGCGGCCCGCGCGCCCTCGACGACGCCGAATGCGCCAGCGGCGGCCAGCAGGACGTACAGGATCGGTTCCAGCCGGAACGACAGCAGCGTCGTCCCGGCGACCGTCGCCAGCATCGACAGCAACGACCACAGATACACCGCGAGCACGCCGATGCCGAGCGCCTGCGCCCGCCGCGACGATCCGGCCCGCAGCACCAGCCAGATCGTGCCGATCAGGCAGAAGCAGCCGATCAGGGAGAACTCGACCATCGGGAACGGCAGTTCGGCGCCTGCCTCGGGCAGATAGTGGAATGCCGTGCCGCCGCTGGGCCAGGTGCCGCCGAGCAGTTCCAGCAGGAACGGCAGGTACACAGTCAGCGCGATGAGCCCGGCGATGACACCGATGACAACGAGGCGGGTCAGTGGGGGAATTGCTGCCCGCCACGCGCCGCCGTTCGCATTGCCGGTGCTGCGCGCGACGGTGGTCGCCGACGAGTCGGTTGTGCCCTGCGACGCGTCTACGTCTTCTGCGTCGGTGGCTTCCCGCGCATTGCCGGTGCCCTGCGTGGTGGTGTCCCGAGCGGCAGCCGTACTTCGCGAAACGGCGGCACTCCGGCGATGCGAGCGGCCCGCCGCCCGTCGTGCCCACACCGCGTATCCGGCCGCGACCAGCGCCATCAGTGTCACCACGAACGCCGCGAACGCGAGGTACAGCGTGTAGAAAGTGGCCGCGACGCCGAGGAACACCCCGGTGCCGATCACCGCACCCCAGCCGCCTGCCGTCCCACGCTGATCCTCGGGCCGATGCAGCGCACCCCACGCCAGCACCAGCACCGGCGGCAACAGAATCGCGATCACCGCGCCGTACGCCTCGGGCGAGGCGAAGGTGACCCCGACCGCGGCCACCGCCGTGGCGACCCCGACCGCCCAATCGGCGCGAATCAGCTCAGACCAGAGCACCAGCGCGATGACCGCCGCCACCGCGATCGAACCGATCGCGTACGGCTTGAAGACCTCCCACCCGTCCATCCCGAGCACATTCGCCACCCGGCCGCCGATCCAGAACCATCCGGCGGGATAGAACGGCGGCAGATCCGCGTAGGTCATATCGCGCAGGGCGGCGCTGTCGGTGAGCCTGGTCAGATATTCGGTGCGGAACTCCTGATCGACCGAGACGCCGAACAGGTACAGCTTCGACGCCGCCAGTGGCATCCCGAGCGTCACCGTGACGAAGGCCGAAATCCCCGCCCACGACAGCAGTTTCGCCAGCCACAGCCGAGCCTTGCGCCGGTACAGCACGATCGAGGCCACCAGCAGGGCAGCGGCAGCGACCTGCCCGACCGTGGTCAGCGCCCGAGTCACATGGGAGGAGTTGAACGCAGGCCACTGCACCAGCGAAAACGCGTACAGGCCAACGGTCGCCACCAGGGCCGCCACCACCGCCGCGACAAACGCGGTACCAGCACTCGCACCGACCCGCCGCACGGCCTGCCCGAGAGCCCCGCCGCGCTCGGCCACCTGCGTGTTCATGCCATCACTCCGACAAGATCGGAGCGGATCTGGCCAGAAATATCGGACCGCGATCGCGACAACACTCCCGCGGACATATGACACCGGACGGCGCGCCGATTCCCGTCCATGGGACGCGGAGCTGTCGATCTGTTCGACCTATCCGCATAGCGGGCGCGGTGCTGCCCGAATGCTCGCATGCTGCCTCCGGATCGATGGCTGATACTCCGCGGTCGGCGCAACGCTATCGCGGACCGCCGGGCACGGACCGCCGAGCACGCCGGATGATCCTCGTCAGCGGTGGCCGTCGTGATCGGACGCCCACCGCGACGGGAAACGAATCACAGGGGAAGTTTGCGGAAAACCGGGCGCGGGATGTGGCGCAGCACCGACATCAGGTAGCGGACCTGGCCGGGGGCCCAGATCAGTTCCTTGCCCTTCTGCGATGCGGCGACAGCGAGGGCCGCGACCTCTTCCTTGTCCACCGTGAACGGCGCTTCCTTGGCGCCGGTCGCCTTCCAGTGTTCGAGGGTGGTCGTGGTGCGCACCTGGCCGGGCCGGATGACGAGCACGCGCGGACCGTACGGGCGCAGTGCCTCGCCGAGGCCGAGGTAGAAGCCGTCGAGACCGGCCTTGGTCGACCCGTAGACGAAGTTCGAGCGGCGCACCCGCTCACCCGCGACCGAGGACATGGCGATGATGCGGCCGAAGCCCTGCGCCTTCATCTTCTCGCCCACCAGCACACCGACCGACACCGCCGCGGTGTAGTTGATGCCCGCGATCTGTACGGCCTTGCGCTGGTTCTGCCACAATTCCTCGGCGTCACCGAGCATGCCGAAGGCGACGATGGCGACATCCACATCGCCGCCGTCCCAGGCCTGATCGATCACCTTGGCGTGGCTGTCGGTGTCGAGCGCGTCGAAATCGATGACGTCGACCTGCTCGGCCCCGGCCGCCCGCATCTGCGCGACCGCGCTCTCCCGCAGCGGATCGCCGGGCAGGGCGGCCAGAATGATGCGGGCCGCGCCCTTCTTCAGGTACTCGGCGCAGATCGCCAGCCCGATCTCCGAGGTTCCGCCGAACAGCAGGATGGTCTGCGGGTTGCCAACTGCGTTGATCACTGGAGCTCCAGCCTCCTGGCCATATCGGACATGAAAACGCCTGTGGGGTCGACACTTCGGCGGATCTTGATCCACTCGTCGATCCGGGGATACATCTGGTGGAAGGTTTCGGCGGTGGTGCGCGAATCCTTCGCGGTGTAGAGGCGGCCGCCGAATTCGAGGACGCGCTTGTCGAGTTCGGTGACCAGCTCGTTGAGACCGGGCCGGATCGGGAAGTCGACGCAGATGTTCCAGCCCGGCATCGGGAAGCTCAGCGGCGCCTGGTTACCGGGGCCGAACAGCTTGAACACGTTGAGCGCCGAGTAGTGCCCGGAGGCCTGGATGTCGACGATGATGCTCTTGAACGCCTCGACCGCCTCGGTCGGCACCACGAACTGGTACTGGAGGAAACCGTTGGAGCCGTAGCCACGGTTCCACTCGGCGATCATGTCGAGCGGGTGATAGAACTGCGTCAGGTTCTGCACCTTGCCGGTGTAGTTGCCACCCATCGCGTAGTACGCCTGGCCGACGGCATTGAGCGTCAGCTTGTTCATCGTCCAGTTCGGGAAGATGTCCGGAACGGTCATCAGCTGCGGCGCGTCGAATTTGAGCGGCCGCTTGCGCAGCTTCTTGGGCAGCTCGTCCAGCTTCGCCAGACGTCCGCGGGTGAGCGTGCAACGGCCGAGCGCTGGCATCGGGCTGATCACATCGAACCACGCGCTCGAATACGTGTAGTTCGCTTCGCTGCCGTCACTGTGCACCGCGATCGTCTCGTCCAGGGTGCTGGTCTTGACGCCGTCGTTGAGGAAGTAGGCGGTCTCGGTCGGGATCATCTCGATCGTCGCCCGCAGGATGACGCCGGTCAGCCCGTTGCCGCCGACGGTCGCCCAGAACAGCTGGGCGTTCTTCTTCGGCGAGATGGTCTGCACCTGCCCGTCGGCGGTGAGCAGATCGATGGAGCGGACGTGGTTGCCGAAGCTGCCTTCGGAGTGGTGGTTCTTACCGTGGATATCGGAGGCGATGGCGCCGCCGATGGTGACCTGCCTGGTGCCCGGTAGCACCGGAACCCACAGCCCGAACGGTAGTGCCGCCTTCATCAGCTGATCCAGGCTCACACCACCGTCGACATCGACCAGGTGGGTGTCGCCGTCGATGCGGTGGATGCGGTTGAGCGCGGTCATATCGATGACGAGGCCGCCGCCGTTCTGCGCATGGTCGCCGTAGGAGCGGCCGAGGCCGCGCGCGATGACGCCGCGGCGCAGATGGGTGGGCTTGCCGTCGTTGTCCTCGGCGACCATGGCCACGGCCTTGGCGATCAACTCGGGATCGCTGGTCGAGAGCACTTCGGCGGATGTTGGCGCGGTGCGACCCCACCCGGTGAGCGTGCGGGTGCGCGTCGGTAGTTCGAACGTGCGCGCCGCGCCGTTGGTGGCGGCGGAAACGCTGTCGTCACCGGTCGTCGTGGTGGGGGTCGTAGCTTTCGTGGACATCGGCATAGAGGCTACAGGTATCGCCGGACGCGTGGCCGGGGTCGCCGTACCGGCCGGTATGGGATCGGCCACGCGGGCATCGGATCGCCCGCGGCCACGACGAGCACGGGCCGACGACGGACCGCGGCGGGTCGCGTCGTTTAGGCTCGTGCGCGTGAGTGCCGAACCCCATCTGCCGCTTCCGGTCGAGATTCCGCTGGTCGATGAGCCGGGCGGCGTGACCGACGGGCCCGCAGGAGGCAGCGTGCGTAACCACGTAGGGCCCCGGGAGCGCCGAGTCGGACAGAGCACGGATGTCGATCTGAAGACGCAGATCATCCGGTTCGGGGTGACCGGCGGGTTGTCGGCCGTCGTCGACTTCGGTCTGTACTCCCTGCTGTACGCGGTGGGACTCCAGGTCAATATCGCCAAGGCCATCGGCTTCATCGCGGGCACCACCACGGCCTATCTGATCAATCGCCGGTGGACATTCCAGGCGCCGCCGAGCCGGACCAGGTTCCTCGCGGTGGTCGCGTTGTACGCGTTGACCTTCGCGGTGCAGGTCGGCATCAACTGGGTGATGTATCAGGCCCTGGACGAGGTGTGGTGGCGGCTGCCGCTGGCGTTCGTCATCGCGCAGGGCACCGCCACCGTGATCAATTTCGTCGTGCAGCGGATGGTCATCTTCAAGATCGACTAGAGGATGCCGGACCATCTCCGGCAACGGCGAAGACCCCGCCGGTGAACGGCGGGGTCGGTGGCTACCGTGTGCTGTTGTCTACCTGGACGGTCTGTCCGTGGCTTCGGTGCCGACTCAGCAGGCGACGCTGGTGAGCTGTCCACGCGCCCGAGCCGATGCGGCCCGGACAGCGGCGCTGATCGCGACCACCGGCGGCACCCAGCGGGCCTCACCCGGGGCGATGCCCCAGGAGGCCGACCCGGCCGAGAGATGCGTGGGCGGCAGCGGGACGCCGGCACCGTCGGTGTGGACGGTGGCTCCGGCCTCGCGCAGCGCCTCGATCGCCATGGCCGCCTTGCGGACGCCGGTGACGAGGTGGATTTCGCGACGTTCGGTACCGGGGATCTCGATCACCGGTCCGGACAGGTTGTTGGCACGCAGGAAGCGACGGACCTCGGCGGCCAGCTCCCCGCTGACCTCGATGGCGGAAATGTCGTCATCGGTGATCAGGCACAGACCGTTGGCCGTTTCAGCGACCGTCCAACCGCGCCGGTTGTAGTCCTGCGCGGCGGCGGACATGGTGTCCGCCGAGACGGAAGTCGGAAACGTCGTACGCACTGTCTTCTCCATTCCCCGTTACAGATCAGGTCCTGCATTCATGGTTCGTATCGACGGCAGGTGCCCGAAGCGTTACGAGATTTCCCGAATTTTTCACAACTGTCGGATTCGTCTCATTTACCCGCCGGTAATGCCGATCGGTGCTAGGGCTCGGCAGCGTCGGTCGCGCAGGTCGGACTCCGGTGGATGTGACGAGGTCGGGGGTGGTTTCGAGGCCGGAGAGCGGGAAGGATTCTGGTCATGACAGATGAGTCCACCGGGACCGGATCGCCGCAACCGGACGACGAACTGGAGGCCGAGTCGCGCTGGATCACCTGGCGCTCGACCGCGGCGCGCCGGTTCCCCGGTGCGGCCGCCGAGGAGGAGACCCAGCCGGAGCCGTTCGTCAGCAGGCGCGCGTTCCGGCAGTGGTGTGCCGATGCGGTGCGCGGTCTGCTCGATGTGCAGTTCCGCCGGCCCGCCACTCGGACCATCCTGCCGCTGGCCTATCTACTCGGACTGCTGTTCGCCTTCGGCATTCCGATCGCGTTGACGGTGCTGATGTGGCAGGTGTCGGCCTTGCTCGGGATCTTCGCGGCGCTGATCGCGGTGCCATTGGGGCTCAGCATCGCCGCGTCGGTGCGGCTGGTGCTGGAGTTCCTGGTGAACGCCTCCCGGCTGGCGACGCGGGTCGAGCACATCAGCGATCTGGCCGATGACCTGTTCCAGGCCCTGTCCGATGTCGCGGAGCCGGTCAACCAGCTCTCCGAAGACGTTCGCGCGGTGCAGTTCTGGCGGTTCCGCCGCGGCGGCTCGCGTAAATGACCGACACAGAAGCGACTTCGGCCTTGCTGTGACATGCCAGGTATTCCCCGCCTGGTTTCCTTGTGGAACAATGCCGTTCGTCAGACTAGGGGGAGAAATGGCATTACCACAGGGGACCACTGGATCGACCATGCCGAGGCGCCGCCTCGGCAGGCAGCTGCGCGATCTGCGCAACCAGGCCAGGATGACCACTCGCGCCGCCGCGCAGCATCTGGAGTGGTCGGAGGCCAAGATCTGGCGCATCGAAACCGGACAGACCTCATTGCGTGGGCTGGACGTGGAGGCCATGTGCAAGGTCTACGGGGCGCCACCGGAGGCCGTCGCGCCGCTGACGGCGCTGGCCAAGGAGACCAAGTCGCGCGGCTGGTGGACCGGTTACAGCGATGTCATCGGGGAGGGTTTCGAGGTCTACCTCGGCCTGGAGGAGGCCGCGTCCAGGCTGTTCACCTATGAGGACCAGCTGATCCCCGGCCTGCTGCAAACCGAATCGTATGCGCGGGCGCTGCTGCGGGCCGCGCGTCCGGAACTGTCGGAATCCGATGTCGAGCGCCGGGTACGGCTGCGGCTGGCCCGGCAGTCGCTGCTCACCAGGGACGAATCGCCGCTGCGGCTGGATGTGCTGATCGGGGAGGCGGCGCTGTGGCGTGCATCGGGTGAGCGTTCGGTCCTCGCGGGTCAGCTCGACCATCTGCGGCTGATGTCCGAGCTGCCGCATGTGCGTATCCAGATGGTGCCCGCCGATGCCGGATATCACCGCGGTATCGAGTCCGGTCCGTTCGTCCTGCTCGAATTCCCTGCCCCCGCGGTGGGGACGCCGGAACCGCCGGTGGTCTACGTCGAGGCGTTCACCGGGCCGGTCTATGTGGACAAGGCCCATGAGGTCGATCGTTATCGGGCGGCGTTCGACAGCATCCGGTCGGTGGCGGTGGACGCGCGCACCGCGATAGACGACGCGCGCGCTAACTGCGCCTGAGCGCGGCGCATCGCCTGGACCGATGCGGACGGCGGCCGTGCCCGTCGGTGACATCCGATGCGCCCGCGCGAGGCCGACCGGAACGACCCGGCCGGATGTGGAGCGGCCGATGCGTCGACCACGGCGGTCGCCGGATCGGGTCGATCGGGCGGCGACGGGCTCAGCGCTGCGACAGCCGCGGCGCGGCGGCGTCCTTCGGGGAGCGCAGATAGGTGAGCGGGCGGCCCTCGCGATCGGTGCTCGGCCAGTCGATGGCCAGCTCCGGGTCGAAAGCGTCGAGGTCCCGGTCGAATTCGGGGGAGTACTCGAGCGAGCACAGATAGGTGACGGTGGAATCGTCGGCCAGTGCGAGGATCGCGTGACCGAGCCCCTCGGACAGGAACACCGAACGGCGGTCCACATCATCGAGCAGCACGCTGTCCCAGCGCCCGAACGTCGGCGAGCCCTCGCGCAGGTCCACCACCACGTCGAGGAACGCGCCGCGGACACAGCTCACGTATTTGGCCTGGCCGGGCGGATTTTCGGTGTAGTGGATGCCGCGCAGCACGCCGGCGGCCGAAACCGAGGTGTTGACCTGGAGCAGATCGAAGCGCCGTCCGGTCGCCTTCTCGAATTCCGAGGCCTTGAACGTTTCGGCGAACGTGCCGCGCTCATCGCCGAGCAGGCGCGGGGTGAATACCCACGCCCCCGGAATCGACATCTCTCTGATCTGCATGTTCACCAACCCCGTCCGAGCTCGAGCAGGTCGAGCAGATAGCTTCCGTAACCGGACCGGACCAGCGGATCGGCCAGCGTGCGCAGCTGTTCGTCATCGATGAAGCCGAGCCGCCAGGCGACCTCTTCGGGTGAGCCGATCTTGAGGCCCTGGCGTTCCTCGATGGTGCGGACGTAATTGGCGGCGTCCAGCAGTGAGTCGAAGGTGCCGGTGTCCAGCCATGCGGTGCCGCGCGCGAGTACGTCGACCCGCAGTTTGCCCGCCTCCAGATAGGCCCGGTTGATATCGGTGATCTCGTATTCTCCGCGCGCCGACGGGCGCAGGTCACGGGCGATCTCGACGACATCGTTGTCGTAGAAGTAGAGCCCGGGGATCGCGTAGTTCGACCGCGGCGATTTCGGCTTCTCCTCGATGGATATCGCGCGGCCGTCGCTGAATTCGACCACGCCGTAGGCGGTCGGATCCGATACCCGGTAGGCGAACACCGCACCGCCGTCCAGTCCGGCGAACCGATTCAGGCTGGTGCCGAGCCCCGGCCCGTGGAAGATGTTGTCGCCGAGCACCAGTGCCGCGCAGTCGGTGCCGATATGGTCGGCGCCGAGGACGAATGCCCTGGCCAGGCCGTCGGGTTCGGGCTGGACCACATAGTCGATGGCAATGCCGAACTGGCTGCCGTCGCCGAGCAGGCGCTGGAACGAATTCGCGTCCTCCGGGGTGGTGATCACCAGGACGTCGCGGATACCGGCCAGCATCAGGGTCGAGAGCGGGTAGTAGATCATCGGCTTGTCGTAGACCGGGACCAGCTGTTTGCTGACACCGCGCGTGATCGGGTGCAACCGGGTGCCGGTGCCGCCCGCCAAGATGATTCCGCGCATGTCTGCACAGTCTGCCAGCCCGGCGGTCCCCGGCTACGACCCGGTTCGATCCGTCCGCTCCTGCCGCGATGACGTTCGGCCGCCGGGTGGCGTGGCGGGTCGGTCCAGGATTCGGTGCGGTTCCGACTCCTGTTCGAAATGGTTACGGAGTGCCGGTACCAGGTATGGGCGACGGCGGATTCGGGCACTGTTGTTGCACAGATCACGTTCGCGTGGTGTGCTCAGGCCGCGAGTTTTGAAACGTTCGCGTTTCTGAAGCGTCACCGTGTGCGATCGGTGCGAACGTCGGTGTCGACGCTCAACCGGGCAGCTGTCCGGCCGGGATTCGACGCCCCAGCGGAGGCAGGTGTGCGATGACCAGAGAGCACGGCATCGTGGTGAATCCGGGTGGACCGAGCGCGTCGGGGCGCGTGTTCGAGGCAGCCTTCCGTGGCGTGGTGCGGCCGGTGCTGCGCGGCTTTCCGATCAACAGGACCACCCTGCCCGTCGGTGCGGCGCTGGTGGACGGGCTGTCGATGTTGCGCCCGGAGCCACCGGGCGTCGACCGTGAACAGGTGTCGCTGAACGGTTTCCGGATGGAGATCATCCGGCCCGCGGGCGCGGCACGTTCCCTGCGCCACGGCGCCGTACTGCATTTCCACGGCGGCGGCTTCGCCATCTGTGGATTGCGTACGCACCGGCCGGTCGCGGCGGGGCTGGCCCGGCGCACCGGGCTGCCGGTGGTCAATGTCGAATATCGGCAGCTGCCACGCACCAGGATCACCGATTCACTGGCCGATTGTCTGCATGCCTACCGCTGGCTGCTGCGCCATCGCGTCGATCCGGCGCGCATCGTCATCGCCGGTGATTCGGCGGGTGGCCTGCTGGCGTTCTCGACGGTGTTCGCCGCGCTCGAAGCGGGTCTGCCTGCCCCGGCGGGTCTGGTCGGGTTCAGCCCGCTGCTCGATCTGGACTATGCGGCCAAACGCGATTACGAGAAGACCGCGCGCGACGCCTACATCCCGCTGGCGGCGCTGGCCGCGGTGGTGAAACTGGGCGGTGAGGTCGGCGGAGTGCTCGACCCGAAGCTGTCACCGGTCAATGCGACCCTGACCGGCCTGCCGCCGGTGCTGCTGGTCGCGGCCGAGCGGGAACTGCTGCGCTACGACAGCGAACTCATGGCTCGGCGACTCACCGCCGCCGGCGTGCCGAACTCGCTGGAGCTGTGGCGCGGCACGGTGCACGATTTCATGAGCATCGCGCCGAATATGCCCGAGAGCAGAGCCGCACTGGCCCGCGCGTCACGATTCATCCGGGCCAGGATCGAACAGCCCGCGAGCATTCGCACCGCATGATGCGTGAACAATTCGGTGCCGTCACCGTCGAAAAAATGTTCCGTAATACAACGGATGAATTCTGGACCGGTGAACTATTGGCGAGCGCGCACGGAAACCCCGCCCGGCGTGCTGCCGGACGGGGTTTCCGCGGTAGACCTGCGGCTCGAATTACTTGGCCGGAGGGGTGAACGGTGCGTTGACCGTGGTGAAGTACTGGATCGCGGCGCCGATGGCGACCGGCGCGGTGATCAGGATCTGACCGGCCAGGGTGCCGAGCGCGCCGATGGCGAGGATGCCACCGAGGCAGCCGACCGCGGCGGCCGGGATGAACGGACCGAACAGGCCGATGATGGTGGCCGAGGCGACCGTCGCGCCCGCGATACCGCCGAGCACACAACCGATCGCGCCGCCGCCGATGCCGCCGACCAGGGTGCCGATGGTTGCGCCGGTGCCGATGGTGTCCTTGAGCCGGTTGAAGGCGTCCTTCTCCCGGTCATAGGGCGTTTTCCAGTTGGCCTGGTCCTCGAACGGCAGGGCGACCGGCTTGTAGACGGCCTTGTCCAGCTCCAGCTGCGGGGTCAGGGTGGCGGTGCGACCGGCGATATCGGCGGCGATCGGGAACTCGAAGTCGTCCACCCGGAAGGTCAGCGGAGCGCCGGCGAGCACGGTGCCATCGCTGGCCTTGATCTTGAAGGTGTCGTCTTCGACGACGAGCGAGCCCGCATCGGTGGTGATGATCGACGACGAGCCCTTGCTCTCGGCGGTGAAGCCGACCGCGGTCTCGGTGGCGGGCGCGGGGGCGGCGTTGACGGCACCGGCCGTGACACCGAGCGCGGCGATCAACAGCGCGGAAGTCGCGGCGAATTTCCTCATCAGCATTTCTGGAACCTCGATGTAAAGCGTTCGGAGGGGACGAAATGATGGAAATCGAATTCAGCTAACGAATGGTGAACCGGCTGTATCCGTTCGTTCAAATTCCGTTCACCGTGGACGGGTTTGCCGTTGTGCGGTCTTGGAAACGTGTACTCCTGGAGCGGTTTTGCCTGGATACGCCGCCGCGCTGCCGGTGCGAGCCGAGAATTCGGCGAGAGCAAGAACACATGGGTGGGGTTCGGCTATCTTCGCAATTCGCCCATCCCCGCGATGGGGCGGGGCGGGGCGAGTCGACGTAAGGTCGTGGGGTGCGATTGCTGGTAACCGGCGGTGCCGGGTTCATCGGGGCGAACTTCGTCCAGCAGACCGTGACCGAGCGGCCCGAGGTCACGGTCACCGTGCTCGACGCGCTCACCTACGCGGGCAACAGAGCCTCGCTCGATCCGGTGGCGGGTCGCATCGACTTCGTGCACGGCGATATCGCCGATCTGGACCTGGTCGACGAACTGGTCAGCGGTGTCGACGCGGTCGTCCACTTCGCCGCCGAATCGCATAACGACAACTCGCTGACCGAACCGTGGCCGTTCGTGCAGACCAATATCGTCGGCACCTATTCGCTGCTCCAGGCGGTGCGCCGCCACGATGTGCGCTACCACCACGTCTCCACCGACGAGGTGTACGGCGATCTGACCCAAGCCGATCCGGCATTCACCGAACAGACCGCCTACAACCCGTCGAGCCCCTACTCGGCGACCAAGGCGGCCAGTGATCTGCTGGTGCGGGCCTGGACCCGCTCGTTCGGGGTGCGCGCCACCCTGTCCAACTGCTCCAACAACTACGGCCCGTACCAGCATGTGGAGAAGTTCATTCCGCGCCAGATCACCAATCTGATCGACGGTGTGCGGCCGCGGCTCTACGGCGCCGGTCATCAGATCAGGGATTGGATCCACGTCGACGATCACAATCGCGCGGTCTGGGATGTGCTGGAACGCGGCCGGATCGGGCAGACCTATCTCATCGGCGCCGACGGCGAACTCGACAACAAGACCGTTGTGCAGCTGATCCTCGAAGCGTTCGGCCGTGACCCCGGCGATTTCGACCACGTCACCGACCGGCCGGGCCACGACCAGCGCTACGCCATCGACGCGAGTCGGTTGCGCACCGAACTCGACTGGCGGCCGAAGTACGCCGACTTCCGCGCGGGCCTCGCCGACACCATCGCCTGGTACCGCGCGAACGAGGACTGGTGGCGCCCGCACAAGGCGAATACCGAGCGCGCCTACGCCGCCGCCGGTGAGACGACGATCAGCCCCACACCACCACGTAGTACTTGATCGCCGCGGCGGCCAGCGCGATCGAGGTCGCCACCACGATGGTGATCGGTGCGGCCCGTCCCGGCGCCTTACCACCGGGACCGGTGAGCCGCAGCGGCATCCAGCGCAGCAGCACCGCGAAGGTGAGGATGGCCAGCGGTACGAAGTAGCGGCCCTGCACACCGTCGATGATGTAGAAATCGATCGGCGTGAACGACATGTAGAGCGTCACGTAGATCATCGCGACACTGGCCGCGAGGGTCAGCGCGACGATGAGGGTGCGACGGAAATCCGGGGTCGTCATCCGCTCGGCGATCCCGAGGCCGACCGCGAACGCCAGCAGGCAGGTCACGATGGACATCGCGGGCACATCGACATAACCGAAGCCCAGCTCACCGAAGAATTCGGTGAACCATTCCTGATCGCGGCGGGCGATGCTCTCCCCGAAGACGCCGAGGAAGCCGAACGGATCGCTCAGGATGCCGCTGAGCTGTTCGCCCGGATTCACCGTGTACCACTGATGCCTCGGCCGCATCAGGCTCATACCGTCGCCGGTCGGTGCGGCGATCTTCATCCACACCGCGAACCCGATCGCGCCGATCGCCGCGCACACCACCGGCACCCATCGCAGCAGACCGGAGAAGCCGAACCGCTTGGCCGGAACGAGTACGACGAGCATGGCGAGCAGCACGTAGGTCGGCTTGCTCAGCGGCAGTAGCACGGTCGCGGCTAGCAGCGCCGTGCTCTCCACCCGGCCGAGTCCGCGGCCCAGGAACAGCGCCTTGACCAGTAGCGCCGACACCATGATGGCGAGCGCGTTGGTCATCGTGTCGGCGGTGACGGTGCCCGCCTGGAACACCGCGATGGGCAGCAGCGCGATGCTGAACGCCAGCCACTGCACGCGGTAGGCCCGCAATGCCCAGAGCGCGAATCCGACGATCACGAGGTAGGCGAGCAGTCCGGCGAGGCGCGTCAGCAGCACCATGCCGCTCGCGTCGAGGCCGGTCAGCTCCGCCACCCGGATGCCGATCGCGGCCGGTACATACGGGACGGGGGAGTAGGCGGCGGTGTTGGTGAACCAGATCGTCTTGTGCTCCGAGGTCACCTCGGCGCCACCGACCCGGTCGTACCCGGCCGGATCGCCGACCATCGCGCCCGGTTCCTCCGGGTTGTCGTTGTAGTCGCGGAAGGCGTAACCCATCAGCGCGTCGATCGCCGCCGGTGCCTGACCGCCGTAGGCGACGCCGCGATCGTCATCGATCTCCTGCGGCAGGAAACCACCGTGGGCCACCTGGTAGGCGCGGCCGAACTGGGTGATCTCGTCATGACCCCAGAACGGCGGGGTGATCACGGCGAAAACGGCGCCGAACAGGGTGGCGAGGATGGTGAACGCGACCGTCGCCGCGCCGAATCGGGTGATCAGCGCTCGGGCGGTGCGTTGCAGTGGGCCTGGCGATGTGCCTGCGGTGGACTTCTCGGCTGCCGCGTCATCGGAGGTGGGTGGGACGGCGGACTTCTCGGCTCCGGCGCTCGTATCGGGGTGAGTCACGGTGTCGGATCGAGGATCCGACGGCGTCGACCCGACATCGGTCGCCGTACCGGATTCAGACTCGACATCGGTCGCCGTACCGGATTCGGTGGTGGCCGTCGATGATTCGGTCGCAGCGGAATCGGCTGCACCGGTTTCGGCACCGGTGCTCGGCGCGTCGGGATCGACTGGTTCCTCGGCGGATTTCCGGTCGGCGGAGGTGGTCAACGCCCGGCCTCGCCGGGACGCGGGTCCTCCCCGGGAGCCGAATAACGCAGGTAGACCAGCCGAGCCGTTTCATGCCTGGACCGGCGGATGCCATCGAGGATCATGCCCGCGGTCCAGGCCAGGCTGCCGAGCAGCAGCAGCGTGAAAGCGAGGAACAGCGTCGGGAAACGCGGCACGGTATGCGAATCGTAGAACTCGATGACGATCGGAATCGTCAGGATCACCGACACCAGCCAGCTCAACGTGCCGAACAGACCGTAGAACGCGACCGGCCGCTCATGCCTGGCCAACCCGATGATCAGGGCGAGGATCTTGAAACCGTCGTGATAGGTGCGCAGTTTGCTCTCGCTGCCCGCCGGACGGTCACGGAAACCCACCGGCACCGCGGTCTGCGGTACCCGCAGATGCAGCGAATGCACCGTCAGCTCGGTCTCGATCTCGAATTCACGCGAGACGGCGGGGAAGCTCTTGACGAACCGACGCGAGAACACCCGGAACCCGCTCAGCATGTCCTCGACGTTCTCGCCGAACACCTTGCCGACCACACCGTTGAGCACCTTGTTACCGGTCTCGTGCCCCGCGCGGTACGCCGAACCGCCCGCTTCCTGCTCCTGCTTGCGCACACCGAGCACATGGTCGTAGGGGCCGTCGAGCAGCGTCTTGATCATCAGCGGCGCGGCCGAGGCCTCGTAGGTGTCGTCGCCGTCGATCATCAGATACACATCGGCTTCGATATCGGCGAAGGCGCGGCGAACCACATTGCCCTTGCCCTTCGTGGTCTCGGCACGCACGATCGCACCCGCTTCGCGGGCCCGTTCGGCGGTCGCGTCGGTGCTCAGGTTGTCGTAGACGTAGACGACGATGCCCGGCACGGCAGCCTGGAGGTCGGTGACGACCTTGGCGACCGAAGCCTCTTCGTTGTGGCAAGGGACCACGGCGGCAATGCGAAGCTCGGTGGGATCCACCCGGGTCAATCCTCGAGGTCGGCTGTGAATGGGAACACCGGGAGATTACAGGTGCGCGCGGGCAAACGCCCCAGCGAGGTGCCTGCGGTACCGTCGCCCGGGTGTCACCCAGTGAGCCGACCAGCCCCGCATCCGAGTCAGCGCCCTCGGCGCGCCCTTCGCTGACCGGGAAGGTGCTCACCGCACTTCGTCAGGGCGGTGCGTTCCTGGTCGTCGGTGCCCTCGGTTTCCTGGTCGACGCGGGCACCTACAACCTGCTCGTGTTCTGGGGCGGGGAAGGGGTGCTCTATCACGCACCGCTGCCCGCCAAGATCATCGCGATCGCCGTCGCGACGGTTGTCACCTATTTCGGCAACAAGTGGTGGACCTTCGCGCACAAGAAGACCGACAACCCCGGCCGCGAATATCTGATGTATGCGGTGTTCAACGTCATCGCGATCGGTCTGCAACTCGGCTGCCTCGGCTTTTCCCGCTATATTCTCGACCTGTCCAGCCCGCTCTCGGACAATATCTCCGGCACTCTGATCGGCCAGATCGTCGCGGTCGTATTCCGGTACTGGGCCTACGACAAGTTCGTGTTCACCGGTAAGGCCGAACCGGCCGCGCAGCGGATCGGCGCCGAGTGAACGATGACACGGGCTGGGTTATCCGACCCGCCGGGTGGGTAGCTACTCGGCGGGCTTACGGCGTGTGCGATTGATATCCTCGCTCCCGCCGCGAACCGTATGCAGGGACATGTCTGTCCCGTCGGCACAATGAGGAATTTCGAGGACTTCATGGACCAGTCGGCTACCCAAGCCGTTACCGAAACGAACGATCGCTCGGACGTCGCGCCCGACGCGCTGCGTGCCGCCTCGCATCCGGCGCCCGATCGGCTGGTGCTGCAACGAGGGATCTTCACCGGCCCATCGCCGAAGGTGAGCGATGAGCTGTACGCCGTGGTCAAGGGCCGCTCGACGCGGGAGCGGCAGGCCCTACGGCTCGACAAGGGCGCCATGGCGCACACCAACACCTACTTCGGCCGGTTCGCGGCCAGCTACTGGCAGCGCTGGACCACGGTCACCGCGATCGAGGCCTCGATGGTGCTGGATGTGGCGAAGAAGGCGCGGGTGCGGCTGGTCGCCTCCGATATCGCCGGACACCGGCGCATCGTCGCCAGCGCCGATATCGACGCTAGCGGTCCGCTGACGCTGTCGGCGCCGCTCGACCAGTACGTCGACGGCGGCGCGCTGTGGCTGGAGTTCGACGCGGTCGGCGCCGAACTCGGCATCTCCGAGCTGACCTGGACCACCGAGGCGCCCGAACGGGTGCGCCCGGTCGCCATCGCGATCTGCACGTTCAACCGGGCCGAGGACTGTGCGCACACCGTCGCCGCGCTGGCCTCGGACCCGACCGTCCTCGCCGCCATCGACGCGGTCTACGTGGTGGACCAGGGCACCGATCTGGTGCAGGACCGGCCGCTGTTCCAGCAGACCCTGCCGGTCTTCGGCGACAAACTGCGCTATATCCGCCAGCCCAACCTCGGCGGCGCGGGTGGTTTCACCCGCGGGCTCTACGAGGTGTCCGGCGCCAACGAGCACGCCGACGTCATCCTGATGGACGACGACATCCTCTGCGAGCCGGAAACAGTGCTCCGGCTCAACGCCTTCGCGAATCTGACCGTCGAACCGACCCTGGTCGGCGCGCAGATGCTGTTCCTGCTCAACCCCGATTACCTCAATGTCGGCGCCGAGGAAGTGCATATGCACGAACTCAGCCACGGCCAGAAGGTGCCGAAGGCGTTGCGCAACACCAGCATGCTCAAGCGCAATCAGGAACGTCGCGTCGACGCCGGTTACAACGCCTGGTGGACCTGCCTGATCCCGGCCGAGGTGGTCAGGAAGATCGGGCTGCCGATCCCCATCTTCTTCCAGTGGGACGACGTGGAATACGGCATCCGCGCCCGCGAGCACGGGTTCGTGACGGTGACGCTGCCGAACGCCGCGGTCTGGCACGCCGATTTCTATTGGAAAGATTTCGACGACTGGGCCCGCTATTTCAGCACCCGCAATTCGCTGATCGTCTGTGCGATGCACACCGATCTCGACGGTAAGTCCATCACCCGTCAGCTGTTCCGGAATCTGGCCGAGCATCTGGTGGCCATGCAGTACGGCCTCGCGCACACCACCCTGCAAGGTATCGAGGACTTCCTGCGCGGTCCGCAGGTGCTGCGTGACGGCGGTATCGAGGCGCTGGCCGCGGCCCGCACCAGTCGCGGCGCCTACCCCGAGACGGCCAAGCATCCGGCCGCCACCCCGCCGGTGCCCTCGGCCGAGATCCAGGTCCGGCGCGCGGGCGGTGAGCCGAGCCGTCTGCTCGCGGTGCTCGTCAAGCGGGCGATCACCCAGTGGACCGGGCGCACCCAGCACGGCATCGTCGGCGTCACCCGCGAGGACGCGCACTGGTGGCATGTATCGCTGTTCGACCATGTGGTCGTCACCGACGCCTCCCAGTCGGGTGTGCGAGTTCGCCGTCGCGACAAGGCAACCGCCCGCAAACTGCTGCTGCGCACCGTGCGTGTGCTGCGCCGACTGCGCCGCGAACTGCCCGCGCTACAAGAGCAGTACCGTGCCGCGATGCCGGAACTGACCAGTCGCGCGAACTGGGAGCGGTTGTACGGGATCGATAAAGGCTGAGGTTCGAAACCTGCTCCGCCACGATTGCATGATTCGAGTGCGGCAGGGCTGGGTAGGTACTGATGAGCCCGCGCTGCCCGAACCCGGCAGCGCCGCGTTGATCGGACACAGCCGCCCCCTCCTGTCTCGACATGAGGGGGCGGCGAAACACCGGTAGGGTGCGGCCTGCACGTTACCGATCTTGGGAGGAATCGATGAGTTACCCCGGGGCGCCGCAGGGGCAGCCAGGTCAGCCACAATTCGGAGCGGCACCGCAGTTCGCGGCGCCCGGCGCCCCGGCGTACGGGCAGCCGCCCATGCCCGGCCATCCGGCGCCGGGACAGCCGATGCCGTACGGTCGCCCGCCCGGACAGCCCGTGCCGAATGGTCCGGCGCCGTTTCCGCAGGGCGGGCCGTATGGTCAACCGCCGCAGGGGCAGTCGCCGTACGGTCAGCCCCCGGTGCCCAACGGTCAGCCGCAGATGCCGTATGGCGCGCAGGGCGGTCCGGTCGGCCAGGGCTTGCCCGGCGATCCGCCCGGACTCACCATCGACGCCTCCTACACGCCGATGGCCTTCCTGCTGGCCATCACCAAGCCGAAGATCCACATCAACGGCCAGCAGGTCCCCAACACCCGCTGGGGCGCCAACCACATCCCGGTGGGCCCCGGCCAGCACCAGGTCAAGGTGAGCACCCCGTGGCTGTTCGACATGGGCCCCGCCACCACCGTCGCCCCCGTCTCCGAAGGCCAGGCCGCCCGCATCTACTACCGCGCCCCCGCCCTGATCTTCCTCAACGGCGCCATCGGCCCGGCCCCCCAGAAGACCCCCGGCATGGTCTTCATCTACATCTCCTGGGCCTTCGCCGCCCTCATGTTCCTCCTCGCCTTCCTGCCCCTGCTGCTGATCTAGCCACCCACTCGCACACACGTCGGAGCCGGGCCTCGAAGGCCCGGCTCCGTTCGTGTGCGCATAGCGCCGCGGCTACAGGAACAGGTCGGTGGTGAGGGGGCCGTCGCCGGGGGTGACGCGGTATTTGTCCAGGTCGGTGATGCCGTGGGCGGCGAGGACGTCGTCGTCGATGAAGAAGTTGCCGGTGGTTTCGGTCGAGGGGGAGGTCAGGACCAGGTAGGCGGCGTCGGCGTAGATGTCGGGGGTGCGGGAGGTGGCGACCATGTCCTCGCCGCCGAGCAGGTTCTTCACCGCGGCGGTGGCGATGGTGGTGCGCGGCCACAGGGAGTTGACGCCGATGCCGTCGGACTTCAGCTCTTCGGCGAGGCCGAGGGTGGTGAGCGACATGCCGTACTTGGCGATGGTGTAGCCGAGCGAGGAGCCCGCCCATTTCGGGTCGAGGTTCAGCGGCGGCGACAGGGTGAGGATGTGCGGATTGCGCCCGGCCGCGGCGGATTCGCGCAGCGCGGGGATGCACAGCTTCGACAGCAGGAAGCTGCCGCGGCAGTTGATGTCCTGCATGAGGTCGTATTTCTTCATCGGTAGCGCATCGGTGGGCGACAGGTCGATGGCCGAGGCGTTGTTGACCACGATGTCGATGCCGCCGAACCGCTCGATCGTCTGCTCGACCGCCGTCGCGACCGATTCGTCGATGCGCACATCGCCGACGAACGGCAGCACCTTGCCGCCGGCGGCCTCCAGTTCCGCGGCCGCGGTGTGGATGGTGCCGGGGAGCCTGGGATGGGGCTGATCGGTCTTGGCGATGAGCGTGATGTTCGCGCCGTCCGCCGCGGCCCGCTTGGCGATCTCCAGCCCGATGCCGCGGCTACCGCCCGACATGATCAGCGTCTTACCCGCGAGCGGCTTCGATTCGGTCATTGACTGCTCCTGTCGTGTCCGCCGCGGCTACGGCATCCGCGGCCATCCGCTTCTCGACACTAAGGGTAGACCAAGGCCCTATGCAACCAGTTGCATAGGGTGTTCGGGAAGACCAGTAGAGGTCGCCCGCTGCGAGGCCCGGGATCGGGCGCGAGCCGACAGGTGAGCCGGGGGAGTGTTCGGCCGGGTTACCGAGTGACCCGGTAACCCGGCCGACCCGATCAGCGTCGCGAGTTCTTCTCCCGCACCATGCGACGCTGCTGTTTGGTGATATCGCGCCACACCTTCTCGCGTTCGGCACGCAGCCGCTTATCGGTACGAGCCGCCATCCACTCGTTCTCGCGCGCGAGTTTGCGGTAGTTGTCGAAGCGGCGGTCGGTGAGTTCACCGCTGTCGATGGCGGCGCGCACGGCGCAGCCGGGTTCGGTGCCGTGGGCGCAATCGTTGAATCGGCAGTCGGCGGCGAGGGATTCGATATCACTGAAGGCGCGTTCGATACCGTCGCTCGCGTCCCAGATGCCGACGCCACGCAGACCGGGCGTATCGATCAGGGTTCCGCCACCGGGCAGCGGCCGCAGTTCGCGATGCACGGTGGTGTGTTTGCCCTTCTTGTCCACCGCGCGAACATCGTTGGTGGCGAAGACTTCCGCGCCGAGCAGGGCATTGGCGAGGGTCGACTTCCCGGCGCCGGACGGGCCGATCAGCGCGACGGTTCCGTCCAGTAGCGCGATGAGCACCTCGAGGTCGTACCCGGTGGTCGCGCTCACCGCGACCACGGCCGCACCCGGCGCGACGGCGCGCACCTCGTCGAGCCGGAGATGTTCGGCCGCATCGGCTTTGGTGAGTACCACCACGGGTTGCGCCTCGGACTCCCAGGCCAGGGTGAGCATCCGTTCGATCCGGCCGAGGTCGACGTCACCGTCGGCGGCGGTGCACACCAGCACCGTGTCGACATTGGCGGCGAGCACCTGTGCCCGCGAATCACGTGACGCGGTGGACCGCATGATCGCCGAGCGGCGCGGCAACATCCGGCGCACGTTCATCGCCGGGTCGATGAGCACCCAGTCGCCGGTGCACAGCCCGCTGATCTCGGAATCCGAGCGCGGGCATATCGCCCGGCCCGGTCCGGTGGGTGTGGCGACATCGCATTCGCCGCGGTCCATCCGGATCACCCGTGCGGGTACGCGATCGGCCTCGAGCAGTGCGGCGTATTCGAGCCGGACGCGTTCGGTCCAGCCATAGGGAACCAGCTGGTCGTAATCGACCATGATGAGAGAACCTCCGTGAGGGCGCTGAGCCCCGGCACGGAGCTCAGCGAGTTGAGTACGAGATGGAGTTCGGTCCGGCGGCATGCACGCGCACACTCGGCCTGGACACGACGAACCGCGCCACAATCACCACGAACTCCACCTCCTCGTTCACCTCGAAGTTCCCCCAACTCTCACATCGGTACCGATCCCGCGCAACCGAATTTCGCTGCCGCCCGCTACTCGGGCTTCCCGAACTGCTCGTGCCGCCCGAGGCTGCGCAGATGGAACCATTCGCGCAGACCGGCCGGATCGCGGCGGGTGACGAGGAAGAACCAGGAGAAACGCACCCATTCCTGGGGCAGGAGTTTGCGCATACCCGGCTGGGACATGAGGTAGCCGCGGTTGCGGTAGGTGAAGTACCGCTTCACCGGGTCGTCCGGGTACTGGGTGTGCATGCGCCCGCCGAGGATGGGCTTGAATTCGGCGGCACCGTTGGGATGCAGGTAGGCGGTCTGCAAACAGGTACCGAACGGCAACCCGGAACGGACCAGGCGGCGGTGCACCTCCACCTCGTCGCCGCGCACGAACAAACGCAGATCGGGGACGCCGATGACGTCGATCGCCGTGGCGGAGATGAGCGCGCCGTTGAACAGTGAGGCGATTCCGGGCAGGAAATCCTCCTCGCCGAGTTCGGAGCGCAGCCGCCGCCACACCACTCCGCGTCGCAGCGGGAACGCCAGCCGGTCGGGTTCGTCGATATCGCAGACCACGGGCGAGACCTCGACCAGGCCGTGCCTGCCCGCACAGTCCAGCAGCGTGGCCAGCACCTCCGGGCCTTCGGGCCTGCCGTCGTCATCGGCCAGCCACACCCAGTCGGCGCCGAGGCTCAGCGCGTGCAGGATGCCGAGCGCGAATCCGCCCGCTCCGCCGAGGTTGTGCGCCGAGCCCAGATAGGTGGTCTCGAGTGGCTGATCGCGGACCAGGTCGGCGACCTCCGGCTCGTTGCCGTTGTCGACGACGATCAGATGGTCGACCGGACGCGACTGCGAGGAGAGCACCTTCAACGATTCGGTCAGCAGTTCGCGCCGCTTATGGGTGACGACGACGGCGACGATACGGGCGGTCGCGCCGGTATCGACCGCCACCTGTTCGGCGGAAGCCGCGGACCCGACCGGGGACGCCCCGGCAGCGATCGGGGTGTTCGGCCCGGTCGGCTCAGTCATGTCTGGTTCGGCTCCAGTTCTCGTTCGGCGTCATCGGCGGCCTTCTCGGCCGCCAATTCGGCAAGGACGGTCGCGACGTGATTACCCGCCTCCGGGCCCTCGTATGCCCGCACCACTTCCTCGATGCCGCCGTGCAACCGGACCTGTCCGTGATCGATCCACAGGGCCGAATCGCAGAGCTGGGCGAGGAATTCATTGGAATGGCTGGCGAAGACCAGGATGCCGGATCGGGCCACCAATTTCTGGAGGCGCAGCCGGGCTTTTTTCATGAATTCGGCGTCGACGGCGCCGATGCCTTCGTCCAGCAGCAGGATTTCCGGGTCGATCGAGGTGACGACGCCCATCGCCAGGCGCACCCGCATACCGGTGGAGTAGGTGCGCAGCGGCATGGACAGATATTCACCGAGTTCGGTGAAGTCGGCGATCTCGTCGATCTTGGCCATCATCTGCTTACGGGTCTGCCCGAGGAACAGGCCGCGGATGATGATGTTCTCGTAGCCGGAGATCTCCGGGTCCATCCCGACGCCGAGGTCGAACACGGGCGCCACCCGACCGCGAATGCGGGCGGTGCCGCGCGAGGGTTCATAGATGCCCGACAGCAGCCGCAGCAGGGTGGATTTGCCCGCGCCGTTATGGCCGACCAGGCCGATCCGATCACCCTCCTTCAAGGAAAGGGTGATATCGCGCAGGGCCTCGACCACGACGACATCGGACTGATTGCGTCCGATCGCGCCGCCCGCCTTACCGAGGAAGGCCTTCTTCAACGACCGCGATTTCGCGTCGAAGATGGGGAACTCCACCCACGCGTTGCGGGTTTCGATGCTCACATGATCTGTCATCGCTGCATCGGCTCCTATACCCAGTACGGCACGCGCGAACGGAACTTCTTCAGGGCGAATACGGCCGCGATCCAGCCGACCACGGTGATCACGCCGACGATCACCCAGTGGTAGAGCTTCTGATCGTCACCGAGCAGCGGCGCGCGCACGATTTCCAGATAGTGGAAGGTCGGCACGATTTCGGCCAGCTTCGCCCGTTCGGCCACATCGCCACCCTGCTCCTGGAGGCTCTTGGTGTTCCACATGACCGGGGTCAGCACGAACAGCATCAGGGTCATACTGCCGAGGATCGGCGCGATATCGCGGTAGCGGGTGCTGAAGATGCCGAACAGGATCGACACCCACATGGAATTCAGGAAGATCAACAGCAGGGCCGGTATCGCGAAGACCACCGTCCAGTGCAGGTTCTGCCACACCCCGAAGGCGACCAGCACCACGAAATAGATCGCGAAATTGTGCGCGAAGAACAGGAACTGCCGCCACACCAGGCGATAGACGTGCACGCTCAACGCCGACGGCAACTGTTTGATCAGCCCCTCGTTGGCGATGAACACATCGGAGCCTTCGAGAATGCTCGCCTGGATCACATTCCACACGATCAACCCGACGGCCACATACGGCAGATACTCCCGCAGCGGCTGCCCGAGCAGCGCCGAATAGAGAATGCCGATGGCCGTGGCCTGCACGCCGGTGGCGATGGTGATCCAGAACGGGCCGAGCACCGAACGCCGGTAGCGCTGCTTGATGTCCTGCCAGCCCAGCGAGAGCCATAGTTCGCGCTGGCCGAAGCCGTTGCGCATGTCCTGGAACGCGCGGGCGAAGGACTGCGAGTCCGACACCAGCGGCTCGGCAGGCTCGACGGGCGCGGTGACGGTGGGTTCTGAGGTCTGTTCGTTACTCACTTCGGAAACCGAGTCGGGGCGAGCGGCAGCGGCGGGCACGGTGCTCGACACTACTCGGCCGATACGTTCCGGGCCCGGCCACCACTACAGGTACTGGCCGGTGCCACCGATGGTGTGGTGGCTGCCACGGGGGTCGCTGGCGTGCACACCGGGCGGCAGCGCACCCTGGCGCATCTGCTCGAGCTGTGCCCGCGCCGCCATCTGCTGGGCGAACAGTGCGGTCTGGATGCCGTGGAACAGACCTTCCAGCCAGCCGACCAGCTGAGCCTGGGCGATACGCAGCTCGGCGTCCGACGGCACCGACTCATCGGTCAGCGGCAGGGTGAGCCGCTCCAGCTCCTCGCGCAGTTCCGGGGCAAGGCCCTGCTCCAGTTCGCGGATCGAGGACTTGTGGATCTCGCGCAGGCGGGCCCGGCTGGCATCGTCGAGCGGGGCCGCGCGGACCTCCTCGAGCAGCTGCTTGATCATGGTGCCGATCCGCATGACCTTCGCGGGCTGCTCGACCATATCGGCCAGTGATTCGCCGGAGTCGTCGCGCTCGCCGGAGTCGTTGGCTTTTTCGCCGTCGTCGGAGACCACCTGGGCGGTGAAAGGCGCGTCCGAATCCTTACCGCCGGGTAGCAGCAGGGGGCGTCCTTCGGGTCCGATTACGACGACGGGATCCGATGCGTCATCCGAGTGCGTCATGGTCTCCATCATGTCGCGTCGGCGGCGAACGTGCTGAAGACGGTGCCTGTGGGGAGGGTTACGCAGCCTCGCCCGCTGCCCTTAGAGTGGCCAGCATGACTTACGACGTCGCACGGGTTCGGGGCCTGATACCGTCCCTGGGCGACGGCTGGATCCATCTCGACCCGCAAGCGGGCATGCTGGTTCCTGATCTGGTATCCCGAGCTGTCTCAACAGGTTTCCGCACCTCGTCGTTTTCGCATGTCGGCCGCCATGGTGCGGCCAAGCGCAGCGCCGCCATTCTGGACGCGGCGCGCGAGGCTGTCGCCGATCTGGTCGGCGGTGATCCCGCCGGTGTCGTGCTCGGACCGGATCGTGCGGTATTGCTGGCCTGGCTGGCCGAATCGCTGAGTTCGCGTCTCGGGCTCGGTACCGGGATCGTGCTGTCGCGCCTGGATGACGAGGCCAACGTCGCCCCCTGGCTGCGCATCGCCAACCGGTACGGCGCGCACGTGCGCTGGGCCGAGGTCGAGATCGAGACCTGCGAGATGCCGTCGTGGCAGTTCGAGGAGCTGATCGGCCCGACCGCGCGCCTGGTCGCGCTCACCGCCGCCTCGCCCATCGTCGGCTCCGCGCCCGCCGTACGGGTGGCCGCGGATCGGGTGCACGAGGTGGGCGGTCTGCTGGTGGCCGACGCGTTCGGCGCGGCGCCCTATGCGCTGATCGACATCGATGAGCTGAACGCCGATGTGGTCGCGCTGAGCGCGCCGTCCTGGGGTGGACCGCAGATCGGCGCGCTGGTCTTCCGCGATCCGGCCTTCCTGGACCGTATCCCGTCGATGTCGCTCAATCCGTACGCCAAGGGCGCCGAACGACTGGAGGTCGGCGGCCATCAGTACTCCCTGCTGGCCGGGCTCACCACCTCGATCGACTATCTGGCGGGCCTGGACGAACGCGCCACCGGCACCCGCCGCGAGCGCCTGGAAATCTCCATCACCTCGTTGCAGGACTATCACGACCAGCTGTTCGAGCATCTGATGGACACCCTGGACAAGATCGACAACCTCACCGTCATCGGCCGCGCCTCCACCCGCATCCCGACCGTCAGCTTCACCATGGTCGGTTTTCAGGCGGAGAAGATCGCCGCCAAGCTCGCCGACAACCGCATCGGCGTGCTCAGCGGGACGCACGGCGGCAGCAGACTGCTCGACGCGCTCGGCGTCAACGACGAGGGCGGCGCGGTGACCGTCGGCCTCGCGCCGTATACGACGAAGTTCGAGATCGACCAGCTCGGGCGTGCACTGTCCTCGCTGGACTGATTCGTCCAGGCCGGACGAGCGGCTCGGAGAAAAGCAGGGGCCTACCAGCGCGTCCGGCTGGATCGACATCAGCAGGCTGTACGAAGTCGCAGGGCTATTTATCACAGCCGTGATAGAATAATGCGCTTGTGGAACACATCGACCTCAACTCTGTTTCTTATGAGCTTCCCGACGGCCGGGTGCTGCTGGATGAGATCTCGTTCCGGGTCGGAGACGGGGACAAGGTCGCGCTGATCGGTGCCAACGGGTCGGGCAAGACGACGTTGCTACGCCTCATCGCCGGAGATCTGGCACCGCACGGCGGCGCGGTGAATCGGAGCGGAAGCCTGGGTGTCATGCGGCAGTTCATCGCCCGAGAGGGCGCCCGGGTACGTGATCTGTTGTTATCGGTGGCCGACCCTCGTATCCGCCGGGCCGCCTCCGTGGTGGATGCGTCGGAGGCCGCCATGGGTCGAACGGGGACACCGATGCGCATATGGCTTACGCGGCGGCGTTGGCCGAGTGGGGCGATGTCGGCGGTTACGACGCCGAGGTGCTGTGGGATGTCTGTACCACCGAGGCTCTCGGCATATCGTTCGACCGGTGCCGGGAGCGCACGGTGGACTCGCTGTCCGGTGGTGAGCAGAAGCGGCTCGTCCTCGAGGCGCTGCTGCGGGGCCCGGACCAGGTGCTGCTGCTCGACGAGCCGGACAACTACTTGGACGTTCCAGGTAAGCGCTGGCTGGAGAACCGGCTCCGCGAAACGCCGAAGACCGTTCTGTATGTCAGCCACGACCGTGAGCTGTTGGCGCGGACGGCGGCCGGCATCATCACGGTCGAACTCGGTGCGGCGGGCAACACCGCCTGGATCCACCCGGGCGGTTTCGACACCTACCACCAGGCGCGGACCGAACGGTTCGAGCGGTTCGACGAGATGCGCAGCCGCTGGGACGAGGAGCGCGCAAAGCTGAAAGCGTTGGTGCAGATGTACCGGCAGAAGGCCTCGTACAACTCGGATATGGCCTCGCGCTACCGTGCCGCGCAGACCCGTCTCGACCGGTTCGAGAACGCGGGCCCGCCGCCCGCGCGGCCGCGCCAGCAGCAGTTGGCGATGCGACTGCGCGGCGGGCGGACCGGACGGCGGGCCGTGATCTGCGAAGGCCTGGAACTCACCGGACTGATGCGGCCGTTCGATCTGGAGGTCTGGTTCGGCGACCGAGTCGCCGTCCTCGGCTCCAACGGCTCGGGCAAATCGCACTTCCTGCGGCTGCTCGCCGGGGGCGGCAGTGTCCCCGAGTCCGAACGCGAGCCGTCGGGCGACCTTGTGCCGGAGCCGGTATTGCACCAAGGGACGGCGAGGCTTGGCGCGAGGGTACGTCCAGGCTGGTTCGCGCAGACCCACGGGCGGCCCGACCTCGTCGGCCGCACGCTCGTGTCCATCCTGCACCGGGGCGACGAGCGCCGGGCGGGGCTGGCGCGTGAGGAGGCTGCACGGGTCCTGGCGCGCTATGGGCTGGCTGTCGCGGCGGAGCAAGAGTTCGACTCGCTGTCCGGGGGTCAGCAGGCGCGCTTCCAGATCCTCCTGCTCGAACTCGGCGGTACGACACTGCTCTTGCTGGACGAACCGACCGACAACCTCGACCTCGTCTCCGCCGAGGCCTTGCAGCAGGCGCTTCGCGGCTTCGAGGGGACCGTGCTCGCGGTGACGCACGACCGTTGGTTCGCGCGGGACTTCGGCCGGTTCCTTGTCTTCGGTTCCGACGGCACCGTCTACGAATCGTCGGCTCCGGTGTGGGACGAGGAACGCGTCGTGCGGCGACGCGGCTGATCGGCATCGAATTCCGTCGCCGTGCGGAGTCGAGGCCGGTGTGGCGGCGGTTTCGCTTACTTATCACAGCTGCGATATTTTGTGGATATGCCAGCTCGGATCGATCTCGAACAGCGCCGCAAGGACGTTATCGAGGCGGCCTTTCGCCTCGTGGTCGCCGGAGGCCTCACCGATCTTTCGCTCCGGAAGGTCGCCGCGGAATCGGGGCTGAACATCGGGTCGGTGCGCCACTATTTCGACGACCACCGCAACCTTCTCATCGCGGCCGCCACCGAGGTCGGCGACCGTATGGAGAAGAGGCTCACCCGGTATTCGACGGACACGCTGGCCGGACTCGAGGGCGAATCCGCCGTAGACGCAGTGCAGGCCCTCCTGGAGGAACTGCTTCCGCTCGACGATGAACGCCGTGTCGAGTCGATCGTGCTCATGGAATTCATCGTCGCGGCACGAGTGAATCCGGTCTTTCGCCCGGTGACCGAGCAGATGGCCGCCGATATGCGCCAGGTGATCGCCGACGCCCTAGGGGTTCTCGACGTGCCCGAGCCGGCCGAAGAGGCCGAACGTCTCACCGCGCTCATCGGCGGCTTGGCTCTCGACTCGGTGACCCCACACGGATCGCTCAGCGTCGAGCGACTTCGCAGGACGCTTCGAGCGCATCTGCGCTCGGTGTTGGTGCCCGCGCACGATGGTCGTCGTCGATTGGCCTGATAGACGCGCTGTCAGTCACCGTCCGCGTCCCAGGCACTGGCACTCAACACTTCGGGAACCTATCTCGGGTCTCGATGGGTGGCGCCGTCGGCGGTCTGACCGTGAGCGGTGTGGAAGTCGCGGCCGATCATTGAATCCCGTCGCAGAAGAACTCAGTAGTCCCCGATCTGCAACACCACTTTGCCGACCGTGTCGGGGGAGTCGAGCAGCTGGTGTGCCCGGCCGACCTCGGCCATCGGCAGTTCGGCCGCGATCACCGGGACCACCGCACCCTCCGCGACCAGCGGCCACACCCGCTTGTCGACCTCGGCGATGATCTCGGCCTTGCTGCCGGGCCCGGTCGCCGGACGTCCGCGCAGGTTCGTCGCCCGGACCGCGGCGCGCTTGCCCAGCAGCTCCGCGAGGTTCAGCTCGCCCTTGACGCCACCCTGCAATCCGATGACGACCAACTGTCCGTAGGTGGCCAGGGCCGCCACATTGCGGGCCAGATAGGCCGCGCCCATATTGTCGAGAATGATGTCGGCGCCCGGACCGCCGCTGCCCTGTTCGGCGCGGATGACGTCGACGAAATCCTGTTCGCGATAGTTGATCAGAATGTCCGCCCCCAGCTCACGGCACTGCTCCAGCTTGCCAGCCGAACCCGCCGTCACCGCGACCCGCGCGCCGAGCCGTTTCGCGATCTGGATCGCATGCGTTCCGATGCCGCTGCCACCACCGTGGATCAGCACCAGCTGTCCCGCGTGCAGGCCGGCGGTCATCACCAGGTTCGACCACACCGTGGCCGCGACCTCGGGCAGTCCGGCGGCCGCGCCCAGATCGAGCCCGTCCGGGATCGGCAGCAGCTGTCCGGCCGGTGCCACTGCCCGTTCGGCGTACCCGCCGCCGGACAGCAGCGCACACACCCGATCACCCACCGACCAGCCGCGCACACCCTCACCGAGCGCCGCGATCACACCCGAACACTCCAGTCCGGGAACCTCGCTGGCACCGGGCGGCGGCGGATAGTGGCCTTTACGTTGCATCACATCGGCCCGGTTCACCCCGGCCGCCGCGACCTCGATGAGCACCTCACCCTGTTTCACCTCGGGTTCGGGCGCCTCGACCCACTCCATGACCTCCGGCCCACCGAAACCGTTCAACCTGATCGCCCGCACCCGCCCCATCCTGCCGGACAGCCCTCGCCGCAACCGCGCGAGTGGCACACGGTCGAGGCATCGGGTGGTACTCGTGGTGTGAGATCGACCAGGCGTTGCGGTATTTGGACGTGTGGGCCCGGTCGAGGGGTGTAAGGGCTAGCGTCTTCGAGCGTGAGCAGCTTCATCGACTTTCAGAACGAGATCTACTTCCGCGGGTTGGGCGGCGAGGTGCCCGAACTGCCGATGACGGCCGACGGGCTCGAGGCGCGCGCCGCGGAGTTGCTCGGGGCCGAAGCCTTCGCCTACGTCGCGGGCAGTGCGTCGGGGGAGCGGACGGCGCAGGCCAACCGCGCGGCCTTCGATCGGTACCGGCTGGTCCCGCGCATGTTGCGGGGCACAACCGGCTACGGCGCCCGCGATCTGTCGGTCGAGGTGCTCGGCACCAAACTGGCAGCGCCGGTGCTCACCGCGCCGGTCGGCGTGCTGGAGCTGCTGCAAGATCGCGGTGAGACGGTGGTCGGTGAGGTCACCAAGGAACTCGGGGTCGGCATGGTGCTGTCGACGGCGGCGTCTTCGACCATCGAGGAGGTCGGCGCGGTTTCCGGCGAATGGTGGTACCAGCTGTACTGGCCCGCCGACAACGATCTGGCCCGCTCGTTCGTCCAGCGGGCGGAGCAGGCCGGGGCCAAGGCGATCGTCGTCACCGTCGACACCCCCTCGCTCGGCTGGCGGCCACGCGATCTGGAAGTGGCGCATCTGCCGTTCCTCCAGGGCAAGGGCATCGCCAACTATCTATCCGATCCGGTCTTCCGGGCCAAGCTACCGGCGCCACCGGAGGACAGCGAGGACGCGATGCGCACCGCGATCCTCACCTGGGCCGGACTCTTCGGCAACCACACGCTGCGTCCGGCCGATATCGCGCATCTGCGGGAATGGACCGATCTGCCGATCGCGGTGAAGGGCATCCTGCATCCCGACGATGCCAGGCAGGTGGTGGACGCGGGCGCCGACGCTGTGGTGGTGAGCAACCACGGCGGTCGCCAGGTCGACGGCTCCATCGCGGCGCTGGACGCACTGCCAACGGTCGTCGCGAGCGTCGGCGACCGGGCGGATGTGCTGTTCGACTCGGGTATCCGCACCGGATCGGACATGCTCATCGCCTTGGCGCTCGGTGCGAAGGCGGTGTTCTACGGTCGGCCGTGGGCCTACGGTCTGGGCATCGCGGGCCATGACGGCGTCCGCCATGCCTTGCGTCTGCTGCTGGCCGACTTCGATTCGGCCATGGGCCTGTCCGGCCACGCGAAGGTCGGTGATCTCTCGCGCGATCTGCTCGTGACGCCGCGCTGAGCCCGACAAGGGTAACCGGCCGGTAACTTCGCTGGTCGGAGGACATAGAATACCGACGTGCCTACCAAACCAAGCGGTCGCGTTTCCGCTGAGCCGGACTGGTTGACCCCGGCTCAGCAGAACGCGTGGCGGGCGTTCATGGACGGTCACCTCCGCCTGATGACCACGTTGAACCGCCAGCTTCAACGCGATAACGATCTGAGCCTGGCCGAATACCGCATCCTTGTGCTGCTGTCGGAGGCTCCGGGGCAGGCGCTGCGCATGAGCGAACTCGCCGACGGCGTGCTGTCCTCGCGCAGTCGCCTCACCCATCAGATTCGCCGGATGGAGGCGCAAGGACTGGTGCGCCGCAACACCTGTCTCGAGGACGGGCGCGGTGTACTCGCCGAACTCACCGACACCGGGATGAGCACGCTGTCGGAAGCCGCACCCGGCCACGTCGAGGCGGTCCGCAAGGGTTTCATCGACCTGCTCACTCCCGAACAGCTCGACGTCATCGCCGACGTGTTCAGCCGCATCGACCTGGAAGCCCTCTCCGACGGCGGCTGACCATCCGGCCGGATCGGTTACGATCGTTGGCCTGGAGACGTGGCAGAGCGGCCGAATGCACTCGCCTTGAAAGCGAGCGTCGTGAGAGCGACCGGGGGTTCAAATCCCTCCGTCTCCGCAACGAACCGCCTGCCGCGGCCCGGAATCATCCGGCCGCGGCAGGCGTGAACGCCCCCATACCGATCACATCCCAGCCCGATGACACGCCAGCGATTATCGAGTGTGTCGTGCGGGGTGAGTGTTTCAATGCGGCTATGACGTGGACCACCATCGCTAGATCCCTGACCTTGCTGGCCGTGGGCACCGCGGCCGGTCTCACCCTCGCCGCGGCCCCCGCCCAGGCGAGCGACGCCAACCCGCTCGACTGCGGTGGCGTGCCGTATGCCCAGGGTGTGGCCGACCGCCACAGCGCCGCACGCGGCGTCCCGGTGGTGCCGGTGTGCATGAACAACAAGGTCTACGTCGGAATACCGCTCGCGGTCTCGCCATTGGCGAATATCACCCTGCCGGGCACGACCACCATGTGCCTGGTGGAACGCGAAACCGTCGAGGCCGCCGCCCGATTCGAATGGCGCAGAGATCAGCATGTGGTGCCGATGTGTATCGCCAACCGCGCGTACGGCGTCTACGAGCCCTGAGTTCGGCTGTCAACCCTGCTGACGGGGTGAGCCCGCGCGTGGGAACTGCGTCGCCGCAGCGCCGTCGGTGCTTCTGGCAGTATGGCCACATGCTGTCACGGCGTGGATCGCGGCGCTGGCTGTCCGGCGTGTTGATGAGCGCCGCACTGCTGATCGGTGCGGCGGCGACCGGCGCACCCCTCACGGCAGCGGCACCGGGCGAGGAACAGGGCACCGGATCATCCGACGGCCCCGGTATGGCCGAACAGACCAGGCCCATGTCCGCCCGCCCCCAGATCAGCGGTATCAGCGAGATCACCGACCGCAGGCTCCGGGTCTACGTCGATTCCCCCGCGATGAGCCGCACGGTCGAAGTGCAGGTGCTGTTACCGCGTGATCGCAGCGCACCGCGCCCCACGGTCTACATGCTCGACGGTCGCAGCGCGGTCGAGGACAGCAACAACTGGATCGAACGCGGCCGCGCGATGGAGTTCTACGAGGACAAGAACGTCAATGTCGTGCTCACCGTCGGCGGCCCGGCCAGCTACTACACCGACTGGCAGAAGCCCGATCCGGTACTCGGCACGAACATGTGGGAGACCTTCCTCACCAAGGAACTGCCCCCGCTGATCGACGCCCGATTCCAGGGCAACGGCCGCAACGCTCTCATGGGGGTGTCGATGGGCGCCGAGGGCGCCATGATGCTCGCCGTGCGCGAACCGCAGCTCTACACCGCCATCGCCGCGCACAGCGGCTGCTACACCAGCGGATCCGATCTGGGTCAGGCCCAGGTCCGTGCCGTGATCGCCACTTACAAGGGCAATCCGAACAATATGTTCGGCGCGCCCGACGACCCGGCCTGGCTCGCGCACGATGTGACCCGCCGGGCGGAAGCGTTGCGCGGGAAGGCCATCTACCTGTCCGCGGGCAGCGGTGTCCCCGGCAAGTACGACGTACCGGGCAATCCCGAACTGATCACCGCCATCGGCTTCGGCAGCCCGCTCGAGGCGGGTACGACCACCTGCACCCGCCGCCTCGTCGACCGGTTGAACACCCTCGGCATCGCCCATACCGCGCATTTCCGATCCACCGGCACCCACTCCTGGCCGTACTGGGCCGACGAGCTGGTCGACTCCTGGCCGACCATCGCGCGTGGGCTCGGGGTGTCCTGAGCACTGATAGGTCCCAGCGGCGGTGCAGCGTCCGCTCAGGCGGTGCAGCGGGCGGTCAGGCGGTGAAGCGGGCGGCGACCGCCGGATCGGTGGCGAAGCTCAGGAACAGATCGTTCTCGTGCTGGTCGCCGGTGGTGACGCGCACGCCGTCACCGGCGAACGGCCGCACCAGCACACCGGCCTCGGCACTCGCCTCGGCGAACGCGGAACTGTGCTCGCCCAGCGCAAGCCAGACGAAGTTCGCCTCACTCGGCGGCACCCGGTAGCCGGCGGCGAGGAGGGCTTCGCGCACCCGGTCGCGTTCGGCGATCAGCGGCTCGGTGCGGTCGAGCAGTTCGTGCCGCGCCTCCAACGAGGCGATCGCGGCGGCCTGCGCCACCCGATTGACGCTGAACGGGATGTGCACCTTCAGCAGCGCGGTGATCACCTCGGGTGCGCCCACCGCATAGCCCGCGCGCAATCCGGCCAGACCGTAGGCCTTCGAGAAGGTGCGCAGCACAACGACATTGGGGCGGGTCCGGCCGAGTTCGACGCCGTCGGGATGGTCCTGCGGTGTCAGCCGCATGTACTCGTAGTAGGCCTCGTCCAGGACCACGAGCACGTTGCTCGGGACGGTGTCGAGGAAGCGGGTCAGCGCCTCGCGGCCGACGGCGGTGCCGGTGGGGTTGTTCGGATTGCAGATGAAGACCATCTTCGTGCGGTCGGTGATCGCGGCGGCGATCGAGTCCAGATCGTGCACCAGCTCCGGGTCCAGCGGCACCGGAACGGCCTTGGCATTGCCCACCTGGGTGACGATCGGGTACGCCTCGAACGAGCGCCACGCGTACACCACTTCGTCCTCGGGTGAAGAGCAGGTGATCTGCACCAGCTCCTGGCACAGTGCGACGCTGCCGCAGCCCACCGCGACGTTCGCCAGGGAGACGCCGAGGAACTCCGCGAGCGCCGAACGCAGCTCCGTGACCTGATTGTCCGGATAGCGGCTCGCCAGCTCGGCCGCCTCCGCGATGGCCTTCATGGCGGTCGGCAGCGGGCCGAAGGTGGTCTCGTTACTTGCCAGTTTGACCGCACCGGGGTGGTTGCGGCCGGGGACGTACGCCGGAATCGAATCGAGGTCCGGCCGAATCTGCGCGGTCACCCCCCAACCATATGCCCGGCCCAGGAATTTCCGTGCGGGAGGGCCTCTCACGTGCAATTTCTCCCCAAGATCAGATTCTGGTCCTACGCTGGATCCATGTCGGGCACTTATGACGATCTAGCGCCGCTGCGCGTCGGGGACGACATGGCGACCGAGGGTGAGCAGGAGCCGGATCAGCGCCCGGCCGCACACCGGCAGGTGCCCATCACGGTGGTCGAACCCGAGGGCAATGCCCGCGGCGGCATCGTGCTGCTGCACGAGTCCAGCGAGTTCACCGGGCCGTTGCTGGAACTGATGCAGGCGCTGGCCACCGAGGGTTGGACGGTGGTCGCGCCCAACCTGTTCCACCGCGCCACCGACACCCCGTCGACCGGAGTGTTCGGCGACGAACTCTTCGAGGATTTCGACGCCTGCTTCGACTGGCTCACCCGGCGCGGGGTGTTCCCCGATTGCATCGGCGCGCTCGGATTCGATACCGCGGGCACCGCCGCCCTCCTCGTCGCGACCAGCAGGCCCATCGGCGCCGCCGTCAGCGTCGCGGCTCCTGGCATCACCAGTCCGCTCACCGATCAGGCCGACGCGTTGGTGCGGGTGGCCCCGAGTCTGCAAGCGCCATGGCTCGGTCTGTTCGGCGATACCGATCCGGCCACCCCGCCCGAGGAGGTCGAGCAACTGCGCGACGCCGCGGCCCGCGCCTCGGTGGCCAGTCTGGTGATCAGCTATCCGGGTCTGCTGCACCGCGCCGACAACCCCGGCGACGACGATGACGAGCGCGACGATCTCGTCGACGCGCAAACCCGCATCTTCGACTGGTTCGACAGCAATTTACGCTAACTACCAGCCGTTTTGCACTCTGTGGATCGGCTACTGTAACCTTGCTGCTCGGCGGTTCGAAAGGACCGGTGCCCTCGAAGAGAAGGCTCCAGGAGGCGTGCCAGAGCGGCCGAATGGGACTCACTGCTAATGAGTTGTCCCTTCACGGGGACCGGAGGTTCAAATCCTCTCGCCTCCGCCAAGCCCGGGAAACCGGGTGAACAACTGAACACCGCATGCGCCCGTAGCTCAACGGATAGAGCATCTGACTACGGATCAGAAGGTTAGGGGTTCGAATCCCTTCGGGCGCACATCAGAAGGCCCCTCCCACTCGGGAGGGGCCTTCTTGTATTTGCCCGCGTCCACGGGTTCGGGCCGCGTGGTCGTTGTTCTGCTATATTCAGAATATTGTGAATATGACACAGGCATTAGAGCTTCCGGGGTGCGCGATCCGCTACTACGACAGTGGTGGCGAGGGATTGCCCGTGCTGTTCACCCATGGTGCGGGTGTGGACGCGGACATGTTCGACGAACAGATCGACGCGGTGCGGCGGGCCGGGATGCGGGTGGTCGGCTGGGATATGCGCGGACATGGTCGGTCACGCCCGAACGAGGACGGGTTCACCGCCGAGCGGGCATTGGCCGATCTCACCGCCCTGATCGAGCACCTCGGGCTGGAGCGGCCGGTGCTGGTCGGGCACTCGCTCGGCGGGAATCTGAGCCAAGCCGCGGTGCATCGGGAACCGCGCCGCTACTCCGGGCTGGTCGTCATCGACTCGACCTGGAACCACGGGCCGCTGCGGGCCTGGGAGCGCGGTCTGCTGCGGATGGCCGCACCACTGCTGCGGCTCATACCGGCACGAACGTTGCCGCGGATGATGGCCGACGCCTCCGCCGTGACGCCCGCGGCCCGCACCTACGCCGCCGACGCCTTCACCCGGATCGGCAAGAACGAATTCATCGAGGTCTGGCGGGCCACCGCCAGCCTGGTCGAACCGGAACCCGGATACCGGACCCCGCTCCCGCTGTGCCTGATCCGCGGCGCCCTCGATCGCACCGGGAACATCGCCTCCGCGATGCCCCGATGGGCGAAGGCCGAAGGGGTCGGCGAACACGTCATCGCCGACGCGGGCCACCTCGCGCCATTGGACGCACCCGAAGCGGTCACCGCTGTACTGCTCGAATTCCTGCGCGAGATCCGATCATGAGCACCGATGAGCGAGAAGAGTTCGCCCAGCAGGTCGGCGACCTGTTCGCCTCCTGGAACCTCGCGCGGGTCACCGGCCGCGTCTACGGCAGGCTCCTGCTCGAATCCGAACCGGTCGGCCTCGACCACCTCGGCGCGATCACCGGAGCCAGCAAAGGAGCGGTGAGCACAGCGGTCCGCGAACTGGTGTCCTGGGGACTGGCCCGCACCATCGCGCAACCCGGCAGCCGACGGCTACTCGTCGAGGCCTGCGGAGGTCTGGAGAACCTGCTCGCGGCCAGCCAGCAACGCGCGCGCCGATTCATCGACGTCCTCCGTCAGGGCGCCGAACTCACCGACGGCCCACCGGCCCGCGCCCGCCTGGCCGATGTCACCGATCTGTTCGAGCGCTACGTCGACGCCGGAGACCAGATCCTCCGCCCGCGCCCGACCGGCGGCAGTTGACGCCCGCCAGCGATGGGGATGGTAGGCGAGCTGCTTGTAGCATCGGCGCGTGAAACTCGGAATGGTCTCCTGCATGGGCGCTCTCGCCATCGTCGCGGCATCGGTGGTCGCGCCCGCCGCGTCCGCCTTCCCCACCGGATCCTTCGGTGGTGGCGGCGGTGACGGCCGCGAGGTCGTCATCCTCGACGGGACGCTCGAACTGAGCAACCTCGACCAGTGCTGGGCCAGCGGCTTCCCGCGCCAGATCGAGGTCGACAACCGCAGCTCGCGCGCGTTCCTGCTCTTCGCCTCCGACAACTGCACCGGCGCCCCCGTGGCGACGGTAGCCCCCCACAGCCGCCTCACCCACCACGGCTGGTCCGCCAAAGCCGCCTGAGGCCCGCGAGTGGCACCTGGCTGCGGACCCTTCTCGACGTTCACCGCAGCCAGGTGCCACTCGACTACTTCCAGGCGGGAAGTGGGGGGAGTGGCCGGGGGAGGGTGTCGGGGGTGGTGCGGCCGAGGAGCCAGACGAGGGTGTCGGCGGTGGGGGCGGTGATGGTGTGGGTCGGAGTGCCTTCGCCGATGGTGGTGGTGAGGTCGGGGGTGATGATCTCGAACGGCTCGGTGGCGGTGGCGCTCAGTGCGGTCGCGGCTTCGGGGAGCAGACGCGCGATGAAGTCGGCGGGCCAGTCGGTGTGGGTGTAGCCCGCGTCCAGGTCGACGTGGTGGATTTCGACCTCCTGCCAGCGCATCCACACGACCTCGGTGGCGGGGATCGGACGGCCCTGGCGAGTGCGGACCTCGGCCTGCCATTGCTCCGGGCTGAGGGTGCGGGCCAGACCTGCGAACCGCTCGGCCGACTCCACGAAATCGGTGCGCTGTTCGGCGAGCGGGCGCGGTGCGCCCTCCTGGATATCGGATTCACGCAGGAAAGCGCTTGCGTACTGCGGGATCTCGACGCCGGTGCGGGCCCACAACAGCAGATTGACCAGGCTGTCGGCATTGCGCGACAGATGGGCGAGTACGTGGCCGCGGGTCCAGCCGGGCAGCAGGGACGGCTCTGGCAACGCGGCATCGTCCAGGGAATCGATCGTGGCGAGCAGACGCCGGGTCGATTCGGTGACAGTATCGAGCAGCTCGAGGGCCGCCTCGTGAGGTTCGCTGGTCACGGTTCGAGATTAATAGCGGCCTCGGCGCGCCCGGCTATGTCCACCTGTCGTGCGGCACATGCCGGGTGGCGATGCGGTGGATCAATCGCGCCGCCGTGCGTGCGGTCCGATTGTCGATATCCAGCCCCGGATTCAGCTCCGCCACATCCACGACGGCGAGTTTGCCGCTGGCGGTCACCCGGTCGCAGACCGCCTGGATCGTGGCGAGCGGGATGCCGAACGCGGCGGGCGCGCTGACGCCCGGTGCGACCGATGCGGGCAGGACATCGAGGTCGATGGTCAGGTACAGCAGGTCGATCTCGGCGAGGAAGTCGTCGACGAAGGTGAGCGCGGCCGCCCGATCGCAGTCGTCGTCGAGCAGATAGCGCACGTCGAACTTCGCGGCGGTGTCGAACAGCGCGGCGGTATTGCTCGGCTGACTGATGCCGAGCACGGCGTAGCGCACACTGCCGTCGGCTTCGAGGATCTGCCGAAACGGGGTGCCAGAACTGGGAATCGGATCGGCGCGCAGATCGAAATGGGCATCCAGGTTGAGGATTCCGATCCGTCCGGCCGCGCTGCCGCGCGCCGAGCCCGCGACGCCGAGGTAGGTGCCGTAGGCGATCTCGTGTCCGCCACCGAGCACGATCGGGAAGTGACCGGCGTCGAGCAGGGTGCTCACTTCGGCGCCGAGTACCCGCTGACCCTCCTCCAACCGCTCGTCCGTCACCGTCACGGTGCCCGCGTCGAAGGCCCGATGCGGTGCCGCCAACGCCATCGGGGCCAGCGCCTGCCGCAGCGCATCCGGGCCCGCCGCCGCGCCCACTCGACCCTTGTTGCGCCGCACGCCTTCATCGCTGGCGAATCCGAGGAATACGCACGCGCCGGGCGCGACTCCCTTGCCATACGGTTCGACAACCTGATGCCAGCGCAGATGCTCTGGCGTGGTGCCGTCGGTGCGTCCGGTCCAGCGGGGTTGCATCGGGTGCTCCTCAGTTCGAGTAGGCGAGCGTGCCGTTGCGCCACACTCGGCTGATCAGTGGGACACCGGGCCGGTAGGCCAGGTGCAGATGGGTCGGCGCGTCGAGCGCGAGCGCGTCGGCGCGGGAACCGGGGGTGAGTGCGCCGACGTCGGTGCGGCGCAGCGCACGAGCGCCACCGGCGGTCGCCGCCCACACCGCCTCGTCCGGGGTCATGCGCATATCGCGGACCGCGATCGCGATACAGAACGGCAGGCTGGTGGTGTAGCTCGTGCCCGGATTGCAGTCCGCGCCGAGCGCCACGGTCACCCCGGCGTCGATCAGCGCGCGTGCGTCGGGATAGCTGCTGCGCGTGCAGAAGTCGGCGCCGGGCAACAGGGTCGCGACGGTGTCGCTATGGGCGAGGGCGTCGATATCGGCGGCATTCACATGTGTCACATGATCGACCGACGCCGCACCCAACTCCACCGCGAGCTGCACCCCCGGCCCCTGCCGCAGCTGATTGCCGTGCACACGGGGGATCAGGCCGTACGCCATACCGGCGGTGAGCACGGCGTGCGCCTGATCCCGGTCGAACGCGCCCTGCTCGCAGAACACATCGATCCATTTCGCATGCGGTGCGCACTTCGGGATCATCTCGGCGACCGTCATCGCGACGTACTCGTCGACGCGCCCGGCGTATTCCGGCGGCGGCACATGCGCGGCCAGCAGCGTCACCTCGTCGGTGTAGCGGCCCGCCACCTCGACGCTGCGCAGTTCGTCGGCGACCGTCTGCCCGTACCCGGATTTGCATTCGACAGTCGTGCTGCCCGCGCGCAGCGACTCGTCCATGAGCCGCCGCACATTGGCCCCGAGCTGTTCATCGGTGGCGGCCCTGGTGGCCGCGATGGTGGTGCGGATGCCACCGGCGGCGTACTTCTGCCCGGACATCCGCGCCGCGAACTCCTTGGCGCGATCCCCGGCGAACACCAGATGCGAATGCGATTCCACGAATCCGGGCAGTACGGCTCGCCCGTCCAGCTCATGGCCGGTGTCCGCGGCCGGTGCGTCGGCGGAATCGCCGACCCACGCCACCACGCCGTCCTCGAAGACGATCGCGGCGTCGCGGCGCAACCCGAGCGGGCCGTCACCGAGGGCCGGGTCATTGGTGACGAGCAGTCCGATATCGGTCAAAGCGGTGGTTGTCATGCACGAACTCCTAGATCCGGGTGTCGACCATCTCGGTATGCGAGGGGTAGATCATCTGCGCGGGCGGGTGGTTGGTGCGTTTGGCGATCGGGTAATAGATCGCGCCGGTGAATACGATGCCGACGATCCAGGAGATATCGGCGCCGCCGAGCAGATCGGTGATCGGCCCGGTGTAGAGCTTCTGCGCCAGGAACGGAATCTGCGCGACCACGCCGAGGGCGTAGCAGGCCAGCGCGGGCACATTCCAGGCGCCGTAGCGACCTGCCGGATCGTAGAGCGCGGGCAGATCGATGCGTTCCTTGGAGATCAGGTAGTAGTCGATCAGGTTGATCGCGCTCCACGGTGTGAACACCATGAGCAGGACGAGGACGAAGTTCTTGAAGTTCTCCAGGAAGTCGGCGCTCGCGGCGATCGCGATCAACATCGACACCGCGACGAACCCGAGGATGTAGAGGCTGCGGGCGACGGTGGAGATATGCGAGCGGCCGTTGAACGCGGTGACGCTGGTGAGTACCGACATGAACCCGCCGTAGGCATTGAGCACGTTCACCGTCAGCTTGCCGACCACGATCACCAGATAGATCAGGAACGCGAGGATCGCCGGTCCGGCGAGTTCGCCGAGGAATCCGACCTGATTGCCGAGGAAGGCGTCACCGGCGACCGTGGCGACCAGCGCGCCGAACGTCATCGACCACTGCGATCCGATCACGCTGCCGAGGAAGGTCGACCAGAAGGTGGTGCGTTCGCTGGTGCTGCGCGGCAGGTATCGCGAATAGTCGGCGACGTAGGGGCCGAAGGTCAGCTGCCAGCCCGCGCCGAGGGAGATGGCCAGCAGGAAGGTGACCGCGTCGAATCCGACGATGCCGACGAAATCGCCGACGTTGTATTCGGCGAACAGGCGGATCGCCAGATAGGTGAAGCCGAGGATCCCGATCACGGTGGCGATCCGGCCGACCACATGGATCAGCCGATAGCCGGTGATCGCGACGAATGCGGTGAGTGCGCCGAAGATGACGATGCCGACGGTCGGATTGTCGATTCCGAGCATCTTGTTCACCGCCTGCCCGGCCAGCACGGTCCCGGTGGCGGCGAATCCCAGATACATCAGGATCACCAGCACCAGCGGAACCACCGCGCCCTTGACGCCGAATTGGGCGCGGCTCGAGATCATCTGCGGCAATCCCATACGCGGGCCCTGCGCCGAATGCAGCGCCATGACCGCACCGCCGAAGACGTTGCCGATCAGTAGCCCGAGGATCGCCCAGAGCGCGTCGGCGCCGAAGACGACCGCGAGCGCACCGTCGACCACCGCGGTGATCTGCATGTTCGCCCCGAACCATAGAGTGAACTGGCTGCGGGGTGTGCCGTGCCGTTCGTTGTCCGGTACGACGTCGATGGTGCGGCGTTCGAGCCTGAGGAGGTCATCGGAGGTGCCGTCGTTGTTCATAGGCCTGACTTTCTGCGGCGTCGACATGGGTGGCGACCGACTGCGCGGTGGTTACCCGCTCTGTGTGGTGGATCACCCCATGGCGAATATGTATATGCCTGTATAGACAGGCTGTCAAGGGGCTGACATGGCGATTCGTCCGTTTCGGGCGCCGCGGGCGCGAGTCGCCCGATATGTGTGCGTTGACATTCCTGTATAGACAGGCTTATACATGTAGGGCCAATGTGACGGGACACACAACCGCGGTCCGAACGCATCGGTCGCTTTCCGCCTGAACGATCTCGGGAGAATGGTTTGAACAAGACCGCCGACGTGCTGACCCGTGGGCTCAACGCCAGGCACATACGTTTCATCGCGCTCGGATCGGCCATCGGGACCGGCCTGTTCTACGGCTCGGCCGAGGCGATCAACCGCGCCGGGCCCTCGGTGCTGCTGGCCTACCTCATCGGCGGCGCCGCGATCTACATCGTGCTGCGCGCCCTCGGCGAGATGGCCGTGAGCAATCCCGTCTCGGGCTCGTTCGGCGAGTACGCCAGCAAGCACCTCGGCCCGCTGGCCGGATTCATGACCGGCTGGACCTACACCTTCGAGATGATCATCGTCTGCCTCGCCGACGTCACCGCATTCGGCGTGTACATGGGGCTGTGGTTCCCCGATGTGCCCCGCTGGATCTGGGTGCTGTCGATCATCTTCTTCATCGGCGCGATCAACATGCTGCACGTCAAGGTGTTCGGCGAGGTCGAATTCTGGTTCAGCCTGGTCAAGATTGTCGCGATCGTGGCAATGATCGCGGGCGGCATCGCCATCCTGATCTTCGGTTTCGGCATGCACGACACCAGCACCGGGGTATCCAACCTGTGGGCCGACGGCGGCTTCTTCCCTGAAGGGTTCGGTGGTTTCGTCGCCTGCTTCGCGATCGTGATGTTCGCCTTCGGCGGCACCGAGATCATCGGTATCACCGCGGGCGAAGCCGAGAACCCCGAGCGCACCATCCCGCGCGCGATCAATACCGTGCCGGTGCGGATCATCCTGTTCTATGTGCTGACGCTGGCCGTCATCATGGCCATCAACCCGTGGCAGAGCATCAGCGGTGAGAGCAGCCCGTTCGTGCAGATCTTCCAGGGACTCGGCATCGGCCCGGCCGCGACGGTGCTCAATATCGTGGTGATCACCGCGGCGCTGTCGGCTATCAACAGCGATATCTTCGGCGCGGGCCGGATGATGTTCGGAATGGCCCAGCGCGGCCAGGCGCCCGCGGTGATGAAGCAGGTCTCCCGCAATGGCGTGCCCTGGATGACGGTGGTCATCATGACCGTCACGCTGCTGGTCGGTGTGCTCCTCAACTATCTGATCCCGGACAAGGTGTTCCTGGTCATCGCCTCGATCGCCACTTTCGCGACCATCTTCGTCTGGTTGATGATCCTGCTCTCGCACTACCGCTCGCGCCGCAAGATGAGCGCCGAGGAAGCCGCGGCGTTGAAGTTCCCGGTGCCGTTCTGGCCCTACGGGCAGCTGATCACCATCGGATTCCTGGTGTTCGTGATCGGCGTGATCGCCTTCGACACCGACAGCAGGGTCGCGCTGGTCGTCGGCGTCGGGTGGCTGGTGCTGCTGTTCATCGCCTATCGCTGGTGGGTTCGTCCGCAGCCCGAGCCGGACGACGTTCCGGTCGCCGCGCCGGTGACCGAGCGCGCCTGAGTTTGTCCTGATACCTCTTTCGGAACGGAGAACAATTGTGAGTATGGAGACCTTGCGCCGCACCGAGCGTGGAGCGACCGGAAATGCCGATCCCGTCGTCGTCGGGACCGGTCCGGTGGCGCCCGAGGACGTGGTGCGCGTCGCCAGGGGCGGCGCCCCGGTGCGGTTGTCCGAGGACGCGCTGGACGCGCTCGCGGAAAGCCGCAAGCGGATCGAGGCGCTGGCGGCGGACCCGAAGCCTGTCTATGGCGTATCGACCGGATTCGGCGCGCTCGCCGTCCGGCATATCCCGCTGGAGCTGCGTAAGCAGTTGCAGCGCAGTCTGGTCCGTTCGCATGCCGCTGGTTCCGGCCCCGAGGTGGAGCGGGAGGTGGTGCGCGCGTTGATGCTGCTGCGACTGTCCACTCTCGCCACCGGTCGCACCGGCGTCCGCCCGCAGGTGGCGCAGGTCTACGCCGATCTGCTGTCGGCGGGGATCACGCCGGTGGTGCACGAATACGGCAGCCTCGGTTGCTCCGGTGATCTCGCGCCGCTGTCGCATGTCGCGCTCGCGGTGATCGGCGAGGGCACCGTCCGCGATGCCGACGGTGAGCTGATGCCCGCCGCGCAAGCTCTGGCGGCGGCCGGTATCGAGCCGGTCGAGCTGGAGGAGAAAGAGGGCCTGGCCCTGATCAACGGCACCGACGGCATGCTCGGCATGCTGGTGCTGGCCTGCGACGATCTGCGCGAACTGCTCAAGCTCGCGGACGTCACCGCGTCGATGAGCGTGGAGGGCCTGCTCGGCACCGACAAGGTCTTCGCCGCCGACCTGCAAGCTCTGCGCCCCCAGCCCGGCCAGGCCATCGCCGCCGCGAATATGACTCGCCTGCTCGCGGATTCGGCCATTGTCGCCAGCCACGCGACCCCCGACTGCACCGTCGTCCAGGACGCCTACTCCCTGCGCTGCGCGCCCCAGGTCGCGGGCGGCGCCCGCGATACCCTCGCCCACGCCGAACGCGTCGCCGCCTGCGAACTCGCCAGCGCCGTCGACAACCCCGTCGTCACCCTCGACGGCCGCGTCGAATCCAACGGCAACTTCCACGGCGCCCCCGTCGCCTACGTCCTGGACTTCCTCGCCATCGTCGTAGCCGATGTGGCCAGCATCAGCGAACGCCGCACCGACCGCTTCCTCGACAAGGCCCGCAACCACGGCCTGCCGCCGTTCTTGGCCGACGATCCGGGCGTCGACAGCGGACACATGATCGCCCAGTACACCCAGGCGGCCATCGTTTCCGAACTCAAGCGCTTGGCTGCCCCCGCCAGCGTGGATTCGATCCCGTCCTCGGCGATGCAGGAAGACCACGTGTCCATGGGCTGGTCGGCCGCGCGGAAGCTTCGTCGGGCGCTCGACGGGCTGACCCGCGTCCTGGCCATCGAAGCGCTGACCGCAGCCCGCGCGCTCGACCTGCGCGCCCCGCTCGAACCGTCCCCGGCCACCGCTGCCGTGCGCGCGGTGCTGCGTGAGCACGTGGAAGGCCCCGGGGCCGACCGCCATCTCGCACCGGAGATCGAAAAGGCCGTGGAGCTCGCAGCTTCTGGTGCGCTGGTCGCCGGTGCGGAATCGGTGATCGGACAGCTGGACTGAGTTGGCGCCCGGTCTCGCCGGGAGAATTCGATGGCACCTGCCCTTCAGCGGCAGGTGCCATCGGTCAAGAACAGGGCCGAGCCTCCCCGGCCGCCTACACGGGGATCACGTTCAACAGCGGGCCCAGACCCTTGAAGTCATCGGGATTGCGTGTGTACAAGGGCAGGGCGTGCTGCACTGCCGTCGCAGCAATCTGGAGGTCGGCGACTCTTCCCCGGGGCTTACGTCCGATCTGCTCGACGAGGAATGCGAGCGACCCGTACACATGGGCGGTTTCGGCGTCGAAAACAAGCGGTTCGAACGATTGCACGACCCAACGGAACTGCAATTGACGCTCGGCTTGCCGGACCGGGTCTTTCGAAGAATGTATCCCGGCGGCAAGCTCAGCCAAGCTGATTGCGCTGATCGAGGCGTCGGCTTCCTCCGGAAGCGCTGACTGTACTTCGGCAAAATCGATGAGAACCGAAGTGTCGAGCAGGATGCTCTGGTCGGACTCACTCACGGTCGGGAAGCTCCTGGTCGAGCATCGCGTCCATATCGGCGCGCCATTCGGCGTAGTCGACGCGAGGCAGACGGGCGCTGGTGCGGGCGAGTTCGGCCACGGGAACAAAGGTCCGTCGGGTCAGCGGCCGGAGTTCAGCCACCGGCTTGCCGTTGCGGGTGATGGTGAAGCTTTCACCGGCTTCGACCGCAGCCAGGACTTTGCCGCTGTCATTGCGTAGATCGCGTTGCTGGATCTTCTTCATGCCTACAGCGTACGTGAGAATGCTACGTTGTGGGCAAAGTGCTACACGGGGGTGAAAGTTCCTCACTCATCCGCCTCCTGCCGCAGCTCCTCCAGCAACTCCTCGAGTGTTCGCCGTTCGCTCGGCATTCCGTACCCATCCAGCGTCGACCAGGTGCTGTCATCCCAGTGGACCCACCCGCATGGCTCATCCTCGGGGCCGGTCACCGCACATACCGCTCGGCGCGCTGATCCGGTGTGATTGCCCCGACCGCGACCGGCGTCCGGTAGGCGTCCCGCTTATGCGGCCTTTGCGGTTGCCCGGACCTTCACCTGCGAGTGCCCGCCAGGCATGTGGCCTCACTCGCCCTCCGCCCGTCGCAGGCTCTCCAGCATCTCCTCGAGCGTCCGCCGCTCGCTCGGTGTCCCATACCCGTCCAACTCCGACCAGGTCCCGTCATCCCACTGCACCCACCCGCACCGTTCCTCGCCGGGATCGGTCACCGCATGTACCGCTCGGCCCGCAAATCCGGCGTAATCGCCCCGACCGCAACCAGCGTCCGATACGCATCCCGCTTATGCGGGCAGTCTTCGATACTGCACCGCCTGTGCACCTGCATGAGCGCATGCGCCGTCTGCGCCGACATTCTCGGCGCCCGCGCGGTAATCGGCGGCTCGTCCTCCCCGAAGGTGTAGGGCAGCACGTAGATCAGGCCGAGTAGCAACACGGCTATCGAACCGGCCACGGCAAACGCGGCAATGTAGTCAGCCATCGAACCCCCTGCGGTAGTTGGTTGTTGGTGACCACCCGGCGCCGGGGAATGAGGGGCACGCACCCGGCGCCGAGGGCTGAGTGTGACAGTGCCTGAGCTTTCGGCCGCGAAGTACGAAGATTCTTCGTACTCTTGGCACGAGAGGCGACGTTGAATGGAGCCGTGACTATGAGCGAGTCTCGCGCCAGCGTGGCAGCGCGTGTAGCAGAGGCCCGGAAGTTGGCTGGGCTGACGCAGAAGCAGCTGGCCGACAAGTCGAATGTTTCGGTCGGCCTGCTTCGGTCGGTTGAGCAGAAACGGGTGTCGGCGACGCCGGGGTTCCTGGGAGCAGTGTCGAAGGCTCTGAATGTCAGCGTGACCGAACTGACCGGACAGCCGTACCCGCCTGCGCCAGGCCCCGATACCCAGGTGCACACCGCCATTTCGATCCTGCGCGCCGAGCTGGCCGCCCACGACATGGACAACACGCGTGTGACCGAGACGCGGCCGATGCAGGAGATGGCCGAATCGGTAGTAAAGGTGCGCCGATCTCGGCGTGCAGCGTCATTCCATCGGCTCGGTGAGTCGCTGCCGCCATTGCTCGGCGAGTTGCGGGCGGCGATACACCGCAGTCGCGGCAGCGAACGAGTCGAGGCTCAGACCTTGATGTGCGAGCTGTACTACTCCTGCCATAGCCTCGCGCACAAGCTCGGCTACATCGACCTCGCTGCGCTCGCGGTCGACCGGATGGCTTGGGCGGCAAGCGAAGCCGATCACGGTCTGTGGGTCGCGGCTGCACAGTTCCAGCGGGCGGCAGGGCTGACCGCAGGCGGCGACTGGGCGGCTGCGCTCGCCTACCTGGAACGCTGCCGCGCAAAGATAGAACCCCGACTCGGAATCGGCCGCCGAGACGACCTGATCGCATGGGGCGGACTGCACCTGCAATCCGGTCTCGCGGCGTCCAGGTCAGGGAAGCGGGATCTCGCAGATGCCCATCTGGCGGAAGCTCGCGCGACCGCGCTCCGGCTCGGCGACGACCGAGATCCCATTCTGTCGTTCGGGCCGACGAACGTCGGTATTTGGTCGGTAGCCCTTGCGGTCGAGGCGATGGATGGCACGGAAGCCCTCAACCGCGCCCGGTCCCTGGTCATCCCGACCGACGCACCCAAGGAACGCGCCGGCCACCATTACATCGACCTTTCACGAGCGCACTTGCTACACGGCGACAGACGCCGCTCGTTCGCCGCGTTGCAGATGGCGAAGGACATCGCTCCATCGCAGACCCGGTACAACCCGATGGTTCACGAGGCGGTGCGCGCTCTGGCTCGCGCCGAAGCTCGCACGGTCGATACCGTCCACGGGTTCGCAGTCTGGTGCGGGATCGCGGAACGGCTGTAGCCCTCAAGCACCAGCAATGCCCTTCGCAACTCCCGGAGTCAGGAACTCCACCCGGAAATCGGCGACGAACTCACCGCGTCTTTCGAGGAACCGCCGTGTATGTGGCTGCCGCTCATGCTCGTCGAACGCCGCCCGGTCGCGGTACACCTCGTAAAAGACCCGGGCGAGCGGCTCACCCTCGACGAGATGCGTGGCGTAGACCAGCGTCCCCGGCTCGTGCTCAGCGATATCCCGCACGGTCTCCGCGACGAGCTGGTCGAAAGCGGCGGCCTTCGCCGAATCCTGAAGCTCGAACTTCACAACGAGTGCAAACACCAGCCCCACTGTAGTAAGCGGATGCCCCCCGGCCGACTCATTCGGGCCGGCACGTGACAGGAGATCCGCGCTGCGGCATGCTGGCCGCGTCGAGCCCGGTCCCGCCCATCATTTGAAGAGGTAACGCTGTTGCGCGTCGCTGACACCGGAGCCGCAGGTGAAGAGCCCGATCTCCTGGCTACATTGTCGGCAGTCGACTCCGCCTATGTGGAGCACCGGCGCGAGTCCCGGGCCGGGATGAAGCGAGTTCTCGGTGCACATACACCGCAGCGATACCGGGCCACCAAGGTCTTCCGCATCTACGAGCACAATGTGATTCCCGGGATGTTCCAGACTGCGGACTACGCACGGGCAATGCTCGAGTTCTGGGTCCGGTTCCTGAATACCCCGAATGACATCGATGAGGCCGTATCGATCCGGATGGAGCGTCAGCAGATCGTGCAGCGCGGCGGCCGCCGGTTCGTCGTTGTCCTCGAAGAGCAGGCGCTGCGCACCTGGTTCGGATCCGCCGAGGTGCAGGCCGGGCAGTTCGGCCGCCTACTGGAAGTAATGGCCTTGCCGCAGGTCTCCCTCGGCATCATCCCGCTGATGCGCGAACGCGGCGGAGTGGGCAGCACCGGGTTCTGGATCTTCGACGACGACCTGGTCGCTCTCGAAACTCCGTCCGCGAGCATCCAGGTAACGCAGCCCGCCGAGATCAACCTCTACGCCCGCATGTTCGAGGAGTTGAAGCGGTCCGCTCTCTACGGTCGCGAAGCCAGGCAGCTGATCGTGTCAGTTCTCGACGAACTCGACCGATAGCGCTCAGCAACAATGGGACCCGGTGATCGATAGCGCCCGATAGCCGCCGACAACAGTAGCGTCGGCGCGAGTGGCACATTGCGGTGGGAAACGCCGAGAAGCGCCCGCGTCATGTGCCACTCGCGTGTCAGCTGCGAAGCAGCTGTTCTACTGGTTGGCGATGTGTCATCCGGTTTGTCGATACGGGAAGGAACGCTGTTGCGCATCGCTGTCACCGGCCACATGAACATCACCTTGAACACGGCGAAGCTGGTCTACGACCGGATCGTGCAGGAGTTGAACGGGCACGAGAACTTGGTCGGCGTGAGCTGCGTCGCCCGGGGTGCGGACTCGGTGTTCGCGCAGGCGGTGTTGGATTGTGGCGGGCAGCTCGAGGTGGTGTTGCCTTCGCGCAACTATCGGGAGCGCAAGGTGAAGCCTGACCATGCCGAGTTGTTCGACCGCCTGCTGGCCAGTGCCGCGTCCGTCCACGCCATGGACTTCGATGACGCAGGCCGCGACGCCTACGAAGCCGCCAACGCCCAACTGATACTCGGAGCCGATCGGCTGATAGCAGTGTGGGACGGGCAGGTCAGCGAACGCGGTGGCACCGGAACCGTCGTAGACCTCGCCCGCAATGCAGGCATTCCCGTCGAGATCGTCTGGCCCGAGGGTGCCCAGCGCAACTGACCAGGCGGGTGGCCTCAGGCTGCCGCAGGTGGTCAGCGGCTGGCATGGGTGTGTCGGGTGTGAAATGCCGCTGGCCCGACGCGTCGCCCTCGCCGGCGGGTCACCTTCCGTGACGCGCTTCTACGCGGTTCCAGGGGTGCACCTGCGCCTGGCACCAAAACGGCGGTTCCTACTTTCCGCGCGAGGTGGTCTCGCGGGGTGGGAGCTTCTTGCCGAGGAGCTTCTCGGCTTGGCGGCGCCGTGCCTCGACCTGCTTCGGGGACAGTTTCACCTCGACGGCCTGCAACGTTTCCCGCGTCAATGCACTCATCGCTAGCCCTCCACAACAATCGCCTGAATACGCCACATGCTCCCAGCCGACACCAACCACGAAGTAGGTGCGCGCGTCGATGACCAGGACCTCACGTTCGTCAGGGATCTCCGCCAGCTCCCCCAGCCGTAAGGCCGGGGTGCCCGCAGGGACAAGCAGGTCAAGGATCACAGGGTCGACATGGCGACGTGATCGAGGAGGGTTCGCCGCTCCGCTCGCAGACAAGAAGCCACGATGTGTGAACTCCCGATAGATCAGTGCGCGTGCCGAATCATCGTCGGCGATGCCGAAAATATGCGCCCCTGTTTCACGAGTGACGCGAACCATCGCCGGGAGTGGGTATTTCATCAGAGCCGATCTGATGGTGTCGATGAGCTGGGCAAGGGTGGGCGTCATCGGGATTTGCTCCCAGAGAGCTCTATTGATCCGCTCGAACCCGTTCAGAGCGTATGACTGGATTGCGTCACGTTCGCTGGAAGACAGTAGGTCCAGGTTCTGGCCGGCGAGCGCAGCCTCGGCAAGGGGAACCCCATCGAACAGGTCGTTCTCGTCGGTCACGCTCGGGATTCTGTCCGATCGGGCAAATTACGAGCGAGGCAGTCCCTTTCGCTACGCGGCAGTACTCTCGCCGTCGCAAGCAACGTCGCTGAGACCGAACGCACGACGACCTCGGAGCTGCCCCTCACGCAGCTCCGAGGTCATCGCAATCGTCGGCGCGCCGGCAGTTGGCCGCCGCACCGTTCAGATCAGCTCTCCTGCATCGGAATCCGGACTCCGCGCTCCCGCGCGATCTCGGCGGCGTGCTCGTAGCCGGCGTCGACGTGCCGGATCACACCCATGCCGGGATCGTTGGTCAGCACCCGCTCCAACTTCTGCGCCGCGAGCTCGGTGCCATCGGCGATGCACACCTGACCGGCGTGGATGGAACGGCCCATCCCGACGCCACCACCGTGGTGGATGGACACCCACGACGCGCCGGACGCCGTGTTGAGCAGGGCGTTCAGCAGCGGCCAGTCGGCGATGGCGTCGGAACCGTCTGCCATGGCTTCGGTTTCGCGGTACGGAGACGCCACTGAACCGGAGTCGAGGTGGTCGCGGCCGATGGCGACAGGGGCGGAAAGCTCACCGGAAGCGACCATTTCGTTGAACTTCAGGCCCGCGCGGTGGCGTTCGCCGTAGCCGAGCCAGCAGATGCGCGCGGGCAGGCCCTCGAACTGCACCTTTTCGCCCGCCATGGTGATCCAGCGCTTGAGGTGCTCGTTTTCCGGGAACAGCTCGAGGATCGCCTTATCGGTGGCGGCGATGTCCTTCGGGTCGCCGGAGAGCGCGGCCCAGCGGAACGGGCCGAGCCCCTCTTCGAACAGCGGGCGGATGTAGGCGGGCACGAATCCGGGGAATTCGAAGGCGCGGCCGTAGCCGCCCTTGCGGGCCTCGTCGCGGATGGAGTTGCCGTAGTCGAAGACCTCCGCGCCCTTGTCCATGAAACCGACCATGGCTTCGACGTGCTTGGCCATCGAGGACTGGGCTTCGGTGGTGAACCAGCCCGGATCCTTGTCGGCGAGTGTGTGCCAGTCCTCGAGCGCGACGCCGATGGGCAGATAGGACAGCGGATCGTGGGCCGAGGTCTGGTCGGTGACGATATCGATGGGCGCGTCCATCTCGAGCAGCTGCGGGAAGATTTCGGCGGCATTGCCGACCAGGCCGATGGACAGCGGTCGCCGCTCATCGCGCATCTTGGTGGCGAGGTCGAGCGCTTCCTGCACGGTGTCGACCTTGGTGTCGAGGTAGCCGTGGTCGATGCGGCGGTCGATACGGGCCGGATCGCAGTCGACGCAGATCGCGACGCCGTCGTTCATGGTGACGGCCAGCGGCTGCGCGCCGCCCATGCCGCCCATGCCCGCGGTGAGGGTGATGGTGCCGGCCAGCGTGCCGCCGAAACGTTTGCGGGCCACAGCGCCGAAGGTTTCGTAGGTGCCCTGGAGGATGCCCTGGCTGCCGATGTAGATCCAGGAACCGGCAGTCATCTGGCCGTACATGATCAGGCCGAGCTGTTCGAGCTTGCGGAACTCTTCCCAGTTGGCCCAGTCGCCGACCAGGTTGGAGTTGGCCAGCAGCACGCGCGGCGCCCACTCGTTGGTGCGGAACACGCCGACCGGCTTACCGGACTGCACCAGCAGCGTCTCGTCGGATTCCAGCGTCTTCAGCGTGCGCACGATCGCGTCGAATGCCTCCCAGCTGCGGACGGCGCGGCCGGTGCCGCCGTAGACGACGAGGTCGTCGGGGCGTTCGGCGACCTCGGGGTCGAGATTGTTCATCAGCATCCGCAGCGCGCCCTCTTGCTGCCAGCCCCGTGTGCTGAGCTGGCTGCCATGGTCGGCGGCGACGGGGCGCGGGCCGGATTGCGGCGCGGTGGAGGCGTCGGTCATGGGGTTCTCTCCTCGGAATGACGAATGTGTGCCCGGTCACTGAAAATCAGGATTTACGTGTATAGTCCTGTATATACAACCACCTGTCAAGCGTCCTCGGTGGAAGCGATGGCTTTTCCGCTCGGAAGGTAGTGACATGAAGGCAACGTCCACGGCTCCGGTACGCGATTCGAATGCGGGGGTGCGGCACGAGCGGTCCGGCGGCGACTGGGATGCGCGCTTCCTCGCCACCCCGATCGCTCGCAACCTGGCCGACCACTATGTGTCGGCCATATCAGAAGGCTATAAGCAGGACGTCGATCCGGGTAGTGCACCGAACGACATCGGCCGACTGGAGCGCCTGGGCCCCGACACCATCGATCTGCGGCTGGAACGGATGGCCGCAGCCCCGGACCAGTGGCGGCTGACCCTGTACCTCGGCGGCCGATCGGCCTCGCTGAGCGAGGTGCTGCCGATCCTGCAAAGCCTCGGCGTCGAGGTGCTCGATGAGCGGCCGTATGTCATCGACAACACCAGCGCGCTCGCCTGCCGGATCTACCGGTTCTCGCTGCGCTACCCCGAGCGCGTACTGCCCGCCCACCTGGACGTCACCGACTTCGCCCGCCGCTTCACCGACACCTGCGCCGCCATCTGGCACGGCCGAGCGGAGGCCGACCGATTCAACGAGCTGGTGCCCCGCGCCGGACTGGATCATCGGCAGGTCACCGTGCTGCGCGCCTACGCGAACTACCTGCGGCAGGGCGAATTCCCGTACAGCCGCGCCCATATCGCGAGCGTGCTGGCCGAACATCCGGGAATCACCCGTGGCCTGGTGGAGCTGTTCGAGGCCCGGTTCGACCCCGACGCATCGGATTCGACCGCCGATTCGCTGCTGGAAGTACTGGAAGACGGCATCGCCGCCGTGCCCGGCCTGGACGCCGATCGCATTCTGCGTGGATACCTCAGCGTCATCCGGGCGACCTTGCGCACCAACCACTATGTGCACCCGGACCCCGATGAATGGACCTGCCTGACCTTCAAATTCGATCCGCGCCGGATTCCCGAGCTGCCGTTCCCGCGGCCCCGCTTCGAGATCTACGCGTACTCGCCGCGAGTCGAGGGTGTGCACATGCGGTTCGGTGCCGTCGCGCGCGGTGGGCTGCGCTGGTCGGATCGTAAGGAGGATTTCCGCACCGAGGTACTGGGCCTGGCGAAGGCGCAGGCGGTGAAGAACGCCGTCATCGTCCCCGCGGGTGCCAAGGGCGGTTTCGTGGTGAAGCGGCCGCCCGCGCCCACCGCCGATCGGGAAGCCGTTCGGGCCGAGGGGATCCAGTGCTACCGCTCGTTCATCGCTGGCCTGCTCGACCTCACCGACAATATGGACCTGACCACCGGCGAGACGATCGCGCCACCACGGGTCCGCCGCCACGACGGCGATGACACCTACCTGGTGGTTGCCGCCGACAAGGGCACCGCGACCTTCTCCGATATCGCCAACGACGTCGCGGCCCGCTACGGATTCTGGCTCGGCGACGCCTTCGCTTCCGGCGGCTCGGTCGGCTACGACCACAAGGCGCTCGGTATCACCGCGCGTGGCGCGTGGGAGAGCGTGAAACGGCACTTCCGTGAGGTGGGTGTGGATCCACGATCCGAGGATTTCACCGTGGTCGGCATCGGCGATATGAGCGGCGACGTCTTCGGCAACGGGATGCTCTCCTCCCGGCATATCCGGCTGGTCGCAGCGTTCGACCACCGCCACATCTTCCTCGATCCGAACCCCGATCCGGCGCTTTCCTTCGCCGAACGCAGCCGTCTGTTCGCGATACCGCGCTCCAGCTGGGCGGATTACGCGCCCGAGCTGATCAGCGCGGGCGGCGGGGTCTGGGAACGCAGCAGTAAGGCCGTGCCGATCAGCGCGCAGGTGCGCGCCGCGCTCGGCTTGCCGGAGGAGGTCGTACGGATGACGCCGCCCGAGCTGGTGCGCGCGATCCTGCGGGCGCCGGTCGATCTGCTGTGGAACGGCGGCATCGGCACCTACGTCAAAGCGACCACCGAAACCCACCTCGATGTCGGCGACAAGAACAACGACGCCGTGCGGGTCGACGGCGCCGAGGTGCGGGCCCGGATCGTCGGCGAGGGTGGCAATCTCGGCTTCACCCAGCGCGGCCGGATCGAATACGCGCAGGCGGGCGGCCGGATCAATACCGACGCACTGGACAATTCGGCGGGTGTCGACTGCTCCGACCACGAGGTCAATATCAAGATCCTGCTCGACGCGCTGGTCGGCTCCGGCAGGCTCGACACCGCCGGACGCAATGACCTGCTGGCCGCGATGGCCTCCGAAGTGTCGCGGCTCGTCTTGTCCGACAACAAGTCCCAGAACCAGCTCATGGGTACGAGCCGCGCCAGGGCGGCAGCGTCGATCGCGGTGCACGGCAGGCTCATCGACCACCTCGAGGCGACCACCGGCCTGGACCGCGATTTGGAGGTGCTGCCGAGCAAGAAGGAGATCACCGCCCGGCGACGCAGCGGCGCAGCGCTCACCTCGCCCGAACTGGCCACCCTGCTCGCGCACGTCAAGCTCGGGCTACAGGCCGATCTGCTGGCCGGTGACCTCCCCGACAGCCCGGCATTCGCCGACGACCTCGCCCGCTATTTCCCGCGACAACTGCGCGCGGAATACGGCGATGTCATCGCCGACCATCCGCTGCGCCGCGAGATCGTGGCAACGGTATTGACCAACGACGTCGTCGACAACGGCGGCATCACCTACGCCTACCGGCTCACCGAGGAGTCCGGCGCCAGCAACGCCGACGCCGTGCGCGCATTCGCCGTCGTCGCGGCGGTTTTCGACCTGCCAGCCCTGTGGCGCGATATCCGGGGTAGCGGGCTGAGCGCCGAACTCACCGACGAGCTGATCGTGCTCAGCCGCCGTCTGCTCGACCGCGCGTCGCGATGGATGCTCACCCAGCGTCCGCAACCGCTGGCCGTCGGCGCCGAGATCCGGCGGTTCCGCACCCAGATCGCCGCATTGACACCGCATATCGCGGGGTGGCTGTCCGGTAGCGACGCGGCCGCGCTGCACGCGCGCACCACAGCGTTGGTCGACCGTGGCGTACCCGAGGAGCTGGCCGCGCGAGTGTCGTTGCTGCTGGACCGGTTCGCGCTACTCGATATCGTCGAGGTCGCCGAGATCTCCGGCCGCCCGGCCGCATCGGTCGCCGAGGTCTACTACCTGCTCGGTGAACGGCTCGGTGTGGTGGCGCAGCTGGTCGCGGTATCGCGGCTGGAACGTGGCACCAAATGGAACGCGCTCGCGCGAGTCGCACTGCGCGACGAGCTGTACGCCACGATCCGCGCCCTCTGCCAGGACGTACTCGCCGATGGCGATCCGGCCGAACCCGCCGAGGACATCATCGGCGAGTGGGAGCACCGCAGCGCGGCCCGGCTCGACCGTACGCAACGTATCCTCGGGGCAATCTCGGAATCGGGCGACCGGGATCTGGCGGCCCTGTCGGTCGCGACCAGACAGCTACGGGCGCTGGCGCGATGACAAGGGCCGGTGCGAAGCCCCGTGAGGCGAGGGAACGGATATCGGTGGTGGCGATCGAAGTAGTCGACACGGAGTTGGCCGCGCTCTACGGCGGACTTGGCACCGAGTCCGCCGCGTATGAACGCGTCAAGCAGCTGATCGTGTCGCAGATCAAGGGCGGCCGGTGGCAGGAGGGCGATCAGATCCCCTCGGAGAACCAGCTGGTGAACGCGCTCGGCCTGTCCCGGATGACGATCAACCGCGCCCTGCGCGATCTCACCGCCGACGGTGTGCTGAACCGGGTGATGGGTGTCGGCACCTTCGTCGCCCCCACCAAGACGGCCTCACCGCTGTTCGAGGTGAAGAACATCGCCGATGAGATCTCCCAGCGCGGACACCGCCACCGCACCGAGGTCGTGTTCGTTCGGGCCGAGGAGGCCGAAGCCGGACATCCGGTGCTCGGTAACGACCTGGGCGGCAAGGTCTTTCATTCGCTGATCGTGCACTTCGAAGATGATGTGCCGATCCAGGTGGAGGACCGCTACGTCAACCCGGCCGAGGCGCCGCAATACCTCGATCAGGACTTCACCGTGCTGACCCCGAACACCTACCTGAGCGAGGCGGCACCGCTCGAACGCGGCGAACACGTTGTCGAGGCGGTCCTGGCCAGCGCCGAGGAATGCCGCCTGCTCGGCATCCCGCGTTCCGAACCCTGCCTGCTCATCCGCCGCCGCACCTGGTCGCGCAGCGGGCTGGTGAGCTCGGCACGGTTGATTCATCCGGGGTCGCGGAATCGGCTGGAGGGCAGTTTCGGGGGCGGGCAGGGCTGAGTCGGCCGACGATCAATCCTGGCGCAGCGCGGCCGAGATCCGATCGGCCGATTCCACCGGGTCCTCGTGCTCCCAGACCCTGATGACCTGCCAGCCCGCCGCGGCGAGGTCGGCGTCGGTGGCACGATCGCGTGCGACGTTCGCGGCGAGTTTCTCGGCCCACCATTGCGCGTTGTTCTTCGGGTGGGTCGCGTGCTGCGGGCAGCTGTGCCAGAAACATCCGTCGACGTAGACCGCGACACGCAGGCGCGGAAAGACCACATCGGCGCGGCGACGTTGGCCGGGGATCGGCGCACGATCGACGAAGTAGCGCAGTCCGCGCCGGTGCAGCTCTCGGCGCAGGGCCAGTTCGGGTTCGGTGCCCGCGCGACGCTGACGGGACATGCGCGCGCTGGTCGCGGCGTCCGTCGGCGGGCGCTGCCCGTTCATGCCGCCCAGCCGCCCATGCGGTCGAGGTGCGCTTCCATATCGTCCAGAAAACCCGGCGGGAACCGCAGATTGCCCATCGTGGTGCGGCGCAGGAATCCGGCGGTGGCGCGGGCGGAGAGCAGGCGGGATTCAGTGAGGAAATTCTTCAGATCCTCGTACGGTTCGTGCACCGGCCAGGTGGAGACCGGGACCTGGAAGGCGCGACCAGCGCGGCCCCACGCCGCCACCGGCCACGGCTGACCAGGTGGTAGCGGGACGTCGCCGGGGAGCGGTTCGAGCGGTGCCGCGAGCCGAGCGCCCACCCAGGACGCCATCCGGACACTGACGGCGTTACCGACCAGCTTCCAGCGGTGGCCCTGCCGGATACCAGGAACCTCGGTGGCGGGCGCGGTCCAATCGGGGTCGAAACCTTGCAGCATTTCCCCATCGACGATGCCGGGCGTGACGATCTCCCCTGAAGGCAACCGAACGGCCGGTGGGCTGGCGATACCGAGACCCGAGCCGCCCTTGAGCGTCGGCACCGCATTCACCGCCCAACCCAGCCCGCGCACACCTTCGGTCCAATAGAAACCGCACGGATCGCTGTGTACGTCACCGACCGTGCGCGGGCCCGCGTCCTCACCGAACAACACCCCGCGCGGGTCCTCCGTGCGCGACGCCAGCATGAGCACCCGATTGCGCCGCTGCGGCAGGCCGAACGCGCGCGCGTCGACCACCCGGTAGGCCCAGGTGTAGCCGAGTTCCTCGAGCGCGGCGGTGATATGCCGCATGGCCGCGCCACGGCCGAGTTGCAGCATGAACGGAACGTTCTCGATCAACAGCCAGCGCGGCCCGCGTTTACGCCGCACCAGCCGGAAAACCTCGTCCACCAGGCCGGATCTATCGCCGGTGATCCCCGCCGTCCGGCCCGCCTGTGACAGGTCCTGGCAGGGAAAGCCCGCCGCGACCAGTTCCGTTCCGGCCGGAATCGCACGCAGCCGGGTGATATCGGCCTGCAACGGAATGTCCGGGAACCGCGCCGCCAGCACGCCCTGCGCACCGGGATCGATCTCGCACAGTAACTCGGTCTGCCAGCCGTGCCCGGCCAACCCGAGTTCGAGCCCGCCGATCCCGGCGAACAGCCCGACCATCCGCGCGCCCGTCAACGAACATCCTCTCCTCAGCGGCTGCCCGCGCACCCGTGAAACCCGAGTGGAACGTTACTGTGTTTGATATGCGGCGCCTGCGGCACCGCGTGTTCGCGGCCCCTTGGTGTCTCGCGTCTCCGCTGCCGCTGCTTGCCTTCGGCTTGCGCAGCGGCAGCGGAGACGCGAGACGGGCCGCGAACTGTGGGGCTCGGTCTCGCTTCGCTCGACAATTCAGGTCGGACCGGCCGGTGTGTTCGGTGGGTGATAGGTGACGCCGAAGTTCGGCTGTTCCACGCGATAGCGGACCTGCCGTGCCGGGCTACGGCGGCTCGGGACTCAGAGTGGGACTTCGTTCGTGCAGTCGAATTCCCGCACGTCGGCGGAGGTGATGTGGACGTCGAGATCGCCTGAGGTGCCCTCACCGCGGAACACTTCTACGGCGGCGCGGTTGGTCCAGCGTTCGTAGACGTTGACCCGGTCCGGTTCCACCAGATCGGCGCCGAGGGTGAAATCCAGGCAGCCGGGTGCCTCCCTGGCCAGCTCGACGACTTCGCGGCACGCCTCGAGATAGCGGTCGCGTTCGGTGACTCGAAGATATCCGGCGACGATCAGCACACCCGGAGTCTAAGTCCGAGCGACGGTGCGGCAGGAAGAAAATCGGTTGGCTGTTCGTTTCCCTGATGCCAGGCTGAATGAACCCGTTTGTTGTCATACCCCGCTGCGATGATCGAAGGCGTCGCCGGAACAGGGGTGCGGATCGCCGGTGACATCGCTGAACCGAAGGGGGAGATTTGTCCGTCACTGTGGACGTGCCTTCCGTCGAAGCGGAGGCCGACAGATCACAGCCGTCGGCGCCTGCGCGCGGACGGTTGACCTCGCTGCGCCGGTTCTGGCCGTACCTGCGGCCGTACCGATTCGAACTCATCGCGGCCACGGCGCTGTCGGTGGCCGCGATGCTCACCGCCGTCTTCACACCACTGGTGATCGCGCGGATCGTCGACGGACCGATCGCGCGCGGCGATCTCGGCGGCATCGTCGTGCCGGTGCTCGTCGTACTCGCGCTCGGTGTGATCGAGGCGGTGGGAGTGTGGGGCAGGCGCTGGTTGCTCGCCAAGCCCGCCACCCAATTCGAGATCACCATGCGGGCCAAGATCTTTCGTGAACTCCAAGCCTTGGCGATCGGCCGCCACGATTCCTGGGAGTCGGGCCAGCTGCTCTCCCGCGCCGTCGACGATCTGGCCACCGTGCGCCGATTCATCGGGTTCGCCGGCCCGGTGCTGGTGATCCATGCCGTCGTGATCCCGGTCGGATTGGCTGTGCTGATCGCGATGAGCTGGCAGATCGGGCTGATCTTCATCGCCGCCGCGCTACCGCTGGCGATCATCTGCACTCGCTTCGTGCGCCGCTACGGTGTGGCCTCACGGCGCTCGCAGGATCAATCGGGCGATCTGGCCACCACCGCCGAGGAATCCGCGCAGGGTATCCGGGTGCTCAAGGCCTTCGGGCGCGGCAGCTACTTCGGCGGCCATTTCACCGCGCAGGCCCGCGAACTCCAGCGCACCGAGATGTACAAGGTGCGCCTCGACGCCACGCTGTGGTCGGCGATGGTGGTGCTGTCGGAATCGATCCTGGTGTTCGCGCTCGGATTCGGCGCCTACGCGGTGGCCAGCGGCACGATGACGCTCGGCGCCGTGGTCGGCGCGATCACCCTGGCGACCTTTCTGCAATGGCCGATCATCTGGACCGGCTTCCTGCTCGCCGAACTGAACGACGCTGGCACCGCCGCCGACCGCTACTGGGAGATCATCGACACCCCGGTCGACATCACCGATCCGGCCGATCCGGTGCCGCTACCGGAGCGCGTCATCGGTGAACTACGCCTGGACGGAGTGCGTTTCGCCTTTCCGGAGGCCGAAGATGATGTGCTGCGTGATGTTTCGCTGGTGATCCGTCCGGGGGAGACCGTGGCACTGGTCGGTGCCACCGGTAGCGGTAAAACCGCCCTGCTCAACCTGATTCCGCGCCTCTACGACGTCACCGGCGGCGCTGTCACCATCGACGGCATCGATATCGCTGATCTGCGGGTGCGCGATCTGCGCTCGCTGGTCGCCGTCGCATTCGAGGAGCCGGTGCTGTTCTCGGCGAGCGTGCGCGAGAACGTCGCGCTCGGCGATCCCGATGCCTCCGACGAAGATGTGCACCGGGCGCTGGAGATCGCACAGGCCACGGATTTCGTATCGAACCTGCCGTGGGGTCTCGATACCAGGATCGGGGAGCAGGGGCTGAGCCTGTCCGGCGGACAACGTCAACGACTGGCGCTGGCCCGCGCGGTGCTCACCAGGGCCGGTCGGGAAAAACGCGCCCGGATCGTCGTGCTGGACGATCCGCTGTCCGCGCTCGATGTGCAGACCGAGGAGAAGGTGCAGGAACAACTGCGCACCGCGCTCGCGGGCGCCACCACCCTCCTGGTCGCACACCGCCCCTCGACCGCCGCACTCGCCGACCGCGTCGCCCTGCTGGCCGACGGCCGCATCGTCGCCGAGGGCACCCACGACCGATTGCTGCGCACCAGCAGCCGCTACCGCGAACTGATGGGAGGTGAACGATGAGCACCGGCACTGATCTCGAGCCTGGACCGGCCGACGATCCGGCGGGCTCGGCACGTGTCGGGCCCTCGCCGGATCATGTCGGCGTGCGACCGGCCGTGGCATCGGATTCGAACTCGCATGAGCGCCCTGCACGGGACCGGACCGCCGACGGGGTGGCGGGTGGCGCCGGTTCGGATACCGCTGTGGCGGTGCGGGACCGGGCCGAAGAAGCCGCCGATTGGCGCGGTATCGCCAGCGAGGACAAAGAGGTCACCGAGACCGGGAACCTGGTGCTCGCGGCGCGGTCGCGGCGGCTGCTGGCCGAACTGGTTCGCCCATACCGCAAGCTCGCGGCGCTGGCTCTCGCCATCATCGTGGTCGACAACGCCGCGACCGTCGCGGGACCGCTGTTCGTGGCCTACGGGCTCGACCGTGGCATCGCCGAAGGGCGGCTCGGCAACTGGGTGCCGCTGATGTGGGCGGTCGGCGGATACTTCGGCGCCGCGCTGCTCGGCGGGCTCACCACGTTCTGGTTCGTTCGAGTCGCGGGCAGGCTGAGCCAGAACGTGCTGTTCGATCTGCGGGTGCGGGCGTTCGCCCATGTCCAGAGCCTCGACGTCGAATTCCATGAGAAATACACCTCCGGCAAGGTCGTCGCCCGATTGACCGGCGATATCGAGACGCTGCAAGAACTGCTGGAGGGCGCGCTCAACGAGGCGTTGAGCGCCATCCTGTCGGTGCTCACCATCGCGGTGCTGCTGGTGTACCTGGACCTGACGTTGGCGGCGGTGGTCTTCGCCGGTTTCGTGCCGCTGTTCCTGGTCACCCGGTGGGCTCAGCGCAGGCAGCGCGCCGGATACCGCCGTACGCGTGGCGCCATCGCCAAAGTGGTGGTGCAGTTCGTGGAATCCATGGGCGGTATGCGCGCGGTGCAGGCCTTCCGCCGCGAGGAACGCAACCAATCGGTGCTCGCCGTCGAGGACGCGGCCTACCGCGACGCCAATGTCACCGCGGTGCGTGGGATGGGCGAATACGCGGGTCTCACCCGGCTGCTCGGCAACCTCACCACCGTCGTGGTGATCATTGTCGGCGCCTGGCAGGTCATCGAGGGCAATCTCGCCGTCGGCGTACTCGCCGCCTACCTGCTGTACCTGAAGAATTTCTACGGCCCCCTCGACGAGCTGGCACAGGTCTTCAACTCCTACCAGTCCGCGGCCGCCGCGCTGGAGAAGATCTCCGGCGTACTGGAGGAACAGCCATCGGTCGCCGAACCCACCGAACCGGTACCGCTGGGCAAGGTCGCGGGTGCGATGCGATTGGACCGGGTGTGGTTCGACTACGCGGCCCGGCCCGGCGCGGGCGAATCGGGTGCCGCCGGATCGGGGACAGCTGCGATCGGCCCGAGCGCCACTGACCGGGAGTTGGGCGACAGCGCACAGACCTTCGATCGGGTGGCAGGCGGTGCGTCCGGCCTCGGGTCACCGCGCGGTCCGGTGCTACCCGAGCTGACCCTCGATATCCCGGCCGGTCAGGTCGTGGCGCTGGTCGGGCCCACCGGGGCGGGCAAGTCCACGCTGGCCAAGCTGCTCACCCGCTTCTACGACCCGTCCGGCGGCGCGGTGACGCTGGACGGCATCGATCTGCGGCGGATCACCGACGCCGATCTGCGCCGTCACATCGTCATGGTCACCCAGGAGGCATATCTGTTCTCCGGTTCGGTCGCCGACAACATCCGGTTGGGCAGGCCAGAGGCCACCGACGCCGAGGTGCACGACGCGGCGCGTGCGGTGGGGCTCTACGAGTTCGTCATGGCGCTGCCCGAGGGATTCGACACCGATGTGCGCAGGCGCGGCGGCAGACTCTCGGCCGGACAGCGGCAGCTGGTGGCGTTCGCGCGGGTGTTCCTGGCCGATCCGGCGGTGATCGTGCTGGACGAGGCCACCTCGAGCCTGGACATCCCCAGCGAACGGCTGGTGCAGGACGCCTTGGAGACCGTGCTGCGCGACCGCACCGCGGTGATCATCGCGCACCGTCTGTCCACGGTCGCCATCGCCGACCGGGTGCTGGTGCTGGAGTCGGGCCGCATCGTCGAGGACGGCGCACCCAGCGAGCTGATCGCGGGCAATGGGCGCTTCGCCGGCCTGCACGCGGCATGGCGCGAGTCACTGGTGTGATGCGGTCATGACGCCCTCGTCGCTTACGGTAGATACGTGACGCACGCGACCGACGCAGCATCTGGCCACCAGAGCCCGGCGCCCTCCCGGTGGCCCGCGGTCCTCACCTGGCGCGCACATGACGCGACGCGGATGGAATCGGTCCGCGTGACGGTCAACGGCAACCGTATCCGGGCCACCGGCCGCATCATCGGCGGCGCGGGCGCCGAGCATCCGGCGTTCAGCGCCTCCTACGACCTGGTCACCGATGAGAACGGCGCCACCAGGCGCCTATCGTTGCGCAGCACCACCGCCGCGGGGGAGCGGCACGCCTCGATCTCACGGGACGAGGAGAACTACTGGTTGATCGACGCCACCGGAGCCCACATCCGCTCCACCTTCGGCGGCGCACTCGATGTGGACGTCGTCCTCAGCCCGTTCTTCAACACCCTGCCCATCCGCCGCTTCAGCCTCCAGCACGCGGTGGAAGACGTGCAGGTCCCGGTCGTCTACGTCCGTCTACCGGATCTGACCGTCCAGGAAGCCAGCCTCACCTACAGCAGCGCAAGCGACGGCATCAGCGTCCTCTCACCCGTCTCCAGCGCAACCGTCACCGTCGACCCCGACGGCTTCGTCCTCGACTACCCCGGCCTGGCCGAACGCGTCTGAGCGGACGACCACCGCGGTGCGCTGTCCCGGCAGCGTCCGAAAACGGCCACGGTCGGCTGAGTCGTACCCGGTCGACCATCACGAACGATTCGATCGCCTCACGTCCGATACTCGCCGGGTGCTGACCCGCCGCGCAGGCCAGAACTACTCAACGCCCGCCACCGCGTAGCCCGCCCGGTGTCGAGTGGCACCTGGGTGCGGCAAACGTCGAGAGGCCCCGCGCTCAGGTATCACTCGCGGGGCCAGGGAGGTGGGTGATGATGCCGCCGCGGCGTCCGGCGTCGTGTAGGCGCTCCAGCCAGGCGTGGTCGCCGGGGCGGATATCGGTGATCTCCCAGCGTTGCGCTGTCTCATAGCGCTGGCGGGCGTCGTGACCGGCCTCGGTGAGGTCGGTGAGGGAACCGTCTTCGGCGAGTACATCGCGGGCGGCGCTCAGCACGGTCAGCGTTTCGTCGAGTACTTCCAGCAGGGCCGCGGCGTTGGGCTCGCAGATGGCGCGCACCAGATCCGGGGCGGTACCCGCGACGCGGGTGCCGTCGCGGAACGAGCCCGCGGCCAGACCGAGCGCCAGTTCACCACCACCGGCTCCGGCCAGCGCGAGCGCTTCGGCCAGCACATGCGGCAGATGCGAGATCCGAGCCACCGCGCTGTCGTGTTCGGCGGAGACGACCGGCACGACCACCGATCCGCAGGCCAGCGCCAGCCGTACCACCCGCGTCCACGGCTGCGGATGGGTGCCCGCGTCGACGCCGACGGCCCAGGCCGCGCCCTGGAACAGCGTGGGATCGGTTGCCGCCCAGCCGGACTGCGCGGTACCGGCCATCGGATGGCCGCCGACGAAGCGCGCCGCCAGCCCATGCCGCTCGACCGCCGCCGCGACCGGCGCTTTCACGCTCACCACATCGGTCAATGCGCATTTCGGCGCGAATGTGGCGATCGCGGACAGCATCTGATCCACCGCGGGCATCGGTACCGCGACCACGATCAACGCATCCGATTCGGCGGCCCTGGCCAGCACCGCGGGCAGATCGCCGGTGACGTCGAACCCGCCCGCGCGGGCCGCCGCCGCACCCGCCTCGGACCGGTTGTAGCCCCACGCCCGGAATCCCGCTCCGACCGCCGCGCGCAGCAGCGATCCGCCGATCAATCCGGTCCCGAGAACGCATACGGGTGCTTGCTGGTCACCAGTCACCGGAACAGATTCGCATACGACTTCAACATTTGACCTCGAGCCGACTACCGTTGCGGCCATGGCAGCACAGCGCTCGGGCGGGAACAGGGCGACGTCGGACGATTTCGACGACGTGGAAGGTTTCGCGGTAGCCGTTGTCCGTGAGGACGGCGCCTGGCGGTGTAGTCCGCTCAGCTCGGCAGCACTCACCAGCCTGGCCGCCGCCGAAGACGAACTCAAGGCGTTGCGCAGCTCGGGCGCGGTGTTCGGCCTGCTCGACGTCGACGACGAGTTCTTCGTCGTGGTGCGCCCGGCCCCCAGCGGCACCCGGCTGCTGGTCTCGGACGCGACCGCCGCGATCGACTACGACATCGCCGCCGATGTGCTCGAGGCGCTGAACGTGGAGATCCCCGATATCGATCCGGACGAATTGGACGATGTGGACCCGTGGGAGGAAGGCGATCTCGGTGTGCTCGCCGACCTGGGTCTACCCGAACCGGTGTTCAGCGTCATCCTCGCCGAAACCGATCTGTACCCCGACGAGCAACTCGGCATGATCGCCCAGCGCCTCGGCTTCGCCAACGAGCTGTCGGCCGTGCTGGACAAACTGCCCCGCTGACGTGAGCCGAACGCCGTTCGGGCCGCCCGGAACTCGACCCTCCGACACCGACATGGTCCGCGCCGCGATCGAAGCCGCAGCCGCCGCCGACCCCCGTGACGTCCCCGTCGGCGCCGTCGTCTTCGATGCGAACGGCCGTGAGCTGGCCCGCGCCGCCAATGCCAGGGAGGCGCTCGGCGATCCCACCGCGCACGCCGAGGTCCTGGCGCTGCGCCGGGCCGCGGAGGTCCACGGCGACGGATGGCGGTTGGAGGGCGCCACCCTCGCCGTCACCCTCGAACCGTGCACCATGTGCGCGGGCGCATTGGTGCTGGCTCGGGTCGGCCGCCTCGTCTTCGGCGCCTGGGAACCCAAGACCGGCGCCGTCGGCTCCCTCTGGGACTTGGTCCGCGACCGCCGCCTCAACCACCGCCCCGAAGTGCGCGGCGGCATCCTCGAACCCGAATGCGCCGCCCTCCTCGACGAGTTCTTCCACTCCCAGCGCTGAACCACCCCACCCTGACCTGCCGATTTAGCGTTCAGCGCCGATTCCGGTAGCCTAATCGGCGGTGGCGTGTCCGAGCGGCCTAAGGAGCACGCCTCGAAAGCGTGTGAGGGGTAACCCCCCTCCGAGGGTTCAAATCCCTCCGCCACCGCCAAAGCCCCTCACCTGTGAACTCAGGCGAGGGGCTTTTTCCGTTCCTCGGCACCCGGCATCAGCTGGCCGCTGTACCGCAGGTGGTCAACCCCTCTCCTGCGCTCGCGACACCACCGCCGAGTACCGGCTCGACGAACGTGAAGACATCGCGGTGTTCCGTGCAGATCGGCGGACTATTCGTAGTGACCCCGGCAAGCGATGACGATCACGCTATCGTCATCCGCTCGATAGACGATGCGGTGCTCGTGATCGATCCGGCGCGACCACCATCCGGACAGATTCTGTCGCAGCGGTTCAGGTTTGCCGGTGCCCTCGGCGTTGCCATTGCGTCGGATTTCATCGATCAACCGGTTCAGCTTTCTGAGCATCGAGCGGTCGGCGCTCTGCCAGTAGACGTAGTCGGTCCATCCAGTGTCGGTGAAGGTGAGCTTGCGGCTCACAGATCGTCCTCGGATGCAGCGGCGTCGTCGGCATCGATGAGTTCGCGTGCGGTGGCCTGTCCTGCATCGGCCTGTGCGATGCCCTTTGCCAGCCACGCGGCGTTGGCCGGGTTGGACAGCAGATAGGCGGTCTCCTTCATTGCTTCCCACTCGCGCAATGAAACGACCACGGCCGGTTCCTTCCCGCCGCTGCGGGTGATCACCACTTCGTCGTTGTCTTCGGTGGCCGCGTCCAGCACGGCCGCGAAGTTGTTGCGTGCGTCGGTAGCATGCATCGCTCGCATAGCGATCATCTCCTCGGTTCCGATTCCCCCATCATGGTAGCAATGACGTACATGATTGTGTACGTGAAACTGATGGGTCGCGCCCGCTCACAAACGGGGCGCGGTCACGGCGAGCTGTTCGGACAGCCGACGCCGCCGGAAGTTTCGTGGCGTTTCGCCGTATTCGGATTTGAACGCCGTCGAGAATCCGGCGCCGGTGAACCCGCAGCGTGCGGCCACCTCACCGATGGACAGCGGGCCGGGACGCGCCAACAGATCGCGGGCGGTGCGCAGCGCTTCGGTCCGCCGCAGGTCCCGGTAGGTGATCCCGGTCTGGTGCAGTACCGACCGCAGTTGGCGGGGCGACCAGCCGAGCGCCCGAGCGACCGCGGGCAGCCGCACGTCACCGGAGCCGAGGTTCGTGCGCACGAATGCCCGGATGGCATCGACGGTCTCGGCCACATGGGCCTGCTGCGGCCCGACGTCGCCGATGAGCATCAGGCACAGCAGTTCGGTGATTCGATCGCAGATGGCGTCGAACTCCAGCGTCGTCAGGTCCGATTGTCCGGCGAGCGTGGTGGTGAGCATGCTCAGCACCACGCGGCCGAGACCCGATGACATATTGAGCACCGTCTTCGAGCCGGTGCCCGCGGGCAGCCCCTGTTCGAGCTGTGCGCGGGGCAGCAGCAGCGCATGGGCCGTCGAGCCGGGGAGCAGGACCCGGCAGGTCTGGTCCAGTTCCAGGACGAACCCGTGCCGCGGCGGCACCCGAGTGAGCCGATCGGGCTGCTGGATGACGTATTCGCCCTGTTCGGGAAACACGATCCAGCAGTGATCGGTCGGCCCGCGCTGGACATGTGAGCGGCTGCGGTTCATCAGATGGTCGCCACGCTGCTGCGCGCGCAACAGCGTGTAGCCCGAGGATTCCTGCACCGTGATCCTCGACCACCAATTGGCCGGATCACGGTACCGGTGCTCGGCGGTCAGGAAATGGTCGGTGACCTCGGTCCACACCGCTGTGCTCGCTACGGTCAGCTCGGAATACCGCATGAGGGAAACTCGGTCGCTCTGATCTTGATCTCCACGTGTCCGCTCAGCGGTGGTCAGAAAGCATTCTTACATCTTCCCGCCTGCGGGGCGAGGCATGCTCAATCAACGGATCGGAGCCGGACCGGCACGCTGAGTGGGCCGTTGGTCATGAACTGCGGCGCGTACGCGATCTCGGCCGGATCGCACGCCAGCCGCAGATGCGGGAACCGGTCGTACAGCGTCGACAGCGCGACGCGCGATTCCAACCGGGCCAGATGCGCGCCGAGGCAGAAGTGCGGGCCGCGCCCGAAGCCGAGCTGATCGGAATTGTCGCGATCGATATCGAAGACATCGGCGTCCGGGTGCTTGTTCGGATCGCGTCCGACCCCGGCGAACCAGCCGACGATCGCACCGGCGGGGATGTCGACCCCGGCGATCGTGACATCTTCGAGGGAATAGCGGTTGAACATGGCGCAGGCGGCGTTGCGGTAGCGCAAGGTCTCCTCGACGACATCGGCCCAACGGCCACCTTCCCGCGCCGCCGCGAGCTGTTCGGGATGAACGTCCAAGGCCACCACCGCATTGCCGAGCAGATGCATCGTGGTCTCGTGCCCGGCCACGATGATGATCCACAGCATTTCGACCAGTTCGGCGTCGGCGATCCCGTGTTCGGGCTGTGCCTGCACCAGATCGGAGGTCAGATCGTCACCGGGGTTGCTGTGCTTGTCGGCGACCAGCGCGCTCAGATAGCCGACCATCTCCTGCATGGCGGCCTGGGTCTGCTCGCCGGTGCTGGTGTGCGAGATGAGGGTGGAGGTCCAGCCACGGAATTTCGGCTGATCGCTGGCGGGAACGCCGAACAGTTCGCAGATCACCGCGACGGGCAGCGGCATGGTGAAGTTCTCGACCAGATCCACCTCGGGCAGGTCGGCGAATCGGTCGATCAGATCGTCGGTGAGCTGCTGGATGCGTGGTTCGAGCTGGGCGACCCGAGCCGGGGTGAAGGCACGGGCGATGGCGCGGCGCATCCGCATATGGTCGGCGCCGTCCTTGTTGAGCAGATGATCGGCGTCGGTCAGCACGCGCAGCGGCCAGTCGGCGGGGACGGTGCCGTCGTGCATCGCCGGGCACTTCTTCGCGCTGTGGCTGAACAGGGTGCCGTCACCGGCAAGCACCTCGGTGACCGCCTGATGGCTCACCGCGAGCCAGGCCCGAACCCCGCCCGGCAGCTCGTAGGGCACGATCGGCCCGGTCCGGATCATCCGGTCGAAGGTGTCGATAACTGGTTCTCCAGCGGTGGGCAGCTGGATGAGGGACTCGGTCATGCGGTTCTCCGTGCTGTGATCGGCCTCTGACTGCGCGCGTCGATGAGCGCTTGAAGAGTGTGGGCCGGGCGAGGGGACCGCATCGACTCGATCGGGATTCTCTGCCCCACAGCGAAATCCACCGAGGTGAAATCCAAAAATTCGGACTGATGTGGTCCTCGAACCAGTGCTCACCAGCACCTGTGCCGGGCGCTCGATGACCGCGATCAGCGATCCTCGAGTGTTGTCTCGTTCTCCTGGGCCACACTCGCGCTCCTGCTCGATGTCTCGCCGCCGCTCCCTCATCTCCGACCAACACACCGCCACGAGAACCGCTACCGGAATCCCCACCGCCAGCGTGAATCCGCATCCGACGGCAAAGCTCACCGCAGCGATCCGATCGCCGTCCAACGTGCGAAAGATAGCCGCGGGCAGACTGTTTCGATGTCACACAGGTGCATGATCGTGTCGAGGGTGAGCGGGTCGAGGTGGTTCGGAGCGGGAAGGAGTACCGCATCCACATCGGCCTCTCGGACCTGATCGGCAATCGGTAGACACGAGTTCTCCTGCGGGAACACCAGGCAGAACCCGAGCCTGCGCGCGAGGCGCTGTACCTGGGCGGTGTCCCATTCCGGTGCGGTGCTGATCTCGGGGTCGATCCATGCCAGTGCTGTTGGTAGTGACCTCATGTGCGGCACCCCTCCTTTTGTCGTCGCATCAGATTCGGCACCGGCAGGGGCCACGAGGGACAGCGAAGGGACAGAGGCGAGTTCGGCACGCGGACACGCGCGACAGGTCGCCGGGATCGATCTACGCTCGAAACATGTGGCAGCACGTGGGGCAAGCGGTGGCCGCGGAACGCAAGATCGCGGGTCTGAGTCAGCGGCAGCTGGCTGATCGGGCGGCTTACAGCCTGAGCATGGTGAAGGCGGTGGAGCAGGGGCGGGAAGTCGCATCGCCTGGATTCGTCTCGGCCGTGTCCCGGGCTCTGCGCATCACGCCGGAACAGCTCACCGGAGCGCCGTTCGATGATGGAAAGCCTTTGTCGGACGCGGTGAACGAACTGTCGATACTGTTGGCGCAGGGGCGATACGCCACCGCAGAGGAGCCGAGGCCATTGCCGCAGCTCGCGGCGGAATTGTCGGCGGCGCAAGATCTGTATCGCAGTGACCGCACGCGCCAGACGCTCGAAGCGCTGCCCGGTGTCATCCGCCGGTTGCATGGAGCCGTTCGAGATCTGTCCGGTGACCAGCAGTCTCGCGCGTACTCGCTGTTGGCTTCGGCTTACATCCTTGCCGAGTGGTCGGCCCGCAGGACCGGTCATCTGATGCTTGCCCTGCCCGCGCTGGATCTCGCCGATGGCTACGCCCCCTTGGGCGATGATCCGAACTTCGGTGCGTTCTCGGCGCTGGCTCGGGCCCGTGTGCTGACCCATTACGGCGAATCACGGGTGGCCGCGGAACTGATCGAGGGCGCGATCGCCGCTGCCGACGACACCCCACAGGGTTTGGTGCTTGCCGGATACTCGCATTTGGCCGGTGCGATCAACGAAGCCCGCAAACTCGACTACTCGGCGGCTACCGACCATGTCCGTGCTGCCAGGGAACTCGCCGCGCGGACCGGCGAGACCGACCTGTATATGACAGCGTTCGGCCCTTTGAATGTCGAGATCCACGCGCATGCCATCGAATTGGAGGCCGGTGACCCGAACCGCGCCGCACTCGACGGCGCGCAACTGACCTACGGCGCGGACGCCCCACCCACTCGAGTCGCCCACCACTGGCACGACAACGCCCGAGCCTGGCTCATGTCGGGAAAGCCGGACCGAGCGCTCGCCGCGCTCAACAAGGCCCGCTCCGCCGCTCCCCAACAAACCCGCCTGCACCCCTCGGTCCGCGAAACCGTTTACGGCATCGCCTCCGCTCAGCGGCGCCGCTCCGATACCCTTCTCGGCTTCGCGCACTGGCTGGGGGCGACGATCTAGCTCGGCTTCTCGTCGCCGTTCCGCCAGCGTTCAGCGATCCAGCCCTGACAGGCGCTGGGCGAGGCGGGCGCGGACGGCTGGAATCTTTCCGGCGAACCGCATGATCGTGTTGCGCAGCGGTCGCATCCTGGCCGATACGGTGGCGATATCGGTGAGGCGGCTCGCGATCGAGACCACACCTTCGGCGGTGTGGCGGCGGGCGGTGGCGAGGTCGTCGAGGAGGGTGTCCGGCTCGCCTGCGAGCACGCGCGAGAGGGCCTCGGCGGAGGTGATCGCATCTTCGATGCCGAGGTTCATACCCTGCCCGCCTGCTGGTGAGTGCACATGGCCCGCGTCGCCTGCCAGCAGGATGCGGCCGGAGCGGAAGCTGTCGGCGATGCGGTGGTGGACGCGGAACCTGGAGCCCCAGACCACTTCTTCGACCACCGCGCGATGAGCTTCGGGGCCGCGTTCGTCCAGCAGTCGCTGCACGAACGCGATATCCGGTTCGTGTGGCGCTTCATCGACGGTGGCGACGATCCGGTACATATCGTCCGGCAGCGGCGCGACGACCACCAGGCCAGCGGGGGAGAAGTACAGGATGACCTCGTCCTGCGGGACGCCGCCCGACATCCGCACGTCGGCGAGGGTGAACGATTCGGCGTAGGTGCCGCCGGTGAATCCGATACCGGCCTGCTCGCGCACCAGGCTGTGCATCCCGTCCGCGCCGATGAGGTAGCGGGCGCGGATCTGCTTGCCGTCGTCGAAGGTCGCGGTGACGCAGTCGGCGTCCTGGACGACTTCGGTCACCGTGGCCGGGCGGATCACCTTGCCGCCGAGGTCCGAAAGCCTTGCCAGTAGGAACTTTTCGGTATCGGCCTGGGAGATCATCAGCGTGTACGGGTAGGCGGTGGGCAGGTCGCTGAACGGGACGCCGATCAGCAACTGGTCGCGATCGCGGATGGTGAAGGTCGGGGTGTGCAGGCCGCGGTCGACCAACGCGGGGGTGACGCCGTAGGGCTCGAGCAGTTCGAGGGTGTGCGGATGTACGACCGCGGCCCGCGAAGTGTTCGCTCCTTCGCTCTGGCTGTCGACGACGACGACATCGTGGCCGAGCTGTTCCAGAACGACCGCGGCGGTCAGGCCGACCGGCCCGGCTCCGACGATCAGAACGTCTGCGATGGAGTTCGTCATCTCGGTACTCCTCAGAAAGTCAACAACTGTTGGCATTGAAGGTAGAGGGGTGGATACACCATGTCAACAGTTGTTGGCCTACACTCGTTGACATGAGGAGATCTTCGGGCGAGACGAAAGCCGTCATCCTCGCCGCGGCTCGTGAACGCTTCGCCGCCGACGGATACGACAGGGCAACCATTCGCGCCATCGCGGCCGACGCCGATATCGATCCGGCGATGGTGATGCGCTATTTCGGCAACAAAGAGCGGCTGTTCGCCGCCGCGGTGGAATTCGATCTGGAGCTACCGGATCTGTCGACGGTGCCGCGGGACCTGCTCGGGTCCACCGTTGTCGCGCACTTCCTGGAGCGCTGGGAGCGCGATGAAGCCTTGCTGATCCTGCTGCGCGCCGGTGTGACCAACGAGTCCGCCGCCGAGCGGATGCGATCGATCTTCGCCGCGCAACTCGCACCCGTCGTGGCCCGCGCGGTCGACGATCCGCGGGAAGTGCCGATGCGGGCGGGCCTCGCGGCTTCGCAGATCCTCGGCATGGCACTCGGCCGGTTCGTGCTGGCATTCCCGCCGCTGACGGCGATGAGCCGGGAAGATGTCGTGGCGTGGATCGGGCCCACGCTCCAGCGCTATCTCACCGGGACGCCCGACTCTGCCGCGGCCGAGGTGCTACCGGGGAAGCCCGAGACGGGCCGCTAGCTGCCCGGCCAGCGCGCTCGGCGGGGTCGCCTCGAGATACCCGAGTACGAGTGGGCGATGGTCGTCGCTGCACCCAACGCCACCGATCCGACCCCGGGTTTGTCGATCCGTGCTCCGGATGCGGTGCGCTCAGTTCATGAGCCAGACGAGGCAGAAGGTGTGTCCGACCGGGTCGGTGTATACGCGGAAATCGTGGCCGGTCTGAACGAATGTCGCTCCCGCCGCGAGGATGGCGGGTTCGGTGACTTCTACATCGTCGACGAGGATGTCCAGGTGGATCTGCTGTGAGGCTTTCGGGTCGGGGAAGCGGGGTGGTTCGTATTCGGGGGCGTGCTGGAAGGCGAGGCGTCGGCCCTGCGGGTCGGTGATCGCCACCCACCGCTCGTTACTTTCGGCTTCGAGGATTTCCCCACCGAGTATTCGCAGATAGAACTCGGCGAGTCGGCGTGGTTCGGGACAGTCCAGAACGACCGACCGCAAGCCGATGACACCAGGTACCGCCATCCCGGCCTCCTTGTCCGATACGTGATCACTCCAGATCTACCCCGGTGACGCGGCGTGTATTCCGCGGCCGGGGTGCCGGTCCGGTGGCTGCCGTTGCTCGGGTGCGGCCCCGACCCTGGCCGCCCCCGCGGTCGCCGCGACGACCAGCACGATTCCCGCCCACTGTGCCACCGCCAGCGACTCGCCCAGCAGCACGAGCCCGGCCGCGGCCGCGACGGCGGGTTCCAGGCTCATCATGATGCCGAACGCGGACGGGGTGATGCGACGTAGCGCTTCCAACTCGATCACATGCGGCACCAGCGACGACAGGACCGCGATACCGGTGATCGCGGCCAGGAACCACGGGTCGAGCAGGGCCGCACCGGCATCGGCGAGTGCGGGCGGGCCTGCGATCGCGGCGCCGAACACCATGGCGAGGGCCAGGCCGTTGCGGCCGGAGGTGCGTTCGGCGACGGCCGCGCCGAACAGGATGTAGGACCCCCATCCCACGCCCGCGACCAGGGCGAACAGCACACCGGACCAGGAGACCGAGCCACCGGATTTCATCAACAGCACGACGCCGCCCGCCGCACAGGCCACCCACACCAGGTCGCGCCTGCGGCGGGAGCCGAGCAGCGCGACGGCGAGTGGGCCGAGAAACTCGATGGTGACCGCCACGCCGAGTGGAATGCGTTCGATGGCGGCATAGAACGCGACGTTCATCGCGGCCACCGCGAGCCCGAGTCCGGCGATGGCGGGCAGTGCTCGCCGATCGACCCGCACCGACGGGCGCCACAGCACACAGGCGATGAGCGCGGCGACGGTCAGCCGCAGCCCGGCGACGGTGGTGGCGTCGGTGATCTCGAACAGATCCTTGGCCAGCGCCGCTCCCAGCTGAATACTGGTCATAGCGCCCAGAACGAGCAGGGGCGCGGGCACGCTGCCGAACAGTCGATCGGCCGGGCTCGGACTCGGCCGGGAGATTGGTGCGGTTCGTTCGGCCGCAGTGGTGACAACCACGGGTGATACTCCGATCTCTGGGGTTCCCCGCGGAAGAAGCTAGGTCCGGTTCGTAACGACCGGTGGACCTGCCGGTTGCCGATCTGCGGTCCCGACCTTGCGAAATGTCGCACGATATGTGCTGTCCGGCACAGTGATAGGCGGGCCGCACACCGGGTATTCGAGAGAAACCCGGAGATGGAAGGAAGCGATTGCCATGCGCGAGCCCTCTCTTCGCGCCAGATCGTCACGTGGGTTCGGTGCGAGCCTGCTGAGCTTGTTGGTGATGGTGTGGTTGGTGACCGGTTTCGTCGCGGCGTTCCAGCGCGACTACTTCACCGCGGCCCCGGCCGAATGCCGCGATTTCGCCACCATCGCGTTGACCGTGGTCGCGGGCCCACTCAATTACGCGGGCCTCAACCCGAAGGTCGAGCACTGCACACTGCCCGAGCCGAGTCAGTAACTCGGTGAGCCCTCGCTCGGCGGGCGAGGGGTTCGGCAGGTCATCCACGGTCGGCGCGCTCTGTCCCGGCGCCGTAGTTCAGGCGTGACCGTCCGACTCGGTGCGCCACCTCGGGCGCACATACGAGCGAACCCCGCCCGGCTGGTTGCCGGACGGGGTTCGCTGTCTTCGGATGATGCTCGCGGACGAGCCTCGGGAACGACCCTCGCGGATCAGACCCCGGCCTGTACCGGCTTCTTTGCGGCCTCGGCCTCGCGCTGCTGGAGTTCGCGCAGCTTGGTGCCTTCCACGTCGATATCCGGCACGATCTTGTCCAGCCAGGCCGGCAGCCACCAGGCCCATTTGCCCATCAGCACCAGCAGCGATGGGATCAGCACCATGCGGACGAGGAACGCGTCGAAGAACACGCCGGCCGCCATCGCGAAGCCCATGGACTTCGAGGTGACATCCGAGGACAGCATGAATCCGGCGAACACCGAGATCATGATGACCGCCGCCGAGGTCACCACGCGGGCACCGTGGTGGTAGCCGTCGATCATGGCGTCCTTCGGCGATTTGCCGTGCACGAACTCCTCCCGCATCCGGGTCACCAGGAAGACCTGGTAGTCCATGGCGAGACCGAACACGATGCCGATCAACATGATGGGCAGGAAGCTGATGATCGGGTGGGTGTCGTCGATGAGGCCGAGCGCACCCTCCTGGAAGACCAGCACGGTGACACCGAAGGTGGCCGCCATCGACAACAGGAATCCGAGCGCGGCGGTCAGCGGCACCAGGATGGACCGGAACACCAGCACCAGCAGCAGGAACGCCGCACCGGCGACGATCGCCAGATAGGGCACGATGCTGGCAAGCAGCACATGGTTGACGTCGGCGTAGATCGCGGTCTCACCGGTGATGCCGTATTCCATGCCGTACTTCGAGGTGAACTCACCCTCGGCATCGCGGACATCGGCGACCAGATCCTGGGTCGCGGCACTGTTCGGGCCGGACTTCGGCACCGCCATGAACAGCGCGGCCTGCCCGTCCTCGCTCGGCTGAGCGGTGGTCAGGTAGTCCATGTCCTCGTAGCCCGACAGCCTGGTCCGCAGCTCCGACAGCGCGGGTTCGCGCTGGTCCTGCGGCACCTCGGACAGGTCGACGGCCACCACGAGCATGCCGTTCTTGCCCTCGCCGAAGCCTTCGGTCTGCAATTCGTAGGCCTTGCGGATCGAGGAATCCTTCGGCGCGCTGTCACCGCCGGGCAGGCCGAGGTTCAGGTTCAGCGCCGGTGCGGCGAGCGCACCGAGCGCCACGACGCACAGGATCAACGTCACGGCGGGAGCCTTGGCGATGAGCTTGGCGAACCGCATGCCGTTGGTGACCGAGTTGTCGTCCTCGGGGTCGTGCTTGGCGACGAACGGGACCTTCGGCTTGAACAGGAACCGGCCGAACGCACCCATCAGCGCGGGCAGCAGGGTGATCGCGGTGACGACGGCGAACGCGGCGGCGACCGCGCCACCGATACCCATGGCGGTCAGGAAGCTGACGCCGACGATGCTCAGGCCCAGCAGTGCGATGAGCACGGTCAGACCCGCGAACACCACGGCCGAACCCGCGGTGCCGACCGCGACGCCCGCGGCCTCTTCCGGCGAATCCTGCACGACGAGTTCATGCTTGTACCTGGACACGATGAACAGCGCGTAGTCGATCGACAGCGCAAGACCGATCATGGACGCCAGGATCGGCGTGAAGGTGGGGACGGCGGTCAGCGAGGTACCGGCCACGATCAGCAGACCGGCCGCACCGACGCCGACGATGCCGGTGATGATCGGCACGAAGGCGGCGACCAGGGCACCGAAGGCGATGATCATGACGATCAGCGCGACGCCGATACCGATCATCTCCGCCGAACCCTGCTCGGGCTGTTCCTGGGCGAGGACGCCGGTCATCTCGGCGGTCAGACCCGCTTCGCGGGCACGCTCGACGACGGCCTCGGCGGCCTCCCGGTGCTCGGGCTTGACGTCGGAGAACTCCGCCATCGTGAACGGCACGGTGATCACCGCGACGGTGCCGGGGTTCTGCTCGTTCAGCACGTTCAGCGGCGCGCCGGAGCACATGCCCTGGAAGTCGGGCGCGTTCGGATCGTCGAGGCAGTTGGGCGAGGGGATCGGCGGTGCCTGGCCCGGTTCGAGCGCGGCCATGGCCTCGGCCTGCTTCTGGGCGGCTTCCGGGCTCGCTGGCATCAGCTGCGTCGCGGTGACCGGGTTCACGATCGGCTTGGAGTGGTCGACGATCTCCTGATCACCGAGCTTGGGCGCGTTGAACTCCGCGACCATCGCGTCGAGGGCCGCCATATTGTTCGGGTCGGAGAGCTTCCCGTCCTTGGCGGCGACGACGAAGGTGGCCGAGATCGCATCGATGCTGAATCCCGACGCGTACTCGGGCATGTGCTCTTCGAGGATTTCGGTGGCCCGCTCCGACGGCAGGCCCGGCATGTCGAATTTGTCCTGGAACGGCTTCGACATGGATGCCGCGACCCCGCCGAGCAGCACCAGAAGGAGCAGCCAGACGGGAAGCACTAACCACTTCCTGCGGAAAGCGAACTTTCCCCATCGGTACAGATATACGGACACGGGGGTCTCTCCTAGCTGTCGCTGTAGCTTGCTCGGGATCGATTCAATTGCTGGAGCGTGTAGACAGCACCTCTGTCGCGGGTGCTTGCCGTCCCCGCCTCCAATTGACGCGCTCTGCCTACCGTGCGGTAGGTAGACTACCGTAGGAATCAACCGGAGGGGCAACCTCAATTTTTCGGGCACCCGGAGCCGGGCAGGACAGTGATGAGAGGATCATCCCATGACCATCCGTGAGTCATCGGACACCATTGTCGCAGGTGGAGGCACTAAACAGGCCATTCGAGACGCCGCGGTCACGCTGTTCACCAATAAAGGCTTCGAACAGACGAGCCTGCGTGAAGTCGCGGATGCGGTGGGAATCACAAAGGCCTCCCTCTACTATCACTACGCTTCGAAACTCGATCTGCTGCTGGCGATCATCGACCCGGTGATCGATCACATGCGGTCGGTGGTCGAGGACATCGACGCCGTCCCGCACGATGCGGAGGGCATCCGGGCGGTGCTGCGGGCCTACGTCCGCGGCATGGTCCGCCACCGCGACGCGGGCGCGATGTGCATGCGCGACACCATCGCCATCGTCAACGCCATGGCCGACCGTTACCCCGATGTGGCCGACAGCACCAGGGAACTGCGTCATTGGCTCGCCGGTCCCGATCCGACCGATGAGGCCTTGCTGCGGGCCAGTGCCGCCCTGGAGATCCTCGGCGTGGCGCTGCTGTCCACCGAACTGGTGCCCGGCGCATCGGAATCGCTGGTGGAATCGACCCTGCTCGACGCCGCGACATGTGTGCTGACCGCCGGGGCCACCGCGTAGATTCGTCCGCGTCACCTCGGATACGTCAGGAGCCGGACAGTTGCACATCACCGCGAAGGTCGACCACGCGGTGCGAACGTTGCTCGAGATCGCCGACGCGGGAGGAAGCGGTGCGGCGGTGAAAGCCGAGACGATCGCGTCGGCGCAGCGGATCGCCCCGAAAGTGCTGGAGAGCGTGCTCGCCGAACTGCGCCGCGCGGGCCTGGTGACGAGCAGGCGCGGTCCGGACGGCGGCTACCGGCTGGCCAGACCGGCCGCCGCCATCTCCATCGCCGACGTCATCCGCGGGATCGAGGGTCCGCTGGCCTCGGTGCGCGGTGAGCGTCCCGAGGACATCCGCTATGCGGGCACGGCCGAACCGTTGCAGCGGGTGTGGATCGCGTTGCGGGTCAATATCCGTGCCGTCCTCGAGGACGTCTCGATCGCCGATATCGCCGAGAACCGGTTGCCCGGATTCATCGATACGCTGACGGCCGACCCCGGTGCGTGGGCCCGCCGTGAGCCACGCGACGACCAGGAACTGCTCGGCCGCGCCTGATCCGGCACTGTTTCCGGACACTTCGGACACTCGACCAGCTGGCACTGGAATGTCCTCGTCACGTCCGATGAATTGCCGGTAGCCTCCAGTCATCATGCTGATCTCACTGCTACGCACCTATTTGGCTCCGTATCGAGCGCAGCTCGCGGGAGTGGTCGCGTTGCAGCTGATCTCGGTCATCGCGATGCTCTATCTGCCGAGCCTGAACGCCGACCTCATCGATGAGGGTGTCACCAAGGGCGATATCGGGTTCATCTGGCGCACCGGATTGTGGATGCTCGTGGTGACCGGTGTGCAGATCGTCAGCTCGGCCGCCTCGGTCTATCTGGCCGCGCAGGCCGCCATGGGCGGTGGCCGCGATATCCGCGGTGCGCTGCTGCATCGGGTCGGCACGTTCTCCGCGCGCGAGGTCGGCACCTTCGGCGCGCCGTCGCTGATCACGCGCAACACCAACGATGTGCAGCAGGTGCAGCTGCTGATCGTGATGGCCGCGACCATCTTGGTGATGGCGCCGATCATGTGCGTCGGCGGCATCGTCATGGCGCTGCGTGAGGACCTGAAACTGTCCTGGGTGCTGCTGATCGCGGTGCCGGCGCTCGGACTGAGTATGGCGCTGATCATCGCCAGGATGGTGCCGGGGTTCCGGGCGATGCAGGCCAGGATCGACGAGGTCAACCGGGTGCTGCGGGAGCAGATCACCGGTATCCGGGTGGTGCGGGCGTTCGTGCGGGAACGGCAGGAGGCCTGGCGGTTCGGGGTGGCCAACAACGAACTCACCGAAACCTCGCTGCGGGTCGGGCGGTTGATGGCGTTGATGTTCCCGACCGTCATGCTCATCAGCAATCTCACCGGTGTGGCCGTGATCTGGTTCGGCGGCCATCTGGTCGATTCGGGCGAGATGCAGATCGGTTCGCTCACCGCGATGCTCGCCTACATCATGCAGATCCTGATGGCCGTCATGATGGCCTCGTTCCTGGCCATGATGGCCCCGCGCGCCGCGGTTTCCGCCGACCGCATCGGCGAAGTGCTCGGGACCAGTTCGTCGGTGCATCCGCCCGCGATACCGCAGCCGTTTCGCGGTGATCCGGCCGAGGTCGACGTCCAGTTCGCCGAATTCAGCTATCCGGGTGCGGAGAAGCCGGTGCTGCACGCGATCCGGTTCCGGGTCGAACCCGGCCGGACCACCGCCATTGTCGGTGCCACCGGTTCCGGTAAGACCACGCTGCTCAACCTGATCCCGCGACTGATCGACGTCACCGACGGCGCGGTCTACGTGGGCGGCACCGATGTCCGCCATCTCGACCTCGCGCAACTGCGCGCGCAGATCGGGCTGGTGCCACAGAAGGCGTACCTGTTCTCCGGCACCATCGCCAGCAACCTGCGCTACGGCAATCCCGACGCCTCCGATGAGCAACTGTGGCGCTGTCTGGAGATCGCGCAGGCCGCCGACTTCGTCCGCGAGATGCCCGAGGGCCTGGAAACCCCGGTCGCGCAGGGCGGTACCACGGTTTCCGGTGGTCAGCGTCAGCGTTTGGCCATCGCCCGCGCGCTGGTGCGCACACCGCGCGTCTACCTGTTCGACGATTCGTTCTCCGCCCTCGACGTGGCCACCGACGCCCGCCTGCGCGAGGCGCTGCGCCCGGAGACCCGCGACGCCTCGGTGATCATCGTGGCCCAGCGCATCGCGACCATCCGCGACGCCGACCAGATCGTGGTGCTCGAAGACGGCGCCATGGCGGGCATCGGCACGCATGAGCAACTGCTGCGCGACTGCCCGGAATACCAGGAGATCGTCGAATCGCAGCTGAGCGTGGAGGAGGCCCGATGAGGCCGGGGGCGGTTCCGGGCGGACCGGACAGCAAGGCGAAATCGTTCGGTCCCTCGCTGAAACGGCTGCTGCGCAGGCTCGCACCCGAGCGGACCAATGTCATCGCGATCGTCACCTTGGTGATCGTGTCGGTGGTGCTCAATACCCTCGGCCCCTACATTCTCGGCCAGGCCACCAACCTCGTCTTCGACGGCGTGGTCGGTAAGCAGCTGCCCTCGGGAATCAGCAAGGACGAAGCCATCGCGGGCCTGCGCGCCGAAGGCGAGAACACCCTGGCCGACATGCTGTCGGGCATGGATGTGGTGCCCGGCGTCGGCGTCGATTTCGACGCGGTCGGCCGGGTACTGATGCTGGTGCTCGTGCTGTATCTGGGCGCGGCGATATTCAGCTGGTTGCAGGGATATCTGCTCAACAACGTCATCAACCGGACGGTGAAGCGGCTGCGCGGCGATGTCGAGGACAAGATCCACCGGCTGCCGCTGAGCTATTTCGACTCCGCCCCGCGCGGTGATGTGCTCAGCCGGGTCACCAATGACGTCGACAATGTGTCGCAGACCTTGCAGCAGACCATGAGTCAGCTGCTGAACTCGGTGTTCTCGGTGCTCGGCATTCTGGTGATGATGTTCTGGATCTCGCCGCTGCTCGCGCTGATCGCCCTGCTCACGGTGCCCGTCGCCATCGTGGTCACCGCCCAGATCGCCAAACGGTCCAAACCGCATTTCGTGGACCAGTGGAAATACACCGGACTGGTGAACGCCCAGGTGGAGGAGGCCTACACCGGCCACGAGATCGTCACCGCGTTCGGGCGCAGCGACGAGGTGGCCAAGGAGTTCGACAAGCGCAACGATCAGCTGTTCCAGTCCAGCTTCAAGGCCCAGTTCATCTCCGGCCTGATCATGCCCGCCATCATGTTCCTCGGAAACGTGAACTATGTGCTCGTCGCACTGGTCGGCGGCCTGCGGGTGGCCACTGGGCAGCTCTCGCTCGGCGAGGTGCAGGCGTTCATCCAGTACTCCAGGCAGTTCAGTCAGCCGCTGACCCAGATCGGTGCGATGGCCAATCTGTTGCAGTCAGGGGTCGCCTCGGCGGAACGGATCTTCGAGATACTCGACGCCGAGGAACAGAGCCCGGACCCGGTGATGGAGGACGTGCGCCCGGTGGATCGCGGCCGGGTGGAATTCGAGTCGGTGTCGTTCCGGTACGAACCGGACAGGCCGATCATCGAGCGTTTGTCGCTGGTGGCCGAGCCCGGCCATGTGGTGGCCATCGTCGGCCCGACCGGCGCGGGCAAGACCACACTGGTGAACCTGCTCATGCGGTTCTACGAACTCGACGCGGGCGCCATCACCATCGATGGCGTCGACATCACCGAGATCACCCGCGACCACCTGCGTTCCCGGATCGGCATGGTGTTGCAGGACACCTGGTTGTTCAAGGGCACCATCAGGGACAACATCGCCTACGGCAACCCGAACGCGAGCGAGACCGATATCCTCGCCGCCGCCCGCGCCGCCTATGTGGACCGATTCGTGCACGCGCTGCCCGACGGCTACGACACCGTCATCGACGAGGAGGGCACCGGAGTCAGCGCCGGTGAGAAACAGCTCATCACCATCGCGCGGGCCTTCCTGGCCAAGCCGTCGATCCTGATCCTGGACGAGGCCACCAGTTCCGTCGACACCCGCACCGAACTGCTGGTGCAGCATGCGACGTCGGCGCTGCGGCGCGACCGCACCAGCTTCGTCATCGCGCACCGGCTGTCCACCATCCGCGACGCCGATGTGATCGTGGTGATGGAGCAGGGCCAGATCGTCGAGCTCGGCAACCACGAGCGGCTGCTGGAGAACCGCGGCGCCTACTACCGGCTCTACAGCGCGCAGTTCGCGGCGGCGGCCGCGGAGGCGTAGTGCGATCGATGGACCGGCGGCGTCTCCTGCGAAGATGAGCCTCGTGTCTGACCGCGATGCTTTCTCCTTCACCGTCGGTACCCGCCTCGACGGGCAGTACGGGCGGACCGGGGTGATCAGCACACCGCACGGCGATATCGCCACGCCCGCGTTCATCCCGGTGGGCACCAAGGCCACGGTGAAGGCCGTGCTGCCGGAGACGATGAGCGAGATCGGCGCGCAGGCGCTGCTCGCCAACGCCTACCACCTGTATCTGCAACCCGGCTCCGATATCGTCGACGAGGCCGGTGGGCTGGGCCGGTTCATGAACTGGCCGGGGCCGACCTTCACCGACAGCGGCGGCTTCCAGGTCATGTCGCTGGGTGTCGGGTTCAAGAAGGTGCTGGCCATGGAGGCCGTCGATGTGCGCAGCGATGACGTCATCGCCAAGGGCAAAGAACGCCTCGCCACCGTCGATGACGACGGCGTCACCTTCCGATCCCATCTCGACGGCTCCCGGCACCGCTTCACTCCCGAGGTGTCGATGGGTATCCAACATCAGCTCGGCGCCGACATCATGTTCGCCTTCGACGAGCTGACGACCCTGCTCAATACCCGCGGCTACCAGGAGAAATCGCTACAGCGCACCCATGAGTGGGCCCAGCGCTGTATCGATGAACACGAACGGCTCACCCACGCGCGCACCCATCGCCCGTACCAGGCGCTGTTCGCGGTGATCCAGGGCGCGCAGTACGAGGACCTGCGCCGCAAGGCCTGCCGCGAACTCGAGGCCATCCGCGGCCAGGACGGCACCGAGTTCGACGGTTACGGCATCGGCGGCGCGCTGGAGAAGCACAATCTCGGCGCCATCGTCGGCTGGTGCAGCGCCGAACTGCCCGAGCACAAGCCGCGCCATATGCTCGGCATCAGCGAACCGGAAGACGTGTTCGCGGCGGTCGCCAACGGCGCCGACACCTTCGACTGTGTGAACCCCTCACGGGTGGCCCGCAACGCCGCCATCTACGTGGACGCGGGCCGTTTCAATATCAACACCAGCCGTTTCCGCCGCGATTTCACCCCGATCGACGAGACCTGCGACTGCTACACCTGCGCCAACTACACCCGCGCCTACCTGCATCACCTGTTCAAGGCCAAGGAGATGCTGGCCGCCACACTGTGCACGATCCATAACGAGCGCTTCACCATCCGGTTGGTCGACCGCATCCGCGAGAGCATCGACGGCGGATACTTCGAGGAGTTCCGGACCGAAACTCTCGGGCGCTGGAAGGGGCGGGTCTCCGCGCCCTGACGCCTGCCTCGACGCGGCCCCGGCCCGAATTCCGTTGGGAAGCAGTGTGTTCGCTGCCGATACTCGGCACCGACCGGAACGGAGGCTGTGAGTGCCTCCACTTCGGCCGCCGCGGCGTGCGGACGTATCAGGAGTGCAGCGGGTCGAAATCCTTCGGCGCATAGCTCGGTTCATGCTTTTTGAGCAGTGCGATCACCCGATAGGTGATCGGCATGACCAGAATCTCGACCAGCGTCTTCCACAGGAAGCCGATGATCACGTAGTTGGCGAACTGCTGCCAGCTGTCGATGCCGATGGCGGTGGCGGCGATCGAGCAGAAGATGAGGGTGTCGGCGAGTTCGCCGACCACGGTGGAGCCGATCAACCGCGCCCACAGGTACTTTTCCCTGGTCCGTTCCTTGATCAGCACCAGCGTCGCCGAGTTCAGCAGCTGGCCCACGAAGTATCCGGCGAGCCCGGCCGCCACCAGTTGCGGCGTCGTGCCCAGGACGGTGCGGAAGGCTTCCTGGTTCCCGTAGAACACCGCGGGCGGCAGCTGGATCGCGACTGCGAAACACGCCACCATCAGCAGCAGCGCGGCGAAGCCGTAGTAGATGGCGCGGCGGGTGGCGCGGAAGCCGTAGACCTCGCTCAGCACGTCGCCGAGGATGTAGGCCAGCGGGAAGAGGAAGAACGCGCCGTCGGTGGTGATGGGCAGCACCTCCAGCGGGCCCCAGGTCACCGAATGGTCGGTGAAGAACTGCACGCCCTTGGTGGCGCAGACGTTGGAAATGATCAGCGTGGCCGTGAACAGTGCCACGATGGGGGTGTAGTAGCCCCGCGCGACCTGGGCGAATGCCGCATGGTCGGACGCGGGGCGCCCAGACTCCCCGTGCTCTGCGGGTTTGGTCGAATCACTCACCCGCCTCATCCAACCAGGTTTGCCATATGGTGTAGCCATGACCAATCCCGGCGATTCCGACGAGTGGTGGAAGCAGTACGGCGGCCAAGGTGTGTCGTCGGAATCAGCTGGCGCCGGTTCGGTCCCGCAGTACCCCGCAGCCGAACAGCCCGGATACCCGTCGGGCCAGCAATATCCTGCCGCGCCGCAGCCGGGTGTGCCAGGGCAACCGCAGTATCCGGCCGGTTCGCAACCGCAGTATCCGGCGGCTTCTCAGCCGCAGTACCCGGCATACCAGCAGCCCGCGGCTGATCCGTACGCCCAGCAGGGGTATCCGCAGCAGCCGGGGTACGGGTATCCGTATCAGGCGGGATATCAGCCCTACGGCATGCCACCGGTTGGCACCAACGGTATGGCGATCGGGTCGCTCATCACCTCCTGCATCGGACTGCTGTGCTGTGGTCTGCTGGTGCCCGGCCTGGTCGGGTTGGTGCTGGGTCTTGTCGCCCTCAATCAGATCAAGCAGACCGGACAGGAAGGCCGCGGCCTGGCGATCGCCGGTATCTCGGTCGGCGCCGTCGGCCTGGTGATCGGCATCCTGTACTGGATTCTCAATATCGTGGGTGCCGTCAGCGGCTGGGGCGCCTAGACCCCGGACCGCACATGACAACGAAGGGGCGCACCGGTTTCGGTGCGCCCCTCGTCGTCTCGGTGTGATGCCGTCGATGACGGCACCACCCTTGCTCAGCCCTTGACGACCTGTGTGCCGCCGGCGAACTTGTCGTGCCAACCCTGCTTGTTCGGGTCCTGCTCGATGGTGATCGCCATGTAGATGGCGAGACCGAGGCCGATGAGCTGGCCGATGCACGGAATGATGCTCACGGCCAGGTAGGTGTTGCGCTTCAGCGACACCTCCGGGCTGATCTTGGGTGCGCCGCCCGGTGCGATCACGCGCAGGCCGAGCACCTTCTTACCGAGCGTGGTGCCCATGTTCATCTCGAGCAGCACGAAGTAGGCGAGTCCGAGGGCCATGTAGACCATCAGGCCGACGAAGTAGCCCGCTGTGCCGCCGATCAGGCTCCATACGAGCATGAAAATGATGGTGCCGGGGATGCCGACGATGATGCCGTCGATGAAGCGCGCACCGAACCTGGTCAGTAGATCACCGGGCTGCCCGCCGAATCCCGGCTGCTGCCCGTACTGGCCGTACCCCTGCTGGGGCTGCGCGTACGGGTCCTGCTGACCGTACTGCGGCTGCTGACCGTACTGGGCTTGCTGACCATACGGGTCCTGCTGGGGCTGCTGACCGTACTGCTGCTGGGGCTGCTGCCCGTATGGCTGCTGCGGCTGCTGATCGTATTTCGGCTGCTCCCCGTACTGGGGCTGCTGCCCGAACTGCGGTTGCCCGTACGGCTGCCCGCCCTGCGGATACTGGTTGGGGTCGTACCCACCGCTTGTCATATGAAATCCTCGTCCGTCGAAAGATCGGTCGCTGGGTACGTTACGGACAACGATCATGTTGCAACAACCCGTCCGGGGCGAGCGTCCACGGCTCACGGGGCAGGTCGGCGGGGTCGAATCCGGCCAGCAGATCGGCCGCGGTGTGGCCGGAGTAGCCGAGCGAGCGGGCCAGCGCGGCGACCACCTGCCCGGTGCTCTCCCCGAGTGCGTGCCGGTCGGCGAGGGTCACCGCGCCGTCGCGTTTGGCCAGCCGCTGCCCGGATTCGTTGAGTACCAACGGAACATGCGCGTAGCGCGGCACCTCCAGTCCGAGCAGCGTGGCGAGATAGGCCTGACGCGGGGTGGACGGCAGTAGGTCGTCGCCGCGCACCACCTGGTCGATGCCCTGTTCGGCGTCATCGACCACCACCGCGAGGTTGTAGGCCGGGATGCCGTCGCCGCGGCGCAACACGACATCGTCGACGGGGCCGCGGTAGGGACCGTGCAGTTGATCGATCACCTCGAACTCGGTCACCCCCGCCCGCAGGCGCAGTGCCGCCGGTCGGCCCGCCGCGCGTCTATCCGCGCGTTCGGCCTCGGTCAGCTCGCGGCAGGTGCCCGGATAGGCGCCCATCGGCCCGTGCGGTGCGGTCGCGGCCTGCTGGATTTCTCTTCTGGTGCAGAAGCATTCATAGGTCAGGTCCGCGGCGGTGAGCCGGTCGATGGCCGCGGTGTACCGCGGCAGCCGGTCGGATTGGCGGACCACCGGTAGATCCCAGTCCAGGCCGATCGCGGCGAGATCGGCGAGCTGGCGGGCCTCGGCGCCGGGCCGCACCCGGTCCAGATCGTCGATGCGCAGTACGAATCGGCGCCCGGAACTACGGGCGAACAGCCAGGCCAGCAGGGCTGTTCGCAGATTGCCCAGATGCAGATCACCGGAGGGGCTCGGCGCGTAGCGGCCCGCGGGAGCGAGGTCGGTCGGCATCGCGGTCATGGTAGTCGCGGTCCGGTCATCGTTGCTGTGTGGCGGCGCCGCACAGGCGAGGCTTGAGCTGGTCCTCGGTGATCGGTGTTCCCGCGTCCAGCGCCGTGAGCAAGGTCTGTGCGTGCGCGATCAAACCGACGGCATCGATGCCGTAAGGAATGGGATCGGCGGTTTCGCTGCGGCTCTCGATGTAATCAGGATCACTCTCGGAGTGCTCACCGAATGACGAGATCCGGTTTATCGCTCGGGTCAGTAGGGTATGCGCACCCTTCGCGTTCCCGCGCTGAATGTGGGTGAGCCCCACGGCATACTGCGCCAGCCCCTGCCACAGCATCCTTTCGGCGAACGGCCCGTTCTTCCAGGCCGCCTCCAAAACCTCATGTGCGTTGAATGCCAGACCGTCGTCCAGGAGTTGCTGGGCGTAGGAAAGAGTTTGCTGGGGTGGCAGATTCAGGTCATCCGGAATTCGTGGCACACCCTCGCTACCCGGCGGCAGCGGCCGCCCGAATCGGTCCCGTGGACGAGAGTTGAGGGCGCGACCTGTGGCGTCGCGATCGCGTTCGACCATGTCCTCCATGATCCACGCTCACCGGGCGATGCGCTCGCGCGGTGTATCCGCCCGCGCTTTTATGACCGATCACAGGCCAATCACATCCGATGAATACTTCAACCATCGAAACCGTCTCAGAAAGAAAGCTGTTCGCTGGCAATGTTTCCGCAACAACAAAACTTCGCAAGGTTGGCAAAAGTGTTGAGGTAGTGGGCAAGAGGCCGGCAAACTATGGGTGGACCTGCTAGGGTTCTCTGCGCGGGGTCGGCCCACGTGGGCGTTTTCGCCGCGCAGCCCGTGCGTTCTCGGAAATGCGAGTGCATACAGGCGCACAGGGGAAGTCGCGCGCTATCACCAGGCGCACCACGGCGTTCGTCGTTCGGTGTCGGATGCCGGTTGATCGGAGCAAGTCAGAAGTCAGAACAAAATATCGTGACGCAGCAAAGGAGTCGGTGCCGTGGAGGTTGATTTGTCGGGGGCTGTGTGGCGGAAGAGCCGACACAGTGGCCCGGACGGGAACTGCGTGGAAGTCGCGCAGCTCGTCGACGGCAACGTGGCGGTCCGGGACACCAAGGACAGCGGGAACGGACCGGTGCTGGCCTTCGCCCCCGGCGAGTGGGACGCATTCCTAACGGGTCTGTCCAGCGGTCGGTTCGGACGCCGACAGTAGCGTCGGGCCGCAGCCGGAACACACAGCATCACGGGCCCCGGGTCGATTCGGACTCGGGGCCTTCGCAGTGCTGAATCTCGCCTGACCCGCGTGGCGACGCTGCGCTACCGCCTTCGGCCCTTGACCAGGTCAGGCGGTGCCGGATCAGTGTTCGGACTCGATGTCCTGCTGGCGGCGCAGCACCGCGAGCTGGCGGTGCTCCTCTTCCTCCTCGATCGCCAGATTGCGATCGGATTCGGCCGGTGGATCGGCCCGCAGCAAACTGCCGGTGCCGGGTTTGCCCGCGAGGCCGAGCTTGTTCATCTTCTTCGGCACCGGCGCCCCCTGGTACTCCAGCGGAATCGGATGACCGTGCTCGTCGACCGGGCCGAGTGGCTGATGCACCTCGATGTACTCACCATGCGGCAGCCGCTTGATCACACCGGTCTCGATGCCGTGCTCGAGCACGGCCCGGTCGCTGCGCTGCAAGCCGAGGCAGAACCGGTAGGCGAGGAAGTAGGCGATGGGCGGGGCGAGCAGCAGACCGATACGTCCGGCCCAGGTGGTGGCGTTCAGGGAGATGTCGAACTTGTAGGCGATGATGTCGTTGACGCAGGCCAGGGTCAGCACCACGTAGAAGGTGATCGCCATGGCGCCGATCGCCGTGCGTACCGGGACGTCGCGGGGCCGTTGCAGCAGATTGTGCGAGGCTCTGTCACCGGTGAGGCGTTTCTCGATCCACGGGTAGGCGATCAGCAGCACGAACACCAGGCCCATGGTCAGCGCCACCCAGGTCACCGCCGGGACCGTATAGCGGCCCAGATACAACTCCCACGGTGGCATGAGCCTGGCCAGGCCGTCGGTCCACATCATGTAGAAGTCCGGCTGCGAACCCGCCGACACCTGCGACGGGTTGTAGGGCCCGAGATTCCAGATGGGATTGATCTGGAGCAACCCGCCCATCACACCGACGATGCCGAGGGTGAAGGCGAAGAACGCGCCCTGATCCGCCGCGAACACCGGCACGATGCGGGCGCCGACCACATTGTTCTCGCTGCGCCCCGGCCCCGGATATTGGGTGTGCTTCTGATACCAGACGATCGCGATATGGGCGGCGATCAGCGCGAGCATGATGCCGGGGAACAGCAGTACATGCGCGATGTAGAGGCGGGGGATGATGATGTCGCCGGGGAAGTCGCCGCCGAACATCAGCCAGTGCATCCAGGTGCCGATCACCGGCAGTCCGATGGTGATGCCGGAGAACGCGGCCCGCAGGCCGGTGCCGGAAAGCAGGTCGTCGGGCAGTGAGTAGCCGAAGAAGCCCTCGAACATCGCCATGATCAGCAGCAGCGAACCGATCACCCAGTTCGCCTCACGCGGCTTGCGGAACGCGCCGGTGAAGAAGATCCGCAGCAGGTGCACGATGATCGACGCCGCGAACAGCAGCGCCGCCCAGTGATGCACC
>NZ_JARWNX010000063.1 GCF_029868385.1 Nocardia cyriacigeorgica | reverse complement strand
CTGCGGGTCCCGATCACGGTTGCGCAGATGTTCGACAGCGCGCGCATAGTACTCGCGCTGGATCTCGAGGGCACTGGCCTGGCGCCCGCCCGCCAGCCGGACCGGGCGGCGTCCGGTGACGCTCTCGTGAACAGGTCGGAGCCGGACCGGCCCGCACGACACAGTTCGGCGCCGGATTTTGTGGTGTGCCTCATAGTGGAATCGAGGTGTCGGCCAGCCGGCCGGGGGTTGCGGGGCCCGCGCCCCACCCCGACGCCACCCCGCGCCCTCGAAACCGCGAGCCACCAGGGGCCGCGAACACGCCGCGCCAGCGGCAAATAGATACGGAGTTATTGATGGAAGTCGTTGTAGGCCAGCTCTTCACCGGGTTGAGCCTCGGATCTATCCTGTTGCTCGCCGCGCTGGGTCTCGCGCTGACGTTCGGTCAGATGGGCGTGATCAATATGGCGCACGGCGAGTTCATCATGGCCGGTTGTTACACCACTTATGTTGTTCAGCAGGTGTTCTCTTCGGCCGGGGTGTCGCTGTTGGTGTCGTTGCTGGTCGGTTTCGTGGTCGGTGGCGCGTTGGGGGCGGCGCTGGAGATGGGGCTGATCCGCTGGATGTATCACCGTCCGCTCGACACGTTGCTGGTGACCTTCGGTGTCGGGTTGGTGTTGCAGCAGTTGGCGCGCGATATCTTCGGTGCACCGGCCAAGAACGTGCTGGTGCCGGAGTGGCTCAGCGGTGGTGTCACGATTCTGGATGCCGTGGTGCCCAAGACCAGGATCTTCATTCTGGTGCTCGCGGTGGTCGCGGTCACGGTGCTGGCGATCGTGTTGAAGACGACGCCGCTGGGCCGCCGTATTCGTGCGGTGGTGCAGAATCGCGATCTCGCCGAAACCAGCGGTGTGTCTTCACGCTTCACCGATATCAGTACCTTCTTCATCGGTTCCGGTCTTGCCGGTGTGGCGGGTGTCGCGCTGACACTGATCGGTTCGACCAGCCCCACCATCGGGCAGAGCTATCTGATCGATGCGTTCCTCGTGGTGGTGATCGGCGGGCTCGGTCAGATCAAGGGCACGGTGATCGCGGCGTTCGCGCTTGGGCTGCTCAATTCCTTCATCGAGTATTCGACGACGGCCTCGATCGCCAAGGTGATCGTCTTCGTGATCATCGTGATCTTCTTGCAGGTTCGTCCACAGGGCCTGTTCACGGTTCGGACTAGGAGTTTGGCATGACCACGTTCTCATCACGGTGGTTCGCGAATTCCTCGGTGCGCGTGTGGGGCGGTTTCGCGCTGGCCGCGGTGCTGTTGTTCGCGGTGGCTCCGGCGGTGCTCAGCGATTTCCGGTTGAACCTGCTCGCGAAGTTCCTGTGCTTCGCCATCGTGGCGGCGGGCATCGGGTTGGCGTGGGGGCGGGGCGGAATGCTCACCCTCGGTCAGGGCGTGTTCTTCGGTCTCGGCGCCTACATCATGGCGATGCATCTTCAGATGGCGGATGCGACGCGGATGGGCAATGAGGTCCCCGATTTCATGGAGATCGCCGGAATACGCGAACTTCCCTCGTACTGGCAGCCTTTCGCATCGGCACCGGTCGCGATCATCGCCATTCTGCTGCTGCCCGCCCTTGTCGCGGCGGTGCTGGGGTACGGCGTTTTCAAACGGCGGGTCAAGGGCGCGTACTTCGCGATTCTGAGTCAGGCGCTGGCCGCCGCTCTGGCGATTCTGCTGACCGGTCAGCAGACCATCGGCGGCTTCACCGGGTTGTCGGATTTCCGGGCGTTCTTCGGGTTCAAGCTCAGCGATCCGGTCAATCGCCAGATGCTGTTCTTCATCGCGGCGGGCACGCTGCTCGTTGTGGTCGCGGTGGTGCGCCAGCTCATGCACAGCCGGTACGGGGAGCTGCTGGTCGCGGTGCGTGACCAGGAGGAGCGGGTGCGGTTCCTCGGCTACGACCCGGCCAATGTGAAGATCGTCGCGTATGTGGTCGCGGCGTTCTTCGCGGGGATCGCGGGCGCGTTGTTCACCCCGATCGTCGGCATCATCTCCCCCGCCGATATCGGTGTGGTGCCCTCGATCGCCTTCCTGATCGGGGTGGCCATCGGTGGTCGCACCACGTTGCTCGGGCCGGTGCTCGGCGCGATCGGCGTGGCGTGGGCGCAGACGGCGCTGTCGGAACAGTTCCCGTCGGGCTGGACGTATCTGCAAGGTGTGCTGTTCATCGTGGTGGTCGGGTTCGTGCCCGCGGGGCTGGCCGGATTGTGGCCGTCGCTGCGTCGGTTCGTCCGCGAGCGCACCCCGAAGCGGGAGAAGAGCCCACCGCCACACGATCCGCCAGCCGAACCCCTACCGGTACGGACCGAGGAGAAGGTGCAGTCGCGATGACCGAACACGAACCCAGACGCGGCGGCAACGCGGGCATGTCGAGCGAATACCTCGAAGTGCGCGGACTTTCGGTGAGTTTCGACGGATTCAAAGCCGTCACCGATGTCGATCTGACCGTCCTACAGGGTGATCTGCGATTCCTCATCGGCCCCAATGGCGCGGGGAAGACGACCCTCATCGACGCCATCACCGGCCTGACCCCCGCCACCGGGTCGGCGCAGAAATCGGGTGTCGAACTGCTCGGCAAGAAGGTGCATCAGATCGCGCGGCTCGGCGTCGGCCGCACCTTCCAGACGGCGAGCGTCTTCGAACAGTTGAGCGTGGTGAAGAACCTCGATATCGCCGCTGGCGCCGGACGGTCCGCGCTGACCCTGCTGCGGCGCCGCACCTCGGTGCTGCCGAGTATCGAAGAGGCGCTCGAGATCACCGGGCTCGGCGCGCTGCGCGATCAGCCCGCCGGTGTGCTGGCGCACGGTCAGAAGCAGTGGCTCGAGATCGGCATGCTGCTGGTGCAGAACGCGTCGGTGCTGCTGCTCGACGAACCGGTGGCGGGGATGAGCGCCGAGGAACGCGAGGAGACCGGAAACCTGTTGCGCCGCATCGGTGGTGAACGGGTTGTGGTGGTGGTCGAGCACGATATGGACTTCATGCGTTCGTTCGCCACCTCGGTGACGGTGCTCGCGGGTGGGCGGGTGCTGAGCGAGGGCACCGTCGAGCAGGTGCAGGCCGATCCGAAGGTGCAGGAGGTCTACCTCGGCACCGCGGCGGCGATGACCGAATCCGATGATGAGGAGAGCGCCGATGCTCGAATTGGCTGATATTCATTCCGGTTACGGCCGGACCGAGGTGATCCACGGCGCATCGCTGACCGTGCCCGACGACAGCGTCGTCGCCATCATGGGACACAACGGCGCCGGGAAGACGACGCTGCTCCGCACCGCTGTCGGGCTGCTGACCTGCAAATCCGGCAGCATCACGTTCAATGGTGAGGTGATCACCAAACTCTCGCCGTCACGCCGGGTGCGCCGCGGGATCGCCTACGTCCCACAGGGGCAGCAGAGTTTTCCACAGTTGACCACAGCGGAGAACCTCCAGGTCGTCGCCGATGGCCGCAAACGCGGTAAGGCATTGATCGATGAATCACTCGACCTGTTCCCCGCGCTGCGGGAACTGCTCGGTCGCAAGGCTGGCCTGCTGTCGGGCGGACAACGTCAGCAGCTCGCCATCGCGAGGGCGCTGATCACCGAACCGAAGCTGCTCATCCTGGACGAGCCGACCGAGGGCATCCAGCCTTCGGTGGTCGCCGAGATCGAACGCACCATCATCGACCTGACCAGGCGCGGCGGGTTGAGTGTGCTGTTGGTGGAACAGCACATCGGCTTCGCGCTACAGGCGGCCCAACGGTATTACGTGCTGCAATCGGGCCGGATCACCTCCTCCGGCGAGGGTGGTGCGGGCGCGGAGAGCGTCGTCCGTTCGGCGATGGCGATCTGAGCCGTGACGCGACGGGGGCGGGTCCCGCTGAGTGCTCAGGTGTATGAGGCGGTGCGGCGCGATCTGGCCGAAGGTGTGCTGGTCTCGACCGAACGGCTGGGCGAGGAACGTCTCGCGGACACCTACGGGGTCTCGCGCACCCCCGTCCGCGAGGCGCTGGCGCGGCTGCTCGCCGATGGTCTGGTGGAGCGGCGCAACGACGGGCTGTACCCGTTCCGGCCGCGCCTCGAGGAACTCGATCAGCTCTACGAACTGCGCAATGTGTTGGAGTCCAGGGGTATCCAGCGCGCACTCGGTGCGCCGACGCACGATCTGGACATGGTTCGCGCCGAACTCGATCTCTGGCGCGGGCTGGCCGAGAACCCGCCCGAACCCGGACCGGACCTCATCGCGGCCGACGACCGGTTCCATACGATGCTGCTGCGCTCGGCGGGCAATGCCGCCCTCGCCGACGCGCTGGCTTCGGTGCAGGTGCGCGTACGGCCGGTGCGAACCATGGATATGCCGACCGCCGACCGGATCGCCTCCATGACCGCCGAGCACATCGCCATCGCTGAACAGCTGCTCGCCGGTGATCACGCCGCCGCCCTCGAAACGCTGACCACGCATATCGATTCGTCGCGGGCACATGTCATTGCCAGGGCGAAGGCGGCGCTACATCTGACCAGGCTGGCGCAAGCCGTACGCGACTGAGCCGCCGATGTCGGCGATCTACTCAGCACCCCTGCTGCAATGGCCAGCAGTCCACCGGGGTTCGTGGTGCGGGCGATGGTGTGGCGACCGAGGTGGTGGTGGCCGCGGGTTCGATCTCGGTCCGATCGGTGACAACGGCGCGCACGATGACGCCGAGTACCACCAGCGTCCCGAGAATCGCCGCGGTGAACACCACCCAGGCGGCGGCGGTCTGACCGCCGCTGGCCTCCGGCTTCCGGTCACGTCTCGACGGGGCCGGGCGGGCAGGTATCGAGACCGGTTTCGGGGCTGCCGCGTCGAAACCGGCGGCGAGCAGTTCGTCGCGGGTCGGGCAGATATCGCTACCCGCGGATCGGGTGAGCGCCGACGCCGCGGCCGCGACCCGATCCGCGGTCCAGCTGCGTGAGGGGGAGCCGAAGTTCTCCAGGTAGATACGGAATTCGGTGAGATCGGCGGTATTGGCGACCACCACATCGAGGCCGGGGCGCAGCGTGGTGCGAGCCGGGCGCACCACCGCACCACGGAACGGCAGCAGTACGACGGCGCCGCAGAGATGGCCGGGATCCTGGAGCGAGCGCTCCAGCGCGGACTTCACCTCGTGCACCGCGTTTTCCAACTGGTCGGACACGCTCACATCAGCGGGCTGGTCCAGGTCGGCGGGCTGGGAGCTGATGGTCCACGGCCCGTCGGCGGCCACCTCGAGCAGGCCGCTCTGCCTGCGCCGGAACCCGCGCGCCTCGAGCACGGTGACCCCGTTCGGCGTCCAGACAACGGCATCCACCTGCCGCTTCCCATGTTCTGGCCCCACCATGAGATCGATCAGCGCCACTCCGGTAGTGGGCAGCCTGCGCAGGCATTCGACGAATTCCCGTTCGGGCGCGGACAGTTGCGCCCCCGTCTCGATCTTCACCAGCATCGTGCACAACCCCTGACGTGCGTCCCGATCCAGCCATCGCTCGGAGCGCCGGGCAGAGCACCCCCCGACACTCGCCTAGATCATGACCGCCTACCCCGCCGATTGCCACCCCAACAGCGGGTCCCCCCGACGAGTGGCACCTGAGCGCGGGGCGTTCTCGCAGTTCGCCGCAGGCAGGTGCCACTCGCGGGCAGTCAAACCCACTGGACCAGTTGGATGAGGATGCCGTTGGGGTCCGACATCTGGAAGTAGCGTTCGCCCCACTCCTCGGTCTCGATCGGGGTGACGATCGGGACGCCCTCGGACCGCAGGCGTTCGTACTCGCTGTCGATGTCCTCGACGACGAAGACCACGAGCAGGCCCTCACCCGCGCTACCCGCCGCACTGGCCGGTTTGAAGGATTTCAGTCCGGTGCGCAGGTAGATGAGGTCCATACCGGCGTCGGGCCGGTTGAGGGCGACGAAACCGTCGGCCGACATCTTCTCGGTGAAGCCGAGGTGGTCGATGACGAACTTCGCCGAGGCCTGCGGATCGGCGACATTGAGCGAGATGGCGGATTCGGTGATGCGCATGGCGGCTCCTTCGATCGGTTTCTCTCTACTAAGTACGTTATACTTTGTAGAGAAATTTCCGATCAGACGCACTGTGACATGAATCACCCATAAGGAGGCCGTGTGGCGAAGGAGCGCAGCAGCGCGGGAGATCCGGTACGGACGCTGGAGCTGCTGTGGCGGGTTCCCGGCCCCACCGGTCGCGGGCCGAAACAGCGCAGCAGCGTCGACGCCGTCGTCGCGGCGGCCATCGAGATCGCCGACGCCGACGGCATCGGTGCGGTCACCATGCGGGCGGTCGCCACCCACCTCGGCCTCACGCCGATGGCGACCTACACCTATGTGCCAGGCAAGGCCGAGCTGATCGATCTCATGCTCGACGCTGTTTACCTGGCGATGCCGCGCCCCGATTCGAGCGCCCTACCGTGGCGCGAGCGCATCACGGCCGTCGCGGAGCAGAACCGCGCCATGCTGACCGAACATCCGTGGGTCGCGGATGTCCCGACCACCCGTCCGCCGCTCGGACCGGGACAGATCGCCAAATACGACCACGAACTGCGCGCCTTCGCCGGGCTCGGCCTCGATGACGTCCAGATGGACGCGGCCCTCACCCACCTGCTCGGTTTCGTCACCTCGGTGGCACGCATCGCCAACGACACCGCCCGCGCAGCCGCCGCGAGCGCCCGATCCGATAGCGAATGGTGGGAACGCGTCGCGCCCCTGCTCGAAACCCTGGTCGACGCCGAGCGATATCCATTGGCGACTCGTGTCGGCGCGGCGGCGGGTAATGCCTACGACTCCGCCTACAGTGCCGACCACGCCTACGAGTTCGGGCTCGCGCGAGTTCTCGACGGTCTCGCCGCGCTGATCGAACGCGGCTGAAGTATCACGAACGGACACGCGGGGCCAGACCAGGGTCACCGAGCGTGACGGTCGCCCGGCGTCACGAACAGATACGCGTGGCGGGCAGATCCGCGGTGGCCTCACCATCGACCGGGCGATGCTCGATGGAGTCGCGGCGGCGGTGGAACCCTACGGGCCGAACAAGCCAGACGTTCTGCGGCAGCTGCCGGTCCGGCGGTCGGCGACTACATCTGGTCGCGCTGGATGCGCAGGGCGGTGATCGTGGAGGCCAGACCCTCGTATTGGTTTGCCAGCAGGACGATTTCGATGAGGTGGCGATCGTCGTAGTAAGCAGACAGCTGCTGCCAGGCCGCGTCATCGATATCGCGGGTGGTGACCAGTTGGTCGACGACGGTGAGCAGGGCGCGATGCTTGCCCGACCATCCGTCCGCGTCCGGGCCGGTACGCACCCGGTCCAGGATCTCCGGGGTGACACCCGCGCGCCTGCCGAGTTTGATGTGATGGTCCATCTCGTAGTCGCAGGAGCGCAGATGGGCCACCCGCAGGATGACGAGTTCGGCTTCGTGCCTGGTCAATTTGCCGCCGGGCATGAGCTTGCCGGAGTAGTGCAGCCAGCCGCGGAACAGTCCACCGGTGCGGCCGAGCGTGCTGAACAGGTGCGCGTCGGAGGTTCCGGCCGCCCGCGAGAGCACCTGCCAGACCACCCAGTTGATCGGCCCCAGCTGACGTAGCCGTCCCGGGGAAACACGTGGTTGCGACGTCGAAACCATCCTGCTCGCCTCTTTCGCGATATGGGCACCCGGCGCGGTATCGGCACGATCGGGCACGCTGGCCGTGGCCGAGCCTACCCGCGCGTATCCGCGGGTATTCGTGCACCGGGAAATGGTGCAAATACTCCGGTGTCCGTCCGGCACTTCTGTGCTGGACGGACACCGGATTTCACTCAGCGGGGCTGGGTCACATTCTCAGCGGGCTGGGTCACATTCTCAGCGGGCTGGGTCGCATTCTCAGCGAGGCTGGGTCGCATTGAAGAACTGAATCGCGGCGGCGACACCGACCGGAACTCCGATCGCGATCATGCCAGCGGCCGCACCGAGCGCGACACCGACCGCGGCGCCACCGATACACAGACCGATCGGACCGGCGAAGAACGTCGGCACCACCAGCGGCGCACCGATGATCGCACCCGCCACACAACCGAGCACACCACCGACCAGCGAACCGAGCAACGTGCCCACCGCCGTCGCCAAA
>NZ_JARWNX010000062.1 GCF_029868385.1 Nocardia cyriacigeorgica | reverse complement strand
GGGTCTGCGGATCGGTACCGCTGCCCTGGCCACGCGTGGTTTCGGTGACAGCGAGTTCACCGAGGTCGCCGATATCATCGGCACCGCGCTGGCGGGTGGTTCCGATGTCGAGACACTGCGTGGCCGGGTCCGCAAACTGGCCAACGACCTGCCCCTGTACCAAGGCCTCGAAGACTGGAAATTCGTCTGATCGGCCATAGGCCCCGAGGCGCCTGCTGCGGGCAGGCGCCTACCGGCGACCCCGGTACGACGCGTGGCTAGGAGAGTAGCGATGACAAGGAACGGTTCGGAGCGAACCTATTGCGGTGAAACCGGCGCCACCGCAGGACATTCGGTGGTCCAGAGCCTGCGAACACATGCCGGTGCTGGCGCGGGGGTGCCGTTCTCGGTGGAGTTCAACCCGCCGCGGGACAGCGCAGGGGAGGCGCGGTTGTGGCGGGCGGTGCGCGAATTCGAGCGCATGCATCCGGCATTCGTCTCGATGACCTACGGTGCGGGCGGCTCGACGAAGGATCGCACGGTCCGCGTCACCGGTGATCTGGCGCGGGAGACGACGCTGCTGCCGGTGGCACATCTGACCGCTGTGGGACACAGCGTGGCGGAGCTGCGGTCGCTGGTGGGCGCCTACGCTGATTCCGGGATCCGAAATCTGCTGGTGCTGCGCGGTGATCCGCCGGGGGATCCGCTGGGGCCGTGGTCGAAGCACCCCGAGGGGGTGGACTATGCCGAGGAACTGGTGCGGATCGTGCGGGATCTCGGTGACTTCCACGTCGGGGTCGCCTCCTTCCCGCAGGGCCATCATCGTTCACCGGACCTGGATCACGACACGCGGTTCCTGGTGGCGAAACTCCGTGCGGGCGCCGAATATTCGATCACGCAGATGTTCTTCGAGGTCGAGCACTATCTGCGGTTGCGGGACCGGGTCGGTGCGCTGGATCCGGTGCAGGGCGCCAAGCCCATCATCCCGGAGCTGATGCCGATCACCTCGCTGCGGACGGTGGCGCGGGCCGAAGAACTCTGCGGCCGAGCCCTGCCCGAACCGGTCGTGGCGCGTCTACAACGTGCCGCGGGCCGCGGGCCGGAGCCGGATCAGGCGGCGGTACGTGCCGAGGGCATCGCGATCGCCACGGAGATGGCCGAACGTCTCATTCGCGAAGGCGCGCCGTGCTTGCACTTCATCACCCTGAACTTCGCCAAGGCGACCGGTGAGGTGCTGACCAATCTGGGTTACGGGGTGAGCGAGGCGCCGCTGCCGGTGCGGTGATCGCGACGACATCGGGTTCGTGGCCATTGGTCGTATCTGCGGCAGTCGCCACGAACCCGTCGTCGGTGCGCCGCGCGGGGATCAGGTCCGGTCGGCGGGTGTGTAGGGGATATTGGCGGCCAGATTGCCGTCGACCCGGATAGCCCGGCCCAGCTGCGGGAACGCTCGTTGTGCGCAGTCGGGGCGTTCACACACCTTGCACCCGGCGCCGATCGGTACCGCCGTGGCATCGTCGTGCAACGGCAGCCCACGCGAATACACCAGCTTTTCCGCGTAGGCGATATCGCAGCCGAGACCGATCGCGAAATCGCGTTTGGCGGAGAGGAATCCGGGCGTGCTCTCCTCGGTGGTGCGGGCCATCCACAGATATTTTCGGCCGTCGGGCATCTGGGCGATCTGGGTGCGGATGCGGCCCGGTGTGGCGAAGGCATCGTGCACCACCCACAGCGGGCAGCTGCCACCGACTCGGGAGAAGTGAAAAGCCGTGGCGGACTGGCGTTTGGAGATATTGCCCGCCCGGTCGATGCGGACGAAGAAGAACGGCACACCACGCTGCCCGGCCCGCTGCATCGTGGACAGCCGATGGCAGACGGTCTCGAAACCGACCTCGAACATCGACGACAGCAATTCGATGTCGTAGCGCAGCTCTTCGGCCGCGCTGCGGAATCGGGTGTAGGGCAGGATGAGCGCGCCGGCGAAGTAGTTGGCCAGACCGATGCGCAGCAGGGCACGGGATTCGGCGGGCATGCTCACCCCGGCGGTGATGGCCTCGATGGTGTGGTCGTGGGTGAGGAAGGCCAGCTGCGTGGCGAGCTGGAAGGCGCGCTGGCCTGCCGAGAGCCTGCGGGCGAGCACGATATGGCGTGCGACGGGATCGTAGGCGCGTTTGGGGCCGGGATCGGTCGGATCGTCGGAGCGGATGGTGGTGGTGATGCCGTGCCGCTCGTGCAGCAGCTTGGTCAGTTGCAGATCCAATCCGCCGATACTGAGCCGATTTTCGGTGAACATCGCCTCGGCGGCGCGATCGAGTTCGGGAATGTGGTTGCGGCGATCGTAGAAGAAATCGCGCACATCCTCATACGGCGTCGCGGCCGATGCTCCCGATGCCGGGGTTTCCAGACCGGCGGAGATCTGCTCGATCTGCTGGGTCGCGCTGCGCAGTTTGCGGTGCAGGCTCAGCAGCAGGTGTGCGGCGGCGGGCACCCGCGCCGTGAGGTCCTCGAGTTCGGCATTGCTGATGCTCGCGGCGTCGGGATCGTCGACGACGACGTCGTGCAGGTCGGCCAGCAGCCGCGCGTCGGTATCGGTGGCGAAGAAGCCCATGTCCAGGTCGAAGGTGGCATTGAGCTTGAGCAGCACCTGCACGGTGAGCGGGCGCTGATCGTTCTCGAGCTGGTTGATATAGCTCACCGATAGCCCGAGCAGCTTCGCCATCGCGGTCTGCGACAGCCCGCGACCCGCACGCAGCGTCCGTAGCCGCGCGCCCGCGTACATCTTCTGCATGACCCGAATCTAACACCCCGACCTTCCACAACTTTCACAAATTTGCCGGGATTGTTTGACAAATTTCGGCATTTGCAAACCATTTTGCCTGTTGGTCGAGCTGTGTAACGTGCGAAAAGACCGGTGAATATTCGACGCCTTGGAGGCCTCCGCTGTGAAGAATCATCTCGTCCGCACGCACCGTTCTGCCGAGGATTTCCCCCGTGCGGAGCATCTGGCGTGGCGTATCGCCGAGGTTGCCGCCGACGCGGTGGAGGTGCCGGTCGACACCGAGGAGATGATCGTCAACCGGATCATCGACAACGCCGCAGTCGCGGCCGCATCGATCACCCGTCGTCCGGTCGCCAATGCCCGCGCCCAGGCGCTGGCGCACCCCTACGGTCCCGGCGCGGCCGTGTTCGGTGTGCCCGGCCGGTTCTCGCCGGAGTGGGCCGCGTGGGCCAACGGTGTCGCGGTGCGCGAGCTGGACTTCCACGACACCTTCCTCGCCGCCGAATACTCCCACCCGGGTGACAACATCCCCTCGATCCTGGCCGCCGCGCAGCACACCGGTCGCACCGGCCCCGATCTGATCCGTGGCCTGGCCACCGGCTATGAGATCCAGGTGGACCTGGTGCGCGCGATCTGCCTGCACGAGCACAAGATCGACCATGTCGCACATCTCGGCCCGTCCGCCGCCGCCGGTATCGGCACCCTCCTCGGGCTGGACGCCGAGATCATCTATCAGGCGATCGGCCAGGCGCTGCACACCACCACCGCCACCCGGCAGTCCCGCAAGGGCGAGATCTCCAGCTGGAAGGCCTATGCTCCGGCCTTCGCGGGGAAGATGGCGGTGGAAGCCGTGGACCGCGCCCTGCGCGGAGAAGGTGCGCCCTCGCCCATCTGGGAGGGTGAGGACGGCGTCATCGCCTGGCTGCTCGGCGGCCCGGAGGCCGAATACTCCGTGCCGCTGCCCGGCCCGGGTGAGCCCAAGCGCGGCATCCTCGACACCTACACCAAGGAGCATTCGGCCGAGTACCAGAGCCAGGCCCCGATCGACCTGGCCCGGCGCATGCGCGACCGGATCGGCGATCTCGATCAGATCGCCTCGATCGTCCTGCACACCAGCCACCACACGCACTACGTGATCGGCACCGGCTCGGGCGACCCGCAGAAGTTCGATCCGCACGCCTCGCGCGAAACCCTCGACCATTCGGTGATGTACATCTTCGCCGTCGCCTTGCAGGACGGCACCTGGCACCACGAACGCTCCTACGCCCCCGAGCGGGCACAGCGCCCCGACACCGTGGCACTGTGGCGCAAGATCTCCACCGCCGAAGACCCCGAGTGGACCCGCCGCTATCACTCGACCGATCCGAACGAGAAGGCTTTCGGCGCCCGCGCCGAGGTCACCCTGAAGAGCGGTGAGGTGATCGTCGACGAACTCGCCGTCGCTGACGCGCATCCGCTCGGTGCGCGTCCGTTCGCGCGGGATCAGTACGTCGCGAAGTTCCGCACCCTGGCCGAGGGCGTCATCGATCCGGCCGAGCAGGATCGTTTCCTCGACGTAGCGCAGCGCACCCCGCAGCTGTCCGCCGACGAACTCGGACAGCTGAACTTCACCGTCTCCGACGAGGTGCTCGCCCGCACCCCGCAGCTGTCGAAGGGCCTGTTCTGATGACCGGCCTGCTGGCGGCCGCCACCTCGGCCGCGGACAAGCGCGCGGCCTTCCGCGCCGGGCTGAACTCCGGCCGCATCCAGCGGTTCCCCGGTGCGTTCAACCCGCTGGTGGCCAGATTGATCCAGGAGATCGGGTTCGAGGGCGTCTACGTCTCGGGGGCCGTCGTCTCGGCCGACCTCGCCCTGCCCGATATCGGGCTCACCACGCTCACCGAGGTGTCCGAGCGGGGCGCCCAGATCGCCCGCGTGAGCGACCTTCCCGTGCTCATCGACGCCGATACCGGATTCGGTGAACCGATGAGCGCGGCCCGCACGGTGACCATCCTCGAGGACGCCGGGATCGCGGGCTGCCATCTCGAGGACCAGGTGAACCCGAAACGGTGCGGACATCTCGACGGCAAAGCGGTGGTGCCGACGGCGGAAATGGTGCGCAGGCTGCGGGCGGCGGTCTCGGCCCGCCGCGACCCGAACTTCGTGATCTGCGCGCGCACCGATGCCGCCGGTATCGAGGGTATCGACGCGGCCATCGAGCGGGCGAAAGCCTATGTCGACGCGGGCGCGGACCTGATCTTCACCGAAGCCCTGTACACCGCCGCGGAATTCGAGAAGTTCCGTGCCGCCGTCGATATCCCGCTGCTGGCGAATATGACCGAGTTCGGCAAATCCGAGCTGATCGAGGCGGCCACCTTGGAGTCCATCGGCTACAACGCCGTGATCTACCCGGTGTCGACGCTGCGGCTGGCCATGTACGCCGCCGAAACGGGTCTGCGGGAGATCTACGAGAAAGGCACACAGTCCGGTCTGCTCGATCGGATGCAGCCGCGCAGCCGCCTCTACGAACTGCTCCGGTACCAGCACTACAACGAGTTCGATTCCGCCATATTCGATTTCACGCTCGGAAGGGATCAGTGATGAGCGAGATCGCCGTACCGACCATCTACAAGGGCCTGGCCGGGGTCGTCGTCGATACCACCGCGATCTCCAAGGTGGTCCCGGAGACGAACTCCCTGACCTACCGCGGTTACGCGGTGCAGGACCTGGCCGCGAACTGTGGCTTCGAGGAGGTGGCCTACCTGCTCTGGTACGGCGAACTCCCCGACAACGCTCAGCTCGAGCAGTTCACCCAGCGTGAGCGGGCCTCGCGCCGGGCCAACCGGTCGCTGCTGTCGTTGATCGCGAAGCTGCCCGACAACTGCCATCCGATGGACGTCGTGCGCACCGCCATCAGCTATCTCGGCGCCGAGGACCCCACCGAGGACGACAACACGCCGAAGGCCAACCTCGCCAAATCCATGCGCATGCTGGCCGTGCTGCCCACGATCGTGGCCGCCGATCACCGGCGCAGGCACGGCCTCGACCCGATCGAGCCGCATTCGCACCTCGGGTACGCCGAGAACTTCCTGAACATGTGCTTCGGCAAGGTGCCGGCGCCGGAACTGGTGAAAGCGTTCGAGGTCTCGCTGATCCTCTACGCCGAGCACAGTTTCAACGCCTCCACTTTCGCCGCGCGGGTCGTGACCTCGACCCTGTCCGATATCTACAGCGCGGTCACTGCCGCCATCGGCGCGCTCAAGGGCCCGCTGCACGGCGGCGCGAACGAGGCCGTCATGCACGACATGATCGAGATCGGCGATCCCGCACTGGCCGAGCAGTGGTTACGCAACAAGCTCGCCAAGAAGGAGAAGGTGATGGGTTTCGGTCACCGGGTCTACAAGAACGGTGACTCCCGGGTGCCGACCATGAAGCAGGCATTCCTCGATATCGCCGCCGCCACCGACGGCGACAAGTGGGTGCGGATGTACGAGATCCTCGAGCGAACCATGAACGAGGCCACCGGTATCGAACCCAATCTCGATTTCCCGACCGGGCCCGCCTACTATCTGCTCGGATTCGATATCGAGGTGTTCACCCCGATCTTCGTGATGAGCCGGATCACCGGCTGGACCGCCCACATCATCGAACAGGGTGAGGCCAATGCGTTGATCCGGCCGCTGAGCGAATACGTCGGCGTGCCACAGCGCGCCGTCGTCGCCTGACCGGCAGACGGCACTTCCCGGAACGGCCCGCACCACTGGTGCGGGCCGTCTCCCGTTTCGGCACGGCCCCGCCGTCGATGCCGAGACCGCAGAGGGCCCGCTTGTCGTTGTGGCGCTGTGCGCCAACCTTTCCCATAGCTGGAAAGCTAAGACTGTGGTCTGTGTCACAGTTTGATAGCGGTTGTCATCTTCGGGACTCAAAGGCTTTTCGGGAGCTTTGGTAAGTCTTTACTATTGATCTGTTCCGCGTTGCCCAGGCGTCACCGTCGGCACGGCGAGTCCGTGCCACCGCCCCGCCCGCGCTCGATCTCGATGCCAGTGCATGTTCCACCGATGAACCGGATCGGCTCCCACCGGACCGGCGAAGGAGAAATATGTCGACCGACACCGATCCCGCATCACGGACCTCGTCACACCTCGGCCACCATGTCCGGCCGCCTCGCCCCGCCTGTCGGGATGTTCCTGACCAGGTGAATCGCACCGCAGCGCAGGGTTTTCGGAGGGTCGCCCAGGCGGCGGGCATCCGGCGCGTGCGCCTCGTCGCGATGCTGTCGAACATTGCGAGATGACCGCCATTCGGCTCGTCCTGTCGCGCTCGGCGTGTGAATGGCGGCAGGGCTCGGCGTCCTCACTCGGATCTGCTCGGGGTCATGTGCCGCGAACGGTGACTGGACGCGTCATGTGTTGTGAATCACGCACCCGTCTGATTGTGGCGCTGCGTACGAAATGTCCGCTTCTCAGGCTTTGCTAAGTCTTTACCAATATCATTGTTGTGGTTTAAATCTCGGTCCGCCGCCGTACCGAGAGCCTCTTCACCGCGAGATGCCGGTTCGCGGTCCTTGCCCGACTGGACATGTTGATCGTCAACCGACCTCGGCGTTTGCCGAGTCGGCGAAGGAGAACAATGGCTACCAAGATCGATCCGAACCCCCCGCTCTCGCCGCCAGGCGATCCGGTCGGATCCACCTCCCTGTCCGAACGAATGTCGTCGATCCTGCGCTACGATCTGCCTGCTTCGATCGTGGTCTTCCTGGTCGCTCTGCCGCTGTCACTCGGTATCGCGATCGCCTCCGGTGCGCCTGTCGCCGCCGGTCTCATCGCCGCCGTGATCGGTGGTGTCGTCGCCGGAGCCCTCGGCGGTTCCGCCCTCCAGGTGAGCGGCCCCGCCGCCGGTCTCACCGTCATCGTCGCCGAATCCATCAACCAGTTCGGCTGGCGCGTCACCGGTTTCATCGTCGTCGCGGCCGGTGTGTTACAGATCCTGTTCGGCCTGAGCCGAATTGCCCGTGCCGCCCTGGCCGTCGCGCCCGTTGTGGTGCATGCGATGCTCGCCGGTATCGGTGTCACCATCGCGTTGCAGCAGGTTCATGTGCTGCTCGGCGGTGATTCGGAGAGCTCGGCCTGGGCCAACATCACCTCACTGCCCGCCCAGCTGGGGTCGCTGCACATCGGCGGCGCCTTCGTCGGCCTGGTCGTCATCGCGGTCATGCTCGGCTGGAAGTACATGCCCGAACGCGTCCGAGTGGTGCCCGGCCCGCTGGTGGCGATCCTGCTGGCCACCGTGCTCTCCCTGGTCCTGCCCACCGATGTGCAGCGCATCGAGCTGAACGGCTCGCTGTTCGACGCGATCGGGTTGCCCGCGCTGCCGAACAGTGACTGGGCCGGTGTCGCGCTGATGATCCTCACCTTCGCGCTGATCGCCAGCGTGGAAAGCCTGCTGTCGGCGGTCGCGATCGATAAGATGCATACCGGTCCGCGGGCCAACTTCGACCGGGAGATGATCGGTCAGGGTTCGGCCAACGTGGTGTCGGGTCTGCTCGGCGGTCTGCCGGTCACCGGCGTCATCGTGCGCAGCTCGACCAATGTGGTGGCCGGTGCCCGCAGCCGGGCTTCGGCAGTCCTGCACGGTGTCTGGGTGCTGTTGTTCTCGGTCGCGCTGGTCGGTCTGGTGCAGCAGATCCCGATGGCGGCGCTGGCCGGACTGCTGATCGTGATCGGTGTGCAGCTGGTCAAGACGGCGCACATCAAGCTGGCGCACCGCACCGGCGATCTGATCGTCTACGCGGTCACCCTCGCCGGGGTGGTGTTCCTCAACCTGCTCGAAGGCGTGCTGATCGGTCTGGCACTGGCGTTCGCGCTGCTGCTGTGGCGCATCGTGCGCGTCACCGTCGACGCCAAGCCGCTGGCGGGCAGCGACCGGTGGCTGGTGAGCATCGACGGATCGTGCACCTTCCTCGCACTGCCGAAGTTGTCGACCACCTTCGCCAAGGTTCCCGCCGGAGTGGACGTCACCGTCGAGATGACCGTCGACTTCCTCGATCACGCCGCCTACGAGGCCATCATCGACTGGGCCCGCCAGCACGAAGCCAACGGTGGCACCGTCGATTTCGTGGAGATCGGCTCGGCGCGGATGGAAGCCGCGACCAGCGCACCGCCCGCCCGCAGCTTCGGGCGCGTCGTCCTCGACGATGTGCTCGGCCCGTGGCGGGTGAGCGACCGGGACGAGAAGAAAGGCAGCGACGATATCGACGATCCGATCGTCAGCGGTATCGCCGCCTACCACCGCGGCCACGCGCATCTGGTGCGTCCGCATCTGGACGAACTGCGTGACCGGCAGGACCCGGATTCGTTCTTCCTGACCTGCTCGGACTCGCGAATCGTGCCCAACATCATCACCAACAGCGGTCCGGGCGACCTGTTCACCGTGCGCAATGTGGGCAACCTCGTCCCCGAGCACGGCGATCCGTCGGTGGAATCGGCGCTGGTGTTCGCGCTCCAGAACCTCAGCGTGCGCTCGGTGGTGGTGTGCGGTCACTCCTCCTGCGGCGCGATGACGGCGCTGCACTCCGGGCAACCGTGCGGGCCCGAAATCGACGGCTGGCTCGAGCACGCCAGGCCCAGCCTCGACCGGTTCCGTGGCGACCATCCGGTGCGCCGGGCGGCAGCCGCCGCCGGGTTCGGTGAGGTGGACCAGCTCAGCATGGTCAATGTCGCCGTGCAGCTCGAGCATCTGCATCAGCATCCGGTGGTGAGCCGCGCGGTCGCCGAACGCGGGGTGACGGTGTCGGGGCTGTTCTTCGATATCGCCAGTGCGCGGGTGATCGAGGTCAGCGTGGACGGGATCGCCCATATCGACGAGTCCGGCCGCCGCGTCGCGGCCCAGTTGGTGTGATCGGCCCACGGCACGACCATCAGGAGTTCCCGCCCCGCCACCAGGTGGGGCGGGAACTCGGAAACACCGGCGGCCGCGGCCTTCGGTGGCCGCGGCCATCCGCGGTTCATCGATAGGCTCGTCCGCCGCCGCACCTCTAGTCTGGGTGGTGTGAGCATCGAGCTGGACAAGCAGCCGTCCGCCAAGCCGAACTCCTGGCGCGCCTTCCGGGACCGGGTGTCCGCGCGCCCTACCCTGAACCTCGTCTACCGGATCGGGGTGGCGCTGGTCGGGACCGCCGTGCTCGTCGTCGGCATCGTCGCGATTCCCTATCCCGGACCGGGCTGGGCGATGGTGTTCGCCGGTCTCGGCATCCTGGCCACCGAATTCTCCTGGGCGCGCCGTGCCCTCGGATGGTTGCGGGACCGATACCGGCAGGTCATGGCCTGGTACGGCGGGCGGGGAACGGTCTTCAAAGCATTGGCCGCACTGGCCACCGCCGCGCTGGTCGTGGCAACACTGTGGGTTCTCGGCACATTCGGATTGATCGGCGGCTGGATCGGAGTCGAGTGGCAATGGTTGCGCAGTCCCCTGATGTCGTGAACACGGTCCCGGGCCGAACACTCACCGACCCGGACTGGCTGACGGCGCGGATCGCCGAGATGGGCGAGTCATGGGGGACCGGTTCACCGCGAATCGGCGGCACTCTGTGGTGGTGCATGGTGGCCTCGGCCCTGGTCGAACCGATCGCGCGCGCCTACGCGGCGCAGCTGCCCGCACCCTCGGCCGAACTCGACCGCATCGCCTGCGAGGTCCGCCCGGACGGCGGGGTCGACCGGATCGTGTTCGGAGCGGTTGCGGACGACGAGCCCACCGGCGAAACCCGGTCGGTCGACCCCGACGGCGATGCGTGCTCATGTACCGACACCGCCGAGCGCGCCGTGGACGAGGCGGTGCGGGACGGCAGGACCGAGGAGCCCGGCAACGGTGCGACCCCGGCGGGCACCGCGCTCCAGGAAACACTCACGGCGGTGATAGCGCAGGTGGCGGCCGTGTCCGGGGCGCGACCGGCCGCGCTGTGGGCGGTGGTCGCGGACGCGATCGGCAATCGGGCCATCGATGCGGGTGCCCCGGCGGCCGGTACCCGGTTGGCCACCGATATCGGCGGTCGGCTCCCGTCGCCGCGGTTCACCGAGATCGGCGCCAGAACGTTCGTTCGCCGCATCTCCTGCTGCCTGGTCTACGAAGTGCCCGGATGCCAGATGTGCACCTCCTGCCCGAAGCGTCCGGCCGCCGAACGGGAGCGGCTGCTCACCGAGCTGGCCGCGCGGGCCTGATCACCGGCCCTGCGACGGGAGCGGGCGCCGATACCGGCGACTCCGATCGGCGGACGGGTTCCGGCTCGGCTCGCCGCCCCGGTCCGTCGACACATGGGCACGCTCGTCCCGATAGCATGGTCGCGGCCGGGTTCCGTCCGGCCAGAGATCGACGGAGCAGCCGTCACCAGCCGGGATGAACCCGGACCGAGGCGCTGCTGCCCGACAACCGGAGCGAGCCGGAAGGACCCGGCCGCGAAAACCAAGGAGAGCGCCGCCGTGACCACCACAGCACCCCTCAGCCCAGCCGCCCTCGTCCGGGTGCCGGCCGGGACTACGGCGGGTGCCGCGGTGCGGGAGGCGGGCCTGCCAACCAAGGGGCCGGAGACCATCGTCGTCGTCCGTGACGCCGCGGGCGACCTCAAGGATCTGTCGTGGACCCCGGACGTCGACGTCGAGGTGACCGCGGTCGCCGCCAACACCGAGGCCGGACGCAGCGTCATCCGGCATTCGGCCGCCCATGTGCTGGCCCAGGCCGTGCAGCAGGAGTTCCCGGAGGCCAAGCTCGGCATCGGTCCGCCGATCAAGGACGGCTTCTACTACGACTTCCGCGTCGACAAGCCGTTCACCCCGGAGGATCTGGCCAAGCTGGAATCCAGGATGAAGAAGATCATCAAAGGCGCGCAACGGTTTTCGCGCCGGGTGGTCGAGGTCGAGGACGCGCGGGTCGAACTGGCGAACGAGCCGTTCAAACTGGAGCTGATCAGCGATAAGTCCGGTATCGACGATCCAGAGGTGATGGAGGTCGGCGGTAAAGAGCTGACCATCTACGACAATCTCGATCCGCGCTCGGGCGAGCGGGTCTGGGGGGATCTGTGCCGCGGCCCGCATATCCCCACCACCAAGTTCATCCCGGCGTTCAAACTCACCCGCAGTTCCGCCGCCTACTGGCGTGGTGATCAGAACCGCGAGGATTTGCAGCGGGTGTACGGCACCGCCTGGGAATCGACCGAGGCGCTCGACGAGCATATGCATCTGCTGGCCGAGGCCGAACGCCGTGACCACCGCAAGCTCGGCCTCGAGCTGGACCTGTTCAGCTTCCCCGACGAACTGGGCTCCGGCCTGCCGGTCTTCCACCCCAAGGGCGGCATCATCCGCAAGGAACTCGAGGAGTACTCCCGGCGCAGGCATGTGGCGGCCGGTTACGAGTTCGTCAACACCCCGCACATCACCAAGGGCCACCTGTTCGAGGTCTCCGGTCACCTCGACTGGTACCGCGACGGCATGTTCCCGGCCATGCACCTGGACGCCGAATACAACGAGGACGGCACCGTCCGCAAACCCGGCCAGGATTATTACGTCAAGCCGATGAACTGCCCGATGCACAACCTGATCTTCCGGTCCCGCGGCCGGTCGTATCGGGAGCTGCCGCTGCGGCTGTTCGAATTCGGCTCGGTGTACCGGTACGAGAAGTCCGGTGTGGTGCACGGTCTGACCCGCGTGCGCGGTATGACCCAGGACGACGCGCACATCTACTGCACCAAGGAGCAGATGCACGCGGAGCTGACCGACACCCTGCACTTCGTGCTCGGTCTGCTCGCCGATTACGGCCTCGACGATTTCTACCTGGAGCTGTCCACCAAGGACCCGGAGAAGTTCGTCGGCTCCGACGAGATCTGGGAGGAGGCCACCGAGACCCTGTCGAAGGTGGCCGCGGCCTCCGGCCTGGACCTGGTGCCCGATCCGGGCGGCGCCGCGTTCTACGGGCCGAAGATCTCGGTGCAGGCCAAGGACGCGCTCGGGCGGACCTGGCAGATGTCGACCATCCAGCTCGATTTCAACCTGCCCGAACGCTTCGACCTCGAATACACCGCCTCCGACGGCACCAAACAGCGTCCGGTGATGATCCACCGCGCCCTGTTCGGCTCCATCGAGCGGTTCTTCGGTGTGCTCACCGAGCATTACGCGGGCGCGTTCCCGGCCTGGCTGTCGCCGGTCCAGGTGGTCGGCATCCCGGTCGCGGAGGCATTCGCACCGCATCTGGACCGGGTGATCGAGCTGCTGCACGAGGCCGGGGTGCGCGCGCATGTGGATCGCAGCGACGACCGCATGCAGAAGAAGATCTTCAACAACACTGCCCAGAAGGTGCCGTTCATGCTGCTGGCCGGTGAGCGTGATGTCAACGCCGATGCGGTCAGCTTCCGGTTCCGCGACGGCACCCAGGTCAACGGGGTGCCGGTGGCCGACGCGGTGGCGACCATCGCGGACTGGATCGCCCGCCGCGACAACGCCTCACCGACCGCGGAGGGCTTCGAGATCCTGCCCGCGGGTGGCGGTGAGCGTCGATGAGCGATAGCGGCGCCGCCGCGCTCCGCGGTACCGACAACGGCGGCGATATCGTCGATCACGGTCCGGGCGAGCCGGACCGGCTACAGCGCCTGTGGACGCCCTACCGGATGTCCTATATCGCCGAGGCGGCCACCGCGCCGCCCAAGGACGCGACCGGCCATCCCTTCACCGATATCCCGAAAATGGCCGATGAGGACGGGCTGGTGATCGCCCGCGGTGAACTCGTGTACGCGGTGCTCAACCTGTACCCGTACAACCCCGGTCACATGATGGTGGTCCCATACCGTCGCGTGGCCGATCTGGAAGACCTCACCGACGCCGAGAGCGCCGAACTGATGGCGTTCACCCAGCAGGCCATCCGGGTGATGAAGCGGGTGTCACGGCCGCACGGATTCAATGTCGGGCTCAATCTCGGTGGCGTCGCGGGCGGTTCGCTGGCCGATCACCTGCACCAGCACATCGTGCCGCGCTGGGGTGGTGACGCCAACTTCATCACCGTGGTCGGCGGGGTGAAGGTGATGCCCCAATTGCTCAGGGAGACCAGGGCGCTGCTCGCGGCGGCCTGGGACGAGGTGTAGATCGGTGCTCAGCATCTTCGGTCGCGCGACGTTCGCCAAAGCCACGGCGCCGCTCGGCAGGGCACTGGTGCGCACCGGCCTCACCCCCGATGCGATGACCCTCATCGGGACCACCGCCTCGATCGCCGCGGCGGTCACGCTGTTCCCGTCCGGTCACCTGTTCTGGGGCACCATGGTGATCTGGCTGTTCGTCATGTTCGACATGCTCGACGGCGCGATGGCACGGGCCCGCGGCGGCGGCACGAAGTACGGCGCCGTACTCGACGCCACCTGCGATCGCCTCGCCGACGGCGCGATCTTCGGTGGTCTGGCCTGGTGGGCGGTCTATCACGAGCACAGCAAGCCGCTGCTGTTCGCTACCCTGGTCGTGCTGGTGACCTCGCAGGTGATCTCGTATGCGAAGGCACGAGCCGAAGCCAGCGGACTCTCGGCCGACGGTGGTCTGATCGAACGCCCGGACCGGCTGGTGATCGTGCTGGTCGGCGCCGGACTCACCGGCATCGGCGGATACTGGGGGATCGAATGGCTGACCTGGGCGGTGCACGTCGCGATGTGGATCCTCGCGGTGCTCAGCATCGTGACGGTGTTCCAGCGGGTGCTCGCGGTGCGCAGTTCGCCGGGCGCGCGCGACATCATCCCGATGGCACGTCCGCAGGAGCCGACGGCGGACTCGACGGATCGGTCGTCATGACCGCGGCCGCCATCCGGCCCTCGGCCGAGCATCCCGACGACACTCTCGCCGCCCGGATCAGGGGCGGTCTCAGCGACCGTGCCTATGGTGCGGGTTGGCGGCTGGTGCGGGCGCTGCCGGAGCGGACCGCGCGCCGACTGTTCGACTGGGGCGCCGACCGCGCGGTACGCGGTGGCGGCCCGCCACAACTGCGCCGAAACCTCGCGCGCGTGCTCGCCATGGCACCCGAAGCGGTGCCCGACGATCTGATCCGCGCGAGTATGCGCTCCTATGCCCGCTACTGGCGTGAGGCGTTCCGCCTGCCGACCATGGACCATGCGGCGCTGGCGGCCTCGGGTCGGATGCCGGTCGGCGGCCTCACCCATGTGGACGCCGCGCTCGACGCCGGCCGCGGACTGATCCTGGTGCTGCCGCATTCCGGGAACTGGGATATGGCGGGCATGTGGCTGGTGCAGAACTACGGCACCTTCACCACCGTGGCCGAGCGGCTGAAACCGGAATCGTTGTTCGAACGATTCGTCGCCTACCGGGAAAGCCTCGGCTTCGAGGTGTTCCCGCTGACCGGTGGCGAACAGCCGCCGTTTCCGCAGCTGGCGGCGCGACTGCGGGAGAACAAGATCATCTGCCTGATGGGTGAACGTGATCTGACCGGCAAGGGGGTGCCGGTGGACTTCTTCGGCGAACGCACCTGGATGCCCGCAGGGGCGGCGAAACTGGCGATCGAGACCGGTGCCGCGCTGCTGCCGGTGCACGCCTGGTTCACCGTCGACGAGTCCGGGCAGGAGGCCTGGGGCCTGGAAGCCGGTGCACCGCTGGATGTCTCGGGCGGTATCGGACCGGCCACCCAGGCGCTGGCCGATCGTTTCGCGGCCAATATCGCGGCTCACCCTGCGGACTGGCACATGCTGCAACCGCTGTGGGAGAACGATCTGTCGGAGCAGCGCCGCGCCAGAATCGCGGCCGCGCAAGCGGATCCGGACGAACCGGGCACGCCTGACGGGGGAGACGCGAAGCGATGAAGATCGGCATGATCTGCCCGTATTCGTTCGACGTACCCGGCGGTGTGCAGGCACATGTGGTAGAGCTGGCGCGGGTCATGATCGAGCGCGGACACAAGGTGAGCGTCCTCGCACCCGCCTCCGATTCGACCCCGCTGCCGGAGTTCGTCGTCTCGGCGGGTCGCGCGGTGGCCATCCCGTACAACGGTTCGGTCGCGCGGTTGTCGTTCGGGCCGACGGCCTATACCCGCATCCGCCGCTGGATCGACGGCAACGATTTCGACGTGCTGCACATCCACGAGCCGAACGCGCCGAGCCTGTCCATGCTCGCGCTCAAGATCGCCGAAGGCCCGATCGTGGCGACCTTCCACACCTCGACCACGAAATCGTTGGTGCTCAGCACCTTTCAGGGGGTGTTGCGGCCGTATCACGAGAAGATCAGTGGCCGGATCGCCGTCTCGGAGCTGGCGCGGCGCTGGCAGGTCGAGGCGCTGGGCTCGGACGCGGTGGAGATTCCCAACGGGGTCGACGTCCCGGCCTTCGCGCGTGCGCCCATGCTCGACGGCTATCCGCGCCGGGGCAGGACGGTTCTGTTCCTCGGTCGTTACGACGAACCGCGTAAGGGGATGGAAGTGCTGCTCGGCGCCCTGCCCGAGCTGGTGCGCAAGCATCCGGAGATCGAGATCCTGATCGTCGGCCGCGGCGATGAGGAGCGGCTGCGCCGGGAGGCCGGCCCACACGCCGGGCATCTGCGGTTCCTCGGCCAGGTCTCCGATGCGGAGAAGGCCTCGGCGATGCGCAGCGCCGACGTCTACGTGGCGCCGAATCTGGGTGGGGAGAGTTTCGGCATCATCCTGATCGAGGCCATGGCCGCGGGCACCGCCGTGGTCGCCAGTGAACTCGACGCGTTCCGCCGGGTGTTGCGCGACGGTCTGGCGGGTCTGCTGGTGCCCGTGGGCGATGCCACGGCGCTGGCCACGGCGCTCGACACCGTGCTCACCGATGACGCCCGGCGCGCGGAACTGGTGCGGGCGGCGACGCAGGTCGTCGGCGAATACGACTGGCCGGTGGTGGCCGAACAGATTCTGCGGGTGTACGAGACGGTGACCGTCGGCGACGTCCGGGTGCGGGCAGCCGGATGATCACCTTCTCCGCGACGACCGTTCTCGTTCTCGCCCTGATCGCCGCGGTGATCGTGGCCATCGGCCTGTGGGCCTATTCCACCGCCAACCGGCTCGACCGGCTGCATGTGCGGTCGGATCAGTCCTGGCAGGCGCTCGACGGCGCATTGGCGCGGCGCGCGGTGGTGGCGCGGGCGGTGTCGATGGCGATCGCGGGCCCCGTCTCCGATCCGGTGCTCACCGAGCACGCCAAACAGCTGGCCACACTGGCCGACCGCGCCGAACGCGCGGGCCGCGCCGACCGGGAGACGGTGGAGAACCAGCTCTCGGCGGTCCTGTCGGCGGTCGATATCGGACAGCTGCGCCCGCAACTGGTGGCCGAATTGGCCGACGCCGAGGCCAGAGTGCTGATCGCGCGCCGGTTCCACAACGACGCGGTACGCGACACCCTCGCGCTGCGCACCCGGCGCCCGGTGCGGATCCTGCACCTGGGCGGTACCGCACCGCTGCCCACCTATTTCGAGATCACCGAACGCGCCACTCCGGCCGCCGCGACCGGACTCGAGGTCGACACCATCCGCACCTCGGCCCGGGTGGTGTTGATCGATGAACAGGACCGTGTGCTGCTCATGCGTGGCAACGATCCGAAGGTGCCCGAGGTCTCGTTCTGGTTCACCGTCGGCGGCGGCGTGGAACCGGGGGAGAGTCTGCGTGCGGCGGCAGTGCGTGAGGTGTACGAGGAAACCGGGTACACCGCCGATCCGGCGGCGCTGCGCGGGCCGATCTGGCGGCGGGTGGCGGTGTTCCCGTTCAACGGTGAACTCATCCGCTCCGAGGAACTGTTCTTCGCGCTGCGGATACCGCAATTCGATCCACGCCCGGCCAACCTCACCTATATCGAGCGGCGTTCGATCACCGGGCACCGCTGGTGCTCCGCGGCCGAGATCACCGCACTCGACGCCGCCGGTGAGACCGTGTACCCCTACCACCTCGACGAACTCATCGCCGAAGCCGCCGCGGCGGCGGTCGCGGCCACCGACCCCGAGGTGCGTTCCATCCGCTGACCGATGGCTCGTACTGCGCTCTGCTTTGTTATCTGACTTTGCTATGAAACGATATGCAACGAGGTTGGTCGAATCACATTGCTATTCCCTCGATCGCTAGAATTTGTTCCCCGCGTGAGCGGGGATGATCCCTGGGCAACGTTGCGGGTAAGCAACCCGATGTGACTATCGCCTCTGTGCTCGTTGGGTCGGCCGGGTCTTTCAGGCTGGCCCAACGAGTGCACAACAAGTCGCTCGGAACCGGTCCAGTGCACACGGTGTCCGAGGAACGCGCTGGTCGTGGGAAGGCCAGTCGTCTCCAACTGGCTATCAATGGCACATCGGGGCACGCCTAGAATCGTGTCGTTCCATCGCTGACGATCGCATAGGCGCACATGACACAGGAGTTTGCCGTGACAACGCCCGAGACCACCAAGACCACCGAGGCGACCCGTGAGGCGGGTACCGCCCGCGTGAAGCGCGGTATGGCCGAAATGCTCAAGGGCGGGGTGATCATGGACGTCGTCACCCCGGAGCAGGCCAAGATCGCCGAGGACGCGGGCGCGGTCGCTGTGATGGCGCTCGAGCGGGTGCCCGCCGATATCCGCGCCCAGGGTGGGGTGTCCCGGATGAGCGATCCGGACATGATCGACGGCATCATCTCCGCGGTGTCGATCCCGGTGATGGCCAAGGCCCGCATCGGCCACTTCGTGGAGGCGCAGATCTTGCAGAGCCTCGGCGTCGACTACATCGACGAATCCGAGGTGCTGACCCCCGCCGACTACACCAACCACATCGAGAAGTGGAACTTCACCGTTCCCTTCGTCTGTGGCGCCACCAACCTCGGTGAGGCCCTGCGCCGCATCACCGAGGGCGCGGCCATGATCCGCTCCAAGGGTGAGGCCGGCACCGGTGACGTCTCCAACGCCACCACCCATATGCGTCAGATCCGCCAGGAGATCCGCAAGCTGTCGTCGCTGCCCGCCGACGAACTGTTCGTGGCCGCCAAGGAACTCCAGGCGCCCTACGAGCTGGTGCGAGAGGTCGCCGAAACCGGCAAGCTGCCGGTCGTGCTGTTCACTGCCGGTGGTATCGCGACCCCGGCCGACGCCGCGATGATGATGCAGCTCGGCGCCGAGGGCGTCTTCGTCGGCTCCGGCATCTTCAAGTCCGGCAACCCGGCCCAGCGCGCCGCCGCCATCGTCAAGGCCACCACCTTCTACGACGATCCCGATGTGCTGGCCAAGGTGTCGCGTGGTCTCGGTGAGGCCATGGTCGGCATCAATGTCGAGGACATCGCACAGCCGCATCGCCTGGCCGAACGCGGTTGGTGAACCTGCGTCCGTGATCGGGGCGGCAGTCGGCTGCCGCCCCGCCGGAACGCATATCGATCCTGCTGCCGGTATCGGCCGGATCCTTCGGTGTCGTGGTACTTTCCGAGTCTCGGTGAACCCGGTCTCGGAGTTCCACGACGCAGGGGGAAGCACAGATGAACCTTCACCGGACCGGCCTTCTCGCGATCGTCGTCCTGGCCGTCGCGCTGACGCTCGGCCCGACCGGCCCGGCCGCCGCCGATGACGAACGTCCACCACTCCCGACCGCCGAAGAGCTGTCCGATCAGCTCAGCACCGGGCTCGATCCGGTGGCTCGGGCGTGGGCGTGGGTCCACCCGGTCCGCAACGAGCACAAGCTCATGTTCGTCCAGGGCGCACAAGCCGATCCTGATCTGCCCTACCAGTTGGCGCAGATAGTGCACGAGGCGGGAGTGCGGTTGCGGGTCGTCGAGGTGGACCCGGATCCCTTCGGCGACGCGATCTACGCGACGGCGGATCTCACCATCAACGGCGTGAACAGCCCGGCCGACATCCCGTTCGTGGTCGACGACGGTACGTGGAAGGTTCAGCTGCTCTGGGCCTGCACCATGGTGTCGATGCTCGGTGAACAGTCTCCCGCCTGCGCCTGACATCGGCGCGATCGCCCATTCCGGGCCCATACGGCTCGGGGCCGCAGCGTGGTGCCCTCCTCGGCCCCGCGGGACGCCCCCTGCCGGACCCACCCCGACTGCGTGCGAACATAGAGATCCCGTCGGGGACCGGCCGGTACGTAGTTGCCGCTCGATCGCCCGCACGGTTGCGCAGTACTCACACGACCGGCCAGTGGCGCGGAGAGGCGGAGAAGTTGGCGACCATCGAAGAAGCGCTGGAGATCGATCGGCTCGAGCGAGATATCTTCCGGGGAGCCTCGCCCAAGACCCAGCTGCGGCGAACCTTCGGCGGACAGGTCGCGGGCCAGGCGCTGGTCTCGGCCGTGCGCACGGTGGACCCGCGGTTCCAGGTGCATTCGCTGCACGGCTACTTCCTGCGTCCGGGCAACCCCGACCAGCCCACCGTGTACCTGGTCGAACGCATCCGCGACGGCCGCTCCTTCTGCACCCGCCGGGTCACCGGCGTCCAGGACGGCGCCGCCATCTTCACCATGTCGGCGTCGTTCCACGTCGGTGACGAAGGCCCGAGCCACCAGGACGAGATGCCCGTGGTGCAGGCACCGGACGAACTGCCCGATGCGAAGACCACCATGAGCCCCGAACGGCTGTGGGCGATGCGGGAATGGGAGCACTGGGATATCCGGCCCGTCCCGCAGGAGTCGGTCACCCAGCGGCCGGGCGTGGTGTCGCCGCAGCAGGTGTGGTTCCGCTACCGGCACCCGCTGCCCGACGATCCGCTGTTCCACGTGTGCACCCTCGCCTATATGAGCGATATGACGCTGCTCGGTTCGTCCAAGGTCACCCACCCCGACGAACCCACCCAGGATGCCTCGCTCGATCACGCGATGTGGTTCCTGCGCCCGTTCCGCGCCGACGACTGGCTGCTCTACGACCAGTCCTCACCATCGGCGGGTTTCGGCCGCGCCCTCACCGGCGGAAAGATCTTCAACCGGGCGGGCGAACTGGTGGCCTCCGTGGTGCAGGAAGGGCTGATCCGCACCCCACGCGAGAAGTAGGGCCCCGCCGCGGAATTCAGACCGCCTGGACCCGGAGATGGCAGACGACGGTGTCGTCCATCCGTCGCAGGGTGCGTTCGAGTTCATCGCTGCGATGGCTCGGCAGCACCCGATCCCAGCCGGTGGGCGGGTCTACCTCGGCGACGACCACGATCTTGCGCCGATCCGGGAACGTCTGCCGTAGGTAGTGGGCGACCGCGCCGCCGACGGTCGCGTCCCGGTCGGGGAGCAGGACCAGTGGGACGTCGGGATGCCAGTCGTCCCAGGCGGCGGTGAATTCGTCGGCGCGTTCGTCGTCCAGGCAGACGTGTACCGCCACCACCTCACTCCCCAACGACAACGCCGTCGACAAGGCCTCGCAGGTGAGCCCGGATACCTCCGCGACGGGCACCACGACGACGGTGTCATGCGGTCGCGGGGGAGGCGGTACGGCGTCGGCGCGGCGATGGGTGCCGATCAGCCGATACGCGCGTCGCACCCGCCGCATCCCGAAAACCAGTGCGGTCAGTACGACCACGATCAACCACGCGCCCTCCCGGAACTTCATCGCCGTCGTGACGAGGGCGGCCACACCGGTGGCCGCGGCGCCGAACCCGTTGAGCGCCAACCGCAGCCGTCGGCGATCGGCCTGCGGTGTCGTCCACCAGTGGCGCACCATGCCCACCTGGGCGAGCGTGAAGCCGACGAATACGCCGATCGCGAACAGCGGCACCAGTGCGTTCATATTGCCGCGGGCGGCGATCAGCAGCACCGCCGCGCAGACCCCGAGGGCGAGCACACCGTAGCGGTATACCCGGCGCGGTGAACTCACCGCGAATCGGTGCGGCAGGCAGTTGTCATCGGCCAGCAGGCGCGTCAAGGTCGGCAGCCCTCCGTAGGAGGTGTTCGCGGCCAGCGCCAGCAGTACCACCGTGGCGAATTGCACGATGTAGTAGCCGATTCCGTGACCCAACGCCGCCTCGGTCAGCTGGGACAGCACGGTGGTGCCCGCCACGGGATGCAGCGCGAACTTCTCGATCAGCAGCGCGAGCCCGATCAACATCGTGCCGAGCAGCGCACCCAGGGCGACCTCCGCGCGCTGCGCCCGCCGAATTCCGGGTGCGCGGAAACTCGGCACGGCGTTGGCGATCGCCTCCACCCCGGTCAGCGCCGCGCAGCCGCTGGAAAAGGCCTTGAGCAGCAACAGGACTCCGACCGTCTGCACATCGGTCACCGTCGCCGCGGCGGTGGTGACGCTCGCGGGTTCGGTGCGCAGCAGACCGGCGACGATCACCGTGCAGATACCGGCCACGAACACGATCGTCGGCGCCATGAACACCCGCGCGCTGTGGGCGATGCCGAGCAGATTCACCGCCGTGATGCCGAGCAGCACCGCAAGGCACAACCGCACCGTATAGCCGTGCAGCGCCGGGAACGCCGAGGTCAGTGCCGCCACACCGGCCGCGATGGATACCGCGACATTCAGCACGTAATCCACGATCAGCGAGGCCGCCGCCACCAGCGCCGCCCGATCACCCAGCTGTGCCTTGGCCACCGCGTACGCGCCGCCGCCGTTCGGGAACACCGCGATGACCTGCCGATAGGAGGCGATCAGCAGCGCAAGCAGCACGGTGATCGTCAGCGTCACCGGCAGCGTCATCCCGAGCCCCGCCGCCCCGGCCGCCGCCAGCACCAGCACGATGGCCTCCGGACCGTAGGACACCGACGCCATCGCATCCAAGGAGAGCCCGGACAAACCCGTCGGGACGGTCAGTCCCCGGTCCGACGCGGCGCCGCCCGCGCGGGTCACCGGCTTCGATGACGGCAACACAGTAGTCATGTCAGTGAGTGTCGGTCCGGGCGTGCCGATCACCGGCAGGCCTTGACGCAATGTTGACGGCCACCGTGAGCGGGCCCACAGCCGCGCGCCTCGTAAGCTCTGCGGGGTGAACGGTTCAGCGGTCGCCGCGCCCGCGGCGCAGACCTTCGCGCGCGAGAGCGCGCAGCCGACCATCGGTGTGCTGGCCCTCCAGGGCGATGTGCGCGAACATGTGTCGGCGCTGGAGCGCTGTGGTGCGCGCCCGGTGCTGGTGCGTCGGGTCGAAGAACTCGCCGCCGTCGACGGGCTGGTGCTGCCCGGCGGTGAGTCCACCGCCATCAGCAAACTGCTCCAGGTGTTCGAGCTGCTGGAACCGCTGCGCGCCCGGCTGCGCGACGGACTGCCCGCCTTCGGATCGTGCGCGGGGATGATCCTGCTCGCCGACGAAGTGCTCGACACCCGCCCCGACGCCGAGCATCTGTCCGGTATCGATATGACGGTGCGCCGCAATGCCTTCGGCCGTCAGGTCGATTCGTTCGAAACCGATCTCGCGTTCGCCGGCCTCGACGACGGCCCGGTCCGCGCGGTGTTCATCCGGGCGCCCTGGGTGGAGCGCGTCGGCGACGGTGTCGAGGTGCTGGCGCGGGTGCCGAGTGGTCCCGCCGAGGGCCGGATCGTCGCCGTGCGTCAGCGCAATGTGCTCGCGACCTCGTTCCATCCCGAAGTCACCGGCGATCTGCGGGTGCACCGCTTGTTCGTCGATCTGGTCCGCGCCGCCTGACCGGTCGGAGACGCCAGCGCGGCGTCACCAGGTAGATCCTGGGCCAGGCAAATCGGTCACTGCCTGACCCGGTCGAGGGCCGGAGAACGGTGCGGCATCACCACGTAGGCAGAGCCGGACAGATCGGCCGCCGCGTGATCCGGGCGACGAATCGGCGGCGACGTCGACGGCCCGGTCGCGCTCGAAACCGGGCTATTCGGGCCCGCCCGCCCATGCCCGATGCGACCGCCGAGTAGTCTGGACGAGTTGTCCGCCCCGGCCCCGCCGGTACCGCAGACGACCACACGTGCCATCGACCTGAAGGAAGTAGGGGAATGAGCGGCCACTCCAAATGGGCCACCACCAAGCACAAGAAGGCGGCGATCGACGCGAAGCGCGGCAAGCTCTTCGCCAAGTTGATCAAGAACATCGAGGTGGCGGCCCGGACCGGTGGCGGTGACCCGGATGGCAACCCGACCCTGTACGACGCCATCCAGAAGGCGAAGAAGTCGTCGGTCCCCAACGACAACATCGAGCGCGCCCGTAAGCGCGGCGGTGGCGAGGAAGCCGGTGGCGCCGACTGGCAGACCATCATGTACGAGGGCTACGGCCCCAATGGTGTCGCTGTGCTGATCGAATGCCTCACCGACAACCGCAACCGCGCCGCCGGTGAAGTGCGTGTCGCGATGACCCGCAACGGCGGCAATATGGCCGATCCGGGTTCGGTGTCGTACCTGTTCCACCGCAAGGGCGTCGTGACCCTGGACAAGAACGGTCTGTCCGAGGACGACGTGCTGATGGCCGTGCTCGACGCCGGTGCCGAAGAGGTCAACGACCTCGGCGAGGCCTTCGAGATCATCAGCGAGCCCGGCGATCTGATCGCGGTGCGTTCGGCATTGCAGTCCGCCGGTATCGACTACGACTCCGCCGAGTCCGGTTTCCAGCCCTCGGTCAGCGTCGCGGTCGACGCCGACGGTGCCCGCAAGGTCTTCAAACTGGTCGACGCCCTCGAAGACAGCGACGACGTGCAGAACGTCTACACCAATGTCGACGTCTCCGACGAGGTGCTCGCCGAACTGGACGACTAACTGTCCAACTGCTGTTCGTAGTACTGCTTCATCGCGGGGTAGTAGTCGTCGAAGTCGGGGTGGTCGGTGTTCGCACGGGCCGCCCCGAGCAGGTCCAGGTAGTACTCCCAGCCCGGGCCGACCTGCGGGGCCTGGGCGATTTCGTCCTCGGTGCGCAGATGATGGGTGAAGCGGAGTTCGGTGGTATCGCCGGTTTCGGTGAGGACCACGTCCAGGAACCAGGACCCGGCCTCGTCTTCGGCGGAGATGCCGAGGTGGCGGGGCGGATCGCAGGCGTCGATCCGCATATCCATCCACGGCTGCTCGTCTTCGAAGACCATCTGCACCTGGACGGTCGCGCCCACCCGTGCCTCGCCCTTCCACGGGCCGAACCAGCGGGCGGTGCGGTCGGAGTCGGTGATGCTCGCCCAGACGTCCTCGATCGGGGCGCGGTAGGTGCGGGTCAGGACCAGATCGCGGCCCGTCTGTGCGGGGAACAGTCGTCCGGTGGGCCGGGGTGTCATGCGAGGTTCTCCTCTGTCGTCGGGGGCTGTGCGGACCGGCGCTCACGCCTGGTCCGGTAGACCTCGGTGTCGAGTGCGTCGAGGTGGTGTTCCCAGATGGCGGGCCGGGCGAATCCGGCCAGCCATTCGGTGAGCGCTTCGAGTGGCGTGGTGTCGAGCCGGTAGTAGCGCTGTCTGCCGACGAGTTCGTCGCGCACCAGCCCGCTCGCGCGTAGGACGCGCAGATGCCTGCTGATCGCCGGTCTGCTGATGGTGAACTGCCCGGCGATCTCACCGGCGGTGAGCCGGGTGCCGCGCAGCATCTCCAGGATGTCCCGGCGGATCGGATCAGCGATCGCGCTCGCTACCTCGTCCACAGCAAAAGTGTAACCATGTGGTTACGCGTTTGTCGATCGTTCGACCCGACGAATCGAGCAGGGGAGTGGGCGGCGGCCCTATCGGCGCCGCCGCCCGAAGGGATGCGGGTGGGTCACTCCGCGATTTCGGTGCGATCGCTCCAGGCGTAGACCGGCAGTCGGCCCTCGGGCGTGTCCTGCTCTCGTCCGGTGGTCTTGAAATGTTCGTAACCACCTTTGAACGGGATCTTCAGCTCGAACCCCGGCGGAGTGATCGGCACGATACGTGCGGGCAGGTCCTGCGGCCCGCCCTCGAGGACAGCCTTGGCGCCATTGCTCATGCTCGGATGGTAGAAGCGCGAGCGGCCCGAGTGCGGGACATTCGCCACCGGTATGCGCATCGGTTTGCCAACGATATGCCCGGCTGCATCGGGATCACCCGGGAAACCGGGTGGCGACGCCGCGGTCTGCCGGTGAGAATCGAGGCATGGTCGAGCTGCTGTTCGTGCGCGGAGACATCACCGAACAGGACGTCGACGCGGTGGTGAACGCCGCGAATTCCTCGCTGCTCGGTGGCGGGGGAGTCGACGGTGCGATCCACCGGCGGGGCGGTCCGGCGATCCTGGCCGCCTGCCGCGAACTGCGCGCCGCCCACTACGGCAAGGGTCTGCCGACAGGTCATGCGGTGGCCACGACGGCGGGTGACCTTCCGGCCCGCTGGGTCATCCACACCGTCGGGCCGGTCTGGTCGGCCGGTGACGACCGTTCCGCCCTGCTGGCCTCCTGCTACCGCGAATCCCTTCGGGTGGCCGATGAACTGGGCGCGGCCACCGTCGCGTTCCCGGCGATCTCGACCGGCATCTTCGGCTGGCCGATCGACGATGGCGCCCGTATCGCTGTCGAAACGGTGCGTAGCACCAGCACATCGGTGCGGGTGGCTCGCTTCGTGTTGTTCGACGAGCGCGCCTTCACCGCCTTCGCCGCCCACGCCCCGAGCTGATCCCGCCCGCGCACTCATCGCCGCGGCGCCCGGCCCGCCGCCGCGATCGGCAACGCCACGGCGGCCGCCGCGATCGCGCCCCACAGCAGCGGTCGCAGGCCTGCGGAGTCGATGACGATGCCACCGGCGAACGCGCCGAGGGCGATACTGCCGGTGAACACCCCCGCGTACAGGCCTGTCGCCTGCTCACGGTGCTCCGGTGCGGCCTGGCTCACCCAGAGCTGACCGCAGACCGACAGGCCGCCGTAGGCGAGCCCCCATACCGTCATCGCGACCACCGCGCCGACGACCGACACAGCGAGCGTGAGCACCAGCAGGGCCACGGTGACACCGCCGACCAGGACGAGCAACGTGATCCTGGCGCGGCGTGCCGCACCCGCGCCCGCCGCGAAGTTCCCGACCAGCCCACAGACGCCGTAGACCAGCAGCAGGGCCGATACCGCCGAAGCGTCGAGCCCGGCGAGATCCTCGAGCGTGGGACGCACATAGGTGTAGGCGGCGAAATGGGCGGTGACGACGAAGGCGACCGCGGCGAGTCCCGTGCGGACCGCGGGGATCCGCCACAGCCGCGGCGGTTCGCCGCCCGCTCGACCGGCGCCAGCCTGCCGGGGCAACCGCGGGAGCATGAGGACCAACGCCACACTCAACGCCAGCGCGGTCGCGGTGAGCAGAGCGAACGCGCTGCGCCAGCCCGCGAGTTCACCGACGAAAGTCCCCGCGGGGACACCGAGCACCGAGGCCGCCGCGACTCCGCCGACGACGATGGACACCGCCGTCGCGCCATGTCGTTCCCGCACCAGGCGAGGTACGACGGCCGCCGCAAGGGCCCATACCGCGCCCATCCCGATCCCGACGATCACCCGGCCCAGCGCGAGCAGGGTGAAGCCCTGGGCCAGCGCGGTCATCAGGTTTCCGACCGCGAGCACCACTGTGGCCGCCGAGAGCACGGTCCGTCGGTCGATCGCACCGATCAGTCGCACGACCAACGGAGCGGTGACCGCGGTGACGATGCCGGTGATGGCGAGGCTGAACCCGGTGCTGCCCGCCGAGATACCCAGCCCCTGCGACATCGGAGTCAGCACGCCGACCGGCAGCATCTCGGAGGTGACCACCACGAAGGTGGCCATGGTGAGCACGGCGACCGCGGGCCAGCCGCCGCGGGGGGTCACCGGATCGTCGGTGACGGTGGTGCGGATTCGATTCGCAATGGTCATGCATCCAGTCAACGAGGCGGCGCAGGGCGGAACAACGACGATCAGCTCATCGTTCGATCAGCTGAGTTCATCGGAATCGGTTCGATGAACGGCCGAGAGGAACCGTGCATGCCGGAACTGCCCCTGCGCGAGATCGAGACGCTGCTCGTACTCGCCGACGAGCTGCATTTCGGTCGGACCGCCGACCGGCTGCGGGTATCGCAGAGCCGGGTCAGCCAACTGGTGGCGGCACTCGAACGCAAGATCGGGGCCCGGCTGGTCGATCGGACCAGCCGCCGGGTTGCGCTGACCGCCTTCGGACTCGAGTTCGTCCGTTCGGTCGGGCCGCGATATCAGGAGCTGGTCGACGCCGTCGACACCGAGCGGGTCCGTGCCAGGCAGGGCGTAGCCGATCAGCTGCGGCTCGGTTTTCAGGGCACCGCCTACGAAACGGTGACCTGCGCGTTCGGTCGGTTCCGCACCGAACATCCCGACATATCGCTGACCGTGCGGGAGCTACCGCTCGGCGACCCGTTCGGCGCGTTGCGCGCCAGAACCGTCGACGCCGCGGTGGTCCTGCTGCCGGTTCGGGAGCCGGATCTGACCGTCGGATACGCGTTCCCGCCCGAATCGCGGCTGCTGGCCGTCGGTGTGGAACACGTACTGGCCCAACGGGAAAGGATCGACGCCGAGGAATTGGCCCGCGCCGATCTCATCGCCATCGCCGGTGACGCACCCGGCTACTGGCAGCAGGCGCACACACCGGCCTTCACCCCGCTCGGCCGGGTCGTTTCGTCCAGCGTCGAGGTCGCCACCGTCCAGGAGGCGCTGGCGCTCGCGGCCGCCGGGCAGCACGCGATGCTGGTGTGCGCGCCGACAGCACAACGCAACCGGCGCACCGATATCCGCTACCTACCGGTCGACGGACTCGACGAGGACTCACAGCTGGCCCTGGTGTGGCGCGGTGCGCGACCGGAGCCCAGGCTCCGGCGGCTCGCGGCATTGCTGGCCGAGGTGTTCGACGACGGCGGGCAGCGGTCGGTCGCCTGATTGTCGGCCGGGCGCGGTGTCTCGCCGGTGCATACGCTCGGTCGACGCGGTCGACCCCTGCTAGTAGCGTGCTGGGGGATCGGCTTTTTCGTTCGGAACTCCATTGCCGACGCCCGCGCGGGGCGTCCGGTGTCCGCCAGGGAAAGGCAGGGTTATGACCGGAACCATCGGTAAGGTCACCGTGCTCGGCACGGGTGTGCTCGGTTCGCAGATCGCCTTCCAGACCGCCTACAGCGGCTTCGACGTGGTCGCCTACGACATCGACGACGCCGCTCTGGAGAAGGCGACGTCCAGATTCGACGGTCTGGTGCAGACCTATCGGGAGGAGGTACCCGGCGCGGCCGACGGCAAGGCCGAACAGGGTCGCGCACGGATCCGGCTCTCCGCCGATCTGGCCGACGCGGTGCGCGAAGCGGATCTGGTGATCGAGGCGATCCCCGAGGTCTTGCAGATCAAGATCGATACCTACACCGAGCTGGGCAAACTGGCCCCACCCGAGACCATCTTCGCGACCAACTCCTCCACACTTCTGCCCAGCGATATGAAAGACGCGACCGGACGGCCGGACAAGTTCCTCGCACTGCACTTCGCCAACCGCGTCTGGGCCTTCAATACCGCCGAGGTGATGGGCACCGCCGATACCGATCCGCAGGTGTTCGCCACGGTGGTGCAGTTCGCGAAGGACATCGGCATGGTGCCGATCGAACTGCACAAGGAGAAGGCGGGCTATGTGCTGAACTCGCTGCTCGTGCCGTTCCTGAACGCCGCGGGTGAGCTGGTCGCCGACGGCTACGCCGAACCAGAGACCGTCGACAAGACGTGGAAGATCGCCACCGGCGCGCCCATGGGGCCGTTCCAGATCTTCGACATCATCGGGCTCACCACCCCGTACAACATCTCCGTACACGGCGACGAGGCCGCCCAGCGCTTCGCCGCGTTCCTGAAGGAGAACTACATCGACAAGGGCAAACTCGGCATAGCCACCGGCGAAGGGTTCTACAAGTACCCGAGCAAATGATCACGGCCCGTGCCCGGCGCGTCGGCCTCATCGCGGAATGAGACCGACGCACCGGGGCTCGGCTCAGCGTGTCCCGCGTCGGCGGATCAGCACGACGAGAATGCCGAGGGCGGCCACCACGCATACCCCGAGCGCGCTCGCGACCCACACCACCGGCGATATTCCGTCATCGTCGCCGGAATCCGCGGCGGCGACCGTCTGATCACCGCCGGGGCGATCGACCGGCTTGTCGTTGCCGAACGTTTCACCCGAGGCCTCCCGGTACTGCGGTCCGGGTTCCGGCTCGCCGCTGACATCGAGTTCCAGCTCGATCGGCACGCCCGCGGCTCGGCCCTCGCCTGCCGCGGGGCTCAATTTCACCGCGATGTAATACCAACCGGCCACGGCCTGTTTCGCGATATCGCCGTTGGCCTCGCGATTCAGATAGCGGATCGGCGCGGTCGCCAACGCGGGATCATTGGTCGGCAATGTCTTCTCCTGCCCACCGTAAGAGGTGGTGTCGGAGTCCAGTTCCTCCCGGTAGGGCGCGTAGAGCGTGGTCGCGATATTGGAGATGTTCTCGGATCCACGACCGGGCGTCTCGGCGAACCGCACCCGGTAGGCCAGCGCCTGACCCCAGTCCAGTTTCACCCGGTAGAAGACGAATTCACCGCGCTGCAAGGTATCGGTGTACCGGCCGGATTCGGGCAGGGTCGCCGCGACATTGAACGATCCGCCGCCGGTCACCGGCACCACCGGACCATCCTGGGCGGTGAACGTGACCGGCGTCGGATCGGCGGCCGCGCCGGGATCGGTCACCGCGGGCTCGATACCGACCGAGATCTCGATCGGCAGCTGCGCCGGTGCGTTATCGGCGACATGGGCCCATTCCAGGGTGAAGTAGTACCGGCCGCCGCCGGTGCATTCGGCAGTGCCCGGGCTGTCGGACTCCGGTTTCGTCGCACCCTCCCACACCGTGCCGACCGTCAACGCGACACCATCGGCCGATCGGGTGGCCAGCTCGTTCTCGTAGACATGGCAGTCGTGCCCATCGGCGCCGAAGACGCGCAGATCGAGCCGGTTGTTCGCGAACAGGGCCTCACCGCCGCGCGGGAACGAGACGGTGCCACTGAAATACGCTGTCGCGCCCTCGGGTACGTCCACCGCGTAGTAGCGGGGCTTCTCCCGCCCGAGCACATCCAGATACTGGCCGGGCTCGGCGACCGGCGCGTCCCGGTAACCGTCGGTGCCCTCGATCGGGATGCCAGCGGCGGCGTAGTTGCGCAATGCGGTGGCACTCACCCGTGGCAGCACCTGCTCGAGAGTTTCGCCGTCGACGGCGTCGGTGTAGGTGCCGCCGGTGCTCTGCGCAATACAGGTGAGCTGAGCTCGGGAGGGATCGTCGACCCCGAAACCGATGGCGTGCACGACGAGATCGGTGCCCTGCGCCTCGAGTTCACGCGCGACCTCACACGGGTCGGGCGGCGTGCAGGTGTCGAGGCCGTCGGAGACCAGGACGATCGACTTGGGCCCCTCGTCGGGCAGCGCGTCGTTGGCGGTACGCAGCGAGGTACCGATCGGGGTGTAACCGCGTGGCGCGATCTGATCGACCGCCGACGTCAGCGCGGATTTGTCGATGGCCTCGGCGGGTTCGAGCACCCGGACATCGCGACAGCCCGCATCCTTCTCCGCATCCGAATTGCCGGTCTCGGTGCCGTAGACCGTCAGGCCGACGCGAGAGGCGTCGGGCGCCGAGGCGACGAAGGTCCGCACCGCGGTCTTCGCGGCGTCCATCTTGGTTCCACCGCTGGGATCGGGCGCGAGCATCGACCCGGACGCGTCGAGCACCAGCATCGTCGGCGCGTACTGGGTTTGTTGCGGGGATTGCTGGGCGAGGGCGGGTGTGGCTACGGGAACCAAGCCGATCATCCCGGCCGCCGCCAAGCCGGTGACCTTTGTCAAAAACGACACGCTGTTCCAACTCCATTCACTACATGTACTGCCACCGCATGTCATGACATGCGGCGCACGGGACCCTACGTCACCTCTAGGGTTGGGGCCAGGTGTGGGAATCGCTCTACCGGCGGTCGCGGGGTCGCCGGGTGGATCCGTGTCGCTGGAACCGTCACCGCCGCACGTCCACTAGACTTCGAACAACTGTTCGCGTGTCCGAAGGGGTGTTTCCGTGCGGGTGATGGGTGTCGACCCCGGGCTCACGCGATGCGGGCTCAGCATGGTCGACGGCGGTGTCGGCCGGAAGGTCACCGCACTCGACGTCGACGTCGTCCGCACTCCAGCGGATATGGATCTGGCGCTGCGGCTGATGCGGGTCGCCGACGCTGCCGAGCACTGGATGGACACCCACCGCCCCGGCGCGGTGGCGATCGAGCGGGTCTTCGCCCAGCACAACGTGCGCACCGCGATGGGGACGGCACAGGCGGGCGGGGTGATCGCCCTGGCCGCCGCGCGCCGCGGTATCCCGGTCGCCTTCCACACCCCCAGTGAGGTGAAGGCGGCCGTCACCGGCAACGGCGCCGCGGACAAAGCCCAGGTGACGGCAATGGTCACCCGCATTCTCGGGCTTCAGGTCGCCCCCAAACCGGCCGACGCCGCCGACGCGCTCGCCCTCGCCATCTGTCATTGTTGGCGTGCGCCCCTGCTGGCCCGCATGGCCCGCGCCGAAGCCAAGGCCGAGCAGGCACGTAAGCAGTACGCCGAGAAGCTGGATCGACAACGGAAGGCGGTGCGCCGGTGATCGCGTCGGTACGCGGTGAGGTGCTCGAGATCGCGCTCGACCATGTGGTGGTCGAGGCGGCGGGCGTCGGATACCGGCTCAACGCCACCCCGGCCACCCTGTCCGGGCTCACCCGCGGTGAACAGGCGCGGCTGTACACGGCGATGATCGTGCGCGAGGACTCGATGACGCTGTACGGCTTCGCCGATACCGAGGCGCGCGATCTGTTCGGCCTGCTGCAAACCGTCTCGGGGGTGGGCCCCCGGCTGGCCATGGCCGTGCTCGCGGTGCTCGAACCCGAAGCGCTACGCAAGGCACTGGCGGAAAGCAATGTCGCCGCCCTCACCCGAGTACCCGGCATCGGTAAACGCGGCGCCGAACGCATGGTTGTCGAACTGCGCGACAAGGTGAATCTGGTTCCGGTGCAATCCGGTCCGCCCGGCAGTGCGCCCGCTGCCGTCGTCACGCCGGTGCGCGATCAGGTGGTCGAAGCACTCACCGGGCTCGGATTCCCGCTCAAACAAGCCGAACAGGCCGTCGACACCGTCCTGGCCGATGATCCGGCCGCCACCACCTCGATCGCCCTGCGCGCCGCGCTCGGCCTGCTGGGCAAGAACCGGTAGCCGCGCATGGACCACGACGAGTACGACAACGACGAATCCCCGGTCAGCGCACACTATTCCAGCGCCGACGGCGATATCGAGACCAGCCTGCGCCCGAAATCGCTCGACGATTTCATCGGCCAACCCCGAGTGCGCGAACAACTCGCGCTGGTCCTGCGCGGTGCGCGCGGGCGTGGTGGCACCCCCGACCACATCCTGCTGTCCGGCCCGCCGGGCCTCGGCAAAACCAGTATGGCGATGATCATCGCCGCCGAACTCGGCACCGCCCTGCGCATCACCTCCGGCCCCGCACTGGAACGCGCCGGTGACCTGGCCGCCATGCTGAGCAATCTGGTCGACGGCGATGTCCTGTTCATCGATGAGATCCACCGGATGGCACGGCCCGCCGAGGAGATGCTGTATCTGGCGATGGAGGACTTCCGGGTCGACGTCGTGGTCGGCAAGGGTCCGGGCGCCACCTCGATCCCGCTGGATATCGCGCCCTTCACCCTGGTCGGCGCCACCACCCGTTCCGGTGCGCTGACCGGTCCGCTGCGCGACCGCTTCGGTTTCACCGGCCATATGGATTTCTACGAACCGAGTGAACTGCTCGGCATCCTGTTGCGATCGGCGCGCATCCTCGGCGTCGATATCGACCATGACGCCGCCGCCGAGATCGCCGGACGTTCCCGCGGCACCCCGCGCATCGCCAACCGGCTGCTGCGCCGGGTCCGCGATTACGCCGAGGTCCGCGCCGACGGTCATATCACCCGGCCGATCGCCGCCGCCGCGCTCCAGGTGTACGACGTCGACGCCCTCGGCCTCGACCGGCTCGACCGCGCCGTGCTCGGCGCGCTGGTCCGCGGTTTCGGCGGCGGACCGGTCGGGGTGTCGACGCTCGCGGTCGCGGTGGGGGAGGAGGCCGCCACCGTCGAAGAGGTGTGCGAACCGTTCCTGGTCCGGGCGGGCATGGTGGCCCGCACCCCGCGCGGCCGCGTCGCGACCGCCACCGCATGGGAACATCTCGGCCTGGTCCCGCCGCCCGACCTGGTGTTCGGGTCGATCGAGGTCCGTGGCCGCGAACCGCATCCGACCCTCGACCTGTTCGACTGAGTCGCCGACCCGCCACCACGGCCCGGATCAGGGTTTACGCACGCCCTCGATCAACAGTCGGCGGATGGCCTCGTTCAACGCGGTGATGGCGGCCTCGTCCATATCGCGCAACCCGTGCACCACACCGGCCATCAACATGCCGGTCACCGCACGCGCGGTGTTCACGGTGTCGAGGTCCTCGCGCAGATAGCCCAGTTCGACGCCGTGCTCCAGATAGCCAGCGGTCAGCGAATCGGCGGTGTCGAGCAGGCCGTACAGGCGTTCGGTCAGCTCGTCATCGATTCCGGTGGCATGGAACAGCAGCAACTGCGCCACCCGGCGGTCCTCGATCAGGATGTGGGTCAGCGCGACGCCGATGCGGTCGATCTGCTCGCGGTACTCGTCGAGGCTGGTGGCGGCGTCGGGAGCGTTGTCGGTGCCGAGCGCTTCGATGATCCTTGCGGCCAGATCGTCGATGACATGGTCGATGATGTCGCGCTTATTGCTGAAGTACCGGTAGAAGGTGCCGTGGCCGATCCCCAGATGACCGGCGATATCGGCGATGCCGGTCGCGTGGTAGCCCTTCTCGGCGAAGCATACGAAGGCGGTATCGATGATCTCTCGGCGCAGTTCGGCCTTGCGCCGCTCGGCCCGGGTGGATGGCTTCGTCACATCTGCGATGATACTGTCGTCACAAACGGAATGATGTGTCATTCCGGTGAGTCGGTGCACAAATTCAGGAGGTTCGACGTGGCGCCTCAGTACGACGCGATCGTGGTCGGTGCGGGTTTCGGCGGGATGGGAGCGGGCATCGAGCTCGACCGGCTCGGCCTGAGCAATTTCGTCATTCTGGAACGCGAGGACGATCTCGGCGGCACCTGGCATGTGAACCGCTATCCCGGTCTGGCCGTCGATATCGCCTCGGTGACCTACTCCTATTCCTTCGAACCCAACCCGTACTGGTCGCGGCTGTTCGCGCCGGGCGCGGAGCTGAAGAAGTACGCCGAGCACGTCGCCGATAAATACGGTCTACGTCGCCGGATGCGCTTCGGCACCGTCGTCGACGGTGCGCGATGGGACGAAGAGCAGCAGCAGTGGGTCGTTTCCGTCGCCGGGGGTGAGACCCTCACCAGCCGCTATCTGCTCGCCGCCACCGGCTTTCTGTCCCAGCCGTACACCCCGCCGTTCCCCGGTATCGAATCCTTCGCGGGCACGATCATCCACACCACCGCATGGGACGACGAGGTCGATCTCACCGATCGCAAGGCCGCCGTCATCGGTACCGGCGCCACCGGCGTGCAGCTGGTCCCCGAGGTTGCCAAGAAGGTCCGCGAGCTGACCGTCTTCCAGCGCACCCCGATCTGGGTGGTGCCGAAGGTCGACGCGCCGATTCCGGCGCCGGTCCAGAAACTGTTCGCCTCCGCACCGGTCACACAGAAGGCCGCGCGCCTGGTCAACACCAGCATGCTCGAGGCATTGATGGTGGTCGGCGTACTGCACTTCAAGCAGGCCAAACTCATGAACAAGGGTGCGGCGCTGCTGGCCAAGGCGCATCTGCGCGCCCAGGTCCACGATCCCGAAACCCGCAAACAGCTCACTCCGCACTACGACTTCGGCTGTAAGCGACCCACCTTCTCCAACCACTACTTCAAGACCTTCAACGAACCGCATGTGCGGTTGGAGACCAACTCGATCGAGCGGATCGAACCCGACGGCATCGTCACCGCCGACGGGCACAAGACCGAGATCGACATCCTCATCCTGGCCACCGGGTTCAACCTGTGGGATGTGAACTTCCCGGCCATCGAGATCATCGGCCGCGACGGGGTGAACCTCGGAAAGTTCTGGCGCGACAACCGATTCCAGGCCTACGAGGGCATCACCGTGCCCAAGTTCCCCAACTTCCTCAGCCTCAACAGCCCCTACTCCTACAGCGGGCTGTCCTACTTCACCACCATCGAAGCGCAGATGAAACATATGGGCAGGCTGTTCGCCGAACTGTTCCGGCGCGGCGAGACCACCTTCGAGGTGACCGAACGCGCCAACACCGAGTTCCTGGACCGGGTGACCAGCAAACTCGATGATTCGGTGTTCTACGGTGGCGACTGCTCGACAGCGCGCAGCTACTACTTCAACCAGCACGGTGAGGCGGCCCTCCTGCGCCCGACCAGCACCATCAACGCGCACCGGGAAGCGGTGAGCTTCCCGCTCGACGACTACAGCTACGGCCGCAGCGCCTGATATTTCCACACCAGGGCCCCGCCGCCGACGTTTCGGGCGCGGGGCCCGCTGCCGCGCGCTACCGTGCAGGACGGCCCGCATGTCCCTCCGGGGTGTGCGGGTGTGGTGCCGGTGACCCGAGCTGGCAGACTGTGTGAGTACCTGTCCATTCCCACCCCACAGACTAGGGACTGACTTCGACGATGGAACTGCTGTTTCCGCTGCTGCTGGTAGCCCTGCTCGTACCGATGTTCCTCGGCGTCCGCCGCCAGAAGCGGGAAGCCGAGAAGGTCGCCACGATGCAGGAAGGCCTGAAGGTCGGCGACCAGGTCATCACCACGTCGGGTCTGTACGGCACCGTGGTCGAGGCCGATGAAACGACCGTCGACCTCGAGATCGCCGAGGAGGTCGTCACCACCTGGCTGCGTCAGGCGATCCGTGAGGTTCGCATCGAGGACGAGGCCGATGAGACGACCGGTGACACCGAGGTCGACGAGACGCCCGGTACCGCCACCGAGGAATCCGCCGAGCAGACCGAAACCCGGCTGACGAAGGACTGACCGTCCGCGTACGCGCCGGATGCCCACCTGCGGACCACCGCACGGCACCCGGCGTCATCGGCGTGTGCCCGCCTGTTCCACCTCGACTTCCGCCTAGGAGATGACCAACTGTGCCACCTTCCCAGGGATCGGCGCATCCGTTCAGATTGCTCGGTGTCTACGCCGCGCTGCTGGCCGTGATCTACGCGCTGGTGTTCTTCACCGGTGACAAATCCCCGACACCGAAGCTCGGCATCGACCTACAGGGTGGCACCCGGGTCACGCTGACCGCTCGCACCCCCGACGGCAGCAAACCGAGCCAGGACAGCCTGAAGCAGGCCCAGGGCATCATCGAGAACCGTGTCAACGGTCTCGGTGTCTCGGGATCCGAGGTCGTCATCGATGGCGACAATCTGGTGATCACCGTGCCCGGTGACGACAGTCAGCAGGCGCGTTCGCTGGCCACCACCGCCAAGCTTTACATCCGGCCGGTCGTACAGTCCGCGCCCGCCACGAACGGCGCCCAGGCCCCGCAGCCGGGCACGGGCACCCAGCCGCCGGTGCCCGGTACGCCGGGACAGGTACCCGGTGGGGTCCCGGGTCAGGTGCCCACGCCCGACGGTGTCGCGCCGACCGGTCAGGCTCCGGCCCCGCAGAACCGGGTGTTCCCGGCGCAGGCGCCGACCGAACCCGCGCCGCCACCGGCCGACGACGCCGATCTCACGCCGCAGGAACAGGCGCAGCAGGAAATCGCGAACGCGAAGAACACCAGGCAGAGCGAGGATCCGGCCACATTGCAGGCCGCGATGGCGGCCATGGATTGCACCAAGCCCGACCCGCTGGCCGGTAATGACGATCCGGCCAAACCGCTGGTCACCTGCTCGACCGAGGGCACCGAGGTGTTCCTGCTCGCGCCGAGCCGAATCGACGGCCAGGAGATCAAGGACGCCACCTCCGGTCTGAACCAGCAGCAGGCTCGCCACGAGGTGACCCTCGAGTTCAAGTCCAGTGGTAGCGACGCCTGGGCCGACCTCACCGGTGAGTACGCCCAGAAGCAGATGGACGCCAGCCGCGGACGGGTCGCGTTCGTGCTCGACTCGCAGGTGGTCAGCGCACCGGTCGTGCAGCAGGGCCCGCAGACCGGTGGCAGCACCCAGATCTCGGGCAACTTCACCGCCTCGAGCGCCAAGGAACTGGCCAACACCCTGAAGTACGGCTCGCTGCCGCTGTCGTTCCAGACCTCGGAGGCCGAAACCGTCTCCGCGACGCTCGGCCTGTCCTCGCTGCGCGCGGGTCTGATCGCCGGTGCGATCGGCATGATCGTGGTGCTGCTGTACTGCCTGCTCTATTACCGGATGCTCGGTTTCCTGGCCGGGCTGTCGCTGGTCGCGGCCGGTGTCGCCGTCTACGGTCTGATCGTGCTGCTCGGCCGCTGGATCGGGTTCACCCTCGACCTGGCCGGTATCGCGGGTCTGATCATCGGTATCGGTATGACCGCCGACTCGTTCGTGGTGTTCTTCGAACGCATCAAGGACGAGATGCGGGAGGGCCGCAGTTTCCGTTCGGCGGTGCCACGCGGTTGGGCCCGTGCCCAGCGCACCAACCTCTCGGGTAAGACGGTCAGCCTGATCGCCGCCGTCGTGCTCTACATCCTGGCCGCCGGGCAGGTCAAGGGCTTCGCCTTCACCCTCGGCCTCACCACCGTGCTCGACGTGATCGTGCTCTACCTGGTCACCGCACCGCTGATGATGCTGGCCGCGCGCTCGCCGTTCTGGGCGAAGCCGTCGGTGAACGGTCTCGGTGTGATGCAACAGATAGCCAGGGAACGCGGCGCGGGCGGACCGGCGCTGGTGAAGGAGACCGCACGATGAGCACTTCGAGCCCGACCCTGGAGCCGGACGCCCCCAACCGTTCGCGGGCGCCGCAGCACGGCTTCTTCGAACGTCTCTACACCGGTACCGGTGGTTTCGAGATCGTCGGCCGCCGCCGGTTCTTCTACATGCTGAGCGCGACCTTCCTGCTGCTGTCGATCCTGAGCATCGCCGTGCGCGGGTTCACCCTCGGCATCGATTTCGCCGGTGGTTCGCGCATCCAGCTGCCCGCGACCGATACCGCGACGACCCAGCAGGTCGAGGACGTCTACACCGAGACACTCGGCCATGAGCCGGTCACGGTGCAGAAGGTCGGTTCCGGTGATTCCGCGACCATCCAGGTCCGTTCCGAGACCCTCGACCTCGAGCAGACCGCCGCATTGCAGACCGCCCTGTTCGACGAGTTCCAGCCGAAGAACGCCGAGGGCGAGGTGACGCGCAACGCGATCAGCATCGCCGAGATCAGCGAGACCTGGGGCAGTCAGATCACCAGACAGGCGGTGATCGCGCTGCTGGTCTTCGTCGTGTTGACGATGATCTATATCGCGATCCGCTTCGAACGGGATATGTCGATCGCGGCGATCGCCTCGCTGTTCTTCAACCTGGTCGTCACCGCGGGTATCTATTCGCTGGTCGGATTCGAGGTCACCCCGGCCGCGGTGATCGGCCTGCTGACCATCCTCGGCTTCGTGCTCTACGACAACGTCGTGGTGTTCGACAAAGTGGAGGAGAACACCCGCGGCGTCCTGCATCTGACCAGACGCACCTACGCCGAACAGGCGAACCTCGCCGCCAACCAGACCCTCATGCGTTCGATCAACACCACCGTGATCGGCATCCTGCCGATCATCGGCATGCTGGTCATCGCGGTCTGGCTGCTCGGCGTCGGCACGCTGAAGGATCTGGCGCTGGTGCAGCTGGTCGGCATGATCGTCGGCGCGTACTCGTCGATCTTCTTCGCCGTGCCGGTGCTGGTGTCGATCAAGGAACGTTGGGGCCCGGTGGCCGCGCACACCAAGAAGGTGCTGGCCAAGCGGTCCGGCGCGGCAGGAGCCAAGGCCGCCGCCGCGGGCGAGCGTCGCGCGGGCACAGCTGCCGGTCGCGAGGCCTCCGCTCCACCGCGCCGCACCCGCGACACCGGCCCGCGCCCCGGCGCCCGCCCGAGCGGAAAACGACACCGTAAGAGCCACTGACGACAGGGGGTTCGGTTCATGCGACAGCCGCGAGGTTTCGCGTATCGTCTGCTCGCGACCGCGGCCGCCGCGGCGGTGGTGGCCGGACTTGCGGCCGGATGTTCGAGTGAGAGTCAGGTTCCGTCCATCGGGTTCGCCGTCGACGCGGCCGTCGCCAGCTACAACGGCGGCAGCACGCCCGGCGCGAGCACCGGCGCCACCGCGGTGTTCGGGCGGGTCCTGACCGGCTTCTTCTACACCGGCCCCGATGGTCAACAGATCGCCGACACCGATGTGGGCACGGCCAAGGAGGTGCCGGGGGAGTCCCAGACCATCCAGTACCGGCTCAATCCCGACGGTGTGTACTCCGATGGCGTACCCACCTCGTGCGATGACCTGATCCTGGCCTGGGCCGCGCGCAGCGGCCGGTTCACCCGCCCCGGCGACGGTGGCCCGCTGCCGCTGTTCGACGCCGCGAGCACGGCCGGTTACGAGGACATCGAGCGGGTGGAATGCCTGCCCGGTTCCAAGGACGCCACGGTCGTGTTCCGGCCCGACCGGCGCTATCTCGAATGGCGGAATCTGTTCACCGCCGGTGAGCTGATGCCCGCCCATATCGCCGCGCGTGCGGCCGATGTGCCGAATGTGGTGTCGGTGATGCAGTCCGGTGATCCGAACGCCATTCAGCGGCTGGCCGATTTCTGGAACAGCGGTTGGGCGCTGGCGCCGGGTGAGCTGGATGTGAGCCGGTTCCCGTCGTCGGGGCCGTACCGGATCGAATCGTTCACCGAGGACGAGGGCCTGGTTCTGGTGGCCAACGAACGCTGGTGGGGCAATAAGCCCGAAACCGGCCGGGTGGTGGTATGGCCCAAGACGACCGACCTCGCGGCCAAGGTGAGTGAGGGCGCTGTGAGCGTCGTCGATATCGGCACCGGCTCGGTCGGCGACCTCGATCTCGGTGGTTTCTCCGTCCAGCAGCTGCCGGGACGCGGCGCCGAGCAATTGGTGCTGTCCACCGGCGGTGTGCTCTCCTCCGTCGAAGCCCGACGCGCCTTCGCCCTGTGCATACCGCGCCAGGCCCTGTTCGACGAGATCGGCAAGGTACCGGAGGCCCCCGAATCCGGTCTCGGTTCCGGTCCGCTGAACTCCCGTACCGTCCAACAGGATTCGCTCTACTATCCGGCCGTCACCGGAGCCGCGGAATCCTTCCGCAACGCCGACATCACCGGATCGAAAGCGGCCCTCGCGGCAGCGGGCGTACCGGAATTGACCATCCGGGTCGGCTATCAGGCCCCCGACGATCGCCGTGCCCGAACCATCGCGAAAATCGCCGAATCCTGCAAACCCGCAGGTATCACCGTCGTCGACGCGGGCGCACCCGATTTCCGTCCCGCACAGCTCGCCGCGGGCGCGGTAGATGCCGTGCTGGCCGGTACCGCGAGCGTCCCCGGCCCCGCCGGTTCGATGGACGGCGTGGCCGCGACCAGCGCGTTGCGGACCGGTAGCGGGCTGAATTTCGGGCGATTCGGTAACGGCCGTTACGATGCGATCACCGATCAGCTTGCGGCCGACGACAACTCGACCGCACGGCTGAATCTGCTCACCGAGGCCGAGAACCTGCTGTGGGCGCAGATGCCGAGCATTCCGTTGTTCGCCACGCCGCGCACCATCGCCTTCGGCAGCGGTTTGCAGAACGGCATCGCGGCCCCCACCCAGGCGGGTACCGGTTGGAACATGGACCGGTGGGTACTGAAGCGGTGACAAGGTGTGTGGGTGATGTGACTATGGAGAGGTGTCGATGAGCAAGCACGCGGCGATCGAATCCGACGACGCAGTCGCCGAGCGGACAAGTAAGGCCGCAGCGGTCGTCCACCAGCTGACCCGCTGGCGCGAAGACTTCCCCGAACCCGGCGTCCGCTTCGCCGACCTCACCCCCGTCTTCGCCGACCCCGAAGGCTTCCGCACCGTCATCGACTGCCTGGCCGCCAGCGCCCCCGACGCCGACCTCGTCGCCGCCGTGGACGCCCGCGGTTTCCTCCTCGGCGCAGGCGTAGCCGCCACCCTCGGCACCGGCGTCCTCGCCGTCCGCAAAGCAGGCAAACTCCCACCCCCCGTCGTCACCCGCGAATACGACCTCGAATACGGCAAAGCCGCCCTCGAAATCCCCGCCGACGGCATCTCCCTCATCGGCCGCCGAGTCCTCCTCCTGGACGACGTCCTCGCCACCGGCGGCACCCTCTCCGCCGCCGCCGACCTCTTCGCCCAAGCAGGCGCCGAAATCGTCGCCGCGGCAGTGGTGTTGGAGTTGGAGGCGCTGGGCGGGCGGAAGCGCCAGGGGGAGTACCCGTTGACGGCGATCGTCACTGTTTGATCCGTGCGGTCGGTCGTCAGCGGGTTGGCGGGTTGCTTCGAAAGTGAATGAGAATCGGGTTACTCGTGGGTAGAGTGCCTGGTCGGGAAGTGTGCTCCCCGCGCATGCGGGGATGAGCCTTCAGCGCCGCGAGTTCGCGGGCTCAGCAGTGCGTGCTCCCCGCGCATGCGGGGATGAGCCTCCGCGTACCGATACAGCCGATACTCACGCTGCGTGCTCCCCGCGCATGCGGGGATGAGCCGTTGTAGCCTTCGAGGTCGTCGAGTTGGCGGGCGTGCTCCCCGCGCATGCGGGGATGAGCCGTCGGTCGATCAGATTCCAGGCCTCTCGCACCCGTGCTCCCCGCGTATGCGGGGATGAGCCGTCGGCGTGCGCGCATCGCCTGGTCGAGCAGATGTGCTCCCCGCGCATGCGGGGATGAGCCGATCTACGATCGGCCCCGCGACCCCTACGCTTAGTGCTCCCCGCGCGGGCGGGGATGAGCTGTGATGCTGGTGCAGCAGTAGTGTTTCCACCCCCGCCTATTCGGATCTCTGGCGGCGTTCGGGGCATCACTGGGGATAGCTGATTCTGATCGTGAACCTTGATGGCACCTGGTCGCAAATCTCGAGACCAGGGGTAGGCGTGTGGGGTCCAGGGACGAGAAAAGTTGCGCTGAGCTTGTCCAGGGGCGGTTGGCTGATGCCCCATCGCCGATGGTGAAATCATTGGGAGACGAGTCCTGACAGAATCGCCGCTATGAGCGTCATCCGTACCACCCCGCCGCGGCCGCTCGACGTCGCCACGGCCCTTCCTGCACTTGGCTCGCTGGCACGCCCGGCGCTGCGGTTACATCCCCGCCCCGGTTCTCCGTCGCCGCACGACAGTTCGGTCGGAGGTCCGCTGCTGTGGCCTGCGGAACACCCCTGGCCGTACTGCGACAAATGGCACGAGGGCCCGGTCTCTCCTCTGCTGCCGGTGGCTCAGCTGTATGTGCGCGATGTGCCGTTGCTGCGACCGCCCGGACGAGCTGACCTGCTCCAGGTGCTGTGGTGTCCCTTCGAGCATCCGCCGGAGTACAAGCCTCCGACCGAGCTGTTCTGGCGAACCGCCGCTGAGGTCACCCACGTCCTCGCCACGCCGCCCGCGCCGTCCGAGGTCGAATATGGCTATATGCCGGAGCCGTGTGTGCTCGCGCCGGAGCAGATCACCGAGTACCCCGACTTTTTGGAATTGAGCGAGCAACTGCGACAGCAGCTGGCGGACCGGAGCACATGGCAGGCGGCTGGCGCCGTGGTGGACGATTCCTATGCGATGGCCTGGGAGGAGTTCTACATCAACGAGTTGTCCATCGCTCCCGGCTGGAAGGTCGGTGGCTGGCCCCGGTGGGGTCTCACCGATCCCATCGCCCGGTTCTGTGTCGACTGTGGCGCCGCGATGAGCCCCCTGTTGACGATCGCCTCGAACGAATGGGACGCCAGCACCGCCAGTAGCTGGGCCCCACACGAGGATCGAGCCATCGCCGCGCTCGGTCACGCCAGCGTGGCGAACCCTCCCAAGGTTCAGGTTTCCAGAGGCAACCAGCTGCAACTCTACGTCTGCTCGAAGGTTCCGTACCATTCACACACCGACCTGATCCAGTGAGCCACTTGGGTCTCGCGGGGCCGGAAGGGCCAGTGGGAGTAGCCCTTGACGGCGATCGTCACTGTTTGATCCGTGCGGTCGGTCGTCAGCGGGGTTGCCGGGTGCTTCGAAAGTGAATGAGAATCGGGTTACTCGTGGGTAGAGTGCCTGGTCAGGAAGTGTGCTCCCCGCGCATGCGGGGATGAGCCGCTGGAGGCGTGGCGGCAGTTGCGTGCTCTCGGGTGCTCCCCGCGCATGCGGGGATGAGCCGAGGACACCCAGGTGCATGAAGTGATGCCTCATGTGCTCCCCGCGCATGCGGGGATGAGCCTGGCTGGCTGCTGTCGCCTGGGCGCTGGAGTTGGTGCTCCCCGCGCATGCGGGGATGAGCCGCACCGCGTTGTCGAACGCAAGCGCGATAGCCTGTGCTCCCCGCGCATGCGGGGATGAGCCGTAGTCGCGGACGATGGCGCCGAACGCGTCGTCGTGCTCCCCGTGTACACGGGGCTGGTCTCGCTCCAGCCTGTGGCGCGACTCGATGTCGCGAGTGCCTTGGGCGTGTGCGGGGAAAGACCCTACTAGAACTTCAGTAGCCCTACCTGTGGCCTTCGGTCCGTCATCTTGCATCGAATATTGATATAGTCCCCGGATGGATGCAGCCAATTCCATAGAGCGGCTAACTCTGTCGATCGAGAATTTCAACTCATTGTTCATCCGTCTTCCGTCCTCGGGGCGGTTGAACTTCTCCGCGCTTTCGGTGCTGCACACTCTGTCGAGGGTGGGGACGTGTCGGCTGAGCGACCTGGTGAAGACGGAGCAGATCAAGCAACCAGCGCTCACCTCGGCGGTGGCGAAGCTGGAGCGGGACGGCCTCATCGAACGCACGCCCGACCCGTGTGACAGGCGGGCCTCGATGTTGTCTCTCACGGCCGAGGGCCGGGCGCTGGTATCCCGACGTCATGCCGACCGTGTGGAGCGGCTGCGCAGTCTCATCGATCGGCTCCCGCCTGCTGACCGCACGCGGCTGTTGGGCATCGCGGGGGTCCTCGATCGGATCGTTCAGCTCTCCGACGAGCAAGACAACAACGTTGAAGGGAGCGAACCGTGAGCACCGGCGGGAACGTACTGCCGCAGACACCGATCGCCATCGAGGATCGAGTGCTCGAAGACCTGCGATCGCGGCTGCGTGCCACGATCTGGCCGGATGACAGCGGAAACGACGACGGAAGCTACGGTGTCCCGAGGGCGCTCCTCCAGGAGCTGGTGGAGTACTGGGCCGAGGGGTACGACTGGCGAGCCGCCGAACGAGCGATGAACGCCTACGAGCACTACCTCGTCGATGTGTCTGGTACTCGCGTCCACTTCATGCGCAAGCCGGGCGTCGGACCCGATCCGACACCGCTGATCCTCAGTCATGGGTGGCCCTGGACCTTCTGGCACTGGTCGAAAGTCATTGACCGGCTGGCAGATCCGGCTGCGTTCGGCGGAGACCCCACGGACGCTTTCGAAGTGATCGCCCCGTCACTGCCGGGCTTCGGCTATTCGACGCCCACCCGGCCGGACATGAACTTCTGGAAGATCGCGGACGTCTGGCACGAACTGATGACCGAGACTCTCGGCCATACCCGCTACGCCGCAGCAGGTTGCGACGTCGGCGCCCTCGTCACCGGGCAACTCGGCCACAAGTATGCCGACGAGTTGTACGGCATCCACATCGGGTCAGCCCTGAAACTCGACTTCTTCACCGGCGACCGCGCCTGGGACTTCTCCGGCGGCCGACCCATTCCACCCGACCTACCGGATGACCTGCGGCAGCGCCTGATCGAAATCGAGCGACGATTCGCCGTACATCTCGCCGCCCACGTCCTCGCGCCGAGCACCCTCGGCTACGGATTGGCCGACTCCCCTGCCGGCATGCTGGCCTGGATCCTCGAACGATGGATGAAATGGTCCGACAACGGCGGAGACATCTACACCGTCTTCACCCGCGACGACCTACTCACCCACGCGACGATCTACTGGACCGGCAACGCCATCACCAGCTCGATCCGCACCTACGCCAACAACAACCGGTACCCCTGGACCCCCTCACACAACCGAACCCCTGTCGTAGAGGCACCAACCGGCATCACCTTCGTCGACTACGAAAACCCACCCGGAATCAACACCTCGGAAGAACGCATCGAATCCTTCCTATCCAGCGACCGAGCTCCTTGGTACAACCACATCAACATCACCGCCCACCCCGTCGGGGGCCATTTCATCCCCTGGGAGATCCCGGAGCGATGGACCACAGACCTGGTTCGGACCTTCACATCACCTCCCACCTCTCGACCGGCGTAGACACCACCACTCGAACGCACCGTCAGCCCCGACAGCAGTCGGCGCGGCTCAGTTCCAAGGTCACCCGGGCCGAGTGATCTCTAGGCGCACGATGGCCGTTGAACACCGGCGCAGATTTCACGCTCCCCGCGCCCGCGGGGAATGACCCGGCTACCTGGCGGATCTGGCCGGTATGGACGTGTGCTCCCGCGCACGTGGGGATGAGCCGGAGAAGGTCGTAGAGCCCCGGGTTCAGCGGTCTAAATGAGAATGGCCCCGCACCGCTGGTTCGGGGCCATTGCCGACGGCATCTCCTTGGTCGGCCACGAGTCCTGCTCCTCGACGACTTCCTCGCTACCGGCGGCACCCTCTCGGCCGCAGCTGATCTCTTCGTCCAAGCGGGCGTCGAAATCGTGGCTGCGGCTGTGGTGTTGGAGTTGGAGGCGCTGGGTGGCGGAAACGTCAGGGGGAGTATCCGTTTGACGGCGATCGCCACTGTTTGATCTGCGCGGCCGGTCGTCAGCAGGGGCTGCCGGGTCGCTTCGGAAGTGAATGAGAATCGGTTACTACGTGGGTAGAGTGCCTGGTCAGGAAGTGTGTTCCCCGCGCGTGCGGGGATGAGCCGCCCGGCATTGCGCGCTCCCGCCAACTGGGAGCGTGTTCCCCGCGCGTGCGGGGATGAGCCGACGATCGTGCCCGGCCTGCGGAACTACAAGCTGTGTTCCCCTCGTGCGTGCGGGGATGAGCCCCAGGGGTCGTTGGCCGCGCACTTGGCCAGGACGTGTTCCCCGTGTGTACGGGGATGAGCCGCGGCAGATGGACTTCCTCTCGCCGAAGATCATGTGCTCCCCGCGTACGCGGGGATGATCCGTCCACCGGAAGCCCGCCCAAGGTGTCGATGACGTGCTCCCCGCGTAGGCGGGATGGTCCGGCCGTCGAGGTGCCGCGATCGATGCGATAGTGTGCTCCCCGCGTGGGCGGGGATGGTCTTCAATGGGAGGCAAGCCAGCGTTCGTCGTAAGTGCTCCCCGCGTGGGCGGGGATGAGCCGCTGTACCTGCGGTACGGATAAAGATGCTCCCCGCGTTTGCGGGGATGGTACGTGGATGATCTATGTCCTGCCCCGCTCTGTGGGGCAGGACATAGACATGACTGCCTTGGTTGGCGTTGAATCAGTTGAAGGTAAACTGTATCTGCGTTAGGGACTGCGCAGGCGATCGACGATTGCCCTACTTGCTCTGTGCGGCTAAGGATGATAAAACCATGCAACTTGCTGCGCCGGAACGGAACAGGAGCGCGATGCCAAACGATCGATGTCCGAAGGCAGGTGCTGTTCCTGGCCCCTCGGTCAGTGTGCGCGCCTTGGCTATCTCGATGTTCGCTATGTCGGCCGGTGTTGTGGCGGGAATCAGTTCTGGGCTTTGTGCATGGGCCCTGATTTCGCCCGTCGGGCCCGTCTGGGTGGCGATCGTTGGCGGCGTCACATCGGCGGTGAGTGCGTTCGTTGTCGTAGCGACATCCACTGCGTGCAAGCTTCGGCAGTTGGTGGTGTGAGGAGCGTGACAGGCTGTGGGCCCGGCGGTCGACACGGTCGCTGACCAGTGCGGTGATCACGTCTTCGGGGCGCGGTAGGTCGGCGCGGCTTGATCTGGGTGTGCGCCGAGAGGCGGTAGGAAAAACCTAAAGTTTGGGGTTTAAATTCAGCTTCCATGGGGTACCGTGCTGAGGGTCCTTCCGGCACAGGATATTTCTTCACTCGACAATCTGGCGGCACTCACAGCGTTCGCGCTCTGGCGACTCGCATGACGCTCGAGGAGCATCGATGGCACTGAGTTCGTCTGCTCGATCTGTGTGGGCCAAGTCCCCCGATGAGGAGGGCGCTTGGCTGCCGTTGTGGCAGCACATGGATGACTCGGCGATGATTGCCGGGGGCTTGTTCGATCGGTGGCTGGCGCCGAGTGTCGTGGGGATGCTGGCTGCGGAGTTCGGTGGGGATCGCGCGGCTGCCCGGTGCGCCGTGTGCTTCCTGGCGGGTGTACACGACCTGGGAAAAGCTATTCCTGCCTTTGCAATTCAGCATGGTGGTCTCGCACAGCGGATGCGTGAACATGGTCTGTACATGCCGAACACCCGGTATGAATTGCCCGAACGAGCCGAAGCGCATCACACGGTGGCGGGGCATCATCTGCTGATCAGATGGTTGTCCCAGCATGGGTGGGGACGTAAGAACGCTCTGGCCTGGGGTGTCGTTCTCGGCGGACATCACGGCGTTCCACCTGAACAGGATGTTCCGGCGCTGCCTGCCAGCTACCCGAAGCTGTTCGGTGAGGGGCAGTGGGTGCAGGTTCAGCGGGAACTTGCCGACCGCGTGGCGGAGCAGACCGGTGTCCTCGAGTATCTGGATCAGTGGCGGGACCACGCGTTGTCGATTCGGTTCCAGGTCATCGTGACGGGGATTGTCATCATGGCCGACTGGATTGCCAGCAATCAGGATCTACTGCCCTACCTGACCGGTCCCTTGCCCGAAGCTGTACGTGAGGATCGCCGGGCGGCGGTCGCTCTGGATCGGCTCGCCCTGCCGGTTCCCTGGTCACCGAACGATATTCCTGATGACGTCGACATATTGCTGCGCTCCCGGTTCACCCTCCCGGACGGTGCGGCACCGCGACCGGTTCAGATAGCGGCCTGCGAGATCGCCCGGCGGATGCCCGAGCCGGGTTTGCTGGTCATCGAAGCGCCGATGGGTGAGGGGAAGACGGAAGCTGCGTTGGCCGCTGCCGAAATCCTCGCCGATCGTTGGGGCGCAGGCGGATTGATGATCGCGCTCCCGACCCAAGCCACCAGCGACGCCATGTTCGGCCGGGTCGTCGATTGGCTCGACGCATTGGGCGCCGGTGGGCAGCAGGTCGGAGGTGCGATCACGCTCGGGCACGGTAAGGCGCGATTCAACCGGGTCTTCCAAGGCTTTGTCCGTGCTGGCAGATTCGGTTCGGCTGAAATCGGTTGTGACGATGAGAAAGTCGAAGGCGCGCGTGGTCGCCGTCGGGCACCGAATTCGGTGATCGCTCACTCATGGATGGTCGGCCGGAAGAAGGGCCAGCTGGCGAACTTCTCGATCGGCACCATCGATCAACTGCTGTTCGCGGGTTTGAAGGCCCGGCATCTGATGCTTCGGCATCTTGCGCTCGCGGGCAAAGTCGTGGTGATCGACGAAGTCCACGCCTACGACGCGTACATGAACTCGTACCTGACGAAGGTCTTGACGTGGCTGGGCGCATACGGTGTCCCCGTCGTCGCGTTGTCGGCCACGCTGCCCGCCGATCGTCGGCAGGCGCTGATGGACGCGTATCGGCGCGGGGTCGATCGTGACGCCGACCGTGTGGTGCTCAGTACCGTCGGCTATCCGATCGTCTCGTGGACCGAACCCGATACGGTCCACGCGCGCGTGGTGGAACCATCAGGGCGATCGATCAACGTTCGGGTCGAAGCGCTGGGCGGGGCCGTGGACAACGATCTGCCCGAGCTGACCTCGCTGTTGCGCGATGCTCTGTCCGAGGGCGGCTGTGCGGTGGTGGTTCGCAACACCGTGCGCAGGGTGCTCGAGACCGCGGCAGCACTGGAAGCGGAGTTTCCCGGGGCGGTGACCGTCGCCCACGCGCGGTTCACCGCGGCGGACCGTGCACGCAACGATCTCGGGCTGCTCGACCGATTCGGCGCGCCTGCACGGGCTACCACCCGCCCGGACAAACACATCGTGGTGGCTTCGCAGGTTGTCGAACAGTCGCTCGACGTGGACTTCGATCTCCTGATCACCGATCTGGCTCCGATCGATCTCATCTTGCAACGTATGGGCCGCCTACACCGTCATGAACGCGGCACCGACCAGTCCGAGCGCAAACCCAAGGTGCGGTCGGCGCGAGTGGTGATCGCCGGGGTCGAATTCGGTGATGGCGCACCGAAACTGGAGAAGGCAGCCGCGCGACACATCTACGGGGAGTATGAACTGCTGCGATCCGCCGCAGTGCTGCTACCTCACCTCGGAGCGTCGGTGACGCTGCCCGACGCGATCGCACCGCTCGTCCAGCGGGCGTACGGCAACAGCCCGGTCGGCCCCAACGATTGGCAGCCGACCATTGATGAGTCCCGGCAACGTTGGTCGGAGAAGGCGCAGCGGCGCGCCGAAAAGGCCGACGTGCATCAGATCCGCCCACCGGCGCGGCCGGGCCGCACGATCATCGGCTGGCTCTCGGCGAATGTCGGCGACACCGACGACGAATCCCAGGGCCAGGGCCAGGTTCGCGACGGCGCACCGAGTTTGGAGGTGGCGTTGATAGAGGAGTACCAGGGCGAATGGTTCACGCCGTCCTGGCTGTCGGACGGTGACGGTGGACGTCGGGTGCCGCGGGACGCCGCGCCATCCGACGGCCTCGCACAGATCATCGCCTCCTGCGCGTTACGGCTACCGCTCGAGTTCAGCAACGCGGACGCGGAGCAGGCGCTGTGGGCGGCGACCCCGGAGGAATGGGAGTTCTCGCCGATCTATCAGCTGCCGGTGCTGGTCGTGGACCGAGCGGGCAACGGCATGATCGGTGACCGACCGATCCGTTATACGCGGCACCGCGGACTGGACTCGAATCCGGATGCCGATGAACACCCATGCACCGCGAAAACCGGATCGGGGGAGTGATGACGCACAACGGATACAACCTTCTGGACGATCCCTGGATCGCCGTGCTCGGCACAGACGGCTGCGAGCGCGAATTGTCCATCCTGGAGGTCTTCGAGCAGTCGCCAAAATTGAACACCATCAGTGGCGAGGTTCCTACGCAGGCTTTCGCCATTACCCGGTTGCTTCTCGCCGTCCTGCACCGTGCACTCGAAGGGCCAGCTCATAGCGGTGACTGGAAGCAACTGTGGGTCGCGGGCTCGCTACCGATGGATCGGATTCGGGACTACGCCGACCGGGTGCGGCCGCGGTTCGATCTGTTCGACCCCGCGCGTCCGTTCTTCCAGGTGGCCGATCTGCGGACCTCGAAAGGAGAGGTCTCGAGCTTGGAGAAGATCGTCGCCGATGTGCCCAACGGTGAGCCGCTGTTCGCCACCCGCTCGATGAACAACCTGCGTCGCATCGACGCATCGGAGGCCGCGCGCTGGCTGGTGCACGCGCACGCCTTCGACCCGTCCGGCATCAAATCGGGCGCAGTGGGTGATCCGACGGTGAAGAAGGGGAAGGGCTACCCGATCGGCACCGGATGGTCCGGCCAAATCGGTGGAGTGCTTCCACACGGTGCGAATCTGCGTGAAACGTTGCTGCTGAACCTCATCGGCAATGAAGACAACATGTACGTCACCCTGGGCGGCGACGAAGACTTCCCGCCCTGGGAGCGGGAGCCCGACACCGCACAGTGGGTCGAACGCGGGCCTCGCGGCGCGATCGACCTCTACACCTGGCAGACCAGGCGGGTCCGGCTGATCGGCGACCGCACGGGTGTCACCGGAGTCGTGCTCGCCAATGGCGACAAGATCCAGCCGCAGAACCGTCATGGTCTCGACCCGCACACCTGCTGGCGGTACAGCGAACCGCAGACGAAGAAGCTGAAGACGACCGTCTACATGCCGCTGACCCACGATCCGGAACGCACGGTCTGGCGCGGGCTGGCGGCGATGCTTCCCGCCGGAGCCTGGAAGTGGCAGAGCAAATCGCGCCGTCCCCCGGAACGGCGAGCACCCGCCGTACTCCAATGGATCGCCGATCTGTGCTCGGACGGTGTTCTGCCGGATAGCTATCAAGCACACATTCGCGTAGTCGGCGCGGAATACGGCTCGCAGAGCGCCACGTTCGCGGAGATCATCGACGATGCGCTGCCGGTGAAAGTCGTGCTGCTGCGCACCGACCATCCCGCGGCCGGACAAACAGCGATCAATGCGGTTGCCGATGCTGAAGAATGCGCCCGGATCGTCTGGGCTCTCGCTGAGGATCTTGTCCAAGCGGGCGGGGCGGGACCGGATTCCGGGGCGGGTGACCGCGCCCGAGAGCGCGTGTACGCGGTGCTCGACGCACCCTACAGGGCATGGCTGGCGGCACTCGGTCCGGAATCCGATCTGGACGAGGTCCGCAGCGCGTGGCAGCGGATCGCGCGGAAGGCGATTCGTCCGATCATCGACGAACTTCTTGCCGCCGCGCCGCCCAGCGCGTGGCGGGGCAGGGATGTGCGGGGGCGGCACGTGAACGTCCCGCTGGCCGACGCGTGGGCCAGCGGTGCGCTGTTCAAGGCACTGCCGCTGTCGTTCGAGCGGTCGACCGACACCGTAGAAGAATCTTCGAAGGAGGTATCGGCGTGAGCACTACGAGATCGGACACCCGAACCGAGGCGACCGGTAGGCGCCTGGGACCGCTGGGGAAAGCGTTGAGCCCGCGGCTGAGTCAGCTGCAACGTAACTATCTACACCAATCCTCAACGGCCCGAGCGGAATTGGCGAAGCTTCGTCGTGGACTCGGTAAACCGGCCGGGAGCGTTCCCGAAATCTGGGAGCTGACCATCGGTGCGGCCTCGGACGCGATGATCGAGCGGGAACCCTCCCGGTATTTCGACGAGGACCTGACGACATCGGAGCAGGCGGCCCACGCGGCGCTGACGCTGTACGCCGCCCATCAGCAGTCGCGGACGGAACCGATGCACGTGCCGACAGTGACATTCGGTCGTGCGGTGCGGCAATTGGCCGATCACGACAGTCGCAGCAAGGAGGCTGTCGTCGCTCGATTCATGGCGACCGCGACCGCCGAATCAATCGACGAACTCCTCGTGCATGTCCGCGGTTTGATCAAGCAGATGCGTTCGGCGCGAATCGGTTTCGACTACGCGATGTTCGCCGACGATATCGATGGCCTGCTCCGTCCCGCTCGGGCACAGAGCGTTCGCCTCGCCTGGGGGCGAGCTTTTCACCGGCAAGAGCGGACAACCGAATCCAACGCCGACGACATCGACTGACCACACGACCCCGAAGCGGAGATGATCATGACCCGAACCCTGATCGACATCCATATCCTGCAAACCGTCCCGCCGAGCAACCTCAACCGCGATGACACCGGTAGTCCCAAGACCGCCGTCTACGGCGGTGTCCGCCGGGCACGTGTGTCGAGTCAGGCATGGAAGCGGGCGACCCGGGTGGCGTTCGATGATGTACTGGACCGCTCCGAACTCGGGGTCCGCACGCGTCGCGTGGTGGAGGTCCTCGCCGGTGAGATCGCGAGTCGCGCCTCCGAGCTGAGCGAATCGGCCAACGATCTGGCGATAAAGGTCATGGATGCTGTTGGCATCAAGGTGAAGCCGCCGAAGAAGGACCTGACCGAGGAGGCAGGCTATCTGGTGTTCCTCAGCCGGAACCAGATCACCGCTCTGGCGGAAGCGGCCATCGCTGCGGCGGGTGCGGACGACATCGCGGCGGCATTGCGTGAAGCCAAGGTGAAAGACTTGGCCAATCGGGCGCATTCGGTGGACGTCGCGCTGTTCGGCCGAATGGTCGCCGACCAGGTGGATCTGAATGTCGACGCGGCGGTGCAGGTGGCACATGCCATCAGCGTTCATCCGGTAGAAACCGAATTCGACTACTTCACCGCGGTGGACGACGCCATCGGTGACGACGAGACCGGTGCCGGAATGATCGGGACCGTCGAATTCAACTCGGCCACGCTGTACCGCTACGCGACGATCGACGTCGACCGGCTGCAAGACAACCTCGGTGACGCCGAGGCCACGCGGCGAGCCGTGGAAGCGTTCATCAGCAGTTTCGTCCGTTCGATGCCGACCGGCAAACAGAACACCTTCGCCAACCGCACTCTGCCCGAAGCGGTCATCGTCCTCGTTCGGGATTCTCAGCCGATCAATCTCGTCGGCGCATTCGAATCGCCGGTGCGGGAGTCGAACACCGTCGGAAGAGTCAAGCGCGCGGTCGACGTGCTGTTGGAAGAGGCCAAGGAAATCGAACGTGCCTATGGTGAGACCCCGGCGCACGGCTGGGTGACCCGCGTCGGATCAGATACCGAACTGCTTCGTGAACTGGGCGCCGATGTGCCGTTCGCGGAACTCGTCACCGAGGTGGGGGAGACGGTCCGTGATCGACTCGGTGACGGCTCGTGAGCGTCGTCGCATTCCGGTTGGCGGGGCCACTGCAATCGTGGGGGGTGAGCAGCAGATTCGTTCGGCGCGACACCGGCACAGTTCCGAGTAAGAGCGGGATCATCGGTATGGTCGCCGCGGCGAAGGGACTGCACCGCACCGACCCGCTGGACAAGGAGCTGCTGGATCTACGGTTGGGTGTCCGCATCGATCAGCCCGGTCAGCTGGTACGAGATTTCCAGACGGAGCAGCGTCCGAAGCGTGCCGCGGATGGTTCGCTGACCTGGACTTCGCTACCGCTGTCCTACCGGTACTACCTTGCGGACGCGGTGTTTCTGGCGGTGTTGGAGGGGCCGCAGGAAGTGGTGACCGCGATCGATGCGGCCGTCCGAAACCCTGAGTTCCCGCTGTACCTCGGGCGCCGGTCGTGTCCTCCGGCAGGGCCCATCGCGCTCGGCGTGTTCGATAGGGACCTCGAAAGCGCCCTCGCGGCGCTGCCCTGGCAGGCAGGGAAGCGGTGGCGGCGTCGGGCCACGCAGGCAAAGGTGACGCTGGAGACGGTTCGTGATCCGAAGCCGGGTGAGGCAGGTGTCGAGACAGTGCGTGACCTGCCCGTGAGTTTCGATCCGAATCGGCGCGCGTATTCGTGGCGCAGCGTCGTCCGTGCACCGGCCGTGGTCGAGAACCCCGACGGGCGAGCCGATACCGACGGCGAGCACGACCCGATGTCTGCGCTGGGAGCGTGAGATGTTTCTGACCAGGATGCAGATCAATCCGCGCCGACGCGGCGCGCGCCTGCTGCTCTCCTCGCCCCAGGCGATGCACGCGGCGGTGTGTGCCGGATTCGCCGATGCGGGGCCCACCGAGGAGGGCCGCATTCTGTGGCGAGTCGATACCTACGCAACCCATCGGGTGTTCCTCTACGTGGCGAGCCCAGAGAAGCCCGATTTCACACACATCACCGAACAGGCGGGCTGGCCGACCACCGAAACCTGGGACACCCTCCCCTACGATCGCCTGCTCGAAGGGCTGCGTACCGGGCAGCGCTGGCAGTTCCGATTGACCGCCAACCCGGTGCGCTCCGGCCGCCGCGAGGGGTGGGCGGAGACCAAGCCGATGGGTCACGTGACCGTCGCACAACAGGAACAGTGGTTGCTGTCGCGTGCTGAACGGTGTGGGTTTCGCGTACTGCCGAGAGTTGCCCCGAATGCCCAGGACGGCGAGCTGGAACTGCGCATCATCGACAGGGGCGTGCGCCGTTTTCAGCGCGGCGGAAGCCAGGTGACCATCTCTACCGCGACCTACGAGGGAGTGCTCGAGATCATCGACACCGCTGCCGCGCAGCACACGCTCACCCACGGGGTCGGCCGGGCCAAATCGTACGGGTGCGGACTGCTCACGTTGGCTCGGCAGGCCGCTCCATCGCCATGAGCACCATCGGTCGGCGGACCACTGAATCGAAAGAGCTGGTTCGCATTTCGGACCGCATCTCGTTTCTCTATCTCGAACGGTGTGTGGTCAACCGGGACAGCAACGCGATCACAGCGACCGACGAGCGCGGCACCGTCCACGTTCCGGCCGCGTCGGTCGGGGTGTTGCTGCTCGGTCCGGGAACGACGATCACCCATCAGGCGATCGTGCTCATGTCCGACAGCGGCTCGACCGTCGTGTGGGTCGGCGAGCGTGGAGTTCGGTACTACGCGCATGGTGTGAGCCTGGCGCGATCGTCTCGTCTGCTCGAGGCGCAGGCGGCGGCGGTGACCGATCCACGGGCGCGGCTACGCGTCGCTCGGGCGATGTACGGGATGCGCTTTCCCGGCGACGTCGTCTCCGGGCTGACCATGCAGCAATTGCGTGGCCGGGAAGGCGCACGAGTACGCAATCTGTACCGCGAGCACTCGGAGCGAACCGGGGTCGAGTGGAAACGTCGGCAATACGATATCGATGACTGGGAATCCGGGGAGCCGGTGAACCAAGCGCTCTCGGCCGCGAACTCATCCCTGTACGGCATCGTGCATTCGGTGATCGTCGCACTCGGCTGCACGCCCGCGCTCGGGTTCGTGCACACCGGACATCACCGTTCGTTCGTCTATGACATCGCAGACCTGTACAAGGCGGAGCTGACGATCCCGATCGCATTCGATCTGGCCGCCGAAGAGGCCGACGACATCGGCGCGGCTGCGCGTCGGGCGGTGCGGGATGCCGTATACGACGGCAAACTCCTCGCCCGGTGCGCGCGGGACGTGCAGCGATTGCTTCGCGATGAAACCGGATACAACACAGTTGATTTCGACGAACTCGAATTCGACGTGATCTCTTTGTGGGACGAACGCGAAGGGCAGGTGTCGGGCGGTGTCGGATACGGAGACGAGTTTTGACCATCATCGTGCTGACCGCCGTGCCACCCGGCCTGCGCGGGCATCTGACGCGCTGGCTGCTCGAAATCAGTCCAGGCGTGTTCGTCGGCCTCGTCTCCGTCCGCGTCCGGGAACTCATGTGGGAACGGATAGTCGAGTTCGTCGCCGAAGGCCGTGCACTCATGGTCTACGCCGCCCGCAACGAACAACGCCTCGCCTTCAAGGTCCACGGCCACGACTGGGACCCCGTCGACCACGACGGTGTGGTGCTCATGCGCCGCCGAACCGTGCCCGATTACGTCCCCGCCAGCCGCCCCCACGCTCCCGCCGATCGGACACAGAACAGTGCCGAACACCAATCCGACACAGTCTGGCGTCGCCGCTCGGCCCGCCGGAAGTTCCGGCCGAAGTAGTTGAGCGAAATCGGCACTGATGAATTCTCGGGCGTGTCGTCGAGAAATGCGCAGGTCAAGAGTGTTCCCCACGCACGTGGGGATGAGCCGGCGCACAACGAAGCCGAAGAAGCCGCCAAAACGTGTTCCCCACGCACGTGGGGATGAGCCGTGATGGTGGACATCGTCGCCTCCAGCAGGAAGGTGCTCCCCACGCACGGGGGGATGAGCCGCGCAGCACCCAGCGCACCGCGCAAGATCGTGCGTGCTCCCCACGCATGTGGGGATGAGCCGATAACATCGAACCCGGCAACCGGTGGTGCCTTCGACCGGAGGAAACCGAGACTTTCCTGAACGCCAGTGCGCCGCACCCGGCAATGGCCTACGTCGGTGCACATCACCCCATCCAGGTCGAACTCACCTTCGACCGAGCCGGGTAGAGGCGTCGTCAGCACCTCATGACCCGAGTGCGGGCGAATAGTCCTGGGGCGCAATCGTTTGCCCCATCGACAGTGTTCGGCACCGCGGCGCGGGTGGTGCTGGCGGAACGAGAAAGGCTCCGCACCGGGGAGGTGCGGAGCCTTTCTACAAGTCGCGCTTGATCAGATGGCGCGGACGTCCTGAGCCTGCGGGCCCTTCTGGCCCTGGCCGACCTCGAACTCTACGCGCTGACCCTCGTCGAGGGACTTGAAACCTGAGCCGCCGATGGCGGAGTAGTGCACGAAGACGTCAGGGCCGCCTCCGTCTTGGGCGATGAAGCCGAAGCCCTTTTCGCCGTTGAACCACTTGACAGTGCCTTGAGCCATGTTTTGTATTACTTCATTTCTTGTCGGTGAGCCGTGCAAATCACTGCGATGAGCACAATCTCGCCATCCACTATGTCATGGATCGGAGGATGTGGACACTCCGATTGCGCATAGGGCGGTCGGAGGGGCCTGCCCACTGCTGTATCTGCGGTGAAAACCTTGAGTTCGTCCGACGGTCCTGTTGCCCCAGTATCTGGCGCTGACCGTTGATCTCGGGCACGACACCGCCCGCCGGACGCCCTGGATATGGCTGCGCCGAAAATCGTGATGTAACAGTCGTCACAGTCGATTCGACCGCATGGGTGCACCATGCGTTTTCGTCCGTGAATCCCCCCAGGCCAGGAGTCCCCGATATACCCACCACCGCAACAGGCCCGTCGCCCGGGCTCTGGCCGCCGCCGTATTTCGGGTCTCTGTCCGCCCCATCCTGGCACTGGAGCGAGCATCCCCAACGTAACCGCCACACTGATGCGCGTTCTACCGCCATCGGTCGCAAACGAAAGTGAATGGGAATCCGGTTACTGATCGGTAGACTGCCTGGTCAAGAAGTGTGCTCCCCGCGCCTGCGGGGATGATCCCTTTGTCCAGCTGCCCGAGGGCCGCCCCGGACCGTGCTCCCCGCGCCTGCGGGGATGATCCCAGGCCGAGGGCGAGCGCACGGCCATCGCCGCCGTGCTCCCCGCGCCTGCGGGGATGATCCCCGCCGCCCCCGCTGGATGTGGTGTCTGCCGAGGTGCTCCCCGCGCCTGCGGGGATGATCCCCCGAGAATTGCCGCGGGCCCGGTGGCGGTGGAGTGCTCCCCGCGCCTGCGGGGATGATCCGACGGGTAACAAACCAGGTGATGAATTCCAGCTGTGCTCCCCGCGCCTGCGGGGATGATCCAGTACCGGTATTCGTACTCGGCAATCGCGCCCTGTGCTCCCCGCGCCTGCGGGGATGATCCCAAAGGCGCGCAACTTCAGCATCTACCCGGCGGGTGCTCCCCGCGCCTGCGGGGATGATCCTCAGTGTCTACGACGTCGACGAGAATGCCATCCGTGCTCCCCGCGCCTGCGGGGATGATCCGTTCGTCGACGATCGCGAGGCGCTCCAAGGCCAGTGCTCCCCGCGCCTGCGGGGATGATCCGCGGATACGTGATGCGCGGCATGTGAAATCCCCGTGCTCCCCGCGCCTGCGGGGATGATCCGTACTACCGGCGCTTCTCGCTGGTGTACCGCCCGTTCTCCCCGCGCCTGCGGGGATGATCCGGACTCGACGGTCTGACCGGCGAGGATCAGGCCGTGCTCCCCGCGCAGGCGGGGATGATCTCGTGAAGATTGCTGACGGACGATCAGTCGGCCCGTGCTCCCTGCTGGGCAGAGCTATCCGACTCAGCTAGTCGGTGGCTCGGACCCGAGCGATCGCCGGTGGCGAGTGGTGCGTGCCACCGGCGACAGCCAAGTTGTGTCTTGTTGGTACAGAAAAGCTTCGGCCTTCTATGCCCGAACCAACTTCTTCCGCTCCTCCTCAGCAGCCCGCACACCCCCATGCTCGTTCCCCATCCCCTCCTCATCGAACGGAATCTCGCGATCGAGCACCGCTCGCACCCGCGCGGGATCCGAAGTCCCCGTCCATGTGCCGATGAGCAGCGTCGCGACCGCGTTTCCGGAGAAGTTGGTCAGGGCGCGGGCTTCGGACATGAAGCGGTCGATGCCGACGATGAGGCCTACGCCGTCGAGGAGTTCGGGGCGGTGGCTTTGCAGGCCTCCGGCGAGGGTGGCCAGGCCTGCGCCGGTGACGCCTGCTGCGCCTTTGGAGGCGATGATCATGAACAGGAGCAGGCCGAGTTGCTCGGTGAGGGTGAGGGGTTGGCCCATGGCGTCGGCGATGAAGATGGAGGCCATGGTGAGGTAGATGGCGGTGCCGTCGAGGTTGAACGAGTATCCGGTGGGGACGACGACGCCGACGGTGGCGCGGTCGACGCCGATGTGTTCCATTTTCGCGATCAGCCGCGGCAGGGCCGATTCCGAGGATGAGGTGGCGACGATGAGCAGATATTCGCGTGCCAGGTAGCGGCACAGTTTGAGTACCGACACCCGTGCGACCAGTCGCAGTAGCAGGCCGAGGATGCCGAAGACGAAGACCACGCAGGTCAGGTAGAAGGCGATCATCAGGGTTGCCAGTTGGGCGACCGCCGACAATCCGGTTTTGCCGACCACGTTCGCGATCGCGCCGAACGCACCGATGGGGGCCAACCACAGAATCATCGACAGGATGCGGAACACGAGCTTCTGGATGAGTGCGATGCCGCGCAGGATCGGTTCACCGGTCGATCCCATCGCCTGGACGGCGAATCCGACCAGCAGGGCGACGAACAGCGTCTGCAACACATTGCCCGCTGTCAGCGCCGACAGCAGCGATGTCGGGATGATGCCGTGGATGAAATCCCAAGTGCCGCCCGCACTGTGCGCCTGATCGGCGTATTGCGCGCCCGAGCCCGCTGTTTCGGACAGATCCAATCCCGAGCCCGGGTCGAGCAGATTACCGACGACCAACCCGATGCCGAGGGCGACCGTCGACATCACCAGGAAGTACCCCAGCGCCAGTCCGCCGACCTTGCCGACGGTCGCGGCCGCCCGTACCGAGCCGATGCCGAGCACGATGGTGCAGAAGATCACCGGCGTGATCATCATCTTGATCAGATCGACGAACATCGTGCCCAAGGGGGCCAATGCCTGTGCGGTGCCGGGGGCGAGCCAGCCGACGAGGATGCCCGCGGCGACCGCGGCGATGACGGCGAGGTACAGCCAGTGGGCGCGGTCGCGCTTGGCTCGCCTGGTGGTGACGGTCATGGTGATCCTCCGAGTGCGGCGGGTGGAGCTGGGGTGATGTGGGTCATAGCCCGCATGCAGAATGATGACGTCCGAAGTGACGCCGGTCACTGTTTGGTGCATTAAGTTCAGTGAAGGAAATCTCGGGTGCGACGACGAAAGCTGTCACTGGCCGCGCAGCTGTTCCTGCTCCAGCTCGTGCTGCTGGTGCTGGTGATCGGCCTCGGCGCGATCGCCGCGATCGCCGATGCGCGCGGCGACAGCGATCGGACCGCGACCCGCGAGGTCAGCGCTGTCGCTGTCGGCCTGGCCGCCGCGCCGTCGACCTCGGCGGCTGTGCGCTCGGCGGATCCGACGGCGCTGCTCCAGCCGGTCACCGAGTCGGTCCGGCAGACCACGGGCATGGACTTCATCGTGGTGATGGCGCCCGACCGCACCCGGTTCACCCACACCGATCCGGCCCGGATCGGGCAACCGTTCAGCGGCACGATCGACCGCGCGTTGGCGGGGGAGGTCTTCGCCGAAACGTTCACCGGAACCCTCGGCCCGTCCATCCGTGCGGTGGCACCGGTCTATGCCGAGGGCCGGGTGGTGGCACTGGTGTCGGCGGGGGTGACCAGGGCCAGGATCGGTGAACATTTCGCGGCGCAACTGCCCGCGATCGCCGTGGTGAGCGTGGCGGGCCTGGTGGTGGCGGCGGGTGGGTCACTGCTGGTGAGTCGTCGGCTGCGACGGCAAACCCATGGGATGGCACCGGCCGAACTGCGTGCGCTCTATGAGCAGCACGACGCGGTGCTGCGTTCGATTCATGAGGGGCTGCTGGTGTTCGGGCGTGGCGGCGGTGAGGCGGATGTCGTCAACGACGAGGCTCGGCGTTTGTTGGATCTGCCCGACGGGCCGGTAGTGCGATCCCAGCTGCCGGTGTCGCTGCGCGGGCTCGGCGAGTCGATGGTGCGGGATGAAACCCATGTGGCCGGTGATCGGGTGCTGCTGGTGAATCAGGATGTGGTGCGGTGGCGGGGCGACCCGATCGGCACCGTGCTCACTGTCCGCGATCACACCGAACTGCGTGCGGTGCTCGGTGAACTCGAATCCATACGCGGATTCGCCGAGGCGCTGCGCGCCCAGGCGCACGAATCGGCGAACCGGCTGCACACCGTCGTCACCATGGTCGAACTCGGAAAGCACCGTGAGGCAGTGGCATTCGCTACCGCGGAACTGGAGTTGTCGCAGGCGCTGATCGACAGATTGCTGTCCGCGGTGAGTGATCCGGTGCTCGCCGCACTGCTGCTGGGGAAGGTGAACCGCGCCGCCGAGCGGGGCGTGGAGCTGACGATCTCGGAAGACACCGCCCTCGCTTCGACGGCGCCGCTGTCCGCGCACGAAGCGGTCACCGTGGTGGGGAATCTGATCGACAATGCCATCGACGCGGCAGCCGCCGAACGAGACGGGTGGGTGGAAGTGGCCGTATGCCATCGCGATTCGGCCCTGCGCGTCCGGGTGGCCGATAGCGGGCCCGGTATGTCGCCGGAACTGTTCGCCCGCGCCGCCGAACGCGGATATTCGACGAAGACCGATCACTACGGTCTCGGGCTCGCGCTCGTGCACCGCGTAGTCGTCCAGTACGGCGGCACGGTCGGCACCGAGACCGCCCCGGAGGGCGCGGTGACCGTCGTGCTGCCACTCGAGGAGCGACCGTGATCCGGGTATTGATCGTCGAGGACGAGCCGCTGATCGCCGAAGCTCATCGCGTCTATCTCGAGCGGCTGCCCGGATTCAGCGCCGCCGGGATGGTCCATACGGGCCGGGATGCCATGCGCCAGATCGCGGCGGCAGCGGTGGAGGGAGCGCCGATCGACCTGGTCCTGCTCGATATCGGTCTGCCCGATATCAGCGGTCTCGACGTCGCCGTCGCGCTGGGCGCCCTCACCCCGCGGCCCGATGTCATCGCGATCACCTCCGCCAGGGATCTGGGTGTGGTGCGCGCGGCCGTGGCCAACGGCGTCATCCTGTATCTGCTGAAACCGTTCGGCTTCACCGCATTTCGCGACAAATTGGAAAGCTATCGTGACTATCGCGGCGCGTTGTCCGGTGATACGGCCGCCGCATCGCAGCAGGAGATCGACCAGGCGTTGGCGGCACTGCGCACCGCCGACCATCGGGCCACCATTCCGAAAGGGTTGTCGCCGCAGACCTTGGACGAGATCATCCGTGTGGTTCGCTGCGCACCGGACGGAATCACGGCCGCCGACACCGCGGCCGCGGTCGGCGTCTCCCGCGTCACCGCGTGGCGCTACCTCGAAAAACTGGCCGACGACGGTGTCCTGATCCGAGAGTCCGACTACGGACGGGCCGGGCGACCCCGGACTCGCTACGGTTGGCGGCCTCGCGGCTGAATGCCACCGAGAGCGGCCGCCGCGGGATACCGTAGCGACCGTATCGCGCCGGTGCATCGGGCGCTGATCGGCCACTTTTGCGTTTTGGTGTCGCGTTTTCCGGTTTGCGGCAGGAATGGCCGGATGCGGTTGTGACCATCGGTGTCACGGTCGAGGCTGGCTACATATCTATTTCGGAGAATCCTTGGGAGCAGTATGACCGACAGTGCTATCCAGTCGCCGACCGCCGAAGATCCGTTGGATCAGGCCTACCGGCGGCTGCGCAGTGCCGGTCAGCGGGTGGCATTCGAGCTGCCAGGAGGGTCGGGATGGGCGACCAGCCACCGGGCGATGACCGAAGTGCTGGATGAGGCATCGTTGGTCAAGAACGCGCCGTATCGGACGAACTTGCGCGAGGGCCTCAGCGCAGCCGACCGGCCGATGCGGGCACTCACCGATCTCGAGCATTTACGCAGCCGGGACGGCGCCGACCATCGCAGGCTACGCAGGACCATCAACAAGGCGTTCACTCCCGCCCGGATCGCGGCCTTGCAGCCGCGCATCGACGAAATCGCCACCGAGCTGATGGACAATTTTCCGGCCGGTGAGACCGTCGATCTCGTGGCGTACTTCACGACGCCGCTGCCGATCCGGGTGAGCTGCGAACTGTTCGGCATCCCGCAGGCCGATCAGTGGTGGATCAAGACCTGGACGATGACGATCCTGTCCGAGACCAGTACCGGTGAGCAGGCGCGGACGGCGATGCAGTCGATGATCGCCTATCTCGCCGAACTACTCGACCGAAAGCGCCGTGCCCCGGGCGACGATATGACCTCTGCGCTGGCGGCCGACCGATCCGGCGACCTCACCGACGAGGAATTGGTCGACATGCTGCGGGTGGTGATCGTGGCAGGCCATGAGACCGCCGTGCGTCTGCTCGGCAGTGCGGTGATCATGTTGTCGGCGCATCCCGAGCAGTTGGCGACGGCGCGGTGGGAGAACCGCTGGGCCGATGTGGTGGAGGAGACGCTGTGGCACGAGTCGTCGGACGCTGACGTCTTCGATATCGGGCGGGACGACCGAGACCAGCCGGTCTTCGGTCGCGGACCGCATATCTGCCTCGGTGCGCCGCTGGCCCGGCTGGAGGCTCGGGTGGCGTTGGCGGCGCTGTACGGTCGCTTTCCCGGACTCGAACTCGGTTGTGCGCGGGAGGATATCGAGTATATTCCGCAGCTCACCACGGCCAAGCCGGTGGCGCTTCCGGTGCGGCTCGCGTCGGTGATCTGACGAAGCGGCCCGATCAGCGATCCTGGTGCACGGCGGCATCGGTACGTCATCAATCGAGCTGTGCGGAAAGCTTTTTCGGTGCCACCCGTCGGTAGCCGTCGCGGATGATCGCGTCGATCTCGCCCCAGTCCGGGTCGATGTCGAGGCGCACGCCGATCCATCCGCGGTGGCCCACGTAGGGCGGGATGAAGAATCGTTCGGGTTCGGCATCGACCAGCTCGTCCTGGACGCCGTCGGGTGCCGGGCACCACAGGGCGGGGCCGGGGGAGTGGTGGCCGCCGTCGACGTAGCTGGTGAACACGGTTTTGGCGCGCACGAAGAACGACGGTGAGCCGTGGCTGAGCCGTTCGCTGCTCTCCGGCAGGCGCAGGCAGATCGCCCGGACATGTGTCAACGGGTCCATATGCGCAGTGTAGGGGTGGTGGAGGTCGGCCGCACCGACATCGATGGGGCCGGAGCGTCGGCGGTTCACGACTTCGGGATGGCGGCGATCAGTCCGTCGATGACGTCAATGTCGCCCTGCCCGCGATCGACGCCGCGCTCGACTTCTCACCGTCGGGGCTGAGCTGGGTGATCAATGCGTTCATGGTGCCGTTCGCCGGTCTGATGCTGCTCGGTGGTCGCCTCGGCGATCTCACCGGCCGCCGCACCCTGCTACTCGGCGGCCTGGTGGTATTCGCGATCGCGAGCGCCTGGGGCGGCGCCGCGCAGCACGGCTGGGAGCTGCTGGCCGCGCGCGCCGGGCAGGGCATCGCCGCGGCGGTGCTGGCCCCGATGTCGCTGGCATTGGCGACCGCCGAGTTCGAGGAGGGCCCGGCGCGGGCCAAGGCTATGGCGGTCTGGGGCGGCGCGGCTGCGGCGGGCGGTGCGGTCGGTGTGGTGTTGAGCGGACTGCTCACCGACCATCTGGGCTGGCGGTGGGTGATGTGGGTGAACCTGATCTTCGTCGCGGCGGCGATCGTCGCGGTGGTGCGCGCGGTACCGGATGTGTCGCCGGTACGCCGCGATCCGGTGGACGTGCTCGGCGCGGCGCTGGTCACCTTCGGAACGACGGCGCTGGTCATGGCGGTGATCTCGACCGAACACCATGCCTGGATCTCCGGGCCGGTGCTCGGCTGGTCGGTGGCCGGTGTGCTCGCGCTGGCGGTGTTCGGTCTGGTGGAATCGCGTGCCGCGGCGCCGCTGGTCCCGCTGGGCTTCCTGCGGCGTCGCTCGCTCATCGGTGCCACGGTCTTCGGGTTCCTGCTGGTATCTGCGCAGATCGCCAGCTTCTACTTCGTGTCCCAGTTCTTGCAGCGCGTGCTCGGCTATACCCCCACGCAGACGGGGCTTGCGTTCCTGCCGTTCTGTGCCGGTGTGGTGGTCGGGCTGCGGCTGGCCATGGTCGCGACGCAGAAGGTGGGCCCGCGTCCGGTCATCCTGTGCGGCGGGCTGTGCGGGGCGCTCGGTCTGCTGTGGTTCGGCATGTCCGACCCCGAGACGACCTTCCTGACCGGCATTCTCGGACCGTCGCTGGTCGGCAGCATCGGCATCGGTGCGTCGATGGTCGCCATGGGCGTCGCCGCGGTCGGTGGCGTACCCGCCGAACAGGCCGGTCTCGCCTCCGGAATCCTCAACAGCGCACGGCAGTTGGGTGGCGCGTTCGGCTTGGCGGTACTGGTCACCATCGCCTCGAACATCATCGGCGACGCGACCACTCCGGCGGCGCTGACCGAGGGCTACACCACCGCACTGTGCATCGGCGCGGGTCTGCTCGCCCTCGGTGCGGTGGTCGCCACCGCCATCCTGCCTGCCGCGGTGCGGAAGGAAGAACGGGTGCCCGTCGCGGAGTGATCGCGATGATCGGGTGGCGGCACTGCTCGGGCCGGGGCCGCTACGTCCAGATCGCTCGTCGGCTCGACTCCGTGCGCCGGGTGGACCGGATCGTGGTGCTCGAGCACGGTCGGGTCGACGCGACGGGCACGCATGAGGAACTGCTCGAGCGCAGCGCGGTGTACCGGCGACTGCTCGGCGAACAAGTGGATGCGGTGACCGATCGGGATTCCGTGCCCGCGCGGTGATGTCGAACGAGATCCCGCCGGTGGAACGAGGGTTCGCCGGTGGGATCTCGGCAGACCGGACCGGTTGTCGTGGTGTGTATCTCTGCTCGGACGTCCTTGACGGTGCTTGTTTTGGTTATCTAGACTAAAACGAGTCCGAGGGAGAGGAACGATCGACATGGGATACGGACACTGGGATGACACGGCCTACCGTGCGGCCAAGACCTACCGCGCCCGGCGGGGGGTGGACGACTTCGGTTACACCGCCGAGATGCGCGCCGAACCGCATGAGAACTGGTGCGCGCATCCGCTGCTCGACCCGTTGGGCGTCGGCGTGCGGGAATGCCGCGATTCGGGTGAGCACGCGAATTCGCTGCCCATCGCGGTGCTGTTCGACGTCACCGGGTCGATGGGCCGGGTGCCGCGGATCATGCAGGCCAAGCTCGGCACCCTGCACGGCCTGCTGACCGCACGCGGCTACGCCGATGATCCGCAGATCCTGTTCGGCGCCATCGGCGACGCCGACACCGACCGGGTGCCGTTGCAGATGGGGCAGTTCGAATCGGACAACCGGATGGACGAGCAGCTGCGCGCGATCTTCCTGGAAGGCGGAGGCGGCGGCCAGAAATCCGAAAGCTACGAGCTGGCCGCGTATTTCATGGCGCGACACGTCGCCACCGACGCCTGGGACAAGCGCGGTAAGCGCGGCTATCTGTTCATCATCGGCGACGAGCTGAACAAACCGCGCCTGGCCGCACGCCATGTTCGCGGTGTCATCGGTGATCCGGTGCGCCAGGACATCTCGGTCGCATCGATCTACCGGGAGCTGGCGCAGCGGTGGCACATCCACTACATCCTGCCGAATCAGTCCAACTACTACCGGGATCCAGAGATTGCCGAGCATTGGCGCGGTCTGCTCGGGCAGCGCTTCATGAAGCTCGACGATCCCGGCGCGGTCTGCGAACTCATCGCCTTGACCATCGGGATGGCCGAGAACCGGGTCGATGTCGAGACCGGCCTCGCTGATCTGCGCGACGTCGGGTCGGTCGCCGAGGCCGATGCCGTCGGTAAGGCCCTCGATCCGGGAGCGCGGCGGATACGTGCCCTGCCGCGTGGATCGAAATAGCGCGGCGCACAGCGGAGGAGGGTGGCGATGGAGCGGGATCACCTCATCGTGATCGATCTGGGATTCGGTGACGCGGGCAAGGGCGCGACGGTCGATTGGCTGTGCTCGCCGGAGGCGGCGCTCGACGTCGCCGCCGTGGTGCGGTTCAACGGGGGCGCGCAGGCCGCGCACAACGTCGTCGCTCACGGCCGCCACCACACCTTCGCCCAGTTCGGTTCCGGAACCTTCTCCGGTGTGCCGACGCTGCTGTCGGAGCACATGCTGGTCGAGCCGATCGCGCTTGCCGCCGAGGCCGAAACGCTGGCGCGGCTCGGGATCGCCGACCCGCTCGCCCTGCTGGCCGTCGATTCGCGGGCGCTGCTCACCACGCCCATCCATATCGCGGCCAACCGTGCCCGCGAGGACGCGAGGGGTTCCTCGCGGCACGGTTCCTGCGGTCGCGGCATCGGCGAAACCGCGTGGTACGCATTCGGACACGACGCACCGACGGTCGCGGACTGCCTGCGCCCCGGCGTGCTCAGCGACAAACTGCACCGGCTTGCCGCGCACTACGCCTCGATCATCGAGCCGAGCGGTCACCGATACGAGCCGATCGAGGCGCTGGTGCAGATGTATCGCGAGTTCGCCGCGGCGGTACGCATCGTCGACGATGGGGAACTCGCCCGGCTGGCAGGGCGCGGTCGCCTGATCTTCGAAGGCGCGCAGGGCGTGCTGCTCGACGAATGGCGTGGCTTCCATCCGCACACCACCTGGTCAACGGTCGAACCGCGCAACGCACGGGCCATGCTGGCCGGGATCGGCGCCACCGGATCGGTCCTCGGCGTCACCCGCACCTACAGCACCCGGCACGGCGCCGGACCGCTGCCCACCGAGGACGCCGGGCTCGCGATCCGGGAACCTCACAATGGATACGGCCCCTATCAGGGCGGATTCCGGCTCGGACACCTCGATCCGATCCTGCTCCGATACGCGGTGACGGTGAGCGGCGGGATCGACGGCCTGGTCCTCACCCATCTGGACGCCCCGGGCACCGAACACCTGGCGAGCGCCTACCGCGTCGGCGACGAGCTGATCACCGAGCTGCCGCCGGGCCGATGGCAGGACCTCGACCATCAGCGTCGACTCACCGAGTTGCTCGCTCGGGCCGAACCGGTACTCACCGAGATCCCTGGTGACCGCATCGCGTGGCTCGAACAGCACCTCGGTACCCGGGTCGTGCTGACCTCGGACGGACCGGACCGCGCCGACCGGACTCCGCACGCGGTATGGCATCGGACGTTCCAGGTCGACCGTATCCCGTACTCGGCCGCGACCGGCTGGCGATCGGCGGGCGTGGCATAGGGCCGCCCGCGCACGGCGTCCCGCGAACGGGCGGTGGTAGGCGAGGATGGTCGACGTGGAGCAGTCGGCGGTGTCGGTGGATGTGGTCACTTTGCGGTGCTGGGGCGATGACGAGGGGGTGCGGGTCGGCATCGCCGCGCGCGACTTCGAACCGTTCCTCGGTGAGCTGGCCCTGCCCGGTGTGCTACTGGGTCGGGGCGAGCGACTGGTCGAGGCGGCGCATCGGGCCGTGCGCACCAAACTCGGCGTACCGGAGGCGGCGATCAGCGCGGCCGGTCAGCTGATCACCTTCGACGAACCCCACCGCGATCCACGCGGACCGACCCTGTCCATCGCCATGTGGGCGATCGTCACACCGCACGACGGACCAGCGGAATGGGTCGAGTTCGACGCGATACCGGCGCTCGCCTTCGACCACAACCGCATCGTCACCGAGAGTCGGACGCTGCTGGCGCGGATGCTGTGGAAGGACGTCGCGTTCACCCGCGCGCTGGCCGGGGTCGAGTTCCCCGCCACCAGGGCGGTCGAACTGACCACCGGGCTCGGCGGCGCCCGCCCCGATCCGGCCAATCTCAACCGCACCCTCGCCACGGTTCCTGGATTGACCAGGACTGCCGAGCGCAGGCGGATCAAACCGACCGGACGCCCCGCCGTCATCTGGGCATTCGACCAGGAGTGAGTTGTCCCGAGTAGCGTGCCGCCGGAGCGCTGCTCGGAACGCCGCCGCGCGCCCGGTGAGCTGCGCCTCGAGTGATCGTGTCCATGGTCACCATGGGGGAAGGAGTGGGCCCGGTTCGGCGTTGTCTATCGGTACGAAAGTGCCAGAAAATGGGTGGAGCAACCTGTTGTCGGACGGTGTGCTGGAGCGGGGGCTAGAGTTGATGGTCCGGGAGGTTGCGGTGGTCGGATGAGGTCCCGGCCACAGCGTGGAGAGGTGGTGGCATGACTCAGCATCTGGGCGAGGCGAACGTCGAGCAATCGGCTGCCTCGCGGCCCGGCGGTGCGCCGGCCACCTCGTCCGATGGTGCTGCGGCTCAGCCCGCACGGCCCGCGACCCCTGGACCCAACCCCGAAGTGGTGCGCCAAGGCGGCCCGGCGGCGGTGCCGACGTCGGCGTCGCGGCGGGTGCGGGCGCGGCTGGCCCGCCGGATGACCGGCCAGCGTGGCATCGCGGCGGTCAAGCCGGTGCTCGAGCCGCTGGCCACGGTGCATCGCGAGCTGTATCCGAAGGCGAACCTGACGCTGTTGCAGCGCGCCTTCGACGTCGCCGACGAGCGCCACTCCAAGCAGTTCCGCAAATCCGGCGACCCCTACATCACCCATCCGCTCGCGGTGGCCAACATTCTGGCCGAGCTCGGCATGGACACCACCACCCTGGTGGCGGCGCTGTTGCACGACACCGTGGAGGACACCGGCTACTCCCTCGAGCAGCTCACCGCCGATTTCGGCGCCGAGGTGGCGCATCTGGTCGACGGTGTCACCAAACTGGACAAGGTCAATCTCGGCGCGGCCGCCGAGGCCGAGACCATCCGCAAGATGATCATCGCCATGGCCCGCGATCCCCGTGTGCTGGTGATCAAGGTGGCCGACCGGCTGCACAACATGCGCACCATGCGGTTCCTGCCGCCGGAGAAGCAGGCCAAGAAGGCCAAGGAAACCCTCGAGGTGATCGCGCCGCTGGCCCATCGCCTCGGTATGGCCACCGTCAAATGGGAGCTGGAGGACCTGGCCTTCGCCATCCTGCATCCCAAGAAGTACGACGAGATCGTGCGCCTGGTGGCCGACCGCGCGCCCTCACGTGACACCTATCTGGCGAAGGTGCGCGCCGAGATCGTCAATACCCTGGCCGCCAGCCGGATCAACGCCATCGTCGAGGGCAGGCCCAAGCATTACTGGTCGATCTACCAGAAGATGATCGTCAAGGGTAAGGACTTCGACGACATCCACGATCTGGTCGGCATCCGCATCCTCTGCGATGAGGTGCGCGACTGCTACGCGGCCGTCGGTGTCGTGCATTCGCTGTGGCAGCCGATGGCCGGGCGGTTCAAGGACTACATCGCCCAGCCGCGCTACGGCGTCTACCAATCGCTGCACACCACCGTCGTCGGCCCGGACGGCAAGCCGCTCGAGGTGCAGATCCGCACCCAGGACATGCACCGCACCGCCGAATTCGGTATCGCGGCGCACTGGCGATACAAGGAGACCCGCGGTAAGCACTCCAGCGATACCGCCGAGGTCGACGATATGGCGTGGATGCGCCAGTTGCTCGACTGGCAGCGTGAGGCCGCCGACCCCGCCGAATTCCTCGAATCGCTGCGCTTCGACCTCAAGGCGCCGGAGATCTTCGTGTTCACCCCCAAGGGTGATGTGATCACGCTGCCGCAGAAGTCCACCCCGGTGGACTTCGCCTACGCCGTGCACACCGAGGTCGGCCACCGCTGCATCGGCGCCCGGGTCAACGGGCGGCTGGTCGCACTGGAACGCCAGCTGGAGAACGGTGAGGTCGTCGAGGTGTTCACCTCGAAGGCACAGAACGCCGGACCGAGCCGCGACTGGCAGGGCTTCGTCGTCTCGCCGCGAGCCAAGGCCAAGATCCGCCAGTGGTTCGCCAAGGAACGTCGCGAAGAGGCGCTCGAGAGCGGTAAAGAGCAGATCAACAAGGAAGTCCGCCGCGTCGGACTGCCACTGCAACGGCTCATGAATGTCGACGCCATGAACGCCGTCGCCAAGGAGCTGCACTACACCGATATCTCGGCGCTCTACACCGCCGTCGGCGAACACCAGGTCTCCGCCCATCACGTCGTCCAGCGCCTGATGGCGCAGCTCGGCGGCATCGGCGATGTGGAAAACGAACTCGCCGAACGGTCGACGCCATCGACCACGCCGGCGCGTCAACGCGTCTCCGGCGACGCCGGTGTGCTGATCCCCGGCGCCGAGGGCACGGTGGCCAAACTGGCCAAATGTTGTACGCCGGTGCCCGGCGACGAGATCATGGGCTTCGTGACCCGCGGTGGCGCGGTGAGCGTGCACCGGGTCGACTGCACCAATGCCGGATCGTTGCAGGCGCAGTCCGAACGCATCATCGACGTGGAGTGGGCGCCATCGCCGTCGTCGGTGTTCCTGGTCGCCATCCAGATCGAGGCGCTCGACCGCACCAGGCTGCTCTCCGATGTCACCAAGGTGCTCGCCGACGAGAAGGTCAACATCCTGTCCGCCTCGGTGGCCACCCACGGCGACCGGGTGGCGATCAGCAAGTTCACCTTCGAGATGGGCGATCCGAAACATCTGGGGCACATCCTCAACGTCGTGCGCAATGTCGAGGGCGTCTACGACGTCTACCGGGTCACCTCCGCGGCCTGACGCAGTCATCGCACGGCCGCGGCCGACCGCGGTTCGGCAGGCGTGGTCCGGGCCGTCGAGATGTCATGGGGGCTTGGCAGGCCTCCCGGCGAGTTCGGAAACTTTGGCACAGGTCCAATTCGGCGCGCCGTGGCGTATCCGGACCCGTGCGGTGGGTCCTGTAAAGTTTCCACCGCTTCAGCGGTGATAGCCGGAATCTGTTACGGTCTATTGCGTTTCACGACGCTGGGTTACTGCTGCAACACGGATTGCGGGTCGCTATGGCTGGATGCACGGCACGATTGTCGGGGGTGCTGATCGCACTCACCGTCGCTGTGTCGACCGCTACCGCCGGTACGGTCGCGAGTGGTACGGCATCGGCGCAGGCCCCCGATCTCACGGGCCCGTCGACGAATTTGCCGATCAGTAGCTGTCCCGCGCTGTACGCGTTGGGAATTCAGGGCACCGGACAGTCGTCTCCGGACGCCGCACCCACCACCGACACCGGAATGCTGTCGACGGTCTTCCTGCCGATGATGGCCAAAGCGCCAGATCACGGACTTGTCGATCGCGCTTATGTGCCTTATGAATCCGGCTTCGGCGGCGCCACCGGTGGTGGGGTCGTACCGTATTCGGAATCGGTAGCCGGAGGGTTGTCGAGGCTGCGCACCATGGCGACATCCGTGGCCGAGCGCTGCCCGGACACCAGATTCGGGATCGTCGGCTACTCCCAGGGCGCGCACGTCGCGTCGATCTTCGCCCAAGAGGTCGGCCAGGGCACCGGTGTGCTGCCCGCCGAAAAGATCGCCGCGGTCGCGCTGTTCGCCGACCCGACCCGCAACCCCGGCGCACCGCTGTTCCCCGGCGCGCCGGGCAAGGCCACACCCGATGCCGTGCCCGGGACCGAGGGTGGCGAGCTGGCCGAGATCGTCGCCCTGCCGCAGGTGCCAGCGAGCGGCGGCGGCATCGGTCCCGAACGCGACAAGGCCGAGAACTTCGGCGCGCTCACCGGCCGGGTGGCCAGTTTCTGCGCGGCAGGCGATCTCGCCTGCGACGCCCCCGGGGGCGCACCGATCCTGAAGACGGTCGCGAATATCGCGGGCCAGGCCAAACTCAGCGGCGGCGATCCCATCGCCTCGCTGATCTCGGTTGCGCAGGCGCTCGCCTACACCTCGATCAAAACCGCCACCACGGTGGTCAACGAGGATGTACAGGGCAATACGCTGGCGAATCTATCCCTCTCGCCGAAGAAATCGATCTCCCAGCGCCTGGCCGATGCCGCCGATCCACGCACCCCGCTCGATATCCCGGCCGCGCTGCGCGCCTTGCTGAAGGTCGGGATGATCGGACTCAACGCGGTCGTCACCGTGGTGCGGTCGGTGTTGAACCCGGCCGCGATCGCCGATATGGCCACGGCCGGGCTGTCGAATCCGCCCGCCGCGCTGCTGATGCTCGGCACCAAACTGATCGGCGCCATCCCGCAGCTCATGCCGCCAACCACCGGCGTCCGGCTGGTGAACCAGGCCTTCGACGCGGTGGTGCAGAACATCACCGACAACAAAGAACTGCTCGATACCACCACGTGGGTGCGGTATTGGGATACGGTGCAACGTCACAACGCCTACGGCACCGCCACCGTATCGGCCAACGGTGACGCGCCGACGAAGTTCGTCGCCGACTGGTTCGCCGCCGTCGCCCGGGATCTGGCCGGTACCTTCGGTTCCGGCGCCACGCCGCAGGCGGGTCCGGATACCGCGCGGGGCGCCCCTGTGGCTCCGGCACCGGGATTCGCCGTGCCCGGCTCCGGCGCGTCGCCTTCACCTGAGGAATCCGGTACGGGACAATTTCCGTTTGGGACAGGAGTCGACGGCGCCTCCTTTGGCGGCGCGACTGCGGACCGAACCATCGAACCGATCGCGACGACCGACCGACCCGACACACCCGCCAGCTACCCGTTCTCCACGAACTGATCGCCGAGAGGGTTCGACGATGCGATACCACGTGCCCCGATCTGCGGGAATGGGGGAATGTTGAAGTCGTACAAACAGCTCGATCGTTGGTACGGCGCGCTCGAGCCGGAGACCGGCGCGAGCGACCCGGCGCGCCCCGCCGCGGACAGCGCGCCGATCGCCGACGAGGACGACGGCCCCGCGAGGTACCCCGACTACATCCACGACGACGAGCCGGTCGACCCTCCCGACCCGCCCGTGCGGCGTAGCGAATTCACCGGCGGCTGGTCGGATTGGGTGGCCGATCGAGCGCCCGGACCCGACGACGACTACACCCCGCGCGACGGTGAGGTGGTCCGTTTCCCCTGGCCCGACGACGAACGCCCGGAGATCGCCGAACCCGTCCGGCTCCGTACACCGCGCGAACTGCGCGCCGCCGGTAAGCGTCCCGCCGCCGGACGCGGCCGTGCGCTCGCCGTACTGATCGCCACGGTGCTGCTGCTGGTCGCCGCCGCGGCCGGTGTGCTCTACCTGCTGGGCGGCTCGGGCGATCGGCACGCCGGTGAGGCGACTGCGGTGCAGTTCACCGCGGGCAGCTCCGATTCCGCCGCCGGTGCGGTGGACCGGTGCCCGACCGAACGCGGCGACGAGGTCGTACGCGGTGCGGACGCGGGCGGCACCGGCTCGGGACCCGACGCGATCCTGCGGTTCCAATACGCCTACTACGTGGACCGATCCGCGGTGCTGGCCTGGGAAGTGGTGGCGCCCGGCGCGGCCGTGCCGCCGGTGTCGGTGATCCAGCGCGGCATCGACAGCGTCGCCGAGGGCACCACGCACTGCGTGCGCGTCGTGACCCTCGATCAGGGGCGCTATTCGGTCGAGGTCACCGAGTACCGGCCCGACGGGCAACCGGCCACCTACAGCAAGCAGACGGTCACCACCGCGGTGATCGACGGCCAGACCCTCATCACGGGTATCACGGCCGGATAGAGGGAGAGCAGAGCGATGGGAGACGACTGGAGCCGCTGGCTCGACGACGCGCCGGAAGGCGACGCGCCGTCGGACCGCTCCGGGCGCACGAAGGCTCCGGTGGTGCGGTTGCGCGGTGAGCGCGGCGCCACGCGTGGCGGTCGAGGGGGGCACCGGCCGATATTGGTCGTCGGCGGTTGCGGCGGCGCCGGAACCACCACCACAGCATTGGGGCTGGCAGGTGAACTCGCCCTGTCGGGCACCCAGACCGTCGCGGTCGACGCCACCGCGGCGGGCAGCGATCTCGGTCTGCGTGGGGCCGATGAGCATCTGCATCCGATCAGCTTGCAGTCGTGGCTGTACGGGCGCGGCGGCGACGAACCGGCGCCGCTGAAGGAATGTCTGTCGCGGTCGACGTCCGGGTTCGGGTTGCTGTGGCGCGATGCGGCGCCGCTGCGCAGGCGTGCGAGTTATCTCACGGTCGGGCGCGCGGTCGACGACGCGGGCTACACCCCGGTCTACGACGGTGGCCATCCGATTGCCGGACGTCAGCTGCGGCCGCTGCTCGACGATGCGGAAGTCGCTCTGGTACTTGCCATTCCGGCCCGCACCGATGCCGCCAACCGGCTGCGGGTGACGCTGGAATGGCTCGACGACGAGTTCGGTGACACCGTCGACGGTCCGGGCAGCGGCATCGTCGGTGACACCACCATCGTCATCTCGCATCAGCAGCCCGGCGTCGATTCGCGGGTTGCCGACCATTTGCGCGAGCATCTGTCCGGGTGGGTCCGCGATATCGTCGAGATCCCCTACGACGCGCATCTGGCGCGCGGTGAACTCGTCCGGCACATCTCGTTGGACGAGCAGACGCGCCGAGCCTATGGGCGCCTGCTCGCCGGGGTGGCATCATGACCGCCGCCATGAATCTTCGCCGCCGCAGTCCCGAGCCCGCACCCGCCGGGGTGATCGCCCCACCGGAGTCCCGGCGCGCCCCCATCTGGGACCGCCCGGTGCCGGGCGCCGGGCGTGCACCGCTGGTGTGGTTGCTCGGCGTGCACGGCGGCGCGGGAGCCAGTAGCCTCGCGCACGTGCTTGCGCCCGCGGCGGATTCGGGCCGCCGCTGGCCCGGCGTCTTCGACCGCGAATCGCCCTTCGTCGTCCTGGTGGCCAGGGAGACCATTGCCGGTCTGACCCGCGCCCATGATCTGTTGCGTCAGCATCACGCGGGCTTCGCCGGACCGTCCGAGGTGCTCGGCCTGGTCACCGTGGCGGCGCGACCCGGCCGGATGCCCGCCGAGATCCGCCGCTACCGCGAGGTCGTCGGATCGCTGGCCGGACGGTTGTGGCAGGTGCCGTGGTATGAGGAATGGACTCTCGTCGAACCGGAGAAGCTGCCGGTGTGGGCGCCGGGGGTGGAGCCGCCGCTGAAGAAGCGCAGGATCGATCCGCTCGACGAAGTTCCGCTCGAGCTGCGCGATCTCGGCGCCGAGATCGTCGCGGCGGCGCGGGAGAGCATTGCGGACGAGGCGAACGAGGAGGGGGTGTCATGAGTACGACGATGGTGCTGCACGAGGGCGCACAGGCGATCCTGGCACAGATCGGGAACCCGACACCGGAGGCGCCGCCCGCACCGGATGCGGGTCTTCAGGTCGGCCGATGGGGGTTCTGGGTCCTGCTGGTGGTACTTCCCCTGGCGGCCATCGGCGTGGTGGTCTTCGTGGTCATGCGGGTATCGAACTCCGACCGGCGCAGGTCCGGCGGGCCGAACATCGCACCGGGATGGGCAGCGCCGGGGCAGCAGCACGCGGGAAATCCATACGGCCCCCAGCCCGTTCCGCCGACCGGCGCACCGGGAGGGCACCCGCAGGCCGGACAAGGCTGGAATCAGCAGGGCGCGCAGTACGCGCCGGGCTCCTTGGATCACAACGGCGCGCCACCGCAGCCGGGATGGGGACCGCAGGGGCAGCCACCCGTCACACATCCGCCGGGGCGCTGATGAGCGAACCGCAGGCGATGCCGTCGATCTCCAACCCTCCACCCATCGAGAAAGGCACCCGATGAGCACGATCCTCCTCGCCGTGCAGGACACATACGGCACCGTTCTCGCCCAGGTGGGCAATCCGACACCCGAGGCGCCTCCCGGGTCGGAGAAGATCTTGCAGCTGGTGCGCTATCTGACCTGGTTCGTCCTGCTGTCGGGCATCTGCGGCATCACCTACGCGGGCGGTAAGTTCGCCTGGGAGAAGTGGACCGGCGGTGGTCTCGAATCGCCGAAGATGGTCGCGGGCGCCATGATCGGCGGTGTGGTTGCCACCAGCGCGGGCACCATCATGAACGCCGTCATCGGCACGTGAGGTCGACGATGTCGAGTGTGCGGGCCATGGAAATGCTGGCCTACAAACAGATGCCTGCCGAAGTCGTCGAGCCGATCATGCAGTTGCTGAATTGGCTGCTGTGGTTCGTGCTGATCGGATGCCTGGCCTGGATGATCGTCTCGGCGGGCAAGCTGTGGATCGCGTTCCGCGGCGACCTGGCGATGAACGACTCCTCGCACGGCGTACTCATGAGCCTGCTCGGCGCGGGGGTGGCCAGTACGGCCTCCGGAATCGCGCTGGCATTCCTGCCTGCATGAGTCGACGGCATCGAAGCGAGAACCACGACCCGATGAACTCCACAGTGTGTGCGTCCCCGTGCAGGCAGGTGCGATGGCGCGATGCGCGCGGCCCGGTCGCGGGCGCCTTCGCCGTGACCTTGATGCTCGCCGCCGGATGCGGTGGCGGGCAGACCGGGCCGGATCTGTCCGCCGCACCATCCCAGGTGCGGTGGGAGCCGTTCCAGGGTGTCGCGTTACCGCATGCCGACCAAGGGCCCGCGCGCGAATCCGATGGCGCCGCCACGGGTTTCGACCATTCGCCGCCCGGCGCGGCGCTGGCCGCGATCACCCATGCGGTCCGGCTGTCGGTGGCCACCGACAGCCAATGGCCGAAGGTGGTCGCCGAGGAAGTGGTGCCGGGCCCGGCCAAGGACGAATGGGTGGTGAGCCGGGTGTTGCTGTCCATCACCGGACCGGCGGCGCCGGAATACGCCCCGCGGCTGCTCGGCTACAAGATCACCGGATACACCGATGAACGTTCCGCCGTGGACGTCTACACCGAGTATTCGGACAGCTCGAAGGCGGTGAACCACACCGTCGTCGAATGGTTGGACGAGGACTGGAGGTTACGTCTGCCCGACCCGGACTCGACCGCGCGACCGGTCGAGGACATCGACGAATTACCCGGCGACATCGTAATATTGGAGGCCCCACAGTGAGCGAGAAGAAGGAGTCGTACGCGCGCGACCGCGTCTCCTTCGGTCTCGTCGCGTCCGCTGCGGTGCTCACCCTCATCGTGATCGTCGGCATCCTGGTCTATGTCGGTGGTGACGACGAACCCGGTGCGCAGGCAGGCGGTGCGTCGATCGTCGACGGGCCGGCCGCCGAAGGCTTCGCCGAACCGGACGCCGATATCTTCGGACGCCGCGTCGACATACCCAACAACCCTGCGGGACAGCCACTTCCGCAGGACCCCGAGGGGCAGGCCACGCCGTCGGACCCCGACTGGCTGACGGCGGCCCCCGCGGGGACCAGACAGCCACGCGGCTGGCAGCGGGTCTACGGCGCGTCGGTCCCGTTCTCCACCTCCGACGGGCCGACACGTATCGAAGACGGCCTGGCCGTCGGATATTCGCATACGCCGCAGGGCGCGGTGCTGGCCGCGGCGCAGATCACCTACCGGCTCAACGCGCGTCCGGCCGACCGTGATCTCTACGTCCGGCAGGTGCGGGTCTCCGCACAGCAGATCGCGGCCTACGATCGCGCGCTCGAGGCCGACCGGTTGCCGCAACAGCAGCCGGAGAACGTGACCAAATACTTCGTCGCCTCGGACGCGTTCAAGATCGACGATTATGCCGACGATATGGCAATCGTGCGCCTGGCCACGCGCGCTCAGGTGGTGGACGGCAAACAGTTGTGGGTGGCCATGCGGATGATCATGGTGTGGGACGCGGGTGACTGGCGGCTGAAGCCGACCACCTCGCAGAACCCGCCCGCGGAATACATCGAATCGTTGCAGGGGTGGACGGCATGGTGACCGCGACGGACACGCAGAGCACTGATACGGCAGTACGACGATGGGAAGCTCACGAGGGTGGCAGGCGAACAGCTGGACCGGACCGATTCCCCGCACGACAACGAGGGGTTGACATGGTGAGGCGAATTGTCACGATCTTCGCGGTCATCTTCACGGTGATGATCGCGACGCCGACGGTGGCCTACGGCCAGACCTACGGCTTCGACGAGGCGTGCAACGAAATCCACAACACCCTCGACAATGTCGGCATCCCCGGTGTGTCCATCGGTGATGCCGCCTCGGCGGTGTGCAAGGCGGGCAATGCGGCGTCGCACCCCGGCCAAGCCGCCACCGCGGTGAAGGACAAGGCCTGGGATTCGACCTTCGGCAAGGTCGTCGACTCCTTGATGAACGGCCTCGGTGAGGCGATCATCCTCGCATTGACCTTCTGGATGAAGGTGCCCAACGAGGCGGTCAGCGATTCCGGTTCGCTGTTCACCAAGATCAACGACTACACCTATCAGGTGCAGATCCTGTTGCTCATCGCCTCGGTGATGATCTCCGGACTCAGATTGGCCGAAGCCAGACGCGGCGCCGTCATGAACGAGGCGGCCGAATCGTTCCGCATGTTCGCGCGCGTGGTGTTCAGCTCATGGATGCTCGGTGCGGTGATCGTGGCCGGAACCATCGCCTCCGACCGGTTCGCCGAATGGATCATCACCGACTCCACGAACGGCAATGCCAAGAACCTGGCCGAGCTGATGGTGAAAACCAGTAAGCTACAAGCCTTCTCGCCTGGTCTGGTGCTGATCATCGCGATCGTCGGATTGCTCGGCGCGCTGGCCCAGATCGTGCTCGCCATCGTCCGGCAGGGTCTGCTGGTGATCGCGGCCGGTGTGCTGCCACTGGCGGCCGCCGCCTCGGGAATGAATACCGGCAAGCAGTCGTATCAGAAGCTGGTGGGCTGGATCATCGCCTTCATGCTGTGGAAACCGGTCGCCGCGATCGTCTACATGATCGCCTTCACCACCGCGGGCCACGTCGACGAGCTGACCAGCACCTCCGGGTTGCCCGATGCCGAACAGGCACAGCGCATGCTGGTCTCGATCGTGCTGCTGTGCAGCGTCGCGTTCGTACTGCCCGCCCTGATGCGCCTGGTGACCCCGGCCGTCGCGATCGTGGGCAGTGGTGGTTCCGGTCTGACGGCGACCGGTGGCACGCTGCTGGCCGCGGCCGGTATCGGTGCGCTGGCGGGCACGAAGGCCGTCGGCGTCAAGAGCACCGCGGCACCGGGATCGGCGGGTTATGTCAGCGGTGCGGGCAGTCCGCCGCCGGGTGGCGGCGGACGCGGTGGCGGCGCACCACGACCGGCTCCGCCCCCGCGCGGCGGCGGCGGTGGCGAACCACCACGAGCCTCCGGCGGGCCCGCAGGAGCGGCCGGGGTACCGTCCGGTGCGGCCGCCGCGGCCGGACGGATCGGGGCGGCACGAGCCGCGACGGCCGGGATGAGCCGGGCAGACCAAGCCATGGGTGACGTCGCGGGCGACCGCTGGGCCAACCGCGCACCCGACCTCGGTAGGAGCACCATTCCGCGATGACGAGCACAGACACCTACGAGCGCCGTTCCTACGGCCTGTGGCAGAAACCGCGCAGTGCCGGACTTTTCGGTCTGCGCTGGGAAGAGACCGTGCTCGGTTTCGTCGTCGTGATCACCGCGCTGATCACCGCGATGGTCGGCGGCTTCCAATGGGGGCTGATCGTGGGTGGCTTCGGCGTCGCGGTGATGGTTCCACTGGTGTGGCGGACGGGGGGCCGCTCCGGCTACGAGACGGGATTGATGATGTTCAACTGGATGCGTTCACGCAATCGCGGCGAGCATGTGTACCGCGGCGGCCGATTCTCCCGGATTCCGGGCGGGGTCACCCGGCTGCCGGGGCTGCTGGCTCCGTCGAAGCTGTACGAGGGCATCGACGCCGGCGGCTACAGCTTCGGCATGATCCACCTGCCGCAGTTCGCCCAGTACACCGTGGTGTTGCGGGCCTGGCCGCAAGGACATGAGGCGGTCGACCAGCCGGTGATCGACCGCTGGGTCTCGGCATGGGGCACGTTCCTCGCCTCGGTGGGCCAGACCAGCGATATCGTCGCCGTCGTGCCCGTCATCGATACGGTGCCGGAAACCGGAAACCGGCTGCTCACCGAGGTTTCCACGATCACACGGCCGGAGGCGCCGGAGCTGGCCCAGCAGGTGATGTACGAGCTGGCCACCGAATTGCCGCAGGAGCGGGTGCAATTGCTGCCGCGCGTGGCGATCACCTTCAAGGCCACCACCGCCGAGCGGCGTAAGAACCCGGCCGAGGAGGCGGTGGAGATCGGGCGCAGGCTGCCGGGCATCTGCGCCGCGCTCGCCGAGGCGGGTGTGCGGGCCCAGCCGATGGCGGCCGATGAGGTGATCTCGTTCATCCGGCGCAGCTACGATCCGGCCGCCCAGGCCGATCTCGAGGTCGCCGCCGGTGATCCGGAAGGCCACGGCCTGGACTGGGCCGACGCGGGCCCCATCTCGCACGACGAGAAATGGGATCACTTCGTGCACGACGGCGGCCGCTCGGTCACCTGGGAGATGGACGCGGCGCCGGAGGGCGCCGTGGACGAACGGGTATTGCAGCGTCTACTCGCGCCGAATCCCGAAGTGCCACGTAAGCGTATCGCCATCGTGTACCGTCCGCATTCAGCCGCCGACGCCGCCGAGATCGTCGATGACGACTTCAAGAACGCGCTGGTGGCTCAGCAGAGCGAACGCGGAGTCGTCTCCGCGTCGGCGACACTGCGGGTCGGCGCCACCCAGCAGGCCCGTGAGGAGCAGGCGCGTGGCCACGGCGTGACCCGCTTCGGGGCGCTGGTGACCATCACCGAGCCCCTGCGCGGCGATCTGCCGCGGATCGAGGCGATCACCCGCGACCTGTCCACACAGGCGCGGTTGAAGATCCGGCGGTGCTACCGCTACCAGGCGGCGGCCTTCGCGGCCTCACTCGGCTGCGGAGTGATCCTGCCCGAACACGCGACGATTCCGAAAGCACTTGCGGGGTGAGCGATTGATGGCACGCGAGCACGAGCCACCCGTACGGGAGCGCGAGGAGACCACCCGCCGCACTCGGCGGACCGAATCCGACCACGACGAATGGGCGCGGCCCGAGCGTCGGCGCGATTCCACCAGGGAGGAACCCGCCAGGGACCGCCGCACCCCACGTACGGGCGGCCAACGTCCGCGCACCGGTGGGCCGCGCGCCGACGGTGAGCGCTCGCGTACCGATACGCCGAGAACCGATCCGGCAGCGGGCGCCACGTCCGCCACCGGCCGCGGCGGCCGTACCCGGCCCGAACGCACCGAGCCGCACCGGGCCCGCCCGGTGAAATTCGACAAGGCCGCCGACCGCGCGATGCGCACGCCGAAACAGGACCGTGCGGCCCAGCGGGCCAAGGCCAGGGCCGAGCGGCGACAACAGTCCGGGCCACCACTGCTCGATGACGAGACCCGCGCCCGGCTGGAGATGATCAGCCGCGAGCAGTCCGGGCTGCGCGCGGCGTGGGCCACCTTCCGCGTCCGCACCGATGACATCCGCCGCCGCAACTATGCCGCGCGCGCCGAACAGACCTTCGAGGACGGATTCGACCGTCAGGTCGCCGAACTCACCGACCGCGGCTACGCGGGCGCGGGCGGCGGCCGGATGAACGTGGTGGGCCGCCCGGTCGAGTATCGCGCCACCACCGCCCAGGTCGCCGGTCTGTGGCCGTGGTCGGTCGGCGCGGGCGCACCGCTGATCGGTACCCCGCTCGGCTCGCATCTGCACACCGGGGCACCGGTGTGCTTCGATCCGATGAACTGGTTCATGCGCGGCAGTTTCATCACCGCGCCAAGCCTGTTCGTGCTCGGGCTCAACGGTTTCGGTAAATCCTCGCTGGTGCGCCGGATCGTGCTCGGCGGTATCGCCCAGGGCATCACGCCGCTGATCCTGGCCGACGTCAAACCCGACTATCGCAAGATGGTGGAGATGGTCGGCGGTCAGGTGATCGATCTCGGTTACGGGCACGGCAAGCTCAATCCGCTGGCCGCGGGCGTCCTCGGTGCGGTGGTGCCGCAGCTGGATCATCTGCCCGCACTGCAATTACAGGTGCTCCAGGATCTGCGTGCCCGCCAGGTGACACTGATCGCGGGCCTGGTGGAGCTGGTCCGCGGCGCTCGGGTACGCGATTTCGAGGAGACCCTGATCTCCACCGCATTGCGCATCCTGTACCGGCCGGGGAGCGGATTCACCCCCGACCAGCCGCCCATCATGGACGATCTGCTCGAGGTGATCGTCGCGGGCGGCGAGGAGATGATGCTGGACGCGGGCGCCGACAATACCGCCGAATACCAGGTAGCGATCAAGAACCTGCGCCGGTCGTTGCGCGCACTCACCCAGGGCCCGTTCGGCGCGGTGTTCAACGGCCAGACCTCGGTGCCCATCGACACCGAATCGGTCGCCGTCTGCATCGATGTCTCGCATATCCCGCAGGGCGACAAGAAACTCAAGGCCGCGGTGATGCTGGCCTGCTGGGCGGATGGTTTCGCGGCGGTCGAGGCCGCTCATACGCTCACCGACGCGGGGATGGCGCCGCAACGCTACTTCCAGGTGGTGATGGACGAGCTGTGGCAGGTGCTCGGCCTCGGCGACTTCATGGTCGACCGCGTCGACGAACTGACCCGTCTGCAACGTGGTATCGCCACCGCGCTGATCATGATCAGCCACACCATCAAGGATCTCCAGTCGCTGGGTTCGGAAGCGGCCATCGCCAAGGCCCTCGGTTTCTTGGAACGCGCGCGCGCCAAGATCTTCGGCGCATTGCCCGCCGAGGAGATCAAACGGCTCGACAGCACGATCCCGTTCACCTCTGCCGAGGAGGAGATGGTCACCGGCTGGTCGGCGCCGCAGGCGCTCACCGGTGAGGCGCTCAAACCGGGTCAGGTGCGGCCCTCACCGCCCGGTACCGGCAAATTCCTGCTCAAGATCGGTGAGGACCGCCGCCCGGGTATCCCGTTCCACATGGAATTCACGCTGTCGGAGAAGGAAAGCGGGATCCACGACACCAATCAACGGTTCGACGAGTTCAACCGGGTGCCGGGCTCCTCGGGTGGCGCCGACCCCGGCGGTTCGGATTCGGCGGGCGGGAGCGCCGCATGATGCCGCACCGTTCCTATCGCAAGGTATCGCCGGAGGTGCGCGACGCCGCTGTCGAGCAGGTCATCGCGCTCACCGACAAGTTGCGCAGCGAGTCCGAGGCGTGCCGGGTGGTGGCCGAACAGATCGGGGTGCACACCAATTCGGTGCGCAACTGGGTGCGTGCCGCCGAGGGGACGGGACTCGAGCGGATGGACGCGGTGGCGCTGCGGCGCAAGGTCGCCCTCTTACAGCAGCAGCTGGCCGCGGCGGCGGAGATGAACCGGGCCTTGGCCGACACCCTCAACGAAGCCCGGCGCCGCACGTGAACCCTGCGAGGGTGTCATGAACGTGCGCTCCGTGCTCGCGCTGGTCGTCGGCGCGATGCTCGGGCTGATGATGCTGGTGGTGGTGATCGTGCTGCCGTCGGTGGACGATCCGTGCGAGGGTGGTTCCGTCCTCGGCCCCACCCAGACCGTGCTGCCCCCGCTGGGCGGCTACGCGCCCGGCGATCCGCGGGCCGCGGGCGCCGCACCCTCGGCGACCACATCGGCAAGCCCTGCCGCCCAGGCGAATCCGGCGATCACCGCGACGCCGTCGCTGGCCGCTGGCGTGGGGTCGCTGCGTCGCACACTGCCACTGGCCACCGGCACCTACAGCGTGTCCGATGTCTTCGGTTCCCGCGGCGGCGGGCACAAGGGCGTCGATATGGCGGCCGCCGATGGCACCCCCATCTTCTCGGTCGGTGATGGCCGGGTGGTGGCCGCGGGCCCGGCCTCCGGGTTCGGCAACTGGATCGTCGTCGATTCCGTCGACACCAATGGCCGCGCGTATTCGGCGGTGTACGGGCATATGTGGGACAGCGGGGTGCTCGTGCGGGTCGGTGAAACCGTCCGCGCGGGTCAGCACATCGGTTACGTCGGGTCGGCCGGTGAATCCAGCGGCCCGCATCTGCATTTCGAGGTCGTGCCGGGCGGACGGTTCACCGGTGGTCGTCAGATCGATCCGATGCCGTGGCTCGAGGGCGCACCCACCCCGGACGTCGGTGGCGCGCAGGCCTTCTCCACCGATCCGCAGTGCGTGCGCGGATTCGGCAGCGCCGGTGGCGCACTGGCCGACGGAAAGGTGCCGCCGGAACTCGAGATCTGGTATCGCCGTGCGGGTTCGATCTGCCCGGAAGTCACTCCGTCGCTGCTCGCGGCGCAGGGCAGACAGGAATCCGGTTACCGTCGCGGCGCCACCTCACCCGCGGGCGCACAGGGTCTGGCACAGTTCCTGCCGGGGACCGCGGCGAGTATCAATCCCGATGACGGGCAACCGTATGTGATCGACGCCGACGGCAACGGCGTGGCCAGCGTCTGGGACGACGGTGACGCCATCGTCGGCCAGGGCCGCTATATGTGCGCCATCGCGCACAAGATCTCCGGCTGGATGTCCGAAGGCCGGGTACAGGGCGATCTCGTCTCATTGACGCTGGCCGCCTACAACGCGGGCGAGGGCGCGGTGCTGGCCTCCGGCGGTATGCCGAATCAGGTTGCCGCCCACTACTCCGAGACCCACCCCTACGTCGCGAACATCCTGGCGATGGAACCGCAGTACCGCGCGCCAGGTTCACTGGGCCGGTTCACACCGGGTGAGGGCAGCGGTGGCAGCCAGGTCGTCGAAGCGGCACACGATTGGCTCGGCACACCGTATGTGTGGGGTGGTGGCGGTCCACAAGGGCCGACCGGCGGCGGGCTCGACGGCCCCGGCCTCACCGCCGCCGCCGTCTTCGCCGCGTCCTCCGGCGCGATCACCTTGCCGCGCACCGCGGAACAGCAGTGGGAGGCGGGGGTCGAGGTGTCGTTGAACGCGATCGCACCCGGTGACCTCGTGTTCAGCGAATTCGGTCCGCGAGGTCCCGCCCAGGTCGGCGTCTACACCGGTGACGGGCAGATGATCCGCTCCGCGCCCGGCGCGGACGCGCGGTCCGCGGGTGGGGTCGCCGAGGCGCCCGTTCCCGGCGACGCGCGAGCGAGGAGAGTGCTGTGAACACGCGTGCGGTAGTGCCGAACCGGCGGCGCGGGCGGTTAGCCTGGAAGAACAGGGTATCGGCGTACGCGAAACTGGTGGTGGTGCTGGTGACGGGCATCGCGATGCTGAGCGCGGCCTGCGGTCGCGAACAGGAACAGGCGGGTCCGGGCGACGGTCCCGCCACCTCGACGACCCGTCGGCTGGAAGCGGTTCCGGCGCCCGACCCGGTAACCCCCGAAGGCGTCGCGGTCGCGGCACTGCGGGAGATCTACACCTGGAAACCGGTCGGTGAGGATCAGGGCGACTCGCTCCTGCGGGCACGGAAATGGCTCGGGCCCAGCTTGATCCGTGTCGTCGACGGTTCGGCCGCCGATGATGGCACGCCGGGACCGACGCTGCGCTGGTCGGAATGGTCGAGCGCCGGCGCGCGGATCGATGCGTTCACCTTCGCGTCGGGGGAGAAGGCTCCGGCCGGCGCGGATCCGAATGTGCAGCAGTTCAAGATCGGTATCGAGCAGACCGCCGTCTATCCGGACGGGCGCGAGGAACATCTCCCGCCCGCCACCGTCATCGCCACTGTCGTCCGCACACCGGACGGCTGGCGGCTCGACGGGTATCGGTGACAACGCTTTCCACACGGGAACAATCAGGAGGCAGGTATGGCGAAAAAGAAACCGGTGAAGGATCCGGCTGCTGTCGGACCCGACGCCTCCCTCATCCTGATCTATGCGGCCGGCGCGATCCTCGCGACACTGTGGCTCGCCCTGCATCTGGGCAATATGCTCGCGGTGACCCGCCAGGACATCCCGGTGAACCCGATCGAGATCGTCGCCGATCTCATCCGCGGCAATCTGCAATGGCCGCGGGCGTCGACGGTGATCGTGCTGCTCGTCATCGCGACGGCGGTCGGGATCGTGGTCTTCCGGCGCCGCATGAAGGCCCAACGCAGCAAGGGCAGGCTCGGCGTCGACGATAAGGCCGATGTGATGGGCAACGGCGGCGCCATCGCCTCGCTCACCGAAGCCGGTGTGCGGGAGAAGGCCAAACAACTCGGTGTCCGCCTCGGCTACGACGACGCACCCGGCGTCCCGATCGGCATCGGCGTCGCCGACGGTGTGATGCTGTACGGCTCCTATGAGGATCTGCACCTCGACATCTGGGGTCCGCGCCAGGGCAAATCGACCTCCCGCGTCATTCCGGCCATCCTCACCGCCATCGGCCCGGTGCTGGCCACCTCGAACAAACGCGATGTGGTCGACGCGACCCGCGATGTGCGCGAAGCCAAGGGCAGCCCGACCTTCGTGTTCGACCCGCAGGGCGTGGCGGGCGAGGAGCCGACGTGGTACTGGGATCCGCTGGCCTGGGTCGATGCCAGACATGAGGGCTGCGAGATGCGGGCCGCCCGGCTTGCCGGTCATTTCGCCGACGGGGACGACGGTTCCGATGCCAAGACGGACGCGTTCTTCGATCCCGAGGCCGAGGACCTGCTCGCCGGCTTGTTCCTGGCCGCCGCGGTCGGCAACCGTCCGATCACGCAGGTGTGGGAATGGGTCACCGATCCGGGTGATACCGAGCCGATCGTCTTGCTGCGTAACTCCGGTCACGACTACACGGCGTCGGGTCTGTCGTCGCAGTACAACGCCGACCAGCGCACGCGAAGCGGAATCTTCGGTACCGCGAAGAAAATGACCCGCTGCCTCAAATTGACCAATGTGCATCCCTGGATCACACCCGGACCGGATCGGAGGCAGTTCGACGAACTGGATTTCATCGATCGCAACGGCACGCTGTACAGCCTCTCGCTGGAAGGGCGTGGTTCCGCCTCCCCCTTGGTGAGTGCGCTCACCGAGGCGGTCATCGATGTGGCGATGCGCAAGGCGTCGAGGTCGGCGGGTGGGCGGTTGCCGATCCCGCTGCTGGCCGTGCTGGATGAGGCGGCCAATGTCGTGCGCTGGAAGGATCTGCCCAAGCAGTACAGCCATTTCGGTTCGCGCGGCATCGTCGTGATGACCGTATTGCAGTCCTGGGCGCAGGGCGTGCGCTGTTGGGGCGATGCCGGGATGAACGCGCTGTGGTCGGCGGCCAATATCAAGGTGCTCGGCAGCGGTGTCGACGATACGAACTTCCTGCGGGAACGGTCCGAAGCGATCGGCGAGCATTCCGCGATCTCCGCCTCGGTGTCGGAATCCAAAGGCGGCAAGAGCTATTCGCGTTCACTCGGCTCCTCGAAGACGTTCACGGTTCAGGCGTTGGCGACGCTGCCGCGCGGTCGCGTCATCGTCTTCCCCTCGGGCGCGCCGCCGGTCCTGGTGCGCACGGTTCCCTGGTGGGAGGGCGAATACGCTGACGAGGTGAAGAACTCGATCGTGCAGCATGATCCACAGCGAAAGACGCTGATCACCGACCTGATCGGCTCGCCATCGCTGGTGAAGGGGACCCCACCACCCGAACAGGGTGATGGGCACGGCAAGATCGAGGAGGTCCGGCCGCTGTGAGCGAGAATCAACAAGACGGTCTGATCTATTCGGGTGTGGTCGATTTCGTCGAGAACTACCTGAGTGTGGTGTACCGCAGGCAGGTCAGCGACCTCAGCGATACGGTGTGGTGCCCGGAGTGGTGGCAACATGCCGAGGCGGTCGCTCGGCTCGATGCCCTGTGGCGGGCGTGGGAGCATTTTCGTCAGGATCCGGCGACCGGCATCAGCGTATGGTTCCTCGACCACGCCGATAAACACATGGCCAAGCTGTTCGACCCCAAGGGGCCGTTCAAATATTGCAGTGTTCGAAACGGTCACAAGGACATGCTCGTGCCCTTGCCCTTGACCACACCCGATGACCGATTCTTCAGCAATCCCACGGAGCAGGACTTCCGTTCCTGAATCGGTCGGTACATACGACAACGCCCGCTGGATCACCAGCGGGCGTTGGTCGTTGCTGCGGAGTTCGGTCAGCGGGTGCGTTCCAGTCCGCGGATCAGCTCCTCTTCCCTTGCCCTGGTCACCGCGGGCGCGTATTCGGGGCGGGTGCGGACGGCTTCGATAGGGGGTTTCGCCTGGCCTACCTCGACGAGCATGCGCACCGCGGCGAGTTCGGGTGCCACGCCGATCTTCGCCAGGTGCGCGGCGAGCGCCGTCCGGCGTTCCACCGAGTCGTACCGGATGGCGGGCTGAGCGGCCGCCGCCACCTGCCCGGCCTGGCCGGTGAACGAGAACCGGTCCTTCTCCAGGGAGACGCCCCGGCTCGGCGCTGCCTCGCGCTGTATCGCGACGGTGGCCACCTTCTCGGGTGCCGCCATCGTCTTCTCCGGCGCGGCGCGGGAAACCATCTGCGCCAGTTCGATATTGCGCGGATCCTTGGACTTGGATTCGCGGGCCTCGCGGACCTGCATCTCGCGGGCTTCTTTGATCCTGGCCTCGGTGATCTTGGCCCTGGCCTCGGCTTCCTTCTGACCGCGTTCGCGGGTCTTCAACGCGACCAGGGTCGCGATCTGCAACATGGTTTTCATCATGGCCGCGGTTTCCCGGCCGATATCGTCCAGTTCCTCGGACATGGCTGCTCCCGATGCTGCGGTGATCCCTATGGATGATTGTGGTGCTTCGTCATGAACGCCGCTTCATATGTCATCGACTTCTTACGTCATCGATACAACCGCCATGCGAACGGTACTCGCCCGGCGATGTCGTGCGTTGCCGGTACGAACACCGGGAGGCGCGTAGCCGACTTCACTACGCGCACTCCGTATTACGAGATTACCCGAGAACACCCTGGCACGGCCCTACGAGCGTGCCGCCCCTGAGCATATATCGCACATTTCCGACATGGAACGAAACTCGCCGGATGATCTTCGGCCCGTGAGCGGCGAAACCGGAGGATGACAGTGCGCGACGGTATCGCCGCCGGACAGGTCGGGCCCGGTACCGCGCTGCGATACCGGGCCCGATCCGACGGCGCCGGGTCAGTCGATGGCGACCGTGTTCAGCGTCACCGGCAGGTTCGGCTTACCGTCACCGGGGCCGTTGGACTCGTCCTGTCCGGCCTGGGCGATCTTGTCCAGGGTGGCGAGGCCACCCTCGTCGATGGTGCCGAAGATGGTGTAGTTCGGCGGCAGCTGGGAATCGCCGTAGACCAGGAAGAACTGGCTACCGTTGGTGCCGGGCCCGGCGTTGGCCATGGCGATGACACCGCGCTTGTAGGCGATGGGCTCCTGGAGACCGGGGTCGGTCGGCGCGTACTGATCGGTGGGGTACTCGTTGTCGAACTGGTAGCCCGGACCACCCATACCGGTACCGGTCGGATCACCGCACTGGAGGACCTCGAGGCCGGGGCCCTGGGTGAGGCGATGGCAGCTGGTGCCGTCGAAGAAGCCCTGCCCGGCCAGGCTGGCGAAACTGTTCACCGTGCACGGCGATTCGGCGTTGTTGAGGGTCAGGCCGATCGGACCCTGGCTGGTGTCCACGCTGATGCTCAGGGTGGCATTGTCACCGGAGGTCTGGATGCCGTCGGTGCGCGGTTTCTGCGCGGGCTTGTCGGCGGGCTTCTGGCTGTCGGGGTATGCGCAGCCGACCGTCGCCGGTTTGGCCTGCGCGGGCGGCGGCGGCGCGGGGATCGGGGTGCTCGACAGCGATGCGTCCGGCGTTTCGGAGGCGGTGTTCTCACTGTCGTCACCACGCGTCAGGAAATACACGCCGGTCACCGCCGCGACCGCGACGACGACGCCGAGCGCCGACATGGCGATGGTGAGTTGCTTGCGCTTGCGCGCCCGCGCGGCCCGGTTGGCCAGCTGGCGCTCCAGCTTGCGTTTCGCTGCCGCTCGACGCTGTTCGTTGCTCGGCACTACCACGTTCCTCCCGTGCGGCGGCCGGACTCGAGGACCGGCCGTGCGCTGTTCTTCGCTATGGCTTTCTGCACCACGCGGGTGTCGGTTTCGGCTAAGAGTGTGCCATCTCTTCCTGAGACCACCCCGGCACCGGCCGCGACCCGCCAGGAACAACCGGTTGGACGCGAGGCCCTGTGGTGAGGGAAACTGGACCATCGTGACCAAGACCAGCAGCTTCTCCGCCCCGAAGGGGGTACCGGACTACGTGCCACCCGGCTCGGCCGAGTTCGTCGCGGTGCGCGACGGCCTGATCCGCGCCGCCCGCCTCGCCGGGTACGGGCATATCGAGCTGCCGATCTTCGAGGACACCGAACTGTTCGCCCGCGGTGTCGGCGAATCGACCGATGTGGTGAGCAAGGAGATGTTCACCTTCTCCGACCGCAGTGACCGCAGCGTCACCTTGCGGCCCGAGGGCACCGCCGGAGTCATGCGCGCGGTCATCGAGCACGGGCTCGACCGCGGCCAGCTGCCGGTCAAGCTGTGCTATTCCGGCCCGTTCTTCCGCTACGAGCGGCCGCAGGCCGGGCGCTACCGCCAGTTGCAGCAGGTGGGTATCGAGGCCATCGGTGTGGACGATCCCGCGCTTGATGCCGAGGTCATCGCCGTGGCCGACGCCGGTTTCCGCGGTCTCGGCCTCGACGGTTTCCGACTCGAGATCACCTCCCTCGGCGATGAGACGTGTCGCCCGCAATACCGCGAGCTGCTCCAGGAGTTCCTGCTCGGCCTGCCGCTGGACGAGGACACCCGCCGCCGCGCCCAGATCAACCCGCTGCGCGTACTCGACGACAAACGCCCGCAGGTGCGTGAGATGACGGCGAACGCGCCGCTGATGATCGATCACCTGTCGGAGTCGGCGAAGACGCACTTCGAGCAGGTACTCGGCCACCTCGACGCCCTCGGCGTGCCGTACGTGGTCAACCCACGCATGGTGCGCGGTCTGGACTACTACACCAAGACCACCTTCGAATTCGTCCACGACGGCCTCGGCGCCCAGTCCGGTATCGGTGGCGGCGGCCGCTACGACGGTCTGATGGCCGAACTCGGCGGTCAGGCGCTGTCGGGGATCGGTTTCGGTCTCGGTGTCGACCGCACGGTGCTCGCACTGGCGGCGGAAGGCAAGACGGCGGGCGATCCGGCCCGCTGCGAGGTCTTCGGCGTGCCACTGGGAGAGGCCGCGACACAGCGCATGGTGGTGTTGGCCGCGCAATTGCGTGCCGCGGGCGTACGGGTCGATCTGGCCTACGGCGGGCGCGGGGTGAAGGGCGCGATGAAGGCGGCCGACCGTTCCGGCGCGAGATTCACCCTGGTGCTCGGCGACCGCGATCTGGCCGAGCACACCATCGGGCTCAAGAACATGGGCACCGGTGACCAGCGGCAGATCCCGCTGGGCGAGGTGGTCGGCGCGGTAACCGCCGCGCTGCACCGCCCGGAGTAGTACGGTGCCGGGGAAATATCCCGCCGTGAGGACGAATGCGTAACCGTGACCGATGCAACGCCCGGATCGGGCGAACCTGATCCGCCGATCGGGCTCGACCTGGTCGCCCCCGAGGTATACGCGCCGATGCTGCGGCGCCTGACCCTGGCCGCGCTCGGTGTCGGGATCGGCGCCGCGCTGCTGGCGGCGGTCTGGGTGAGCTGGCCGATCGCCGTACTCATCGGGCTGGTGGTCGGCGCGCCGACGGTCGGCTACGCGCTGGCGCTGCGGCGACGGCGGATGTGGCTGAGCGGAAACAGCATTCACGCGCGCAGGCTGTTCGGTGAGCGGGTGGTCTCGCTGGCGGCGGCGACCGGAGTCGAGATGCTGGTCTATCCGGCGCGGCTGAGCCGGGTGGTGCTGCGGGTGACGGCCGGGCCCGACGTGCAGATCGTGCCGCTGGCGATGTACACCGACGCCGGTAGCGGGCGCGAACTGCATCTGCTCGGACTGCGCAAACTGGCCGACGCGCTGGCCGCGAGCCAGCTGGCCGCCGCCGTCGCGGTCTCCGGGGTGCTGGTCCAGCAACTGCGCGCCGAGGCGCGTGATGCGGGGCTGGCGGAGCGTCCGCTGTACCGGGCCGTCGCGCTGGTGCGGGCCAAGGACTTCGTCTCACCGGTCGTGTTGACCGACAAAGAAGTAGCCGAACTGAGCTGACTGTCTGTTATCGGCCACCCGGTACCCGGATCTCACCCACGCCACCGTCGCCGGACGCGCGGCGCTGGAGCTGGTCGATCAGGCCTGGGTGCGCACCGACTTCCTGCCGACGGTCCAGCAGCGCGGCACCGCCATCATCGAAGCCCGCGGCGCCGCCTCGGCGGCCAGCGCGGCCAGCGCCGCGATCGACCACATCCGCGACTGGGCGCGCGGCACCTCGGGTGAGTGGGTGTCGATGGCGGTGCCGTTCAACGGCTCCTACGGCGTCCCCGAGGGCCTGATCAGCTCGTTCCCGGTGACCTGCGCGGACGGCGGATACACGATCGTGCCCGGACTCGGGATCGACGAGGTCTCCCGTGCGCGCATCGACGCGTCGGTGGCCGAACGCGATGCGGTCATCGATCTGGGATTCGCCACATCGATGTGATCACGCGATCGGGTCAGCCGACCGTCCAGGTTTCGGTGCCGGTCAGCAACTCCTGTAGATCGGTGCGGCGATGCTGTTTCGCGGCGACGGCCTGTGCGCGTACCGCGTCGTCGTAGGTGGGGCGCGAGACGTCACGGAAGATCCCGGTGACGACATGATCGAGATTCTGGTCCGACAACCGCGACAGGGCGTAGGCGTACTCGGGGACGTCCGAGCGCGCGTCGTGCACGATGATCTCACTGTCGGCGACCTGGTCGGTGCGGGCGATCGCGAGTGCGAAACCGTCCCGCACCACGGCGAATTCGCCATCGGCGCCGAAAACGATCGGCTGCCCCTCCCGCAACGGGATCAGGCGGGACGCGCTGTCGCCGCGGCGCAACACATCGAACGATCCGTCGTTGAAGATCGGGCAGTCCTGCAATATCTCGACGAACGAGGTACCGCGATGCGCGGCCGCCGCCCGCAAGACCTCGGTGAGCCCGGCGCGATCGGAATCCAGCGCACGTGCGGCGAAGGTGGCCTCGGCACCCAACGCCACCGACAGAGTGTTGAACGGATGATCCACCGAACCCATGGGCGTCGATTTGGTGACCTTGCCCGGCTCGGAGGTCGGTGAGTACTGCCCCTTGGTGAGTCCGTAGATCCGGTTGTTGAACAGCAGGATGGTCATGTTGACATTGCGACGCAGTGCATGGATGAGGTGGTTGCCGCCGATGGACAGCGCGTCACCGTCGCCGGTCACCACCCAGACCGACAGATCCGGCCGGGTCACCGCCAGTCCGGTCGCGAGGGCGGGGGCGCGGCCATGGATGGAGTGGATGCCGTAGGCGTCGAGGTAGTACGGGAAACGGCTCGAGCAGCCGATCCCGGAGACGAACATCAGGTTCTCCTTGCGCAACCCGAGTTCGGCGAGGAATCCACGCACGGTGGCCAGGATGACGTAGTCGCCGCAGCCGGGGCACCAGCGCACTTCTTGATCGGAGGCGAAATCCTTGGCGCGTCGCGGGGAATCCGAGCGCGGGACCGCCGCGGTGCCCGAGGCCTCCGGCATGCCGAGGAAGGCGGCGGGGTCGGTGGCGTCGATGATGGTCATGAGCGGCCCCCGGGTGTGCGATAGGTGGCCCGCGCCCTGGCGGCGAAGGCTTTGTCCTGTTCCATCTCGTCGATGGACCCGTCGAGTGCGGCGTCGATGACGCCGACGAGTTCCTGCGCGGAGAACGCGGTCCCGGCGATCTTGGTCCACGGGCGCACATCGACGAGGTAGCGGGCCCGCAGCAGCGCCGCGAGCTGGCCGCCGTTCATCTCCGGCGCGACCACGGTCGGGTATCTGCGCAGGGCCTCACCCAGGCCGGGCGGCAGTGGGTCGAGATGGCGTAGATGCAGATGGGCGACCGGCACACCGCGGCGGCGCGCACGGCGGCAGGCTTCACCGATCGGACCATAGGAGCTGCCCCAGCCCACCAGCAGCAGTTCCGCGCGGCCGTCGGGATCGTCGACCTCGACTTCGGGGACGGTGATCGCGTCGATCTTGGCCCGGCGCAGCCGCACCATGAGTTCGTGATTGGCCGGATCGTAGGAGATCTCGCCGCTGCCGTCGGATTTCTCCAATCCGCCGATGCGATGGGCCAGCCCGGGGGTGCCCGGCACCGCGAGCGGACGGGCCAGGGTGTCCGGGTCGCGGGCATACGGCTGGAAGGGTGCGTCACCGGAGGGTTCGGTGGCGAAGGCGGGGTCGATGGGTGTCAGCTCGTCGACGCGCGGAATCGCCCACGGCTCCGACCCGTTGGCGATCGAACCGTCCGACAGCAGCAGGACCGGGGTGCGGTAGGTGAGGGCGATACGTGCCGCCTCGATCGCGGTGTCGAAACAATCGGCCGGTGAGCGCGGGGCGAGGACCGCGACCGGTGATTCGCCGTTGCGGCCGTAGAGGGCCTGGAAGAGGTCGGCCTGTTCGGTTTTGGTCGGCAGGCCGGTGGACGGACCGCCGCGCTGCACATCGATGACCACCAGGGGAAGCTCGGTCATCACCGCGAGACCGATGGTCTCGCTCTTCAACGACAGCCCGGGCCCCGATGTGCTGGTGACGCCGAGAGCACCACCCAGGGCGGCGCCGAGTGCGGCGCCGATTCCGGCGATCTCGTCCTCTGCCTGAAATGTGGTGACGTCGAAATCCTTGTGCTTGCTCAGTTCGTGCAGGATGTCGGAGGCCGGGGTGATCGGATACGAGCCGAGGAACACCGGCAGACCCGCCAGCTGCCCCGCGGTGATCAGGCCGTAGGCAAGGGCGGTGTTGCCGGTGATCTGGCGGTAGGTGCCGGGCGCGAGGGCGGCCCGCGCCACCGTGTAGGTGGTCGCGAAGGTCTCGGTGGTCTCGCCGTAATTCCATCCGGCGTGGAAGGCCAGGATATTGGCCTCGGCGACGGCGGGGGAGTCGGCGAACTTGTCACGCATGAATCGTTCGGTGCCGCCGAGTTCGCGCCCGTACATCCAGGACAGCAGGCCGAGTGCGAACATGTTCTTGGCGCGCTGGGCGGCCTTCTTGCCGACCTCGGCGGATTCGGTGGCGGCCAGCGTCAGCGAACTCATCGGCACCGGATGCACCACGAAATCGGTGAGGGTGTCGTCGGTGCGTGGATCGTCAGTGTAGCCGACGCGGGTCAGGTTGCGGGTGGTGAACTCGTCGGTGTCGATGATGACGGTGCCGCCGCGCGGTAGGTCGGCGAGGTTGGCCTTCAATGCCGCCGGGTTCATCGCGACCAGGACATCGGGTTGATCGCCCGCGGTGAGGATGTCGTGGTCGGCGATCTGGATCTGGAACGACGACACCCCGGGCAGGGTGCCCTGTGGTGCGCGGATCTCGGCGGGAAAATTGGGCTGGGTGGCGAGGTCGTTACCGAAGGCGGCCGCCTCATGGGTGAAGCGGTCGCCGGTGAGTTGCATACCGTCGCCGGAATCACCGGCGAATCGGATCACCACCCGATCCACCGCGGTCGCGGCGAGGCGCTGGCGCGCGCCGGAATCGCCCACCCGGTCGGCGCTGTCGTGCTGCGAAACCATGTGCCTGCTTCACTTCCTGTCGAAGAGAGCTGCCCCTGGCCAACCTACTCCGCTCGACGGGTGACCTGCGCGGAAAGCGCCCGGATCGTGGGCGCGTCGCACAGCTTGCGCTCATGCGAACTCGCGGGGATCAGGCGAACAGGGCCAATTGCGGATCGACCGTCGCGGGAGCCTCCGCGACCACCTCGGACTGTTCCCGCGCCTCGCGTTTCAGACGGTGCCGCTCCAACAGCGGATCGATTCGCCCGCGTAACCAGCTGGAGTATTCGGGCGTGACGTAGGCCCCGCGCCCATAGAGCTGACGGTAGCGACGCAGCAGCGCCGGATGGGTCTCGGCCAGCCAGCCCAGGAACCAGCCGCGGGTACTGCCGCGCAGATGCATGGGAAACGCGACCACACTGTGCGCGCCTGCTTGCGCGATGGCGGCGAACAGTTCGTCGAGCTGGCCGCTGCCGTCGGTGAGATACGGAATCACCGGCGCCACCATCACATCCACCTCGAAACCGGCGTCGGCGAGTGCCCGCACCAGCTCCAGCCTGGCCTTCGGCGACGGTGTGCCGGGCTCGACACTGCGGTGCAGGTCGGGATCGAGCATGGCCAGCGATACCCCGATGTGCACCGGGACCTCGCGGGCCGCCAAGGTGAGCAGCGGGAGATCGCGGCGCAGCAGCGTGCCCTTGGTGAGGATGGAGAAGGGGGTACCGGAGTCGGTGAGTGCGCGAATGATGCCGGGCATCAGCCGGTATCGGCCCTCCGCGCGTTGATAGGGATCGGTATTCGTACCGAGGGCCACGGTGTCGCGCTGCCAGCTGCGGCGTGCCAGTTCGCGCCGCAGTACCGCCGCGATGTTGGTCTTCACCACGATCTGATTGTCGAAATCGGTTCCGGCATCCAGATCCAGGTACTCGTGGGTGCCGCGGGCGAAGCAGTACCGGCAGGCGTGCGAACAACCGCGCATCGGGTTGATCGTCCATCGGAACGGCAGGCTCGCGCCCTCCGGCATCTTGTTCAGCGCGCTCTTACAGAGCACTTCGTGGAAGGTGATGCCATCGAATTCGGGTGTCTGCACAGTGCGGACGAAGCCTGCCCGGTCCAGGCCGGGCAGCGCGCCGTCGTCGGCGTCCAGGGTCTGGCTTTGCCACCGCACCCAGCTAGTCGAACATGCGTTCTAACAGCTGTCAAGCGATCCGGCGCGATTGCGATGCGGCGCCCGTCGGGTCGGCGAAGAATGTCACAAGATCGCGCACCGTCTCCGCCAGTGGCCGTGGCCGATAGCCCAGTTCGCGCGTGGCCTTGCCGTGGTCGACGATCGGCGCCGACACCAGCGCGCCGATGGCCGCCTTCGACACGATATCGGTGCCCAGGCGCTTGCCGATCGGTTCGAGCACCGGCATGAGACCCGAGATCACCTTGGGAGAGATGACGAACCGCGGACCCTTCTTGCCGCCGAGCGTGGCCGCGGTGCGGCAGACGTCGAGCATCGAGGTCATCTCGCCGCCGAGTAGATAGTTCTCGCCCGTCCCGCCCTTTTCGCCCGCCAGGATGAGCCCTTCGGCCACATCGCGCACGTCGACCAGGTCGAATCCGCCGCCGATCATCGCGGGAACCCGGCCGAGGGAGGCGTCGCGCAGGGTGCGGTTGATCCGCGAGAGCGGGGTGCTCAGATCGCGCGGGCCGTAGACGCCGGTCGGATTGCACAGCACCGCGTCCAGGCCCTGGTCGATGACGGTGCGCAGTTCGATCTCGCCCTGCCATTTGGAGCGGTCGTAGACCGGCAGTTCCGGATCGGTCGAGCGCGCCGAGGTCTCGTCGATGCTGCCACCGCAGGTGTACTGGTCGAAGGCGTGGATGGAGCTGGCGTGCACCATCCGCCGCGCGCCGGTGGCGAGGGCGGCTTCGGCGACCACTCGCACGCCTTCGGTGTTCACCCGCCAGGCCAGATCGTTCTTCTCGGCCAGGGTGATGACCGCGACCAGGTGGTAGACGATCTCGGCGCCGTCGAGGGCCGACCGCATGGATTCCGGGTCGAGGACGTCCGCGGACACCCAGGTGACGCCCTCGGGCGCCGGTTGTTGCGGCACGACCCGGTCGATCGCCGTGATCTCGTGTCCGCGATCGGCGAGCAGGGGGAGCAGATTCGTGCCAAGGTACCCGGCTGCGCCGGTCACTGCGACCTTCATGGGACATGAGAATATAGAACTTGTTCTAAATTGCAACACGTTACAGTTTCGCGCCGCGTGGGTACGAAGGGTCGAGAGATGTCGGCGCCGTCGGCTATATTGGGCCGCAACCGAAGCGGCCGTGCCGTCGGGCGAACTCGACCTGTAGGGGCAGACGGGCGGACGTTCGAACAACGCGATGACGACACCGATGTGTGATGAGGATTGGGGGGCAGCTCGATGAGTGATGTCTCGGTAGAAACCGAAGGGCTCCGCGCGTTCGGGGCCACGAACGCCGCGATCGCGGGCGATATCGCCGGGGCGGGCAATATGGACGTGGTCGCCAGCGTCTCCGCGATGACTCCGGTATTCGGGCTGATCGGCGCCGACTATCTGCTGTCGTTCGCGGCCGCGCAGGTGCTACAGGCGCGCGATATCAACGATCTGTCCGACAAGTACTCGAAGCTGTCGCAGGCCGCGTTCAGCTCGGCCGCCAATTACGACGTCACCGATCTCGGCAATGCCGCAGATCTCGGCAAGGTCGCCGGTGAGATCGGTGGTGCGCTGTGAAGCCGCTGGACACTTCGGGCGCGTCCGGCGTCATCGCGCCCGAAGCGAATCAATCCGTGGTCGAGCAGGCGCTCGACCAGGCCGCCGCTGCCGCCCAACAGGCTTCGGCCGTACCCGTCGAGCAGCAGGCGATCCTCGATCTGCCGATGCCGCAGCTGCCCGCCGATCTCCCGCCCATCGAGCCCCCGGAATTCGTGCTGGCCCAGAAGATCACCGATGACGGCCCGGGAATGAGCGCCGCACCGGTCGGCATGCCGGGCCTGTCCGGTCTCGGCGGGCCTTCCGCGTCCGCGCCGGAAGACATCCTCGCCGGACTTCCGCCGGAGGCTTCCGCACTGGTCGGTGACGCTGGAGCGGTGATCAGCCAGGCGGCCGCGCCGATGCTGGAGGCCGCGCAGGGCGTACTCGGCCAGGCCGGTGGCGCGCTCGGCGCACCCTCCGCGGCGAGCGCCGCATCGACCGCGGCGGGTGCGGCGGCCACTCCGGCGGCGGCTGCGGCCGCGCTGCCCGCCGATCCGGTCGGCGCGTTGATGAGTGGTCTCGCGCTGCCCGCGCTGCCCGGTATCGACATGCTGTTCAAGCCGATCCTCGACCTGCTCGGCAGTTTCGGTACCGGCGTCATGGGCGCATTCGATCCCACCGCGGTGCTGAGCCAGTCCTCCAAGGTCATCGAGATGGCCATGCAGGTGGGCAAGGGCAGCCTCAGCGCGGTCGAACAGGTCTGGCAGAGCGATGCCGCCACCACCGCCCAGGACGCGGGCCAGAAAGCCAACAGCGAAGGCGTCGAGACCAGCCAGCGCGGTATCGACATCTCCGAACTCACCCAGCGCGCTGCCGCGGTGGTGCAGCAGGGCAACGCGCAGCTCACCACGATCGCCACCTCGTTCGCGAGTCAGGCCGTCGCGCTGGCCCCGGTGATCATGACCCCGCCCGCGCAGGCGTCGCTGGTGGCCACGGCCACCGAGCATCTCGGTCAAGCGGTCGGCGTCGTCAACGCCACCCGCGGTGATCTGATGGGTAAGACCGCCGAGTTGAACGGCCTGGTGAGCCAGCTGGTCGGGCAGAACGGGCCCGCACCCGCCGAGATCGCGCAGGCGGTCATGCAGAATGTCGGCGAACCGCTCATGTCGCAGGCGGAGGAGGTCGCGACCAGCGCGGCCGGATTCGATTCCGGCACCGGAACCGGCGCGGGCGGTGCATCCACCACGGCGGCCAGTTACGGCAGCGGTGGTGCCAGCGGTACCGGCGGCGGCGCCGGAGCGTTCGGAACGGGCGGCTTCGGCCGTGCGGGCGGCAGCGGCGGCTCGATGGGCCGCGGCGGCGCCGGTGGCGTGACGGGTATCCCGGCCCTGCCGGGTACCTCGGGGACGCCGGGTGGCGTCGCACTTCCCGGTGGCATGCGGGCCCCGGTCGCGGGTATGCCGATGGGCGCGGGTCTGGGAACCACACCCGCCTCCAGCTCCGGGTTCATGGGTGCCCCCGGTGCCGCAGGCGCCGCGGGCCAGCGCAACAACAACGAGGACGAGCATTCGCGCGCCGTCGACCCGTACCGCAGCCGCACCGGCAACGACGATCTCACCGGCCCGCTGGGCGAATCCACCCCCGAGGTGATCGGCGCGACCAGCACCGACGAGGGCGACGGGTCCGATTACTACCAGGACCAGTTCTAGGCTCTCCGGCTCCGGCAACAACAGCGGCCTCGCACCGAATCGGGTGCGAGGCCGCTGTTTTCGTCGCTCTACCGGCTCGAACTCCCGCTCAGCTGGCGCTCGGATTGTCCAGATCGCGCGCGGAATAGGTATCGCACGCCTGGACCTGCCCGGTCCGATATCCGGCGAGGAACCACTTCTGCCGCTGATCGGATGAGCCGTGCGTCCACGCCTCCGGATTGACCCGCCCCTGCGCCGCGCGCTGGATCCGGTCGTCACCGACCGCCGACGCCGCCGACAGCGCGTCGCGGATATCGGCATCGGTCAGCTGTTGCAGGAACGGTCGCCCGTCGCCGCCGGGGGCGGGCATCTTGTCGGCGTAATGCGCCCAGATCCCGGCGTAGCAATCGGCCTGCAACTCGGTGCGCACCGCCCCCGACTCGGGGCCGCGCGGATCGCGCTGGGCGCGCCCGATATCGCCGAGCAGGGTCTGGATGTGATGGCCGACCTCATGTGCGACCACGTATTCCTGCGCCAGCGGTCCGCCGCTGGAGCCGAACCGGTCCACCAGCTCCTGGAAGAAGCTCACATCGAAGTAGGCGGTCTGATCGGCCGGGCAGTAGAAGGGGCCGACCGCGCTGGTGGCATTGCCGCAGCCGGTGGACACCGCACCGGAGAACAACACCAGTTTCGGCTCCACATAGTCGACGCCGGTCTGTTTCGGCAGTTCGACCGCCCAGACCGCGTCGAGGCTCTGTGCGGTGAGCACCACCCGGCAGTCGACGTACCGGTTGGCATCCGCGGCGGTCCGGCAGTGCTCGGGGGTGCCGGAGGCGGGCTGCGACTGCACGTCCTGCGCGCCGGTGAACTGACCGAGCACCGAACCGGGGTCGCCGCCGAGCAGCAGCGTCAACACCAGCACGATGAGGCCGCCCGCGCCGCCGCCGAGTGCCAATTTGCCGCCCATACCCGGCCCGCCGCCGGACGATGCCCGATCGGGGTCGATCTGCAAGCCCTCGTTGAAGGTCATGAGAATCCCTATCTGTGACGTGTCCCGGTACAGCTTCGCACGCGCCGAGGCGATATCGGTTTCCGCTCGGCGAATGTGTCTCACTACGATGGCTTGCACCGGGAGGGCGTTTCCGGTGCCACATTCGTCGAAAGGAACATCGTGCTGCGCACCCACTTGGCTGGTTCGCTGCGAAGCGAGCACGCCGGTCAGACCGTCACCCTCAGCGGCTGGGTGGCCCGGCGGCGTGACCACGGTGGCGTGATCTTCATCGATCTGCGCGACGCGTCCGGAGTGGCGCAGGCGGTGTTCCGTGAGGGTGAGGCCGCCGAACAGGCGCATCGCCTGCGCGCGGAATACTGCGTCAAGGTCACCGGCGTGGTCGAGCAGCGTCCCGCGGGCAACGAGAACCCCGATCTGCCCACCGGCGCCATCGAGGTGAACGTCAAAGAACTGGAGGTGCTCAACGAGAGCGCCCCGCTGCCGTTCCAGCTCGACGAGCAGCCCGGCGAAGAGGCTCGGCTGACCCATCGGTACCTGGACCTGCGCCGTGAGGGCCCGGCCCATGCCATCCGGTTGCGGTCCAAGGTCAACGCCGCCGCGCGCCATGTGCTGGCCCGCCATGAATTCGTGGAGGTGGAGACCCCCACGCTGACGCGGTCGACCCCGGAGGGTGCCCGCGACTTCCTGGTGCCCGCGCGGTTGCAGCCCGGCAACTTCTACGCCCTGCCGCAGAGCCCGCAGCTGTTCAAACAGCTGCTCATGGTCGGTGGTATCGAGCGCTACTACCAGATCGCGCGCTGCTACCGCGATGAGGACTTCCGCGCCGACCGGCAGCCCGAGTTCACTCAGCTCGACATCGAGATGAGCTTCATCCGCCAGGAGGACGTGATCCTGCTGGCCGAGGAGATCCTGGTGGCGCTGTGGGAACTCATCGGCTACGAGATCCCCACGCCGATCCCGCATATGACCTACCACGAGGCGATGCGCCGGTTCGGCAGCGATAAGCCCGACCTGCGCTTCGGCGTGGAGATCACCGAGTGCACGGAGTTCTTCTCCGACACGCCGTTCCGGGTGTTCCAGGCGCCGTATGTCGGCGCGGTCGTGATGCCGGGCGGTGCGAGTCAGCCGCGTCGTCAGCTCGACGCCTGGCAGGAGTGGGCCAAGCAGCGCGGTGCCAAGGGTCTGGCGTACGTGCTGATCGACGACGACGGTGTGCTCGGCGGACCGGTCGCGAAGAACCTCAGCGAGACCGAACGAGCCACCCTCGCCGACCACGTCGGCGCCAAGCCGGGTGACTGTGTGTTCTTCGCCGCGGGCGCGCCCAAGGCGCAGCGGGCGCTGCTCGGCGCCGCGCGTGGCGAGATCGCGCGCAAGGTCGGCCTGATCGATGAGAACGCGTGGGCGTTCGTCTGGATCGTGGACGCGCCGATGTTCGAGCCCGCCGCCGAGGCGACCGCGAGCGGCGATGTGGCGCTGGGTTATTCGGCGTGGACGGCGGTGCATCACGCGTTCACCTCGCCGAAGCCGGAGTCGATGGACACCTTCGACACCGATCCGGGATCGGCGCTGGCCTACGCCTACGACATCGTCTGCAACGGTAACGAGATCGGTGGCGGCAGTATTCGTATCCATCGCCGTGACGTGCAGGAACGCGTTTTCGAGGTGATGGGTATCAGCCAGGAGGAGGCGCAGGAGAAGTTCGGATTCCTGTTGGACGCCTTCGCCTTCGGCGCACCGCCGCACGGTGGTATCGCCTTCGGTTGGGATCGGATCACCGCGCTGCTGGCCGGACTGGATTCGATCCGCGAGGTGATCGCCTTCCCGAAGACCGGCGGCGGTGTCGACCCGCTGACCGATGCGCCCGCGCCCATCACCGCGCAGCAGCGTAAGGAAGCCGGGCTCGACGCCAAGCCGGAAGTCAAGGGCGTGACCGAGGTTTCGGGCGTCGGGGTGGCCGAAACCGCCACGAGCTAGCGACGGACCTCACGAACGGCCGGTCCGGGAGGACCGGCCGTTCGTTGTCTCTCAGATCGCCGCCACCTGCCCACCGGTCATGGTGCGGTAGGCGTAGGTCACCGCGATGGTCGCCACCGGACCGGCCACCAGCAAGCCGAAACCACAGGCCAGTAGGCCGAGTAGCGCGACGACCATGACCGTCAGCGTGAGCAGCAGCACCGGCACCGCATTGGCGATCACCAGCTTGACGCTCGAGGTGATGGCCTCGATCGGGCCCTGGTCCTGATCGACCACGAAATGCAGCGAGAACATGCATGCCATGCCGACGGCGATACCGGGCAGCAGGCACAGTGTGGAGGCGATGCAGGTCGCCAGGAAGGCCAGCACGGCGGTCAGCAGCACGTTACCGGCGTTGCCGATATGAAAGTACGAGCCGAAAGTCGCTGGATAGCCGTTGGTTTCGTAGAGGGCGCCACGGACCATCGCGGCCTGGAGCAGCCACAGTCCGACCATCACCGCGAGGAAGATGAACAGCACCGTCAGCGCCGAACGCGGTGCGAGCAGCTGTACCACCGCGACGAACAGCAGATAGATCACCAGGCCGAGCGCGCTCACCGCCAACCACGGGCCGGGATTTCGGCGAAATTTCTCCCAGCCGTAACTGAGCGCATGGCCCACGTCGAGCGGGCTCGGGACGCCGGTGCCACTCTGACTCTGGTACCCGTAGGTCGCCGGTCGCGGGGACGGTCCGGTGCCGGGCGGACCATAGCTCGGCTGTGCTTGCGCGCCGCTGGGCGGCGGCGCCGGTTGGGCCGGCTCGTTGCCGTACTGGGCGGCGCCGGGGCCCTCGAACTGCGGGTATCCTGCGGCGCCCGGCATTTCGTGGCGGCCGTGGCCCGACGGACCGGACGGATAGGGCGCGGACGGATCGCCGCCGGGGCCCTGCCCCGTTCCGCCGCCCGGCGCGGGCTTGTCGCCGGACGGTTGCGGCGCGGCGGATGGTGTGTCGGTCACGGTGATCGACCTTTCGGGTCAGCTGGTTTGCGGTGTGGCGCACGGTAGTTGACGACCAGGAAACAGCACGGCTGCCATCGTCTCAAGTGATCGGCGCCCACTACCAGACCGACGCGCAGACACGCCGAGCGACGCGGAAAGGTTGCGCAACCGCTCGCTAGAAGTGACCCGATGCGAGTACTTTGATCTGTGATGACCGCACTATTGGCCGAACGCGCCACCGAAGTCGTGTCCGCAGCACAACAGTTGCTCACCAAGCGCATGGGTGCTCCGGTGAAGCTGAGCGATCCCATCGAACTCAGCGGCAGTGGTAGGACGACGGTCCTACGCGTGCGTGTTGCCGAGAACGCCTTCTCGCTACCTCGGACGCTGATCCTCAAACAGGTGCGCGGCACCGCGCCGATGCCACGCAACGCGGGCATCACACCCGGCGTCGCCAGCATCGACTCCGCGTTCCTCCGGGAGGCGGTGTCCTACCAGTTCACGACCGCGCTGAGCCGCGAACAGCGGCCCGGCGCCTATCTCATCGCGCACAGCCTGCCCGACCGGCTGCTCGTGCTCAGCGACCTCGGCGAGAACACCCGACTCACCAGCGTGCTGCAATCGGGCGCCGAACCGGCCACCCAGAACGCCATGATGGCGTTCGCGCAGGCCCTCGGCCGCATGCACGCCGCGACGGTGGGCCGGGAAGCCGATTTCGTCGCGCTGCTGCGCCGGGTCGATGTGGCCCACCGCATCGACGGTATCGCCCAGCAGGCCGAGGCTGCCGTCGCCGAGGTACCCGGGTTGCTGCGCCGGGAACTCGGGGTCGACGTGCCCGAGGAGCTGGCCACCAGGATCGTGCACGCCGCCCGCCTGTTCTCCGGTGGACGGTTCCGTGCGTTCAGCCCGTCGGACCTGTGCCCGGACAACGTCATCCTCAACGATGAGGGCGCCCGCATCCTCGACTACGAGTGGGGCGGCTTCCGTGACGCCACCCTCGATATCGCCTACGCTCTTGTCTCGTTCCCCGGCTGCCTGTGCGATGTGGAACTCTCGCGCGAGCGCGCCGCCCATATGGTCGAGGCCTGGCGCGCCGAGGTGGTCGGTGTGTGGCCCGCCCTCGCCGAGGACACCCTGCTCGCCGAGAAGATCCTGGAAGCGCGCCTGATCTGGGTCTGGCTGTCCACCTACTGGTTCCTGCCCGCCGATCACACCCGCATCGCCGCCGCCCGCGAACACGGACTGTCGGTGCCGCGTTCGGAGGCGCTGATCAATCGCTGGGCCGCGCTCGCCGAGGACGCACGCGTCACCGGTGACGATGTGATCGGTGATTTCGCGGAGGGGATGACGGCCGTGCTCGTGGAGCGCTGGGCGGAGTAGTAGCCGGTCCGGCTCGCCGGATCCCCCGCTGGCGCGGAACCGGAGTCCCGACCTGACGAGTCCGAGTACCGCCGAGGTGCCCGGCCGTCGGCGCGAGGACCCGAGCGCCGCGAGAAGGCCCGTCTCGACAATCGAGTCCAGCGACAGTGCGCCGCCCGGAACTATCAGGCGGGCGCGGGTCGTGGCTCGACCCGCCCGCCCGTCCGCACCGCGAACGACGCGCCGTGACGAAACCCGGTGCCGGGATCGGCGACGTCGAACACGTAGAACCAGTCCATCTGCGTCTGCGCGGCGGTGACATCGAGCACCCCGAATCCGTGCGAATCCAGCTCGACGTAGCGCAGGTGCCGGTTGACGCCCTTGATCGCCTCCTCCACCGGAACCGTTGCGGTCCGCGGCGGCGCCTGCATGAACTCACCCACGCTGGACGAGGTCACCGACGGCACCACGAACTCCGCGCCGATGCTCGGCCCGGCCGGGTCGGCGGCGTTCACCGGGAGATCCGCCGCCCAGGATGAATGGATATCGCCGGTCAGGAACACCACATCGGATACGCCGTGCTCGGTGATGGCCCGATACAGCCGCGCCCGGTCGGCGGTGTAGCCGTCCCACTGGTCGGCGTTGGCGGGCAGGCCCGACTGCGGGATACCCATCGTCCGGGTGAGCGCGGCGGTGGTGTTCGGATCCAGCGGCGGAAACACCAGCGGCGCGATCATCACCGAATTGCCCACCAGCTTCCAGGTTGCCGTCGACGACGCCAGTCCCGCGGTGAGCCACTCCATCTGGGCTTGTCCGGTCATGGTGCGTGCCGGGTTGTCCACCTCACGCCAGCCCGCACCCGGCTTCACCTCCTGATCGCGGTAGCTGCGCAGATCCAGCATCGACAGCTCGGCCAGGGTGCCGAACCGCAACCGCCGATAGATCCGCACATCAGTACCCGAACTCGACGCCCGCACGGGCATCCACTCCAGATAGGCCCGCGCGGAGGCGGCCTTGCGGTCGGCCCACGGTCCCTGGGTGGCGGGATCGTGCTTGCTGGAACCACCGGACCACGAATTGTCCGCGGACTCGTGGTCGTCCCAGGTGCAGATGAACGGCACCAGCGCGTGCAGCCGCTGGAGGTCGGGATCGGTTTTGTACTGGGCGTGCCGGATGCGGTAGTCGGCGAGGGTGACGATCTCGGTGGCCGGATCGTGCGGGCGCACCGATCCGGTACGGCCGCCGTATTCGCCGCGCCCGTATTCGTACAGGTAATCGCCCAGATGCAGGATGGCGTCGAGGTCGGCGCGGTCGGCCAGATGACGGTAGGCGCCGAAGAATCCGGCCTCCCAGTTCGCGCACGACACCACACCGAAGCGCAGCCGGTCCGGGGCGGCGTCGAGGTCGGGCGCGGTCCGGGTGCGCCCGATCGGCGATATCTGATCGAGCGCGGTGAATCGGTAGAAGTACACACAGCCCGGCGCCAGTCCGCCGACGTCGATCTTCACCGTGTGGTCGGCGGCCGCGGTGGCCGTGGTCGAGCCGGAGGCGGTGATGGAGGCGAAATCCTCGTCGGCGGCCACCTCCCAGCGCACCGTCGCGGGCGCGCCGCTGCCCGAGCCGGGGGCGGCGTCGTCGGCGACGGTGACGCGCGTCCAGATGATCACGCCGTCGGGCAGTGGATCACCGGAGGCGACGCCGTGCCGGAACACCGGCGAACCCGCACGCGCGGGGGCCGCGAACGCGATACTCGCACCGGCCGCGGCGACCGCCCCGCCCATGAGTACCGCGCGTCGCCGCACCGCGGCAGTATCTGAAACGACCACGTTTTCAGCCACGATCATTGATCACAGTCGATCGGCTCGGCACTCGCAAATCGACCTGCCGCGCGCCGCGCGACGCACCTGGCGGGCGTGTCGGACCCGGCCGGTAGCGTCAGCGGCAAATGAGCGAGCCAATGATGAACCCGGCCGAGCGGTTGCCCGCGACGCCGAGCGCCGGTGAGGTGGCGGTATGAGCGACGGACTGTTCGACGTGCCGGATGCGGCGCTTCCTGGAACCGGCGCACCCGACGCCCACACCACCTTCCACGGTCCCGGTGCTACGGCCCCGCTGGCCGTGCGGATGCGCCCCGCCACCTTGGACGAGGTCGTCGGCCAGCAGCATCTGCTCGGCCCCGGCTCACCACTACGCAGGCTGATCGAGGGCTCGGGAGCGGCGTCGGTGCTGCTGTACGGCCCGCCGGGCACCGGAAAGACCACGCTCGCCTCGCTGATCTCTCAGGCGACCGGGCGCCGGTTCGAAGCGCTGTCGGCGCTGTCGGCGGGTGTCAAGGAAGTGCGCGCGGTCATCGATATCGCGCGCAGGCGGCTGACCGCCGGTGAGCAGACGGTGCTGTTCATCGACGAGGTGCACCGCTTCTCCAAAACTCAGCAGGACGCGTTGCTGGCCGCGGTGGAGAACCGGATCGTGCTGCTGGTGGGCGCGACCACGGAGAACCCCTCGTTCTCGGTGGTGTCCCCGCTGCTGTCGCGGTCGCTGGTGCTGCAACTGCGTTCGCTGACCGAGGACGACATCCGCACCGTGCTCGGCCGCGCCATCGCCGATCCGCGCGGGCTCGACGAACAGTTCACCGTCACCGAGGCCGCGCTCGACCACATCGTGCGCATCGCGGGCGGCGATGCCAGGCGCGCGCTCACCGCGCTGGAGGCGTCGGCGGAATCCTCACTCGACGGCACCGTCGACGTCGATCTGGTGGAGGCCAGCGTCGACAAGGCGGCCGTCCGCTACGACCGCGCCGGTGATCAGCACTACGACGTGATCAGCGCCTTCATCAAATCCATTCGCGGCTCCGATGTGGATGCCGCACTGCACTACCTGGCCAGGATGCTGAGCGCGGGGGAGGACCCGCGATTCATCGCCCGCCGGTTGATGATCCACGCCAGCGAGGACATCGGCATGGCCGACCCGACGGCGCTACAAACCGCCACCGCCGCCGCGCAGGTGGTGCAGCTGGTCGGGCTGCCCGAATGCCGACTGGCCCTGGCGCAGGCCACCATCCATCTGGCGACCGCACCCAAATCGGGTGCGGTGGTCGCGGCGATCGGCGCCGCCATGACCGATGTGTCGGCGGGTAAGGCCGGTGCGGTGCCGCCGCATCTGCGCGACGGCCATTACGCGGGCGCCGCCCAGCTGGGCCACGCCAGGGGCTACCGCTATCCGCACAACGATCCGGGGGGCGTGCTCGCCCAGCAGTATCCGCCCGACGAACTCGTCGGCGTCGACTACTACCACCCGACCGATCACGGCCATGAGCGCGCCGTCGGGCCGCGGGTGGACAAGTTGCGTCGCATCGTGCGCGGTGAATGACGCCCGCCGCGCACGGGTGTGACGTGCACGGTCGACTCGATGAAAAACCGGGTGCACCGCACCGGTAGGCTGGATATTTGTGCAGACCCACGAGATCCGACGGCGATTCCTGGACCATTTCGTGCGCGCCGGGCATACCGAGGTGCCCAGTGCCTCGTTGATCCTCGACGACCCGAACCTGCTGTTCGTCAACGCGGGCATGGTCCAGTTCAAGCCGTACTTCCTCGGCCAGGAGACCCCGCCGTTCGCGCGGGCGACGAGCGTGCAGAAATGCGTGCGCACCGGCGATATCGAAGAAGTGGGCATCACCACCCGGCACAACACCTTCTTCCAGATGGCGGGCAACTTCTCCTTCGGTGACTACTTCAAGGAAGGTGCGATCACCTTCGCGTGGGAGCTGATCACCACACCGCAGGAGCAGGGCGGGTACGGATTCGATCCCGAACGCATCTGGGTCACCGCCTACGAGTCCGATCCCGAGGCCGCCGAGATCTGGCGCCGGGTCGCGGGCATTCCCGAGGAGCGGATCCAGTTCCGCGACGGCAAGGACAACTACTGGGATATGGGTGTGCCGGGTCCGGGCGGCCCGTGTTCGGAGATCTACTACGACCGCGGCCCCGAGCATGGCAAGGACGGCGGCCCGGTCGCCGACGAGGACCGTTACCTCGAGATCTGGAACCTGGTTTTCATGCAGGACATCCGCGGTGAGCTGAGCCCCAAGCTCGGTCACCCGCCGGTGGGTGTGCTGCCGAAGAAGAACATCGACACCGGTATGGGCGTGGAGCGGATCGCGCTGCTGCTCCAGGGCGTCGACAACGTCTACGAAACCGATCTGCTGCGCCCGATCATCGATAAGGCCGAGGCGCTGACCGGCCGCTCCTACGGGGTCGAGCACGCCGACGATGTGCGCTTCCGGGTGATCGCCGACCATGCGCGCACCGCGGCCATGCTGATCGCCGACGGCGTCAACCCCGGCAACGACGGCCGCGGCTACGTGCTGCGCCGGCTGCTGCGGCGCATCGTGCGCTCGGCGCGGTTGCTCGGCGCGGACCAGCCGGTCATGAGCGAGTTCATGAAGGTCGTCAGCGAGCTGATGTCGCCGTCGTATCCGGAGCTGGCCACCGATTACGGCCGCATCGAGACCGTCGCGGCGGGCGAGGAAACTGCCTTCCTGAAGACGTTGAACACCGGTTCGAAGCTGTTCGACGACACCGCCGATTCGGTGAAGGCCGCCGGTGGCAAGACGATCGCCGGTTCGGACGCGTTCACCCTGCACGACACCTACGGTTTCCCGATCGACCTCACCCTGGAGATGGCCGCCGAGGCCGGGCTCTCGGTCGACGAGGAGGGCTTCCGCTCGCTGATGGCCGAACAGCGCCGTCGCGCCAAGGAAGACGCCCAGGCCCGTAAGCACGCGCACGCCGATCTGTCGGTGTACAAGGAACTGGTCGACCGTGGCGCCACCGAGTTCACCGGCTTCGACGAGCTGACCTCCGAGGCGCATGTGCTCGCGCTGATCGCCGACGGCGTCCGGGTGCCGACTGCCACCGCTGGCCACGATGTCGAGGTGATCCTGGACCGCAGCCCGCTCTACGCCGAGTCCGGTGGCCAGATCGCCGACCGCGGCACCATCACCGCGTCGGGGTTGAAGCTGCGGGTCAACGACGTGCAGAAGATCGCCAAGAAGGTGTGGGTGCACAAGTGCACCGTGGAGCAGGGCCAGATCACCGAGGGCGATGTGGTGCTCGCCCAGGCCGATCCGGCCTGGCGTCGCGGCGCGACCCAGGGCCATTCGGGCACCCATATGGTGCACGCCGCGTTGCGGCAGGTGCTCGGCCCCAACGCCGTGCAGGCCGGTTCGCTGAACAAGCCGGGGTACCTGCGTTTCGACTTCAACTGGCAGGGGCAGCTCTCCGAACAGCAGAAGGCCGATATCGAGGCCGTCTCCAACGACGGTGTCGGCGCCGACTACCCGGTGAACACCTTCGTCACCGATCTGCCCAAGGCCAAGCAGATGGGCGCGCTCGCGCTCTTCGGTGAGAACTACGGCGACCAGGTGCGCGTGGTGGAGATCGGTGGACCGTTCTCCATGGAGCTGTGCGGTGGCACCCATGTGCAGCATTCCTCGCAGATCGGTCCGATCACCCTGCTCGGTGAGGCGTCGGTCGGTTCCGGTGTACGGCGCGTGGAAGCGTTCGTCGGCCTGGATTCCTACCGGTACCTGGCCAAGGAACGCGCGCTGCTCGCCGGTGTGGCGTCCTCGCTGAAGGTGCCCTCCGAGGAGGTTCCCGCCCGCGTCGAACAGCTGGTGGAGCGGTTGAAGGTGGCCGAGAAGGAACTCGAGCGCACCAAGATCGCCGCCGTGCTCGCCTCCGCGGGCACCCTTGCCGACGGCGCCGAACGCATCGGTGGGCTGCTGCTGGTGGCCGCTGCCGCACCCGAGGGCGTCGCAGCGGGTGATCTACGCACCCTCGCCACCGATATCCGCGGCCGCCTCGGCAGCAACCCGGCCGTGGTGGTGCTGCTCGGCAATACCGACGGCAAGGTGCCGTTCGTCGTCACGGTGAACACACCGGCTCAGGAACTCGGCTTCAAGGCGGGTGATCTGGTCGCGAGCTTCGGCCCGAGTATCTCCGGCCGCGGTGGCGGCAAACCGGAGATGGCCCAGGGCGCGGGCTCGGATCCCTCGGGGATCGCGGCCGGTCTGGCCGCGGTCCGGGCTCGGGTGGCCGAACTCGTCGGCTGATGGGGGAATCCGTGAGCGCCGCTCACCCGGGCGATCGGCCCGATCCCGCCACCGACCCGGGGCGGGGCAGGCGGATCGCCATCGACGTCGGCAGTGTGCGCATCGGAGTCGCCTCCAGTGACCCCGATGGCATCCTCGCCACGCCGGTGGAAACCGTGCCGAGAGCCACACCGAATCCGCGCACGGCCGGGCCGGGGCCCGACATCACCAGAATTGCCGAGATTGTGCGGGAGTACGAAGCCGTCGAAATCGTCGTCGGCTTGCCGCGCACGTTACGCGGGGAAAAGGGCACGGCCGCTACGCTGGCAATCGCGTTCGCCGATCGTTTGCGGCCGGTCGTCGCCCCGGTGCCTATACGACTTTCCGACGAACGTTTGACTACGGTGTCAGCTGCACGTGCATTGCGGGACAGCGGAGTTCGTGCACGCGGTCAGCGGCAGGTGATCGACCAAGCCGCTGCCGTGTCGATCCTGCAGGGATGGTTGGACGAACGGAGTTCGGTGTTGAAGTCGGTCGGAGAAGCGGTACATCGCGCGTCGTCCGGAGATGATGCATGACCGATCGGTGGGCGCGGGCCGAGGAACGCTACCGTCAGCGGGAAGCCGACCGGCGATATCGCCGCGACGACGCGGCGTGGGGGCGGGACAGTCGTGCGGGCGCGGGGGGTGCGGACAGCGCCACCGATGACGAGTGGGATTACCTCGAAGACGACGACACCACCGTCATCCCCCGATACACCGACGACGAGTTCGATGAACCCGAACTCGAACCGGAGCCCGAGCCCGAACCGGCACCGGCCCGGCGTGCCGCCTCGACACGCACCAAGAGCGGCGCCCGGACCCGGCCGCGCTCGGAAGCCGCCGAATCGCGACGCGGCGGGCGGCAACGTCCAGGATCGCGGTCCAAGAAGCGGACGCGGGTGGCTTCACGTAAGGCCGCCGAACGTAAACGTCGCCGCCGCACCATGCTGCTGATCGGTGCCGTCTTCGCGGTGCTGTTCCTCGGCGCGGCGGGTTTCGCCGGTATGAAGCTGATGGACGGCTATGCCCCCGCCGAGGATTTCGCCGGACCTGCCGGGCCGCCGGTGATCGTGCGCGTGCATCAGGGGGAGACCGCATTGCAGATCGCCGATGCGATGGCCGAGAAGGGCGTCGTCGCGAGCAGCGCCGCGTTCTACGAGGCCGCGGTGCGGAACACGAACATGAACTCGGTGCAGCCCGGGTATTACGCCATCCCGAGCCGCAGCCCGGCCGCCGAGGCGGTGACGGCGCTCGTGCAGCCCGAATCACGGGTGGGCGCGCTCGTCATCTCCGAGGGCAGGCAGCTGCACGATCAGCACGATGTGAACACCGGCTCACGCCATGAAGGCATCTACACGAAGATCGCCGAGGCCAGCTGCATCGGTACCGGACCCGAGCGCAAGTGCGTCACCTACGAACAGCTCGCGGCCGCGGGTGCCGGCATGGACCTGGCGGCACTCGGTGTACCGGAATGGGCGATGGACGCGGTGCGTCAGGTGCCCGACCGGGCGCGCCAGCTCGAAGGTCTGATCGCCGCGGGGAGCTTGGATTTCGATCCGAGCGGTTCGCCGGAGCAGATTCTGAAGGAACTGGTCAGCACGAGCGCGGCACTCTACGAGTCCACCGGCCTGCTGCAATCCGGCGCCGAATCCGGCCTGACGCCCTACGAGTCGCTGATCGCGGCCTCACTGGTCGAACGCGAAGCGCGGCCCGACGATATGGGCAAGGTCGCGCGAGTGATCGTGAATCGGTTGAAGGTCGATCAGCCACTGCAATTCGACTCCACCGTGAACTACGCCCTCGACACCACCGAGCTGGCCACCACCGACGCCGACCGTGCACAGGTCACACCGTGGAACACCTACGCCATGTCCGGGCTGCCCGCCACACCCATCGCCTCGCCGTCGACGGCGGCACTGCGCGCGGTGGAACAACCCGAACCCGGTCCGTGGCTGTACTTCGTGACGATCGATCAGCAGGGCACCACCTTGTTCACCCAGAGCTATGCCGAACATCTGCGCAATATCGACCGCGCCATGGAGAGCGGGATCCTCGACAGTGGCCGCTGAGTCCTCCGCCATCGAGGTGCGCAAGGCTGCGGTGCTCGGTAGCCCGATCGCGCATTCGCGGTCGCCGCAACTGCATCTGGCCGCCTATCGTGCGCTCGGATTGCCCTGGACCTACGAGCGCATCGAATGCACGGCCGAGCAGTTGCCCGGTCTGGTCGACGGACTCGGTCCCGAATGGGTGGGACTGTCGGTCACCATGCCCGGCAAGGAAGCCGCGCTCGCTTATGCGACCGAACGCACCGAGCGCGCGGAACTGGTGGGCTCGGCCAACACCCTTGTCCGCGTCGACGGCGGCTGGCGCGCGGACTGCACCGATGTCGACGGCGTGCTCGGCGCGCTGCGCGGCGGTGGCGTCAGCACCCTGTCGGAGGCCGTGGTGCTCGGCGCGGGCGGTACCGCTCGTCCGGCGCTGCTCGCCCTGGCGGAACTGGGCGCGCGGACGGTGACGATCGTGGCCCGCGATGCCGGGCGGGCCGCGAGTGCGGTGGATCTCGCGCATCGGCTGGGATTGACGGCCTCGGTCGTCGGCTTCGATCCCGCCGCGGTGGGTGCCGCCGCAGCCCGCTCGGGCGCGGCGGTCAGTACCGTCCCGTCCGCCGCCGCGGCTGCCGTGGCCGCCGCGGTCGCCGCCGCACCGGTGGTGCTGGACGCGATCTACAACCCGTGGCCGACGCCGTTGGCCGAGGCCGTCGCCGCCGCGGGCCATACGGTGGTCAGCGGTCTGGACATGCTCATCAACCAGGCCTACGGGCAGGTCGAGCAGTTCACCGGGCACCCGGCGCCGCGCGCGGAAATGGCTGCGGCGCTCGAACTCTCGCGCTGAACTGTCCCGCCGCGCCCGGCTCCCGTCGCACCATGCTGATCAGCGGCTCCCCCTCGCGTCCGCGCTGGTGCTCCAGGTCGAGCCGTTCCATGCTCGCGTGGCAGCGGTGCCGATACCGCGGCCCTCAGTGGTCGAGGCCGAGTCGTTCGGCGGCGATGGCGAGATCCTTGTCGCCGCTGCCCGACAGACACAGCACGACCAGCGTGCCCGGCGCCAGCTCACCGCGTTCGGCCCGTTCCATCAGATGTCCCACCGCATGGGCGGATTCGAGGGCCGCGAGCAATCCCTCGGTGCGGCTGAGCGCACGCATACCGCGTAGCGCGACGATGTCGGTGGCGGTGCGGATACTCGCTCGTCCGGTATCGCGCAGATGGCTGAGTTCAGGGCCGACGCCCGGATAGTCGAGTCCGGCCGCGATGCTGTGGGTGCGACGGATCTGGCCGTCGGAGTCCTGGAGCAGATAGCTGAACGTGCCATCCATCTCGCCGGTGGTTCCCGCGGTCAGGGTGGCGGCGTGCTCACCGCTGGATACACCGCGGCCCGCCGCCTCGACGCCGACCAGTTCGACCTCGGGATCGGCGGCGAAGGGATGGAACAGTCCGAGGGCGTTGCTGCCGCCGCCGACACAGGCGAGCACGAGGTCGGGCAGCCTGCCCTCGGCCCGGAGGATGCCGTCGCGTGTCTCGGCGCCGATCACCGTCTGGTAGTCGCGCACCATCTGGGGGTAGGGCGCGGGTCCTACCACCGTGCCGAGCAGCAGATGGGTGCTGGGCAGACTGGCGACCCAGTCGCGGACCGAGGCGCTGATCGCGTCCTTGACCCGGCGGCTGCCGGTATCGACCGTCCGCACCTCGGCGCCGAGCAGTCGCATCCGGGCCACCGGGGCGGGCTGGCGGCGGATGTCCTCGTCGCCCATGTAGATCACGCATTCCAGGCCGAGCATCGAGCACACGGTGGCCACCGCGACGCCGTGCTGTCCGGCGCCCGTTTCGGCCACGATCCTCGTCTTGCCCATGCGGACCGCGAGCAGTGCCTGACCCAATGCGTTGTTGATCTTGTGCGAGCCGGTGTAGGCCATGTCCTCGCGTTTGAGATAGACCCGAAGGCCGGGAACTCCCAGTGTCGCGGCGAAGCGGGGGACCTGATGCAGCCGGGTCGGGCGTCCCATGCGGTCGCGGAGCAGGGTGGTGAGCCGGTCGGTGAACGTCGGATCGGTGCGGGCCATGCGGTAGGCCTTTTCGAGCGCGAGCAGCGCGGGCATGAGGCCTTCGGGGACATAGCGTCCGCCGAATGCGCCGAACCGGCCGTTCTCGTCGGGGTATACGCCGTATCGATAGATCGGCTCCACACCGAGATCGAGAACCATCCGCGCCTTCGCCTCCGTCGTCGAGAACCGACCAGGAAGTCTCTACCAGTGATGCGACCGGCTCACCATGGTTGGGAAACGTGGCAGTGAATGGCGGGTGAGGGATGCGGGGGATTTCGACGCGGACAACTCTGTAACGGGTTCTAGTTTTGCGCGAGGGGGTCGGGGGTTATGGTGGTCGGCATGACAGCTTGGGTGTTGCGGGCCACAGTGCTCGGTGCGCTGGTCGTGGCCCTGCGGGTCCTGCTGGGATTCGGCATGGTGAACTGGCCGACGCAGGGCTCCTGGATGCGGCTGCTGTGCCTCGCGGTGATCATCGCCGTCGTGGTCGGCTGGGGCTTTCTCGACGGCCGCCGCGATCGGGCCGCGCACCCGGATGCCGACGGCGGCGCCGATCTGACCATTCCGTGGCTGAAAGCCGCGGTGGCCGGTGGACTCGGCAGCGGACTGGTGTCGTGGGTACTGGATCTGGTGCCGCGTTTCTCGCTCGGCGACAACGGCCTGCTGTTCGAGATGACCGCGGGCGCGTCGTTCATCGTGCTGCTGATCTTCATCCCCGGACTGGCCGGAATCGCGATCGGCCGGCGGGTCGGCGGCAAGAACGGCGCGGCCACGGCCGGTTCACACCAGCCGGTGGCCGCGGCATCCTGAGGTGATTTGGGACTAGCCCGGGATCGTCACCGCTACAGCAGGATCGCCCCGCCCGAACCCGGCTCCGGATCACGGGCGATGGCCGAGTACGCGGCGGCCAGCAGCGTCGGATCGGGTCCTTCGAGCCTGCCGGGCTTGGCCAGACCGTCGAGGACCACGAAACGCAGTACGCCCGAACGGGTCTTCTTATCGGTCTGCATCGACTCGAGCAGTTGCGGCAGGGCGTCCGCGTCGTAGGTGGTGGGCAGGCCGACACTGGCCAGCACCGTGCGGTGCCGGTCGGCGGTGGCGTCATCGAGGCGACCGGCCAGGCGACCGAGTTCGGCGGCGAACACCAGACCCACCGACACCGCGGCGCCGTGACGCCAGCGGTAGCGCTCGCGGCGCTCGATCGCATGACCGAGGGTGTGGCCGTAGTTCAGGATCTCGCGCAGCGCCGCTTCCTTGAGGTCGGCGGCCACCACCTCCGCCTTGACCGCGATGGCGCGGCGGATCAGTTCCGGCAGCACCTCGCCGGTGGGGTCGAGCGCGGCCTTCGGATCGGCTTCGACCAGGTCGAGGATCACCGGGTCGGCGATGAAACCGGCCTTGATGATCTCGGCCATACCCGCGACGATCTCGTTGTGCGGCACCGTCTCCAAGGTCGCCAGATCGACGAGCACCGCGGCGGGTTCATGGAAGCAGCCGACCAGGTTCTTGCCCGCTTCGGTATTGATACCGGTCTTCCCACCGACGGCGGCGTCCACCATGGCCAGCAGGGTGGTGGGCACATGCACGATCTTCACCCCGCGCATCCAGGTGGCGGCCACGAAACCGGCCAGGTCGGTGGCCGCGCCGCCGCCGAGGCTGACGATGACGTCGTTACGGGTCAACCCGATCCGGCCGAGCACCTCCCAGCAGAAACCGGCGACGGCCAGATCCTTCCCGGCTTCGGCGTCGGGGATCTCGATGCGGTGCGCGTCGATCCCGGTGTCGGCCAGCGCCTTGCGCACGGCTTCGGCCGTTTCGGCCAGCGGCGGCTGATGGAAGATCGCGACGGTGCGCACACCGGAGCCGCTGCCGGTGACCGACTCGACGAGTTCGCCGAGCAATCCGCGGCCGATGATCACCGGATACGGGTCGGCGGTGCGGACCTGGATGCGACTCGGCTCTGTCACGTGCTCTGCTCCGATTCTGTGCGTTCCTGTTGTGTACGTGCGCGGGCACGAGCCCGGCGAGCTCTGGCTCGGCGTGACCGGCCATTGGCGGATGCGCTCGCGGTCGTACCGTTCTGGCTCGCCGTGGCGTTGCCGGACTGTCCGGTGGTGGTCGTCCCGGTCTGCTCGGCCGTGCCGTTCTGCCCGTTCGCGGCGGACTGCGCGGCCTTACGGGCCGCGGCCCGTGCCCTGGACCTGCGCCGTGCCCTGGATCTGTTGCTGCCCTGCGGGTTGGTGGCGCGGGGCGTCCGGTTCTGTGGTTCGGCGGTATCGGCACCGGCCGGTCGCACCGACTCCAGTGACAGTTTGCCGAGGATCATCTTCACCACCCGGCCGGGGCTGCGCCCGTCGGTGCGCACCCGGACGGTTGCGACCTCCCGGTACAGCGGCCGACGTCGCCGCATCAGTTCCCGGTACTTCGCCCCGGGATCGACGCCGTTGAGCAGTGGACGCGCGGTGCTGGTTCCGGTGCGCCGAAGTCCCTCGGCCACACTGATTTCCAGATACACCACGGTTCGGTCGCGCAGCAGTGCCCTGGTGTTCTCCGAGAGCACCGCGCCGCCGCCGAGCGACACCACACCGGGTTCGTCGAGGACGGCGCGGCGCACCACGCGCTCCTCGATCCTGCGGAACTCCTCCTCGCCATCGGTGGCGAAGATATCGGCGATGCTGCGCCCGGTCTCGTGTTCGATGCCCGCGTCGGTGTCGTACAGCTCGACCCCGAGTTCGCGAGCGAGCTTACGGCCGATCGTCGATTTGCCCGCCCCCGGAGGTCCGACCAGCACCACGCGCGGCGCGCGCGGGTCGGCCTGGGAAGTCATCGCGCCCGACTGTCCGCGTCGGTCGGCGCCACATGCGGACGGGTGCTGATGCGCTTGACGTAGCTGGTGATGTTGTCGGTGATCTCGGCGATCGAATCGCCGCCGAACTTCTCCAGCGCCGCCTGCGCGACCACCAGCGCCACCATCGATTCGGCCACCACACCCGCGGCGGGCACTGCGCACACATCGGAGCGCTGATGGATCGCCACGGCTTCCTCGCCGCTGCTCATATCGACGGTCGACAGTGCACGGGGCACCGTCGAGATCGGCTTCATCGCGGCGCGCACCCGCAGCGCCTCGCCATTGGTCATACCGCCTTCGAGGCCACCGGCGCGGTTGGTGGAGCGCAGTACGCCGTCGGGGCCGGGGCGCATCTCGTCGTGCGCCTGGCTGCCGCGGCGGCGCGCGGTCTCGAAACCGTCACCCACCTCGACACCCTTGATTGCCTGAATGCCCATGAGCGCGGCGGCCAATCGGGAGTCGAGACGGTTCTCGCCGCTGGTGAACGAGCCGAGGCCGACCGGAAGTCCCTCGACCACGACCTCGACCACACCGCCGAGGGTGTCGCCGTCCTTCTTGGCCGCCTCGATCTCGGCGATCATGGCCGCTTCGGCGTCGGCGTCGAAGGCACGCACCGGGCTCGCGTCGATCGCGGCCAGATCGGTGGCGGTGGGGGTGTGGCCGGTGGTGTTGGCGGCGCCGCCGATCGAGATCACATGCGAGACGACCTCCACCCCGAACGCCTGCCGCAGGAACGCCCGCGCCACCGTGCCAGCCGCGACCCGTGCCGCGGTCTCGCGGGCACTGGCCCGCTCCAGGACCGGGCGGGCGTCGTCGAAGCCGTACTTGAGCATGCCCGAGTAATCGGCATGACCGGGGCGTGGCCGGGTCAGCGGGGCATTGCGGGCCAGATCGGCCAGCTCGTCCGGATCGACCGGATCGGCGGACATGACGGTGGTCCACTTGGGCCATTCGGAGTTGGCCACCTCGATGGCGACCGGGCCACCCATGGTGCGCCCGTGGCGCACACCGCCGACGAGGGTGACCTTGTCGGCCTCGAACTTCATCCGGGCGCCGCGCCCGTACCCGAGGCGTCGGCGCGCCAACTGTGCGGAGATCTCGTCCGATGTCACCTCGACCCCGGCCACCATCCCCTCGACGATGGCGACGAGAGCGGGACCATGGGATTCTCCAGCAGTTATCCAGCGCAGCACGCCGTCCATCTTTCCATGGGAACGCTCCCGGCCGGGAAACCGGTCCATCGTGATCAGCGGCACGCTCCCCGCCCGAGCACAACGGTTGCCGCGCGGTCACCCGAACACCACTGCCAGCAGCGTCGCCAGGCACATCGACGGACCGTGCGGCACGGTGACCGGGGCCGCGCCGACCGGTGGGGTCGGTGCGCGGATGTGCCGCCACGGTCTGCGGCTCCGCAGCGACGCCGCGGCCGGTGCCGATATCGACGGGCCGGTCGACGCCGCAATGAGCGCGCCGATGCCCGCGAGTGCGGTCAACGCGGGAGCCCCCACCGCGGCCCAGACCCATGCCTGCCCGCCGCTCATCCCCGCTGCTGCCCCGAGCCCGACAGCGAGTTTGACGTCACCCGCGCCGAATGCCACCGGTGAGATCAGGTGCACCACGAGATAGGCGAGGGTGAGCAGCGCCGCACCCGCGGCCGCAGCCGATGTCCGGCCCGTAGCCACCGCATAAAGGAAGATGACGACAGCGCCGGGCCCGGTGAGCGCATCGGGGAGCCGACGAGACCGGATATCGCTGACACTCAACGCGATACACCACGCACCCAGCGCGAACAGCGCACATATCTCCATACGTCGACAGTGCCGGTTCTGCCTTCGGTCGACAGCCCCTGATCGCACGGATGTGGATAACCGTCCCGGCTGTGAACGCCGACCGATTCACATATGGCCACCGTGCTGTCCTGCCCCGTCGGCCACCTCACCGCACGACGTCGAGGTGTGCCCGATTCAGAAGGTGAGTCCCGCTCCCAGTCGATCGAGTGCCTCATCGAATATCGGAATGACATCGAGGTCGGGGTTCTCGGTCCACCGGCGCATGAACCCGAGCGCGATACCGACGATGGCGCCGGTGAACCAGGTGATCTGCGGATCGTCGGCGCTGCGCCCGGAGCGTTGTGCCACCTGGTCGGCGATCGCGCGTTCCAGGGTCAGGAGGTTGGTGAGCGTTGCCCCGCGCAGGCCGGGTTCTTCCAGCATCAGCCTGGTCCGTCGCCTGCCGAGTTCGAAATCTGCCTCCGTCATCTCGGCGGTGACCGCGCGGAAGGCGGCGCGCAGCGATTCGATGACGGTCGACTCGGCGGGCTGTTCGGCGATCTTGGTGAACAAGACATTGTCGAACTCGTCGGAGATCACCAGATCTTCTTTGGTGGGGAAATAGCGATACACGGTGCTCGGCGCGACCTCGGCCGCCGCGGCGACGGCTTCCACCGGGGTGGCGTCGTATCCATTGGCCTCGAACAGCGTCATGGCGTGACGCTGGATGGCCGCGGCGGTGCGGGCCTTCTTGAGTTCACGGAGCCCGACGGCTGGTTTCGCTCGGCCCGTCGTCGGCCCGGAAGGCTCTGCGGCAGCCGCGGATTGCTGATCTCGAACCGACGAACTCACCGTGTACCCCTACTCCCTGTGCTCATTTCCGCGGATGCGCCTGCTTCGATTCTGCTACAGCGGTCTCGGCTGCGGCCGGTATGCCGAGCGACGCCGCCGGTGCGCGGTGCGATGCGGCGGGCTCGCCGGTCGCGAGGTCGTCGAGCCGACGGCCCTCCACGTCGACCTCCGGCAGGACGCGATCGAGCCATCCGGGCAGCCACCAGCCGCGCGTGCCCAGCAGCGACATCGTCGCCGGCACGAGCGTCATCCGGACGATGAACGCATCGAAGAGCACGGCGACCGCGAGCGAGAATCCGAACGACTGCACCATGGGCGTCGCCGAGAACAGGAATCCGGCGAAAACGCTGATCATGATGATCGCCGCTGCCGTGACGACGCGGGCGCCCGCGGCGAATCCGTCGATGATCGCGGCATCGGTGCTCTCTCCGCGCAGGTGTTCCTCACGCATCCGGGTCACCAGGAACACCTGGTAGTCCATCGCAAGTCCGAACACCATGCCGATCAGCACCACCGGCAGCAGATTGACGATGAGCCCGGAGGAGTGCACGCCGAGCAGATCGGTGAACCAGCCCCACTGGAACACCGCGACCACCATGCCGAAGGTGGCTCCGACGCTGAGCAGGAATCCCGCGGCCGCCACCAGGGGCACCAGTACGGAGCGGAAGACCAGGATCAGCAGCACGAAGGCCAGTCCGCCGACCAGCGCGAGGTAGGGCAGCAGGGCGGCGAGCAGCTTCGCCGAGGAGTCGATATCGATCGCCGTCTGGCCGGTGACCATCACTCTGGCGTCATCCGGCAGTGCAGTGCCGCTGGTCTCGGTGCGGATGGCGTCGAGAAGATCCTCGGTGGCGGCATCGGCCGGGCCGTGCTCGGGCACGACCGCGAACAAGGCGGTGCCGCCGGAGGCGTCGAACAGTGGTGGCGCAACCGCCACCACACCGTCGATGCCGTCGATGATGGTGCGCACCCTGGTGGCCGCCGCGGCGGCGTCACCGTCGGTGCCCGCGTCGACGACCACGGTGAGCGGACCGTTGACACCGGGGCCGAACCCGTCGGCGATCAGGTCGTAGGCCTTGCGCTGTGTGGTGTCGGCGGGCGCGGTGCCGTCGTCGGGAAAGCCGAGTCGCAGGTCCATCGCGGGCACCGCGGCGAGCAGCAGAATCGCTGTCGCGCCGAGCAGGACCGCGAGCCGGTGCGTGACCATGAATCCTGCCCACCGCCTACCCATCGGCATCCGCACGGGCCGCGCGTCGCGGCGGCGCGCCCGGACTCGCACCAACCGTGCACCTGCCGAGCCCATCAGCGCGGGCAGCAGCGTCAATGCCGCGACCACCGCCATGGCGACGGTGAACGCGGCCGCCAGACCGACCTGGGTGAGTGCGGGAATCCCGACCACCGACAGTCCGGCCAGCGCGATGACCACGGTGAGCCCGGCGAACAGCACCGCCGAACCGGCGCGGCCGACCGCCTGGCCCGCCGCCTCCGGCAGGTCGTATCCGTCCGCCGCGAGCTGGCGGTAGCGCAGGATGATGAACAGCGAATAGTCGATCGCGACCGCGATGCCCAGCATCAACGCCAGCGCCGAGGTATCGGAATTCAGATCGGTGAATCCGCTCGCCGCGGTGATCCCCGCCAGTCCGACCGTGAGCGCCGCGGCCGCCACCACCAGCGGTAGTCCGGCCGCGAGCAGTGATCCGAGGGTGATCAGCAGGACCATGGCGGCGACCAGCACACCGATCCCCTCACCGGCCCCCTCGTCCGGGGCGGACGCCGCGTCCCCGCCCGCTTCCGCGGTCCATCCGGCCTCGCGTGCGGTGGTCAGCGCCTCGGCGACAGCGTCGCGATCGGCCTCGGCGAGTTCTTCCCTGCCGACCCGATAGGACACCTCGAGCAGGCCGGTCCGCCCGTCGGGGGCCACCGCGTCCGCACCGAGTTCGCTCACCTGCGCGACATGTGGGCCCGCGCCGAGCCGGTCCCGGACCTGGTCGATCACCTCCGGCGCATCGCCGAGCCGGGCGCCTTCGGGAGCGACCAGCACGACGCGCGCTACCGCGCCGTTCGCGGCGACGCCGGGGAACCGCTGCGTCATCACATCGATCGCCCGTTGCGATTCGGTACCGGGCACCGTGAACGAATCCGAGGTCGGCCCGGACAGCACGCCCGCGCCCACCACCGCCCCCACGAGCACCGCGAGCCACACCGCCACGACCATGCCGCGGCGGCGGAAGCTCGCGACTCCCAACCGATAGAGCAGCACTGACATAGGAGACACCACCTATTTGAGAGTGAACTGTTAAATCGGAGTGTACTCCTAAAACGTGTTCGGGTGTCGGGCGCACCGGAGGACGGCGGTAGTTTTGACCCATGTCTGCTGATGCTGCGGGGCTGCGGCCCGACTACGCGGTGCGCCGGGGTGCGCTGCGGAGTCTGCTGGTGGAGAACGAGATCGACGGATTACTGGTCACCGACCTGATCAACATCAGGTACCTGACCGGCTTCACCGGTTCGAACGCCGCGCTGCTGGTGTCGTCATGGGACTCCCGCGATGCCGAGGAACGCACCGTCATCGGCACCGACGGCCGCTACCGCACCCAGGTCGCCGAACAGGTGCCGGACCTGCGTGCCGAGATCGTGCGTGCCAGCACCCGCCGGGTCGTCGAACTCGCGGGGGAGTGGCAGATCGGCCGGGTCGGCTACGAGAGCCACGTGGTCACCGTCGACGAGCACCGGGGCTTCGAGGAACTCGGCACCGGCCTCGAACTGGTCGCCACGCCCGGGCTGGTGGAACAGTTGCGCATGGTCAAGGACGCCTATGAGGTGGACCGATTGCGCGCGGCCTGCGCGGTCGGCGACGCGGCGCTGGCGACCCTGCTCGAACGGGGTGCGCTGCGTCCGGGGCGCACCGAACGCGAGGTCGCCCGCGATCTGGAATGGGCAATGTTCGAACACGGCGGTGAGGCCGTGGCCTTCGAGACCATCGTCGCCGCCGGTGCGAATTCCGCTGTCCCGCATCACCGTCCGACCGATGCGGTGCTGGCCGCCGGTGATTTCGTCAAACTCGACTTCGGGGCCGTGGTCGGCGGCTATCACTCCGATATGACCCGCACCCTGGTGCTCGGGTCGCCGAGCGACTGGCAGCGTGAGGTCTACGCACTGGTGCAGGAATCGCAGCGGGCCGGTCGGGAAGCGTTGCGGCCCGGTGTGCCGGTCGCCGACGTGGACGCCGCGGCCCGCGCGGTGATCGACGCCGCAGGCCACGGCGCGCTGTTCGTGCACGGGCTCGGGCACGGCGTCGGGCTGCGTATCCATGAAGCGCCCGGAATCGCGAAAACCGGCACGGGTACACTGCTGTCTGGCGTGGCGGTGACCGTCGAACCAGGTGTGTACTTTCCCGGCCGCGGCGGGGTCCGGATCGAGGACACGCTCGTGGTGCGCGAAGGGGGCCCGGAACTGCTCACCCACACCACCAAAGACCTGACCGTCGTCGACTGACGCCGGTCGCCGAGAACCGAGGAGATCCGAAGACAGTGGCGGACACCAGCGACTTCAAGAACGGCCTCGTGCTGAAGATCGACAATCAGCTCCAGCAGATCGTCGAGTTCCAGCACGTCAAGCCGGGCAAGGGCCCCGCGTTCGTGCGGACCAAGCTGAAGAACGTGGTCTCCGGCAAGGTCGTCGACAAGACCTTCAACGCTGGTGTGAAAGTGGAGACCGCGACCGTCGACCGTCGCGATATGACCTACCTGTACCACGACGGCTCCGATTACATCTTCATGGACGGCGAGACCTACGACCAGATCCACCTGGGCGAGGACACCGTCGGCAAGGCCGGTGGCTTCCTGCTGGAGAACATGGGCGTCCAGATCGCCATGCACGAGGGTGAGGCGCTGTTCATCGAACTCCCGGTCTCCATCGAGGTCGCGGTCACCCACACCGAGCCCGGCTTGCAGGGCGATCGCTCCAGCGCGGGCACCAAGCCCGCCACCATCGAGACCGGCGCCGAGGTGCAGGTCCCGCTGTTCATCAATGTCGGCGACAAGCTCAAGATCGACACCCGCGACGGCAGCTACATCAGCCGCGTCAACTCCTGACGCGCGGATGGCGGACCAGCCCGCGGAGAAGAAACCCGCATTCAAAAAACTCGGCGCACGCCATAAGGCGCGGCGCCGCGCGGTGGATCTGCTGTTCGAAGCGGAGGCCCGCGATATCGATCCCGCCGATCTGATCGACGAGCGGATCGAACTGTCCGCCAGCGATCAGGCGGTCGCCCCGGTGCACGCCTATACCCGCACCCTGGTCGAGGGCGTCGCCGACGACCTCGACCGCGTCGACGGCACCATCGAGTCGTATTTGCAGGACTGGACGCTGTCGCGACTGCCTGCCGTGGATCGCGCCATTCTGCGGATCGCGGTGTGGGAGCTGTTCCACGCCAACGACGTGCCCCCCGTGGTGGCGGTCGACGAGGCGGTGGAACTGGCCAAGGAACTGTCCACCGACGACTCACCGTCATTCGTCAACGGCGTGCTCGGCCAGGTGGTGCTGGTGGCGCCGCAGGTGCGCGCGGCCGCCGCGGCTACCCGCGCGCCCCGCCCCGACCTGGAACAGTGATGCACAAGTACCTGGTCATGGTCATGCGCACGCCCCGGTTCGACCCCGCCGTGGTCGAACCGCACAAACGTTTCCTCGCGCAACTGCGCGAGAAGGGCATGCTGCAAGAGACCGGCCGTTTCACCGACGGCACCGGCGGGGCCTACATCGTGCTGGCCGAATCGCTCGAGCAGGCGCGCGAGATCGTGTTCACCGACCCGGTGCACACCACCGGCGCCTCGGAGGTCACGGTCTACGAATGGGAGATCACCGGCTGACGATCACGCAGCCGATGGAATGCGTCCACCCGGTCCCGGTCCCGAACAAGAGGTTTCGGGGCCGGGACCGAGTCGTCTACGGCTCGCGTGCTGGCGGATCGGGCGCGGGCGGCGGCTCGCGCAGCCATGGCGGGAGTGGTGGCGGTGGGGGGTGGCTGTGCCGGGAAATGTTGGCGAGGCGGCTGTGTGCGTGAAGGTCCCGGTCCCGGTGCGACCGGTCGGGGGCGGCGAAGTTCGCCAGGGGGAAACTCGGCGGTCCGCTCGGGTTCGGTGCGCGCCGGTGGTTCCGGTGGGCGGGTGGCGATCCAGCCAGCCACGATCGCGAGGCCGGTCGGGCGGTGGACCGCAAGGAAGCCGAAGGGGCGGTCGAAGGTGGCGGTGTAGACCCTGATGCGGTGTTCGGTCGGCGGTGGGGGCATACCGCTGACATCCATGCTGATCGCGGTGACCGCGGCCGCCTCGAAACCGTCACGCAGAAAACGGGCCAGGACGTCCTGTGCGCCCTGCGCGACCGATAAGGGGGCCGGTGAGATTCCCGGAAAGTGGTCGCCGTCGGTCTGCGCGGTGGTCAAACCGAAGAGCGCAGCCAAGTTCGGCGCGCACAGATCGTGTGTCGATCGAACGTCGAACGGCGGCAGTGTCAGTCGTAGTTGATCCCGGTTCCGTAGCGAAATCTGCTCGCGCACCGTCAGCCCCGGACCGTCGGTGCCGGAGGGGAGTTGCGTACGCACCTCGATGGTCTCGGCGAGCGCTTCCAGTCCGGTGGTCAGGATCTCACCGGGGGTACCGGCGCCCTGGAGCAGATGCACGTCGACGTCGCCGCGGCCCTCGACGACGATGCGCGTCACCGGTTGCCGCCCGTCCAGCAGCGCGACGCACCGCTGCGCGCCGGTGGTCCGCGACAGCGCGGGCAAGGTCATGCCCTGCCAGGGACCGGATTCGGGGACCATGGTCGTCTCGTGGAATGCGTTGCGCCAGCTGGTCCGGGCCAGTAGCGCGGTGGCGAGGACGAGCATCGTGTCGTCGGTGACCTGTAGCGGGAACCGCTTGATCAGTCCGTCGGTGTACTGATCCGCCCATGCGTCGAGCGCCGCCTGATCGGTGATCAGATCCACCGTGCCGCGCGGTAGCCCGGCGAGCCAATCGCTGTTGAGCGGCAGCGTCCGCTGCACCCACACACCGAGCGCCGCCGACAGATCGCGGGCGTATCGCATCGTGTCGATCAACTCGAGAGCGGCGGAATGCGCTGTCTCCGCGGGCATGCCGATCGCAGCCTCGAGTTCGGTACGCGCTGGCCCGTCGGCCGCCGCGGCCAGCAGCCCGAGCAGCGGCCACAATCCGGCCCCGGAGACGACGAAATCCCCGGCACCGGCCACCTCGCACCACCGGCGGGTGAGCTGATTGGCGGCATCGACCTGAGGTTCGAGCACAGTCCGCATGCGCCCACCCTAGCGACGGTGCGGCGCGACGTCGGGTGAATCCTTCGCGGCGGTGTGCCCGAAGTCGAATGCCCAACGTATGAAAGCGAATCCGTCATGTCCGCGCTCCCGCCGGGTGGGTGTACTGGAAACCCGGCGGCAGCGCGAACAGGAACCGCGAACGGCTCGGATCGAGAACGTGGCACCCGGCCGGGGAGGTCGGTCCGCGCTCTCGGTGTCGATCGTGCATCCTCAACCGCACTCGAGGTCAACTCGGCCACCGATGCGACCGGAATTCTCGCCGGAATGAGAGACAGATAGAATTTCTCTCGCAACATTTCCACGGTGAGGAGTCGGGCGATGACCGAACATCAGCGCACGGTATTGAACGGACGCTGCACGCCGGAGCGGGCGTGGGCGGTGTTCGACGATCTGCCCGCCGTCCGCGTGGCCGAGGTGACCACCGGACGCTGGCGCGGCAGCGAGGTGGACACCGGGCATCCCTGGGCGGGTGTGCTCGTGGAATCCGGTTGGTATGGCAAACAATTCGACAGTGCGGATGCGGTGCATCCGCTGCTGTTCTCCGATGAGAAGGGTTCGATCTTCGCGGTCGATCCGCGTCGGGTTCCGCTGGGGCTCGCCGGGCGCGTCCCCACCGCCTGGTTGCGTCCGGTGCGCAACAACCTCCGAATTCTCTCGCCCGCACTGCGCACCACGAAGCCGACCGCCCGGCTGCGCGATATCGACTACCGCGGCGTCGTCAGCGCCGCCATGGTCTACGACCATCTGCCGATCATCGATCATTTCCGTCGCCTCGACGAGGACACCCTGCTCGGGGTCATGGATATGCGCGGACTGGCCGAACCGTACTTTTTCCTGCTGGAGCGCTGACCGGGGCAGATGCGCCGTAGGGACGCGGGAGGATGCGGTCGGCGGCTCGATGAGTCGGCGAGGCCGATGGTGCCGCCCGGCCCCTGGTATGCCCGCGCTGCCCGGGAACAGGCAGCTGATCAGGCCGGGTGATCCGATCCGGGGCGGAGGATGATCTTGCCGAGCGGTGTACGCGATTCGACCAGCTGATGGGCTTGGTCGGCCTGCTCGAGGGGCAGTGTCTGCTCGACGGCCGGTGCCAGTGACGGCACGCGGTCGAGAATCGCGCCACGGGAGGCGGCGACCCGCGCCAGCCAGGCGGGCCCGGCACAACCGGTGAAGGTGAGGCCGCGCGGGAGCAGGTCGGCGGCCGACACCTCGGCGGGTGCACCGGACAGCCAGCCGTAACCGAGTATCCGCCCGCGGCCGGGAGTCGTGGCATCGAGCAGTTCGAGGGTGGAGCTTCCGCCGATGGAATCGAACACGACGTCGACGGTGGCCGGTCCGAGACGTTCACGCAGGGTGTTCGTCCACCGCGGCTCCCGGTGATCGATCACCTCGTCGGCGCCCAGCTCGCGGGCCCGTTGCGCCTTGGTGGATCCGCCTGCGGTGGCGATCACCCGTGCCGCCCCGAAATCCTTCGCCAGCTGGACCAGATAGCTGCCGACGCCCGTCGCGCCCGCCTCGACGAGGATGGTCTCGGTGCCGGTCAGCCCGGCAGCCTCCAACAGTGTGATCGCGACCGAACCGCTCATGACCGCCGCCGCGGCCTCGTCCGCCGCGATCCCCTCGGGGATGGGCGTGGCGGAATCGGCGGGTGCGCAGACGAACTCGGCGTACGATCCGGTGCCCGTCGTATCGACCACCACCCGGCGCCCGACCAGTCCGGGATCGACTCCGGCGCCCACTTCGACCACCGCACCCGCCGCCTGGAATCCGAACACCACCGGCGGTGCGGCGGCCATCGGGAAAACGCCGGAGCGCAGCAGCGTTTCGGGGTACAGCACGGGCACGGCCTCGGTGCGGATCATGACGTCGCCCGCGTGTGGTCGTGGCGCGGGAACCTCGCGAGCGACCAGTACCTCGGGTCCGCCGATGCCGGTCATTACGATTGCTTGCATCAGAACTCCATAAGTTGACTGACGGTCCAATTGTCAATCCCGACGATATGGACCGACGGTCAACTTGTCAATGAAAGTGGTGCGATGATCGACCGCCGTCCGAAGGAACGCGCGGATGCCGCGCGCAACCGGCGCGCGATCCTGGAGGCGACCGCCGCCTTGCTCGCCGAGCACGGCGCCGAGGCGATCACGATGGACCGCGTCGCCGCGGCGGCGGGTGTCGGCAAGGGGACCATCTTCCACCGCTTCGGCAACCGGGCCGGGCTACTGCACGAGATGGTGGCCGACAGCGCGCTCACCCTGATGAATGCCGTCAAGGAGGGCCCGCCGCCGCTGGGTCCCGGCGCGCCTGCGGGGGAGCGGCTCGTCGCATTCTTCGAGGCGATGGCGTGGCTGGTGATCAATAATCTCGAGCTGATGGCCGTCTACCGGACCGAGCCGCCGCATCCGAGAACCGCCGAGTTCCACCAGTTCTGGTTCGAGCACATCACCGCCTTACTGCGGGAGGCGCGGCCCGACCTGGATGCCGAGATCGTCGGGCGCCTGCTGCTGGACAGCCTGGCCGGTCAGACCGTGCCCGACCTGGTCCGATCGGGTGAGACCGATCGGGTGCTGTCGGCGGTGCGCGCGCTGATGGAATCGGTGTTGCAGGTTCGTGAGGCGCCGAGCCAGTAGGTGCTGCGGTGTCTGGCCAGGTCAGTGTGGTGCGAGGATGGCGTCGAAGCGTTGGTCGGCCAGGTCGAGTTGTTCGAGGATGTGCACTTTGACGTGTTCGGCCAGCGGTGTGTCCGCGCGCAGGACCAGGTCGCGGTAGACGTCGGTGAGTGGCCGGTATTTGGTGGCGAGTTTGTGCAGGACCGGGCCGGTGGCGTACAGGATGCCCACGCCGTTGTCGGTGAAGTCCGACAGTTTCACCACCCGCGCCCATGGTGCGCGTTCGAGTTCGGTCGTGACGTGTTCGCGGTACTGTTCGTGCCGGTCGCGGGTGGGGTCGGGCGCCGGATTCGTCACCGTCGCAACGATATCGGCGACGCGTTCACCGAAGCGGTCGGCCAGTTCGGCCAGCGCGGCGGAGGTCGTCGGCCCGGATCGGGTTCCGGCCAGCTCGGTGGGATGATCCTCGACCGTATCGTGGAGCAGGCCCGCGATGATCACCTCGGCGTCACGCACCTCGTAATGGCTGGCGATGCGGATCGCCACGCGCAGTAGGTGATTGATATACGGTTCGCGACCGTAGCGGTCGTCGTGGTGTAGTTCGGTGGCCAGCTCGAGTGCCGCGCCGATCTTGTCGGACTCGGGTAGCTCCGCTGTTTCCAGCCGGAACCGGCCGCGCAGCCCCTCTTCGCCGTAGACATCGCTGATCGTGTGCAGCGGCATGACCGCCAGCACCCCCGCCCCAGGATCGTTCATCCACCAAATGTAGCGGTGCGGTCCGACATACTGCTGTGGTCGCCGCCACGTTTCGGGCAGAAAACCGCAGACCTCAGCGCACGTTGCGGGGGCGGAGCTGAATGCTGATGCGCGGGCCGACCGGCCTACGCGTCTTGGGGACCGCGTGCTCCCAGGTGCGCTGACAGGACCCGCCCATGACGAACAGATCTCCGTGACCCGGATGGAAACGCAGGCTCTCGCCGCCGCCTCGTGGCCGCAACAGCAGTGGTCGTGGAGCGCCGAGCGACACGATGGCGACCATGGTGTCGTACTCGGCGCCGCGCCCGATGGTGTCACCGTGCCAGGCGACGCTGTCGCGGCCATCGCGGTAATAGCACAGTCCGGCCGTGCGGAACGGCTCGCCGAGTTCGGGCCCGTAGTGCTCGCTGAGCGCCTCGCGCGCCTCGACGAGTACCGGATCCGGTAGTGGATCGGCCTCGCCGTAGAAGTGGAGTAGCCGGGGCACGTCGACGACCCGGTCGTACATCGGGCGCCGTTCGGCGTGCCACGGTACGACGCCCGCCAGCTGTTCGAACAGCTCATCGGCTCCGCTCAGCCAGCCGGGCAGTTGATCCACCCAGGCGCCGTGCGTCAACCGGGTGCGGCGTACCTGCGCGAGGGGCGCCAGCCGGGTCTCGCCCAACCCGTCGAGCAGCGATCCCTGTAGCGGCATGGTCATGAGGTCGATCATATCGGCATTCGAACATATGTGCTAGTAGTTCGGATGCTTACGCTATCCGGCGGGCCCTCGTCCGTTGCCGGATGGTCGAATGGGCCCTCGCGCTTGTTTTCGGAGGGAGCTATATGGCTGTGCTGGAGAGCGACGGCGGTTCGCAGGACGAGGGGAATCCGACGGGGCAACCCGGCGGGCCGGGCCACCTCAGCCGACAGCTGGCCAATCGGCATATCCAGCTGATCGCCATCGGCGGCGCCATCGGCACCGGCTTGTTCATGGGCTCGGGCAAGACGATCTCGCTGGCCGGACCCTCGGTGATCCTCGTCTACATGATCATCGGGTTCTTCCTGTTCTTCGTCATGCGGGCCATGGGCGAGCTGCTGCTGTCGAACTCGGAGTACAAGTCGTTCAGTGATTTCGCCGGTGATCTGCTCGGTCCGTGGGCGGGATTCTTCACCGGATGGACCTACTGGTTCTGCTGGGTCGTCACCGGCATCGCCGATGTGGTCGCGATCGCCGGGTACGTCGCGTACTGGTGGCCGGAGCTGCCGCTGTGGATTCCGGCGCTGATCTGCATCGCGGTGCTGCTGGTACTGAATCTGCCGACGGTGCGCGCGTTCGGTGAGACCGAATTCTGGTTCGCGTTGATCAAGGTGGTCGCCATCGGCGCGCTGATCGTCACCGGTCTGGTGATGGTGCTGACCGGTTTCACCGGTGACAGCGGAAGCACGGCATCACTGGCCAATCTGTGGAACGACGGCGGATTCTTCCCGATGGGCCCGATGGGTTTCGTGGCCGGATTCCAGATCGCGGTATTCGCCTTCGTCGGCATCGAACTGGTCGGCACGACCGCCGCCGAGGCCAAGGACCCGGAACGGACCCTGCCGCGTGCGGTGAACTCGATTCCGGTGCGCGTGCTGCTGTTCTATGTGGGCGCACTGATCGTCATCTGCGCGGTGACGCCGTGGCGGGAGGTCTCGGCCGACGAGAGCCCGTTCGTGGCGATGTTCACCCTGGCCGGGCTCGGCATCGCGGCGAGCGTGGTCAACTTCGTGGTGCTGACCAGCGCGACCTCCAGTGCCAACTCGGGCATCTACTCCACCTCGCGCATGGTCTACGGTCTGGCCGGTGACGGCGACGCGCCCGCGGTGTTCGGCAAACTGTCGCGCAGGCACGTACCCGCCAACGCGTTGCGCTTCTCCTGCGCCTTCCTGATGATCGGCGTGGTGCTGCTCTATGCGGGGCAGTCGATCGTGGAGGCGTTCACGGTGGTGACCACCATCTCGTCGCTGTGCTTCATGTTCGTGTGGACGATGATCCTGGCCAGCTACCTCGCCTACCGCCGCCGTCGTCCACAGCTGCACGCCGCCTCGAAGTTCAAGATGCCCGGCGGTGTCCCGATGGTGTGGGCGGTCCTCGCGTTCTTCGCGTTCCTGGTCTGGGCGCTGACCCAGGAGTCCGACACGCTGCAAGCGCTGCTGGTCACGCCGATCTGGTTCGCGGTTCTCGCACTCGCCTACCTCGTGGTCCGGCGCCGCCCGCACCACAAAGCTCTGCGCGAACAGCATCGTGAGAAGGTCCTCGCCGAAACCTCGGCGCTGTAAGAACCGGCGCGTACTGTGCGCTACGGGTGTCCCGTCGCCATGAGCGATCCCGAGGCGGGCAGCGTCGTCGCGGCTCGGCAATGACGGCGCCGTAGCGCTCGTGTCCTCGCTCACAACCTCTCGACCCTGCCCTCACCTGGTGAAAAGCCGCCCCGCCGGGCTGATAGGCTGCTCGGCGTAAGACATCCTTTAACGGACCGTCCGGTGAGGCGGGGAAGGAGGTCGGCATGGCTGTGCCCGAAGAACGGGCAGCCGCGTCGGGCGCTGCCGAGGCCGAGTCGTCGGCGGGTAGCGGCGATGCGACGGGGAGTGTCTCTCCCTCGGAACGTCACACACCGGAATGGGTGGCCGCCGGACGGGAACTGTTGTCTCCCTCCGATGTCGGCCGCACCATCGCGCGTATCGCGCATCAGATCATCGAGAAGACCGCCCTCGACTCCGGCGATCCCGCCGCACCACGTGTGGTGTTGATCGGCATCCCGACCCGCGGCACCACCCTCGCGGCCCGGCTCGCGGACAAGATCGACGAATTCTCCGGTGTCCGCCCCGCACTCGGGTCGCTGGACATCACCCTCTACCGCGACGACCTGCGCAGCAAACCGCATCGCCCGCTCGAACGCACCTCCGTCCCCGAAGGCGGGATCGAGGACGCGCTGGTCGTGCTCGTCGACGATGTGCTGTTCTCCGGCCGCACCGTCCGCTCCGCCCTCGACGGCCTCCGCGACCTCGGCCGTCCCCGCGCCGTGCAGCTCGCGGTCCTGGTCGACCGCGGCCACCGCGAACTGCCGATCCGAGCCGACTTCGTCGGCAAGAACGTGCCGACCGCTCGCACCGAGGACATCTCGGTCCTGCTCACCGAGCACGACGGCCACGACGGTGTGTACCTGCACCAGGAGGAAGCGTGAGGCATCTACTGACGGTCGCCGACCTGCATCGCGAGGCCGCCACCGAACTGCTGGACGAGGCCGAACGTTTCGAGCAGGCGCTGCTCGGCCGTGAGGTCCGCAAACTGCCCACCCTGCGCGGTCGCACCGTGATGACGGTGTTCTTCGAGAACTCCACCCGCACCCGGGTGTCGTTCGAGGTCGCGGGCAAATGGATGAGCGCCGATGTGATCAACGTCAGCGCGAGCAGTTCCTCGGTCGCCAAGGGCGAATCCCTGCGCGATACCGCACTCACCCTGCACGCCGCGGGCGCCGATGCGCTGATCGTGCGCCATCCGGCCTCCGGCGCCGCACATCAGATCGCGCGCTGGTTCGAGGACTGGGCGCCGAATTCCGGTGGTGCGGTTCCCGCGGTCATCAATGCCGGTGACGGCACCCACCAGCACCCCACCCAGGCGCTGCTCGACGCGCTGACCCTGCGCCAGCGGCTGGGCACCATCGAGGGCAAGCGCGTGGTCATCGTCGGCGATATCCTGCACAGCCGGGTCGCCCGATCCAATGCCTTCCTGTTGGCGACCCTCGGCGCCGAGGTGGTGCTGGTGGCGCCACGCACCCTGTTGCCGATCGGCGTGGACAGTTGGCCGGTGCGGGTCTCGCACAGCCTCGACGCGGAGCTGCCCGGCGCCGACGCGGTGCTGATGCTGCGGGTACAGGCCGAACGGATGAACGGCGGCTTCTTCCCGTCGGCGCGCGAGTACGCGGTGAACTACGGCCTGTCCGAGCGCAGGCTCGCACTGCTGGACGAGGACGCGGTGGTGCTGCATCCCGGCCCGATGCTGCGCGGTATGGAAATCGCGTCGTCGGTGGCGGATTCGCCGCGGGCCGCGGTGCTGCAACAGGTGACGAACGGAGTGCATATGCGAATGGCGGTGCTGTTCCGGCTGCTGGTCGGTACTCAGGAGGTGGCGGCATGAGCGGTCAGCGTCCGGAGAAGGCGGCGTGCGTCACCGCGGCGGGCGCCCGATCATGCCAGGAGGTCGCAGCGTGAGCGACTCGGTACTGCTCAAAGGCGTGCTCGTCTACGGCGAGGGCGAGCCGGTGGACGTTCTGGTCGCCGAGGGTGAGATCCGCGAGATCGCGACCGACCTCGGTGTGGTCGACGGCGCCGAGATCATCGACGGCGCGGGACAGATCCTGCTGCCGGGTTTCGTCGACCTGCACACCCATCTGCGCGAACCGGGACGGGAGGACACCGAGACCATCGAATCCGGTTCCGCCGCGGCCGCATTGGGTGGCTACACCGCGGTCTTCGCGATGGCCAACACCAACCCGGTGGCCGATTCGCATGTGGTGACCGACCATGTGTGGCGACGCGGTCAGGAAGTCGGCCTGGTCGATGTGTACCCGGTCGGCGCGGTCACGGTGGGACTGGCGGGCAAACAGCTCGCCGAGATGGGCACCATGGCCGCAGGGATCGGCGCGGTGCGCATGTTCTCCGATGACGGCCACTGCGTCTACGACCCGCTCATCATGCGTCGCGCACTGGAATACGCGAACTCGCTGGGTGTACTGATCGCCCAGCATGCAGAGGAACCGCGGCTGACGGTCGGCGCCGTGGCACACGAAGGCCCCACCGCGGCCCGGCTCGGCCTGGCCGGGTGGCCGCGGGCCGCCGAGGAATCCATCGTCGCCCGTGACGCCCTGCTCGCCCGCGATGCGGGCGCGCGCGTCCACATCTGCCACGCCTCGACAGCGGGCACCGTGGAACTGCTGAAATGGGCCAAGGCGCAGGGCATCTCGATCACCGCCGAGGTCACGCCGCATCATCTGCTGCTCGACGATTCGCGGTTGGAGAGCTACGACGCGGTATTCAAGGTGAACCCGCCGCTGCGCGAACCCGCCGATGTGGCGGCGCTGCGGCAGGCGCTGGCCGAGGGCATCGTCGACTGTGTGGCCACCGACCACGCACCGCACGCCGAACAGGACAAATGTTGCGAGTTCGCGGCTGCGCGGCCGGGCATGCTCGGGTTGGAGACGGCGCTGTCGATCGTGGCGGGCACCATGGTGCGGTCCGGCCTGCTGGACTGGCGCGGAGTCGCGCGGGTGATGAGTGAACGGCCCGCCGAGATCGTCGGCCTCGACTCGCACGGCAGGCCGATCGCCGTGGGCGAACCCGCCAACCTCGTCCTGGTCGACCCGGAGGCCACCTGGACCGTCCGGTCCAAGGAACTGGCCAGCATCTCCGACAACACGCCGTACGAGACCATGACGCTGCGCGGTCGCGTCACCACCACGATGTTGCGCGGCCGGATCACCGCCCGCGACGGTGCGGCGGCGCCCTCGGTGCGGGCCGGGGGCGAGGCGTAATGGAACGGACACTGTGGGTGGTCGGCCTGCTCCTGCTGTGGGCGGCGTTGATCTACCTGATGTATCGGGGCTGGCGGAACCGGGCGGCGCGGCAGACCGAACGGATCGGCGAACTGCCACCGGTACCGCCGGAGCTGGGCGCACAGGTCCTGGAACCGACCACCGGCCTCTATCTCGGCAGCACCATGGCGCCGAGCTGGCAGGACCGGATCGCGGTCGGCGACCTGGGCTTTCGGGCCACGGCCGAACTCACCAGATTCGAGCGGGGCATCCTGCTCGAACGGGACGGCGCGGCGGCGATCTGGATCCCCCAGGAATCCATCACGGCGGTGCGTACCGAACGCGGCCACGCGGGCAAGGTGATGACAGAAGATGGTGTGCTGGTGATTCGCTGGACACTGCCGACCGGAACCGAGATAGACACCGGTTTCCGAGGTGACGACAAGACGGTGTATCCGGCGTGGGCACGGGTGACGACGGGAGACGACGAGGGATGAGCGGACACAACGAAGCGGCACTGGTGCTGGAGGACGGCCGGGTTTTCCGCGGTACGGCCTACGGCGCCGTGGGCGAGACACTCGGTGAGGCGGTGTTCTGCACCGCGATGACCGGATACCAGGAAACCCTCACCGACCCCAGCTATCACCGCCAGATCGTGGTGGCCACGGCCCCGCAGATCGGCAACACCGGCTGGAACGACGAGGACGACGAGTCCGGCAAGATCTGGGTCGCCGGGTACGCGGTGCGCGATCCGGCGCGCCGCGCCTCCAATTGGCGCGCCACCCACACCCTGCCCGAGGAACTGGACCGGCAGCACGTCGTCGGCATCGCGGGCATCGACACCCGCGCGGTGGTGCGGCATCTGCGCACCCGCGGTTCGATGAAGGCCGGCATCTTCAGCGGTGACGCCGTCGCCGCCACCGTCGACGAACTGGTGGCCAGGGTCAACGGTCAGCCGTCCATGCTCGGCGCCGATCTGGCCGAGGAGGTCAGCACCGACGGGCTCTACACCATCGAACCCGGCGGCGACCACCGCTTCACCGTGGTCGCGGTCGATCTCGGCATCAAGACCAACACCCCGCGCATGTTCGCCGAACGCGGTATGCGGGTGCATGTGGTGCCCTCGGGCACCTCGCTCGACCAGATCCGGGAACTGAAGCCCGACGGTGTGTTCCTGTCCAACGGTCCGGGCGATCCGGCCACCCAGGACGGTGCGGTGGAACTCACCCGCGGCATCCTCGGTGCGGGGCTGCCCCTGTTCGGCATCTGCTTCGGCAACCAGATCCTCGGCCGGGCGCTGGGCCGCGGCACCTACAAGATGAAGTTCGGCCACCGCGGCATCAACATCCCGGTCGTCGAACACGAGACCGGCCGCATCTCGATCACCGCGCAGAACCACGGCTTCGCCCTCGAAGGTGAACAGGGTGAGCAGTTCGACACCCCGTTCGGCAAGGCTGAGGTCAGCCACGTCTGCGCCAATGACGGCACCGTCGAGGGTGTGCGGCTGGTCGACGGCCGCGCGTTCTCCGTGCAATACCACCCCGAAGCCGCCGCCGGCCCCCATGACGCCGCGTACTTGTTCGACCGTTTCGCCGGTCTGATGGAAGGAGCCTGATGCCTCGCCGCACCGATCTGAACCACATTCTGGTGATCGGCTCGGGCCCGATCGTCATCGGTCAGGCCTGCGAGTTCGACTACTCCGGCACCCAGGCGTGCCGGGTGCTGCGGGCCGAGGGCCTGCGGGTCTCGCTGGTGAACTCCAATCCGGCCACGATCATGACCGATCCGGAGTTCGCCGACTCCACCTACGTGGAGCCGATCACCCCGGAGTTCGTCGAGAAGGTCATCGCCAAGGAACGTCCCGACGCCATCCTCGCCACCCTCGGCGGGCAGACCGCGCTCAACACCGCCGTCGCCCTGCACGAGCGCGGTGTGCTGGAGAAGTACGACGTCGAGCTGATCGGCGCCGACTTCGAGGCCATCCAGCGCGGTGAGGACCGGCAGAAGTTCAAGGACATCGTCGCGAAGGTCGGCGGCGAGAGCGCTCGCTCGCGGGTCTGTTTCACCATGGACGAGGTGCGCGAGACCGTCGCCGAGCTGGGCTTCCCGGTGGTCGTGCGGCCCTCGTTCACCATGGGTGGCCTCGGCTCCGGTATGGCCTACAACGACGAGGATCTCGACCGCATCGCCGGTGGCGGTCTGGCCGCATCGCCGACCGCGAACGTCCTGATCGAGGAGTCGATCCTCGGCTGGAAGGAATACGAACTCGAGCTGATGCGCGACGGCCGCGACAATGTCGTGATCGTCTGCTCCATCGAGAATGTCGACCCGATGGGCGTGCACACCGGTGATTCGGTCACCGTCGCCCCGGCCATGACGCTGACCGACCGCGAATACCAGAAGATGCGCGATCTCGGTATCGCGATCCTGCGTGAGGTCGGTGTCGACACCGGCGGCTGCAATATCCAGTTCGCGGTGGATCCGCGCGACGGCCGGCTGATCGTCATCGAGATGAACCCGCGGGTGTCGCGCTCCTCGGCGCTGGCCTCGAAGGCCACCGGATTCCCGATCGCCAAGATCGCGGCCAAACTGGCCATCGGCTACACGCTCGACGAGATCGTCAACGACATCACCAAGGAAACCCCGGCCTGTTTCGAGCCGACCCTCGACTACGTCGTGGTGAAGGCGCCGCGGTTCGCGTTCGAGAAGTTCCCCGGCGCCGACGCCACCTTGACCACCACCATGAAGTCGGTGGGTGAGGCGATGTCGCTGGGTCGCAACTTCGCCGAGGCGCTCGGCAAGGTGCTGCGTTCGCTGGAAACCAAGTCCACCGGATTCTGGACCACCGACGACGGCGAGTGGGCGCCCGCCTCCGACACTCCCGAAGCGATCCAGACCGCGATCACCGCCATCCTCGACGACCTGCGCGTCCCCACCGAGGGCCGCATCTACCAGGTGGAGCGGGCGCTGCGGCTGGGCGCGAGCATCGACGACGTCGCCGCGGCCTCCGGGATCGACCCCTGGTTCGTCGCCGAGGTCGCTGGCCTGGTCGAGCTGCGTCAGGAACTGCTCGACGCGCCCGTACTGGACGAGTCGCTGCTGCGCCGGGCCAAGCACTACGGTCTGTCCGATCGTCAGATCGCCGCGCTGCGTCCGGAACTGGCCGGGGAGAGCGGTGTGCGCGCGCTGCGGCACCGGCTCGGGGTGCGGCCGGTGTTCAAGACCGTCGACACCTGCGCGGCCGAGTTCGAGGCCAAGACCCCGTACCACTATTCGACCTATGAACTCGATCCCGCCGCGGAGTCCGAGGTCGCGCCGCAGCCAGAACGCGACAAGGTGCTCATCCTCGGTTCCGGCCCGAACCGGATCGGTCAGGGCATCGAGTTCGACTACTCGTGTGTGCACGCGGCGCAGACGCTGTCGCAGGCCGGGTACGAGACGGTGATGGTCAACTGCAACCCGGAAACCGTCTCCACCGACTACGACACCGCCGATCGTCTCTACTTCGAACCGCTCACCTTCGAAGACGTGCTCGAGATCTATCACGCGGAGTCCGAATCGGGCACCGTCGCCGGCGTCATCGTGCAGCTCGGCGGCCAGACCCCGCTCGGGTTGGCGCAGCGGCTCACCGACGCGGGCGTTCCCGTGGTCGGCACCAGCGCCGCCGCCATCGACCTGGCCGAGGACCGCGGCGAATTCGGTGACGTCCTGGTCGCGGCCGGGCTGCCCGCACCGAAGTACGGCACCGCCACTACCGTCGAACAGGCCAAGAAGATCGCGGCCGGGATCGGCTATCCGGTACTGGTCCGGCCGTCGTATGTGCTCGGCGGTCGCGGTATGGAGATCGTCTACGACGAGACCTCGCTCGAGGGCTACATCTCCCGCGCCACCGAACTGAACCCGGAGCATCCGGTCCTGGTGGACCGCTTCCTGGAAGACGCCATCGAGATCGACGTCGACGCGCTCTGCGACGGCGAGGAGGTCTACCTCGGCGGCGTGATGGAGCACATCGAGGAAGCCGGTATCCACTCCGGCGACTCCGCGTGCGCGCTGCCGCCGATCACCCTCGGCCGCAGTGATATCGAAGCCGTGCGCCGCTCCACCGTCGCGCTGGCCAAGGGCATCGGCGTCAAGGGCCTGCTCAATGTGCAGTACGCGCTCAAGGACGATGTGCTCTACGTGCTCGAGGCCAACCCGCGCGCCAGCCGCACCGTGCCGTTCGTCTCCAAGGCCACCGCCGTGCCACTGGCCAAGGCCGCCGCGCGGATCATGCTCGGCACCACCATCGCCGAACTCCGCAAGGAGGGCATGCTGCCCGGTGAGGGCGACGGCGGGCACGTCGCACTGGATGCGCCGGTCGCGGTGAAGGAGGCCGTACTGCCGTTCCACCGGTTCCGCAAGGCCGACGGCAGCGGTGTGGATTCGCTTCTCTCGCCGGAGATGAAGTCGACCGGTGAGGTCATGGGCATCGACGCCGATTTCGGCACCGCCTTCGCCAAGAGCCAGGCCGCGGCCTACGGTTCGCTGCCCACCGAGGGCACCGTGTTCGTCTCCATCGCCAACCGCGACAAGCGCGCAATGGTGTTCCCGGTCAAACGGCTCAACGATCTGGGCTTCCGCATCCTGGCCACCGAGGGCACCGCGGAGATGTTGCGCCGCAACGGCATTCCCTGCGAACGGGTGCGTAAGCATTCCGAGGACGGTCCGGCCGACGAGCCGACCATCGTCGAGCAGATCCGCGACGGCGAGGTCGATATGGTGTTCAACACCCCCTACGGCAACTCCGGCCCGCGCGTCGACGGTTACGAGATCCGCAGCGCGGCAGTGGGTGTGAACATTCCGTGCATCACCACGGTGCAGGGTGCGGCCGCCGCCGTACAGGGCATCGAGGCCAGCATCAACGGTGGTATCGGAGTGCGGTCGCTGCAAGAACTGCACGCCGTACTGCGCGGGTGAGCCACGATCAGGAGAACGGAGCGGGATCGGTGAAGACTTTCGGCGACCGGCTACAGCACGCCATGCGGCATTTCGGGCCGCTGTGTGTCGGCATCGATCCGCATCCGGCCCTGTTGACCCAGTGGGGCCTGACCGATGATGTGGACGGACTGGAAGCGTTCGCCGAGATCTGCGTCGAGGCCTTCGACGGCTGCGTCGCACTGGTCAAACCCCAGGTGGCGTTCTTCGAGGTATACGGCGCGGGCGGGGTCGGAGTGCTCGAACGCACCATCGAGGTGCTGCGCGACTCCGGCACCCTTGTGCTGGCCGATGCCAAACGTGGCGATATCGGCTCGACCATGGACGCCTACGCCCGTGCCTGGCTCGGTGACGGTCCACTCGGCTCGGATGCGGTGACGGTCTCGCCGTATCTGGGCTTCGGCTCGCTGAACCCGGCGCTAGAGCTGGCGCAGGCCAATCATCGCGGGGTGTTCGTCCTCGCCGCGACCTCGAACCCGGAAGGCGCCGAGGTGCAGCGCGTCACCGCCGACGACGGCCGCACCATCGCGCAGGCGATGGTCGACGCCGCCGCGGCCCGCAATGCCGGTGCGGACTTCGGTTCGGTGGGCGTCGTCGTCGGCGCCACCCTCACCGAGGCACCGGACCTGAGTTCGCTCAACGGGCCGATCCTGATGCCGGGTGTCGGCGCCCAGGGTGGGGGAGCGGATTCGATCCGGGCCCTCGTTCCCGACCATCTGCTGCACGGTGTGGTGCCCAACGTTTCCCGCGAGGTGTTGCGCGAGGGCCCGTCGGTGCCCGCGCTGCGCGCTCGCCTCGCCGCGCTCCAGGAGGATTTCGCCTTCCTGCGGGGCTAGCCCGCGGCAGTGATACACGATCGCCGCGCCGTCCGCGGCGATTCTCCCCGGGTGTCTCATGCGCGACGCATCGGCCGTGGTGCTGGTATCGGCGTCGCGGCGATGGGATGCTGTGGAGGTTGTCGGGGGATCGTCGGCGGGGCAACGACCGGCGGTTCACCCCACAGCACCTCGCACTCGCGGGGGACATCAGGTCCGGCCCGCCCACCCCTCGGGCCGGGCCTGATTCGTGTCCGTGCCGGGTCCACGTCCGAGCGTCGATCCGCGGATTCGCGCCGTATGCGCGTACCGGTGCCCTGAGCGCCCGCTGAAACACGGTCTGGTCAGTTGGTGGGGGAATGCCGGATCAGGCCGTGTCGCTCCCCGTAGACGCGTCCACCGGCCTTTGCGGCACTGTCCAGGCCGTTCGGATGTCCTCCGGCGATGCCACGGTGCGAGCTTTCGCCTGTCCGGCGCGGAGGCGCCTGCCGATGTGCCGCTCGTCGGTCCGCGCGCGGCCGGTGCTTGGCACGCGGTGCACCCGATACGCGACACGCGTGTGATTCATGGGGCGACACGCAGAAATTTTCGAGAAAGTTCCTGGTCGGGCGGTTTTGAGTTTGCCAGCGCCGCGCGCGACTGTGTGGCAACTAGCCCGCTAATTCGTTCCATGTACGAAAACGCCCTGCTTGCAGGCGGTTTCGGGTATTCGAACCGGTGTTCGGGAGGGTGGGCGAGCCGGGTCGGGCATTGTCTCCGGCGTCCCCTACGGCATCGTCGAATCATGCGCTGACCTGGGGGGTGGGTTCGCAATCGGCAGGAGTCGTGGGTACGGTCGCTGTCACTGCCGGGTTATCGGGCAGTAGTTGATGCAATGAACGATGAGACGGAGGAACCGTGGCCCTTCCCCAGCTGACTGACGAGCAGCGCGCCGCTGCTTTGGAGAAGGCGGCTGCCGCTCGCCGCGCTCGGGCGGAGCTCAAGGAGCGCTTGAAGCGTGGCGGCACCGACCTGAAGAAGGTCCTCGCCGACGCCGAGACCGATGAGATCATCGGCAAGATGAAGGTGTCCGCCCTGCTGGAAGCCCTGCCCAAGGTCGGCAAGGTCAAGGCGGCGGAGATCATGACCGAGCTGGAGATCGCTCCTACCCGCCGTCTGCGCGGTCTGGGCGATCGGCAGCGCAAGGCCCTGCTGGCCAAGTTCGACCTCGGCGCCTGACAACCGCCGGTGGTCGAACACATGACGAAGGGTCGGCTGGTCGTTCTGGTCGGCCCCTCGGCCGTGGGGAAGTCCACCGTGGTGCGTTGCGTTCGTGAACGTCTACCGCACCTGGTGTTCAGCGTGTCGGCCACGACCCGGGCCCCACGGCCCGGGGAGGTCGACGGCCGTGACTACCGATTCGTCACCCGGGCCGATTTCGACGCGATGATCGAGGCCGGGGATCTGCTCGAATGGGCCGATATCCACGGCGGACTACAACGCTCCGGCACCCCGGCCGCACCGGTACGCGAGGCATTGGCCAAGGGCCTGCCCGTGCTGGTGGAGGTCGACCTGGAAGGCGCCCGTTCGGTGCGCGAGGCGATGCCCGAGGCGCTGCTGGTCTTCCTGGCGCCACCGAGCTGGGATGAACTGGTCTCCCGGCTGCGCTCGCGCGGCACCGAATCGCCGGAGGTCATCGAGCGCCGACTGGAGACCGCGCGGACCGAATTGGCCGCCTGTGACGAGTTCGACATCGTCATCGTGAACGACGAGGTGACCAGCGCCTGCGAGCAGTTGGTATCGTTGTTCGTTAGCACAAATTCGAGTTCGTGACATCAGTCCGCGACAACATCGGTCAACACACCGCAGGAGCCCCCCTAGTGAGCAGTACGGACACCCTTTCCGCGCCCGCCTACGACACTCCGATCGGCCTCACCAACCCGCCGATCGATGAGCTGCTGGAGCGGACCTCGTCCAAGTACGCCCTGGTCATCTACGCCGCCAAGCGGGCGCGCCAGATCAACGACTACTACAACCAGCTCGGCGACGGAATCCTCGAATACGTCGGCCCGCTGGTCGAGCCCGTCGCGCAGGAGAAGCCGCTGTCGGTGGCCATGCGTGAGATCCACTCCGACCTGCTCGAGCACACCGAAGGCGAGTGACCTCGTCCCGGTGAGCCCGGTGCGTGTCATCGCAGCTCGCCGGGTACACCGGGTGCCGGTGTCGGCGCACAACACAGGAGGCGCAATGGCCACACGGGTCGTTGTCGGGGTCGGCGGGGGCATCGCCGCCTACAAGGCGTGCTCGTTGGTGCGCCGCTTCACCGAAACCGGACACGAGGTCCGGGTCATTCCTACCGAATCGGCGCTGCAATTCGTCGGCAAGGCCACCTTCGAGGCGCTCTCGGGCAACCCGGTGCACACCGGGGTCTTCGCCGATGTGCCCGAGGTACCGCATGTGCGGCTCGGTCAGGAAGCCGATCTCGTCGTCATCGCACCGGCGACCGCCGATCTGATGGCGCGCGCCGCCACCGGGCGCGCCGACGATCTGCTCACCGCCACCCTGCTCACCGCGCGATGTCCCATCCTCTTCGCGCCCGCGATGCACACCGAGATGTGGGAGCATCCGGCCACCGTCGCCAATGTCGCCACCCTGCGAGCGCACGGCGCCAACGTCATGGAACCGGCCTCGGGTCGGCTCACCGGCACCGATACCGGTCCGGGACGGCTGCCCGAGCCCGAGGAAATCTTCGGCCTGGCGACGCTGCTGCTCGAGCGGGCCGACGCCGTACCTCGTGATCTCGAGGGCCGCCGGGTGGTCATCACCGCCGGAGGTACCAGAGAACCGCTGGATCCGGTGCGCTTCCTCGGCAACCGCAGCTCCGGTAAACAGGGGTACGCGCTGGCCAGGGTGGCCGCCCAACGGGGTGCGCACGTCACGCTCATCGCGGGCAACACGATCGAAATGGCTGCCCCCGCGGCCGTCGATCTGGTGCACATCACCACCGCCGACCAGCTCAAATCCGCTGTCGACAAGCATGCGGCGGGTGCGGACGCGGTGATCATGGCGGCGGCGGTGGCCGATTTCCGGCCGACCAATGTCGCGGCCGCCAAGATCAAGAAGGGCGCCGGCGAACCCGACACCATCGCGCTGACCAAGAACGACGACATCCTCGCCGGTCTGGTCCAGGCCCGCCGCGACGGGCAGCTGTCCGGCACCGCGATCGTCGGATTCGCCGCCGAAACCGGCGACGAGCACGGCGATGTGCTCACCCACGCGCGCGCCAAACTGGCCCGCAAGGGGTGCGATCTGCTGGTCGTGAACGCGGTCGGTGAGGGCAAGGCCTTCGAGGTCGACACCAACGACGGCTGGCTGCTCGGCGCCGACGGCACCGAACAGTCGCTCGACCACGGGTCGAAGGCGCTGTTGGCGAGCCGGGTGCTCGATGCGCTCGGACCGCTGCTGAGCTGAGCCGACGAGGCCGACACCGTGGCTACCGGCTCCGAGATACGTTGCGCGAGCGGCGTAATCACGTCAAGTCGATGCGCGAGAGCGTAGCGGCGGCGTCTAATGGGAGCGGGTAATACAACGATGCCATCGACGGTCGGGTCCGCGGTCGAGGACAGCAGACCGATGCGTCGGTGGTTTGGAATAGTCTGGGATCAGGATTGCGCCCGGGCGTGGCAACGTTGTCGTGGAACCGAAGGGTGCCGCCGAACGTAGGCAGCACGGCAGCGGCAGTGCGGCGCCAGGGTCGCAGACCGACAAGAGCAACCCGTTGAGGGAGAGGGAACAACTGTGCGCACGACCGGCAGTCGGCTATTCACCAGTGAGTCCGTGACCGAGGGTCATCCGGACAAGATCTGTGACGCCATCAGCGATTCCATCCTCGACGCGTTGCTGGCGGAAGATCCGCGCAGCCGGGTCGCGGTGGAAACCCTGGTGACCACCGGGCAGGTGCACGTCGCCGGTGAGGTCACCACCGAGGCGTACGCGGACATCCCGCGCATCGTCCGGGAGAAGGTCCTCGAGATCGGATACGACTCCTCGGCAAAGGGTTTCGACGGCAATTCCTGCGGTGTGAACATCGCGATCGGTGCGCAATCGCCGGATATCGCGCAGGGCGTCGACACCTCGCACGAGGCCCGCGTCGGCGGTTCCGACGACGAGATCGAACAGCAGGGCGCCGGTGACCAGGGCCTGATGTTCGGCTACGCCACCACCGACACCCCCGAGCTGATGCCGTTGCCGATCGCGCTGGCGCACCGGCTCTCGCGTCGGCTCACCGAGGTCCGTAAGTCGGGTGTGCTGCCGTACCTGCGGCCCGACGGCAAGACCCAGGTCACCATCGAATACGAAGGTGATCGTCCGGTGCGGCTGGACACCGTGGTCATTTCCACCCAGCACGCCGCCGATATCGATCTGGACAACCTGCTCGCCCCCGATATCCGCGAGAAGGTCGTCGACTCGGTGCTCGCCGATCTGTCGCTGCCCAGTCTCGATGTCGCCGATGTGCGGTTGCTGGTCAACCCCACCGGCAAGTTCGTGCTCGGCGGTCCGATGGGTGATGCGGGGCTGACCGGCCGCAAGATCATCGTCGACACCTACGGCGGTATGGCACGGCACGGTGGTGGCGCGTTCTCCGGTAAGGATCCGTCGAAGGTCGACCGTTCGGCCGCCTACGCCATGCGTTGGGTCGCCAAGAACGTGGTCGCGGCGGGCCTGTCGGACCGGGTCGAGGTACAGGTCGCCTACGCCATCGGTAAGGCGGCGCCGGTCGGCCTGTTCGTGGAGACCTTCGGCACCGAGAAGGTCGACCCGGCGCGGATCGCCAGCGCCATCACCGAGGTCTTCGACCTGCGCCCCGGTGCGATCATCCGCGATCTGGACCTGCTGCGCCCGATCTACGCGCCGACCGCCGCGTACGGCCACTTCGGCCGCACCGATATCGATCTGCCCTGGGAGCACACCGACCGCGCCGATAAGCTGCGCGCCGCCGCGGGCCTGTAGGTTCCGCGCCCGGGTGAACGAACTCGCGGCTCACGACACCCCCGGCGACGCCCCGTCGCCGGGGGTGTCGGCTGTGTCGGGGCCCGCCGCGGCGCTATCGCATCCGATCGCACGGGTGCTCCCGCTGCTGACCCCCGCCCATCTGGACCGCGATTTCGACTATCTCGTACCCCCCGAACTCGACGGGATCGCCGCGCCCGGCGTGCGGGTACGCATCCGCTTCGCCGGTCGCCTGGTCGACGGCTACCTGCTCGAACGGCTCACCCGAAGCGAGCATTCGGGAAAGTTGGTGCCGCTGGAGCGGGTCGTCTCGGCCGAACGTGTCCTGACGCCCGAGATCCTGCGCCTCATCACCTCCGTCGCCGCCCGCTACGCCGGTACCCGCGCCGACGTTCTGCGGCTGGCCATACCACCGCGACACGCACGGACCGAGAACGGTACGACCGCAAAGGGCAAGGCGAAGAAATCGGCCGCGGGCGAGGAATGCGCTGCGGGCGAGGAAGATTCGCAGGCCACAGTTGCGGAGGGGGTGAAGGATCCCGATCCTGCGGACAGCGATCCGTCTGCGGATGCGACGCCGGTAGATCTGCTGTCGCACACCGGAATCGATCCCGCACGATGGGGCCGCTATCTGCATGGCGGGAGCTTCCTCGAAGCGCTGACGCAGGACAAAGGTGTGCGGGCGGCGTGGCAGGCGTTGCCGGGGGAGCAGTGGGCGGCACGGTTGGCGGAGCTGGCGGCGATCGTCGTCGCCCGGGGACGCAGTGTGGTGCTGATGGTGCCCGATCAACGCGATCTGGATCGAGTGCTGGCCGAATGCGAGCGGCTGGTGGGGGACAGGGCAGTGGGATTGTCGGCGGGTCTCGGGCCCGCGGCACGCTATCGGCGCTGGCTGGCGGTGCTGCGTGGGACGGCGCGGGTGGTTGTCGGTACCCGCAGCGCGGTGTTCGCGCCTGCCAACGACCTCGGCCTGATCGCCATCTGGGACGACGGTGACGATACCTACGCCGAGCCGCGCGCCCCGTATCCGCACGCCAGAGAAGTGGCGATGCTGCGTGCCCATGAGACCGGGGCGGCATTCGTGGCAGGCGGCTTCGCGCGGACCGCCGAAATCCAGGCGGTCGTGGACTCGGGATGGGCGCACGATCTGGTCGCCGACCGCTCGACACTGCGCTCGGCCATGCCGCGGATCAGCGCACCGGGCGACACCGATATCGCCCTGGAACGCGACCCGGTCGCCCGCGCGGTACGGATACCGGGCGCGGCCTTCGCCGCGGCCCGCGCCGCGCTGAAAGAAGGCGCCGCCGTACTGGTCCAGGTGCCGCGACGCGGCTATGTACCGTCGCTGGCCTGCGGGAAATGTCGTACACCGGCGCGCTGCCGACACTGCAATGGTCCACTCGCCCTGCCCGAGAGCCCTCGACGTGGCGCCGCCGAACCACCCGACGTCGCACACAGCCCCAGCTGCCGCTGGTGCGGCCGGACCGAGGCGGGTTTCCGTTGTCCCGCATGCGGTTCGCGGGCCCTGCGCGCGGTGGTGATCGGCGCGGCCCGCACCGCGGAGGAACTCGGCCGGGCCTTCCCCGGTGTACCGATCCGTGGTTCCGGTGGTGGCGCGGTGCTCGACACGGCCGAACCCGGCCCGCAGGTGGTCGTCGCGACTGTCGGTGCGGAGCCCGTCCTGCCCGGCGGCTACGGCGTCGCGCTGCTCCTCGACGGCTGGGCGCTGCTCGGCCGCGCCGATCTGCGCGCATCCGAGGACGCGCTGCGACGCTGGATGACCGCCGCCGCGCTGGTCCGCGCGCACGGCCAGGTGCTGGTGATGGCCGAACCATCGCTACCGACGGTCCAGGCGCTCATCCGCTGGGATCCGATCGGCCACGCCAGAGCCGAGGTCGACAGCCGCGCCGAGGTCGGCTTCCCGCCCGCGGTGCGCATGGCCGCCGTCGACGGGACCTCCGAGGCCATCACCGAACTCCTCGCCGCCGCCACCCTCCCGGAATCGGCCGATCTCCTCGGGCCCGTCCCGTTGCCGCCCCTGGCCCGCAAGCCCTTCACCGGCGATTCGCCCGCCGAGGTGGAACGCATGCTGCTGCGCACTCCCCGCCGCGATGCCGCCGCCCTGGCCCGAGCCCTCACCGCCGCACAAGCTTTCCGCAGCGCTCAGCGCTCCGACGCTCCGCTTCGCGTCCAGATCGACCCGGTCGATATCGGCTGACCTCCGACTCGACGGCGACGGTGAGTCTGCGGCGTCGGCCCGGACAGCTCTGATCGGCCGGTGAGAAGACCGTCGACAGCTGCTATTCATTAACTGGCCGATTAGTTAATGATAGAGTCGGATCATGGCCCGTACCGTCGACCCGCAACGCACTGCCGAGCGCAGGCGTGCGATCACTCTCGCCGCCGCGGAGCTGTTCGCGACCCACGGTTTCGAGCGCACGACGGCGGCGCAGATCGCGGCGGCGGCCGGGCTGAGTTCGGGCAGCGTGTTCTATTACTTCCAGGACAAGGCCGCGGTCTTCCGGTCGATCTTCGAGCTGTCGATTCCCGAGCATGCGGAACTCGTGCGGCGGCATATCGATCGAACCGATTGCCTCGGTGCCATTCTCGATATCGCCGAGGCGCTGGTGGCCGACGCGCTGGACGCCGACGCGCCTGGCCTCATGTTCGAATTGCTGCGGCGGCTCGGCCACGATCCGGAATTGGCCGACATGGTCCTCGAGGACGCCCGGCTCAGCGCCGAGGCCTTGACTACCTTGCTCGAACGGGGCGTCGCGACCGGGCAGTTCGACCCGGGCTTTCCCGCCGACGAGACCGCTCGGTGGATTCTGGCCGTCGTCGACGCCGCTTTCCTGAACGCCGACCCGGCCGACCCGGACCGGGATCCACGCCCGCTGGTGCGCGCGACGGTATCGCGACTGCTGCGCCCGACCCGAATGGAGGACCGGTGAAAACCGAGCCTGTTGTCCTGCGTTTTTCCTATCTGTGGTTGGTGGTGTTCGGTGTCGCGGGCGCCGCGCTCGGCGGTGGAATCGGGTTCGCCCTGCCCGTGGTAGGGCGCTGGATGGTGGATCTGTTGGGCGAGGTGCCCGGCCCGGTGGAGGTGGCGATGACCGTGCCGCCGGTGTGGCTGGTACCGATTCTCACCGTCGTCGGGATCATCGGCGGCGCGGTGATATTCGAGATCGCGCGCGGTGAGAGCCTGGCCCTGACCGTCGACACCGATCATGTCGAACTGTCCAGGGACGGCCGCGACAAGTACGTGGCACGTGAACACGTGGCATCGGTCTTCCGTGAGGACGCCGACCTGGTACTCATCGACCGTGACCGGCGTCCCCTGGCTCGGTTCAAGGCCGACGATCTGCGCGGCCGCGATATCGCCCGCGCCTTCCGTGCGCACGGCTATCCATGGCTCGACGACAACGACCCGATGGCCGGCGAGTACATCCGCTGGATCGACGGCAGGCCCGAGACCGGCGCCGATCTCGATGCGGTGCTGCGCGGCCGCCGCCGGGCCATGGACGACGACGACCGCACCGCCATCGAGGAATTCGACGAAAAGCTGCTCGCCCTCGGCATCGACGTGCGAGACCGCAAGGGGGAGCAGCAGATCCGGCTACTGAGCGAGGACCGGGGAGATGTCGGTGGCCGGTGAGTCGACCATCGATCAATCACCGATGGGCAGCACCGTCAGCGGAACGGCGCGATATGGTCGGCGGCCCATGCCGCGAAGGTACGTGCCGGGCGGCCGAGTACCCGGTGCACATCGGAGCTGATCCGCAGTTCGTCCTCGGTCGGCGTACCGAGAATGTCCAGGGTGGTCTCCACCACGGGTTCGGGCATGAACTCCAGCATCTGGTCCTTGGCCTGCGCCCGGGTCTGCTCGACGAATCCGATCGGTGCACCGAGTGCGGTGGCCAGCGAGGCGGCTCGTTGCCGTGGCGTGTTCGATTCCGGTCCGGTGAGCGTATAGACCTGCCCGGCGTGGGCGTCGGACAGTAGCGCCGCCGCGGCGACTTCGGCGATATCGCGCGGGTCGATGGTCGGCAGGCCGATATCGCCGAATGGTGCGGCGACCGTGCGGGATCCGCGTACCGAGGGAATCCAGGCGAAGGCATTGGAGTGGAAAGCGCCGGGCCGCAGAATGGTCCATTCCAGTCCCGACTGCCGCACCGCTTCGTCGAAGGCGCGACCGATATCGCCGTGCGAGGCCGAGTCCGGGCGGGTGACCACGCCCTGCGACGAGAGCAGCACCACCCGGCGGACGCCACCGGCCTCGGCGATATCGAGGATGTCGGTCGGACGCATCAGATGCGCGCTCATCCCGGTGTCGTGCAGGAACAGTGCCTCGGCACCGTCGAGGGCCGGTCGCAGGCTTTCCGGGTCGGTCACATCCGCCTGATGTGTGCGCACACCCCGCGGGACCGAATCGGGCGCGACGGTGCGCGATACGGCCGTCACCTCCGCGCCCGCCGCCGCCAGGGTACCCACCAGCGGCGTGCCGACATTTCCGGTTGCTCCGGTTACCACGATCATCATCGAATCCTTAAGTTAGTTGACTGACTAACACGACGGTAGTGGATATGCCGCGAGCTGTCTACAGTTAGTTGTATGACTGACTCAGTGCGTGCGATGAAGGCGGGCAAGCGGGAGCGGTTGGTCGAGGCCGCCGTCCAGGTCTTCTACGAGCGCGGTGTGGAGAAAACCACCATCGCCGACATTGCCAAGGTGGCCGAGGTGCCGGTGGGCAATGTGTACTACTACTTCAAAACCAAGGATCAGCTGATCGAAGCGGCGGTCGCCGCGCATCGGGACCAGCTGGCGCGACTACTCGAGGAACTCGATCGCCTCGACAGCCCGCAGGCGCGGCTGCGTGGTCTGATCGCGGGATGGGTCGATCTGCGCGATCAGGCGGCGCAGTTCGGCTGCCCGTTCGGCACGCTCGCCTCCGAGATGGACAAGCGCCCCGAGGTGCTGGACGCGGAGATCGCCGCGACCATGCGCGTCCTCGTGGACTGGGCGCGGCAGCAGTTCGAAGCGATGGGGCGAGCGGATGCGGATGAACTCGGTGTCGCGCTCATCGCGGCGTATCAGGGAATATCGCTGCTCACCAACACTTTTCGTGATCCGGGTCTGATGGCGGCGGAGGGGGAGCGGTTGGCGCGCTGGATCGATTCGCTGGCGAGCTGAGGCCGCGGCGGTCCGCCGGCGTGGCGCCCGTTTCGTGTGGGACGTCACGCCGATGGTGCCGGGCCTTTTCGGAGAGGGGCTTGTCATGGATAGATTGCCGATATATCGTCGATAGTGTTCAGTAAGTACGAAGCCTGAGGAGGCTCGACATGGAAAACACAGAAATGCATCGAGAGCATGGACGTCACGGTGGTCGCCAACGGCCCGGATTCGACGAATGCGGGCCGCGCCGCGGCCAGTTCCGTCGCGGTGGCCGGCACGGATTCGGTCCCGAGTTCGGGCCGGGTTTCGGCCCGGGTTTCGGTCCCGGATTCGGCCGCGGACGTGGTCGGGGCGGGCGGGGTAGGCGCGGCGATGTCCGCGCGGCCATCTTGCTGCTGCTGACCGAACGTCCGATGCACGGCTACGAACTCATCCAGCAGATCCGCGAACGCAGTGACGATCTGTGGCGCCCGAGTCCCGGATCCATCTACCCCGCGCTGGCGCAACTGGAGGACGAGGGGCTGGTGCTCATCGAGAAGGTCGCCGGTCGCAAGACCGCGAAACTCACCGAATCCGGCACCGCCTACGTCGAGGAGCATCGTGATGAACTCGGCGATCCGTGGGCCGATGTCAAACAGGACGTCGGAGCCCAGGCGATCGACCTGCGCGGACTGGTCGGACAGCTCATGGGCGCGGTCGCACAGGTCGCTGCGGCTGGCACGCCGGAGCAGGCGGCCAAGGCAGCCGATGTGCTCAACGACGCCCGCCGTTCGCTCTATCGAATCCTGGCCGACGACGAGACCCCCGAAAAATAACGGGGTGGTGAATACCCAGCCCTGGGCGGGCTTTTCGCGCGGAGAGGGTAGATCATTGTGATATGGAACAAGCACGCGGTTTGTGGGGTCGGGGAACATCACAATGGGGCCGGGCCGTCCTGGCCGGCGTCGCGGCGGCGGTCGTGCTCATCGGTGCGGCGACGGCGCAATCCGGGTCGGCGCGGGCCCAGCCACCCGGATACCAGCCGCCGCTGGTGCCGTCCGGGTGGGCGCCGCCGCAACCGGACCATCTGGCCGCCGCGCTCTATATGAAGACGCATCCGAACTCCGTCCCCGAACACACCAACGATTTCGGCTGTACACCGTCGCCCACGCATCCGCGTCCGGTCGTGCTGGCGCACGGCACCGATGCCAGCGCCTACTCCGACTGGTCGGCCATCGCGCCCATGCTCGCCGCCGAGGGGTACTGCGTTTTCGCGCTCAACTACGGCGGTAAGCCCGGCGCCACCAGCTTCGGCACCGAGGACCTGCGCCTGAGTGCCTACCAGATCGGTGCTTTCGTCGACGACGTCCTCGCCGCCACCGGTGCCGAGAAGGTGGACCTGGTCGGCTTCTCCCAGGGCGCGAACGTGACCCGCTACTACATCAACAAGCTCGGCGGCGCCAGGAACGTCGGCCGCTGGGTCGGGCTGGCCTCGCCCAGCTATGGCGGGGTGATGTACGGGCTGGTGCCCATCGCCCAGGCCATTCCCGGCGTGCTCGAGGTGTTCGCGCAGGTGACGTCGCTGGCGGCGGTGCAGCAGGCGCAGGGCTCACCGATCATGCTGGAACTGAACGCGGGCGGCGACACCGTGCCCGGCGTGCACTACGTGACCATCGGTAGCCGCGTCGACGAGATGATCCAGCCCTTCGAGAACATCGCCCTGCACGGCCCCGGCGCCGAGAACGTGGTGATCCAGGACCGCTGCCCGGCGAACCTCACCGGTCACTTCCACATGGTCTACGACCCGTTCGTGATGCAGCTGTTGCTGGAAGCTCTCGATCCGGCAACAGCGCCGTCGCCGGTCTGCGAACCCGTGCAACTCGGCACCGGCATCCCGCAGGTCGTCATCGGCGGCAATATCTGATGCGGCGGGCGGCCGGACGGAGGGCTCGACACCCCGCCCGGACCGCACCGGATTTGTACCAGTAATCGCTGCCGGTATCCGGGATCTCCGGCCCGCCCGGCGTGCTCTCTAGAATGGGGCGACCGCATTTCCTCCGTCCTCCGGGAGCCGCCGTGACCATTCAGCCCGTTCGCCTGTTCGGCGACCCCATCCTGCGAGCCCGCGCGACGGAGGTCACCGAATTCGATCGTGAACTGCGGCAGCTGGTCACCGACCTGATCGAGACCATGCACGACGACGGTGGGGTCGGGATGGCCGCGCCGCAGATCGGTGTCGGATTGCGGGTGTTCGTCTACGACACCGGCGATGCGGCCGGTCATCTGGTGAACCCCACCTGGACGGTGCTGGACGAACAGGAGCAGATCGGACCGGAGGGCTGCCTGTCGATCCCCGGACTGCGCTACGACACCCGCCGCGCGCTGCGCGTGCGCGCCTCCGGCGTGGATATGACCGGCGCCGCCGTCGAGTTCGAGGCCGAGGGCCTGCTGGCGCGCTGCGTACAGCACGAAACCGATCACCTCGACGGTGTGCTGTTCATCGACCGGCTCGAGCCCGCCGACCGTAAGGACGCCATGCGCTCGATCCGGGAATCGGACTGGTTCGCCGCGGGAATCACCGTGCGCCCCAGCCGTTCGGTCGCCGAGCGGGGGCGTTGATGCGCATCGTGTTCGCGGGCACACCCGAACCCGCGGTGCCGTCGCTGCGACGGTTCATCGACTCCGAACGGCATGAGGTGGTGGCGGTCATCACCCGGCCCGACGCCGTCGCCGGACGCGGCCGCAAGGTCACCCGATCGCCGGTCGGCACATTGGCCGACGAACACGGTATCCCGGTGCTCACCCCCGCGCGTCCCGCCGACCCCGAATTCGTCGCCCAGCTCACGGATCTGGCGCCGGACTGCTGTCCGGTGGTAGCCTACGGCGCGCTGCTGCCGCAGCAGGTGCTCGACATTCCGCGGTTCGGCTGGATCAATCTGCATTTCTCGCTGCTGCCCGCCTGGCGTGGCGCGGCGCCGGTGCAGGCGGCCATCGATGCGGGCGACGAGTTCACCGGTGCCTCGACCTTCCAGATCGAGGCCGGGCTCGATACCGGTCCGGTCTTCGGTGTGGTGACCGAACGCATCGCCGTCACCGATACCGCCGGTGCGCTGCTGGAGCGGCTCGCCGACAGCGGCGCGGCACTGCTGGAGAAGACCCTCGACGGCGTGGAAGACGCGACGCTGCACGCGGTTCCACAATCCACCGACGGGGTGTCCTACGCGCCGAAACTGTCGGTGGAAGCGGCCCGGGTGCGCTGGGATCAGCCCGCCCTCGCCGTCAGTCGTCGCATTCGCGCCGTCACACCCGCACCCGGCGCGTGGACCGTGGTCGCGGGCAACCGGCTCAAGCTCGGGCCGGTCGAGTTGGTCGAAGAAGAACTGCCGGAAGGGCGTATCGAGGTGCGCAAGACCGGCGTCTACGTGGGCACGGCGACCACCGCCGTCCGCCTGAATCAGGTGCAGCCACAGGGTAAGCGGATGATGTCCGCGCTGGACTGGGCGCGCGGCGCCCGCCTCGAACCGGATGCGGTGGTCGAATGAGCGGCAGAGAACGCGACGGCGACGGTTCGGGTCGGGCCGATCGGCGAGGTGATTCGTCGCCACGATCGGCTCGTGGCGAACGTCCGTCGGAGCAGGTGAAGGGTTCCGGCTTCGACCGCCGAGCCGGGGCGTCCGCGAGCGGCGACCGTCGTGGACCCGGCGGCGCCGGACGCGGCGGTAGCGGTGGCACAGGTCGCGGTCGCGGCGGGAAGCGGGAGAACACCGGCGGGCGGCGCGACGATCGCGGCCGTGGCTCGGGCGAGGGTGGTCGTGACGACCGCCGGGACCGGGATGAGCGATCGTCTCGCCGTTCGGCCGGGGAGCGCGACACCGCCGGGTACGGCCCACGGTCGAGTGGATCCGGCCGTGGGGCCGGTAGCGGTCGGGGTGCGGCCAAGGGTGGGGATCGCGGCGGCCGTCGTGCGGCGACACCTGCCCGTGGAGCCACAGCCGGTGGGCGAGCGCAGGATCGGCGTCGGGGCAATTCGATCGATCCGGCGCGGGAGGTCGCGCTGGAGACCTTGCGTGCGGTAAGGGAACGCGATGCGTACGCCAATCTCGTGCTGCCCGGTCTACTGCGCGAACGCCGCCTCGAGGGTCGGGACGCGGCGCTGGCCACCGAACTCGGCTATGGCGCCTGCCGGGCGCAGGGTGTGCTGGACGCGGTGATCGTCGAATGCGCCGGACGCGATATCGCCGATATCGACGGCCCACTGCTGGATATCCTGCGGCTCGGCGTGTACCAGTTGCTGCGCACCCGGATCGGCGCCCATGCGGCCGTCGACACCTCGGTCGCGTTGGCGCGTGCCGAATTCGGTACGGGCAAAGCCGGTTTCGTGAACGCGGTGCTGCGCCGCGCGGGGGAGCGCGATGCGGCCGAATGGGTGGAGCTACTCGCCCCGCGCGATCCGGTGGGGCATCTGGCTTTCGAGTACGCGCATCCGACCTGGATCGCGCAAGCCTTCGCCGATGCGCTCGGCGCCGAGGCGGCCGAACTGCGGGATGCCCTCGCCGCGGACGACGCCCGCCCATCGGTGCATCTGGTTGCCCGGCCCGGCGATATCACCGCCGGAGAATTGGCCCTGGTCACCGGTGGTGAGGAGGGGCGCTGGTCGCCGTACGCGGTGTACCTGGACGGCGGTGATCCGGGCAAGCTGGAGCCGGTGCGCGCAGGTATGGCGGCCGTACAGGACGAGGGCAGCCAGCTGGTCGCGCTCGCACTGACCCGCGCCCCACTCGACGGACCGGACAACGGCCGCTGGCTCGATCTGTGCGCGGGCCCCGGTGGTAAGACGGCTCTGCTCGGTGCGCTGGCCGATATCGATCGTTTCCACATCGACGCGGTGGAGCCCGCCGAACATCGCGCCGAGCTGGTCCGCAAGGCGACCGCGGGACTTCCGGTGCAGGTCCACATCGCCGACGGCCGCGACAGCGGACTGGCCCCCGGCTACGATCGCATCCTGGTCGACGCGCCGTGTACCGGACTCGGCGCCCTGCGCCGCCGTCCGGAAGCCCGATGGCGTCGCACTCCCGCCGACGTCTCCGACCTGGTGGTCCTGCAACGCGAACTGCTCTCCGCCGCATGGGATCTGCTGCGTCCGGGCGGTGTGGTGGTCTACTCGACCTGTTCGCCGCACCTGCCGGAAACGGTGGCGGTGGTTGCCGACGCCGTCCGCCGCACCGGCGCCGAACAGCTCGACGCGCGCGCCTACGTCCCCGGTGTCCCCGACCTGGGCCCCGGCCCCGGCGCGCAGCTCTGGCCGCATCGGCACGGGACGGACGCAATGTTCCTGGCAGTGCTGCGGAAGCCGCGGTAGTCGAGCGAACATCCCATGAAATGGCGTGGGGCCGGTGCGCACTCCAGCACCGGCCGATACGCCTCGGAATGTCGGCGGCGTGATTGCCGCGGCCGCAGCCGGGCGGTCCCAGCGGCACCCACCAGGTCGGGCGATCGACGTCAGCCATGTGCGGACCGGTGTCGACCTACCACGGCGACGACGGTGGTGGACCGGCATACCGCGCCGCGGTCAGACGGTTCGTGCGACATTCGTCCAAGCCGGTCTCCACGCGCGGGTGCAGACTCGACTCATGGCGATCGATTGGGCGGGTGTAGTGGCATTGGCGACGGAGCTGCCGGGCGTCGAGGAATCGACCTGGTGGCGTACGCCGGGGCTGAAGGTGGGCAAGAAGGGGTTCGCCCGGTTGCGCGTGGAAGCGGAGGGCGGGCTGGTGTTGCTGTGCGACGCGGATGAGAAGCAGGCCCTGCTGGCGTCGGGCGATCCGGCCTATTACACGACGCCGCACTATGACGGGCACCCCTACATCCTCATCGATCTCGACCGGGTCGAGGTCGCGCAGCTGCGCGAGCTGCTGGATGCGGCCTGGTGGTTGTCGGCGCCGGCGAGACTGCGCAAGGAACGTGAACGCACCGGCTGAACCGGGCGCCACGCCCCCCGGGCTATTCGCGTGAGGACTGTTCGCGCAGGCGGGCAAGGGTTTTCGCGAGGATGCGGGAGACGTGCATCTGCGAGATCCCCATCTGCTGCGCGATCTGGGTCTGGGTCATGGATTCGAAGAATCGCATGGTGAGGATGCGGCGTTCGCGTTCAGGCAGGCCGTCCAGCAGCGGACGGATGGCGACGTATTCCTCCACCCGATCGAACTGGGATTCCTCCTCGCCGAGGGTGTCGAGCAGCGACGCATCGGTATCGCGGCCGACGGAGGCGGCGTCGATGGAGGTGGGCTGATAGGCGTTGCCCGCGATGACGGCCTGGGTGACCTCATCCGGATCGACGTCGAGTTCGGCGGCGATCTCCTTGGCGGTGGGTGAGCGGCCGAGCGTCTGGGACAGCGAGTCGACCGCGGCGCCGATCCGCAGATGGGTTTCCTTGACCCGGCGCGGCACCCGCATCGCCCAGGTGTTGTCGCGGAAGTAGCGGCGGACCTCGCCCATGATGGTCGGTACGGCGAAGGACAGGAAGTTCGAACCGCGTTCGACGTCGAACCGGTCGACGGCGTGCACCAGTCCGACGCGCGCGACCTGGGTGAGATCGTCGAACGGTTCACCGCGTCCGCTGAACTTGCGGGCGATGTGGTCGGCGAGCGGGATGCACCGGTTGATCAGTTGATCGCGCAGGGTGGTGTGGGCGTCGGTGCCGGTGTCGGTGGCGGCGAGCCGGGTGAACAGTTCGGCGACATCGTCGTAGCCGGATACCTGCGTCGTCCCGGTGGCGCTGTCCTGTTCGTCGTCGTCGGCGGCCTGGTCGGCGTCGGTGGCAGCCGAGTCGGTGCCGTCGGCGGGCTGTTCGGCGTGGTCGGGCGTCTCGGGGGCACCGTCATTGTCTGCGGGTTCGAGCACGGCGTCCTCGTCGGCCACTACGCCTTCCCTCGGACGCGACGGAACTCGACCGTCGTCGGGTATCCGGAGGCGGCCGGATCGAACGGGTCCTGCGTGGCTTCGACCGAATCGGTGAGGGTGCGCAGCACATGCCAGCCGAAGCTGCGCTGGTCGGGCAGTCCTTCGTCGGCGGCGATGCCCGATACGTGTACCCGGAGTTCGAGGTCACCGACGGTGAACCGGCAGTGCAGGCTGGTCTCGGGTGCGGCGATCGCGATGAGGGTCGAGCACACCTCGTCGACGGCGAGCCGGATATCGGCCACCTCGTCCAGGGTGAAATCGCTGAGCAGGACCAGCGTTTCGGCGAGCCCGCGCACGATCGGCAGCTGGCTGACCGATGCCGCGACCCGAATTTCCACCGGGGTGCTGTAGAGCCCCTGTTCCGCCGAAATGTTGATCACGCCATGAGGCTACCCACTCGGGGCCCCGGCAACCCAACCAACGCTGTGACCCGCCCCGCAGTGCGGCGGTCCTACGGTTAAACTGCCGCGTTGTGTCCACGCCGACGTTCTCCCGCCCCGAGTCCCCGATGATCGCTCCGTCGATCCTGTCCGCCGATTTCGCTCATCTCGCGGACGAGGCGAATGCCGTGTCCACTGCCGACTGGCTGCATGTCGATGTGATGGACGCGCATTTCGTGCCGAATCTGACGCTGGGCCTTCCGGTGGTGGAGAGCCTGTTGAAGGCCACCGATATTCCGCTGGACTGCCATCTGATGATCGAGGATCCGGGCCGGTGGGCGCCGCCGTATGCGGAGGCGGGCGCCTATAACGTGACCTTCCACGCCGAGGCCACCGACGATCCGATCGCGGTGGCGCGCGATATCCGGGCCGCGGGCGCCAAGGCCGGTTTGTCGGTGAAGCCGAACACTCCGATCGAGCCGTATCTGGAGATCCTGCGCGATTTCGACACGCTGCTGGTGATGAGCGTCGAGCCGGGGTTCGGCGGACAGTCGTTCATCGCCCATGTCCTGGACAAGGCGCGTACGGTGCGTCGGCTGGTGGATTCGGGTGAGTTGCGCTTGGTGGTGGAGATCGATGGCGGTATCAATGCCGACACCATCGAGCAGGCCGCCGAGGCCGGTATCGATTGTTTCGTCGCCGGTTCGGCGGTCTACAACACCGCTGATCCCGGCGCCACTGTGGAGACGCTGCGCAGGCAGGCCGCCACGGTGTGGGCGCGCTGAGTCGCCGGACGAGCTACCGGGCCGCCGCGCGCAGGTCCTGTATCAGGCGGGGTGTGCGCCACTGGTGCACCGTGGTGAGCCATCGACGTGGGGGATAGGAGAGTCGGACGTGGAAGTAGTTGAGGTACTCCACGACGCCGAAGCCCCATACGGCCACCGCGAGCAGAGCGGGTCCGAGCCGATCGGGCCACCACGCCACGATTCCGGCGAGTCCAGCGGCGAGTAGTGCGATATCGGTGATGCGGAATCCGCGATAGATGCGGGCCAGGGTGCGCGGCATCGGTGGGCGGCCGATCCAGGTGCGCGCCGACAGCCAGTAGCCGCCACCTTGCACCAGGATCATGAGCAGCGGGATCAGCGCCGACCACAGCGCCTTCTGCTCGCCGGGTTCGTTCAGACGCGCGGCCAAGGTGAAGGCGACCATGACGAACACTGCTGCTGCGGCGAGCTCTCCCAGCCCGAGGGTGAGGTATTTCCGCCCCAGCTCGGCCGCCCGGTCATCTACCACGCGGTCACCCTACCGAGCGGGTGCATCGGAGGTGCTGGGTCGGTTGTGCCGCTCGGGTGGCGTGATCGGGACAATCGTGGTGCACCGGGGTCGGGCAGCCGCGCCGGTGCGACGCGTGCAGCGTCGCATCGGGCGACGGTGAATCAGCGGCGCGCAGTCCGATCCTGGATGTTCCGGTGAGTGCCGAGTGTCCGGATGGCGTCGATGACGGCGCTTTGCGGTGGTCGGTCGGTACCGCTTTCGGGTGCTTGCACCCAGGTGCGGTAGCCGGTGCGTTCGTCGTCGGGGGAGGGCAGCACGATATGGCTGCCCGCGGCGGCGACGGTGGCGTAGAGGCGGAACAGTTCGGCGGATTCGGCGGCGCTGAGGCTGTCGGGGCGGGCGGGGCCGGTGAGGAAGGTCCAGCGTAGGGCGCGTGGGTGGGCGACCACGGGTCCGGCCATCCCGGCCGGACGCAGTCGTTGTTGTACTCGTTCGCCGAGTTCGGCGGGCATGGTGATGGCGCCGTAGCGGGCACCGATTTTCAGGAGTATGCGTCGTGAGGTGGGGTCGATGGTTGCAGGGAATTGGAATTCGCGCCGATAGGTGACGCAACGGTTTTCCAGTGTGAAATCGACGAGCGTGGTCACGCCGCACCCCCGGTGGTGTGGTTGTCGCTGGTGGATGTGTGCTGATCGACGGGCTCGGTGTCCGCGCCGATCTCGATTCTGTCCACGGTGATCTTTCGGCTTCCTGGAGTGGTGGACTTGCGTTGGTGTTGCGTTGGCGCCGTCGCGCGATCGGCCTCGTGGTGTTCCCTGCCGCAGACTGCACTATCGAGTCGAAAAAGGCTGGTGCACAAGGATTTACCGCGTGCTCCTGCCCGGTTGGCCGGTAGGTGGGTTGCGAGGTGTCACGTGTGGCGTGCCGAGATCGAACTGCCGTGTAGGACTCTGCCGTCCGTGGTCACTCTGCCGCACCGAAATGCTGGTGCTGTTGAACGGTGGGAGTCGGCTACATAACGATTTTGCGTCAATATTCGGGTCGGCGCAAGCGATTGCGGAAATCCATGTTTCGGCGATGTCTCGTCCGGGCATCGACTGTACGAGCCGCGGATGACATTCTTCTGTGCGGTTCGGAAAATGTCGTCGAACAAAGGCTACGGACCGGCCGAACGGTATTTTTCTGAATGCTGGCAAAGAATTGTCGTGGCGAAAATTATCAAGCCCCGTTCGGGTGGCCCGACACCGCCGGATGGTCGGATTCGGCGGCGCGTCACGGTCTCGATGCCCGCTCCGGCCCCAGGTGAAGATTTCTGGAAACGGATCGCCTCCGCTATCGGGGATGCGACGCGGCCGCCCGGACGTGGCGCGGCCGCGCTCGAGCGGCCCGGTGACGCTCATTAGGCTTCAGTCACGAGTACGACACGGCCATCGGGAATACCGGTCCGGGTCACGACCGTTCCGCAACCGGAAGACCACACGCGACAGGGAGTCAGCATGTTCACAGGCATCGTCGAGGAGCTGGGCGAGATCGTCGCCACCGAGCAGCTGGCCGACGCCGCGCGGTTGACGATCCGGGGTGAACTGGTGACCTCCGATGCCGGGCACGGCGACTCGATCGCCGTCAACGGTGTCTGCCTGACCGTCGTCGAGGTGGTCGACGGTGATTCCTTCACCGTCGACGTGATGGCCGAAACCCTGAACCGGTCCAGCATCGGCGGCCTGACCTCCGGTGCGAAGGTCAACCTCGAACGTGCCGCCGCACTCGACAGCCGCCTGGGCGGCCACCTCGTCCAGGGCCATGTCGACGGCACCGGCACCGTGCTCTCGCGGACCCCCTCGGACAACTGGGAGGTCGTGCGGATCTCGCTGCCCGACGCCATCGCCAAGTATGTGGTCGAGAAGGGCTCCATCACCGTCGACGGCATCTCCCTGACCGTCTCCGGGCTCGGCCTGTCCGACACCCCCGCCGCCGACGGCAACCGCGACTGGTTCGAGGTCTCGCTCATCCCGACCACCCTGTCGATGACCAACCTCGGCACCGCCGCGCCGGGCACCCTGGTCAACCTGGAGGTCGACGTGATCGCCAAGTACGTCGAACGCCTCCAGCAGCGCGGCTGACCACACCGCCCACCAGGCGGGCCACTGCCTCCGGAGCGACACTTCGCACCCAGTAGTGTGGGGTGGCACCTTATTCGAGATGGAGCACAACAGACGTGACCAGGTTCGACAGCATCGAGCGCGCAGTCGCCGATATCGCCGCCGGTAAGGCGGTCGTCGTCGTCGACGACGAGGACCGGGAGAACGAGGGCGACCTCATCTTCGCGGCCGAAAAGGCCACCCCGGAGCTGATGGCCTTCATGATCCGCTACACGTCCGGGTATATCTGTGTGCCCCTCACCGGTGAGGACTGCGACCGACTCGGCCTGCCGCCGATGTACGCACTCAACCAGGACAAGCACGGCACCGCCTACACGGTGTCGGTCGACGCCAAGGAAGGCGTGAGCACCGGCATCTCCGGCGCGGACCGGGCGACCACCATCCGCCTGCTGGCCGACGCCGAGGCCAAGGCCGACGATTTCACCCGCCCAGGGCATGTGGTGCCATTGCGCGCCAAGGACGGCGGCGTCCTGCGCAGGCCGGGCCACACCGAGGCCGCGGTCGATCTCTCACGCATGGCGGGGCTGCGTCCGGCCGGTGTGATCTGCGAGATCGTCAGCCAGAAGGACGACGGGCATATGGCCCGCACCGAGGAACTGCGGGTCTTCGCCGATGAGCACGAACTCGCGCTGATCTCCATCGCCGATATGATCGCCTGGCGGCGCAAGCACGAAAAGCATGTGGTGCGGGTGGCCGAAGCGCGCATCCCCACCGTGCACGGCGAATTCACCGCGGTCGGCTACCAGAGCATCTACGACGAGGTCGAACACGTGGCGCTGGTGCGCGGCGACATCCTCGACGGCGACGATGTGCTGGTCCGGGTGCATTCGGAATGCCTGACCGGTGACGTGTTCGGTTCGCTGCGCTGCGACTGCGGTCCGCAGCTCGACGCCGCGTTGGAGATGGTGGCCGCCGAGGGACGCGGCGTCGTGCTCTACATGCGCGGGCACGAGGGACGCGGCATCGGGCTGATGCACAAGTTGCAGGCCTACCAGCTCCAGGATTCCGGCCACGACACCGTGGACGCGAACATCGAACTCGGATTGCCCGCCGACGCCCGTGATTACGGCACCGGGGCGCAGATCCTGGTCGACCTCGGCATCCGCTCGATGCGGCTGCTGACCAACAATCCGGCCAAGCGCGTCGGCTTGGACGGGTACGGGCTCCGGGTCACCGAGCGGGTGCCCATGCCGGTGCGTGCCAACGCCGAGAACCTGCGGTACCTGCGCACCAAACGCGACCGCATGGGACACGATCTGATCGGTCTCGACGATCTGGATCTGGGAGAGACCGCGCAGTGAATCCGGGCGGACGGAAAGGCGAGAACCGATGAGCGGTACCGGCGTACCCACCTTCGCGCTCGAGGATGCCAAAGAGCTGAAGCTCGGTATCGTCGCCTCGCGCTGGCACACCCAGATCTGCGACACCCTGGTCGCCAATGCCGAGCGCGTGGCGAAGGAAGCCGGTGTCCGCGAGGTGACCGTGGTGCGCTGCGCGGGCGCGATGGAACTGCCGGTGGTGGCGCAGGAACTGGCCCGTACCCACGATGCGGTCGTGGCGCTCGGCGTGGTGATCCGTGGTGACACACCGCATTTCGAGTACGTCTGCGATGCGGTCACCTCCGGCTTGACCAGGGTCTCGCTCGACGAGGGCACCCCGGTCGCCAATGGTGTGCTCACCACCAACAACGAGAAGCAGGCGCTGGACCGGGCCGGGCTGCCCGGTTCCACGGAGGACAAGGGCGAACAGGCCTGCGCCGCCGCCCTCGACGCCGCGCTGACCCTGCGCTCGCTGCGCGGGTCGAACTGACGATGCCCGTCGTCCGGATCTGGCGTAGGAACGCGGGCCCGGCCCCGGCCGGATCGGCCACCGAACAACCCGTCTGGGATCTCGAAGTACGTCCGCGCCGGGCCCGGCGGACCGCGGTGGTGGTCGCGGTGGTGCTGGTGATCGCCTTCACCGCCGCCGGAGTCTTCCTACGTGTCGGCTCCACCGGTGTGCATTTCCGGGTGCTCGATCAGTTCGCCATGGCGGGGATCGGTGTGCTCGGCGCGTGCGCGGTGCTGCTGCTCACCCGCCCACGGGTGCGGGTCGGGCCCAAGGGTGTCGTCGTCCGCAATATCCTCGGCGACAACGAGTTCCCGTGGAAGTACGTGCGCGGAGTCTCTTTCCCGGACCGTAAATCCTGGGCGCGGCTGGAACTCGTCGACGACGACTATGTGCCGATGTTGGCCATCCGCTCCAATGACAAGGAATACGCCGCCGATGCACTCGAACGGCTGCGTGAGCTGGGCGCGAAGTACACCGGTTCCGTCAACTGAGTGCTGCGCACATTCCTTTGGGCAGCTCGACCTCGAGCCGATTCGAGGTCCGGTCACCCCGAGCACATCTGCGGCTGACCTCACCACATCGATGACAAGGGCCGCCCGATTCTCGACACCGGGCGGCCCGTGCACATCATCGCGTGTCGCCGAGGACCTCACCCTCCCGGCGCGGGTCCGCACCGCCGATCCAACCGTCACCATCGCGGCGCACCACACTCAGCCCGCTGGTCTGCGGCGCCACCGATACCTCGTGCCCGAGTTCACGCAGCCGCACGATCAGCGGATCGTGCGCACCGTCGTCACTGGTGTCGATGGCGGGATGTTCGCCGCCCACGCCGGTGACGGGGGTATTGGCCGAGCCGAAGGCCACCGCCGAGATGGCCTGCTGCGGGTCGAGGCCCCAATCCAGCATGCCCACCAGTGTTTTGACCACGAACTGGATGATCACCGAACCGCCCGGTGAACCCGCGACATGGGTGAGTTCGCCGCGCGTACCATCGGGGCCGTCGGCGAACACCAGGGTCGGGCTCATCGAGCTGCGCGGCCGCTTACCGGGCTCCACCCGGTTGGCCACCGGAACACCGTCCTCACCGATCGGTTCGGCCGAGAAGTCGGTCATCTGATTGTTCAGCACGAACCCGTCGACCATGTGGAACGAGCCGAACGCCGATTCCACCGTGGTGGTCATGGCCGCGGCGTTGCCGTAGGAGTCCACGATCGAGATCTGGCTGGTGCCGTGCTCGGGCGGCTGCGGTCCGACACCGACCGGGACCGGACCGAAATCGCCGGGCTGGGCGACGCCCATGCTGCGGCCCGGATCGATCAGGGCGGCGCGGCCCTTCAGGTATTCGGGGTTGACGAGCGTCTCGGGAGAATTGCCCGGCAGCGGCACGAAATCGGTATCGGCGACGTACTTGTTGCGGTCGGCGTAGGCCAGCCGTTCCGCCTCGGAGATCAGGTGCACCGCTTCGGCTTTCGGCTTACCGCCATTGCGGTCGACATTGTCCGGGCCGATCGCGGCCAGATCGAAGTTCGACAGGATGCCGAGCGTGGCGGCGACGGTGATACCGCCCGAGGACGGCGCTGGCATCCCGCAGATCTCGTGCGCGCGGTAGTCGGTGCACAGCGCCGTGCGCTTCTTGGCCTGGTAGTTCGCCAGATCCTCGGTGGTGAGGACGCTGGGGGTGCGACCGCCGGAACCGGCGGTGGCGGCGTCGACCAGATCGCGGGCGATGGGCCCGGTGTAGAAGGCATCGGCGCCATCGGTGGCGATCGCGTTCAACGTCTTGGACATCGCGGGATTGGTGAGCACCATGCCCGCGGGCTTGGGGGAGCCGTCCGGCTCGAGGAAATACGACTTCGCGTTCTCGTCCACCGCGAGGTTCGGCGCGGACTCGGCGATCTGACCGGCCAGGCGCGGGCTGATCTCGAAACCCCGATCGGCCAGCGACACGGCAGGGTCGAACAGATCAGCCCACGGTGTCTTGCCGTGGTCGCGATGGGTGAGTTCGAGCATGCGCAGCACGCCGGGTACACCGATGGCCCGGCCGCTGGCCCGTGCGTCCGGTTTCGGTTCGGTGCGATCGGTGTCGCTGACCCAGCGCAGGTAGTTCTCGGTGGCGGCCGCCGGTGCGGTTTCGCGGCCGTCGTAGGCCTGCACCGACTTGCTCGCGGCGTCGTAGTAGACCAGGAACGCGCCGCCGCCGATACCGGATGCCTGCGGTTCGACGAGCCCGAGCACCGTCTGCGCGGTGATCAGCGCATCGGCCGCGGTGCCGCCGTCGCGCAGAACCTCGCAGGCCGCCTGGGTGGCCAGCGGGTTCGCCGTCGACACCGCGTAGGTGGCGGTGCGCACCGGCGTCATATCGCTGCGGTACCCGGAGGAGATCTCGGGATTGGTGCTGATGTTCTGCGTGGTGGCCGCGCCGCCCGCGGTGGCGGGTGCTGCGGTGATCGGCGTGCCGTTGGGGGTGGTCGTGCACGCCGCGGTGTCGTCGGATTCCTCCGAACAACCGGCGGCCAAGGAGATCACGAGAGCCGCAACCACGGCGGCTCCCGTCCGAATCTGTCGCGCGCGCGTCATGAACGGAGACCTTATCCGCTGTTGCCGACGGACGTCCCGCTATCGGGAAGGCCCTCGACGGTCGCGGTGGGTTCGCCCCGCCCGGAGGCCGCTGCGACGACGATCGGATGCGCTTGACCTGCGCCTGAACCGCGCCATTTGACCTCAACTTTGGTTGAGTTAATAGCGTCGGGCCCGGAAAGGAGTTCTACTGTGACGATATTGGTAACGGGCGCAACGGGAAACACCGGACGACATGTGGTGGCGGAGCTGCTACGCAGAGGTCGGCAGGTGCGCGCACTCACCCGAGACCCGCAGCGTGCCGCCGCAGTACTGCCCGCGGGCGCGGAAGTGGTGACCGGCGGTCACACCGCACCGGAGACCCTCGACGCCGCACTCGACGGTGCGACCGGGTTGCACATCACGGTCACCGCCGGGGTCGCCGAGACCGGACCCGAGCTGGTCCGCCGCGCGGTGCGCGCGGGCGTCGAACGGATCACCATTCTGTGGGGCGGGCATGTCGGACCCGCCGAGACCGCCGTCGCGGAATCGGGTGTGGTCTGGACTCGGCTCGAACCGCAGGAATTCATGTCCAATGCCCTCGCCTGGGCGGAGACGATCCGCGCCGACGGTGTGGTTCGCGAGCCGTTCGATCTCCCGAGCGCTGTCGTCCACGAAGCGGATCTCGGGGCGGTGGCCGCCCTCGCCCTGACCGAGGACGGGCATGCGGGCCGGGCCTACAACCTTTCGGGACCGCAGGCGCTGACCACGAGGCAGCGGGTTGCGATGCTGGCCGAGACGATCGGTCGCGACATCGCTTTCGAGCAGATCAGCAGGCAGCACGCCATCGACCGGCTGACCGCCGCCGGGGTATCGCTCGCCGATGCGGAGTACGTGATCGGTTGGCACGCCGATCCGCCCGAGTCGGCTCGCACCCCGGATGGCGTGCTCGAACAGGTGCTCGGCCGACCCGCCAGGACATTCGCCGAATGGCTGACCGAGCACAAGGATCGCTTCTGAGATCGGAGGGTCCCGTCTCCGGGCTGCCGGGCCCGGAGATATGCCTTCGCCCATCGGGCGACGCTCCCACGGCGGGGTTTGTCGGACCGCGTCGATAGGCTGGGTGCGTGGCAGATCCCGCGACGTACCGGCCGAAGCCGGGCACGATTCCCGTCGAACCCGGTGTGTACAAGTTCCGGGATTCCTACCGTCGCGTCATCTACGTCGGCAAAGCCAAGAGTCTGCGTTCCCGGCTGAACTCCTACTTCGCCGACGTCGCCTCACTGCACCCGCGCACTCGCCAGATGGTGACCACCGCGGCGAGTGTCGAGTGGACCGTGGTGTCCACCGAGGTCGAGGCGCTCCAGCTGGAATACAACTGGATCAAGGAGTTCGATCCGCGATTCAATGTCCGCTACCGCGACGACAAGTCGTATCCGGTGCTGGCGGTCACGCTGAACGAAGAGTATCCGCGGCTGTTCGTCTACCGCGGCGCGCGCAAGAAAGGGGTGCGCTACTTCGGGCCCTATGCCCACGCCTGGGCGATCCGGGAAACCTTGGATCTGCTGCTGCGGGTATTCCCCGCGCGTACCTGCTCGAACGGAGTGTTCAAGCGGCACAGCCAGATCGGACGCCCCTGTCTGCTCGGCTATATCGACAAATGCTCGGCGCCGTGCGTCGGCCGGGTCACCGCCGAACAGCACCGGCGCATCGTCGAGGACTTCTGCGACTTCCTGGCCGGGCGCACCGACCGAATGGTCCGTGAGCTGGAACGGCGGATGCACGAGGCCGCCACCGACCTCGACTTCGAAACCGCCGCTCGGCTGCGCGACGATGTGCAGGCGCTGCGACGGGCCCTGGAGAAACAGGCCGTGGTGCTCGGCACCGGCACCGACGCCGATGTGATCGCCTTCGCCACCGACGAGCTCGAGGTGGCGGTGCAGATCTTCCATGTGCGCGACGGCCGGGTGCGCGGTCAACGCGGCTGGGTGGTCGACAAATCCGGTGACGCCGTCGACGTCCCCGAGGCCGGTGGCGAGATGGGGGCGCTGGTCGAGCAGTTCCTCACCCAGTTCTACGGCGAGCAGGCCGCCGTCGCCGCCCAGGGCGCCGAGGAACAGTCGGCCACCGTGGTACCGCGCGAGGTGCTGGTCCCCGATCTTCCGGCCGATGTGGAGCAGGTGCAGCAGTGGCTGTCACAACTGCGGGGTTCGGCGGTGCAGGTGCGGGTGCCGCGCCGCGGCGACAAGAAGGCGCTGGCCGAGACCGTACAGCGCAACGCACAGGAGGCGCTGGCCCAGCACAAACTCCGCCGGGCCGGTGATCTGACCTCGAGATCGGCTGCCCTGCAAGACATTCAGGACGCGCTCGATCTCGACACCGCGCCGCTGCGCATCGAATGTGTGGACATCAGTCATGTGCAGGGCACTGATGTGGTGGCCTCGCTGGTGGTGTTCGAAGACGGACTACCGCGCAAATCCGAATATCGGCACTACACGATCAAGGAAGCCGCGGGCGAGGGCCGCTCCGATGACGTCGGCAGCATCGCCGAGGTCACCAGGCGCCGGTTCGGCCGGTTGCGCCGTGAACGCGACGCCGCCGAACGCGTCGAACTCGATACTCCCGTCTCCGTCGAGGCCGCCGCGCACACCCCGGCGGAGCTCGATGAGGCCGACGACGCGCCCACCTCGCTGCCCGGTATCGATCCGGCGACCGGCAAACCACGCCGGTTCGCCTACCCGCCGAACCTGTACGTCGTCGACGGTGGCGCACCGCAGGTCGCGGCGGCCGCCGAGGTGCTCGACGAACTCGGCATCACCGATGTCGCGGTGATCGGCCTGGCCAAACGCCTCGAGGAAGTGTGGGTGCCCGGCGAACCGGACCCGGTGATCATGCCGCGCACCAGCGAAGCGCTCTACCTGCTGCAACGGGTGCGTGATGAGGCCCACCGGTTCGCCATCACCTTCCACCGCAGCAAACGCTCCCGCCGGATGACGGCCTCCGCGCTGGACTCGGTGCGCGGGCTGGGTGCGGCCCGGCGAACGGCGCTGGTCACGCACTTCGGCTCGGTCGCCAAATTGAAGGAGGCGACGGTCGAGGAGATCACCGAGGTACCGGGGATCGGGGTGGCGACGGCACAGGCGGTGCTGGCCGCGTTGCGCGGAGATTAGCCGAGTTCGCGTACGTTGTGTGTCTGCGCCGGATACCGAATCCGGTGCGAGATGATCGAGAGGCACCCGAGACAACAGATCCGGTGGTACATGACACGCGTCGAATCGAACAGCAGCGGCCGTGCCCCCGGGCCCGCCGCAGCGCGCGGCGGGCCCGCCGGTGCGCAGGTAGAGGTCGTCCTGGTGACCGGCCTGTCCGGAGCGGGCCGCGGGACCGCGGCGAAGGTGCTCGAGGACCTCGGCTGGTACGTCACCGATAATCTGCCGCCCGAGCTGATCGGGCGCATGGTGGAACTCGGCGCCGCCGCCGATCCGCCGATCCGACGGTTGGCCCTGGTCATGGACGTGCGCAGCCGCTTCTTCACCGGCGATCTCTCGGTGGTCACCGAACAGTTGCGTGAGCGCGGGGTGCGTACCAGGGTGCTGTTCCTGGAGGCCTCCGACGATGTGCTGATCCGCCGGTTCGGGTTCGCCAGACGGCGTCATCCATTGCAGAGCGAGAGCGCCGACGGCACCTTGTCGGCGGGAATCGCGGCCGAGCGCATCCGGCTCTCGGCGGTGAAGGCCGCCGCCGATCTGGTCATCGACACCACCGAACTGTCCATCCATCAACTGCACCGCAAGCTCGAGGAGGCCTACGGCGGCGGCGCCTCGGCCGCCTTGCAGTTGACGGTGCAGTCGTTCGGTTTCAAGTACGGGGTACCGCTGGACGCGGACATGGTGTTGGATGTGCGTTTTCTGCCCAATCCACACTGGATACCAGAACTGCGGGAACATTCTGGACAGGAGTCGGTGGTCAGCGAGTACGTGCTGTCCCGGTCGGGTGCGGACGACTATCTGCGTACCTGCCACCACCTGCTCGACCTGGTCACGAACGGTTACCGCCAAGAGGGGAAGCGATACATGACGGTGGCAGTGGGGTGCACCGGCGGCAGGCACCGGAGCGTGGCGATCGCCGAAGCGCTGGGCGAATCGATGCGAACCGCCTCCGACGGAGCGGTCGATGTGGTGCGTGTGGTCCATCGGGATCTGGGGCGCGAATGACGGGCTGGGACGCCAATCCCGCCATCGTCGCACTCGGTGGTGGGCACGGTCTGTACGCGACGTTGACGGCGATACGGCGGCTGACCACGCGGATCTGCGCCGTGGTCACCGTCGCCGACGACGGTGGTTCCTCCGGCCGATTACGTGCCGAACTCGGGGTGCCACCGCCCGGTGACCTACGCATGGCGCTGGCCGCGCTGGCCGCCGACAGTGACGGTGTGTGGACGCGCACGGTGCAGCATCGCTTCGGTGGCACCGGCGCGCTGGCCGGGCATTCGGTGGGCAACCTGATCCTGGCCGGGCTCACCGAAGTCCTCGGCGATCCAGTGGCCGCCCTCGACCAGGTGGCGGCGCTGCTCGGGGTGACGGGGCGGGTGCTGCCCATGTCTCCGATCGCCCTCGATATCGAAGCCGACGTCTCCGGGCTCGAAGCCGATCCGCGCGTGAGCCGGTGTATCCGGGGCCAGGTGGCGGTGGCGACGACACCGGGCAAGGTGCGCCGGGTGCGGTTGATCCCCTCCGATCCGCCCGCGAGTCCGGAGGCCACCTCGGCCATCGAACACGCCGATGTGGTGGTGCTCGGCCCGGGTTCCTGGTTCACCAGCGTGATCCCGCACGTGCTCGTCCCCGAACTGCACGAGGCGCTGGTCTACACCAGGGCGCGCAAGGTGCTCGTGCTGAATCTGGCCGCTGAGCCGGGGGAGACCGCAGGATTCTCCGCCGAACGCCATTTGCATGTATTGTCCCAGCACGCACCGGATTTCGCGGTCGACGATGTTCTGGTCGATTCCGGGTGCGTGCCCGAGGGTAGGGAGCGCGAACATGTGGCAAGAGCGGCCGAACAGTTGCGAGCGCGGGTAGTCTTTTCCGATGTCGCCGACGCGGGAACGGACCGGCACCATCCCGGAAAGCTTGCCGCCGCACTGGATCGACTGATCCGGGAACCTCGGCCGCAAATGTCAGGGCTTCGAGTCGAAGGACGGCACATGGGTCAGGATGTGCGGTCCGGGTTGGGTGGAAAGGAGCGCGTCTCGTGGCGATGACTGCCGAAGTGAAGGACGAGCTGAGCAGGCTCGCGGTGTCCCAGGTGAGCTCGCGCAAGGCGGAACTGTCCGCCCTGCTGCGCTTCGCCGGTGGACTGCACATCGTCGGCGGGCGGGTGATCGTCGAGGCCGAGGTGGATATGGGCTCCATCGCGCGCAGGCTACGGCGGGAAATCTTCGAACTCTACGGATACGGCTCCGACGTGCACGTTCTCGGTGCGGGCGGACTGCGAAAGACCTCGCGCTACGTGGTGCGGGTGTCCAAGGAGGGCGAGGCACTGGCGCGTCAGACCGGCCTGCTCGATGTGCGTGGCCGTCCGGTGCGCGGACTGCCGGCGCAAGTGGTCGGCGGCAGTGTCGGTGACGCCGAAGCCGCTTGGCGCGGTGCGTTTCTCGCACACGGCTCGCTCACCGAACCCGGTCGTTCCTCGGCGCTCGAAGTGAGCTGCCCCGGCCCCGAGGCGGCGCTGGCGCTGGTGGGTGCGGCGCGGCGGCTCGGCATCTCGGCCAAGGCCCGTGAAGTGCGCGGCACCGACCGGGTGGTGGTGCGCGACGGTGAGGCCATCGGCGCCCTGCTCACCAGGATGGGTGCGCAGGACACCCGGCTCACCTGGGAAGAGCGCCGGATGCGCAGAGAAGTCCGTGCCACCGCGAACCGACTCGCCAACTTCGATGACGCCAACCTGCGCCGTTCGGCCCGCGCCGCCGTCGCCGCCGCCGCCAGGGTGGAGCGTGCGCTCGACATCCTGGCCGACGATGTGCCCGATCATCTGGCCGCCGCGGGCAAACTGCGCGTACAGCATCGGCAGGCCTCGCTCGAGGAGCTGGGCCAGCTGGCCGATCCGCCGATGACCAAAGACGCTGTGGCCGGACGTATCCGGCGGCTGCTGTCCATGGCCGATCGCCGGGCCAAGGAATTGGGCGTACCCGATACCGAGTCGGCGGTCACCGCGGAATTGCTCGACGAAGCCTGAGCCGGGGGTCGGTCGGCGCGCTCGGCCCGGTGCAGTCGTCATACCGGATCGGTGACGGCTGCCCGGAGTGTGCCGGGCTTCCCGTCCTGCTCGAGGCGAGGAAGACGCGCACCACCGCCCGGCTGGCAATCGTGAGGTGCGTGTCTGTGAGGTTGCGGCCGGGCACTAGGGTAGGTGGCGACGGAATGAATCCGCTGGAAAGCTGAGGAGCGATAACGTGACTGTCCGGGTAGGCATCAACGGCTTCGGTCGTATCGGCCGTAACTTCTTCAGGGCGGTCGAGGCGCAGAAGGCGCTCGGCACCACCGACATCGAGATCGTCGCGGTCAACGACCTCACCGACATCAACACCCTGGCGACGCTGCTGAAGTACGACTCGATCCTGGGCCGGTTGCCCCAGGACGTGTCCGTCGACGGCGACACCATCGTGGTCGGCGACCAGCGGATCAAGGCGCTGGCCATCAAGGAGGGCCCCTCGGCCCTGCCGTGGGGCGAGCTCGGCGTGGACATCGTCGTCGAGTCCACCGGCATCTTCACCGACGCCGCCAAGGCCAAGGGCCACCTGGCCGCCGGCGCCAAGAAGGTCATCATCTCCGCGCCCGCCTCCGGTGAGGACATCACCATCGTGATGGGCGTCAACGACGACAAGTACGACGGCAGCCAGAACATCATCTCCAACGCCTCGTGCACCACGAACTGCCTCGGCCCGCTGGCCAAGGTGCTCAACGACGAGTTCGGCATCGTCCAGGGCCTGATGACCACGATCCACGCGTACACCCAGGACCAGAACCTCCAGGACGCGCCGCACAAGGATCTGCGTCGCGCCCGCGCCGCCGCCCTCAACATCGTGCCCACCGGCACCGGCGCCGCCAAGGCCATCGGCCTGGTGCTGCCCGAACTCCAGGGCAAGCTCGACGGCTACGCGCTGCGCGTTCCGGTCCCCACCGGCTCGGTCACCGACCTCACCGCGACCCTGGCCAAGCCTGCCTCCATCGAGGAGATCAACGCGGCGTTCAAGGCTGCCGCGGAGGGCCCGCTGAAGGGCATCCTGAAGTACAACGTGGACCCGATCGTGTCCAGCGACATCGTCACCGACCCGCACTCGTCGATCTACGACGCGCCGCTGACCAAGGTCATCGACAACCAGGTGAAGGTCGTGTCCTGGTACGACAACGAGTGGGGCTACTCCAACCGTCTGGCCGACCTCATCGGCGTCGTCGGCAAGTCGCTCTGACGCAGATGGCTGTCAAGACACTCGCAGATCTGCTGAACGAGGGTGTCGAGGGTCGGGGCGTGCTCGTGCGCTCCGACCTGAACGTCCCCCTCGACGACAACGGCCAGATCACCGACGCAGGCCGCATCCTGGCCTCGGTGCCCACGATCAAGGCGCTGGTCGAGGCCGGCGCCAAGGTGGTCGTCACCGCGCATCTGGGCCGCCCCAAGGGTGAGCCGGACCCGAAACTGTCGCTGGCGCCGGTCGCCGCGCGCCTGGCCGACGAACTGGGTCGTAATGTCCAGCTCGCCGGTGATGTGGTGGGCCAGGACGCGCTCGCGCGTTCGGAGGGCCTCACCGACGGTGATGTGCTCCTGCTGGAGAACATCCGCTTCGATCCGCGCGAGACCAGCAAGGACGATGCGCAGCGGGCCGCGCTGGCCGCCGCGCTGGTCGAGCTGGTCGGCGACGATGGCGCGTTCGTCTCCGACGGCTTCGGTGTGGTGCACCGCAAGCAGGCCTCGGTGTACGACGTGGCGAAGGTGCTGCCGCATTACGCGGGCACACTGGTCGCCGCCGAGGTCGAGGTGCTGGCCAAGCTCGGAGGCGGGCTGGGCGACGACAACGCGGCCCCCGAACGGCCGTACGCGGTCGTGCTCGGCGGGTCCAAGGTCTCCGACAAGCTCGCGGTGATCGAGGCGCTGGCCCCCAAGGTCGACACCCTGGTCATCGGTGGCGGCATGTGCTTCACCTTCCTCGCCGCCCAGGGCCTGTCGGTGGGTTCCTCGCTGTTGCAGGAGGAGATGATCGACACCTGCAAACAGCTGCTGGAACGTTTCGCCGACGTCATCCACCTGCCGCGCGACATCGTGGCGGCGGACAAGTTCGCCGCGGATGCCGACATCAAGATCGTGCCGGTCAACGAGATCCCCGACGGCTGGATGGGCCTGGACATCGGCCCGGAGTCGGTGGACCGGTTCGCGGCGCTGCTGACCGAGGCGAAGACGGTGTTCTGGAACGGCCCGATGGGTGTGTTCGAGTTCGAGAACTTCGCCGCCGGTACCCGCGGTGTCGCCGAGGCCATCGTGACCGCGACCGGTAAGGGCGCGTTCACCGTCGTCGGTGGTGGCGATTCGGCCGCCGCCGTGCGCACACTGGGCCTGCCCGAGGACGGTTTCTCGCATATCTCGACCGGTGGCGGTGCGTCGCTGGAGTACCTCGAGGGCAAGGAACTCCCCGGCATCAGTGTGCTGGAGGAGGACGCGTAATGGCTCGCACACCGCTCATCGCGGGCAACTGGAAGATGAACCTCAATCACCTCGAGGCCATCGCTCTGGTGCAGAAGATCGCATTCGCCCTGCCGGACAAGTACTTCGACAAGGTCGATGTCACCGTCGTCCCGCCGTTCACCGATATCCGCAGCGTGCAGACCCTCATCGAGGGTGACAAACTGCGGATCACCTTCGGCGCGCAGGACGTGTCCGTGCACGACGAAGGCGCATACACCGGTGAGATCAGCGCATCCATGCTGGCCAAGCTCGGCTGCACCTATGTGGTCGTCGGGCACTCCGAGCGTCGGCAGTACCACAACGAGGACGATGCGATCGTGCTCGCGAAGGCCAAGCAGGCGCTGAAGTACGGGATCACCCCGATCGTGTGCATCGGTGAGGGTCTCAACGTCCGCGAGGCGAAGACCCACGTCGAGTACAACCTCGAGCAGTTGCGCGGTTCGCTCAAAGGTCTGACGGCCGAGGAGATCTCGAAGATCGTCATCGCCTACGAGCCGGTGTGGGCCATCGGCACCGGTAAGGTCGCCACTCCCGCCGACGCGCAGGAAGTGTGCGGCGCCATCCGTGGCGAACTGGCCCAACTGGCCTCACCCGAGGTCGCGGCCTCGGTGCGGGTGCTCTACGGCGGTTCGGTGAACGCCAAGAACGTCGGCGAATTGGTCTCGCAGACCGATATCGACGGCGCCCTCGTCGGCGGCGCTTCCCTCAAGGGCGACGAGTTCGCCACCCTGTCGGCCATCGCCGCTGGTGGTCCGCTGCCCTGATCGGGTGAATATCGATGAGGCCCACCGGGATCGGTATCCCGGTGGGCCTCAGTCGTTCTCGGCCGACCTCGGTTGTGGATGTCGCATGCCGCGATCGTCGTGGCTCAGTACAGGCGCGAGCAAACCCTCTGTTCTGGACCGGCTGTCAGCGGGTGGTTCGCGCTGAGCCCGGTGGCGTGGTGAATGGTTGGCGCCCCGTCGAGGTCGGGGCGACGGGTGCGGCTACTGGGCGCGCAGGATCAGGCCGTGGCCATTGGGGTTGCGGACAGTGAGTTCGTCGGAGTCGACGGTGGCCTGGGCGGTGCCGTCGAGGGCGGTCAGGACGGCTTGTTCGACCTCCATGACCTCGGGCGCGCACATCATCTTGGTGGTGGCGACGGTGAAGGCGATATCGGCGCCGTTCGGGGTCTCGGTGATGGCGGCCTGGCCGGTCATGCGGTTGCATCCGGCGAAGCCGGTGAGGGAGCCGTCCTCGGCGATGGTGAAGGTGGGCTGGAGTTCGTCGATCTGCTGCGAGCGGGTCTGGGCGTCGGGGGTGAGTATCGCGGTGACGACCCAGGGAGTGCCGCGCAGTGGGCGGTCGGGCAGCAGGACTTTCTTGTCCATCATGACCACCGTGGTGTTGTTGCCCTCGAGGGTGAGCCGCGCGTCGTCGAGGCGCCAGGTGGGGGAGGCATCGAGCAGGTCGCTGAGCCATTGATCGGCGCCCATCTTGTCGCCGGGACAGGCCATGAGCGTGCTGGCCAGACCCGACACCGTGAGGGTGTCGCCGTCGAGGGTGACGGCGCCGTTGTGGGTATTGCAGCCCGCGGACGCGGAGACCCGGTCGTCGGCGAAAGTGAGTGTCAGCGGGCCGCCGCCGGGAATGGGGGTGCCCTCGACCTCGGTGGAGATGTAGGTGTGCCCCATCGGCGTCGGCGCGGGACCGGCCGGTTCCGAATCGTCGTCGTTCGAGCAGGCTGTCGCGGCCGCGAGGGTGAGCAGCAGCGCCGCTGCGAACCGGATCAGGTTTGCCGACATGTTGCGATCCTACCGGCGGGTGGTCGGCCGGTTGCGGATTCGCATTCGGGGGCGCCGTCGGCTCGGCCACTCCGTCGGCGGGTGCTTCGCTCACGTCGGCGGACCGAAAATCAGGTGACGCACAGGACTACTCGGACGTACCGTGTGTTTTCTGTCCGACGGCGGGCAGGAAGGGGAGGAACAGTGTCTGCGGATTCGATGTCCATACTGTGCCGCGTCGGGGACGATCGCTGATGCGACTGTGGACGCTGCAAGCCCCGGAAGTCGTTGCCGCGGTGCGTGACACCGGTGTCTACCGTGCCGAGTGGGATCGCGTGCTGGTGAACTGGCGACCCGCCTATCGCGCCATGGTCGCCGAAATGGAGCATCGGAGGATCCCCTGTCACGGCGCCGCGCCGGTGTGGTGCTGGCCCGGTCGCGCATTACGGCGCGGACGCACCCGTGACACCGCGAACCTGCTGCTCGGGCTCGATCAATGGGCGCATGGCGTGCATCTGATGAAGCTCGATGTCCCTGCCGCATCCACCATGACCACCTCCTACGCCCGATGGAACGACTACCTCGGCGTGACGATGGAATTGCTCCGGGCCGCGGACCGCAACGACGGCCCCGCCTTCCCACCCGACCGCGCGCCCATGGACTGGAGCGCCACCCTCGAATCCGAATACGACAACGCCCAGATCGTGATCCCCGAACTGCGCCGCGAATGGGTGATCCGCACCCGCTACTACGCACCCGACGCCGAGACCGCCGCCCGCATCGCCGCCGACCCCGACCTCACACCCGCGCCTGCTGCGGTGCGTTGACGACGGACTGCTACTCGTACAGGCGCCGACCCGGGCATCGCACCCACTGCCGTGCATCGACTGTGGTACCGCTGCTCGCATCGCGGCGGCTTGGGTGATCACTCAGGTCCCATCGCAGCCCCGACTAGGCTGACCCGAGTGACCTCCGCCGCGCCGAAACCGCCTTCCACCTGGGCGCCGCTGCGTAATCGGGTGTATCGGGCGTTGTGGATCGCGCAGTTGGTGTCGAATCTGGGCACCTGGATGCAGACGGTGGGGGCGCAGTGGATTCTGGTCGATCAGCCGAATGCGGCGGCGTTGGTGGCGTTCGTGCAGACGGCGACCACGTTGCCGGTGATGCTGCTGTCGATTCCGTCGGGTGTGATCGCGGATCTGGTGGATCGGCGCAGATTGCTGCTCGGTGCGCAGACCACCATGGCGCTGCTGGCGGCCACACTCGCGGTGACGACGGCCACCGGGCACACCACACCGGCGGTCCTGCTGACCCTGCTGTTCCTGCTGGGCTGCGGTCAGGCGCTCACCGCGCCCGCCTGGCAGGCGATCCAGCCCGAACTGGTGCCGCGCGAACAGATTCCGTCGGTGGCCGCACTCGGCAGTATGAGCATGAACATCGGGCGCGCGGTGGGTCCGGCGATCGCGGGTGTGCTGGTGTCGTTGTCCGGGCCGACGCTGGTGTTCACTCTCAACGCGCTGTCCTTCGGTGCCATCGTCGCCGCGCTGATCCTGTGGCGGCGCCCGCCTGCCGACCGGTCGCTGCCCAGCGAACGCCCACTGGCCGCCTTACAGGCGGGTACCCGGTTCATCCGCGCCGCACCGGCGATCCGGCGGGTGCTGCTGCGCTCGATTCTGTTCATCGCCCCCGGTAGCGCGCTGTGGGCATTGCTGCCGGTCGTCGCGCGCGACGGCCTCGGCCTCGGCTCGTCGGGATACGGCCTGATGCTCGGCGCACTCGGGGTCGGCGCGGTGCTCGGCGCGTTCGCGCTGTCGCGGGTGCGTGCACTGCTCACCCCGACCCGGCAGCTGGGAATCGCGGCGGTGATATTCGGCGTGGCGACCGTGGGCGCTGCGCTGCTGGATGCGGTGATACCGGTCCTATTGCTGCTGGTATGCGCGGGTTTCGCCTGGTTGCTCGCCCTGTCCACCATGAACGCGACGATGCAGCTGCTGTTGCCCGGATGGGTGCGGGCGCGTGGGCTGTCGGTGTACATGCTGGTGTTCATGGGCGGTCAGGCCATCGGCTCGCTGGTGTGGGGCCTGGTGGCGGGCGCGTTCGGGGTGGTGACGGCGCTGCTGGCCGCGGCTGCGCTGCTCGGCTGCTGCGCGCTGAGCACCCTGTGGCTGCCGATCCGCCACGACGCCGACGCGCTCGATCTCACGCCGTCGGCGTTCTGGCCGGAACCGCAGCTGGTGGAGGAACCCTCACCGGCCGACGGGCCGGTCATGGTGCTCCGCCCCTACGATGTGCCGCCAGAACAGGTCGAGGAATTCCTGGCGGCGATGGTGTTCGTCGGCCGGTCCAGGCAGCGCACCGGCGCCATGGAATGGCGGCTCTACCGTGACGTCGGCGTAGTCGACCGGTACGTGGAGGCGTTCGTGGTGCGGTCCTGGTCGGAGCATATGCAGCAGCATCAGGTGCGGCTGACCGCGCAGGATCAGCTCAGGGAAAGCGCCGTCGCCCGGTTCGCCAGCGGTGACGAGACCACGATCACCCACCTGGTCGCGGTGGCCCCGCGCTGACCTGATTCGGTCGCATCCGCCCCGTCCGCATAGACTGTCGGCCATGCGGATGTTCCTGGATATCCTCCTGATCATCACCAGCGTGCTGCTGGTGCTGCTGGTGCTGCTGCACCGCGCCAAGGGTGGAGGTCTGTCCAGCCTGTTCGGCGGAGGTGTGCAGTCCAGCCTGTCCGGCTCGACGGTCGTGGAGAAGAACCTGACCCGCGTCACCATCTTCGCCGGAGCCATCTGGCTGATCGCCATCCTCGGCATCGGCCTGGAGATCAAGTACTCCTGATCGGCCCTGGCGGTTCACGCTGACACCCGGCCGTCGCCATCCCGATAGCGCTGGCCCACCGCCATCGAGTCGTCCGGCCGCGCGTCGGCACCCAGCCGTCCGCCGCGCCGATTCTGCGGCTTGCTACGGACAGTCAGCGCAAGTTGCCCCAGCTGCCAGCTCCGAATCGTCGACCTGGCACCCACGCCGCCGGACTGTGCCTGGCCGGATCTCGCCCCCATGATCCACGGGTGGTCGATACGGTGTCCGAGACGACCACCGCCACATCCTGGGCCCCGCCCGATCGCGAGCGTCCCGTCATCACCTGCATGAACCTCGATGATCGGATCGAGTCGGCGGCGGCCGGTTGCCCGGAGCCGGTCGGCGGCACTGAGTGGCGAACCCGTCAGCGCTGTTCGGCCACCTGCGATGACGCGAGCCCATCGTCGGCGATCAGCGCACGACCGAACGCGCGATGCGGAAACCGACATCGTCCAGACGCAGCGTGGGATGGCTACGCCGCCGGACCGAGGCGCGGCAGCTCCAGTGTTCATCGAACCACCCGCCGCCGCGCAGCACCCGATAGCTGCCGTACACGTCCGGGTCGTACAGGTCCCAGCACCATTCCCAGACCGTGCCGAGCAGGTCGTGCAGCCCCCACGCATTAGGCTGCTTTGTCCCCACCTCGTGTACGTGGTCTGCGGAATTTCCTCGATACCAGGCGATCTCGTCGAGTTCGCCGTAGCGGGGGCCGGCGGTGCCCGCCCGGCACGCGTGCTCCCACTCGGCCTCGGTCGGCAATCGATACCCGTCGGCCGTCGTGAGCCATTCGACCTCGTCGTCGGCATCGACACGGTAGGCGGGCGTCATCCCGGCGTGTTCGGACAGGACGTTGCAGAAACGAATCGCCTCGATCCACGAAACGCTGTCAGCGGGCAACCGGTCGCCTCCGACGTCCGCCCGATGGCCGGTGACGTCGGCATACAACGATCGAGTGACCGGCACGACGGCCAGCTGATACGCGCCGACCTCGACCGACCAGCTGCGCTGCGTCCGCCGATCCGACAACCGCACCTGCCCCGGCGGTATCTCGATCAACTCGACCCCCGGACGAGTCCTCACAACGGTCGACCCTACTGACTCCGGAGTCGGGGGCGCACCGAGGCTGGTGGTCGCTGCGTGATCAGTGCTCCTCGACGCGCGGTACGCGACCGTCGATATCGGTGAATCCGTACTCCTCGGCGAGGTCGGCAACACGCCACGGGCGACCCGTGCGGCGCTGCCGGTCGGGGTCGGCGGCCAGCGCCGCGACCGCCCGGCCCGGGAAACGCGGTGTCTCGGCGGTGTTGAGGTCGAAGGTACCCACGCCGGGCAATGTGACCACCCGGTTGCCGTCGGCGTCGGCGGGAACCATTTGCAGCAGCTCGGTATTCACGATGCCCGGCCACAGCGATACCACCGTGACGCCCGCCTCCGCGATTTCCTCGGCCATATCCGCGGTCATCCGATCCACCGCGGCCTTGGCGACGCCGTAGACGACATTGTGCCGATGCCGACCGGCGCCGGGTGAGGAGATATTGACGATCAGCCCCTGAGTCTCCCGCAGCAGCGGTGCGGCGAACACACTCGCCGCGTAATGCGAGCGCACGCCGATATCGAAGCTCTCGTCCCAGGCCGAAGGCGGCACCTCCCAGAAGGGTTTGCCCAACCAGGGGACCGAGGCGGGGGAGTTGTAGACATTGTTCACCAGCACATCGAGCCTGCCCTGCTCATCGCGCACCCTCTCGAACAGGCGCCGCACCGCGTCGTCGTCGCGGTGATCGCAGATATAGGGGATGCCGGTGCCGCCGAGCGCGTCGATCTCGGTGGCGGTCTCGTGCACTGTGCCGGGCAGGTGTCCGGGCGTGGTGGTCCGTCCGGTGACGTACACCGTCGCACCCGCCGCACCGAGTTCGAGCGCGATGCCCTTGCCGATACCACGACTGGCTCCGGTGACCACCGCGACGCGGCCGGTCAGTACTGGAGGTATTCCGCTCACGATCCCGGGACATTACCGTGAAACTGAAACGTGTTCCACTCCTGGGAGGTAGTCATGGAAGTGACCCATCGGTTCGTCGCGGCGAACGGTGTGCGGCTGCACGTCGCCGAGCAGGGGGAGGGGTACCCGGTGGTGTTCTGCCACGGCTTCCCGCACACCTGGTTCGTCTGGCATCACCAGATGGCAGCCGTGGCGCAGGCCGGGTTCCGCGCTGTGGCGCCGGATATGCGTGGATACGGGCGCAGCGATGTTCCCGGCGAGGTGGACGCCTACACGAACGAGGCGGTGATCGGTGATCTGCTCGCCCTCCTCGACGATCTCGGCGCGGAACAGGCGGTCTTCGTCGGCCTGGATTTCGGTGCCGCACTGCTGTGGGAACTGGCGTTGCGGGCGCCGCAGCGGGTGCGCGGTCTGGTGATCCTGAACAACCCGTTCACACCGCGCCCGCCACGCATGCCCTCGCAGCTGTGGGCGCGGATGGCGGAGAAGCACTTCCTGCACCTGGAGTATTTTCGGGAGCCCGGTATCGCCGATGCCGCGCTGGCGGCTCGTCCGCGGGAATTCCTGTCCCGGGTGTACTACGCGCTCAGCGGCGACTACCACTACCTCGACACCTGGCGGAACCCGCCGGGCATCGGCTACCTCGATGCGCTCCCGGAAGCGCCCCCGCTGCCGTGGACCTGGCTGTCGACCGACGAATTCGACACTCTCGCCACCGAATTCGAACGCACCGGCTTCGCTGGTGGGCTGAGCTGGTACCGCGCCATCGACCGCAACTGGGAACTCACCGCCGATTACGCCGGTGTCGCCGTGACCGTCCCGGTGTATTTCGTCTACGGCGAGAACGACCCCGATATGGAGGGTTTCAGCGGCCGCGACCCGCTCGATACCATGCGCGCCCATGTCACCGATCTCCGCACGGTCGAAAAGATCGACGGCGCGGGGCATCTCGTGCAGTTGGAGCGTGCCGAAGCGGTGAACACCTTCCTGCTCGGGAGTGTCGCGCACCTGGGTGTGGTGGGGGCGTTCGCCGGGAATCGGGTGGATTCGGTGTAGGCGACCCCGCGGAACTGCTCGGGTGGGGTGGCCGGGCCGCGCCGTATCGTCAGGCGTGACCGTTGACTACGGGTGCACACCACGGCCCAGCGGCGCGCACTCGGGTGTCGAGCGCGCTCCGGCCGGGCCGTCGAGGGGTGTGCAGGTTCATCAGCATGGTGCGTTTGCCGACATCGGATGCCGCTACCAGTACTGGACCCGTGTCCCGTCGGTGTCCGCGATAAAAATGACCGCGTCGGCGCCGTCGAGATCTGCCGGGGCCAGCGGGATGTGACCGGGGACGATCGGTGCGCCCGCGCCGATCGATGGGTCGAGTGCGGTGCGTGGGGCCGGTGCCGGGAACAGCGCGCGGCGGGTGGTCGCCTCCGCGAGCACTCCTTGGAGGGTGTCCGGCTCGCTGTGTGGGTTGGCGTCGGTCGCGACGAATGCATAGCGCGCGCCGAGGGTGAGTCGGACCAGCGCACCGGCGCTACCCCAACCGACTTCGTCCGCGCCGATCGTCATCGTGGACACCGCGGGCTGGAGGTGGACGTTGTGCGCGAACACCAGACTCGGCCCTCGGTGCTGCTCCGCGGCGATGATCGCGTGCAGGTTCTCGGCCATCATCTCGGCGCGCACGCTGAGCAGTTGTGCGATGCGGTCGGGCGCGGAACTCGCCATGGCAGCGTGATAGCGCAGCAGGCCCTGCGCTGTGCGCGCGTGAGCGAGGGCGCGGTCGTAGCCGGTCGGGTCCTCGCGGCGAAGGCCGGGTGCGGCGCGACGCAGTGCACTGGCGAGGTCGTCGGCGACGATGCGCAGGTCGCGAGCACGATCCGAGGCGCCGATGGAGGCCGTCGGATCGTAGAGCGCTGCCTGGTCGGTCCAGTCGGCGTCGTCGCCGAGCAATGCCTCCAGATCGCGCACCGATGCCGGGCGCTGGGCCGCGGGCAGGTAGTCGGCGACCATGCGGAGTGCTGGTCGCGGGCTCGGTATATCGGATTGATCGCCCGGCGAGTCGAAACCGTAGAAACGCACCCGATCCTGCAGAGCGCGCCCGGCATTGTGTTCGCGGAGCCATGCGACGAGTTCGCGGTTGCCGGGGACGGCGCCGAAGCTGTGGCTGAACCCGGTCGCCAGCACCGTATCGATCTCACCGGCACCTCCGTTCACGTAATCGTCGACCACGGAGGCGGCGAAGAAGTCGGTCTCCAGCACGATCGACCGGAACCCGCGCTCGACCAGGTATCCGAGGATTTCGTTGCGTAGCAGTGGGAACGCGGCGATTCCATGGGTCGGTTCGCCGAGTGCGAGCACGGTCAGCGGCTCGGTGCGCGCGGCGAGCAGTTCATCGATGACCCGGCCCAGGGTCTGCGTGTCGTCGAGTTGGCGGCCGATCTCGCGCAAGGATGTGGCAGTGGACATGCAAAGACCTCTCTCGGAAGGAACTACCTTCGACAGTATCGTTGAAGGTTCGAGTGAAACTTCCACGAGAATCACCTGCCTTTCGTGGCCGAAAGCTTCAAACGGAGGTGCGCGCTGCGACCCATCGACCTCGCCCGTGAACACGGATTGTCCGCCCAGGCGGTCCGCAACTATGACGAGGCGGGCGTCCTCCCGCCGACCGACCGCAGCGAGACCGGATACCGCCGCTACACCCCACTGCACGCGCAGGCTCTGCGCGCCTTCCTCGCCTTGCGCGGTGGGCACGGCCATCAGCGGGCCATAGCCATCATGCGCGCGACCCACCGTGGCGACACCGACTCCGCCTATCGGCTCATCGACGCCGCACACGTCGCGCTGCTCGCCGAACGCGACACCCGCACCGAGGTCGCCGCGGCCCTCGGCGCCCTCTCGGTCGCGACACCGTCTGCTTCCGGCCGGCCGCTGACCGTCGGCGAACTCGCGCGCCGCATCGGCGTGCACCCGGCGACGTTGCGCACCTGGGAGGCCGAGGGCATCCTGCGCCCCGAACGCGATCGGGCGACGGGCTATCGCGTGTACGGACCCGACTGCGTGCGTGACGCCGAGATCGCACGTCAATTGCGGCAGGGCGGATATCAGCTGTCGCAGGTGGCCCAGTTTCTCGATCAGCTGCGCGAGGCGGGAGGTGCGCAAGCGCTGGCCGTCTTCCTCGACGCATGGCAGGACCGGCTGTCTCGCCGCAGCCGCAATCTTCTCGCGGGCGCGGCTCAGCTCGACAGCTACCTCGTCATGCTCGAGTCCGCCCAGTCGGGTTTCCCGGCTGTCGAAGGAGCCGATCGCCGTCAGTAGATTCCCGGGTCGTGCCTGTGCACGGCAGTGGGGGCGGTGCCACGACCACTACAGGCGGTAGGTGCGCGGCGGTGGCACCACCGCTGTTCACGGCGAGTGAGCAGCGACGGCACCGACTCATCGAACTCTCTGGCCGTCGACCACCATCGACGGCTCGGAGCTGCTCGACGGCCCGTTGATCACGGAGTAGTCTTCCTATCATATACGGCACCGTATGGATGGAGCATCGACATGACACTTCCCCCGGGCCAACGCGCCGTCGACGGATTTCCGCGCTTCGGTACCCACCTCCACCACCCACCGCCGGATATCCCCGCCGACCCCGTGATCGAGATCGCCGGACCTCTCACCGAGCCGATTACTCTGCCCGTGGCCGACCTGGAAACCCTTCCACGGCACGAGGTGCGCGCCGACTTCCATTGCGTCGCAGGCTGGTCGGCCACCGACCTGCGGTGGGAAGGTGTCTCCTTCGCGACCATCTATCGCACGCTCGTCCAACCGCTGCTCGAGCCGGGAGCGTCGATCAGCCACGTCGTATTCGAAGGCCTCGACGGCTTCCGATCCATCGTGCTCCTCGACGATGCCACCGCCGCCGACGTCCTCATCGCCGACCACCTCGACGGCCACCCCCTCGACAGCGACCACGGCGCCCCCGTCCGCTTGGTCAGCCCCCACCAATACGGCTTCATCAACACAAAACACCTCTGCCGCATCGAATTCCACACCACCGAACCCCCCATCCCCGACCGCTGGTCCCCCCTCGCCGCACATCCACGGGCAAGAGTCTGGGAAGAGGAGCGCCAGCGCTATCTCCCCGGCCGCGTGGTGCGCCCGATCTACCGGTCGCTGATCGGGCCGATCCGCAGACTCAGTGCCCGAGGTAGTCGCGAATCGCACTGATTTCGTAGCGGCATCGATAGCCCTCCCGCCACGTCCCCCTGCTGCCGTCCCCATCAACGCGCACCGTGACACGAGCGCGCGTTCGACGTCCAACGTCGACGTGTCGGCGAGTGGCACCTGACAGCGTGGGCTACTCGCGAAATGCCGCAGCCAGGTACCACTCGACGGAGTTGGGGGCGTCGAGGATTCGATGTGTTGGTTGACGAATGTCGGCGGGTACGCGCGGGTCGGATGGTGTCGATTGCTGGCGCCGGTCAGTGGTATTCGCTCGCCAGATCGGTGTAGTCGAGCCAGTGGGGCGTCGGCTGTCCCTCGAGGTAGGCGGTGAAACGGTCGAGTAGGTACTGCCAGCGTGGGCCTACCTCGGTGGTTTGTACCGGGGGTACGTGGCGGCGGACGAGCTCGAGGTTGGTGACCACGCCGACCTGGCTCAGCCGTAGCTCCAGGCCGCTGCCGTTCACGCGGGCGAGCAGCTCGTTCGGGGCAGTGCAGCGTTCGATGTGCACCTTCAACGGTCCCGGTATCGGACCGTCGAGAGGGTCGATGACGAGATCGGTGCCCGTACCCGTGACAGCGCCGAACCAGCGCACGATCTGACGGGGTTCGGTGCAGGCCGCCCACACCTCGAGCACCGGGTGACGGAAAGAGCGTAGATAGTGCAGAAGTACCAGGTCGTCGGGGTGATCGTGCTCCGGTCGTACCTCGCCGAGCATCGATATCGTCGTCATGGGCGTACCTCCTGCGGTTCGCTGTCCTTGTTCAGGGTATTTCCCGCGTGCCGGGTGCGAATCCCGAATCGGCGCAATCGGATAGGTCCGGATACCGTGCGGTGGACCGCACCCGAGTCGGCCAGGGGTGCCGCCGAACCTCGGTAGGCACGGGGTCTGTTCGGTGACGCGGATGCCTGGGTGCTGATCAGCGGGGTTGTGCGGTCCCGCCGGTGACGAGGCGGATGGCCGCAGCCTCGATCGCCGGTTCGGACAGCAGGACCGTCGTGGCGGCGGGGCCGAGGGGAACGAAACTATCGGCGCTGGTGACTCTGGCCAGCTGCCCGGTGAATCCGGCATCGACCAGCGCGGTGACCACCGATTCCGAGACACCACCGCTGCGGCGGGTCTCATCGGCGACGAGGACGCGGCCGGTTTCGGCGTGATGGAGCAGGTCGTCGAGGGGGAGCGGGGTCAGCCAGCGCAGATCGAGCACACGGGCGTCGATCCCGCGTGCGGCGAGCCGACGGGCCACGCGCAAGCTCATCGGCACCCCATTGCCGAAGGTGACGATGGTGAGGTCGGTGCCATCGCCGTAGATCCTGGCCCGGCCGATCGGCGCATGCTCGGCGGGGGTGGCCGGTGCCAGCCACCCCTCGTCATCGGGTTCGTGCAGGTCACGGGTGTGGTACAGGGCGATCGGCTCGACGATCACGCATACTCGCCCGTCCACCCGAGCGGCGGATACGCAAGTGCGCAACAGTGCGGCGGCATCGTCGGCGCGTGCGGGCACGGCGACGACGAGACCGGGGATATCGCGCAGCGCGGCCAGGGAATTGTCATTGTGGAAATGACCGCCGAAACCCTTCTGATACGCCAGCCCCGCGATGCGCACCACCATCGGATTGCGGTAGCGCCCCTCGGAGAAGAACGGCAATGTCGCCGCCTCGCCGCGCAGTTGATCGAGCGCGTTGTGCACGTAGGCCAGGTACTGGATCTCGGGAATCGGCACGAACCCGGCGAGGCCCGCACCCAGCGCCGTACCCAGCACGCTCTGCTCGTCCAGCAAGGTGTCGAACACCCGCCGCGCACCGAATTCCTTGCCCAATCCCTTCGTGACCCCGTACACCCCGCCCTTGCGGCCCACATCCTCACCGAACACGAGAACGTCGCGATCGCGCGCCAACAATGCACGCAGCGTCTGGTTGATGCTCTGTGCCAGCGTGACCGGAACCGGTTCGGGTGCACTCGACGACCCGGAACCGTGCGACCAGCTTTGCCGCCCAACGGTTTCCGGCAGACCGGCCGGGGACGCGGACGATCCGGTGAGCGAGTTCGTGTCGGCGACGGGTCCGGGGGACGAAGAGCGTGTGCCCCGCAGGACATCGGCCCGCACGCGGTCTGGATTCGCCGGAGCAAGCGAGGCCGTCACCTCCTCCGCCGAGGTGAGTTTCGGTGCGTCCGAGAGCTGCTCTGCCACCTCGGCGACACGCTCGCCGATCGCGTCGTACCGAGCCAGAACCTCCTGCGGGGTACAGACTCCGGCGGTGATCAACAGGTGAGCGGTCGCGGCGACCGGATCGCGGGACAGATCGGTGGCGATCGCGGAAGCATCCCGGTAGGCCGATTCGACATCCGAACCGGCATGGCCGAGGAGGCGGACCGTGCGCAGCCGCAGCAACGCCGGAGCGCGGTGGGCGCGCACCCACCGCACGGCGTCGGACGCGGCGGCGAGGGCGTCGAGCAGATCGCAGCCGTCGGCGGTGAAATAACGCAGGCCGGGCCGCCGACCGTACGCGGTGGCGATCCAATCGGGTGGGGTCGGCACACTGATCCCGATACCGTTGTCCTCGCAGACGAACAGGATCGGCATCGGTACGCCGAGATGCGCGGTATGGACGGCGGTATTGATCGCGCCCGTCGCGGTGGAATGATTGGCGGACGCGTCACCGAAGGTGCACAGCACCACCGCGTCCGGCGGCCATTCCCGAGGTACCCCGAGCCGCACACCACGATCGAGGGCGAACGCCAACCCCACCGCCCGCGGCAGATGCGAGGCGATGGTGGACGTCTGCGGAATGATCCCCGCGGCCTTGCTCCCGAACACCTTGTGCCGACCGCCGGAAATCGGATCAGCTGCCGCCGCAACAACACCCAGCAGCACCGCACGCACCGGATCCAGCCCACCGACCTGCCGTTCCCGCTGGACGAACAGCGCCCCCGACCGGTAATGCAGCAACGCCGGATCACCCACCCGCGTCGCCGCCGCGAGCACCACATTCCCCTCATGCCCCGACGACCCGATGCTGTAGAAACCCCGCCCCGCCCGCCCCAACCGCCGCGCCGCCAGATCCAACTGCCGGCTCGTCACCTGGGATTCGAAGAGTTCGAGACACACCGCCCCACTCACCCCGGCCGCCACCAGCACATCGGATCGCCGGGCAGCACCCGCCGCCGCCACAGCCGCACGGAACCGCCGATCGAGCTGCTGCTCACTCATCACGGGCGCTCGCGGACCCAGAACATGCCCGCCAGCCTACGACCCATGGACGTCCGGTCCGCCACGCCGCGCTGACCACTCCGGTGAACCTCACGGTGACATTCGCCGAGTTGCGGAGCCGGTTACCGCGCCGATACCGACGTCCCCTACCTCGGGCGGGCGTCGTTCGGGGCTGCCTCGGTCGGGCTGGACGAGAGTATTATTCTCCCTGTTCAAGCCGCCCCACGACGCGGAAGTGACCTGCCGGAGGGCAGGGCTGTCCGGCGGTCGGTTCCGCTAGTGGTCGTCGACTGGTCCGCACCCGGTGGAAGGCAACGATCATGGGCATCGCAGCGAGCATGCGTGAGTATCTCGACGAACAGCACGTCACCTATGACGTGAGCGAGCACGACAGAACCCCTACCTCGGCAAGAACCGCGCAGGTCAGCCATATACGCGGTCGAGAGCTCGCGAAAGGGGTCGTGCTGAAGAAGAACGGTGATTACATGCTGGCCGTGCTTCCGGCGAATCGGCTCCTCGACCTGGTCGAAGCCGGTTCGGTCGTCGGCGAATCGGTACGGCTCGCCTCCGAGGACGAGGCCGCCGCACTGTTCCCGGACTGCGCGACCGGCGCCATCCCGGTGATGGCGGAGCCGTATCGGGTGCCCTGCGTGGTCGACGACCACCTCGGCAACCGGGACGACATCTACTTCGAAGGCGGCGACCACGGCACCCTCGTCCATATGGCGGGCGCGGAGTTCGACCGGCTGATGTCGCACTTCCCTCACGGCAACCTCACCCTGTAGACCAGACCCGCGCAGATGCGGGCGAGGTGAAGCTGAGTGCCGAGGATCGGGCGTGCGGGCACCCGCGTGGCGGCATGGTGCCTGTGCGGAGCCCGCACGCCCTGGCACGGAATCAGTCCTCGTGCAGCTCCAGGCGCACGCCGAACTCCTCGATCAGAACACGGGCCTGCTCGTCGGTCGCGAGCACAAAGATGCTTTCGCCCGACTGCTCTTGTTCGACGGCCAGGAAGGTTCTGCCATTGCCTGGGTCGAGTCTGGACATCTGGTCCCAGATGCCCATCTGGTCCATTCCGTCCCCATCGTGCCGCATCAACCATTCGAAGACCTCGCCATTGCAGACGAATCGCAGCACATCAAGCTCGTCCGAGTCGGTGGTCAAGGTGACATCACCAATGGTCATGGCGCCACCGCTGCACGTCGCCGCGTCTTCCAACATGCTGGCGTAGGCGCTTTCCAGATCCTCGACACCTTCGGCGTACACCGAGATCGCCACTCCGAAATCGGTCAATGCGTAGGACAACTCCTCGTTGTCCAGCTCCTCGTGCTGCCGGTCGACGGCGTCGGCGAGAACTTCTTGTGCGGTGTCGTGAGAGATCATGCCGAGCGAGACCAGTCGCTCGGCCAGGTTGGCAAATGTCGGCGCGTGTGTAGCTGTCACATCCGCACTTCTACGGTGCAGATGTAGCCATCGCAAGCAGGGCACTCCCCACGAACGGCAATCCGGCTCTGCGGTACCGACCTGCGGGTGAACCGCATATCGACTGGTTACGGGCGGGCCTCCGCGAGCCGTATCGAAAGCCGGAACAGCGATCAGCGCAGCGATGCTGCTGCGGCGCGGTCTAGCAACCAGGTCGTCGACTCCGAGCCCGAAGCGCCCGCCGCCGGGATATCGACCGGTTCCGCGCCGGAGATGGCGGCCGCCACCGCATCGGCCTTGGCTCCACCACCGACCACCAGCACGACGTGGCGGGCATGGCGGATGGCGGGCAGCGTGAGGGTGACCCGTACCGGTGGCGGCTTGGGGGAGTGGGTCACCGCGACGACGAGTTCGTGTTCTTCGCGCACCGCGTCGGTATCGGGGAACAGCGAATTGATATGGCCCTCAACGCCCATACCGAGCAGATGTAGATCGAAAGCGCCGTGTTCGGCCACGTGGGCGTGTACGGCGGCGGAATACTCGGCGGCCGCGGCCACCGGGTCGGGGTATTCACCGTCGGAGGTCGCCACCGGGTGCACACGGTGCGGGTCGACGGGCACATGGTCGAGCAGGGCCTCGCGGGCCTGGAGTTCGTTGCGTTCCGGATCGCCCGCGGGAACGAAACGTTCGTCGCCCCAGAACACGTCGAGGCGCGACCAATCGATGTCGCCGGGGGCCTCGCGGACCTTTTTCAGCAGGTCGATTCCGGTGCCGCCGCCGGTGAGCACCACCGAGGCCGAACCGCGTGCGGACTGCGCGGCGACCACCACGCCGACGAAACGTTTGGCCGCCGCGGCGACCAACGCATCGGTATCGGGATGCACCTCGACGGTATCGCCGGGGAATTCCGAATCGGTGGTGCTAGTCATAGGTCACCCTTTCGATACCGGCCAGTGCCTCGGCATAGATGTCGTCGGCGTCGAGTCGACGCAGCTCCTCGGCGAGGCAATCCCGAGCCTCTCTGCGCGCCAAAGCGATCCGCTGATCCGGCTCACCGGTGCGGGTGAGCGTGGCGGTGACACCGGTCTGCGGGCGGGTGATACCGATCGACACTGTCGGCCGATGCATCTGCACCTCCAACGCACCGGTGCGTCGATACACCGGGCAATCCAGCCGTCCGGCCAGCCAGCCCGCGAGGATATCGAGCGCCGGTTCGTCGCGCAGACCCGATACCGTCACCGATTCGACCGGTTCGAACGGCGGTTCGTCCATGGCGGCCGCCAGCAGCGCCCGCCAATAGGTGATCCGGCTCCACGCCAGATCGGTATCACCGGTGGCGTAGGAGTCGAGCCGCTTTTTGATGGTGGCCTGCGGGTCGGCGGCGAAGGTGGCGTCGGTGATCCGCCGCGTGGCCAACCTGCCCACCGAATCCTTGGACGGGACCTCCGGCGCGCCGCGCGGCCACCACGCCACCACCGGCGTATCCGGCAACAGGAACGGAATGACCACGCTGCTCTCATGATTGATGAGCTGACCCTGCAACCGCAGCACGATCACCTCGGCCGCGCCCGCATCCCCGCCGACACGGATCTGCGCGTCCAGCCGGGTCTCGGCGTCACGGTCGCCGCGGGCCAGCACGACCACCCGGCAGGGATGTTCGCGGCTGGCCTCGTTGGCGGCGTCGATCGCGTCCTCGGCCTCGGAACTGTCGAGCGTGCACACCACAAGGGTGAGCACCCGACCCATGGTGATGACGCCATTGCTCTCGCGCAGGAGCACCAGCCTTTTGGTGACCTCGCCGGTGGTGGTGCCCGGCATATCGACGATCATGGCCGCCGCCATTCCCGGCCGGTGCGGGCCAGCATCTCGTCGGCGGATTCCGGCCCCCAGGTACCGGCCTCGTACGGTTCGGGTTTGCCGACCGCCGCCCAATGGTCGAGTACCGGATCGAGGATGCTCCAGGACAATTCGACCTCCGCGTTCACCGGGAACAGCGATGGAACTCCGAGCAGCACATCGAGGATCAACCGTTCATATGCCTCGGGGGAGGACTCGGTGAACGCTTCGCCGTAACTGAAATCCATATTGACATCGCGCACCTCCATCCCCGAACCCGGAACTTTGGAACCGAACCGCATGGTGATGCCCTCATCCGGCTGGATCCGCATCACGATGGCGTTCTGGCCCAGTTCCTCGGTCATGGTCTGATCGAAGGGCAGATGCGGCGCCCGTTTGAACACCACCGCGATCTCGGTGACCCTGCGGCCCAAGCGTTTACCGGTGCGCAGATAGAACGGCACACCCGCCCAACGCCGGGTGTTGACCTCCAACGTCAGCGCGGCATAGGTCTCGGTGCGCGAATCGGGATCGAAGCCCTCCTCGTCGAGCAGGCCGACCACCTGCTCACCGCCCTGCCAACCCGCCGCGTACTGGCCGCGCGCCGTGGTCTCGTCCAGCGGTTCGACCAGCGTGGTGGCCGAGAGGACCTTGATCTTCTCCATCTGCAACTGGTTGGGCGCGAAGCTGATCGGCTCCTCCATCGCGGTGAGCGCGAGCAGTTGGAGCAGATGGTTCTGGATGACGTCACGGGCGGCGCCGATACCGTCGTAGTATCCGGCGCGGCCACCGAGGCCGATGTCCTCGGCCATGGTGATCTGCACATGATCGACGTAGTTGGCGTTCCAGATCGGATCGTACAACTGGTTGGCGAAGCGCAGCGCTAGAATGTTCTGCACCGTCTCCTTGCCGAGATAGTGGTCGATGCGAAACACCGTCTCCTCCGGGAAGACCCGGTTGACCAGTGCGTTGAGTTCGCGTGCGCTGTCCAGATCGTGCCCGAACGGCTTCTCGATCACCACCCGCCGCCAGGGCGTGCGGCCGTGCGCCTGCGCGGGTTTGGCCAGCCCGTGCACGGAGAGCTGATCGAGCACCACCGGGAACATGGCCGGTGGAATCGACAGGTAGAAGGCGTGATTGCCGCCGGTACCGCGTTCGGCGTCCAATGCCGCCAGCGTCGAGGCGAGTTGGGCGAAGGCCCCGTCGTCCTCGAAGGAGCCCTGGACGAAACGGATGCCTTCGGCGAGGTGATCCCACACCTCCTGCCGGAACGGGGTGCGCGCGTGCGCCCGCACCGCCTCCAGCACGATTTCGGCGAAATCGGCGTCGCCCATATCCCGGCGGGCGAAACCGACCAGCGCGAAACCCGGGGGCAGCAGCCCCCGGTTCGCCAGATCGTAGATGGCAGGCATGAGCTTCTTCCGGGACAGATCTCCGGTGACGCCGAAGATCACCATGCTGCACGGTCCCGCGATCCGCGGTACCCGCTTGTCCCGTCCGTCGCGCAGTGGGTTACGCCACCCGGTCGTGGTCGCTGCGTGCCCGGTACCGGCCATCTGGGTCAGTTACCCCCGGCCGCGGACAGTTCCTGTGCGGTGGCCGAAAGCAGTTCCTCCCACGACTTCTCGAATTTGTCGACGCCCTCGCGTTCGAGCACCGCGAACACATCGTCGAGGTCGATGCCGACCGCCGTCAGCTTGTCGAACACCTCCTGCGCCGCCGCGGCGGTACCGGAGACGGCGTCACCACGGATCACGCCGTGATCGGCCACCGCCTCCAGAGTCTTCTCCGGCAGGGTGTTCACCGTGTTCGGCGCCACCAGCTCGGTGACGTACAGCGTGTCGGAGTACTCCGGGTTCTTCACCCCGGTCGACGCCCACAGCGGCCGCTGCCGGTTGCCGCCCATGGCCGCGAGATGGGTGAACGTCGAGGTGTGCGCGCCGCCGTCGAAGACGTCCTGGTACTCGGCGTAGGCGAGCCTGGCGTTGGCCACACCGGCCTGACCACGCAGGGCCAGCGCCTCGGGCGAGCCGATCGCCTCGAGCCGCTTATCGATCTCGGTGTCCACCCGGGACACGAAGAACGAGGCCACCGAATGGATGTAGGCCAGATCGTGGCCCGCGGTGCGCGCCTTGCGCAGGCCGTCGAGGTAGGCGCCCATCACCGAGCGATACCGGGCGACCGAGAAGATCAGCGTGACATTGACGCTGATGCCCTCGGCGATCACCGCGGTGATCGCGGGCAGACCTTCCTCGGTGGCCGGAATCTTGATGAACAGATTGGGCCGGTCGACGATCTTCCACAGCTCGACCGCCTGCGCCGTGGTCTTCTCCGCGTCGAAGGCCAGCCGCGGATCGACCTCGATGGAGACCCGGCCGTCCACCCCACCGGTCTCCTCGAACACCCCGGCCAGCACATCGCAGGCCGCGCGGACGTCGTCGGTGGTGATGGTGCGGATCGCCGCGTCGGCGTCGGCGCCCTGCGCGGCCAGCGCCGCGACCTGGGCGTCGTAGGCGTGACCCGTGCTCAACGCACCATGGAAGATGGTCGGGTTGGTGGTCACCCCGACCACGCCGCGGGTCGCGATGAGTTCCGCGAGATTGCCGGAATTGATCCGGTCGCGGGACAGATCGTCGAGCCAGACCGACACTCCCGCCGCGCTGAGAGCGGCGACGTTCTCGTTCTGTGCCATGAGCACTTATCCCTTCACGTTGCTGAGCGTGCGCTGGGCTGCGGCGACGACGGCCTCTGGCGTGAAGCCGAACTCGCGGAACAGGGTCTTGTAGTCGGCGGAGGCGCCGAAATGCTCGATGGAGACGATCTCGCCCGCGTCACCGGCGAACCGGTGCCACGGCATCGCGATACCGGCCTCGACGGTCACCCTCGCGGCGACCGAGGGCGGCAGCACCTCGTCGCGGTAGGCCTTGTCCTGCGCGTCGAACCACTCCACACACGGCATCGAGACCACGCGGGTACCGATACCCTGCTCCTCCAGCGTAGTGCGCGCCTCGACGGCGAGCTGGAGTTCGGAACCGGTGGCGATCAGGATCACCTGCGGGACACCGGTGGAGGCCTCGGCCAGGATGTAGCCGCCCTTCGATACGCCCTCGTAGCTGGTGCCCTCCTGAACCGGCAGGTTCTGCCGGGTCAGCGCCAGCGCCGACGGACCGTCCTGATGCGGCAGCTCCGACACCGAGAAGTGCGAGCTGTGCTCGCTGCTGTCGCGCTCGAGGATGGTGCGCCAGGCGTAGGTGGTCTCGTTGGCGTCGCCGGGGCGGACCACGTTCAGGCCCGGAATGGCGCGCAGCGCGGCCAGATGCTCGATCGGCTGATGGGTGGGGCCGTCCTCGCCGAGGCCGATGGAATCGTGGGTCCAGACGTAGGTGACGGGCAACCGCATCAGCGCGGCCAGCCGCACCGCCGGACGCATGTAATCGCTGAACACCAGGAAGGTGCCGCCGTAGGGGCGGGTCGGGCCGTGCAGCGCGATGCCGTTGAGGATCGAGCCCATGGCGTGCTCGCGGACACCGAAGTGCAGTGTGCGACCGTACGGGTTGGCCTTCCACATACCGGTGGAGATCGCCTCGGGACCGAAGCTCGCCACATCCGGCATGGTGGTGTTGTTGGATTCGGCGAGGTCGGCCGAACCGCCCCACAGCTCCGGCAGCACCGGCGCCAGCGCGGCCAGCACCTTGCCCGAGGCCTTACGGGTGGCCACACCCGCCGGATCGGCCTCGTAGGTGGGCAGATTCGCGGTCCAGCCCGCGGGCAGTGCTCGCTCGACGAGACGATCGAACAGAGCCTTGTTGTCCGGGTTGGCCTGCGCCCACGCATCGAAGCGCTGCTGCCAGTCCTTGTGCGCCTGCTGACCGCGCTCGACCGCCTTGCGGGTGTGCGCGATGACGGCGTCGTCGACCTGGAAGCTGCGCTCCGGATCGAAACCGAGGATCTTCTTGGTGGCGGCCACCTCGTCGCCGCCGAGCGCGGCACCGTGCGAGGCGCCGGTGTTCATCTTGGTGGGCGCCGGGTAGCCGATGACGGTGCGCAGCACGATGATCGACGGCTTACCGGTCTCGGCCTTGGCGGCCTCGATGGCGGCCTCGATCGCCACGACGTCCTCGCCGCCCTCGACGGTCTGCACATGCCAGCCATAGGCGGCGTAGCGGGCGGCGACGTCCTCGGTGAAGGCGATGGTGGTGTCGTCCTCGATGGAGATCTTGTTGTCGTCGTAGATCACCACCAGGTTGCCGAGCTGCTGGGTGCCCGCCAGCGAGGATGCCTCGGAGGTGACACCCTCCTCGAGGTCGCCGTCGGAGGCGACGACGTAGATGAAGTGATCGAACGGGCTGGCGCCGGGCGCGGCCTCCGGATCGAACAGGCCGCGCTCACGGCGGGCGGCCATCGCCATACCCACGGCGGAGGCCAGACCCTGGCCGAGCGGGCCGGTGGTGATCTCGACGCCGTCGGTGTGGCGGAACTCGGGGTGGCCCGGGGTCAGCGAGCCCCACTTGCGCAGGTTCTTCAGGTCGTCGAGTTCGAGCCCGAAACCGGCCAGGTACAGCTGGATGTACTGGGTGAGGCTGGAATGTCCACAGGAGAGTACGAAGCGGTCACGGCCGACCCAGCTCGGATCGCTCGGGTCGTGGGTCATGACCCGCTGGTAGAGCACATAGGCCAGCGGCGCGAGGCTCATCGCGGTACCGGGGTGACCGTTACCCGCGTTCTGGACCGCGTCGGCGGCCAGCACCCGGATCGTGTCGACCGCCTTGGTGTCCAGGTCCGTCCAGTCGGCCGGATGGTTCGGCTGGGTGAGGGCGCGGATGTCGTCTGTCACTGACACGACCGGGGTTCTCCTGACATTGGTTTCGTCGACGATGGCGGATGGGCGGTGGCATGACCTACGGCAGCGCCGAAAAGCGCGTGCCGGATGTAGCTACCACCCTAGATGTGCCCACGACCGGACGCGCATGAACCCGGGGGAAAATCCCCCGCTCGACGGTGTGGCGGCTGCCCGCGCCGGTCCGTGACCGGATACCCGCGACGCGCCCGGCTATGCGTTGCATCCGGCCCCGCGCTGCTCACGGCGTATGTGTCCGTCGCCACGAATACCCGGCCGCAGCCGTGAACCCCCGCTGTTCACACCGGGTGCGGGCGGTTACCCGCGGGTGAACGGATGCTCGCCCGGGCAGGGGGCGCGGGTCGGTGCGCTGCGGGTGTGGGTCTACCATCGTCTGTAGTAGTGGCCGCGCCGCAGCTGCGCGCTGCTCGTTCCACAGCCGGATGCGATGCACAGCGTGCGAGGAGAAACAGTGCGGATCGGTCAACAGCCGGGGGTCGGCGGCGCGCACGATTCCTCGCCGGCCCTGGCGGATCGGGTCACCGGTGACGGCCCGGTAGCGAAAATTCTGCGCCGGCCGCTGGCCTATATCGCGCTGACCAAACCGCGCGTCATCGAGCTGCTGTTGGTCGCCACCATCCCGACCATGCTCCTCGCCGATCGCGGTCAGGTCGACATCCGGCTCATCTTGGCCACGTTGTTCGGCGGCTGGATGGGCGCGGCGAGCGCGAATACCCTCAACTGTGTCGCCGACGCCGATATCGACAAGGTGATGAAGCGGACGGCGAAGCGCCCGCTGGCCCGCGATGCGGTGCCGACCTCGCACGCGTTCGTCTTCGGCGTCGTGCTCGGTATCGGTTCGTTCGCCTGGCTGTGGTGGCAGGCCAACCTGCTCAGTGGCGTGCTCGTGGTCGCGACGATCCTGTTCTACGTCTTCGTCTACACCCTCGGCCTCAAACGCCGCACCGCACAGAATGTGGTGTGGGGCGGCGCCGCCGGATGTATGCCGGCACTGGTCGGCTGGTCGGCGGTCACCGGAACCATCGGCTGGCCCGCGATCGCCCTGTTCGGCGTGATCTTCTTCTGGACTCCGCCGCACACCTGGGCGCTGGCCATGCGCTACAAGGAGGACTACCGCGCAGCCGGTGTGCCGATGCTTCCGGTGGTGGCCACCGAGCAGACCGTCACCAAACAGATCGTCATCTACACCTGGCTGACCGTGCTCACCACCCTGGCGCTGGTCCCGGCGACCGGCGTGATCTACGCGGCCGTCGCACTGGTCGCCGGTGCCTGGTTCCTGCTGATGGCCCACCAGTTGTATGCGGGTGTGCGGCGCGGTGAGTCGGTGAAGCCGCTGCGGCTGTTCCTCCAGTCCAACAACTACCTGGCGGTGGTGTTCTGCGGCCTGGCCATCGACTCGGTGCTCGGGTGGACCACCATCGGTGAGGTCCTGTTCGGCTGAGCCGAGGCGTGCTCGCGGAGACGCCCTATGTAGCAGTCGAGGCGTACGAGGACGGCTCGATACAGCTGTCCGACGAGAGGCGATCGACGGGCTGACCCGCTTCGTCTATCGCGGCCTCACGGGACGCGACTACTGAACCGGCTCAGGGCAGCAACACGAGGGAGCCAGTGGTCTTGCGGCCCTCCAGATCGCGGTGCGCTCGCGCGGCTTCGGCCAGCGGATAGGTGGCGCCCACCCGTATCGCCAACGCGCCTTCGGCAATCGCTTCCAGTACATCACCGGCCCGCCACAGCAATTCGGCGCGGTCTCGGGTGTAGTGCGCGAGCGTGGGCCGGGTGAGGAACAGCGAACCGCCGGAATTGAGCCGTTGTGGATCGAACGGCGGTACCGGACCACTGGCGGCGCCGAACAGCGCCAGCGTTCCGCGGATGCGCAAGGACGCGAGACTGGCGTCGAAGGTGTCGGCGCCGACGCCGTCGTAGACCGCCGACACCCCGACGCCGTCAGTCAGTGCGCGGACCCGCTCGGCCAGATCGTCGCCGTAGCGCAGCACCTCCGCGGCCCCCGCCGCACGCGAGAGCACCTCCTTCTCCTCGGAGGACACCGTGGTGATCACCCGGACCCCGCGCGCCGCGGCCATCTGGGTCAGCAACAGGCCCACCCCGCCCGCGCCCGCGTGCACGAGCACCGTCTCGCCGGGTTCGGGCCGGTAGATCGACTCGATCAGATAGTGCGCGGTCATGCCTTGCAGCAGCGCCGAGGCGGCGACGGGCGGGTCGACCCCGTCGGGCACCGCGACGGCGACGGCCTCGTCGACGGCCACCAGCGGTGCGTAACTACTCGGTGCGTTGGCCCACGCGACTCGATCACCCGGTCGGAAATCGGTGACCTCCGCACCCACTTCGGCCACCACGCCGGTGCCCTCGGCGCCGGGGATGTAGGGAACCGGCTGCTTGTAGGTGCCGGTGCGGATATAGGTGTCGATGAAGTTGACGCCGATCGCGTCGGTATCGACCAGCAGCTGGCCGGGCCCGATCTGCGGGTCGGGCACCTCGGCGTAGGTCAGGACCTCGGGACCGCCGTGCTCGGAAACCTGGATGGCGCGCATGGCTCCAGTTCTACACCGCGACCACCCCGATCCGGCCGACCGCGGGGGTGGAGCTTTTCTTACCCGTCGGTAAACTACGGGCATGAGTGCTGATGTCGCCACCGTAACCGCGCAGGTGCCGAGTTCCGTTGTGGATTCGGTGCAGAAGTTCGTCGCCGACCACGGCGGATCCGCGACCGCCGTCCTCCAGCCGATCGGCCGCATGGGTGTGCGCGTCACCCTCGTCGGCTCGGACGGGATTCTCGGCGATCGCGTCGTCGCCGACCTCGATATCGCGAAGGCGCTGGTCGAGCGGGTCGACGGGCTGAGCGAGGCCGACGAATGGGATCGCGCGCTGACCTCGATCGTCACCCCGCGGGCCGGCCACTGGGCCAAGATGGCGGGCTGGGTCGCCCGGCAGACCCGTTTCCCCAAGGCGCGCAACGAGCGATAGCGAGACCGCACCGGTCTGTGCGCCGTCACAGGCGCACGGCCGGATCGCTGGTTGATTTCACAATCCAGCCGCTTACCCCTACTGGCCGGTAACTATCCGGGATACCGTGATCATTCCGCGATCAAACCTCCGGGCCAGAAGGAATCGATATGACGGTCGTCGACTCGACTCGCCCGCGCCGGACCGTTTCCGGTCCCTCGATTACCACCCATCTGCGCGATGTCACCTCGCTCTCGCGCCGGATGGTCGGGCACTTCGTCGAGAATGTCGCGCCCTGCGGGACACTGCCCGGCGACGCGCTCCAGGGCGATGTCACCGCCGTGACGCGGGTCTGCCTCGAACTCACCCTGTCCGTGCTCGACGGACGCAGTCTGCCCGAGCAGATCGAGCAGGTGAGTGACGCCGCCGCCGAATGGGCGCGCGAGGGCATCCCCATCGACACCATCAACCACGCCATCCACGAGGGCTTCAAACTCGGGCTCGACGCGCTGCTGGCCAACGCCTCGCCGGCGGACTTCGCCGATCTGGTGACCACTGTGCGGCGACTGCTGGAAATCCTGGACACCATCACCACCACGGTGTCGATGGCCTATGTGCGTGAATATCGTGCCGTCGTCAGTGAGCATCACACCGCGGTGCACACGCTGACCTCGGCACTGCTCGGCGGGCACAGCACCTCGACCATGGCCAGGGAATGCGGTATCGAGATCGTCGCCTCGTATGCCGTAGTGGCGCTGGCTATTGCGCCGCATGCGGACGAGGCGGCGCCGGAGGTGGACGGCAAGATCGTCGCGCGACGTAAGCTGCGGCGGATCCAGGCCGAGCTGGCGACCCGCTGTGGGGATCGGGCGTTGTCGCTGCTGAGCGTCGACGGTGGGACGGTGTTGCTGCCGTCGGCCGATTTCGACGACGACGCGCTGGACGAGTTGATCGCCGGGTTGTCGGCGGCGGCGCGGGTGCCGATCACCGCGACCGTTGTCCCGGCCGCGCCCGCCGATATCCCGGCCGCCTCCGAACAGGCCCATGAGCTGCTCGATACCGTGCAGCGGATTTCGGGTCTCGGCGGATTGCACCGCTTCAACGACCTCGCGCTCGAATTCCAGATCACCCGACCGGGCCCCGCGCGCGAATACCTCAGCGGCATCCTCGATCCGCTGGATGAGCATCCCGAGTTGCTGGACACCCTGCGTCAGCACATCGCCAACAATTTCAACCGGCAGCGCACGGCCCGGCTGATGCATATGCACACCAACACCCTCGACTACCGCCTCAAGCGAGTCAGGATGCTGACCGGTTTCGACCCGACGCAACCGTCCGGGCTCTGGTATCTCACCTCCGCGCTGGTGGCCCGCAGCTATCGCGGCTCGTCGGCCGACTCCGCCTGATACACCGCCTCGGCCCGCGGCGAGGTCGAGGGCCGAGGCGTTCCATGTCCATGGAGTCGAGCGTCACAGGCACATTGGTTGTGCACAACTGAATTGCTCACTACCGTTCTGAGTGGAGGTGGTGACCGATGACGGAATCGGACGAACTCGCACTCGACCGGCAGGTGTGCTTCGCGCTGTATTCGGCCTCTCGGGCCGTGACCAGGCTGTACCGGCCGCTGCTGGACGAACTTGGCCTGACCTATCCGCAGTATCTGGTGCTGCTGGTGCTGTGGGAGCGCGGCGAGGTGACCGTCAAGGATCTGGGCGCGGCCCTCGAACTGGATTCGGGAACACTGTCGCCGCTGCTCAAACGGCTCGAATCGGCCGGACTGGTGCTGCGCAGGCGCGCGGCGGGCGATGAGCGCTCGGTGCTGGTCGAGGCCACCGTCGAGGGACAGGCGTTGCGCGAGCGGGCCAGGTCGGTCCCGCACCGGATCGGCTGTGCGACCGGCCTGTCCGGCGTCGAACTCGACGAATTCCGCACACAACTCCGCGCCATCACCGCCTTCATCGACAACCAGCATCTGGTGCTGGACGACACCGAGGAGAACGCATGACCATCCTGTACACCGCTGAAGCCACCGCCACCGGAGCCGGACGCGGCGGCCACGTCCGCTCGACCGATACCGCCCTGGATCTGGACCTGAGCATCCCGAAGGAACTCGGTGGCGCGGGCGGCGCCGGCACCAACCCCGAGCAGTTGTTCGCGGCGGGCTTCGCGGCCTGCTTCCACAGTGCCTTGCAGGTGGTCGCGCGGCGGGAGAAAGTGGCGCTGAACGGCACCTCGGTGACCGGCGCCGTCGGCATCGGCCCGGACGGCGCGGGCTACGGACTGTCGGTCGCGCTGACCGTCGACCTGCCGGGCGTGGCGCGGGAGCAGGGTGAAGCACTGATCGCCGCCGCCCATCAGGTGTGCCCGTACTCGAACGCCACCCGCGGCAATATCGACGTCCAGCTCACCCTGGCCTGAGGCTGGACGCGGCGGCGAACCGGGCGGATCAGGCGGTCGAGACGGCCGGTGCGTCGGTGACGGATGCGGGGACGGGTTCCCTGGTGCGCAGCGAGGCCCACAGTGCGGCGGTCGCCGCCGTGCACGCGGCGGCGCCGCCCACATGGATGGCGACGAGAGCGGCGGGCACGTCGGTGAAGTACTGCACGACACCCACGAGCGATTGGGTGGCGACCAGACCGAGTAGGACCCACATCCGGGTGCGCACCGGTTTCGGTGCGCCGACCGCGAGGAGGCCGAACGCCAGGCCGATCAGTAGGGCCAGATAGCCGACCAGCAGCTGTGAATGCAGATGCACCAGGGTCACGATCTCGACTTCGAGCCGGGCGACCGGCCGATCGATGCTCTTGTCCCCGGCGTGCGGACCTGCCGCGGTGACCAGTGTGCCCGCGATCAACACTCCGGCGAGCGCGAGCCCGCTCAGGACCGTCAGCCAGCGCAGCGGGGCGGGTGCGCGAACGGTTTCCACACCATCGTCCGGTTCGCTGATCTTGGCGTACATGACCACCGCGAGCCACACCATCAGCATCGACGCCACCAGGTGTACGGCCACGGTCCACCACAGCAGACCGGTACGCACCGTGATACCGCCGATGATGGCCTGCACGACGGTGCCCGCGGGCATCAGCCACGCGTAGATCAGCACCTCGCGCCTGCGTCGCGCCCTGACCACCGCCAGCACGATGAGCGCGGCGAACAGTGTCACCACGAAGGCGAGCAGCCGGTTGCCGAACTCGACGGTCTGATGCAGGACCGGCACCTCGGACACGCCCACCGGGGTGAAGCTGCCGGGGAAGCATTGCGGCCAGGTCGGGCAGCCGAGGCCGGACGCGGTGACGCGCACGATGGCGCCCGTCACCGCGATACCGGCCTGCGAGGCGATGACGCCCGCGGCAATCAGGAGCTGGCCGCGCTGGGACAGCAGCGGCAGGCGGTCGACGAGACGCAGGAATGCGCGATACAGCACGTCACGATGGTAGCGGTACCGGGTTTCCGGCCCGCAGGCGGACTACTACAAGATGTCGTTTGATAGAGGTTCCGACGTGATGACGCGGTGGCCCCAACACCGGATCAGCAGTGGCCGCAGCGTCGGATCACTGGAACCGGAAGAACCTGGTGGCGAGGAACCCACAGATCAGACCCCATGCGGCGAGTACACCCACACCGAACCAGTCGATGCTGTTGCGCAGTGCGTCCTCCAGCGTCACGGCCATCGCGCCCGAGGGGATCAGCCGTGCGAGCACGCTCACCGCGGTCGGTAGATCATCGGAGGCGAACACCACCGTGGCCACGCCGAGCATGACGAACCACAGCACATTCGCCAGCGCCAGCACCACCTCGGCCTTGAGCGTGCCGCCGAGCAGCAGACCCATGGCGGCGAAGGTGGCCGTGCCCAAGGCGATCACCACCGCGCCCAGCAGCAGCCCGGCCGGTTCGGGCCGCCAGCCCAGCGCGGCGCCGATCAGGCCGAGCAGCACCGCCTGCAACACCACCACGATCAACACCGCGGCGCTCTTGCCCGCCACGATGCCCCATCTCGGCAGCGCCGTCGCACCCAGACGTTTGAGCGCGCCGTAACGGCGATCGAAGCCGACCGCGATCGCCTGCCCGGTGAACGCGGTGGACATGACCGCGACCATCATCACCGCCGGCACGATCTGATCGACCCGGTCGGTGCCGAGATCGCCGAACGGCAGCAGGCTCAACCCGATCAACAGGGTGATCGGGATCAGCATGGTGAGCAGCAGCTGTTCCCCGTTGCGCAGCAACAGGATCAGTTCGAGGCGGGTCTGCGCGGCCAGCATGGTGGCGCGCGCGTTCGGACGCGGCGCGGGGGAGAATGTGCCCGCCGGGAAACGGTTGGTGGTGAGATCGGGTTTGGTCATCCGCGCAGATCCCGTCCGGTCAGTTCCAGGAAGACGTCCTCGAGGCGGCGCTGATCGATGCGGATATCGGTGGCGAGCACATTCACCCGCGCGCACCACGCCGTCACCGTGGCCAGTACCTGCGGGTCGATCTCACCTTCCACCAGATACGCGCCCGGACTGGTCTCGCGCGGCGCGAAACCTTCCGGCAGGGCCGATTTCAGCAGTTCCAGATCGAGCTTGGGTGGCGCGGAGAACCGCAACTGTCCGGCGGCGCCGTGCGCGGTGACCTCGGCGGGCGTGCCCGCGGCGACGATCCGGCCGTGGTCGATGATCACCAGCTGGTCGGCCAGCTCCTCGGCCTCATCCATCATGTGCGTGGTGAGCACCACGGTCACGCCGTCGCGGCGCAGCGCGTCGATCAACTCCCACACCATGATCCGGGCCTGGGCGTCCAGACCGGCGGTCGGTTCGTCGAGGAAGACGATCTCCGGCCGCCCCACCAGCGCGCAGGCCAGCGACAGCCGCTGCTGCTGACCGCCGGACAGTCTGCGGTACGGGGTACGGCGGTTGTCGTCGAGACCGAGGGTGCGCAGCAGCCAGGCCGGGTCGAGCGGATCGGCGGAGTAGGAGGCCACCAGGTCGAGCATTTCCCCGGCCCTGGCGCCGGGGTAGGCGCCGCCGCCCTGCAACATCACCCCGATGCGCGGACGCAGCCGGTCGGAATCGGCGATCGGGTCCAGACCGAGCACCCGCACCGAACCGGCGTCGGGCGTGACGAAACCCTCGCACATCTCGACGGTGGTGGTCTTGCCCGCACCGTTGGGTCCGAGCAGCGCGAGCACCTGGGCGCGTTCGACGTCGAATCCGATCCCGTCGACCGCCGTGGTGTCGCCGTAGCGCTTGACGACGCCGTCGACGCGCACGGCGGGTCCGGAGGCTTCGGTCACGATGTCACACCGTAAGCCGTGGCCGCCTGTGACCGAGCCGACACCCCTGTCCGGGCCCGCCAGGGCAGGGCATTGCGCGTCACCACGATGAACAGCACGCACACGATGGTGGTGGCGATGGCGGCGCCGACGATCTGGAAGACCTCCATATCGGCCCCGCGCGGCATCTGCAACACACTGACCACCGCCGACAACGCCACCGCGGGCACACGGAACACCGGTCGCGTCGCCCACGCCGCCAGCGGCACGATCGCCCACAGCAGATACCAGGGCTGCACCACCGGGAACAGCAGCACGATGGCGCCCATCGAGACGCCGAGCGCGCCGACCGGATGCAATCGGCCGGTGCCTGTCGCCACCAGCATGCGCACGGTGATGAAGGCGGCCGCCAATGCGGCGATCGGGCGGGTGATGCTCAGCAATGCGGTGGTGTGATCGCCGAGGCCGAGCAGCACCCCGCCGAATCCGGTGACGATGCCGAGCGCGGTGGGCAGTGACATCCAGCTGCGCACCGCGTTCGCCACGCTCAACGTCTGCGTCCAGCCGAATCCGAGACCACTGGCCAGGCTGACGAACAATGTTGTCGCCACGGCTATCACCCCGAGTATCGCGGCAGCGGTCAGCAATTGTCTGAATCCACCGCCCCAGCGTCTGGCCAAGGCCATGCCGACGAACCCGAGCGCTATCAATGAGGTGATCTTCACCGACGACGACAGCGAGATGACCACCGCGCCGCCGATGAGCAGGGCGTAGGCCCGTCCGTCGAACGGATGGGTGTCCTCGATGGCGCGCAGGGTCAACTCGACGCCCGCCAGCATCAGCCCGAGCATGAGTGCGTCGTTGTGCACCCCGCCGACCAGGTGGAACAGCACCAGCGGATTCGCCGCGCCGAGCCACAACGCGCTGACCGGTGCGACACCGCAGCGCACCGACAGTCGCGGCAGCGCCCAGACGATCAGCGCGACACCGGCCAGTGCGAGCACCCGATGCACCCAGACCCCGGCGATGATGTTGTCGCCGGTGATCGTGGCGATGCCGCGACCCATCCACAGGAACAGCGGACCGTACGGGGCCGGGGTGTCGCGCCAGATGGTCGGCACATTGTTGGTGAGCACATTGTCGATGCCGAGCCCGGCGACCGGCCCCTCTTTATAGGGGTCGATGCCGCGGGCGGCGATCTCGCTCTGCGCGAGATAGGAGTAGACGTCGTTGCTGAACAGCGGTGGCGCGACGCTGAGCGGGATGATCCACAGCAGCAGCGTGCGATCCATCTGCGAGCGGGTCAGCCGGTGGATGGGGGAGCCGCCGATCCCGCCCACCGCGAACCGGCCGAGCAACAGCCAGGCCAGCACCACGATCACGGTGCCGACCATGCACATCGCCAGCGAGCCGGTGTGCGCACGGGCGAAGATACCGAGCACCCGCACGCCGGAGGTCGGGTTCTGGTGCACCGGCTGCGCACCGATGCCGAGGGCGCTGATGGCCATGAGGACGGTGCCGGTGGCGCCGAGCAACCGGATGCGATCCAGCTGCACCGTTTCCTTGCGGTCGAGTCCCGGCACCGCGGATTCGTCGCGGTGCAGCACCGCGATGCTGTGATCCGCGGCCGGTGCGTCCAGACCGAGTGCCCGGCGCCCCAGCGTCAGTGTCTTGCGCCGCGCGCCCTCCAGTACCGCCACGACAGGCAAGCCTAGCGGGCACCACCGGGCGCGGTTTCGCCGTCGGCCCGAGCGAATGAGCAGGTCCGCCCGGCAGCGTTTCGGGTGCGGTGCGCATGGCTAACTCTCAGCATTCGGACCCCTCCGTGCGGGTAGGGGGACAGCCGGAATCCGGTCGCTGTGGTCCGCGCCGCGACTGCCGCGAGGTGCTGCTGTACCCGGCGGCAGCGGGTGAACGTGGTGGTGACAGTGGGGCGGCATCAGGGGCCGAGGGTGATTTGCTTCACCTTTCGCCACCGTTCACCGACTCGCGACCTGGGATTTCATCGCGAAGCCACCAGGTGAGACGGCTACCGGGCGCACATCGCGCCGAACCGCTCCCTCCGAGGTCAGGGCACCCTTATTAGATTTCGGGAACGAATTCCGCCACACTGATGTTGTGAAAACCGTGGGTTTGCCGAACGCCGATGAAAGGGCTGGTCACCGGGCCGGTACCGCATCGAGTGCTGCGCCCGCGACCTCCGGTGAAGGCCATACCAGGGCGGCCATCGTGCAGCTGCTGCTGGAGGAGGGGCCGATCACCGCTACCGCGATCGGCGCCCGGCTCGGCCTCACCCCCGCCGGTGTGCGGCGCCACCTCGACGCTCTCATCGATTCCGGTCAGGCGCGGGCGAGCCGCTCGGCGCCGTGGCAGCAGAAGGGGCGTGGCCGTCCGGCCAAGCAGTACCAACTCACCGCCGCGGGCCGTGGCCGTCTCGGCCATGCCTACGACGATCTGGCGGGCGCCGCCATCCGTCAGCTCGGCGAGATCGGCGGCGAGAAGGCCATCACCGAGTTCGCCCGCAAACGGGCCAGGACTATCGTGGCCGGGATCGATCCGGTGCGCGAGCACACCCAGGCGGACACCGAGGCCAAGGCCGAGGAGATCGCCGAGGCGTTCACCGACGCCGGATTCGCCGCGACCACCCGCAAGGTGGGCACCGGCGTGCAGATCTGCCAGCATCACTGCCCGGTCGCGCACGTCGCCGAAGAGTTCCCGCAGCTGTGCCAGGCCGAACTCGAGGCGTTCCGGGAACTGCTCGGAACGCACGTACAGCGATTGGCCACCATCGCCAACGGCGACTGCGCGTGCACGACGCACGTCCCGCTGATGGTGCTGACCCCGGGCGAGGCGCACGCCGAACCCGGCATGGAACCGAATAGAGCCTCTCCATCAGCCGTTGCACAGCCCGCAACGGTAGGAACGATCGACTCCGGAAGGAGTGCCGAATGACGACGACCACCGACCAGGTGCAACCGCTCACTCAGGAAGAGACCATCGCGTCGCTGGGTAAATACGGTTACGGCTGGGCCGATTCGGACGCCGCGGGTGCCAGTGCGCAACGAGGCCTGTCCGAGGCTGTCGTCCGCGACATCTCGGCCAAGAAGAACGAGACGCCCTGGATGCTCGAGCAGCGGCTCAAGGCGTTGCGCATCTTCGACCGTAAGCCGATGCCGCACTGGGGCTCCAACCTCGACGGCATCGACTTCGACAACATCAAGTACTTCGTGCGCTCCTCGGAGAAGCAGGCCGAGAGCTGGGAAGACCTGCCCGAAGACATCAAGAACACCTACGACAAGCTCGGCATCCCGGAGGCGGAGAAGCAGCGCCTGGTCGCCGGTGTGGCCGCGCAGTACGAGTCCGAGGTGGTCTACCACTCCATCCGCGAGGATCTGGAGAAGCAGGGCGTCATCTTCCTCGATACCGATACCGGTCTGCGTGAGCACCCGGAGATCTTCGAGCAGTACTTCGGCTCGGTGATCCCGGCCGGTGACAACAAGTTCTCCGCGCTGAACACCGCGGTCTGGTCGGGCGGTTCGTTCATCTACGTGCCGCCGGGCGTGCACGTCGACATTCCGTTGCAGGCCTACTTCCGCATCAACACCGAGAACATGGGCCAGTTCGAGCGCACGCTGATCATCGTCGACGAGGGCGCATACGTGCACTATGTCGAGGGCTGCACCGCGCCGATCTACAAGTCCGACTCGCTGCACTCCGCGGTGGTGGAGATCATCGTGAAGAAGGGCGGCCGCTGCCGCTACACCACCATCCAGAACTGGTCGAACAACGTCTACAACCTGGTCACCAAGCGGGCCAAGGCCGAGGCGGGCGCCACCATGGAGTGGATCGACGGCAATATCGGCTCCAAGGTCACCATGAAGTACCCGGCGGTCTGGATGACCGGCGAGCACGCCAAGGGCGAGGTGCTCTCGGTGGCCTTCGCCGGTGAGGGCCAGCACCAGGACACCGGTGCGAAGATGCTGCATCTGGCGCCGCACACCTCATCGACCATCGTGTCGAAGTCGGTGGCGCGCGGTGGCGGCCGGGCCTCCTACCGCGGCCTGGTGCAGGTCAACAAGGGTGCGCACGGGTCGAAGTCGACGGTGAAATGTGATGCGCTGCTGGTCGATACGATCAGCCGCTCCGACACCTACCCCTACGTCGACATCCGCGAGGACGACGTGACCATGGGCCATGAGGCCACGGTCTCGAAGGTCTCGGAAGACCAGCTGTTCTACCTGATGAGCCGCGGCCTGACCGAGGACGAGGCCATGGCCATGGTGGTGCGCGGCTTCGTCGAGCCCATCGCCAAGGAACTGCCGATGGAATACGCATTGGAACTGAACCGGCTCATCGAGCTGCAAATGGAAGGAGCCGTCGGCTGATGGCGACAGGTGTGGTGGGCGCGGTCGAGGGCGAGAACCCTTCGACCAAGCCGATTCAGAACCCGGGCGCCGGAGCCGCGATCAACAAGGGCGAGGTCTTCACCTCGTTCGACGTCGACGCTTTCGAGGTGCCCTCGGGTCGCGACGAGGAGTGGCGGTTCACCCCGCTGCGCCGCCTGCGTGGCCTGCATGACGGTACCGCCGTGCGTGACGGCGCGGCCGTTGTCGAGGTGAGTTCGGTCGACGGCGTGGACGTGGAGACCGTGGAGCGCACCGACGCCCGGCTCGGTCAGGCCGGAGTGCCAGCGGATCGTGTTGCGGCCCAGGCGTACTCGGGTTTCGAGACGGCCACGATCGTATCCGTCGGTGCGGAGACCGAGGTCGCCGAACCGACCGTGATCACGGTCACCGGCCCCGGCGAGGGGAAGACCGCCTACGGCCATCTTCAGATCCGCCTCGGCAACTTCGCCGTCGCCACCGTGGTCATCGACCAGCGGGGCAGCGGAACCTACGCGGAGAACGTGGAGTTCGTGCTCGGTGACAGCGCCAAGCTGACGGTCGTCGCGGTGCAGGATTGGGCCGATGACGCCGTCAACGCGACCGCGCACCACGCCAATCTCGGCCGCGATGCCACGCTGCGTCATATCGCGGTCACTCTCGGCGGCGATCTGGTGCGGCTCACCGGCACCGTGAAGTACGACGGTCCCGGCGGCGACGCCGAGTTGCTCGGCCTCTACTTCGCCGATGCGGGCCAGCACTTCGAGCAGCGTCTGCTGGTGGATCACTCCCAGCCGAACTGCAAGTCGAACGTCCTCTACAAGGGCGCGCTGCAAGGTGATCCGCAGTCGCCCAAGGGCGATGCCCGCACGGTCTGGGTCGGCGATGTGCTGATCCGCGCGGCCGCCGAGGGCACCGACACCTTCGAGGTCAACCGCAATCTGGTGCTCACCGACGGTGCGCGCGCCGACTCGGTGCCGAACCTGGAGATCGAGACCGGCGAGATCGCCGGTGCGGGCCATGCCAGCGCCACCGGCCGTTTCGATGACGAGCAGCTGTTCTACCTGCGCTCTCGCGGTATCCCGGAGGATGTCGCGCGGCGTCTGGTGGTGCGCGGCTTCTTCCACGAGATCATCCAGAAGATCGCGGTCCACGAGATCCGGGAGCGGCTGGAGTCGGCCATCGAGGCCGAACTCGCCGCGATCGGCGTCTGACCCGAACCACTCACTCCACGAAGGAATTCGAACTCCATGACCACCCTGGAAATCAAGGACCTGCACGCCGAGGTCGCCAACCCCGACGAGACCGGCGAGCCCATCAAGATCCTCAAGGGCGTGAACCTGACGGTGCGCTCGGGCGAGACGCACGCGATCATGGGCCCCAACGGTTCCGGCAAGTCCACCCTGTCCTACGCCATCGCCGGTCACCCCAAGTACACGGTGACCTCCGGTTCGATCACCCTCGACGGTGAAGACGTGCTGGAGATGTCGGTGGACGAGCGCGCGCGGGCCGGTCTGTTCCTGGCCATGCAGTACCCGGTCGAGGTGCCGGGCGTCTCGATGTCGAACTTCCTGCGGACCGCCGCCACCGCCGTGCGCGGTGAGGCCCCGAAGCTGCGGCACTGGGTCAAGGAAGTCAAGGAGTCGATGAGCGAGCTCGAGATCGACGCCGCCTTCGCCGACCGCAGCGTCAACGAGGGCTTCTCCGGTGGTGAGAAGAAGCGGCACGAGATCCTGCAACTGGGTCTGCTCAAGCCGAAGATCGCGATCCTGGACGAGACCGACTCCGGCCTCGACGTGGACGCGCTGCGCATCGTGTCCGAGGGTGTGAACCGCTACAAGGAGCGCGAGAACGGTGGCGTGCTGCTGATCACCCACTACACCCGCATCCTGCGCTACATCCAGCCGGAGTTCGTGCATGTGTTCGTCGGCGGTCGTATCGTCGCCGAGGGCGGCGCCGAACTCGCCGAGGAACTCGACGCCAACGGCTACGTCCGCTTCACCTCCGCGACCGCTGGAGCCTGAGATGACCGCTACGGTCCGCACCCTCGACGTGGCCCGGGTCCGGGCCGATTTCCCGATCCTGAACCGTACGGTCCGGGACGGGAAACCGTTGGTGTACCTGGACTCCGGCGCCACCTCGCAGCGTCCGCTCGCGGTGCTCGACGCCGAACGCGAGTTCCTCGTCACGGCCAATTCGGCGGTGCACCGTGGTGCGCATCAGCTCTCCGAAGAGGCCACCGACGCCTATGAGGGCGCCCGCGCCGATATCGCCCGGTTCGTCGGGGTGGACGCGGGTGAGATCGTGTTCACCAAGAACGCGACCGAATCGCTGAACCTGGTCACCAACGCCTTCGGCGACGACCGCTTCCCCCACCACGTGGGGCCGGGCGACGAGATCGTCATCACCGAGCTGGAGCATCACGCGAATCTGGTGCCGTGGCAGGAGCTGTCGCGCCGTACGGGTGCGACGCTGAAGTGGTACGGCGTCACCGAGGACGGGCGTATCGACCTCGATTCGCTGGAGCTGACCCCGGCCACGAAGGTGGTCGCCTTCACCCATCAGTCCAATGTCACCGGTGCGGTCGCCCCGGTCGCGGAACTCGTGCGCCGGGCGCGGGCCGTCGGTGCCCTCGTGGTGCTCGACGCGTGCCAGTCGGTGCCGCATATGCCGGTCGACTTCCATGCACTCGATGTGGATTACGCCGCGTTCTCCGGGCACAAGATGCTCGGCCCGTCCGGTGTCGGTGTGCTGTACGGCAAGCGGGCGCTGCTGGAGCAGACCCCGCCCTACATCACCGGCGGCTCGATGATCGAGACCGTCACCATGGAACGCAGCACCTACGCGCCGCCGCCGCAGCGGTTCGAGGCCGGTGTGCCGATGACCTCGCAGGTCATCGGGCTGGCCGCCGCCGTGCGATATCTGGATGCCATCGGCATGGAAGCCGTCGCCGCCCATGAGCACACGCTGGTGGAGGCGGCCTTGGCCGGACTCGGCGAGGTCGAGGGTGTGCGGATCGTCGGCCCCACCGAGAATGTGGACCGCGGTGGCGCGGTGGCGTTCGTGGTGGAGGGCATCCACGCCCATGACGTCGGCCAGATCCTCGACGATCAGGGCGTCGCGATCCGCGTCGGCCACCATTGCGCCTGGCCGCTGCACCGTCGCTTCGGTATCGCGGCCACCGCGCGCGCCTCGTTCGCGGTCTACAACACCGTCGACGAGGTGGACAAACTGGTCGCCGCCGTGCGGAAGGCGCAGAGCTTCTTCGGGGTTGGATAAGTCATGCGCATGGAGCAGATGTACCAGGAAGTGATCCTGGACCATTACAAACACCCGCATCACCGCGGGCTGCGGGAGCCGTTCGGCGCCGAAGTGCACCACGTGAACCCCACCTGCGGCGACGAGGTGACCCTGCGCGTCCAGCTGGACGACAACGGTGACGTGGCCGATGTGTCCTATGAGGGGCAGGGTTGTTCGATCAGTCAGGCCGCCACCTCGATCCTCACCGATCAGGTGATCGGGCTGCCGATCCAGCAGGCGCTGAAGGTGGTCGACTCCTACAACGAGATGATCTCCAGCCGCGGCACGGTCGACGGCGACGAGGACATGATCGGCGACGGTATCGCGCTGGCGGGCGTGGCCAAATATCCGGCGCGGGTCAAATGCGCGTTGCTCGGCTGGATGGCGTTCAAGGACGCGGTGGTCCGCATCACCTCCGCCGAGGACGCGAAGCGGACAATGGGCAGTGATCCGTCCACGAATGGGGAAACGTCATGAGTGAAACACCGGCCACCGAAGCCGCCGCGCCGGTCGAGGCGGAACTCTCGGCCGAGGAGATCAAACATCTCGAGGATCTCGAGGAGGCGATGCGTGATGTCGTCGACCCAGAACTCGGCATCAATGTCGTGGACCTCGGCCTGGTCTACGGCATGCAGGTGGATCAGGACAATGTCGCCACCCTCGATATGACCCTCACCTCGGCGGCGTGTCCGCTGACCGATGTCATCGAGGATCAGTCCCGCAATGCGCTGGTGCGCAGCGGTCTGGTGGAGGACCTGAAGATCAACTGGGTCTGGATGCCGCCGTGGGGCCCGGACAAGATCACCGAGGACGGTCGCGAACAGTTGCGCGCCCTCGGCTTCACTGTCTGACCGGGATTCGATTCCTTCCGACGTGACCACCGCGATCACTCGCGGTGGTCACAGTCGTTTCCGCACCTCGAGGGCGCTGTTCGGTCGTATCGCCTCGCGCGTTCACCCGGTGCGTAGCCAGCGCACCAGCGATTCGGTCAGCGCCGGATGATCGAAATAGCCGAAGTGGTCCACCGCGGCGGTGGCATCGACGGCCAGGTGATCGGTGACCGGCAGGGGATGGGTGCCGTCGAGTGCGAGCGCACCGGCGGTCGGCACGATGAGGTCGTTGTCGGCGCGACCGAAGACCAGATCGACGCCGCCGTCTCCGGCGATGCGCAGCAGCGAGGAACCCGCCGGTGGTTCGTAGTTCGCGCCGACGGTGAAATAGCGTGCGCCGGTGGGGTGTCGGCCGGTGAGCTGTTCGGTCAGGAACGGCTGGGCCGGGTTCATCGACATGAGTCCGTCGAGGCCCTCGGCCACACCCGCCGCGATCTGTTTCACCAGCGCCAGCACGATATCGAGGGCATCGGTGACGCCATTGTCCGGCACCAGCTGCAACAGCGAGGTGAACCGGTCGAGCAGCTGTTCGTGTTTGCCCACATCGGCCAGGGCCGTTCCCGCGTTCGGCGTACCGACCAACACGATCTTGCCCACCGAGAGGGTGTCCGCGGCGGCCGCCAGATCCGGTCGCTCGGTCAACACTCGTCCGACCAGCCCGCCGCGTGAATGGCAGACGATGTCGACGTCGAGGCGGGCGTCCCGCGCGCGCAGATGGTCGGTGAGCCAGGCGATATTGTCGACCGGCGTCTTCGACACCGTCGGATGATCGAAGGCGATGATCCGCCCTTCATAGGCGGCGTGCAGCTCGCGCATGGTTTCGACGGGAAGCGCACCGAAGGCCCCGTGCGTCGAACTGATCGTGCCGTGCAGCAGCAACAGGGTCCGGCCCATTTCCATATGTGCCAGCGCCTCGGCGCTCAACTCGGCGCCGGGCACGCGGTAATCATCCGAGCCAACCGAGCGCAAACGATGCGGATGCCGCCTGTTCTCGACGAATTCGGCGAACCGCGCACCGACCCAGCCCGCGCCTTCGCGCACCAACCGGAACACCAGCACCTTCAGTAGCTTGGTGCCGATCGCACCGGTCAGACCGCGATGCGCACCCGGTGCCTCGGCGGTGGGCATGACCGCGCGCGGAATCCGGTAGGTCAGCAGGCCCGGCGTCACCTCGGGAAAATGCCAGGTGAGCGCGCCGTCCTCGGAGGCGTACAACACCACCTGGCACCAGCCGTTGCCGGGATCGGCGACCTGCATGACGATATCGTCGGGTCCGCCCGCCGCCCTGGTTCCGCTCGATTCGGTGCGCTCGCGCGGTTCGCGGATCTCGATGGTGAGGTCTTCCTCGATATCGTTGAGCGCCAACGCCGCCACCAGCGCCTCGGTGGTCTGTTCGGCGGCGCGAGTGCCCGATCCGGCCGCTTCGTGCACCGTCGCCCGTCCGGCCAGACCGGGGGTGCGCAGGGTGATCCGCCGGTGCACTTCGACCGCGCGGCCGTCCTCGTCGAGCGGGAACTCCTCGGGCATATGCCGCTACCTTTCCGGTGAACTGTTGCGCCGCAGTGTAAGTCGTGGATGGCCGAAGGCCAGATAGCCGAGGTGGGTCGGCGTGATGTGCTCGGGGTCGGCCGCCACCCGGTCCCTGGTGTACTCGGCGCGGGCCCGGCGCAGCAGCTCGGCGACCGGAATCGGCGGATCGGCGAATGCGCCGTCGTAGAAGCGGGCGGCGAGCTCGGCGGCGACCGTATCGTCGATCGTCCACAGCGGGGCGACGACGCCGATCGCGCCGGTGCGCAGCAGCGCCGTCGCAAACCCGGCGTAACTGCCGAGGATCGACTGACCCGCACCGACCGAACAGGCGTTCAGGTAGACGAACGGCGTGCTGGAGGCATTGCGCAGCCCGCGCACCGCGAGGGCGGTGAGAAACGACGCCGCGAAACCATCGGCCCGCGGCTCCAACAGGACCAGACCGTCCTCCTGAACCGCCTCGTCGAAGGTGCCGTGCAGCGCGACATGCAGCAGATCGACCGGAATTCGGCCCTCCAGACAGGCGATGACCTGCTCCCGAAACGGCGGCAGCGTGGTGATCGGCCCGTACCGCTCGTTGAACCGGGCGGCCTCCGCGATGGCTGCGGGCAGCCGCGGAAAGTTCCTGACCCCTTCGTAGTCGGCGGTCAGCACTGCCTGCGCGATGATCGGATGGTCGCGTCGCGGACTCGGCCGCGGGCCCTCGGGGGAAAACGGCCACCGCGACATCGCCAGATGAGCGCCGAGGAACGGCGCCGCGCCCGCATAGCGGGTGTGCAGCGGCGGGTCGAGGACCGCGAGTTCCCACGGCACGAACGCCTCCTCGGTCAACCACAGCACCGCCGGAGCCTCGGTGCGATCGCGCACGAGTTCACGCAGCACCGCCTGGATTCCGATCGGCAGCGCCGAGGCCACCAGCACGCCGTACCCGCGCAGGTTGTCGAAGATCCCGACCCCGCGAAACGCCTCCGATTTGACCAGGCGGCGAGTGTAGGTGGCGTAATCGCGTGCACTGTGGTCGATCCGGCTGCGGCGCAGGCTGTCCGGAATGGCGATCTGGCCGCTGAGTGCGTAGGCGTCCCAGACGTAGGTGTCGGGTTCATCGGCCCGATAGACCACGACCACCAGATCGGGCGGCCGCTCATCGAGCAGCAATTCGAGATCGAGCAGCTGACGCGGCGGCGGAGGCGGCGGTGGCTGGGTGGCCAGCCTGGCCGCGGTGGCCACCACGATGAGGGTGCGCGCGGCCAGCCCGATGATGCGTCCCTGCCTGCGGATGATCAGCCGGAGCGTGCGTTCCGGCGTCAGCGACGGATCGGTCAGCGCGCGCATGATCAGGGTGTGGCGCGGATACGGCGCATCGAGCGTCACCCGCACACGGATATGCGGATCACCGGCGATGACCAGCGATTTCGGATCGACCAGCACTTCGATGTCGACCTCGAACTCCGGTTCCGACGAGTACACGTGCACCCGACCCGACACCATCGTCGCCATATCGAAGGTCTCCGACAGACCGACGGTGACCTGGAATGGTTCGTTGGCGACCACGACGTCGGGTGCTTCCAATCGTGGATAGGAAACGTGGTCCCGGATCGCCTCGGCCGGTGCGCCTTGTTCCGGCGTCAGATCATCGACGGACTGGGCGAGGTCTATCTGCTCCTCGGGGTCGACCAGATGCTCATGATGTCCTTCGTCCGCCGACACATCCCGCCCCCGCCGCGGTAGGCCGCGCAGGCGAAACCGCAGGCGGTCGCGGAGTCGGCCGTGTCGCTCAGCGGACACCGGCGGCGCGGCGCGAAGCCGGCGGCGCCGACGTTCGCGGCGCCCGAGCTCCGGCGGTGGTCGCATGGCCGGCGGTGGTGGCGGCGGCTGTGCCGGTGGGAGCCGTGGCTCGCCCCATCCCGGTTGCGGTCGACCCGATCCCTGTTGCGGCTGGCTCTTCCCGCCGGCGGACCATCTCGTGGACGGTCCGATCGCGGGGTATCCGCCCGTGTGTTGCTGTCCGGCGCCGCTGTTCGGCTGTGCCGGGGACTGTGGCTCGGGATCCGGGCGTGCGGCCGCATCGGGCTCCGATGAGCGCGGCCAGAGTTCCGACTGTCCGGCGACCGCACGGGCCAGCGCGGCCCGGAACGCCGGATCCTGTCGGGCCACCGACTCCAGGACCTGGCGTGCCGCAGCGCGCGTGGTCTCGGAGGGGCTGCCGCTCGAGCGGGTTTCCCAGAGGAGCCGATCGATGGCGGGGTCGCGGCCGAGTCGGCTGTCCACGACGTTCGCGACCAGCGTCGACACGGTGTCGAGTGTCCAGCCGCTCAGCTCACCCACCCGCAGCCGGGCGCGGGCCTGCCAGCCGATCGCGTGGGCGATCAGCAGGTCGACCACGACATCCATGTCCACGCGGACTCCTCCTGTCCTGCCGCGTATCAGGTCACCGCGCCACCGGTCGATAGGACTGAGGAAAGTCTGGCAGAAACGAGCACCGATTCGCAGCTTTCGCCCGGCATCGTCGCGAACCCGGTACACGGTACGGATGCGGACGGGAATTCACACACCGACCGTCCGGTCCGATATCGGCGCTACCGCCGTTGACGTGCGAGAACGGGATCGCCTCCGCCGCAACGGATCGCGTTCTGTGAGCCCGCCTTGCCAGTTCGGCAGAGAGTTCGCGGCAATGCTGCTAGGGTGGGCGAGTCGTCGGGTTCCGAGCTGCCGGGGCAGGGTTGGCCCGTTGGCTCGGCGGTCGATCGAAGTGCTTGTCCGGCGGTTGCTTTCGGGCAGCTGTCGAGGGTTTTCGACGCTCTGCCGGGTGCCCGACGCACAACCTCATCCGGCCAGAGGTGCAGTCATGGTCGGGCGTCACGAGGAAGGCGAAACGAAGCGCTGTGGCAGCAGGCTGTGGCATCTTGTGGCGCTCCCTCGAGCCCCGTCAACGAGAGAGCTGATGAATCTGAATATCGCCGTGCTGGTTCCGTGGATCGTGGCTCCTGCTCTAGTCCTCGCGGTGGCCTGGTACGCGGTGCGGGCGGTTCGGGAGCAGCGGACCCGGGTCGACGCGCTGGAGCGAGACCTCGGCATCCGCGAGGAGATCCTCGAGCGGTTCGCCACCACCACGCTACCGTCGCTGACCGAATCGGTCCGTAGGCATGAGCAGCCCGCGAATGTCGTCGAAGTCCCGGAGGGGCTGGAGGATTCGCGGTTCGCGCAGGTCATGCGCTGGGTTTCCGAACGCATCACCGAGGACCTGCGCGGAATCCAGGCCGAGACCAGGGAAGCCACGGTCCGCGACGCCGAAGAGCAGACCCATCGCGCGATCACCACCGCCGAGTCCACCGTGCGCGCCGACGAGGCGGCCAAACGGGAGAAGGCCGAAAGCGCCGCCCGCGAGGCCACCAGTGCCGCGGTGCGGTCGTTCGGTACCTCCGTGGTCAGCCTCGGCGCCGATGTGAGCCAGGTGGTCAGCGCCGCGCTGCGCGAGCATCGCGACGACGCGGTCTACGAAACGCTCATCCGTATCGACCACACCGTCCAGCAGATGATCCGGCAGGCGCAGTCCTATGTGATCGTCTGTGGCGGTCTGCCCGGCCGCCGCTGGCCCGCGCAGTCGCTCACCGATGTGGTCGGCGGCGCCACCGGCCGCGTCCGCGACTTCCTCCGGGTGCGTTCGGGACAGCTCGACCGCGTGGTGATCAGCCGTTCGGTGGAGCCGCTGGTGCACACCCTCGCCGCGCTGATCGATAACGCGCTGCGCTACTCGCCGCCCACTTCGTATGTGGACGTCAGCTTCCAGGAAGGCCACCACGGCGTCACCGTGATCGTCGACGACGCCGGTGTGCGCATGAACGCCGAACAGATGGAAGAGGCCAGGCAGGTACTGGCGCACGAACGTTCGGTCGACATCCATCAGCTCGGCCCGGCCCCCAAGGTCGGCTTCCCCGGTATCGCGGCGCTGGCCCGACGCTACGGATTCACCGTCTACATCGACGGACCCAACGCCTACGGCGGTATGCGCGCCATGGTGTACATCCCGGAGACCTTGCTGGTCAGTCCGCGAGCACCGCAGGCAGCCGATGCCGCACCGCCCGCACCGGCCGGTATGTCGTCGGTGCCGGCGCCCATGCCGTCCGGGCCCGCCGCCGCCGTCCTGCACGGCGAATCGGCTCCGACCACCACGCGGGTCAGGGAACCCGCACCGCTGGCCGCCGTCACCAGCATGACCGTGGCGAATGCCGGATCCACCGCGGGGAGCGGTCCGGTCGAATCGCCGATCCGAACCGCGACGACGGGGGGCAATGCGTTGACCGGGGTGTCCGATTTCCCAGACACCGAAGACCGTCCGACGATGACCGATGTCACCACGGGTGGCCTGCCCAAACGTCGCCGCCGCGCGGTCGCGGTGGTTCCGCCGGTCGGGCAGCGCAGCCCGAATGCCGAACCCGGCCAGGCCCGACCCGAAATCGCCGCCGCTTGGCACAGCGGCTCCAAGAGCGGCCGCGCAGCCGCAACCGACGACACCGAAGGGATGACATCCTGATGGGCTCACCGAGAACTGTTGTCTCCGACAGCACCAACAAGCTCGGCTGGTTACTCGAGGACCTCGAGATCCCCGGCGTCCGCTTCGCGGTTCTGCTGTCCGACGACGGGCTGCGGATCGCGCACTCCAGCGGAGTCACCAAGGACGACGCCGAGCGCTTCGCCGCCGCCGCGTCCGGTCTCAGCTCCCTCGGCAAGGCGCTCGGCGAGTTCTGCGGTGGCGTTCAGAACGGCGTGCGGCAGAACATGACCGAGTACGACCAGGGCATGATCCTGATCACCGCGGCGGGTGAGGGCGCACTGCTCGGGGTGTCCACCACCACCGATATCGATGTGGGCCTCATCGCGCACCGGATGAACGAGCTGGCAGGCCGAGTGGGCCATGAACTCGGCAGCCAGCCGCGCGGGAGCGTTGACGGCGGCGAAATGCCATGAGTGGGCCGCGGCGTGACCCCGACCTGGTTCGCGCGTACGTGCGGACCAGGGGACGCTCGCGTCCGACCCGTGAATTGGACCTGGTCACCCTCGTTCTCGCCATCAAGACCCCGGGGCCGGGAACCAGCCCCGATGCGCGGCGGGTGGCCGGAGTCTGCGCCCGAGGCGCCCTGTCGATCGCCGAAATAGCCGCCTATCTCGACCTGCCGCCCTCGGTGGTCAAGATCATTGCCGCCGACCTCCTCGACACCGAACACCTCGCCATACCCACCCCGGCCGAATCACTGCCGGAGATAGCTCTGCTCCAGGAGGTTCTCAATGGGCTCCGTGCTCTCCCGGCCTGACCGCACCGTCGATTATGTGCCGGAGACCGTGACCCGATCGGTGAAACTGCTCGTCGCCGGAAGTTTCGGCGTCGGCAAGACCACCTTCGTCAGCAGCATTTCCGAGATCAAGCCACTACGCACCGAGGAGACCATCACCCAGGCCAGCGTCGGCATCGACGATATGGCCGGTCTGTCGGGGAAATCGCAGACCACGGTGGCGATGGACTTCGGCCGCATCACGCTCAATCCCGAACTGGCGCTGTACCTGTTCGGTACTCCGGGCCAGCAGCGGTTCGTCCCGCTGTGGGAGGAGCTGGCCCGCGGTGCGCTCGGTGCGTTGGTGCTGGTCGACACCCGCCGGATCGAGAAGGCCGACGAGGTGCTGTCGGTGCTCGAGGAACGCGGTGTGCCGTACGCGGTGGGCGTCAACGAGTTCGAAGGCGCCGACCGTTTCCCGCTCTCCGAGGTCCGCGACGCGCTGGACCTCACGCCGGACACGCCACTGACCGCGCTGGACGCGCGTGATCGCGGTACCTGCCTGCGTTCGTTGATCATGCTCGTCGAATACCTGTTCCACCGACTGGAGTCTCGTCTTTGACAACCCATCACCCCGTCACCACACCACTATCGCCCACCGGAGGTTGCCCGGTCGCGCACGGATCACCGATCGACAGCGAGGGCCCACGGGTGTCGCTGTACACCGAGGAGTTCTCCGACGATCCGCATCGCGCCTACCGCGAGATGCGTAAGCGCTTCGGTTCGCTGGTGCCGATCGATCTGGCGCCCGATGTGCCCGCCACCCTGGTGATCGGCTATCAGGAGGCGGTGCGGATCCTCAACGATCCCGACCATTTCCCGGCCGATCCGCGCACGTGGCAGACGAGCATACCGCCGGATTCGCCGGTCAAGCCGATGATGGAGTGGTACCCGAACGCGCTGCGCAACAGCGGTACCGTGCACGCCCGCTATCGGTCCGCCTATGTCGAGGGTATCGACAAGATCGATCTGAACGCGCTCAACGCCACCGTCGAGAAGATCGCGATACCGTTGATCAACACCTTCTGTGAAGAAGGTTCGGCGGATCTGGTCACCCAGTACGCGTTCCCGCTGGTGTTCGAGGTGCTGAACCAGTTGGTCGGCTGCTCGCCGGAGCTGGGGCGGCGTATCGCCGCCGGGATGGCCGCCCTGTTCGACACCGTGAACGCCGAATGGGGGATGACCCACCTCAGCGAAGCGCTGATGGAACTCATCCAGCTCAAGCGATCCCAGCCCGGCGACGATGTCACTTCGGTACTGGTGGCGCATCCGTCCAATCTGGACGACGAGGAACTGCTGGCCAACCTGATCAGCTTCTACGGCGCGGGGATCGAACCGCAGCAGAATCTGATCCTCAACACCCTGCTGCTGATGCTCACCGACGACCGGTTCGGCGGCGAGATGCTCGGCGGCAGCCTGTCCACCCGTGACGCGCTCGACGACGTGCTGTTCAACGATCCGCCGATGGCGAACTACTGCACCACCTATCCACGTCAGCCGATCCTGATCGACAATGCCTGGCTGCCCGCACATCAGCCGGTGGTGATCAGCCTCGCGGGCTGCAATACCGATCCGGGGATCCGTGGCGGTGACCGCACCGGCAACCGGTCGCATCTGGCGTGGAGCATCGGGCCGCACGCGTGCCCGGCGCAGTCGGTGGCGCTGGTGGTGGTGCAGGAGGCCATCGACCAGCTCCTGGACGCGCTGCCCGAGATGGAATTGGCGCGTCCGATGGCGGAATTGTCCTGGCGGCCAGGGCCGTTCCACCGTGCGCTGACCTCCTTGCCGGTGACCTTCCCCGAATCTCCTCCGTTGAACATTGCGTAAGGATCCTGCGATGGAGCGCGAATCAATTGTCCTCGACATGGCGGGAGCCGATACCCACGGCGAGGCCGCGCGGCTTCGTGCGCGTGGTCCCGCGGCGCTGGTGGAATTGCCCAGCGGTGTGCCCGCCTGGTCGGTGACCGACGCCGGCACGCTCAAGAGCCTGTTGGCCGATCCCCGGGTGTCCAAGGATCCTCGGCAGCATTGGACGGCGTTCATCAACGGCGAGATCACCCAGGAGTGGCCGCTGTTCCCGTGGGTGGGCGTGGACAACATGTTCACCGCCTATGGCAAGGATCATCGACGGTTGCGCAGGCTGGTGTCGTGGGCGTTCACCGCCCGTCGCACCGCGGCGCTGCGGCCGCGGATCGAACAGATCACCACCGAATTGCTCGACGAGCTGGCCGCCCTGCCCGCTGGCGAGGTAGTCGATCTGCGGGAGCATTTCGCCTATCCGGTGCCCATCCGGGTCATCACCGAACTGCTCGGGGTGCCGGAGGCGTTGAACGCGGGCATGCACACCTGCGTCGACCGGGTCTTCGACACCACGACCGATCAGGAAGCGGCGGTGGCCAACTATGTCGAGATGTACGGGTTGGTCACCGAATTGGTCACCTATCGGCGCATCAACCCGGGCGAGGACGTCACCAGTGCCCTGATCGCCGTGCGGGACGAGGAGGACGGTTCGCAGTTGACCGAGAAGGAACTCGTGGACACGCTGATGCTCGTCATCAACGCCGGTCACGAGACCACGGTCAACCTGCTGGATCAGGCCATCGTCGCACTGCTGACCCATCCCGAACAGCGCGCGGCCGTGACGTCCGGACAGCTGCCATGGAGCGATGTGATCGAGGAGACCCTGCGTTACGAGGCGCCGGTCGCACATCTTCCGCTGCGGTATGCCGTGGACGACATCGAACTCGACGGCGGTGTGCGCATTGCCAAGGGGGAAGCGATCCTCGCCTCCTATGCGGCGGCAAGCCGCGATCCCAAGGTGCATGGTGAGACCGCCGATGTCTTCGACCTCGCCCGCACGAACAAGGAGCATGTGGCCTTCGGCTACGGCGCGCACCACTGCGTGGGCGCACCGCTGGCCCGCATGGAGGGCGAGTTGGCCCTGCCCGCACTGTTCGCCAGGTTCCCCGAGCTGCGGCTCGCGGTGGACCCGGCCGAGCTGCAACCGGTGGTCAGTTTCGTGTCCAACGGCCATCAGCACTTACCGGTGTACCTGAGCGCGGAGCGGTAACAGCGAATTTGTCGATGAATCTCCACGGGGCGACGCACCAGATGAACGCGTCCACCGGTTCCTGCCCGGTTCCGCACGGGTCGCCGCTCGAGGCCGAAGGGCCGCGATTCTCGTTGTATTCGGCGGAGTTCGCGGCCGATCCGCATCGGGCCTATCGCGAGATGCGTGCGCGTTACGGGGCTCTGGTGCCGGTCGAGTTGTCGCCGGGCATCCATGCGACGCTGGTGATCGGCTACCACACGGCGGTCCGTATCCTCAACGATCCCGAGCACTTTCCGGCCGACCCGCGGTTGTGGCAGAAGAACATTCCGCTCGACTGCCCGGTGCTGCCGATGCTGGAATTCCGCACCACCGCGCTGCGCACCACCGGCGCCGAACACACCCGGTATCGCTCGGCGAACACCGCGGCCCTGGGTGGGGTCGATATGCACGGCCTGCACGCCACCGTCGAGAAGATCGCGATCTCGCTGATCAACTCGTTCTGTGCGGACGGCAGCGTCGACCTCATCGGCCAGTACGCCTTCCCGCTCACCTTCGCGGTGCTCAACGAGATCCTCGGGTGCCCACCCGATATCGGGCATCGGGTCGCCACCGGTATGGCGGCGATCTTCGAAGGCATCGACGCCGACACCGGTAACGCGATGCTGGAAGAGGCGCTGGCCGAGCTGACCGCACGCAAACGCCGGACGCCGGGCGATGACGTGACCACCCGCCTGCTGCACCATCAGACCCGCCTGTCGGATGAGGAAATGGTGCAGCAACTGGTGGTGCTGTACGGGGCGGGGATCGAACCGCTCCAGAACCTGACGGTCAATACGCTGCGGTTGATGCTCACCGACGACCGCTTCGCGGGCAGCGTCCTCGACGGCAGCCTGTCCACCCGCGACGCCCTCGACGAGGTGCTGTTCACCGATCCGCCGATGGCGAATTTCTGTAGCACCTATCCGCGCCAGCCCACGATGATCGACGGCGTCTGGTTGCCCGCGCATCAGCCGGTGGTGATCAGCATGACCGGATGCAACAACGATCCGGCGATCAACAACGGACAGTACGCCGACAATCGCTCACATCTGGCCTTCAGTGCCGGACCGCACACCTGTCCGGCGCAGTCGGTGGCCTATCTGGTGGCCTGCGATGCCATCGACCAACTGTTGGACGCCCTGCCGGAACTGAGCTTGGCGGTGCCCGCCGAACAGCTCACCTGGCGGCCGGGTCCGTTCCATCGCTCGCTGTCGGCGCTGCCCGCGGTCTTCCCGAAATCCCCACCACTGCAAGCGGACTGAACACGCCGGTTCCCGCGTTCGCCCGCCCGGTCGCTTCGGTGCCGGTACAGTCGGGCAGCGAACAGCAGCACGGGCACCGGGAGTTGCCCGTCCTATGGGGGCGGAGGGTTATCCGATCGCCTGCTCTCCGTGCGAGGAGAGCGGCGCGGCGAGTCCGTGGCGCCGCCCGATCGTGAGCGGTCGGGCCGTCGCGCGGGTCTCGCAGATCGTTATTCGTGGGTTCGGCCCTCGGGCGCCGCGGCGCGTCCTTGGCTACCCACCCGGCAGACGATGACGAATCAGTGGCCCGGAGCTGTCCGGTCGCGTCCGCCGAGGTCAGACCTGGAGTTCGAATCTTGACCATGCACCATCTCGCCGAATCCGGCCGATCCTGTCCCGTCGCGCACGCGATGCCGATGGATACCGAGGGTCCTCGTATCTCACTCTATGCGGCCGAATTCGCCGCCGATCCGCACCGCGCCTACCGGGAGATGCGTGAACGCTACGGCGCGCTCGTCCCGGTGGACCTGGCGCCCGGTGTACCGGCCACCCTCGTCATCGGCTACCGCACCGCGGTGCGAATCCTCAACGACCCGGACCACTTTCCCGCCGATCCACGGGTATGGCAGAAGGATATTCCCGCGGATTGTCCGGTGCTGCCGCTGCTGGAATGGCGGCCGCAGGCGTTGCGCAGTACCGGCGTCGAGCACGCCCGCTACCGGCAGGCCTACACCGCCGCCATCAACGGGGTCGATCTGCACACCCTGCACAGCACGGTCGAGAAGATCGCCATCCCGCTGATCAACTCGTTCTGCGAGTCCGGCAGCGCCGAGCTGATCGGACAGTACGCGTTCCCGCTGACCTTCGCCGTGCTCAACGAGATCCTGGGCTTTCCCACCGAACTCGGACAGCGGGTGGCCACCGGGATGCAGGCCATCTTCGACGGTATCGACGCCGAACGGGGCAACGCGATGATCACCGAGGCGGTGCTGGAACTGGTCACCGCCAAGCGTGCGGCGCCCGGCGACGATATCGCCTCCCGGCTGCTGCATCATCCGGCGGCACTGACCGAGGAGGAGATGATCCACCAGCTGGTCACGCTCTACGGCGCGGGGATCGAACCGCAGCAGAATCTGATCGTGAACACCGTGCTGCTGATGCTGACCGACGACCGGTTCGGCGGCAGTGTGCTCGGCGGTAGTCTGTCCACTCGGGACGCGCTCGACGAGGTGCTGTTCACCGATCCGCCGATGGCGAACTTCTGTGTGAGCTATCCGCGTCAGCCGATTCTCATCGACGGGGTGTGGCTGCCCGCCCACCAGCCTGTCGTGATCAGCATGGCCGGGTGCAACAACGATCCCGAGGTCGGCATCGGCCACTATGTCGACAACCGATCGCATCTGTCGTGGAGTGCGGGACCGCATGCGTGCCCGGCGAAATCGGTGGCGTATCTGGTGGTGCAGGACGCGATCGATCAGCTGTTGGATGTGTTGCCGGAGATGCGGCTGGCCGTCGCGCCGGATCAGCTGACCTGGCGGCCCGGCCCGTTCCACCGGGCGTTGGCCGCCATGCCGGTGGTGTTTCCGCCGTCGCCGCCCTTGACCGTCGGGTGAGAGTTCGGGCCGCTTCCCGCGTGTACCGGGAAGCGGCCCGAAACACATTGTGCTGTCTGTAGATCCCTCGCACCGGCAGTGGCCGGTACACCGGATCGCGCTGTCAGTTGGTCTGCACGTCCCGGTGCCGGAATCCGAAGGCGCCCGCCGCGCACAACGCCACCGCGACCACGGCCGTGATGAGCACGGGCATCGGCGCGAAATCCACGGCCGGGACCAGCGGGATGTTGTCGAACGGCGAGATGCTCATCAGCCAGCTCGGGAATTTCAGCGTCGACCCGAACATCAGCACCACGAAACAGAAGGCGAGCGCGATCCACGCCCCCGAGGCGGCCAGCGGCACGAAACCGAAGAGCACCAGCGTGATACCGCCGAGCACCCACACCGCGGGCAGATAGGTCAGCGACGCGCCGAGCAGAGGGAGCAGCTGGGACATGTCCCCGGCGATGATGCCGTACATCAACCCCATGCCGAGCCCGCCGAGGGCCAGCACCACCGCCGATCCGGCCAGCATGATGACCGCATGCCCGGCCAGCCAGCGCAGCCGGGGCAGACCGGTGGACAGCAGCGGTTCGATGCGCCCCGCCGATTCCTCCGCGCGTGGTCGCAGGCCCGAGGAGATCGTGAACGCGGAGCCGATGAGCGCGAGCAGTCCGGCCGCCATGGCGTAGAAGGCGTCGGTCAGGCTGCCCACGTCCTGGCCGAGCACCTCGGCGAGGTCGACGTCGCCGAGCAGATCGCTCACATCGTCGCCGATCGACCCGAACGCAAGGCCCGCCGCCAGCATGCCGATCGACCAGCCGATCAACGAACCGCGTTGCAGATGCCAGGCCAGCCCGAACGCGCTGCGCAACGATTCGCCCGCCCGCGCCGGGCCCGGACGCGGTGGCAGCACACCGGCGCCGAAATCGCGGTGATCGAGCACCTGCCGCGCCGCCACCGTCACTGCGACCGCCACCACAAGCGACAACAGCACAGGCCACCAGATCTCACCGTCATAGGGCCGCATGGCCTGGCCCCAGCCCAGCGGCGACAGCCACGACAGCACACCGTTGCCCACATCGCCGACCGCGCGCAGCACATACGACACCGCGATCGCCGCACCGGTGATGCCGTAGACGGTGCGGGTGCTCTCGGTGAGCTGGGCCGCCAGCAGCGCGATCGCCATGAACACCAGGCCCGCGCAGGTGGCGCCGACGCCGAGGGCGATCGATCCGGCCGCCGGTAGCCCGTAGGAGATCAGGCTCAGCGCCACTGCGGCGCCGAACACCAGATCGGCCAGCACCGTAACGACGGTCGCCGCGGTGAAACCGGCGTGCCGGCCGACGACACCGGAGCGGATGAGTTCATCGCGGCCGGTCTCCTCATTGGCGCGGGTGTGGCGGCCCACCAGGAACATGCTCATCAATCCGGCCACGATCATGCCGAACGCGCTGGCCTGGAAGGCGACCTGGCCGCCGATGGTGTCGAGCACCCGCGGCGGGCCCGCCATGGCGATCATGGCGGCGTTGCCTTCCATGCTGGCGGCGACCCGATCCAGGTCGGCCTGGTTCGGATAGGCGAGATCGACGCCGACCGCCTGCGAGTAGTAGACGAACATGCCGCCGAGGATCCAGCAGATCAGTGCGATCCGTTCGCGGCGCAGGAAGAAGCGGGTGAGCGTCCCGGTCCCGGTGAGGGTGGTCGTGGTCATGATTCCTGCACCCCCGAGGCGGCGAGTTCATCGCCGTAATGCCGCAGGAACAGCTCCTCGAGGGTCGGTGGCTGGCTGGTCAGGGTGCGGATGCCGAATCCGGAGAGATGGCTGATCGCCGGGTCCAGATCGACGGTGTCGACCTGGAATCGGGCCCGGTTGCCCTCCACCACCAGATCGTGGACTCCGGTCAGTTCGTCGAGTCCGGTCGGCGGGCGGACGGTCTCGCAGGAGATGGAGGTCCTGGTCAGATGGCGCAGATCGGCGAGGCTGCCGGATTCGATCGCCTTACCGTGCCGGATGATGGTCACCCGATCGCACAGCGCCTCGACCTGGGCCAGGATATGGCTGGACAGCAGCACCGTGCGGCCCTCGTTCTTGATCTCATCGATGCACTCCTGGAAGACCGCCTCCATGAGCGGATCGAGCCCGGAGGTCGGTTCGTCCAACATCAGCAGCTCCACATCGGAGGACAGCGCCGCCACCAGCGCCACCTTCTGCCGATTGCCCTTGGAGTAGGTGCGGCCCTTCTTCGTCGGGTCGAGGTCGAAACGCTCCAGCAGTTCGGCACGGCGCTTCTCGTCGAGGCCGCCGCGCAGTGTGCCGAGCAGATCGATCACCTCACCGCCGCTGAGGTTCGGCCACAGGTTCACATCGCCGGGGACGTAGGCCAGGCGCCGATGTAGTTCGGCGGTCTGCTCCCACGGGTCTCCGTCGAGTAGTCGGACGGTGCCGCTGTCGGCGCGGAGCAGGCCGAGCAGCACCCGGATGGTGGTCGACTTCCCGGCGCCGTTGGGGCCGAGGAAGCCGTGCACCTCACCGGTGGTGACCTGTAGGTCGAGTCCGTCCAGCGCGCGGGTCCGGCCGAAGGTTTTGACCAGGTTCGACATATCGATTGCCGCAGACATCTCTCAACGGTATTCGACCAGCTCGGGCGCCGAGTGATCGTTGCCACAATTTGAGAGCCGCGGTTAACTTACCGTATAGTAAGTTAACGCGTTGCCGAGGTTGAAAGGCGTTGAGGGGCACACACATGGTTTCGCTTGTGGGGGATCTGCCGCGCGCTGCGCGCAACGTCTGGGCACTGTCGTTCGGCGACGGTATCGAGCCGTACGCGCCGACACCGTCCACCGTCGTCTACGACGAACCGCACCGCTGCCTGCGCCGGTTCGACCGCGCCGAACCGTCCGCGCACCGCCCGGTGCTGCTGGTGCCGCCGCTCGCGGTCACCCCCGCATGCTTCGATCTGCGCGACGGGCAGAGCTTCGTGCGGTTCCTGCTGGACACCGGCAGACAGCCCTATGTCATCGACTACGGCGAGATGACCTACGCCGACCGCGATCTCGGGCTCGAGGAATGGACTCACGATATCGTCCCGACCGCCATCCGGCGGGTCAGCCAAGAGCATGACGGCGCCGCGGTGGAGGTCATCGGCTGGTCGCTCGGTGGCATTCTCGCGGTGCTGGCCGGGGCCGGGCACGCGGATCTGCCGATCGCCTCCATCACCGCCATCGCCCCGCCGTTCGACCAGCGCGACACCCTCACCGTGGCGCCGCTGCGTCTGCTCGGCGCGGTGACCGGCGGGCGTGAGGTCGACCTCGCGACCCGGGTGTTCGGCGGAATTCCCAGCTACATCGTGCGCACCGGGTTCCGGGTGCAGGCCTTCCAGCGCGAACTCACCCGCCCGCTGTTCGTGGCCCGCAATATTCTCGACGAGGACGCACTGGCCCGCATGGAGGCCATCGACCGGTTCATGGCGATGATGCCCGGCTATCCGGGCCGCCTCTATCGGCAGATCCACCGGTCGTTCATCCTGCGCAACGAACTGGTCACCGGCACCATCCGCTTACGCTCGGATCTGGTGGTGGAGACCGCGAAGCTCACCTGTCCGGTGCTGATCCTCGGCAGCCGCACCGATCTGGTGGTCCCGGCCGCTGCCGCGCGGGCCGGACAGGATGTGCTCACCGGCGCGGCCGAGGTGCGGTTCGAGGAGGTTCCGGGCGGTCACCTCGGCATTCTGGCCGGGCCCACCGCCCGCGAAACCACCTGGCGCGTTATCGACGAATTCCTGTCCCGCTGATCGAACCCGCTCAGGGCGGTCCGGCCGCGTGCTGTAGCCGCTCGCCCAGTTCGCGACACCGATCGCGGAACTCGGCCGGTTCCTCGATGACGAAATCGGCTCCGGTGAGCGCGAGTTGGAGCACCAGCCATTCGAACGAGTCCACCCGCGTGATCACTCGGGATCGGTCCGCCGACAGCGTCTCGATATCGCAGTCCTGGAATTTCAGGGCATCGCGGATGGTCGCGGCGGACGCGTCGACGGTGGCGACCGCGCGATATCGGCGGGCGGTGAGCCCGGCACGGAGATAGGCGATACCGGATTCGGCGGGTAGCGGTCGCGGCGTGAAACGGGCGCCCGTGGTCGCCGCCTCGGTGATCCGGTCGATGCGGAAGGTGCGCCAATCGGCGCGATCGAGATCCCAGGCCAGCAGATACCAGCGCAGATGCAGGTTGACCTGCCGGTACGGCTCGACCCGACGCACCGAGCGCGCCCCGGTCTTGTCCGCGTAGTCGAAGCGGACACGTTCATGTCCGGCGGCCGCCGCGCCGAGCAGTGACAGCAATTCGGCCTCGACCGACGGTGCGGTGAGCGGGGCCGCCTCGAGCGAACTGCGGACGGCCTCGGCGCGCAGCCGCAACCGGGTGGGCAGGAACTGGTCGATCTTGCCGAAGGCGCGGTCGGCGGCAGCACCGATATCGGTGCGTGCGGTGCCGGATACCTCGTCGGGGGTGGTGGCGCCCAACAGGGCCAGCGCGATGAGTGTGGCCACGGCTTCGTCGTCGTCGAGGACCAGCGGTGGCAGGGTGCGGCCCGCGGCCAGGCGGTAGTAGCCCGTCGGGCCGGGCTGGGTGAGAACGGGATAGCCGTAGGCGCGCAGGCGGTCGACGTCGCGGCGCAGGGTGCGCGGGCTGATCGCCAGGCGCGCCGACAGATCTCGGCCGCTGAAACGTCGGCCGGTTTGCAGAGTGGCCAGCAGTTCCAGCATCCGGCCGGTGGTGTCGGACATACCTCGATTCTGCCCCGAATTGCGGTCAGGATCCGGCCGCATCTGGTCCTACGGTCGAGTGATGACTTCCTCTGACACCGGCCCGGTGCGTTCGATCCGCATCAGGGCGGCGCGTACCCACAATCTGCGCAGTATCGATATCGACGTGCCACGTGGGCGGCTGGTGGTCTTCGCCGGAGTCTCCGGCTCCGGTAAATCCTCGCTGGTGTTCGACACCATCGCCGCCGAGGCGGGCTACCAGCTCAACGAGACCTACCCGCCGTTTGTCCGCAACCGGCTACCGCGCTGGCACCGCCCGCAGGTGGATTCGATCGACGGGTTGTCGCCGGTGGTGGTGATCGATCAGAAGCGCCTCGGCGGTAACGCACGGTCCACCGTCGGGACCATCACCGACGCCTACACCTATCTGCGCCTGCTGTTCTCGCGGGTGAGTGAACCGTATGTGGGGGAGTCGAACCACTTCTCGTTCAACGATCCGGCGGGTATGTGCCCGGCGTGCGCCGGATTGGGACAGACCCTCACCACCGATGTCGACCGCGTGCTCGATCTGGACCGATCCCTCGAGCAGGGCGCGATCCTGTTGCCCGGCTTCGGCAATGGCAAACACTGGTATCGGCAGTACGCGGATATCGGCACCTTCGATCCGCAGACACCGCTGCGGGACTGGACCCCCGAGGAACGGACGGCGCTGCTGTACGGCGGCGCGGCGGCCGCCCGGCTCGGCACCCGGCCGCCGAAGGACTACGAGGGCGTCATCGAACGATTCGAGCGGGTCTATCTGCACACCTCCGATGAGATGTCGGAGCGTAAACAAGCGGTGGTGCAACGCTTCACCCGCACCGCGCAGTGCGGCGCCTGCGGCGGTGACCGGCTGAACGAGGCGGCGCGCACCGCGCGGGTGCTCGGGCAGACGATCGCCGAACTGGGCCGCAGGGAAGTGGGGGAGCTGGCCGATATCGTCACCGGGGTCCGGGAGCCGAAGGTGGCGCCGGTGGTGGCGGCACTGCGCGACCGGCTCCTCGCACTGCGCACCATCGGCCTGGGTTACCTGACCCTGTCACGGCCGACGCTCACCCTCTCCGGTGGAGAATCGCAGCGGATCAAGACGGTACGTCATCTGGGCAGCAGCCTCACCGAGATGCTCTACGTCTTCGACGAACCGACCATCGGACTGCATCCGCACGATGTGCGGTCGATGACCACCTTGTTGAAACAGTTGCGGGACAAGGGCAATGCGGTGCTGGTGGTCGAGCACGATCCCGATGTCATGCGGATCGCGGATCAGATCATCGAGATCGGGCCCGGCGCCGGTGTCGACGGCGGACGCGTGGTGTTCCAGGGCGATTTCGCCGAGCTGCGGCACGCCGACACCCCGACCGGGCGCGGGCTGCGTGCGGATCGCGCACCGCGCCCGCCGCGGACGGCGACCGGGAAGATCCGGATCGAGAACGCCACCCGCAACAACCTCACCGGCATCGACGTCGACATCCCGACCGGAGTTCTCACCGTACTCACCGGTGTCGCGGGCTCCGGCAAGTCGAGTCTGGCCGCCGAGCTGGCGGCTCAGCATCCGGCCACCATCGTCGACCAGCGTCCGGTGAGTACCAACCGGCGCTCGACCCCGATCACCTACACCGGCATCGCACCGGCGGTCCGGCAGCTGTTCGCCCGCCACAACGCCGTCCCCGCCGCGCTGTTCAGCGCCAACTCCGCCGGTGCCTGTCCGGCGTGCAAGGGCCTCGGCGTGATCTACACCGATCTGGCCTTCATGGACGGTCAGGAGATGGTCTGCGAAACCTGCGGTGGACGCCGCTTCACCGAGGAGGTGCTCGGCTATCGGGTCGACGGCCTATCGATCGCCGATATCGACGATCTCACCGTCGCCGAGGCCTTGCGTCGCCTGACCGCACCGGCGATCACGGCGGCGCTCGGCCATATCGCCGAGGTCGGCCTCGGCTATCTGCGCCTGGGCCAATCGTTGAGCACACTGTCCGGCGGTGAATGCCAGCGCTTGAAGATCGCCAAGGAACTCGCCGCCCGCGCCGACCACACCCTCTACATCCTCGACGAGCCGACCACCGGCCTGCACCTGTCCGATATCGATACCCTGCTCGGAGTGCTGGACGCCCTGGTCGGCAAGGGCGACACCGTGGTGGTGATCGAACACAACCTGGAGGTCATCCGGCGCGCCGATCGGGTGATCGACCTGGGACCAGGTCCCGGCCGGCACGGCGGACGCGTCGTCTACGAGGGAACTCCCGAACAACTCGGGGCGTGCGCCGAGTCGGCCACCGGCCGCGCGCTGCGCGAGATGACGCGCTGAACCGGTGACCCGTCCGGTTCGGCGAGGGCACACCCCCATCGGTGGACTCCGGCGCGGCGATTGCGCTGTGCCGTAGTGCGGCGTTCAAGGCCGGGCGCGGGCGATGATCACCGGACAGTCGGTGGCGTGCAGCACCGCCTGACTGACCGAGCCGAGAGTCATGCCGACGAAACCGCCGTGCCCGTGACTACCGACCACGAGGAGCTGAGCCCGCGCGCAGGTGCTGAGCAGCAATCGCGCGGGACGATCCTCGGCGACGACCCGGCGCACCGGGACCTCGGGATACCGAGCGCGCAACGGCGCCAACGTCTCCGAGAGCCGGGCCTCGGCCTCGGCCGCCAGTTCGGCCCGCGAGAGATACCGGTAGAACTCCGACCAGGCCAGCACCGCGACCAGTTCGGCGCCGCGTCGTGCTGCCTGGTCGAAGGCGATGTCGAGGGCGCGGACACTGGTGGGGGAGCAGTCGGTGCCGACCACCACGGGGCCATCGGTGCGTTCGGGTGATTCGGTGATGATCGCGACCGGGCAGTGGGCGTGCCGGGCCAGCGACGTGCTCACCGAACCGAGCAGGCCGCGCCGCAATGCCCCGAGACCGCGGCTACCGACGACCAGCAACCTGGCCGAGGTCGAACGATCGCGCAGCAGTGGGACCGGCGCCGCTTCCCGCACGAACGTCTCGATCTCGATATCGCCGATCGGGGCGGCCGCAGCACGCGCGGCGGCACCGGCGTCGGTGAGTGCGTCCTGCCCGGCTTTGCGATAGGTTTCGGCGTCGATCGGTGCGTATCCGAGGGTGGGGCCCACATCGATCGGCACCCCGATCGCGTACACGATGTGCAGCGGGCAGCCGTGCCTGGCGGCGTCGGCGGCCGCCCACCGCACCGCGCCCATGGCCGAAGAAGATCCATCGGCCCCGACGACGACCGGCGCGCCCGTGGCGGTCATGACGTGGCCGTCAGCGCGCGGTCCGGTCGACCGAGAAGAACTCGGCGACCTGCCGCCGCGGGGTGGGCGGCTGTTCCGGCCCGTCGGGTGCGGCGCCGACACGCACCACCACCTGCGGCACACAGGGCCGGGGAATCAGCCCGGCGATGATGCGCCTGCTCGACGGCAGCTCGGTGATGTGGGTCAACGAACAGGTAGCCAGCCCGGCCGCGGTGAATTCCAGCAACGCCGCCGAGAGCGCTTCACCGGTGCGCAGCCAGTGCAGCGGTGTGTCGTCGGCGGAACTGAGCACCGCCAGCTCGGCGCGATCGTCGAGATCACCGCGGCGCAGTGAGCGCGGCCCGGCCGGGAAATCCCGTCCGACACCGACCTGGGACAGCTCCGCGTTCGAGGCCAGCGCGGTGGCGGGTATGCCCTCCAGATTGGCGGTATTACCGGCCCACCAATGCAATTCGTTCTGATAGTGCGGATCGTGGCGACGCAGCGCCGAGGATTGTTCCGAGGCGGCGGCCAGCCGCGGACGTACCGAACTCTCGAGCAGATCGAATTCGATCTCATAGGCCGAGAGCAGCGTGCGCACGGCCGCGCTGTAGTGGTCCCAGCGCGGTGGTGCGAGCATCGGCAGCCGGTCGGTATGGCGCCGATCGATCGCGCGGGCGAGCGCGAGCAGCCGATTCGGTGGGTCCGGCCACGGCCGGAATTCGAGTACGGCCAGATGATCACGGTGGGCGGGATCGGGTAGCCGGGTGATGTCGGTATGCCAGCCGCGGGCCGCGAATGCGGTACTCACATGGTGCAGCATCGCTCCGCAGCTGATCACCAGCTGTCTGGCCTGCGGATCGGCCGAATGCAACCGGCGCTCGCCGTCACCGTAGAGATGCAGCCTGGTTCCGTCGAACACCCAACGCCAGGGCTGGGTGTTGTGCACCGACGGCGCCCGGCAGGCCAGCCGCAGCGCGGCCAGTACCGTCGGATGCTCGGGGACCCGAACTTCGTCGATGTTGGTCATATCTGCGAGTGTGCCCCTCCCGCAGGCGGCTGACCAGGGTCGTCGGTCGCATGTCCGATGACCGTGTGGCCCTGTGCCGGGCGTCCGTCACAGGACGGGACTGATCCCGGTGATCAGGGTGCGCCCGCCGACCTCGGCGGTCGTGACGAGCTGAGCGTTGTAGGTGGTCGGCGCGGCCTGCGGGCGGTGCTCGGTGATGACGACGGTGTACTGGCCGACGAACGCGCCCGGACTGATGGTGAGGCAGTGGGTGGTTCCGACGGGCACGGAATCGATGCCGCGCTGGATATCGGGCGCAGACGGGACCGCCGCGCCGGGAGCAACGACGGTGCGCGCCTGCTCACCGGATCGGGCGACGTAGAAGGCGTGCTGGAACGCGAAGATGGCGGCGGGCCCGGAATCGTCACCACCGGCCGCATTGCCCTGAATCCGGTTGCCCACCCGCTCCGCCGCACACGCGGCGGGGACGGCGGCAGGCGCGGGGACGGTGATATCGGTCCGCGGCTGTGCGGACGCGGAATCCGAACCCGAGCCACCGAACTGGACATGGGCGGCCACCAGCAGCGCACCACCGCCGAGCAGGGCGAGCACCGGCGCGATCCACCGCCGTCGACCACGTGGCTCGATCGGCTCACGGCGGCCGACCCGGCGCGGTGTGTCCGCGCCCGGAGGTGCGGGCCGACCGGGCGCGATCTTGGTGGGAGCGGGCAGCGACGACATCCATTCCGCCCACTCGCCCACATAATCCGCGGTCGATCCGCTACCGCTGTCCTCGGCCGGTTCCTCGCCGCGCGCAGTATCCCGTCGATCCATAACGCCCCCACCTTCGTCAGGTTCTTCCGTCAGGTTCCCCCTATTTGTACTGGACCGACGGTCGAATGGACGCTCACGACACCCCGCCCGGCCGGGTCAGCAGACCGACCGGGGGTGTGGCGCGGTGATCACCAGAACACGTTGACCGGGTCGCCGATGCCGACGTTCTCGTAGTACCAGGCCGCGTCGCCGGGGGCGAGATTGATGCAGCCGTGGCTGACGTTGGCATAGCCCTGTGAATCGACCGACCACGGCGCCGAATGCACGAACACACCGCCCCAGGTGAGCCGCACACCGTATTCACCGTCGATCAGATATCCCTCGGGGGAATCCAACGGGATGCCGATGGTGCGCGAATCGAAGACGATATGCCGGAACTTCTCCAGCACCGGGAAGGTGCCGGTCGGTGTCTCCCAGCCGGGCTTACCCATCGAGGCCGGCATCTGCCGGACCACCTGACCGCCGATGCTGACGGTGAAGGTGTGCGCCGACATGTTCGCATCGGCGACGACCCCGGCATTGGTGACGAACTCGGTGCGAGCCTCGCCGATGCGCACGCCGATGGTGGTGTCGGCGGGCAGATATCCGGTCGGCGTCCAGATCAGTTGTCTGGCGCCGGTCCAGGAGAAGGTGCCGGTCAAGGGCTGATCGGCCGTGATCACCACCGATTCCTCGGCGGTCGCCCGATCCGCGACATCGGCCGCGAATCGGATGGTCACCGGATGGGCGATACCGACCATCCGGCCATCGGAGGGCGTGATGGAAGCGACCGCACCGACACCCGCGCCCGGCGGGGATCGGTCGATCGACATGGTGTGCGCCGCGCCCGACCCGACCATGAACAATGCCATGATCGCGGTCGCCAGAAACAGGTGCCGAACTACGCTCCGCATGGCTCCACCCCTTCGAGACGGTGTGGTGGGCAGATGACCATTCTAGGCGCGCATGATCAACTACGGCGCAGAGCGTTGTCTGCTCGTTACGTGACCGAATGCGGCTACTCGGTCACCAACTGCCAATCGTCGGGCAGTCCGTGCACATGGATTTCCGATCCCTCGGCGTGCAGGGTGACCGTCGCGGGTCCGAGGCGCATATCCGTCAGGGCGAGCTTGCCCCATCGACGGGGTAGTCGCGGGGTGACGGTGAGCCGCCGGTTCGGGACACACGGCGCGAGCCCGAGGAACGAGCGCACCAGCAGCAGCGGCGCCGCACTGGCCCACGCCTGCGGCGAACAGGAGGTCGGATACGGAATCGGGGAGCGGAACTCGCTGCGGCCGAACCCGCAGAACAACTCGGGCAGCCGCCCACCGAATTCGGCGGCGGCATCGAGCAGACCGGTGGTGAGCCGTTCGGCCAGCTCACTGGCGCCGGGAATGTGGCGGTAGCGCTGGAGCCCGGCCACCGCGATGGCGGTGTCATGCGGCCACACCGAACCGTTGTGATAGCTCATCGGGTTGTAGGCGCCCATGGTGGCCGCCAGCGTGCGCAACCCGAAACCGGAATCCATCGAGGCGTCGGCGAGCTTATCGATCAATTCGGCGGCGCGTTCATCGGCGACGATGCCCGACCACAGACATTGGGCGGCATTGCTGGTCAGGGCGTCGACCTGATGTTTGTGCCCGTCCAGCGCGATCGCGTACCACCCGTTCTTGGCGACCCAGAACGCCTCGTCGAATCTGGTCTTGAGGTCCTCGGCCTGGCCGCGCAGCCGCACCGCGGTCTCGGTGTCGCCGAAATGGTCGGCCAGCTCGGCCCTGGCCAGCCGGGCCGCGTACGCATAGCCCTGCACCTCGCTCAGCGCGATGGACGGTTCGGCGAGGTGACCGCTGGCATCGTTGATCGCGTCGAAACTGTCCTTCCAGCCCTGATTGGTGAGCCCGCGGTCGGTTTTGCGGCGGTACTCGACGAAACCGTCACCGTCGGCGTCGCCGTATTCGTCGATCCAGGCGAGCGCGGCGTCGGCGGCGGGCAGCAGCTCGCGGATCACCGACTCCTCCGCGCCCCAGCGCCAGCATTCGGCCAGCAGCATCACGAACAGCGGGGTCGCGTCGATCGAGCCGTAATACACCTCGCCGCCGAGCACCTGCCCGCCCGCGGGGCCGTGCCGCATCTCGTGCATGATCCGGCCCGGCTCCTCCTCGGTGATCGGCTCGACCTTGGTGCCCTGGAGTTTGGCCAGCTGCCGCAGGGTGCCGACAGCCAGCGCGGAATCCAGTGGCAGCGCCATCCACGAGGTGAGCAGGCTGTCGCGGCCGAACAGGGTCATGAACCAGGGCGCACCAGCGGCCACGTAGGCGGGCGAGCCATCACCACGGCCGTCGATCCGCAAGGCGCCCAGATCGCTTTCGGTGCGTTGCAACACCTGAGTGAGCCGGGCATCGCTGGCGGTGAGGTCGGTCGCGGTGGCCCGCCAGGCCTTGAGCCTGCTGATCGGACTGTCCTCATCGTCACCGAAGGCCATCTGCACCCGCCGATGCGCCACCACCGGCTGGGCCAGGATCTCGGTCTTCCACTGACCGTGTGCGGGCACCACCACCTGCCAGGTGACCGTCCCCGGCAGCATCACCGGATCGCCGGTGGCGCTGATGGTGAGGCCGCGGCCGGGATCGGTGTGGTCGATCAGATGCAGTTCACCGTCGACGGATTGGGCCTCGGCGCTGCCGAGATGTTTACGGCCCTCCTTGACCGCGAACAGATCGGCGAAATCGGCGTCGGCGAACAGGGTCACGGTGATCGCGGTGTCCTCGTGACCGAGGTTCTGCACGATGATCGCTTCTTTGAGCCCCTGCCCGATCATCCGCTTGCGCACCACCAGCACGGTGCTGTCGGCGATGCCCTGACGCGGCTGCTTGCGCATGATGAAGCGCGCCTTGAACGCCTCGGGGGTGAGGACCGTGAGTTGTTCGGCCGCTTGGCCGTCCAACCGCAGCTCCCACCGCGAGATCACCCTGGCATCGCGATAGAACAGGCCCTGCGAGGTACCCGAATGGATATCGCCGAGTTGATCGGAGAGGCAGAACGTGCTCGCCTCGACGAGGGTGATGGTCCCCCCGCCGCCGTTGACGGCGGCGGGCTGACCGGAATTGAGGACCCTGGGGGGCTCACTCATGCTCGACTCCAAGCCGGTGTCGTGCCGTTGTCCGCGCGCAGGCCGAGCAGGCCGCTGCGGCGGAGCTCGACGGTGGTCAATTCATCTGCCGGGCGGTGGGATTCGTCCCACGCTTCGAGTATGCGGTAATAGGCCGCCTCATAGCCCGCACCCAGCTGATCGACACCGAAAAGTTCTTCGACCCGCCTGCGGCACGCATACGGATCGAGTTCACCGGCACGTGCGATGGCGGCGGGCAACTCGGCCGGATCGTCGCAGATGATGCCGGTGACGCCGTCGACGACGACCTCCTCCACCGCGCCGCCGCGCAACGCCACCACCGGGGTGCCGCAGGCCATGGCCTCGATCATCACGATGCCGAAGGGCTCTTCCCAGCGAATCGGGAACAGCAGGCAGCGCGCCGAGGCGAGCAGTTGCCGTTTGGCGACCGCGTCGGCCTCACCGAAGACATGATCGCGTTCGGTCAGCAGGGGTTCGATCTCCTGCGCGAAATACGCCTTCTCCGGCGGCTCATTGCATTTACCGGCCAGGATCAACGGTATTCCGGCCTCGTGGGCGGCGTGCAACGCCAGATGCGGCCCCTTATAGGAGGCGTAGCGGCCCAGGAACAGCGCGTAATCCTTCTTCTCCACCTGGAAGGGCCATTCGCTGGGACGCAATGCGTTGTGCACCCGGGCGATCCAGTTGAACGTCGGCGCCAGCGCGCGCTGGCGATCACTGATCGCGACCAAGCGGGTGTGTTCGTCGAGCGCGCCGTAGTAATCGCACATATCGCCGTCCACCGGGCCGTGCACGGTGACTGCGGTCGGTATGCCGAGCGCCTCGTAGGCGGGCGCGTTGAGCGGCCCGGCGAAGGTGTGGTCGTGGATGATGTCGATCGGCCTGCTGCGGGCCAGACCCTCGATGATGCGGCGGACCTTGAGCGCGTTGACCACCTCGGGGAACGGATCGCCGAGCCGGTCGGCCTGGATGCGATCCCAGACCGGGACGAATTCGGCTGCGGTGCCCGGCTTTCCGGCGCCGAGCAGGGTGACCTGGTGGCCGCGCGCGACGAGCGTGTCGGCGAGTTCGGCGACCACGGCCTCCACCCCGCCGTACCCGGCGGGCGGGACATCGAAGTACGGGGGAGCGACGAGAACGATGCTCAGCGGCCGGTGGCGGGAAGCGCCGTTGCGCGCGTCGCTGCCGGGTTTTCGGCCGAGCAGGTCGGCATCGGAATCGGTGTCCTCGTGGGTGAATATGGTGCTCAACGCAATCCTCCTCAGCGGTGGCCGTGGCACGCGCGTGGCGTACCCGTCGGCCGATGGGTGGAGCTGATCACGAACCATTCGGTGTCATCAGGGCAACGAATGTCCTCGGCGCCGACGATGTCCGGCGCGATAGGGCAGCAGCGCACTGCTGCACGGACGACTCAGCGGTGTCCGACGCGGCATCGTGGATGTGCGCTACACGGCGCCTGCCCCCGCCCGATCCAGGGCGAGCGTGAACGCCGCACGGCCGGTGGCCGTCGCGTTCAGCGTGTACCTGGCCCGTCGGAGAACCAGGCAATCGGGTGAGCAGTAGCGGTGGATGTCATGGGCGCGGCGTGCCTGACCGACGGTCAGCTCGCCGGGATCGGCCGAGCAGTCCGCGATATTGGAAACGACCTGGCGCACCGTGATGACGTCGATCCTGGTCGCCTGTTCCGCCGCGCGGTCCAGTGCGTCAGGTGCGAGCGCCGGTAGCGCCGTGATGTACCCGATCCTCACCGTTACCTCCTGCATGTCGAGCTCGAGCTATCAGTTCCGGCGACCGTATGGCCGCCGATCACGCTGGTGACTCGTGGTGACGCAAAAGCAGGTGAAGCATGAAAATGGTTCGTGAAGTGATGTGTATCACGAAACCGCCGCCCAGTGTACGCGCACTCAGTTACCTACTCGGCAGTTCGCCCGTCGAAGCCGGATTCTGGCGCGACCGGGTGCTGGAATACGGCATCTACTGGCACTTGTGGTGCGGGGCCCCGAGTTTCATGCGGCCCGAACTCGAGGCGCTACCGGATCGTAATGGCGGTTTTAAGCCGTGCTGGCTATGTGTCGGCTATCTATTCGGTGGGTGGTCCGAACGCGAGAAGGCCCGGCCGCCATGGGCGACCGGGCCGGTGCGGGGGCGCTCAGCCGCGCACGGCGTGCAGCACGTCGGCGTGCAGGGCGTCGGCGCGGGCGGTGATCGTCTCGATCCGGCCGAGCGTCACGGCGAACGGAGCGGCCTCGGTGGGCGGCAGGGAACCGACGTTGATCTCGATATTGAGCCGCGAACTCGTCGCCGCCGCGCGGGCGGCATCGGCGGCCGCGCCGATATCGGTCACGACATTGGGATTGCCGATCGGCAGCAGTTCCGCGGCCAGCGACAGGACCTCGTCGGCCTCGTCGACCACAGCGGCCGGTACACGGGCCGCCTCCAGCAGCGCCGCAGTGATCGCGGCGGCGCGGGCTTCGGTCTCCTCCGCGGTGGTCTTGGCCAGCTTGTAGGCCGCACCCACCGCGGTGAAGGCGGCGGCGTCGGCATCGGCGAGGGCGAGTGCCCGCAACCTGGCCGCGTCGGCGGCCTCGATGATCCGATCCACCACCGGCCGGTGCTCGGCGTCCTTGGCCCTGGTGGTGTAGCGGGCGACCATCGCGACCAGTGCCGCGCCCTGGGCGGCGTGCAGCGCGGCCACCGCGCCACCTCCCGGTGCGGGCACCTTGGCCGCCAGATCGGCCAGATATCCGGCGACGGTGGCGTCGGCGAAGCTCGGCGCGAGATCCGGATGCGAGGTGGTCGGCTGCGACACGGCGGTGTGGCCTTTCGTTCTGAGGCGAGAGCGGGGCGTCCTCACGCTACCGCGATCCGGGTGTGGCCGGTCGCGGGTGGTCACTCGGCCGTGGCTATGTTGAGTGCTATGCGGATCGGATTGAGCATCAATTATTCGGGGGGCTTCAAGGAGGTGGCGGCCGAGGTCGCCGATCTCGAGCGGGCGGGCCTCGACATCGTGTTCGTCCCCGAGGCGTACTCGTTCGACGCGGTGAGCGCCCTCGGGTACCTGGCCGCCAAGACCGAGCGCATCCAGCTCGCCTCGGGGATCTTGCAGCTCTACACCCGCACCCCGAGCCTGACCGCGATGACCGCCGCCGGTCTCGACTTCGTCTCCGATGGCCGGTTCGTCCTCGGACTCGGCGCGTCCGGCCCGCAGGTGATCGAGGGCTTCCACGGTGTGCCCTACGACGCGCCCATCGGCCGCACCAGGGAACTGGTGGAGATCTGCCGCAAGGTGTGGCGCCGCGAACGCCTCGAATACGACGGCAAGTACTACCAGATCCCGCTGCCCGCCGAGCGTGGCACCGGTCTGGGTAAACCGCTGAAGCTGATCAACCATCCGGTGCGCGAACGCATTCCGGTGCTGCTGGCCGCGCTCGGCCCGAAGAACGTGCAGCTGGCGGCGGAGATCGCCGAGGGCTGGCAGCCGATCTTCTTCCTGCCCGAACAGGCCGAGAAGGTGTGGGGCGAGGCGCTGGCCGCCGGTCGGGCGCACCGCGATCCGGCACTCGGCGACCTCGACGTCTACGCGGGTCCGGCGCTGGCCATCGGCGAGAATGTCACGCCGCTACTGGAATTCGTGAAACCGCATCTGGCCCTCTACATCGGCGGTATGGGCGCCAAGGGCAAGAACTTCTATCACACCCTTGCCACCAAGTACGGCTACGGCGCCGAGGCCGACCGTATCCAGGAGCTGTACCTCGCCGGGAAGAAGGAAGAGGCCGCCAAGGTCGTCCCGGACGAGCTGGTGCGCGATATCTCGCTGGTCGGTCCGGCGAGCTTCGTGAAAGAACGCGTCGCCGCCTTCGCCGAGGCCGGTGTCACGGTGCTCAATGTGGTCCCGATGGCCGCGACGCCCGCCGAACGCGTCGGTCTGATCGAGCAGCTGCGCGAACTCTGCGACTGAGATAGCGCCGGAGTCGCCCACCCGGACGGTCCGGCACCGCAACAGACGGGCCCCGCATCACCGCCTCGGTGGTGTGGGGCCCGTCTGTCGGTGGTCTAGTTGCCGCGCAGCCCGGCCAGGGCCGCCTCCAGCGTGGTGTGCAGGGCGAAGACCTGGTCGAGGCTGGTCATCTTGAGCTGACGGCTGGTGGCGGGGCCATCGGCCACCACGGCGATCGCGGTGGTCTCACCCGCCCGCTGATGTGCCGCGACGAGGGCCGCCATACCCGCCGACGCCAGGAAGGTGACCGCGGTCAGATCGATGATCAGACCCGCGGGCTCGTTGCCGAGGGCGGCGTCGATCGCGTTCTCCAGGGCGGGTGCCGTGGCCAGGTCGACCTCCCCGGTCACCGTGAGCACGGTCGCCCCGTCGCGGGTGGCGACGGTGGTCGTCATCGTGTCGGTGAGGGGGTACGCGTCTCCGGAAGTGTTTGTCACATCATCACAATCTGCCATGTTCCGGGCGATCCTGCCGAATCTGTCACCCGGATACCTGTTTGTTCGTACCGCGCAGCGGGTTGGCCACGGGGAAAGCGATCGCCGGTAGGGTCACCGACATTCGCACCCGCGTGCCGGGGCCGCTGTGGTCGATGTCGAGCTCTTCGGTGAGCGCGCGCATCATATCCAGTCCACGGCCACGGTACCCGCGATCGGCCGACTGTGGTTTCCAGTCGCCGGAGTCCGCGACTCGTATCGCCACCGTCTCGGTATCGCATTCGGCGCTCAGTTCGACCCGGCCCGGTTCGCTGTCGCGGTAGGCGTGCTCGATGCTGTTACTGCACGCCTCGTTCGCCGCGGCGACCAGATCCGCGGCCAGATCGTGCGGTACGGCCGCCGCGGTCAGCCACTCCATCAGGGTGCGCCGCAGGGTGGAGAGCTGATCGGCGCGGGCGGGCACGGTGAGCCGCAGCGGCGCCGGTGGCTGCCGGTAGACGACCATGGCGACGTCGTCGTCGTAGCCACCGGCCGGACGCAGCCGCGACAGCACCGCGTCGGCGACCTCACGCGGCAGCCGCGCATGGGTCTCGGCCAGCACGTGCGCGATCTGGTCGAAGCCGTCGAAGATGTCGACACCGCGCTGTTCGACCAGCCCGTCGGTGAACAACACCAGCGTCGATCCGGGCGGCAGCGGTGTGGTCGCCTCCGGGCGGCGCGGCATATCGAAGGTCGCCAGCGGTACCGCCCGGCCACCTTCCAGCATCCGGCCGGTCACGCCGACATCGGCGAGGATGGGCGGCATATGGCCCGCGTTGCTGTAGCGGACCAGGCCACGGATCGGATCGAGCACCGCGGCGCAGACGGTGGTGCACATGGCGCCGGGAATCCGGGCGGCGACGGTATCGAGTTCGGCCAGCAATTGCGCCGGACCGGCGCCACGCAACAGCAGCGCCCGCGCCGCGGTGCGCAGCTGGCCCATCACCACCGCCGCCGACAGACCACGCCCGACGCAGTCGCCGACGACCACACCGATCGTCCCGTCGTTCAACGGCACCACGTCGTACCAGTCGCCGCCGATCTCCAACGGTGGCAGCGCGGGCTCGTAGTGCACCGAGAACCGTGGCGGCAGCTCGATCGGGCCGAGCATGGCGCGTTGCAGGGTGAGTGAGGTGGCGCGGGCCTGGTCGAAGTTGCGTGCCCGCTGCACGGCAAGGCTGAGATGGCCGATGAGCAGTGAGAACAGCGTCCAATCGGCCGCGTCGACGACCCGCGGGGCGGCGAAGCGCAGCCACAGGGCCGCGTCGGCGGTCTCGCCGAGCGGCGCGACGATCCCTTCGGCGCGGTCGGCGCCCTCCGGCACCGCGATCAGGCTGCGGCCGGGCCGCAGCCTGGCCCGTTCCAGCAGCTCCCGCGTCTCGGGCGCGAGTACCTGCGCCGTTCGCGGTTCCTCGACGATCTCGGATTCCGCATCCACCGGCGCACCGGAGACATAGACCTCGGGCGTGCCCTGCCGGGTGGCCCAGACCGCCACCACCGCGGTTTCCGCGTCGACGGTGCGTCGCAGTTCGTCGAGCCCGACCTCGAGCACCTCGGCCACACTGATCGCCGAGGCGACGGCATTGGCGAGCCGGGAGGCGGCCTGATCGCGGGCCTGGGCATCGTGTTCGGCGGTGACGTCGCGGATGGTGCCGACGAAGATCCGTTCGTTGCCCTCGGGTTTGACCAGCGTGCTCGTACTCACCGCGAGCCAGCGGTCGCGGCCGTCGCGATGCCGGATCTGGGTGACGAAGCGCAGCGCGGCGGTGCCGAGATCGGGGTAGCGCGGGCCCTCCGGGATCGACCACGGATGCGGCAGCGCATAGGGCACATCGGTAGCGCCGTAGCCGGTCAATTCGCCGAATGCGGAGTTGATCTCGATGATGGTGCCGCGTGCGTCGGCCACGAAGAACCCGTCCTGTAACGACTCCACCAGCGCGGTGCGGAACTCGTCGCGGCCCGCGAGATCGTCGGCGCGGGTGCGTTGCTGTTCGTAGCGGCGGGTGCCGTCGAGATAGCCGCGGGTGGCGACGTCGAGGGTGATGAGGGTCTGCAACAGGAACTCCAGCGCCGACTCCTCCAGCGCAGTCGTGCCCGGCCCGCCGGATTCGGCCTGCACCTGTGTGACGACCCGGTAGTGGTTCTCGGTGAGGTCGAGCAGACTGATGCCCTCGACCAGGGCTCGTCTGCCCAGCTCATGGCCTTCGGCCAGGCCGTCGTGCGCGGGGGAGCGCAGATGGCGCCGCAATGCGGCGGCGTAATCGTCGAGAAAGGCGGACAGGACCGTGCTCATCGTCGGCACCCACCGCTCATGAGATTCCGTTCGTCCCGCGCACCCTGGCCGCGAGCACCAGGGCGTCGTCGGTGTCTTTGGCGTGATGATCCAGCAGCGTCGCGGTGATGTCGGCGGCCGGTTTGGACAGATCGATATCCGCACCGGAATCGATGACCACACCATCGGTGGACATCAGCAGTAGATCACCGGGGCGTACCGCCACCGTCTGCGGTTGCAGATGTGCCGGTAGCCGATAGCCGACGATCCCGCCGGTCTGGAGCACCGTCGCGCTGATCGACGGTCCTGTGGGACCGGCGGTGAGCAATTGGGAATCGACATTGCCGACCCCGAGCCATTGCACCGACTCCGCGCCGAACAGTGCCAGCGAGACCGCGGCGCCCCGCGTATCGGCCATCGCCCGGTGACACAGCACCATCAGCACGTCCAACGGTTCGGCGCGATTGTCGGCCAGTACCCGTGCGGCCCGGTCGACCGCCGTCGCGGCGGCTTCACCGTGGCCGAGGCCGTCGAGGACGGCGAACAGCGCGGTCCCGGAACCGGTGTCGAGCACTGCGCAGCGATCGCCGGAGATCTGCTGTCCGGGCAGGGCACGACCGGCAACGGCCCATTCGATCCGGCCGATGTACCCGTCATCATGCACCGTTGGGTACCCACTTCCACATCTCCACCAACGTGCCGCGATCGGGGCCGGAATCGACCGTGAGTCTGTCCATGAGCCGCTTGGCCCCTGGTAATCCGAGGCCGAGGCCGAGCCCGGTCGAATAGCCGTCTTCCATGGCACGGGCGATATCGCGGATACCCGGCCCCTTGTCGCTGGCTTGCACCACCAGCGCCTGACGGCCTTCACGTTCGTCGACGAGTAATCGGATCTCGCCGCTGCCCGCATAGCTGGTGATATTGCGGGCCACCTCGGAGATGGCGGTGGAGATCATGGTGCGGTCGGTGAGGGAGAAGCCGAGTTGTTCGGCCAGTTCACGTCCGGCCTGACGCGCGGTGACGATGTCGTTCGACATTTTCACCGCGATGACTCTGTCCTCAGCGGCCACGGTCACGACCATCTCGCCGCCGGGCAGGGACATTGCTGTTCAACCAGGCCAGGCCCTCTTCCAGGTCGAGGGCGGTGTGCATGTCCTCGAAGGTGAGGCCGAGCTGGACCATGGCGAACGCGACTTCGGGTTGCAGTCCGACGATGACGGTCTGGGCGCCACGCAGCTGCGTCATATGCGCGATGGTCCGCAACGATCTCGCGGCGAACGAGTCCATCACGTCGATGGCCGTCACGTCGACGATGATGCCATGCGCCCGGTACTTGCTGACCTGTGTCATCAGGTCGTCCTGGAGACGTTCGGTATCGGCATCGGTCAGCGCGGACTGCACCGACGCGATGAGATATGTGCCCTGTTTGAGGATGGGAACCGGCATGAGCTGCTGATCAGCGCCCGCTGCGTTCGGAGACGCGCGAGATCTCGTAGCCGAGTAACCGCTCGGCCTCCTCGATACCGCCTTGCAGGTCACCGACCGCGTTCATCTTGGACAGATCGAGTCCGATGGTGACCAGGGTGAGCGCGATATCCGAGGACAGGCCGGTGATGATCACATTGGCGCCCATCAGCCCGGAGGCGTCGACGGTCTGCACCAGGTGGTTGGCGACCGTCTGGTCGATCTCCGGCACACCAGTGATGTCGATGACCACCACCTTGGCGCGGTTGGCGCGGATCGCGCGCAGCAGCTGCTCGGTGAGCTGGCGGGCGCGCTGGCTGTCGAGCACGCCGATGATCGGCAGGATGAGCAGCTGCTCGCGCACCTGCAACACCGGCGTCGACAGCTCGCGGATGGCCTCCTGCTGTTGGCGGATGACGCGCTCGCGCTCCTGGACGAACGACACGCCCACGGTGTTGGCGATGCGGTTGGCCGCGGGTTCGTAGGCGTCGAGGACGTCGTTGAGCAGTTCGAAGTTCGACTGGTACTTCTCGAACAGCGAGCGGGCGAGCACGTCACGCAGCAGCAGCACGATGCCGAGGATCTCGTCGGTTTCGACGCCTCTCGGGATGATGCGCTCGGACAGATCGCGCGCGTAGGCCTGGAGCGCTTCGACGCTACCGGTCTCGAGCACCTCGACGTAGTTGTCGAAGATCGAGGTGGCCTCGGAGAAGATCTCCTCCGGCGTCATCGCGGTGAGCAGGCGGGCGTCGGTGATGCGGCGCGCCCATTCTTCCCGCAGCACGGTGCGGTTCTGGCGCAGGTGCTCGACCAGCTGCGGAAGCAGATTGTCGACCGGTCCTGCGGCCAGTGAGTCCGCCGAAAGGCTCATGGACACCTCGGACATGGAAACTCGTGCCCCTTTCGACGGGTACGACTGGTCTGACCCACGGGTCTGGGTGACGCTCGGCTGCGTGCCGATATCGAGCCTAGTCATACCCCAGAGGTGTTGCCGTCGAAACCACCAGGTCGGGCTGTGCGTCCGTGGCGCCGGTCACCTCCGCGTTCGCGCGGGGTGGCGAAGCCGTGTTCCAGGGCGCCGAGCACCTCGTCCAGATAGACGGTGAGATCGGTATCGGCGCGGGTCAGCCAGGCGTCGAAGGCGGCGCGCGCGGCGGCGAGGGTGGCGCGTCCGACGGCCAGCGGGATCAGCGCGTCCTCGGGTTGGCCGAGGCGGCTCGCGGCGAAGGCGGCGACGGTGCGCTCCCAGGCGTCGTAGTGCGCGCCCGCGGTGGCGGCGAGGGCGGGCACGGTGGCGACCAGTTGCATACGAGTGCGTAGTTCCGGCACGTCTTCGGCGCGGTAGCGGTTGGCGTTGACCACCACCTGGCGGACGGCGGTCATCATCGGGATGTCGGGGTCGACGGTGGCGAAGTCGGCGCGCAGGGCCGCGACCTCGTCGTCGAACTGGTACCAGAGCACCTCGGCCTTGCTGGGGAAGTAGCGGAAGAAGGTGCGGCCGCTGACGCCCGCCGCCGCGGCGATCTGCTCGACGGTGGTGTCATCGAAGCCCTGTTCGCTGAACAGCCGCATGGCGATGAGTTCGAGCGCGCGTTTGCTGGTGCCGCGTGGGCGCCCGCGGGTGCTGTGTGCCGTCACGGCTATTGATTATGCGGCCGAGCGGCCTATTGATTATGTCAGTGAGTGACGTTAATGTCGGCGACATGATGGCGGATCTCACATGGCCCGAGGCGGGCGAATATGTCGCCGCGGGTGTGATCGTGGCCGTGCCGGTCGGTTCGACCGAACAGCACGGCCCGCATCTGCCGTTGTCCACCGATACCGATATCGCCCGCGCGCTGTGTGCCGGATTGGCCGCCGAACGCTCGGATGTGCTTGTCGCGCCTGCCATTCCGTACGGATCCAGCGGGGAGCACGCGGGGTTTCCCGGCACGCTGTCCATCGGCGCCGCCGCGCTGGAGCTGGTGATCGTCGAGCTGTGCCGTTCGGCCACCGAGAGTTTCGAGCGGATCGTGCTCGTCAACGGGCACGGCGGCAATGTCGAGCCGTTGCGCCGCGCGGTCGCGCTGCTGCGCACCGAATCCCGCGATGTGCGCCTGTTCCTGCCGCGCTACGACGGCGATCCGCACGCTGGCCGCACCGAGACCGCGCTCCAACTGGCGCTCGAACCCGGCCGGGTCCGCACCGAGCGCGCCGAAGCCGGCGATATCCGGCCGCTACCGCAGATCCTGCCGCTGCTGCGGGCCGGGGGAGTGCGCGCGGTGAGCCCCAACGGTGTGCTCGGTGATCCGGTGGGCGCGACCGCTGCGGAGGGCGCCGCCCTGCTCGCCGAGCTGACCGCACAACTGACCGATCAGACCCGGCTGTGGTGGCCGGAGAATCCCGAAAGGATCCAGCCATGAACCCGTGGTTCGAAACCGTCGCCGAAGCGCAGCGGCGCGCGAAGAAACGTCTCCCGAAATCGGTGTACGGCGCGCTGATCGCCGGTTCCGAACGCGGCCAGACCATCGAGGACAATCAGACCGCGTTCACCGAACTGGGTTTCGCACCGCACGTCGCCGGGCCGATCGGTGCGCGCGATCAGTCGACCACCGTGCTGGGACAACAGATCTCGATGCCGGTGCTGATCTCGCCGACCGGCGTGCAGGCCGTGCACCCCGACGGTGAGGTCGCCGTGGCTCGAGCCGCCGCCGCGCGGGGGACCGCCATGGGTCTGTCATCGTTCGCGAGCAAACCGATCGAAGAGGTGATCGCGGCCAATCCGGCCACCTTCTTCCAGCTGTACTGGTGTGGCAGCAAGGACGAGATCTCCGCGCGGATGGCACGGGCGAAGGCCGCGGGCGCGGTCGGGCTGATCCTGACGCTGGACTGGTCGTTCTCGCACGGGCGCGACTGGGGCAGCCCCGTGATCCCGGAATCGCTGAATCTGCGCACCATGATGAAGTTCGCCCCGCAGACCATGATCAAGCCCCGCTGGCTGACCACCTACGTGCGATCGGGCAAGCTGCCCGATCTCACCGCGCCGAATATGGCGGTGGGCGATGCCCCGGCACCGGGGTTCTTCGGGGCGTACGGCGAATGGATGGGCACCCCGGCCCCCGACTGGGCCGATGTGGCATGGATCTGCGAACAGTGGGACGGCCCGGTGATGCTCAAGGGCGTGATGCGCGTCGACGACGCCCACCGCGCCGTGGACGCGGGCGTGGCCGCCATCTCGGTGTCCAACCACGGCGGCAACAACCTCGACGGCACCCCCGCCGCCATCCGCGCGCTGCCGGTGCTCGCCGACGCGGTGGGTTCGGAGATCGAGATCCTGCTCGACGGTGGCATCCGGCGTGGCAGCGATGTGGTCAAGGCCGTCGCCCTCGGCGCCCGCGCCGTGATGATCGGGCGCGCCTACCTGTGGGGTCTGGCCGCCAACGGGCAGGCGGGTGTGGAGAACGTGCTCGACATCCTGCGCGGCGGCATCGATTCGGCGCTGCTGGGCCTGCGCAAGACCAGCATCACCGAGCTGGACCGCGGCGATATCGTCGTACCCGCGGGATTCGAACGGGCGCTGGGTGTTCCGGCCGCACCTGCTCCGGCCGCATCGACGGAGCAGGCGCAGTCCGCGGCTACCGCCGGAGCGCGGTAGCCGAATCGCGGGCGGGTACCGGCAGCTCGAAGATGCTGGCGAAGCTCTCCTCGCCGTACCCGTCCGCGAACCGCTCCGGTGTGACGCCGCCGCTCGCGGTGAGCAGGGCGGCAGCGTGCAGGAATCCGGTCAGCGCCACGTATCCGGCGCCGAGTAGCGCCAGATCGTGTGTTTCGGCGGCGCCCGGATCGTCGCCCACGTATCAGACCGGGGCCGCGGACCATCACCGCTGGTGTTCAGACATCGGCGGGCACCGATCGCAGCGCGGCGGCCACACTGGCGATGCCGTCGGCGCCGTGCCCGGCCGATTCCGCGCGGGCCAGCAGCGCCCGGATCAGCTCGGGCAGGCCGGGATGGATGTGCTGATCGGCGCCGGAGGCGACCAGATGGTCGATCGCCGCCGCGTGCACCGCGACCGTGCCGTCGTCGTTCGGATACACGCCCGCCGCGATCTGATCGGCGTGCTCGATCATCAGTGAGCCGATGAACGGGAGATGTCCGGTCGCCACCTGTGCGAAGGCGGCGGGTTCGATATCGGCGGCGTCGGTCAGCGCGACCGCGTGATAGAAGCCCGCCAGCGCGCCCCACGCCATCGCGAACAATGCGGTGTCGTACACGGCCGCCAGGCCCGGGTCCGTCCCGAGATGGACGGCATTGCCCAGACTCGCAAGCACGGACCGGTGGGTGTCGAAGGCGTCGGTGGCGCCGCTGAAGACGAACAGTGCGTCCCGCTGCCCGACCCGTTTGGTGCCGCTCATGGCCGCGCCGTCGAGATATCCGGCGCCCGCCGCGGCCGCTCGTGCCGCCAGGTCTCGGCCTTCCTGCGGTGTGCCCGAGGTCAGGTTCACCAGGACCCGGCCACGCAACTGCTCGACATGCGGTGCGAGCACCGCCCGCACGGTGTCGTAATCCGGCAGGCAGACCACCACGACCGGGGCCGAGCCGATGGCGTCGGCCACCGAGTCCGCCCGGATCGCGCCACGGGCGACCAGGGGTTCGGCGGCGGCAGCGGTGCGGTTCCAGACGGCCGTGCGCTGATCGGCGGCGCGGAAGGCCTCGGCGAGCCGGGTCCCCAACTGCCCCAGGCCGATGACCGAGACGTCGGCGGCGTACTTGTCGTTCCCGGACACGTGATCTCCCATTCCTCGGGTTCGGCGCCCGACGATGCGGGCAACAGAACGTTACGTAACGTTCTGTTGAGCAGTATCGGCCGTGGAGTGGGTGCGCGTCAAGAACGTAACGTTTCGTTTCGGTGCTAGGGTCCGGTCGTGTCCGATGCACCGACCCCCCGAGCGGCCCGCTCCAGGTCCGCGATCCTGCGCGCCGCTGTCGACCTGTGCGCCGAACACGGCTTCGCCGCCGTCACGATGGAGGCGATCGCGGCACGAGCCGAGGTGGGCAAGCCGACGGTGTACCGCTGGTGGCGATCCAAAAGCGCGGTGCTGCTCGACGCGCTGCTCGAGATCTGGGCGGCCCCGGTGGTGCCGCTACCGGCATCCGGCGACGGTGATGTGGTCGCCGATCTGCGTCGCTGGCTCTACGGGTTCGTCGACACTTTCAACGATCCGACCCTGCGTCCGGTCGTCATCGGCGTGCTCGGCGCGGCCCAGCTCGACCCGGAACTCAAAGCGTCCATCCGAGAACGGGTGCACACACCGCTGCGCGCCGACAACCAGACCCGCATCGTCGCCGCCCAGCGCGCGGGACAGCTGCCCGACGTCGACCCCGAACTACTGGAGGATTCGCTGGTCGCGCCGCTGTGGTACCGCCTGCTGGTGAGCGACGAACCCATCGACCGCGCCTACGCGGACGCCGTACTCGCCGCCGCACTGCGCTGAGCCATTCGTGCATCGCGGTGAGCGCTCAGCTGGCCGCCGAATCGCGCACCGGCGCGGACGAGCTGCCCGCCGGCGCGGACACCGACGCCCCGTTGCCGGTCGCCGCGCGATGGTGGGCGAGCAGGGTGTCGTAGATATCGGCCAGTGCCGTGAGCTGTTCGCGGTCGAGGAGGTCGATCATGTGCTTGCGCACGCTGAGCACATGGGCGGGTGCCGCCGTATCGAGCGCGTCGATACCGCGCTGGGTGAGGCAGGCGGCGGTGCGCCGGGCGTCGTCGGGGATGGGCTGGCGGGCGACCAGTCCGCGCCGTTCCATCCGGGTGATCTGATGCGAGAGCCTGCTCTGCGACCATTCGAGCTTGGCCGCCAGGTCGGCGAAGGTCAGGCATTGTTGCGGGTCTTCGGCGAGATAGGCCAGTACCGAGTATTCGACATAGGTGAGATCGGATTCCCGGGTCGAATCGCGGCCGACGGCGGCGGCGATCAGATCGCGGGTCCGGACGAATCCCAGCCAGGCCCGCATCTCGACGTCATCGAGCCAGTGGGGGTCGGTCACGTTCGTGCTCCAATTTTCGGATCGGATCAGGTGCCGCGCGCCCGGAGCCCCGCGCGATACCTGCTGGAACGACAGGTAGCACCCCTGGGGTTGAACGTGCAACCTTTTGTGGCGCATCCCAGTGTCACGGCTTCTGGATAGGGTTGCCTAACCGCAGGTGCGCCCCCGATCGGTCGTTAGGCTCGCTGTGCTTCAGTCCAGCCCTGACTGTTGCCGAGCCCGACACTTGCCCGAAGGAGTGCGCTTCAGTGACCGCCGCGCCGGACTTCCGCTACTCAGACCTGCTGCCGATCGGCGCCGACGACACCCCGTACCGGTTGCTCACCACCGAAGGCGTCAGCACGTTCGAGCAGAACGGCCGCACCTTCCTACAGGTGGAGCCGGAGACCCTGCGGATGCTCACCGCCGAGGCGATGCACGACATCAGCCACTATCTGCGGCCCGCGCATCTTGCCCAGCTGCGCAAGATCATCGACGACCCGGAGTCCAGCGGCAACGACCGCTTCGTGGCGCTCGATCTGCTCAAGAACGTCAATATCTCGGCGGGTGGCATCCTGCCGATGTGCCAGGACACCGGTACCGCGATCGTCATGGGCAAGAAGTCCGAGGGCGTGCTGACCGGAGTCGACGACGCCGAATGGATCAGCCGCGGCGTATTCGATGCCTACACGAAGCTGAATCTGCGTTATTCGCAGCTGGCCCCGCTCACCATGTGGGACGAGAAGAACACCGGCTCCAACCTGCCCGCGCAGATCGAGCTGTACTCCAACCCCGGTGATCCGGCGAATCCGGTCTACAAGTTCCTGTTCATGGCCAAGGGTGGCGGTTCGGCGAACAAGTCGTTCCTGTACCAGGAGACCAAGGCCATCCTGAACCCCACGCGGATGCTGGAGTTCCTCGACGAGAAGATCCGCTCGCTGGGCACCGCCGCCTGCCCGCCGTACCACCTGGCCGTGGTCATCGGTGGCACCAGCGCCGAATTCGCTTTGAAGACGGCGAAATACGCGTCCGCGCACTATCTGGACAATCTGCCCACCGAGGGCTCGATGACGGGGCACGCCTTCCGCGACCTCGAACTCGAGGAAGAGGTCTTCCAGCTCACCCGCGAATTCGGTATCGGCGCACAGTTCGGCGGTAAGTACTTCTGCCATGACGTGCGCGTGGTCCGTCTGCCCCGTCACGGCGCGTCCTGTCCGGTCGCCATCGCCGTGTCCTGTTCGGCCGACCGCCAGGCGCTGGCCAAGATAACCAAGGATGGCGTGTTCCTGGAGCAGCTGGAAACCGAACCGGCCCAGTACCTGCCGGAGCAGACCGACGCCATCCTCGGTGGCGACGTGGTGCGGATCGACCTGAACCGGCCGATGTCGGAGATTCGCGCCGAGCTGTCGAAATACCCGGTCAAGACCCGGCTTTCGCTCACCGGCCCGCTGGTGGTGGCCCGTGATATCGCGCACGCCAAGATCAAGGAGCGCCTCGACGCGGGTGAGCCGATGCCGGAGTACCTGCGCGATATGGCCGTCTACTATGCCGGTCCGGCCAAGACTCCCGAGGGCTACGCCTCCGGTTCCTTCGGGCCGACCACCGCGGGCCGGATGGACTCCTATGTCGATCAGTTCCAGGCGTCGGGTGGCTCGTTCGTCATGCTGGCCAAGGGTAATCGCTCGGTGCAGGTGACCAATGCGTGCAAGGAGCACGGCGGGTTCTACCTCGGCTCGATCGGCGGTCCCGCCGCTCGGCTCGCCCTCGACTGCATCAAGAACGTCGAGGTGCTCGAGTACCCCGAGCTGGGCATGGAAGCGGTCTGGAAGATCGAGGTCGAGGATTTCCCGGCCTTCATCGTCGTCGACGACAAGGGCAACGACTTCTTCGCCGAGACCCAGAAGCCGATCGCGCTGCGGGTGCGCACCCGTTCCAAGGAACGCGTCTGAGCGACGTGTCCCGAGGTCGGGCGAGTCATAGGTTGTGCACATGATGGGGATGACCTGTGGAAAGCCAGCGTGCTGAGCGGAATCGTCTGTGCGGCAGTAGGTTCGCATCGGCTACCCGTCGGCATCGGTGGTGGTCAACGGGCTTGACCGCACCGGTGCCGAAAACCGTTGCCGCTTGCCGAATGTGATCCACAACACGGGGATAAGGTTGTGGACAGCTGTCGTGTCACATTGTTGTCCCAGGTCACGTCGGTGCCGGTGTGACCCGGGACGCTCGGCGCGTCGCGCTACTATCCACCGCTATGTGGTCACCGAGGAAAGCGCGCGGCACAGCTGAGGTCGCCCGGTCGAAACGGATCGCCGCCGCGGTCGTCATGGCGGCGGCGCCGCTGGCAGCGCCGCTGGTCATGGCGCCCGCCGCGCAGGCCGCGCCCACCGCCGACCCCGCGACACCCTCGGGAGCTGCCCTGGTCTGGCCCATCGCGGCGGCAGGTACCGAGGGCTTGAATCCGCTGCTGGCGCTCGCCTACAGCATGGCCGCCGACGAGGCACACGCGGCGGGCGTGCCGCTATCGATCACCTCCGGCTACCGCACCCACGCCGAACAGCAAGCCCTGTGGGACGAGGGCGTACGCACCTACGGCAGCCCCGCCGAGGCCCGCCGCTGGGTACTGCCGCCGAACGAATCCACCCACGTCACCGGCCAGGCCGTCGATGTCGGTCCGATCGAGGGCGCGCGCTGGCTCGAGGCCAACGGCAACCGCTGGGGGCTGTGCCGGACCTTCGACAACGAATGGTGGCACTTCGAGCTGGCCACCTTCCCCGGTACCGCGTGCCCACCCCGCGTACCGGATGCCAGCGTGCGCTGACCGGGCGAACAGTCGGCCTACTGCTCGTCGTCGGGCAGGGACGCGAGGATCGCCTCCCACGCCTGATCCAGATGCGGTACGACGCGGATCGATGCGCCGGGCGCGGGCAGCACCCGGTAGCGCTCGGTGGTGAGAGCGCCTCGGCCACTCTCCGCGCTCCGGCGCCGATCGGCCGGGCCGGGCAGTGTTCGCAGCGGCGGCCGTCAGTACACATCGCGGACGTATCGTTTCTCGCGCTTGAGCGTGTTCACGTACTCGTCGGCCGCGTCGGCGTCGAGCCCGCCGTGCTCGATGACGATGTCGTGCAAGGCCCGATCGACATCCTTGGCCATCCGCGACGCATCACCGCAGACATAGAAATGACCGCCCTCCTCGAGCCAGGCGAACAGATCCCTACCGTGCTCACGCATCCGCGTCTGCACATAGACCTTGGCGCTCTGATCGCGGGAGAACGCGAGATCGAGCCGGTCGAGCAGACCGCTGGCATGCCAGGCGGTGAGTTCGTCCTCGTAGACGTAGTCATGGGCCCGATGCTGATCGCCGAAGAACAACCAGTTGCGTCCACCCGCCCCGCGCTGCTCCCGCTCCTGGAGGAACGCGCGAAACGGCGCGATACCGGTGCCGGGCCCGACCATGATCATCGGCGCGTCGTCGTCACCGGGCACCCGGAACGATTTGTTGGGTTGCAGGAAGATCTCGGCGCTGTCGCAGCGATCGGCGAGGAAGGTCGAGCAGACGCCGCCGCGTGCCCGACCGGCGCTGTGATAGCGCACCCCGGCGACGGTCAGATGGATGTGTTCGGGATGGGCCAGCGCACTGGAGGAGATCGAATAGGCCCGGTGCTGAAGCGGTTTGAGCAGTCCGATGAACTCCTCGAGGCTCAATGCGTCACCGCCGATGCGGAGGATGTCGAGCACATCCTTGCCGTAGCGCCAGCGGTCCAGCGCCTCCTTCACCCCGCCGCGCAGCACATGGGAGAGTTCCTCGTGCTCGGCGCGGCTCTCGACCTCGCCGATCAGGTCCTTCGACGGCGTGCTGATCTCGTACCGGTGGCCGAGCAGCTCACCCAGCGGTTCACCGTCGACGAGGGTGTCGGGGGAGACGCGGAAATGCTCGGCGATCGCCGCGACGAGCGCCGGATCGTTGTCCGGCAGCACGGCGAGGGCATCGCCCGCCTGATAGGCGATGCCGCTGTCGGCGAGCGCGAACTCGTAGTGCCGGATCTCCTTGGCCGAACCCGCACCCGACAGCAGCCGATTCACCGGCAGCTGCGCGCGGAACGGATTCTTGCGGGTCCATCCCGACCGTGCGACCGTGCTCGGCGGCGGGGTACCCGGCGTACCGCTGGCGCCCGCGAGGGTGACCAGGGTGCCGACCGCATTGCGCACCCATTCGGCGGCCTGGGTCTCGTAGTCGATATCGCAGTCGGCACGGCCGACGATGCGATGTGCGCCGAGCTGCTCGAGCCGGGTGTCGATCAGCTTGCCTGCCTGGCAGAACCCGTCGTAGCCGGTGTCGCCGAGCGCGAGCACACCGTACGCGACGCTCTCGAGCCGCGGCGCGGTCGAAGCCGACAGAGCCTCCCAGAACAGTTCGGCATTGTCGGGCATCTCGCCCTCACCGTAGGTGGAGGTGATGATGAGCACGTAACGCAGACCGGCGAATTCGTCGAGGGTGATCTCATCGAGTCCGTTCACCGTCGCGTCGAAGCCCTGCGCCTTCGCCGCGGCCGCCGCATCACCGGCGACGCTTTCGGCATTACCGGTCTGGGTGCCGTAGAGGATCCGCAGCGCCGGTCGCGGCGCCACGGTATCGGTGTTCGCGGGCGGCGGTGACGCCAGGTTCATGGCCATCCGGGAATGCAGGCCCGCGAGGAAACCGGCGAGCCAGGCGCGCTGATCCTCGTTGAACGGTGCGTCTTCGGGAATGTAGGCGATCTTCATGGGCTCTTCACGTGGTCTGGAGGGTCGGGCCGGAGACGGCGACGACCGGGATGGCCTGATGGGCGAACAACTCTTCGAACGAGGGCAGGCGACCGATCCGGTCGACGTTCTTGGCGCTCTGGAACAGGATCCAGCCGTAGGTGCCAGGACTGTCCATCGAACGCACATTGCGTCTGCTCAGCGCCTGTTTGTAATCGGTGAGCCGCTTGTTGGCGATGAGGACGGCGAGGTCCTCGTCGTCGAAACCGTCGATCGCTTCGCGCGCGTACTTCTGGAGCTTCTGGATGAGGAAGAAATCCTCGGTGAGGATCAGATTGCGCACCGCGGTACCGATGCGCGGGTCTTGCACATCGGTCACATCCGGCATCCGCGACAGCGCGAGCTGCTGGGCCATGTTCAGGACCGTGTAGGTGTTGAGCAGGGCATACATCTCGTCAGTGTCGGTATCGCCGTATCCGGGCACCGATCCGCCGAGCACGGTGCGCTGTTCGCGATAGGAGATCTTGAATTTGCGCACCTGATGGCCCGCGAGCGCGGCCGCGAGTTCATCCAGCAGCTCCTTGCGGGTCTTCGCGGCCAGGATCGCGTCGGCGTCCTGATATTGGAGCAGCGCGCTCGGCATCGCGTACACCAGGTGCGTGCGCGTGGTATCCCAATCATCGAGCAGCGCACGGCCTTTCACCGAGCCGGTAGCGTCGGTATGCCATTCCAGCAGCGTGCGCGCGGCCACCTCGTGGAAGGGTGCTTCGGTGATCGGCAGCACGCGCACCGAATCAGCGCTGACCTTGGCGGGCAGTTCTCCCGCCGGATCGTACTGGTAGAGGAATCCGCCGCTCATACCGGTCGCGACGCCCTTGCCGAATCCGCCGATATTGAGCACGGCGCCATTGGTCATGTATTCGCACAGGAATTCACCCACGCCCTCGACCACGGCGCTCGCACCGGAATTGCGGACGGCGAACCGGTCACCGGCCTCACCCTCCACGAACAACCGCCCGCCCGAGGCGCCGAACAGCGCGAAATTGCCGACCAGGACATTGCCGCCCGGTGCGTCGGAACCGCCGCCCGGCGACCGCACCGCGATGGTGCCGCCGCAGGCGCCCTTGCCGACGCCGTCGTTGCAGGTGCCGGTGTGGGTGAGCGTGAGGCCGTCGTTGCAGAAGACGCCGTAGCTCTGACCCGCCGAACCGGTGGTGGTGATCCGCACGCTGTCGGGCAGCAGATAGCGACGGCCGCGATCGTCGGTGGCCACCGCGGGTCCGTCGGCGTGCTCATGGTTGAGCATTCGTTCGATATCGATGGCGAGCTGACCGCCGACGCTCTTGTCCCGGTTGGTCAGTGCCACCGGCTCCAGCGCGACACCGGCGAAATCGAGCCGGTCTCCGAACGCGTCGTCGACCGCATAATCCTTCTCCATGTAGATCGGGTCGGCGACCACGAACTCCTCGGCGACGGCGAGCATGCGCCGCAGATCGAGGGTGCCGATACCGGCCGGATGGTCGAGCAATTGCAACAGGTCGCTGCGTCCGCGCGCCTCGCGCAATGAGCGCAGGCCGAGCGTCGCCAGGATCTCGCGCACCTCATGTGAGATGTTCAGCAGATACTGGGCCAGCGCGCGCGGATCGCCTTCGAACACTTCGGCATTGGTGGTGAGCCCGGCGGGACATTTGATATTGCAGTTCTTCGCCATCACGCACTTGAGCATCATGAGCGCGGTGGTGCCGAATTCGAAGCCGTCGGCGCCGAGCAGCGCTGATTTCACCACATCGCTCGCGGTCTGATGCGCGCCCGAACAGCGCAGGCTCACCTTCTGCCGGATACCGTTCGCGCACAGCGCCTGATGCACCTCGGCGACGCCGATCTCCGCCGATCGGCCCGCGTACTTGAGGCTGGTCACCGCCGCCGCCCCGGTTCCGCCGGTGTTTCCGGCGACATTGATGACATCGGCCCCGGCCTTCGCCACGCCCACCGCGATGGTGCCGATGCCTTCCGAGGAGACCAGCTTCACGATCACCCGCACCCTGGCCGCCTTGCAGTCGTGGATGAGCTGGGCGAGATCCTCGATCGAATACGTATCGTGATGCGGTGGGGGAGAGACGAGTTCGACACCGGGGGTGCCGCCGCGGGCGGCCGCGATCTCCACGGTCACCTTCGGCGCGGGCAACTGCCCACCCTCACCGGGTTTGGCGCCCTGCCCGATCTTGATCTCCAGCTCCCGCAGCATCGGATCGGCGAGATAACCCGCCCACACCCCGAACCGGCCGGAGGCGAACTGTTTGATCCGCGAACCGCGGATGGTGCCGTAGCGGGTGATGTGCTCGCCGCCCTCACCACAGTTCGACATGCCGCCGACCATATTGGTGCCGTGTGCCACCGCTTCGTGTGCGGCAGCGACCAACGCGCCGTGGCTCATCGCGCCCGAGGCCAGCGTGCGGGTGATCTCGCTGGCCGGTTGCACCCGGGCCAGCGGTATCGATGCCGGTGCGGTCCTGATGCTGCCCAGATACTGCTCGGCCTCGCCGGTGGCCCGCACGCGCAGCGCACCGTCGGCGAGGTGGATGTCGCCGATTTCGTCACCGAACCGCTCCCGCAGCGAGACGGCGAGCGCGTCGAGCCGTTCGGGTCCGTGGGTCAGGCGCAGGACGAAAAGCTCGTCGTCCCGGATGCAGGTCAGACCGCGCACCTGGAAACAGTTGTTGCCGAACCGCGCGAATTGCCCCATCTCCATACGGAATTCCTCGGCGGTGTGCACGAAGTTCACATCGGCGGGCAGGGCGAGCACATCGCGCAGCGCTGCGGGGCGCCGCGTGCGTTCGGCGTTCATCGCGCGGACGAAGGTGCGGTAGCCGGGCGTGATATCGAAACTGTCGATGGCGCGCGGGGACAACTCGTCGAAGCTGGTATTGCTGTAGGCGGTGTCGTCGAGACCGAACGCGCCCTCGAGCTGGTTGATCGGCAGCAGCCGCAGATACGCGGCGTCGGCCATATCCGGGTTGTCGGGGCGGGCCGTATCGTCGAAGGAAATCGACTCCTCGGTCATATCGACGAATCCGCGCACCGCCGTGGTGCCGTAGGAATGGCCCGCGCCCTCGGCCCGCTCCTTGAACAGGCCGAGCAGCGGAATGTCCTTCTCGCCCGTCACCTCGAGCGCGCGGGCGTGCCAATCGGCGACGGCGGCGGCGAGGGTGGGGAAACCGACACCCGCGACCGGCGAGACGACATTCGGAAAGTACCGGCGCAGCACCGGATCACCGGTATCCAGATAGTTGGGTTCGAAGAACTCGCCACCGATATAGCTCTCCGCGGTACACAGACCGACCCGGCCCATCGTCTTCATCAGCGACTTCTCGGCCGCCTTGGCGAAATGCGCGAACGCGGTGTCGGCATCGCTGCCGTACTTCTCCTCCGCGCGCATCTGCACCGCGAGCGGATACACCGCCGACGCGCCGAACCCGAGCACGGTGGCAATGTGATGGGAGGAGCACAGCTGCCCGCTCTCCGCGATCACCGATACCCGCAGCCGCAGACCTTCCTCGATCAGCCGCTGATTGATCGCCGACACCACGATGATGAGCGGCATGGCCGCGCGCTCGCGGGAGACGTGCCGATCGGTGATCACCGCGATCCCACCGGTCTCGCGGGCGAAGGCCTCCACTTCGTCGCACAATTCGTCGATCGCGTGCACGAGCGCCTCGGCGTTACCGCGCGGATCACCGATATCGACCCGGTAGCGCATACCGAACCGCCGCACCGGCGTATGTTCCTGCGCGCGGATCTGGAGCATGTCGAGATGGGTGAGGATCGGCGACCGCACCACGATCTGCGGCGCGGGCTTCGCGCCGCTGTTCGGCTTCGCGCCCAGCGCCACCCGCAGCGTCATCCCGTCGGCTTCGCGGATACTGTCCAGCGGCGGATTCGTCACCTGCGCGAACCGCTGCGAGAAGTATTTCGCGACCCCGCCCTCCTGGTTGGACAGGGCGTTGATCGCCGCGCCGTACCCCATGGCGGAGATCTTCTCCTGCCCGGTGGCCAGCATCGGGTCCATCAGGAATTTGAAGCTCTCCTGATTGAGCGAGTACGCGACATAGCGTTGAGGGCGGTCCAGATCGCCGTCATAGCGTGCGGGCGAGCCCTGCTCGGCGGGCGGAATCGGCGGCAGATCGGCGAGATTCACTCGTGCTTCGGCCAGCATCGCCGGATAGTCGTGGCGGGCCGCCAGCATCTCCAGCGCTTCGGTGGTGGTGTAGGACCGGCGTTCGGCATGGTCGTAACAGAGCATGCCGCCCGCTTCGATCCGGCCGCGCCGGACCACCTCGTCCGGCGGGAAGTACACCTGCCCGGCCTCCGACATCACCCCGAGGTATTCGGCGGTCTCCACCGTGCGCAGCGGACGCAGGCCGAGCCGGTCGAGCCGCGCGCCGATGATGGTGCCGTCACCGAAGATGAGCGCGGCCGGGCCGTCGTTCTTCTCCTCGTACAGGCTGAAGTACTCGAGCATGGCCGTCACCTGCGGCGACAGCGTCGTATCGTTCTCCCAGGCGGGCGGCATCATGGCGACCACCGCAGTGACCAGGTCCAGATCATCTTCCAGGACGCGGTTCTGCAATGTCTGGTCCAGCCGGCAGCTGTCGGACTGACCGAGCGGACGGACGATCGCGCGATTGCGGGCGCGGGCGATGGCGTTTTCCGACAGCCGGTTCTTCTTGTCGGTGTTCAGTTCGCCGTTGTGGGCCATCAGCCGGAACGGTTGCGCCATGGTGGCATTGGGCGCGGTATTGGTCGAGAACCTGGTGTGGAAGAACATCGAATGCACTTCCATCCGCGGATCGGCCAGATCGCGGAAGTACGGCACCACTTCGTTCGAGTTGAGCCTGCCCTTGAGCACCTGGGTGCGGGCGCTGAGCGAGAGCGGATACATGCCCTGGAGTTCGGGCCTGGTGTAGGCGACGACCTCGATCGCCAGCAGCGCGTCGTGGATCGCACGGTCGGATTCGGCGAGGAACACCCACTGCCGGATGGGGAGCTGATACCGCACCGCCGCGGGGCGGATCACGGAATCGTCCACCGGGACATCGCGCGTGCACAGGATCTCGAAATCCTGCGCCCGTAGCGCCGCCTCGATCACCGTCTCGGCCTCGGCGTGGAACGCGGGATCGGTGGGCAGGAAGAAATTGCCCACCCCGAACTGCCCGAGCCGCAGCTCGCGCCCGGTGAGTTCGGAGAAGAAACGCAGCGAGAGATCGAGGTTCACGCCCGCGCCGTCACCGACACCCTCCGACGACATCCCGCCGCGATGCGGCACCGCGCACAACGCCTCATGCAGTTTGCGGATGACCTCGTGCGTCTGCACGCCGTCCTTACGGGTCAAGAACCCGACGCCGCAGCTGCTCTTCTCCTGATCCGGGTCATACAGCCCCTTCAACCGACGCTCTCTCTCACCAGCGTCGCGAACGACGCACCCAGCGTGTGACTGTGGGTTTCTCGTCCGTTGAGCGAACCCGCCCGGACCCCCGCGGATCGCGCGTGGTCGGGCCGATGGGGCGGCGAATATCGCCCACCGCAAACTTAGCGAAGCCTAGCCTAAGGTGACTTCGCTGAATAGTTGCAGGGACTTACATCACACCCGTCACCCGGTCGGCTCCTCTGTGGTCGAACCCTGGTGATGGGCGGCCAGGAACAGGTCGATCGCCGCGTCGACGGTGTCGGTGGGCGTGGCTGTGGCATCGAGCATCCGGGCATTCAGCGGGGCGCCGACGATCAACCAGGTGAGTTGTTCCGCGGCTGCCTCCGGGTCGGGGATGCGTAGCAGGCCGCGGGCGTCGAGGGTCTCGAGTGTTGTGGCGAGGTCGCCGATGTTTCTGATCCAGCTCTTGTGTAGATAGGTTGCCCCGACCTCGGGCTGGCGGGCGGCCTCGGCGGTGACCAGTCGGCGCATCTCCACCACGGTGGGGGAGAGCACGCCCGCCAGCAGGGTTCGTGCCCAGGCGAGCAGGCCCTCACGGACATCCTCGGCGGCCTCGAGTCGTTCGAGGGCGGGCCGCATGGCATGACGTCCCGCGTTCGCCCACTGCGCCACGACGGCGGAGAACAGCTCGGTTTTCGACGGGTGTTCGCGGTAGAGCGAAGCTTTGGAAATCCCTGCCCGCGCGGCGACTTCGTCCATGGTCGATCCCGCGAATCCGCGCTCCAGGAATACCTCACGGGCGACGGCCAGCAATTCGGTGCCCGACTTACCGGGCGGTCGGCCGCGACGCCCACCTACATTGTTCATATCGCCTACTTTAGTACTTGACAGTACCAAAGTCGCTCCCTAGATTGAGTACTGCACCGTACTGAAGGAGTTGACCATGGTCGTTGCAGGTGTCGTCGTCGCGGCGATCGTCTCGTTCGTCCTCAGCGCGGTGCTGTACGCGGCGCCCCCGATCGCCGCGCTGGTGTCACGGACCAGCACTCCGCGTCCCGGGCTCGGCCTGCCGGTGCAGATGGCGTTCGTGCTGTTACGTGGTCTGCTCGCGGCCGCGGTGCTGGCCGCGCTGCTCATTGCCGGTGATCGCCACGGAGTCGCCGCCGGAGCGGCCCTCGGCGCGATCGTGGCGATACTTCCGGTGACCATCCTCACCGGCGCCATCGTCCACGAGAACGTGCCGATTCCGACCGCCCTGGTGCATATGACCGACTGGGTCCTCAAACTGGTCGTCAGCGGTGTAGTGCTCGGACTGTTCCTCTGACCCCACCCGACGGGAGCCTCCCATGTCCACCACGCAAGGACCGATCGACATCACCTTCACCGCCGTCCTCGGAAAAGTCAGGGAGGGCGACACATGGACCTGCGTGCAACTCCCGGACTCGGCACAGATCTTCGGCACCCGAGGCCTGGTCAAGGTCACCGGAACCGTGGACGGCGTCGCGTTCACCTCATCCTTCATGGCACTCGGCGACGGCACCCACAAACTCCCCGTCGCCGCCGCCATCCGCCGCCGCATCGGAAAGACCGATGGCGACGAGGTCACCATCCGGCTGACCGAACGTTTGAACTGAGTCGATCTGCACGAAAGCCGGGGTGCGGCATACTGATGCGGTGCTCGATGCGGAACGGTTCGATCTCGTTATGACTGTTGTCCGTGGCACCGTCGACGACGTGCGGCGCGCCCACGAAGCCGGTGTCGACCTGGCGAAGATCACCACGCCCGCAGGGACGCTACTCAGCTGGGCCGCAGAGTGGGGTAGGACCGAGATCGTCGCCTACTTGCTCGCCCAGGGCATCGAAGCGGAGCCGATTGCGCTGTCGAAGGCCGCGGGGAAGGGCCATGCCAAGACCGTGCGGTTGTTGCTCGACCATGGCATGAACCCAGATCTGCCAACCGGTTGGCCACCGCTGTGCGTAGCCGCCGACCGTGGTTCGCCCGAGTGCGTCCGAGCCCTCCTGCAAGCGGGAGCGCGGGTCGAGGTTCGGATGGGGCCGCAGGCCGACCGCTGGAGCGGAAAAACGCCGAGAGAGCTGGCCATGATGCGTCCAACGGAAAACACCGCGGAGATACTCCGGTTGCTCGACCAGTAGATCGCTTTCGACGGCAGCCGATCCACGCACGGCGCCGAACTCGAACGAGTCGGGTGGAATCAGTTGGCGGGCTTGCCGAACCAGCGGGTGAGATGGTCGTCGAGGTCGGGCTGGTGTTCGCCGAGCCAGGCGACGTGGCCGTCGGGGCGTAGCAGGACGGCCGGGGCATCCAGTGCCGCATCGGGGTCGGTGATGAGGTCGACTCGGTCAGGCCAGGCCTCGACGGTCAGGCGTTCAGTGCGGTCGAGAAGTAGGCCGCGGCCGTGATGTAGCCGGTCGTAGAGGTGGCCCTGTTTGAGGTCGATATCGGGTAGGCGGCGGCCGAGCAGGTCGGGGCCGGGGCCGAAATCGTAGCGGACGTCGATCGCGGTGATCTTCTCGATCAGGTATCGGTTCACCTCGTCGAAGGCCATCAGTTCGGTGATCAACTTACGCACGGCCCGCGCGCCGGGCTCGGTGGACAGCAGTTCCGTTTGGGCGCGGGTGTTGTCCAGTACGTCGGCGGCGACCGGATGACGTTCGGTCTGGTAGGTGTCCAGCAAGGTGCCCGGTGCCCAGCCGCGGACCTGTGCCGCCAGCTTCCAGCCGAGGTTGACCGCGTCCTGAACGCCCAGGTTGAGGCCCTGACCACCGATGGGCGGGTGGATATGCGCCGCATCACCGGCCAGTAGCACCCGGCCGACCCGATAGCGCTCGGCCAGCCGGGTGGCGTTACCGAAGCGGGACATCCAGCGCGGGGAGTGCACGCCGAAATCGGTTCCGAAGGTAGCGCGTAACTGCTGTGCGAAATCCTCCAGGGTGGGAGGTCGGGTGCGGTCCTCACTGACGTCCGCGGCCGGGACCACGACGCTGTAGATCCCTTCACCGAAGGGCCGGATACCGAATCGCCTATCGGTCTCGCCGAGTTCGGCCATCGTGGCAGCGATTTCGGCCTGCGAGACACCCACTTCCATCTCGCCCATCAGCGTGTCGTTTCGGGCGGGCTCGCCGGGGAACCCGACGCCGAGCAGTGCGCGCACCGTACTCCGCGCGCCGTCACAGCCGACGAGGTAACGCGACCGCAGCTGTTGCCCGTCGGCCAGCTCGACGGTCACCCCGTCGTCGTCCTGCTCGAAACCGTCCACCGCACAACCGCGCCGGACCTGCGCACCCAATGCGACCGCGTGTTCTTCGAGCACATGCTCGATGACCGGTTTCGGGATGCCGAGCAGATAGGAGTATCCGGAATCGAGGCCCGCGGGCGCGGGTGCGGGGATGGCGGCGAAGATGCCGCCCACCGGACGCCGCCTTCCGCGTTCGAGAAGCCGATCCAAGAGCCCGCGCATCGCCATCAACTCGAGACTGCGCATATGCAGACTGACGATGCGCACGAACGACACGGGCTCGGTGTCCTTCTCCACGACGAGCACCCGCACATCGTGCAGCCGCAGTTCGGCGGCCAGCATCGCACCGGTCGGCCCGCACCCGGCAATGATCACATCGAACATGAACCACCCATTCGCGCGTAATTCTCGGTCACCCGGTCGCCACGCCTGTCCGTCGCCGGGTGCTGCCTCGCTGATTTCTGAATTTCCGCAGGTTCTGGCATCCACCGCATACTGTGCGGAATCCCCGGTTCGCCCGCAAGCGAAATATGTCGAAGGGAAGGCTCGCCGAGTCGGTCCGGGGCCGGAGATCAACGCACCGGTCGCCAGCGCCTCGCGATAGATCTGCCCGCTGGGACCGTCGGATTCCCGGTGGTCGAGCCAGCGCCGCGTCCGAGTTCTCGGCCCGGGCGATCGTCCAGACCGGCGATACAGCCGTCGAGCGACATCGACAGGTACAGCCGAATCGGATTGCTCATGCCCGGCCTCCAGCTCTCTTCGATGATCTCCTCGCGGGCCGGTGCGGGAGTGTCGAAAGAGGGCGGCAGGCGACGCATCGTTCGGGTGAGTTGTCGATGGCGCTGCGCTGTTGAATTCAGCGTCCTGGAATGACCCGGCGCGGATCGCCGCGATAGTTCTCCTCGTCGAACAGCACCCACTCGTCGACCGCTATTTCATACAACCGCGACGCACCCTCCGGCATGGCCGCCACCACCGGAGCGGCCCGCGGCCAACGAGCGGCGAACGCCCGCGCCCGATCATCCACTCCTGTGCCGGGTAGTTCGCGCGCATGCCCGGAGAAAGACACACCGCGTGCGACCTGCCCGAGTTCCCGCACAGGAATATCGATGATCGCGCCCGCCACCAACGGATTGCGGCGGATATTGCGGGAATGCTCCCGATCCTGCCGCGACAGAAACCACAACCGGTCCGGACGGAACTCCACGATGTACCAGACACTGCACACCCGAGGACCACCGCTTTCGTCAATTGTGGACAGCTGCATCAACTTTCCACCGGAGACATATTCCTCAAGAATCGCCCGTTCATCCACGCGCATGCCCTGCTTTCAGAGTCGGTAGTGCCTGGTCCGCCGTGTCAACGACAGGGGCCGAACTATTTTCCTCACCGACCCGATGATGCGCGGTTCGGCCGTTCGGCGGCGGCCGGGGTGCCGAACTTCCTGGCGAACTCGTCCCACCACGCGGTCGGCGGTACGGTCAGCGCCGCCTCGGCCAGTGCCTTACCCGTCGCGGTGGTGATCAGGGGGATCATGCTGCGAATGAATCGATCCATCGATGCCGCACCGCGCCCGGCTTCCTGATATTCACGAGCGGTGATCAACAGATCCAGCTTGTCGGCATCCCGCGAGCAGAGCGCTTCGACACTGGCGCCGGGCTGTTTGGCGGATTCGTGTTCGGCTACCGCCGAGCGGATACGCTCGGCCAGTTCCTCTGGCAGACCTGCGGTTTGATCGGCCACAACCTCACCGGCCGGGACCTGGGTGACGTACGCCTTGCCCGACGCTTGTACGTCACCGTAACGAGTTTCCGGGATGTCGTGGAATATGCCGAGCACCGCCGCGCGCTCCGGGTCGCCGCCCTCCGCCACCGCGAGCGCGAACGCCAGCACTGCCACCCGCCACGAATGCGCCGCAACGGATTCACCATCGGTGATCCCGGCACGCAACCATCCAGCCCTGGGGAGCGACTTCAAGTAGCCGAGTTCGTAGGCGAAGGTGATCGTTTCAGCTGCGCTGTCGGCGTCAATGCTCATTCCGGACTCCCAACGAGATAGTGGACCTGTTCCAAGAGCTGCCGCGCACGCGCGGTGAGGCTGTCACCTGAGGTGACCTCATCGACAGTAGTAGAGATGACCGAAGCCCATCTCGGATGTGTGACCAATGGTCGTCGTGCGCGAGCGAGCGTCCACAACGTATGGGCGCACAACTCCCGATATGGTGCACTGATCACGCCGGACAGAAGCGACGGCAGCAGCAACTCTCCAGACCAGCCGTCGCATTTCGGCCTGATCATATCGGCGTCGGAGGTCCACAGCGCGTTGTATTCACCCACCCAATACGCCCAGTATCGGAGATTCGCCAGCACGCAGTCGGGATCGTTCATTCCTTCGGCAACGAACCGATACAGAGATTCTGGTTCACCGACGCTGGCCGATCGAATAGCGGCTGAGCGCGCTACCGCCCACTCCGGTGACCATTGTCGGAGATCGGCTGCGGTGACCTGTTTTTTGATCTGTTCGGCAGCCCAGTTATCTGGTGAGTTGTGCGCGGCGTCGTGGGAAGCGACGAGAAAAACTGCCTGCCGCCGCAACATTGCGCTTTGGTCGTCTGCACCTGTGGATTCAGCCAGCGTTCGCAGAATGCTGACGGCGTCGGCGCGTTGACCGGAAGGGATATGTAGGCCTACAGGCATCTCGGCCAATTGGCGAGGAACTACACCTGTCAGCGGCCACATAAGCATCTCGGTAGTGGCCCTGTCCGGCACGGTGAGGCCCAACGGATGCCGTCTCGGGTCACGTTCATCCAGGCCGGACAAGATTTCATCGACGGATAGAGCAGTCTCGAACGCAGCCACAGCCTCCGAGCTAGCACCCAGCGTCAAGAGTGTACGGCTCAACTGCCTCAACCGAGAGAACGGCAACCGTATCAAAGGATTCCGCCCCTGCTCCCAGGCCCCAACAGTCTTAACCCCCACATCCAGCGATCCGGCCAGTGACTCTTGGCTGAGTTCGAGTTGCCTCCTGATCGCAGCGAGTACGGCACCCGAGACACGTCCGTCCAGGGCGCCCCCATCGGCGATGGGTGTGCTGTGAGTTTCAAGCGCCATTCAAGCCTCTCATCTGGCCGAAAGTCCCATTCGTGATGAGTCCCGATATCGCTGGCCGCGGCATACCGTCGGGTGGAGCCGAGAACAACAGAAGCCAGTCCGGTCCAGCATCGCATTGGCGTCGGCTCGACGTCATCTGATCGCGAAACGAGTGACGAAAGCTGATACCGCAAGCCCGCGTTGGCGATCCAGGACCACACGAGCAGCGGACCATGCTCGAACCAGACAGAGAGGCAGAAATGGACTGGATTATGGATGGCGATGATCCAGATGTCGAGACGCCACAGATGGTGTACCACGCGCGGTTGAGCTTAGCCAGCGCGCCGGGATTCCGCTGCCGTTGTCGGCCGAGGGTATTGCCGAGTGCAAAGGACGCTTGTGCTCCAACCACGGGCAAGGTGCACAGCGATGAATAAAGGGCCGCAAAGGCTTCCGGTCCGAGTACCGGCCAGCCGAGCTATGCACGACACACTCCAGACCTGGCACAGCCGTGATCGAAACCTGATACAGCGCACGCTCGACGGGCTCCGGGCGCTCGATGACCGGGCGGGTTGTCGTGTCGATGTTCCGATACGTAGCTACGCGCACGCGCACCAGGTGATGGCTGTCCATGCCGATCACCACGGTTGTCCCCGCTACACCGTGGCCATGGAGTACGCACAGCAGGTCCGGACGTGAACTCGATGATCGGCGCGCGGGCTTCCCCTCGATGCGATGAACCGGACGTGCACCTTTCGGTGAATCTGTATGGCGTCCGCATGGACTTCGCGGCCTGTCTGACGGCCGCGCTGATCTTCGTGCAGGAGTGGCAGATTCGCCACCACCCCAACGCAGTGGCCGTGATCCACGGCAGCGCAGCAGGGTTGGCCCGGCTACCCGCCGAACGCCTCTACCTCGAACCCTGACGCACCCGATCACCTCGCAAGGAGCCGTCTGCTGTGTCGGCCGCCGAGAGGCGGTGCTGCCGCCGCAGAGCTGATCGCGGCAGCCATCCCCACCACACGCATTGAGGAGACATGACCACACCCACACCCCTCACCGGAGTCCGCGACCCGGTCGGCCTGGACACCACCCGAGCGAGCATCGCCCGCGTCTACGACTTCAGTCTCGGTGGCAAGGACAATTACGATGTCGACCGTGCGGCGTTCGAGATGATTCTGCGTATCGCGCCTCGGCAGCGCGACGTGTCCAGGATGAATCGGCGGTGGCTGCATCGAGTCGTCCGGTATCTGGCGGGTGAGGTCGGGATCGACCAGTTCCTCGATATCGGCGCTGGTCTGCCCACGGTGGGCAACACTCACGAGGTCGTGCAGAGCACGAATCCGGAGGCCGTGGTCGTCTATGTCGATAACGATCCGGTGTGCAACGCGCACGGTCGGGTGCTGCTCGAGCAGAACGAGTACACCCACTTCGTTGCCGCGGATCTGCTCGAGCCGGACACGCTGCTCGCCAACGACGAGATCATTCGGTACCTCGACCGGGCCAGGCCGATCGGGCTGATCATGTGCGGCATCCTGCACCACGTGGACGACGCCCTCGATCCTGCCGCGATCATGCGCCAGTACATCGACGCTCTTCCGGTCGGGTCGTACGTGGGCCTCACCCACTTCTGGAACCCGAACGACGGCTCGCAACTCGCCGACCTCGCTATCCGGGTCGAACGACAGTTCGTCGAGAGGGGACTCGGGTCGGGCTGGTACCGCACCACGGACCAGATCGCCGCCTACTTCGGTGATCTGGAGATGGTGGAACCCGGAATGGTGGAACTCGACGACTGGTGGCCGATGGGACCGCAGGTCCGCGAGCGGCATCCCGAGGAGCGACTGATGCTCGGCGGACTCGCACGGAGGAACTGATGCCCTCGTCAAGGGCGACGGATCCCCGTCCGTTGTGGTCGCTGGCACCGACCTCGACAGCCGGCAGGTCGTGGAGAGCTTTCCAGGGATGGGGAATTGTGTTCTTTTGCCTGGAATGCTATCTGCTGTCTCGTACGGCTTGCATTTCCGGAAGCTTTGTCCACCAATGTGAATCACGCGCACGCGTTCGCAACGCGGCGCCCCGAGACGGCTGTCGACGCCGGTGCCCGCGACCGCGATCTCTTCCGGTGGCGGAATCTCGGATCTCGTTTATGCTTCTCGGCTAAACCGACTGGTCGGTTGGGCCAATGCTTGGTGTCGGTAGGTGAGAAAGGTCCGCGCATACGCCATGACCACGCTTCAGCAGACGAAAATATCCTCGGCACCCCCACCTGTGGTCTCCGGGAAACAGCCGCTCGTCGGTCATCTGCCCGAGTTCCTCCTGGCTCCGGAGCGGGTGCTCTGGCGGGGGCAGCGCCAGCACGGCAATATCTTTCAGCTCGCGATGCCGGGCGCCGATGTGGTCGTGCTGCTCGGCAAGCGCAACAGTGATTTCTTCTTCAAGGAGACCGACAAGCGCCTGTCGATCTCGGACGCCTATCCGTTCTTCACGCGCATGTTCGGCCCGGAGTTCTATTTCATGGGCGGTGTCGAACAATGGAAGAAGCAGCGGGAAGTGGTGCTTCCCCGGTTCCAGGGCGCGCAGATCGCCGACTACGTCCGGGTCATGGACCAGGAGGCCGCCCGGTTCGTCGAATCGCTTGGCGAGCACGGCGAGTTCGATCTGACCGAGGAGTTCGGTCCCCTGGTCATGCGTATCGCGGCCCACGCTTTTCTGGGGCCCGCGATCGCCGATGATCTGGTGGCCGGAGATTTCTTCGAGGAATTCCGCAAATTCAGTATGGGGATGGGCTTTTTCCTTCCCGACTGGCTGCCCCTCCCGCGCACCGTCAGGAGCAATCGCGCCCGCGACCGGCTCCAGCAATCGCTCGGTGACATGATCGGTGAGCGGCGGCGCGCTCCGCTGGACCCGCCGGATTTCTTGCAGAGTCTGGTCGAATCCAGGTACGCGGACGGCACCCGCGTGCCCGACGATGTGCTGATCAATTTCGTGCTCTTGTTCTGCTGGGCGGGGCACGAGACCACCACCGGCCATGTGGCTTGGGCCTTGGCCGATCTCATCGAACATCCCTCGGAACTACGTCGCGTGCGGGCCGAAGCCGAGCGATTGCTGGCCGCCGACCGGGTGGACCTGGCGGGCGTCAGGGGCATGCAGTTCACCTACGACTGCCTGCACGAAACCGAGCGACTGCATCCGGTGGCCTATATCCTCGCCCGGCAGGCACAGCAAGAACTGGACATCGACGGCTATACGATCCCGCGCGGCGCGTTCGTCTTCACCAGCCCGGCCATCAGCCACCGACTCCGGGAAGCCTTTCCGGAAGCGACCGAGGCGTATTGGCCGGACCGGTATTCCCAACCCGGTGGAAAATCGGCGCGGGGTTCGCTCATCGGTTTCGGTGCGGGTGCCCACCGTTGCCTCGGCACGCATTTCGCGCATCTGGAAATGCTGATCATCGTGGCGCGTCTGGTCGCGGAATTCGAATTGGAGCTGGTGCACGGGATGCCGAAGCCGGTTTCCGGTGCGGGTGTCACCAAATGGCCCGCTGGCCCGTGCACCGTGCGGTACCGACGACGCCGCTGACCGGACCGACCAAAAATCCCCCGGGGCGGCAGCGCATGCCGCCGCCCCAGGGGATTTCGGTATGGCTACGAAGCGACCTCAGCCCCGTGCGGCGGTGAGCCGCCACCCGGCCGCCCGGGTGCGTTCGGACCAGAACGCCGCATACCGCCCACCGGCTTCGAGCAGCTCGTCGTGCGTACCGCGTTCCACGATCCCGCCCTCATCGAGGAAGAGGATCTGGTCGGCGTGGCGGATGGTGGGCAGGCGATGGGCAACCACGAGCACCGTCTTGCCCTGGGTGAGTTCGCGGATACCGCGCACCACGGCGGCCTCGTTCTGCGGGTCCAGGGCGCTGGTCGCCTCGTCGAGGAGCACCACGGGGGCGTTCTTGAGCAGGGCCCGCGCGATCGAGATACGTTGACGCTCGCCGCCCGACAATGCGGTGCCGCCCTCGCCGACCCTGGTGTCCCACCCCTCGGGGAGCCGCGCGGCGATCTCGTCGACCCGCGCGGTGCGGGCGGCCTGGAGCACTTCCTCGTCGGTGGCATCGGGACGGCCCACGCGGATGTTGTCCAGGACCGTCTGATCGAACAGGTACACGTCCTGGAAGACGAGCGAGACCTGATTCAGCAGTGACTCCGAGGTCAGCTCGCGTACGTCGCGGTCGCCGAGCGCGATACGGCCGCGGTCCGCGTCGTAGAACCGGGCGGCCAGTCGCAGCACCGTGGTCTTGCCCGCACCGCTCGGTCCGACGATCGCGGTGGTGGTCCCGGCGGGGGCTTCGAACGACACGCCGTTCAACACGGTGTTGTCGGCCCGATAGCCGAAGGTGACATCGTCGAACCGGATGCCGGAGTCGGCCGGTTCCGTGGGCTCCGCGGGCTCGGCGACCACCGGGGTGTCGAGGAACTTGTTGATCTTGTTCACCGCGACCATGGCGCGACGGATGGCGGTCGACAGTTCGGCGGCCTGATTGAGCGGCTCGACGAACCGGGAGCTGACGGCGATCAACGCGATCGCGACCGGCACCGAGATATCGCCCGACGTCGACAGCGAGATCACCAGCCACACCAGCGGAATGAACGTCAGCTGCACCACGAAGGAGAAGATCACCAGTCCGGGCACCGACGCCCAGATGGAGCGCGTGGTGGCGCGGCCCTGTTCGCGCAGCGCCGCCCGCAGCGACTCGGTGCCGGAGTCGTCGGCACCGAAAGCGCGCAGCACCGGCTGCGCCTGAGCGAACTCGATGACGCGGGAGTTGGCCTCGGCGGCAGCTTGATGCTGGCCCACGGTGGCGTGCGCGTAGAGCGATCCGCCCCATTTGTTCACGAAGTAGAGCACCGGCGCGCTCGCCACCATCGCCAGCGAGATCCGCCAGTCGATGAACAGCATGCCGACGGCGACGGTCGCGGGCACCAGCACGGCGGTGACCAGCGGGGTGAGCAGATGCGCGAACACGCCCATCACCTCACGCGTGCTGGAGGTGATCAAACGCGAGGCCTGACCCGAGGTGGACGGACCGAAAGCGCCGAGCGGCATGGCACCCAGATGATCGCCGAGGCGCATCTGCAAATGCCGCATCAGCGCGACGCCGATGCGCAGGCCGATCTGCGCTTGCAGGAAACTCGCGACGGCGACCACCAGATAGGCGGCCACGATTCCGGCGAGCCACCAGCCCGCGCGGTCGAGACGATCCGCGAACACGTCCTCGAGCAGGGGCGCGAGCAAAACGTAGGCGATGCCCTGCGCGATCGAGAGCACGATCAGCGCCGTGCCGTAGCGGGGGAGCAGTGGCCGGTGCTCTTCGGGCACCAGGCGGGTGATCTGGCCGATCATCGTGCAGCTCCCTCGATTTCGCCGAGATCACGGACCGCGGCCTCATTCGCGTCCCACAGCCCGCGGTAGGTGCCGCCCGCCGCGAGCAATTCGTCATGTGTGCCCTGCTCGACCAGCTTGCCGTCCTCGAGGACGAGCAGTTCGTCGACGCCGGTGATGGTGTGCAGGCGATGCGCGATCACCAGCACGGTGCGTCCGGCCACGAGTTCGGCCAGGGCGTCCTGGATCGCGGCCTCCGATTCCGGATCGGCGAACGCGGTCGCTTCGTCGAGCACCAGGATCGGTGCATCGGCCAGCAGCGCTCGGGCGATCGAGAGTCGTTGCGCCTCACCGCCGGACAGCCGGGCGTCCTCGCCGATCACGGAGTCGTAGCCGCGCGGGAGTGCCAGGATGCGTTCGTGGATCTGGGCGGCTCGCGCGACGCGCTCGATCTCCTCGTCGCTGGCGGCGGGCCGTGCCAGCGCCAGGTTCGCGCGCACCGTGTCGTGCAGCAGGCGCACATCCTGGAACACGAACGACACCTGGCGGTACAGGTCTTCCTGTGGCATCGAGCGGATATCGCGGCCACCGATGGTGACGCGTCCGCGCGTGACGTCGTGGAAGCGCGGTAGCAGTTTCGCCATGGTCGACTTGCCGGAACCGCTCGGCCCGACCAGCGCCGTGATGGTGCCAGGACGCAGCGTCGCCGTGACGCCCTTCAGCACATCGTGGCCCTCGTGGTAGCCGAACTGCACATCCTCGAATCGGACCGTTCCCGGCTCCACGGCTTCGGTCGTGGTCGCGTCGATCTGCTCCAGCTCCGCGACCTGCCACTGCTCGTACAGTCGCAGGCACGCCGCGTCGGCCTGGCGCAGCGACTGCGCCGAATAGCCGACCGTGAGCACCGTCGTGCCGAGCCCGAGACCGAGCAGCAGGAACGGCAGCAGATCGATCGCGGACATACCGCCCGAGATCAGTGGCAGGCCCACGGCGAGCACCACCACCATGAGGAACACCGGATTGAGCAGCAGACCGGCCGCCGCCTCGATCCGCGTCATCGGCGTTGCCCACGCCTTGAAATAGTCGGCGAATCCCTCCACCGCCTCCCGGTAGCGCACGTGGGCGCGACGGGCCTGGCCGAACGCGCGCACCACCTGGATGCCGTCGACGAATTCGACCGTCGCCGACTCCGAGCGCTTCTCCCACTCGGTGTATTCGCGCATCTTCTCGTCGTAGTTGCGGCCCATCATCGCTCCGAGCGCCACCCCGTACAGGGCCAGCGGCGCCAGCAGTGCGAGCGCGAGCCGCCAGTCCACCAGGAACAGGTAGCCGAGCGTCAGGATGGGCGTCACGATCGCCGCGGTGAACTCCATCTGCGCGTGCGCGACCAGATAGTGGATGGCCTCCACATCGTCCTGGAGGAGTTTTTTGACCTCACCCGAGGTGCGGGCCCCGAACCAGCCGAGTGGCACCCGGCGCAGCTTGTCGGCCAGCGACTGCCGCAGATGCAGCTGGTTGTCGGCGTCGATGACGTGGGTCCACAGCAGCGCGCCGGAATACAGCATGCCGCGCAGGCCGAGCAGGATCAGCGCCACCAGCACCGGCTGCCACACATCGGTGGTGTCGCCGTCGAGGAGCCGCCGAGCGGCCTCGACGATCAGCACGAACGGCAGCACCGCGCACACCGCGGAGACGAACACGATCGCGCTGGCGATCGCCAGCCGCCCGCGCACCGGCGCGAGCACCGCGTTGCGCGCCGTCTTCTCGGCTTGTCTGGCCTGTTTCGGGTCGGCGACCGTCTCGGGACGGTCGCCGGTCAGGCTGTCTTCGGGCACAGAGGAACCCCTACGCATCGTTCGGGCGGGTAGTCACGGGCAGTCTATCCAGTTCGCTCGAATGCAGGAAAGCCTTGCCTAATGATGGAGTTCTACTGTGACACGCGGCACTTCCCGAACCGCGCGCGGCGGTCGAGCCCGGATGTAGGTCCCCTTCGTCCGGATAGGCACTGCTATGGTCGGTCGTCGGACACGGGGTGCTTCGCTACCGCGAGGCTGAGAACACACCCGGCGAACCTGTTCAGGTAATGCTGACGAAGGGATGTCACGGCGTTGCACGCCCCTACGACGAATACGGGTCGGTTCACCGACCAACTCTGGGACCGGACGAAGGTTCTCCGGGTCGCGATCGACGACCTGGAATTCCTGCGGCGACTCGGCGACGGCACCCTGCCGCCCGAGGTGTTCCGCACCTACATCGAACAGGATTCGCTGTATCTGACCGGGTACTCGAAGGCGCTGGCCATTCTGGCGTCGAAAGCGCCCGATCCGCAGACCGCCGCGTTCTGGGCGAACTCGTCGGCCACCGCCGCCGCCGTGGAATCGGCCATGCACGACGAGTTGCTCACCGGGGGCGCGCTGCCGCCGCGCGAGGGTGCGCCGGAGCATTCGCAGACGTGTCTGGCCTATGTGTCGTATCTGATCGCCACGGCCGCCACCGAGCCGTACGCGGTGGGGGCGGCCGCGGCGCTGCCCTGCTTCTGGATCTATGCCGAGGTGGGTCGCGATCTGGCCGAGAGCGCCGCGCAGGTGGTCGCCGCCGACCCGGACCACCCGTACGCGCGGTGGGTCACCACCTATGGCGCCGAGGACTTCCAGAAATCCGCCGCCACGGCCCGCTCGCTGGTGGACGCGGCCGCCGAGTCGGCGACCGGCCGTGAGCGGGAGGCGATGGCCGCGGCATTCACCCTCGCCACCCGGTACGAGTTGATGTTCTGGGACACCGCCCTGCATCCGCAGCCCTGGCCCGCCGGATGAACGGCCTACGCCGCGCGCTCGCGGTCGTCGTCGCCGCTGTCGCCACGGTGTCGACGCTCACCGCCTGCGGATCGGGTGGCTCCGACGAGACGATCCGCTTCGCGCTGGACTGGACGCCCAACACCAACCACTCCGGGCTCTACGTCGCGATGCAGCGGGGCTTCTTCGCCGAAGCGGGCCTCGACGTGCAGATTCTGCCGTACAACAACACCGCGGTCGACACCGTGATCGATGCCGGGAACGCGGAATTCGGTATCAGCACACATAATTCGTCCACTTTCGCCCGTGCGGCGGGCGCACGCACGAAATCGGTGCTCGCACCGCTCCAGCATTGGGCGACCGGCATCGGCGTGCGCGCCGACCGTGCCGATATCGCGAGCCCGAAGGACTTGGACGGCAAGACCTACGCGGGGTTCGGCGACCCGGGCGAGAAAGAAGCGCTGCAACAAGTCATTCGGAACGATGGCGGCACCGGCGATTTCACCTCGGTGATGCTGGGATCGTCGGCGTACGAGGCGGTGTACTCCGGTAACGCCGACTTCACCGTCTCCTATCTGGCGTGGGAAGGCATCGAGGCCGAGCACCACGGCACGCCCATGAAGTACTTCCGCTACACCGATTTCGGGTTCCCCGACGCGTACGCCATCGTCATCGACGCCAATGAGGACTGGCTCGCCGCGAACCCCGACCGCGCGCGACAGTTCGTGCAGGCACTGCAACGCGGCTACCAGTTCGCCGCCGACAACCCCGACGCGGCGGCGCAGGACCTGATCGACGCCAATCCGGGCGCGTTCAACGACGAGTCGTTGGTCTTCGAGAGTCAGCGGATGCTGGCCGAGCAGTTCATGAAGGACGCCGACGGCCGAGTGGGCGGCCAGACCTCGGCGCAGTGGGCGGCCAACTCCGGATTCCTGTATCGCGGCGGCCTGCTGAACGGGCCCGATGGTGCACCGCTGGCCACCGAACCCGACTGGTCGAGCTATTTCACCAATGAATACCTCACCACCCCGTGACATCGCCGTAGACGGGCCGGTCCGCTCCGGTGGCATCCGGTGGGCCGTACCGTCGGTCGTGACGGTGGCGGTGCTGGTCGCCGTCTGGCAGATCTACGTCACCACCAGCGGCGTCCGCCCGCAGGTGCTGCCTTCGCCGCTGCGGGTACTGCGACAGGGGTGGGCGCATCGTGACGAGATCGGCACCCACGCCGCCGCCACCTTGCAGGTGACGCTGATCGGATTCGCGGTCTCACTGACGCTGGCCTGGACGCTGGCGATCATCGTGGACTTCTCCCCGTGGTTGCGGCGCGCGTTCGTGCCGCTGTTCGTGGCCTCGCAGACCGTGCCGATCGTGGCGATCGCGCCGTTGATGATCATCTGGTTCGGGTTCGGGCTGCTGCCGAAGATCCTGGTGGTGTCGCTGGTGACCTTCTTCCCGATGGCGATCGGCCTGATCGAAGGGTTCGCTGCCGCCGACCGGGAGGCGGGCGCGCTGTTGCGGAGCATGGGTGCCTCGCGGGTGCAGGTGTTCCGGTACGTGCGGTTGCCCTCGGCGGTGCCGCGATTCTTCACCGCGCTGCGGATCGGGATCACCTACGCGGTGGTGGGTGCGGTGTTCGCCGAGTATGTCGGCGCCAGTGAGGGCCTCGGCATCTACATGAGCTTGCAGAAGAATTCGTTCCGCACCGACCTGGTGCTGGCGGCGGTGCTGGTGACCGCGCTGCTGAGCATCGTACTGTATCTGGCGACGTTCGTGATCGAACGCCTGATCGCGCCATGGGCGCTCGCGGAGAACAGGGGCGGCCGTGGTTGACGACCGGCTCGTCGTGGACGGGCTCAGGAAGTCCTTTCCCGGGCACGGGCGGCGTAGCCCGGATCTCGCAGTGCTGGGCGGGGTCTCGTTCACGGTCGGATCGGGTGAGTTCGTGAGCGTCATCGGGCCGAGCGGATGCGGGAAGAGCACCGTGTTCAACATGCTCGCCGGACTCGAATCCCCCGATGCGGGCGCCGTCCACTTCCACGCCACCGCTGACAACAGCCCGGCCGCGCACTGCGCCTATATGCCGCAGAAGGACCTGCTGTTCCCCTGGCGGACCATCCTCGACAACACCATGCTCGGCTTACAGGTGCAGGGCGTGCCCAAGTCGCAGGCCCGCCGCCGCGCTCGCGAGCTGTTCCCGGTGTTCGGATTGGCCGGGTTCGAGAACGCCAGGCCCGCGCAGCTGTCGGGTGGTATGCGGCAGCGGGCCGCGCTGCTGCGGACCGTCGTCCAGGAACGTGACGTGCTGCTGCTGGACGAACCCTTCGGCGCGCTCGACTCGTTGACCCGCACCGAGATGCAGTCCTGGTTGCAGCAGGTGTGGCAGCGGTACCGGTGGACGGTCCTGATGATCACCCACGACATCCGCGAGGCCGTCTACCTGTCCGACCGCGTGATCGTGCTGTCGGCCCGCCCCGCCACCGTGCGCCACGAAGTGCGCGTCGACCTCCCACGACCACGCGACCTGTCGACGATCACCGCACCCGAATTCGTCGCGCTGGAGCAGGAACTCCTCGAAATCCTGCACGAGGAATCGCGCCGGGCGTTCGCCGAACAGAAGACCCACACACCGTCATGAGCGGGTATCCGCTGTCTGACACCAGGTAGGTCGAGGTGGTGCCGTTGGGCGGTGAACGCAGGCGATCGCATGCTGCGCGCGTTTACGCCATGTGGTGCGAGCATCTGTCTCGCGGATCACCGATGGCGTGCACCGGAAATCCGCACCCAACCCGATCGTCCGTCTGGCGCGAGTAGGCGTTCCCCACTCGGAATCGGCAGCGGACCGAGCGCTGTCGGCCGAGTAAGCAACTCCGGTGCCGCTCAGCCCACCGATTCCAATGCGAGCCCGCCGTGGATCGAATGGGGTAAGCGGCGGCGGTTGGGGGAGTGCAGGGCGGTGGTGAGGTCGGTGCCGTCGTGTTCGGCCAGCAGGTCGCCGGTGTCCCAGACCAGCAGGGTGGCGCTGACGGTGTTCTCGGCGGTGGAGTGGGCGAGATCGTAGTGGGCGCAGGCGGGGACGTGGGGGTAGGTGATCCAGAGGTCGTAGCCGGTCATGAACAGATCGAGGTCGAATTGCACGCTGAGGCCGAGTAGTTCGCTGCGGCCGTTGTCGTCGACACCGGCGAACGCCTCGTCGAGGGCGAGCAGCCGGGGCGCCTGCGGGTCGGCGGAATCGAGCATGACGTGGGCGGCGGCGAACAGCGGCAGATGCAGGGAGACCGACTGTTCACCGCCCGAGAGGGCGCTGTGGCGGGCGACGGTCAGCCGGTCCTCGGAGCCGTCACCGGAGATCAGGGTGAACGAGAACACCCGCCAGGTGCGGTAATCCAGGGTGGCGGCGAGGATTTCGGGATAGGAGCGTTCCGGATGGGCAGCGCGGGCGGCGCGGATCTCGGCGGCGAAATGGGCCCGGATGGCGGCCAGATCCTCGGCGCCGAGTGCGGCGGTGTCGCGGTCGAGCAGTTTGCACATCGCCCGCGCGGCCTCGGACAAGCCGTCGGCCAGCAGCCAGTGCACGCCGATGGTGTTACCCGAGGACATGCGCCGCTGTTTCATCTCGGCACTCATCCGGCCGATCAGATCGCGGGCATCGCTGGTGCGTTCGTGGATCTGCTGGGCGAGGCCGGTCAGCAGGGCGTCTTCGAGAATGCGGCGTTCGGCGTCGGTGAGTAGTAGCTCCTGATCGCGGCGCGCGGCATCGACCCGATGCGCGAAATCCGCGAGCGCGGCCACACCGTGGTCGTCGTGGACGCGCACCACGGTGAGCCCGTCGGCGGCGTCCCAGTGCACGCGATAGTCGCGGCCCGAAGCCGCCAGCGCGGCATCGAATTCCTGAAGTGCCGTGGTGACCGCGCTGCGGGTGGATTTACGGCCCGCTTCGGTGGCCCGCACCGATTCCGTGGCGGTGCGCAGTTCGGCGAAGAGTTCGGCCACCTCGTCGGGCAGCACCCGCGGCTCGGATTCCGGTCCGGCCGAGGCGATCCGATACAGCAGCTGATCCGGCGTGGACCAGGCGGCATCGCTGCTCGGCCAACGACATTCGGTATTCGCGCCCAGCAGCGCGAGCAGATCGGGCTGCGCGTAAGGCGCCAGTGCGCGCACATCGGCGAGCACTTCGGTCAGCGCGGTGCCCAGCGACTCGTGCGCGGTGCGGTAGGCGGCCTCCGCGTCGCCGACCGCTTCGATGGCGGTATTGGCGGCCTTGCGTGCCGCCTTCTGCTCGGCCCGCGCCGCGTCGATGCGCTCGCGGGCCTGCTCCAGGTCCCGATCGATATCGGCGGCGCTGGCACCGAGCGATTCGCGCAGTGTCTCCAGTTTGCGGGACTGCTCCTCGAACCCGGCGCGCGCGGCTTCGGCCTCCTCGGCGAACGCCTCGGCGAGATCGCGCGCCTCGGCATGCCGGTCGCCCGCCTCGCGTTCGCGTTCCCGATCGCGCTCGTGTTCGGTGCGCAGACGCAGCAGCCCGGTGCCGGTGTTCTCGAAATGCCGGATCGCGGCGGCGAGGGCATCGATCTCACGCGGGTCGCGTGGGGTCCGGTGGGCGGCGGCGGCCGTGCGCACCGCCTTCTCCGCGGCCGACACCTGCGTCACCGCGTGGTCGAGATCGGCCTCGGCCTGGGTCGCGGCCTCGGTCTTGGACCGCAGCATGCCCGCGCATTCGGCGACCGCACGCAGGGCGGCGGTCACACCGGTGGGGCGCGGCAGCGCTTTGGCGGCGGCGCCGATCCGAGTCAACCGGTCGGCGGCGTCGCGTTCGTCGTCGGCGGCGGCCTGCTGTGCGGCGGTGGCGGTGCCGATCGCCTGATCCAGTTCCGCGATCCGCAGTTCCCGGCGGCGTGCACGTGCGGTGGCGCCGATGAACTCGGCATGCGGTTTGCGGTGCCGACCGAGTTGTACGCCGATCCGGAAATGGCCGGAGGTGCAGACCGCCCCGCCCGATCCGACTCCGGTCTGCGAACCCGTGTGCATGGGATCAGTTGCACCCGTGGTGGTCGGTATGTGGCTGTCGAGCGCAGACCTCTCGGCTCGGCCGTCGCCGGATGCCCGAGGTCCGCCGTCGCCGCTCGAGGCGAACCCGGCAGTGTGCGCGATATCGGATCCCGAGTCCACCACTGCGATCGAGGCCAGCACCGCGGCGACATCCGTGTGGGGCACCGCGAGTTCCGCCGATCCCTCCTCCACGACGAGCACATCGGCGAGAGTGCGGCCGGTCGGGCGCGCATCGACGGGCAGCGGGACGAGGTAGGCCTCGGAGTCGTGGTCGGCGGGGCGGTCGGCGTCGGCGCAGATCCACGCGTCGAGCAGACCGGCCGCGGCCAGCGCCGCTTCGATACCCGCAGCGTCCTCGGCGGGGACATCGTCGGCGAAACAGACGAGCTGCCAGAGGGGACCGCCCGGCCGATCGGCGCGGGAGTCGGTCCGGGTGGGGGAGGGCGGTGGGGCATCGTCGCGCTGTGCGGCGACCTGCGTCTGTTCGGCAGCAAGTTCGCGGAGCTGCTGATCGGCCGCCGCCACGCGGGCCTTGGCCTCCTGGCGGCGGGTGCGCAGTGCGTCCAGCAGCGGTTCGGCGTGTTCGGCGAGGATTTCCGGCAGACCGGCGACCTCATCGATGCCGGTCCGCGCGAGCGCCGTCTCCAGCGCGTCGACGATCTCGTTCCCCTCGGCGCCGTACACCTCGCGATGCGTCGACCACCAGTGCCGCAGCGCGGCACTCGCTTCGCCGCGCGCGACACCGACCGCGGCCTCCGCACCGGCGATCTCGGCGGCCGCCGCATCGCGGGCGGTGCGGGCGCGATCGGCGAGGCGTTCGGCCCTGCTCCGCTCGGCGGAGGCGGTATCGAGCAGGCCGAGTGCCTGACGCACCGCGCGCACATCGGCATCGCGTTCCTCGGCATGGCCGCGCACCGCGACCGTCAGCTGCTCGGCCCGCGACATATCCGGCAGTGGAGCCCATGTGATGCCAGCTTCTTCGGCGGCCGCGCGCAATTCGTCCTCACCGCGGGCGAGCGCCGCCGCGGTGGTGGCGACGGCCGCCGCGGCACGTTCGGCCTCCTGCGCGCGTTGATCGAGCGTTTGGGCGGCCTTGACCGACTTGTCACGATGCGCGCTGGCGGAGGTCTCCAACCGGCGGACCGCGTCGGCGAGATCGTCGAGCTGCTGTTTGCCCTCATAGGCGCTGGAGCGTTGCAAGGTCTCCCGGTCGGCGATGGCCTGTTCGTAGGCGCGATCGGCGTCATCGGCGCGCGCCTCGGCCGCGGTGCGTTCACCCTCGCGACGCTCCCGCAGCGCCGTCGCCGCGAACAACGCGGTGCTCGCATGCGTGACGGCGTCCAGCCGGGCGGCCACCTGCTCGACATCGGTCTTGGCCTGTATCGCAAGATATTTGCGGTACACGGCCACGAAGTCCCTGGTTGCGCTGTCGGCCTCGACCAGTCCGGCGAGTGTGCGCCCGACCTCCTCCATATCGCTGAACGAGCGGGCGGCGTCCATGATCAGCTGATCGTCGAGCGGCCGCAATCCGTCGGTCAACGCCTGGGAGAGCCCGCGCGGATCGAGGTTCTTGGCCAGCTGCGGGCGGCGCAGGGTGAGGATGAGGTTGATGAGCTGGTCGTAGCGTTGAGTGCCGAGGCCGAACATACGGGCGTCGATCGCGGCCCGGTACTCCACCGGACGATCGACGATGGCGTCCGAGCCGATCTGCTCGGCCAGCTGTTTGCGGGTGAACGGCCGATCGTCGGGCCCGAGCAGGGAGAAATCGACGCCCACCCGACCGTCGGCGACGAAGTACCAGCGCGTCACCTTGTCCGAGGAGCGTGTGGCCCGCATACCGATCCCGACCGTCACCACCTCCGGATCGTCCCAGCGGCCGCGCGCGAACTCCATCCACACATAGGAGTAGGCCGAATCCTGTTTGCGATACAGCAGATTCGACTTCATGGTGCGTTCTTCACCGGCGAACGGGTTGAGCCGCCGCGGCTCGATCCGGCCGTCGAGCACGAATGGGAACAGCACCTCGAGCGCCTTGGTCTTACCGGAACCGTTGGGTCCGCGCAGCACCAACCTGCCGTCGGCGAAACAGAACTCCTGATCGCGGTAGTCCCACAGGTTCACGATCCCCGCGCGGGTCGGCACGAACCGCACCCCGCCATGAATGAGCGACATCTACTCGGCTCCTTCCCTACCGGCCGTGTCCAGCACGGGTTCCGGGTGACGTCGGTCGTCGGTGGTGGCTGCGTCCTCGTCGGCGGCCCCGAAGGTTTCCGCAGCGGTGACGAACAGCTCGGCCGATTTCTTCGCGCGCACCGTCACCACAGCCCCTCGGTAGCGTGCCAACGCGGGTAGCACCAGCAGCCCGTCGGGCACGCAGACCACCAACCGGAGCCGTTCGAGCAATGCGACGACCTCGGCGGTGAGCCCAGGCACGTCGGCCTGCCACTGGGCAGCGAAGGTCGCGCCGTAGCGGTCGGCGAGCGCGCGGACGGTGTCATCGATCCAGGCGGTGTCGAGGAACGGGTAGTCGGGAACCGGGTCCGGTTCGGCCGCGGTCTCCTCGAATCCGATTGGTACCGAATCGAGTTCGCTCAGAGGTTCGAAGACCGACGACTGCGGGATCGCGGCGTCCAACTCGTCGGCCAGCGCCGACTCGGACTCGGGGTCGCCCGTGCGGCGCAGCACCGGATCGTCGATATCGAGGACCCGGTCGGCGATCTCACCCGCGAGCAGCAACCCGACCTGCGCGAGCGTCCCGGTACCTGGGAACCGGACATCGGACAACCGTCCGGAGGTATCGATCAACGCGACACCCTCCGCGCGGCGTTCGGCCCGCAGACCGGTGAACAGCTCCACCTCGGCGATGAGCCGATCCTGGGTCAGCAGCGGCGATTCGTCGGGCCCGAGATCGGCGGCATACACCACAGGCCGCTCGACCAGCGCCCGTCGCACCGAACGCGCCGCCACCGCATGACGGGTCGATGCCGGGCCGGGGCCGTCGGATTCTCCGAGCAACCCGTGCACGCTGTGCAGATGCTGCAATGCTCGGGGCGGCCGGAACAGGGCGAACACCACGGCGCGATCGATATCGTAGAGCGCCTCACCCGCGGTCGGGTCCGAGGCCCAGCCGCTGGCATCGCCGTCGGCCAAGGTGAGCGCCCCACGCGTCGCCAGCCACCCGACCGCGTCGACGAAGCCATCACGGTCGGCGGCCCGGTCGGTCGCCAGATCGAGTCCGTCCAACTGCGCGGTGTACACCGACACCTGATCGGCCAGCTCGGACAGGGTGATCTGATCACCGGCCCGCCCCAGCGCCGCCAGAGCCAGCGCCAGATACGCATAGCGGCGGCGGTCGAAGACCCGGTCTGCGGTGGTGCGGGCGGGTCGGCTCGCATCCAGCCGGTCCAGCACCGGAAATACCCTGGCCGTGGTCTCGGTGACCTCCAGCCGGTACCCGAACAACTCCGCGAGATCCTCGCGCAGCTCGGTGGCCCAGCGCCGCACCAGCGCAAGCGCGATGCGATCCGGATAGGTGCGGGTGACCAGGTGATTGGCCAGCATCACGCGCGCCGCGCGCTGATAGTTGTCGAGCGCGAGCGCATCGATACGCCTGCTCATACCCGGCTCCCCTCGGCGTCGGTCGCGCCATTGCGCGCCGAGGCCCGGGTGGTCTGGCGGACCTCCAGTTTGCGATTGTTCAGATGCAGCATCCCCGCGGCCGTGCGGACCACGGTGGAACCGCTGTGCGGTGACACGGTGAGCGTGACACCGCTGTCGGACCCGCTGGTACCGCCGACCCGCCCGCTGACCGGCACCCACGCGGTCGAGGCGGCGTCGAGCAGCCGCAGCAGCACCTCGGTCTCGCGTGGATCGAGCACCCGATCGTGCACATCGGCCCCCGCCAGCGATCGGGCGGCCGCGGCGCGTTCGCGCTGGGCCGCCAGTTGGGCTTCCCGCAACCGCCGAATACCCGCGTCATTGCGATGGATCCGGGCGGGCGCACCGGCCGACGGTGGTCGCCCGGTCTCGGCGAGGGTGCGCGAGATCTCCAATGGTGGTGCCTCCCACCAGGACCGGATCGCGGGCACGATATCGGCGTCGGGATGTTCGGTGGCCAGATGCCGCGGGCGGCCGAGCCCGAATACGGCATCGAAGAGGGCGTGCGCGCTGTCGGCGGTCGGTGCGGCGGTGAACCAGGCCGCCAGATGTCGCAGCGCCGACTCCCGGCTCACCCCGCCCCTGCGCGTCTCGGTGACCCGCCGCAACAACGACAGCACCGCCGCGATCGCGCTCATGGTCGCCTCACGCAGCCGTTCGGCCTCGGTGCTCGCACCCGCGGCGTCCTCCGGCGGCACGAACCAGGTGCGCAGACCGTCCCAGCGGGCACGCCAATCCGCCCGTCGCCGAGCCGGACTCAACAACACCCGCTCATCGCAGCCCGCGGCGCGTTCGATCAGCTCATCGATACCGGTGTCCTCGACGGCGAGGATCGCGGCGGCCAGCCGCGGCGCGAACCGGGCCAGATCGAGGCCGAATTCGCGCATATGCGCGAGCAGCGCGTCCTTGTGGGCGAGGAAAGCCTCCGGGGTGATCTCGGTCGTACGCACCAGATCGCCCAGCGACAGATAGAACTGCGCCGCGTGCCCGGCCATATCGGTGAGCGCGATATCGAGCCTGCGCAGGGTGCGGTAGACCCGCTCGGCGTCGGCGCCGCGGTTGGCCTCGGCGAGGGCGTGCAGATCGGCCAGCAGCTCAGGCAGTACCAGCCGCGGCAGCGACACATCATCGAGCCGGGCTTCCAACACTCCGGCGACGGCGCGATAGGCCTGGAACCCGGCCTGGGCGAACTGGTAGACGAAATGCCGGTTGCGGTATTCGGCCAGGGTCGCCGCGCGGGAGCCGTCATAGCTGCGTTCGAGCACACCCCAGCGGTGCAGCTGATCGAGCAGCGGGCCGATCTCCGCCGCGGTGAGCACCGTGGCGGCGGTACCGGCCGGTTCTGCGGCATCGATCCAGGTGGCGACGTCGTCGGCGTGCAACAACACCACATAGGCGGCCCGCGCCCGATCGAAGGCGTCGAGAACGCGCAGGTAGTCGGCGCGCTTGTCGGCGGTGGCGAACGAGAACAGCCGAAGACGCTCGTCCCGGAACGCGGGTTCGGTGCTCGGGGAGCCGTCGGCGGAATCGGTCACCGGGAACAGGGTAATAGCGGGCCGGTCGCTACCGGCACGATGAACCCCCGTTCGGCGTGGCCGCGTCCGGTATGCCCGCGTTCGCCCGGCTCACTCGGGCGACAGCGCGCGCAGCTGATCGAGGTAGGTGCGGGTGCGCGGATCGCCGGGGAAACGTTCGATGATCTCGCGGGCGACCTCACCGGCGATCCACATCAGCGAGGGCAGCGAGCGCCGTTTCCCGGAGAAGGCGCGCACGCCCTCATGGACGGCCAGTTCCAGATCGCGCTGCCGCACCGCCACCACCGCGAGGGTCAGATGCGCCTCCGACACCCGCATCGGATTGCGCAGCGAACCATCGGGGCGGGTGGCGTCCTCGATGACCTGCCTGGCATAGGTTTCGGCCAGTTTGTCCTCACCGGCGACCCGGCAGCAATCCATCGCGTAGAAGTCGAACTTCTGCGGATCCACCACGAAATGATTATCGAGATCGACCGGATGGTCGAGCCGCTCCAGAATGGCCCGTCCCGCAGACAATGCCGCGTCCACTTCCCGGCGATCACCGATCCTGGCCCATGCCTTGGCCCGCTGCGCGGCCAGCTGCACACCCACCCCGAACGAACCGCAGCCCGTGAGGTCCGGATCCGCCGCCTCGATGGCGCCGCGATAATTGCCCTGCGTCAGGGCGAACCAGGCCGCCATTTCCGCACTCCAGCCGACGATTTCGGGATTATCGGCCTCGTGGCCGAGTGAACGGGCCGCGCGGCGGGTGGCCTCGGCGGTGGTGCGGCGGCCGAGGTCGTAGTCGACACAGCCCACCAGCAACGCCACCCACCCCGCCAGTTCCAGCACCTCACGGTGCTGCGACAGGGTGAGCCTGCCGTCGAGCAGCGAGGTGATCCGGCGCAACCAGTTGGTGCCCTCGACGTGCAACTCGTGCGGATCCGTATAGGGGTATTCACAACACAGCCGCTCGGCGGTGATCCTGATGGCCTCAAGCGTGGCCGGGGAAACGTCCGACATGCGAAGGCGGCCGATGAATTCCAGTGTGTCCATACCGGTCGCGGCCAGCAGTTCGTCATCGCGATTGGGTCGCGACTTCGGAAAGAACGCCGCGGTGACGGTGTCGAAGGCGGCGGCGATGATGGGGGCGTAGAACTCGTCGGGTCGGGACTCGCCCGATTCCCACCGCCGCCAATTACGCAGCAAGGTACTGTCTGTCGGCAGGTTGTGGGATGACTTGGCGCGCATCGCGCGGACGGCGTCTGCTTGTGACCACCCTCTCGCGTCGCGCTCCGAGCGCATCCGGACAGCCCAGACGGGTCGATCGTCAGCAGCGGCCACGTCTGTAGTATCGCACCAGTTAACTTTCGGTGCACCGGATAGGGCACCTAGATGTCACTGGGTTGACATCTGCTTTCGCCGCAGAAGATCGGACATGCTCTAGATGGGCCGATGTTGGTCCGGCCCAGCGCAACACCCCCGCATCCGCGGGGAGAGATCCCGGAGGCGCACTGCTCCCCGTCACGGCGGGGGAAGATCCAGGAGGTACGGGTGGAAGCGTTGATCTATGGATATCTGCGTGACGATCTCGCCGAGGGCCACGGCGACGAGCTGGAAGCCGCGCTACGCGGCCTCGCTCGCGCCGCGGGGCTCTGCTTCGCCGCGACATTCCATGAATCGACCGCGGGTGACGGCACGGCGTTCGCCGAACTCACCCAGGAACTGAAACGAGCCGACGCCCACCACGTGGTGGTGCCATCGCTCGATCACCTTGCCGGTCAGACGATTCCGCGGGACATGCTGCTCGCGAAGCTGGCCAGCGATGCGGAGGCCAAGGTCTGGACGCTGCACACCTGAGCCCCCGCCCGGCGCGCCCACCCCGAAATCGATTGTCGCGGTGGACCGCCCGTGGTAGCGGGGCCGCGATCAGCGGCCGAAGCCACCGGGCCCGCGTCGGCGCAGATACTTCTCGAACTCCGCGGCGATGGCATCGCCATCGATCTTGGCCATGGTCTCGTTGAGATCGCTCGCGGCGTCACCACGCTCCTCGAGGGAGCGCACGTAGTCGCTGATCTCCTCGTCGTTGACCGTCATCTCGTTGACCGTCGACTCCCACTCCTCGGCCTGCGCGGGCAGCTCCCGCAGCGGCACCTCGATATCGAGGACGTCCTCGACCCGGTGCAGCAGCGCGATCGTGGCCTTGGGATTGGGCGGCTGCGACACGTAATGCGGAACCGCCGCCCAGAACGACACCGCTGGCACGCCCGCCTTCACACACTGATCCTGTAAGACGCCGGTGATACCGGTGGGGCCCTCGTAGCGGGTCTGTTCGAGACTGAACCGCTCGGCCGCCTCCTTGTTGTAGGCGGAGCCGGTCACCGGCACCGGACGGGTGTGCGGGGTATCGGCCAGCAACGCGCCGAGGATCACCACGGTCTGCACCTCGAGCTGGTCGATGAGTTCCAGCAGATCCGCACAGAACCGGCGCCAGCGCATATTGGGTTCGATCCCGCGCAGCAACACCACATCGCGATCACTGCCCGGCGGTGAGCACACTGTCAGCACCGTGGCGGGCCAGACGATCTCCCTGGTCACCCCATCCACCTGACGCACCATCGGCCGATTGACCTGGTAGTCGTAATAGTCCTCGGAATCGAGTTCGGCCAGCGGTCTGGCATCCCAGATCAGTTCGAGATGTTCGACCGCGCCGCTGGCAGCGTCGCCCGCATCGTTCCAGCCCTCGAAGGCGGCGACGAGCACCGGATTCCGCAACGGCGGCAGTTCCGGGCCGGGCGAGGCCGGAGATTCACTCGAGTTCACCCGAGCCAGCCTACGACCAGAGCCGATTCGCCGCGTCCGCGACGCGGTATTCGCCGGTGCGTGTCGGGCCGTCACGCCGTTGCTCGTCACGCCCGGCGTGACGCTCGCGCTGTGGCCGGGCGCACGGTGATGAGGCGTACCGGAAAGATACGTCGTACGCGCCCACTACCCTGGGTGCATGTCTGCGTCCAGCTCCACCGCCTTCGATACCACGCTTCTCGACACGCTCGCGCGCCGTGTCGTCATCGGCGACGGTGCGATGGGCACGATGTTGCAGGCCGCCGATCTCACCCTTGACGATTTCCGCGGCCTCGAAGGCTGCAACGAAATCCTCAACGACACCCGCCCGGACGTGCTGCGCGCCATCCACCGCGCCTACTTCGAGGCCGGGGCCGACGCGGTGGAAACCAACACCTTCGGCTGCAATCTGCCCAACCTCGCCGATTACGACATCGCCGACCGGATCCGGGACCTCTCGGAGAAGGGCACCCGGCTGGCCAGGGACGTCGCCGACGAGATGGGTCCCGGTGCGGACGGCTCGGCCCGGTTCGTCCTCGGGTCGATGGGGCCGGGCACGAAGCTGCCGACGCTGGGCCACGCACCCTACGAGGCGCTGCGCGATGCCTACACCGAGGCCGCCCTCGGCATGCTCGACGGCGGCGCCGACGCCATCCTGGTCGAGACCTGCCAGGACCTGCTCCAGGTAAAGGCCGCGGTCACCGGCAGCAGGCGCGCCATGGAGCGGGCGGGACGTCGGATTCCGATCATCACCCACGTCACCGTCGAGACCACCGGCACCATGCTGGTCGGCAGCGAGATCGGTGCGGCCTTGACAGCGCTCGAACCGCTGGGCATCGACATGATCGGCCTGAACTGCGCGACCGGCCCGGACGAGATGAGCGAACATCTGCGGCATCTGTCGCGGCACGCCCGCATCCCGGTGTCGGTGATGCCGAACGCGGGTCTGCCGGTGCTCGGGGCCAAGGGCGCGGAGTATCCGCTCACGCCCGAGGAACTGGCGGTGGCGCTGTCGGGGTTCGTCTCCGAATTCGGCCTGGCGTTGGTGGGCGGCTGCTGTGGCACGACGCCCGAGCACATCCGCCAGGTGACCGAGGCGGTGCGCGAGATCGAGCCGAGCTTGCCGCCGATCACGGCGCGCCGCACCCCCGTGCACGAGCCAGCGGTGTCGAGCATGTACACGGCGGTGCCGTTCGAGCAGGACGCCAGCGTCATGATGATCGGCGAGCGGACCAATGCCAACGGTTCCAAGGCGTTCCGTGAGGCCATGCTGGCCGGTGACTGGCAGAAATGCCTCGATATCGCCAAGGACCAGACCCGCGACGGCGCGCACATGCTCGACCTGTGCATCGACTACGTCGGCCGCGACGGCACCGCCGATATGAGCGAGCTGGCCAGCCGGTTGGCGACGGCGTCGACCTTGCCGATCATGCTCGACTCCACCGAGCCGCCGGTCCTCCAGGCCGGGCTCGAGCATCTGGGCGGACGATGCGCGGTCAACTCGGTGAACTACGAGGACGGCGACGGCCCCGATTCGCGGTATCAGCAGATCATGCGGCTGGTCGCCGAGCACGGCGCGGCGGTGGTCGCGCTGACCATCGATGAGGAGGGCCAGGCCCGCACGGCCGAGACCAAGGTCGCCATCGCCGAACGCCTGATCGCCGATATCACCGGCACCTGGGGGCTGGCCGAATCCGACATCATCGTCGACACCTTGACCTTCACCCTCGGCACCGGTCAGGAGGAATCGCGGCGCGACGGTCTGGAGACCATCGAGGCGATCCGCGAACTCAAGCGCCGCCACCCCGATGTGCAGACCACCCTCGGCCTGTCCAATATCTCGTTCGGTCTGAACCCGGCCGCCCGGCAGGTGTTGAACTCGGTGTTCATGCACGAATGCGTGCAGGCCGGGCTCGACAGCGCCATCGTGCACGCCTCCAAGATCTTGCCGATCGCGCGGATCCCGGAGGAACAGCGCGAGACGGCGCTGGATCTGGTCTACGACCGGCGCCGCGAGGGCTACGACCCGCTCCAGAAGCTGATGCAGCTGTTCGAAGGCGTGTCGGCCTCGTCGTCGAAGGCCTCCCGCGCCGAGGAACTGGCCGCGTTGCCGCTGTTCGAACGGCTGGAACGGCGCATCGTCGACGGTGAGAAGGCCGGGATGGAAGCCGACCTGGACGCGGCCATGCAGGAGGTGCCGCCGCTGCGGATCATCAACGAGACGCTGCTGGCGGGGATGAAGACCGTGGGCGAGCTGTTCGGGTCCGGTCAGATGCAGTTGCCGTTCGTCCTGCAATCGGCCGAGGTGATGAAGACCGCCGTCGCCTATCTGGAACCGCATATGGAGGCCACCGACGATTCCGGTAAGGGCCGGATCGTGCTGGCCACCGTCAAGGGCGATGTGCACGACATCGGTAAGAACCTGGTCGACATCATCCTGTCCAACAACGGCTACGAAGTGGTCAATCTCGGTATCAAACAACCGATTTCGACCATCATGGACGCCGCGGTGGACAAGAAGGCCGACGTCATCGGCATGTCCGGGCTGCTGGTGAAGTCGACGGTGGTGATGAAGGAGAACCTCGAGGAGATCAACGCCAAGGGCATGGCCGAGCAGTTCCCGGTGCTGCTCGGCGGCGCGGCGCTGACCCGCTCCTATGTGGAGAACGACCTCACCGACGTCTACGAGGGCGATGTGCACTACGCGCGCGACGCCTTCGAGGGTCTGCGCCTGATGGACGACATCATGTCCCGCAAACGCGGCGGCGGCCCCGATCCGGACAGCCCCGAGGCCATCGCCGAGCGGGAACGGGCCGCCGAACGCAAGGCCCGCCACGACCGCTCCAAGCGGATCGCCGCCGAACGCAAGGCCGCCGAAGCGCCGGTCGTGGTGCCGCAACGTTCGGATGTGGCCGCGGATCTGCCGGTGCCGACCCCCCCGTTCTGGGGCACCCGCGTGGTCAAAGGTCTGGCACTGCACGAATACTCGGGGCTGCTCGATGAGCGGGCGCTGTTCCTCGGCCAGTGGGGTCTGCGCGGGCAGCGCGGCGGCGAGGGGCCCAGCTATGAGGAGCTGGTCGAATCGGAGGGCCGTCCGCGGCTGCGCGCATGGTTGGATCGGCTGTCCACCGAGGGCGTCTTGCAGCATGCGGCGGTCGTGTACGGGTATTTCCCGGCGATCTCCGAAGGCGATGACGTAATCGTGCTGACCGAACCCGATCCCGCTGCACCGCAACGGTATCGGTTCACTTTCCCGCGTCAGCAGCGCGACCGTTTCCTGTGCATCGCCGATTTCATCCGCTCCCGTGCACGCGCCGTGGAGACCGGTCAGGTGGATGTGCTGCCGTTCCAGCTGGTCACCATGGGTCAGCCGATCGCGGATTTCGCCAATGAGCTGTTCGCCGCCGACAACTATCGCGATTATCTGGAAGTCCACGGCATCGGTGTCCAGCTCACCGAGGCGCTCGCCGAATACTGGCATCGCCGAGTGCGTGAGGAATTGGTGCTGGAGGGACATGCGGTCGCCGACTCCGATCCGGACGACGTCCAGGACTACTTCAAGCTCGGCTATCGCGGCGCCCGTTACTCGTTCGGTTACGGCGCCTGCCCCGATCTCGAAGACCGCGCCAAGCTCGTCGATCTGCTCGAGGCGGGCCGGATCGGCGTGACGCTGTCGGAAGAACTGCAACTGCATCCCGAACAGTCCACCGACGCGTTCGTGCTGCTGCACCCGGAGGCGAAGTACTTCAACGCCTGAGCGCGGGCACCCGGACGAGATTCCGGGTGCCACCTCCGTGCGGACGTGGCGTCCACCCCGCAGCGGCCGGACGTCGGATGCTTCGGTGCGGAACTCGGGCCGGTGGCACCGAAGTGCCAAGCTGTGACGGTTCTCACGGATAATTGTCGGCCGATGGGGTAAATGTGGCTGCCGGGATTCGCGCACCGCGATGACCAGGCCGTTTCCGAATCGGTCGAGCCGAGTTCGGGCTCATCGCGGTGCCGGTTCGGCGTGAGAACGCCGCGACACCCGTCCGCCGCACCGAGGACGCCGCCCGAACCAGCGGCGCTGCTGGAACCTGTCGGACGCTTATGCCATTGTCGGAGGGTGGCAACTGCATCCGGGGCAGTCGGCGGATGCGTTTCATCCTGTGGCTCACCGGTGCACACACATTCGGCGTGTAGGAACTCCAGGGCCCACCTGGACCGCGCGGAATGCACGAGGACTCGGCGGGAAAGCAGGAGGGGCACAACCTCATGACGGCGGATCGGTTGATCGCTGGACGGTATCGGCTCACGGATCCGATCGGTACCGGCGCCATGGGGGTGGTGTGGCGAGCCACCGACGTCCGATTGCAGCGCACCGTCGCCATCAAACAGGTGCTGCTCGGCCCCGGCCTCACCCCTGAGGCCGCACTCGAGGCCAAACTGCGCGCCAAACGTGAAGGCCGGATCGCGGCCAGGCTGCATCATCCCCATGCGATCACCGTCTTCGACGTCGTCGAGGAAGACGGTCAGCCCTGGCTGATCATGGAATACATGGACGCGCCGAGCCTGGCCGCGAAACTGTCCGGCGGGCGCACCCTGCCATCGACGGAGGTCGCGAAGATCGGCGCGCAGGCCGCCGCCGCGCTGGCCGCCGCGCACGACGCCGGGATCGTGCACCGCGATGTGAAACCCGCCAATCTGCTCGTCGCCGACGACGGCACGGTCAAGATCACCGATTTCGGGATCTCCCGCGCCGTCGGCGATGTCACCGTCACCGCCACCGGCTTCCTCGCGGGCACACCCGCCTATCTCGCGCCCGAGGTGGCGCGCGGTGAGAATCCCGAACCCGCCTCGGATGTGTTCGCACTCGGCTCGACGCTGTATGCGGCGGTGCAGGGCAGTCCGCCCTTCGGCGAGGGCGACAATCCGCTGGCCGTCCTGCATGCGGTGGCGCGCGGCCAGGTGCGTCCGCCGTCGAAGGCGGGCGATCTCGGTCCGGTGCTGATGCGGTTGCTGTCGGCCACCGTCGAGGAACGCCCGACCATGCACGAGGCCAGGCGCGCGTTGGAAGACGTTGCGGCGGGCCGTAGCCCACGGATGGGCGCCCCCGCCGCGACGAAGATCCTGCCGCAGCCCTCGCCCGAAGCAGCCGACATCTCGGCCGAGGCCACGCGCGCCGTGCCGCGCCCGCCTGCCGTTCCCCTCGGACCCACGCCCCGCCCGGCCATGAATCCCGCCACCGGTACCGCCCCCGGTGCGCCGATGCCCGCCGCCGCGGGCAGTGCCGGTCGCGGCCGCATGGTCGCGATCGTGGCCGCCACGGCGGTCGGTGTCCTCGTCCTGGCGGGTCTGATCGCCGCCGCGATGAACGGAGGCGGTGAACCCTCGGCGGCCGGTGTCGGATCACCGTCGGTGACGACGGCGCAGCCCTCGGTCGACCCGCTCGGCCCCGGCGATGCGGGCGCGGGGGAGTCCGGCGATGACGAGGCCCCCACCGCCACATCCACCGCCGCCAGTTCGACGATCTCCAGCTCGACGACCGCCTCGACCACCTCCGCCGCGCCGACCAGTGTCGGACCGCCGACCCCTGACCAGGTTGCCCAGTTCGTGAGCGGCTATTACGGCATGCTGCCGGGCAATGCCGCCGGTGCGTGGTACCAGCTGGCGCCCGCGTACCAGGTGCAGACCGGCTACAGCGATTACATCCAGTTCTGGTCCGGTATCAGCGCCCTGACCGTGCACAGCGTCACACCCAATGGTGACACCGGGGCGACTGTGTCCATGACCTATACCCTGAAGGACGGTTCGACCTCCACCGAGAACCGGTGGATTCAGGTGGCCGCGGAGAACGGGCGGCTGCTGATCGCCAATTCGGGGCTGTAGGGGACGACAAGGGAGCGAACGAGTGAACACGCGGCTGGCCGGCGTGCTGTGGGATATGGACGGCACGCTGCTGGATTCGGAGAAGCTGTGGGATATCGCGGTGCGCGATCTCGCGGTCGAACTCGGCTCGCGGATGACCGACGAGATCCGCCGTTCCCTCATTGGCGCCTCCGGCCCCAACGCGTTGCGCATCGTGTTCACCGGTCTCGGTCTCGACCCGGAACCCGAGGCGATGCGCGCCGCGGGTGGCTTCCTCGAACGCCGGGTCACCGAGTTGATGGCCCAACCCATTCCGTGGCGTCCCGGCGCGAAGGACGCGCTGGCGATGGTCCGGGCCGCCGGGCTGCCGAGCGCCCTGGTGACCAACACCAAGCGTTCGCTCGCCGAATTCGGGCTCGACACTCTCGGGCGCGAATACTTCGACGCGTCGGTCTGCGGTGACGAGGTGCCGCACGGCAAACCCGATCCCGGTGTCTATCTGCGCGCGGCCGAACTGCTCGGACTCGATCCGAAAGTCTGTGTGGCGATCGAGGACTCGCCGACCGGTGCGGCCGCCGCCGAGGCGGCGGGCTGTGCGGTGCTCGTGGTGCCCTGTGAGATCGCGGTCCCCGAAGCACCCACCCGTTCCCAGCGCGATTCGCTCGTCGCGCTGTCGGTGGCGGATCTGCACGATGTGCTGCGCACGCGATACCCGTGGGATCACGCCTGAGCGGCGCCGCCGCTGATTCGGACATTTGCCCTGGTCGAACTACCTTGCCGCACAACAATACCGAGCGGTTCGTGACGATTGTCACCGCCTATCTCAGGAAAACCCGGGCGTGTCGGGAATAGTCCGATAACAATGTCGCTATGGCAGCGACGGTAGCCCTGGACGAGATCGTCGACACCACTCGCTTTCCGATCACCGACCCCGACAGCGCAGGCTTGCGCGCGGCGGTGGCGGCGGCGCGCGCAGATCTGGCGCAGGACGGATGCACCGTACTGCGCGAATTCATCCGGCCCGAGCTGCATGAGCGGCTGCGGTCCCAAGGTGAGCAGATGGCGCCGCACGCGCACTATCAGGTGGAGCGGGTCAATGCCTACAACATCCCGCTCGATACCGAACTGCCCGAAGATCATCCGGGCCGCATCGTGCTCGAGCGCGGTAACGCCTTCGTCCCGCGCGACCGCATCCCCACCGACGCGCTGATCCAGCAGCTCTACGTGAGCCAGCAGTTCCAACGCTTCATCGCCGACTGCTTCGAACTGCCCGGACTGCACGAATTCGCCGATCCACTCGCCGGTCTGGTGCTCAACGTCGTCGCACCCGGCATGTCGCATCCGTGGCATTTCGACACCAACGAGTACACCGTCAGCATGCTCACGCAGGCGCCGGAGGCGGGCGGTGTCTTCGAATACTGCCCCGGCATCCGCTCACCGCACGCGGAGAACCTCGACGATGTGCGCGCGGTGCTGAACGGATCGAGTGAGGGGCTGATTCAGCGGCTCGAGCTGCGCCCCGGCGATCTGCAACTGTTCCAGGGTCGTTACTCCCTGCATCGGGTCTCCCCGGTGAACGGCCGAACCCAACGGCATACGGCGATCTTCGCCTACAGCGACCGACCCGGTGTCATCGGCACCGTGGAACGCACCCGCCAGCTCTTCGGGCGGGTGCTGTCGGATCATCATGCCGCGGCCGACGCCGTCCGTGGCGACCGGCTACTCGACTGAGCAGCACAGTTCGACCCGAGAGGAACCATCGTGTCCGTGCCTATGCACACCACCGGGAAAGCCTCCTTCGACGACATCTACGACCGCCCCGATCCGCGCGAGTACTACGCGCGCATGGCCGAATTGGATTACTGCATCCCGCAACTGGCGAAGCCGCATTTCGAGCAGCAGCTCGCCGAATACCACGCGGCCACCGGGGTCGAGGCGCCGACGGTCCTCGACATCGGCTGCTCCTACGGCGTCAACGCGGCCCTGCTGCGACTGGACACGACCATCGACGACCTGGGGGAGCACTACCGCGGCGCCGACGATCCCGCCGAGCTGATCGCCAGGGACCGCGCCAGGCTCGCCGCCGAAGATGTCCGCCCCGAGGTCCGGTTCGTCGGCATGGACGCCGCCCGCCCCGCCCTCGCCTACGCCGAGGCCGCGGGCCTACTACACGACACCGTGCACGCGGACCTGGAAGCCACCGACCCCACCGACGAACAGCGCGCGGTGCTGGCCGCCGCCGATCTGGTGATCTCGACCGGATGTATCGGCTACGTCACCGAGAAGACCCTGCTGCGGGTCGCCACCGCCCACCCCGAACGCAGGCCGTGGATGGCACACTTCGTCTTGCGTATGTACGGCTTCGACGCGATCGAGGGTGAGCTTGCGGCCCTCGGCTACCGCACCGAGCAGCTGCCAGGCGATTTCGCCCAGCGCCGCTTCGCCTCGGATGCCGAACAGGCGCAGGTGTTGAATACTCTGTCCGCCAACGGAATCGATCCGACCGACCGGGAAGACAGCGGCTGGCTCTACGCCAATCTCTACATCTCCCGCCCCGCCGCCTGACACATACCGACACCGAGGAATCCGACTTGACCGAACGCACGTTTGCCGCCGAGGACCAGCTGCCCCGGGTACCGCTACCGACCCTGGAGGACAGCTGTAGCCGTTTCCTGGAGTGGTGCACGCCGCTGCTGACCGCCGAAGAACTCGCCGCCACCGAGTCCGCCGTCGCCGATCTGCTGCGCCCCGACGGACCGGGCCGGAGCCTGGACACCGCACTGCGCGACTACGACGCCACCCCCGGCGTCGGCAGCTGGCTCGACGAGTTCTGGCCGTCGCGGTATCTGGGTCGGCGCGACCGGATCGCGCTCAACGCCAACTTCTTCTTCCTGTTCCGCGACGACACCACCCTCGCGGCCTCCACCAGCGCCGGTCAGGTGGAGCGGGCGGCGGGGATCGTCGCCGCGGCCGTCGATTACAAGCTCGCCCTGGACCGGGAGGAGATTCCGCCGGTCACCCAGCGCGGTCAGCAGCTGTCGATGTGGCAGAACAAATACCTGTTCTCCGAGACCCGGATCCCCGGCGTGGAGCAGGACACGGTGCGCGTGCCCTACAGCCCCGAATGGCCGGGCCCGTCCGACGCCCGCCATATCGTGGTCTTCCACCGGGGCAGCATGTTCCGGATGGAGGTCATCGGAGCCGATGGCGCACCGCACGGCTTCGAGGACCTGACCGACGGCCTGCGCGCCGTGCTCAAGGCCGGATCGAAGTACGCCGCCACCGATACCGCGGTCGGCCATCTGACCACCTTGCCGCGTGCGGACTGGGCGCGCAGCCGGGCCGATCTGCTCGCCGATCCGCACAATGCCGCCGCGCTCGACACCATCGAGACGGCGCTGTTCTGCGTATGCCTCGAGGATTTCGCGCCGCGCGATGAAACCCAGGCCTGCGACATCCTGCTGCACGGTGACAGCGCCAACCGGTGGTTCGACAAATCGGTGTCGTTCATCGTCTTCGCCGACGGTCAGGCGGGCATCAATGTCGAGCACTGCGGTCTGGACGGCACCACCATCCTGTCGTTCGTCGACACCCTGCTCGAGACCACCGCCGCCGAACACGGCGAACGGTCCGGCGCCCGCCCGCAGGGGCTGCCGGTGGTGGAGCCGATCGAGTTCCGGCTCAGCGCGCAGCAGCGCGGTGAGATCGGCGCGGCCGGTGCGGCATTCGCCCACTACGCCGCCGAGAACGCCACCACCACGGTGTCGTTCGACGATTTCGGGACCGCGAAGGCCAAACAGCTCGGGATCTCCCCGGACGCCTTCGCCCAACTGAGCTATCAGCTGGCCCACCGGCGCAGCAAGGGCATCACCGGCGCCACCTACGAGTCCATCGCCACCCGGCAGTATCGCAACGGGCGCACCGAGGCGATGCGGGTGATCACCCCGGAGATGGTGGCGTTCGTCGACGCCATGCAGGACGAGTCCGCCGATGCCGATACCCGCCTCGCCGCGGCCCGCGCGGCCGCCGCCGCGCATGTGGCGCGGGCCAAACAATGCCAGACCGGTGCGGCGCCGGAGCAGCATCTGTGGGAGCTGGAGTGGATCCAGCGCCGCCGCGGCGCCGAGCTGGGCGTGACCGAGCCGATCGCGCTCTACACCAGCCCCGGCTGGACGATCATGCGTGACGACTACCTGAGCACCAGCTCGGCGCCGTCGGTCAACATCCGGTACTTCGGTTTCGGCTCCACCAGCCCCCGCTGCATCGGCGTGGCCTATGTGCTGCTGCCCGATCGCTGGAATCTGTACCTGGCCACCCCCGCGCCGGTCGCCGACCAGATGCACGCCTTCGCCGGGCACCTGCGCACCGCCGTCGCCGACCTGGAAACGCTGCTCGCGCCGCGGTGACGGGCGGATCGAGTGGTGTCCGGCGGGCCGAGTGCCGGGCGGACACCACTCGACCGGAAACGGTTTGCGGGGGTCTGAAACAATGGCAACCCGTGAAGACTTTCGAGGGCCTGTTCGCCGAGCTCCAGGATCGTGCCGTCACCCGCCCCGAGGGGTCGGGGACGGTGGCCGCGCTGGACGCGGGCGTGCATACCCAGGGCAAGAAGGTGCTCGAAGAGGCCGGTGAGGTGTGGCTGGCCGCCGAGCACGAGAGCGACGAATCGCTCGCCGAGGAGATCTCACAGCTGCTGTACTGGGTGCAGGTGCTGATGGTGGGCCGTGGGCTGCGGCTCGAGGACGTCTACCGACATCTGTGACGTCCGCTCGAATCCGCAGTCGTTCTCCCTCCCGAAAGGACCCCTCCCATGCTGCGCGTCGCAGTCCCCAACAAAGGCGCACTCTCCGAATCGGCCGTATCGATCCTGTCCGAGGCCGGCTACCGTAAGCGCACCGATTCCCGCGATCTGACCGTCCTCGATCTGTCCAACCAGGTGGAGTTCTTCTTCCTGCGGCCCAAGGACATCGCCATCTACGTGGGCTCGGGTGAACTCGATCTCGGCATCACCGGCCGCGATCTCGCACTCGATTCCGCGGCACCGGTGATCGAGCGTCTCGGTCTCGGATTCGGCGGCTCCACCTTCCGGTACGCGGCCCCCGCCGGGCGCGACTGGACCGTCGAGGATCTCGCCGACAAGCGCATCGCCACCTCCTACCCGAATCTGGTGCTGTCGGATCTCGCCAAGCGCGGTATCGAGGCCGAGGTCATCCGGCTCGACGGCGCGGTGGAGATCTCCATTCAGCTCGGCGTCGCCGACGCCATCGCGGACGTGGTCGGCTCCGGCCGCACCCTGCGTCAGCACAATCTGATCGCCTTCGGTGATTCGCTGTGCGATTCGGAGGGCGTGCTGATCGAGCGCGAGGGCTCCGACCGCGACGACAAGGCTCGTAATCAGCTCATCGACCGGGTCAAGGGCGTCGTATTCGCCCAGCAGTACCTGATGCTCGACTACGACTGCCCCAAAACCCTGCTCGAGCAGGCCGCCCAGATCACCCCCGGCCTGGAATCGCCCACCGTATCGCCGTTGACCGACCCCGACTGGGTGGCGGTGCGCGCCCTCGTACCGCGCAAGCTGGGCAACTCGGTGATGGATCAGCTCGCCGACCTGGGCGCCAAAGCGATCCTCGCCACCGATATCCGGTCCTGCCGAGCCTTCTGAGTGGTGCACCGAACCCCGGTCCAGGGCCGGGGTTCGCCTCACCGTGAGTTCAACCCGTGTGCCGGACACCCCGGCGTTGCTACTTTGCGGCCCTCGATGAGGAACGCAAGGAGCCATCCCCGTGTCGCACACACCACCCGACGGTCGTTCGGGCCGCGGTATCCGCTGGAATGAGGACTGGTCGGCCACCGTGGTCGGTCTCGTCCTGCTCGGCCTGGTCCTGACCGGGCTGATCCCGGACTGGCTGGTGCCGTGATGGCCGGACCCGAATCCGCAGCGCCGCACCCCACCGGCGCTGATACCGCCGAAACCGGCCGCCCGGTGCGGTCGGAGACCGAGGCGCTGCGTCCGGTCGCGGTGGGTACGCCCGCCGCCGTGGCGGGCGGCGTGGCGGTGGTACTGCTGCTCGGGGCGCTGGCCCGGTACTTCGAGACACACGTGCCCGACTGGACCGCCGATACACCGCTGCGTCGGGTGGCGAAGACGATCGAATACCCGGTGTACGCCATCGCGCTCGGCCTGCTCGGCAATGTGGCGCTCACGAAACTGGGCCTGCGTGAGCGGCTTTCGGTCGGATTCCGCACCGAGTTCTTCATCAAGACCGGGGTGGTGCTGCTCGGCGCCTCGATCAACCTGAAGGTGCTGGCGACAGCGGCGGGACCCGCGATCGCGCAAGCATTGCTGCTCATCACCGCGGTGTTCGGCTTCGCCTGGTGGCTGGGCGGTCGCCTCGGCCTCGACGACAAGCTGCGGGCGCTGCTGGCCTCGGCGGTATCGATCTGCGGGGTCAGCGCCGCGATCGCCGCGGCGGGAGCGGTACAGGCGAAACGGGAGCAGATCGCCTACGCGGCCTCGCTGGTGATCATCTTCGCGTTGCCGTCGATCTTCCTGCTGCCCTGGCTGGCCGGACTGTTCGGGCTGCCGGACGCGGTGGCCGGTGCGTGGATCGGCGGCAATATCGACACCACGGCGGCCGTCGCGGCCTCGGGGGCGATCGCCGGTGAGCAGACCTTGCAGATCGCGGCGATCGTCAAGACGACGCAGAACGCGCTCATCGGAGGCGTCGCCATCGCCTTGACCGCCTACTTCACCCTGCGGGTGGAGCGCGCAAAGGGAGCCGCGCTGCCGTCGGTGCGCGAATTCTGGGACCGCTTCCCGAAATTCGTGCTCGGCTTCGTCGCCGCCTCGATCATCGGCACCCTGTACGTGCAGGCCGTGGACGCGACCACCGGCGCCGCGCATATCGCCACCGTCAACGATCTGCGCACCTGGTTCCTGATCCTGGCCTTCGTCTCGATCGGTCTGGAATTCTCGTTGCGTGGGCTGCGTGCCGCCGGTGCACGTCCGGTGATCGTCTTCGGCGCCGCGGCCGGAGTGAACCTCGTTGTCGGTCTTGGGCTTTCGGTGCTGCTGTTCCACAACTTCACCCCGTAGACCGGGTGGTATCAGTCCGAGACCGATTCGGCGAAGGTCTGCTCCGGTGATTCGGGAACCTACGGCCAACCCGGATACGGCGGTGGCGTACCGCCGTATTCGGGGCACAGGTGCTTGAAATCGCAGTACCCGCACAGCCAGCTGGTGCTGGGCGGGAAGTTCCCGGTGCTGCCCGCTTCCCGGATGGCCTGCCACAGTGCCGCGAGCGTCCGCTCGAAGCGGGTGAGTTCCTCCTCGTCGGGGGTGTAGGTGAGGATCTGCTCATCGGCGAGGTAGATCAGCCGCAGCTGGGCCGGGACCACACCACGGGTGCGCAGCATGACCAGTGCGTAGAACTTCAGCTGGAACAGCGCCTTGGTCTCGTGTTCGACCCGTGGCGCACGTCCGGTCTTGTAATCGACCACCCGCAGCTCACCGGTGGGCGCCACATCGATCCGGTCGACGAATCCGCGCAGCAGCACGCCGTCGGGCAGCTCGACCTCGACGCGGGACTCGCACGACTCGGGATCGAATCCGGTCGGATCCTCCAGCCGGTAGTAGGCACGCACCAGGCCGCGAACCTCCTCGAGGAATGGCTCGAGCCCGTCGTCGGCGACCAGATCGGCGATCTCGGGGCGTTCGGCGAGCACCCGCTCCCATGCGGGACCGGCCAGCGACTCGGCGCGGTCGGGTGATCGCTGTGCCGCGGGCAGGACGTAGAGATCCTCGAGCACCGCGTGGACCACCGTGCCGCGTACCGCGTGCCGTCCGGGCGGTTCCGGTATCCGATCGATCGCGCGCAGACGGTACTTGAGCGGGCACTGCTTGAAATCCATTGCTCGCGAAGGCGACAGCGCCGGACGTGACCGCTGCGGCACCGGATCGGAGCCGGGCGCCGAATCGGCCTCGGGAGGGGGCGTGGTCGCGGGTGCTGGCATACCTGGCAGGCTATCCGGCGGCACCGACACGGTGCCGATGGACGACCAGCCCACCATGCCGGGTTACGGCGACGACAGTGACATTTCGCGGAACGGAGATACATGACGGCCAGACGGACCGGGCCATTCACCATCGGTGACCGGGTGCAGCTGACCGATGCCAAGGGCAGGTTGTACACCGTGCTCCTGGAGCCGGGCAAGGAGTTCCACACCCATCGCGGCGGGATCAAGCACGACGATCTGATCGGCACCGACGAGGGCACCGTGGTGACCTCGACCAACGGCACCCCGTATCTGGCGCTGCGCCCGCTGCTGGTCGACTATGTGCTGTCGATGCCGCGCGGCGCGGCCGTGATCTACCCGAAGGACGCCGCCCAGATCGTGCACGAGGGCGATATGTTCCCCGGCGCGCGCGTCCTGGAGGCCGGTGCGGGCTCCGGTGCGCTCACCTGCTCGCTGCTGCGGGCCGTCGGACCCGAGGGTGAGGTGGTGTCCTACGAAATCCGCGACGACCACGCCGAGCACGCCGTACGCAATGTGGAGACCTTCTTCGGCGAACGTCCGGCGAACTGGTCGCTGACCGTCGGTGATGTCGCGAACTACGACGGTCCGCCCGTCGATCGCGTGGTGCTCGACATGCTCGCACCCTGGGACGCACTGCCCGCGGTGGCGAAGGCGCTGGTGCCGGGCGGTGTGCTGATCGTCTACGTGGCGACGGTGACGCAGCTGTCCAAGATCGTCGAAACGCTGCGCGAGCAACAATGCTGGACCGAACCGCGGTCCTGGGAATCGATGGTGCGCGGCTGGCATGTCGTCGGGCTGGCGGTGCGGCCCGAGCACCGGATGCAGGGCCATACCGCGTTCCTGGTCAGTGCCCGCAGACTGGCCGAGGGCACGGTGACCCCGAAGCCCCAGCGCCGGCCCTCGAAGGGCTGAACACTGGGGCCGCGGACCTCGATCGGATCAGGCGGGGACGCAGGGCGCCTGCGCGAAGCCGAGCAGCATACAGCCGCTCGCATCCGACAGCTTCCAGGTGCCGTCGACGTTCTCCCAGGTCAACGGCATGGCCGGGGCGGCGCCGTTCGGGGAGGAGATGACGACCTGCGCGGTGGCGGTGGTGCCCTCGGTGGTCACATCGGTGACGCCGAAGGTGAGCTCGCCGTAGCCCGCCAGCGCGGCGTTCATCTGGTCGATGTTGGCGGTGCGCTGTTCGCCGTTGACGATCAGCTTGGTCTTCTCGGCGGTGGGAACCGCGGGGTCGGCCAGGCTGTCGAGCACACCCTGGAGCGCCTCGGGGGTGGGGGCTTCGCCCGTGCTCTCGGCGCCGGTGGTGGCGGCGGCAGCGGCGCTGGTGGTAACGCTGGTGCTGGTCGCGGCGCTGTCGCTGCTGTCGTCATCGGAACCGCAGGCGGTCATGCCGAGCGACAGGGCGACGGCGGCGGCAGCGGCTACGGAGAAGCGCAGTGCCCTCACGGGAAGGAGCATGACTGGCAACCTTTCGGCTAGTCGGTGAGCGGGCTCACCGGTAATGTGTTAGGGCAGGCTAACATGGTCGTTCCGGCCGACGAGCGCTGCCTAGATGTGATCACCACGAAACCATGTCGGACAGCGAGAACGGTTCGCGCCCGGTAGCGTTGATAGACCGGGACTGGGAGGAGCAGCACATGAGCCCCATCGAGAATTCGGATTCGGCGGCCTGGAGAGAGCTCGAGGCGGTGCGCGCCGAAGCGGCTGCACTCCGGAGGCAACTCGCGGATTCACCGGATCGTTCACGGGAATTGGAAGCCCGCATCGATTCGCTGACTATTCGCAATACGAAGCTGATGGACACCCTCAAAGAGGCGCGCCAGCAATTGGTCGCGTTGCGTGAGGAAGTCGATCGGCTCGGTCAGCCGCCGAGTGGTTACGGCGTCCTGATCGGCGCCTACGACGATCAGACCGTCGACGTGTTCACCTCCGGCCGCAAGATGCGGTTGACGTGTTCGCCCAATATCGACACCGACACCCTCGAGTACGGCCAGTCCGTACGGCTGAACGAGGCGCTGACGGTGGTCGAGGCCGGACATTTCGACGCGGTCGGTGAGATCGGCACGTTGCGTGAGATCCTCGACGACGGCCGCCGTGCCCTCGTGGTCGGCCATGCCGACGAGGAGCGCGTCGTCTGGCTGTCGGGCCCGCTGGCCAAGGTCGCCGAGGTCGACGACCTCGACGATCCGGACGCACCGATCCGCAGGCTGCGTCCCGGTGATTCACTGCTGGTCGACACCAAGGCCGGGTTCGCCTTCGAGCGCATCCCCAAGGCCGAGGTCGAGGACCTGGTGCTGGAGGAAGTGCCCGATGTCGATTACAACGACATCGGTGGTCTCGGCCGTCAGATCGAGCAGATCCGCGACGCCGTCGAGCTGCCCTTCCTGCACAAGGATCTGTTCCGCGAGTACGCGCTGCGCCCACCCAAGGGTGTGCTGCTCTACGGTCCGCCGGGCTGCGGTAAGACGCTCATCGCCAAGGCGGTGGCCAATTCCCTGGCCAAGAAGATCGCCGAGGCCCGCGGTGAGGATGCCAAGGAGGCCAAGTCCTTCTTCCTCAACATCAAGGGCCCGGAGCTGCTGAACAAGTTCGTCGGTGAGACCGAGCGCCATATTCGGATCATCTTCCAGCGTGCGCGGGAGAAGGCATCCGAAGGTACGCCGGTGATCGTGTTCTTCGATGAGATGGACTCGATCTTCCGCACCCGCGGATCGGGTGTGTCCTCGGATGTGGAGACCACGGTCGTCCCGCAGCTGTTGAGCGAGATCGACGGTGTCGAGGGCCTGGAGAACGTGATCGTGATCGGCGCCTCCAACCGCGAGGACATGATCGATCCCGCGATCCTGCGTCCGGGGCGTCTGGACGTCAAGATCAAGATCGAGCGGCCGGACGCGGAATCGGCGCAGGACATCTTCTCCAAGTACCTCACCGAGCAGCTGCCCCTGCACGTCGACGATCTGGACGAGTTCAACGGCGACAAGGGCGCCTGCATCCGCGCGATGATCGAGCGGGTGGTGGACCGGATGTACGCCGAGAGCGAGGACAACCGCTTCCTGGAGGTCACCTACGCCAACGGTGACAAGGAAGTCCTGTACTTCAAGGACTTCAACTCCGGCGCCATGATCCAGAACATCGTGGACCGCTCCAAGAAGTACGCCATCAAGGCGGTGCTCGACACCGGCAATCCGGGGCTGCGCATCCAGCATCTCTACGATTCGATCGTGGACGAGTTCTCCGAGAACGAGGACCTGCCCAACACCACGAATCCCGATGACTGGGCACGTATCTCGGGTAAGAAGGGCGAACGGATCGTCTACATCCGCACCTTGGTCACCGGCAAGAACGCCAGTGCCAGCCGCGCGATCGACACCGAGTCGAATACCGGTCAGTACCTGTAGATCTGGTTCGAGCCGAGGCCGCGCTTCCTGTGGGAGCGCGGCCTCGGTGTGTGACGGCCCGTCCGCACCCGTCGGCGTCGACGCACTCGGTGAGAATGCCGGTGTCGATCGTCTGCCGCGACTACGTGAGGCGCGGCTCCTCGGGTGCTGTGATGTACAACACTGGGCGATTGTCCAGCTATAACCGCAGGCGGATGGCGGCTGCGCGGCCCGGTCGATGGAGGGCTCAGTATCTCGGTTGGCGAAACCGGGCACGCGGAAAATCTGAATCGTTCATGCTTCAGATAGCGGGCGCAGCGGGGTTGCGCCCGATCGAGATGAAGGAGTCATCATGTCCGGTTCCGCGTCGGATTTCCTGGCCGAAGTGCTGATCAAGACGATCCTGGAGCTGCTGTCCAGCGGTAGCGCGGGATAGTTTCCGCGTCCTCGGCGAGCCGGCAGGGGTCACGTTCTACGAGGGCGTGGCCCCTGTCGGCTGTCCTCGCTTCGTGAACGAGGTCCCTACGCCGTGAGGGGGATCGCATCAACTGTCGAGGAGTAGGCCCGGCTGGCATTTCGGACCAGCGTTGGCATGAACAGCTCGTAACTCGCTCAGCCATGGGCGTTTTGGTGTGTTGCCGCGCGGAGGCTCGAACGATGTCGACCTCGATCGTCCGAGTGTGCTCAGAGGAGGCGACGCACGGCTTCGACGATCGCGCGCCGGCGGTCGTCGGCGCTCTCGGCCTCGGCGGCGGGCATGCTGGTGACATTGCTCGGGTTCCATGCAAGAGCAATGCTCAGGACGAAGGTCAGCAGCGCTGCGGGGGAGAAGTCGGAGCCCACGCCGCTCTTCTTCTGCACTGCGGCAAGCGCCTCCAGCTTGGCCGCGCGCGTCGGCGACGTGCCGGCGAGGTCCCGGTCGGCGCGCTCCAGGCGGTGCCAGGTGGCCAGTCGGATGACCTCGGGGTGCTGCTGGCAGTAGTCGAAGATCCGTCCCGCGTATTCGGGCAGGTCGTCGGGGGTGAAGGGGACCGAGTCCAGGCCGTGGGTGACGTGGGCGTCGAGGACAGCGTCGAAGAGTTGCTCTTTGCTACAGAAATAGACATAGATGAGGTTCTTGTTGGCCGCCGCCGTCTTGGCGATCCGGTCCACCCGGGCTCCGGCGATTCCGTATGTGGCGAACTCGTCGGTGGCGGCCTGGAGGATGCGGGCCTTGGTGGCGTCGGCTCGGGACATATCGGCCATCGTAATCGGGACTAACCAGTTAGTTGCGCCCTCGCGGGCGGCCCGCCGATCCGCCGTGTCAGCCGATCCCGAAGACGGCGAAGGCCGCGTCCGCCGCGAAGAGCAGCACCGTGCACCACAGGACGATCCCGGCCATCAGCCAGCCGATCAGCCGCCAGCGGGGGATGCCGAGGGCGGCACCGAGCAGGGCTGAGCCCCAGGTGCCGAAGAGGGCGGGTCCCGCGATACCGAAGCCGATCACGCCGTACCGGTCGAGGACTCGCCGTGCCCGTCGCCCCGCGCCGCCGGAGAGGCGGGCGTCGTCGGGTGTCGCTGCGAGAGCGGCATCGACGGCGACCGCGCCGTTCGCCGAACCGGCTGGCACGGCGGCCGAATTCCAGCGGACACGCCAGGATTTCCAGTACACCCGGACGCGTTCCATGGCGAATACCGCGAAGACGACGCAGCATGCCGCCCCCAGTAGTACCGCGAGCAGCGCGACCGGGCCAGGTAGGGAGAGCGAGAGGCCGATGGGGACCGCGGGGGTGCCGAGCGCGAAGCCCGCGAGCAGGGTCCAGGCGAATCGCCCCATACGGATTCCCTTCAGCTGCATCGTGCGCACCGCTGGCTGCGCCCACGACGACCAACTTAACTAACTGGTTAGAATATTGCCATGGAACACATCGACACGGTGCTGAGCGAGTTGGCGGCCGGTAAGTATCTGCTCCTCACCACATTTCGCCGGGACGGTAGGGCGGTCGCCACCCCGGTCTGGGTGATGCGCGACGGCCAGGCGCTGGCGGTGTGGAGCGCAGCGGACACCGGCAAGGTGAAGCGGATCCGCAACGGGGGCCGGGTGACGGTCGCCTCCTGCGACTGGCGCGGCACACCGCTCGGCGCCTCGGTGCCCGGATTCGCCGAAGTGCTGGCGCCGGACGCGAGTGCGCACTTCACCGTTCTGATGAAACGCAAGTACGGGCTGGTCGCGCGGGTCGGGCTGCTGGGCAGCAGGCTACGCGGGGGCTCCGAGCGCATGGCGGGCATTCGGATCCGACTGGACGGGTAAGCGAGCCCTGCTCGACCGCGGTCCAGGTCGCGCTCTGGAAGTGTTCGAACCCGCGGGAACCGTGGTCGGTGCTGTGGCCGGAGTGGATGCACCTGTCACCGAGCCCCGAGGCGACCCACCCCGCGGATTAGGCTGTGGCCATGACCGAGATCTGGCACAACCCGCGATGCAGTAAGAGTCGTGCGGCGCTCGCGCACCTGGAGGAGGGCGGCGCCGAGTACACGGTGCGCCGGTATCTGGACGATCCGCCGACCGCCGACGAATTACGTGCGGTGCTCGCGAAGCTCGGTGCCGAGCCGTGGGATATCACCCGCACCGGCGAACCGGTCGCCAAGGAACTCGGGATCTCGGGCTGGGGCCGGACCGCCGCCGAACGGGAGCGCTGGATCGAGGCGTTGGCGGCCAATCCGGCGTTGATTCAGCGGCCCATCGTGTTCACCGCCGGTGGTGCGGCGGTCGTTGCTCGTGACGAGGAGTCGCTGCGGTCGCTGGATTGATGCCGGTGGCTGATCTTCTTCCGGCGTCGAGGTGAGATGGCTGGCGTCAGTGCAGTTCGTAGTGCTTCATGAGGTGTGACGCCTCGATTGCTGCGGCGATGCCATAAGGCGAATGAGCTGTAACAACGGCCGATCGATGTGTGATGTAGATCATGTCATCGCGGATCGGGAAGGTCTCGATCCGTAGCCGAATCGAGCGTGGGCCTGCAACGGGTCGGGGCGTCGAGCCCCACGCCGGTGGGAGGTTGTCATGCACTCGATCGTCAAGAAACTCGCCGTCAGCGCATCTGCCGCGGCACTCATCGGGGCGGCGGGCGTCCTCGGCGCCGCACCCGCCCAGGCGCAACCGGGCGCGTTCTGTTCGGTCAATCCGGTCGCGGGCACGGCGGCCTACTCGCAGTGCGGTGGGCCGGTCTGGCATCAAGTCCGGGTGACCTGCTGGGCGTGGTGGTCATGGTTCAGCAGCTACGAGCGGTGGGGCAATCCGGCATTCGGCGCGCAACAGTCCTGGACCAGTTGCGATCTGCCGTTCTCCATGCAGACCTGGCAGGTGATCGTGCACTGATCCGCATACGCCGCGATGACGATGCCGTATCGGCCTCGAGGGTGATGACCTGCGGTGATCGGGGCCGGTAGGGTCGGCGGACATGAAGGTACAGTTGCGCCACAGTCCGGCCTCCGCCGTCGCCAGATGTTTCCTCGCGGGCAATGAGCCGATGCGGGTCGAAAGCGGTGCCATGGTGGCGCATTCGGCGGGTGTCACGTTGCAGGCCAAGGCCGAAGGCGGCATCTTCGCCGGTATCAAACGGTCGATGCTGGCGGGTGAATCGTTCTTCATCTCCACCTTCACCGCGCCACCGCAGGGCGGCTGGGTGGATGTGGCCCCCTCGCTGCCCGGTGACATGCTGCCGTTGACCATCCAACCCGACCGCCCCTTCTTCATCAGCCGCGGCGGCTGGATCGCCAATTCCCATGGCGTGCAGGTGGAAAGCAAATGGGGCGGGTTTGCGAACCTGTTCGGCGGTGAGGGCGGTTTCGGTCTGCGGGCGCACGGCGAAGGGGAGGTGGTCGTTGGCGTGTTCGGCGCGATCGACGTCATCGACCTGCAACCCGGCGAACCGATCACCATCGACACCGGACACGTCGTCGCCTACGACCTGGCCATGAACTTCACCATCCGCCGTGCCGTGTCCGGTCGATCGATTCAGTCGCTGAAATCCGGTGAGGGACTGGTGTTCGACTTCACCGGGCCGGGGCGAGTGCTGCTACAGACGCGTAATCCGAGCGCATTCGCGGCCTGGTCGGCGTCGGTGTCCTCGGGCTAGACGCCGATCCGTGTCAGCGCGGTGGTCGAGCCACGCTCGGTACGAGGCGGCAGCGACCCGCGCCGACGATGCCGAGCCGTCACGGCAAGCCGCACACCCGATTCAACTCGGTGGTGTACGGGTCGAGGTCGGTGACAGTGTCATCCACCAACGCGTTGGCGTAGGCGCTGATGACGGTCTTCTCCTCGCCCTGGGCAACAAGGGCCAGACCGTTCAGCCTGTCGGACAAGGCCGTCGCTGTCGGCGCGTCCATGGCGCCGCCGCTCGTGTCGATCGCGGTGTTGATCCACTCGATAGCCGTGGTGCACTGCGGGGACACGGCGTGTGCCGGTGCCGCGGGGATGAAGAGTAGTGATCCAGTGGCAGCAGTGAGCACAGCGGTGAAGAACGTCGACTTGATCATGGTTTCCTCTCGGAGCAAAGTCCCGATCTTATGGCCGCGCTACCGAATCGACAAAAGATGATCAGCGCACGTCTCGGCGCCGTTGGGGCAGGTGGTCGATCCGGTCACCGGTGAGTCGGTGGACCCCGCCGAACAAACCATTGGTGGCGCTGTTCAGCTGAGGATTGCCCGCATCAGATGGCGAGTATCCGGTACGAACTGCCAAGTGGGGTCGGCCAAGTGTTCGCGCAGGGTCTGTTCGGGCCACCACCAGCCATCGGCGATCTCTTCCGGTTGGTGGCGGATCGGTCCGTCGTAGCGCAGCTCGTAGGCGAACACATGGCAGCGCATCGGTCGTCCGGCCCATTCGCCGTCCCACGTGGCGCGGGCCAGGGGAGTGAGTTCCGTGGCTGCGGTGATGCCCAGTTCCTCGGCGAGTTCGCGGACAGCGGTCTGCCGCGGTGTTTCCCCCGGTGCCATCACACCGCCGGCAATACAGTCGTGCATGCCCGCGAACACCATCTTGGTGTCGGTGCGGCGATGCACGTAGATCGAGTGCCCGTCACCGGAGCGGACCAGCACGCCCGCGCTGGCATGCCAGAGTCCGTCACGGTAGACGATGGCGCGGTCCTCGACGCCGATCGCGCGACCGGCGCTGTCGTAGACGGCGATCATCTCCGAAGACACCGAGCGAGAGTAACGTGTCCGGCGTAGATCGCTCGACGAAGGGATCGGCTCGATGGCGCTGCCGCGCGCACTGGGGAAATTCAATCGGCAGGTCACCAACCCGGTGATCTCGATGTTCGCCGGGCGCGCGCCCGGAATGGGCATCGTCGTACACAAGGGCCGCAACTCCGGGCGCGGCTATCGGACCCCGGTGCTGGTCTTCGCCGACGGCCACGAATACCGCATCGCCCTCACCTACGGCCGCGAGGTGGACTGGGTGAAGAACGTTCTGGCGGCAGGCGATTTCACGGTGGAAACGCACGGGCAGACCGTGGCACTCACCGATCCTCTGGTCCGCCACGACGCCGCCGCCAACTGGGCGCCGCCGGTGATCCGGCAGGCGCTGGTGGGGATGTCGGCGCCCTATTTCCTCGAGGCGAGGACCGTCGACTGATCGGGGTGCGTCCTCGGCGGAGAGGACATGCCCTGCTGTCGGACCGACCGGGCCGAATTCTCGTCGGGCGGGTCATCTCGGCGCCGAGGACCGGCCGCGGTCGGTGAGCGCGGGCCCACCCTGTCCGGCGGTCCCTGTAGCCCGTGGAGAACACGCTCACCGGTGACTCGAGTTGGCGCCCGACCTGTCCATCGATGTGGCTACCCACCAGGTGAGTTGGTTGAGCAGTACCGCCGCGGCGGCGCTGGCTTCGGGTTCGCCGTCGGACCCGCTCGCCGATCCGGACAGCACGGCGGTCCTCCGACCGCGAGGAGCAGGAGGACCGCCGAACCGTCAGTTGTTTTCGCGCGGATCGAGCACGACCTGGGTGCCCGGCGCTGCCGCCACCTGGAGCGTGCGCAGCCGCAGCAGCGCGGGGTGCTCCTCCAGCAGACGTGCCGTATTGGCCAGCGACCGCAGCGCGGCGGCTTCGGCGCGAGCCCGTTCCAGATCGGCGCGTCCACGTTCCTTGGCCAGTACCGTCTCCAGTGCCGCCTTGCGCAGTTCACCGGGCAGCATGAGGTCGCGAGCGCGCAGGCCCGCGACTTCGATACCGAGGCCCGCGGTGGCGGCGGTGATCGGCGCGAGTTCGGTGGTGAGCAGGCCGCGATCGGCGATCAGCGCGTCGAGCGGATGGGCGGCGACGACGTCGCGGACGGCGTCCTGCACGGCCGCGTACAGCACCGTCTCGGAGTTCTGCGCGCCCGTCGTGAACGCGACCGGATCCACGACCTGCCAGTTCACCGCGAAACTCGCGCGCAGTGAGAGTCCGTCGGAGGTGAGCAGTTCCTGTCCGGTGACGTGCATCAGCCGCGGCCGCATATCGACCTCGACCAGCGTGCAGCGCTTGCCGTCGTAGCGGTGGCGACCGGGTTCGAGCACCCGCTCCAGGGTGCCGTCGCGATAGAGCAGCGTCCGCTGCCATGCCATGACCGTCGTATACATCGTTTCTCACTCCCTCCCGGAGTCTGTGTCGCGGCGAGCCTCCCGGCAGCTGGATGCCACCCCACCCGATCCCGGCGACGTGGCGGGAGCGTCCTCCGGCCGCAGCCGAAGAGCCCGCAGGACCACGCCACCGCAGCGGACCGGGTGGGGGACACCGTAGGAGGGAATCGAACCCATCAGACGTAGAGTCTGAGCCACCAAAGGCACGATCGAGCCGACACGGGGAACGCGCTCCGGAGATTCCGGTGCGCCCCTTGCTCTCTCGCACTGGGTACGGTACGGAACCCGTGGTGCGCTGGCGAATGAATTTCGGCGGGGTGCGCACATCCGCGTCGGCCCGGCCGTTGCGGCAGCGAGCCCGACACCACGTCGATACCGGGCTTCAGCTCTCGACGATGGCTTCCACTTCGGCCACACGTCGTCGCAGGCGCATCGAGTTCAGCTCGGTGGCGTCGGCACGGACCGTGTCCAGAGTTTCCCGAGCGATGTCCGCTTGGTGTCCGCGCGCATAGGCTTCCGCGAGCCAGGAACGGTAGAGGGTCGCCTCCCGCTTCCGGCTCACTGGATATCGCTCGATGGCTGGGACGAGCAGCGCCTCGGCTTCGGCGATATCGCCCAACTGAACCGCGCAGCGGGCTCGCATGATGTCGACCTCGTCGCGGTTGAGCCAGTAGACCCAGTCGGGTTCGTCATCGTCCGGCGATCGGCGGTCGTACTCGTCGTCGACGGTGTCGAGCGCGCGGCGCGCGGCCTCGGAGTCGCCTGCCTTCGCCGCCGCCCAGGCCACACGCTCACCCAGCAGCGCTCGCACCGCCGGTGGTGCGTCCGCCGCCGCGCCGTGCAATGCGGTGCGGGCGAGTAGTCCGGCGTCGCGAGCACCGCCGGTATTCGTCATCTGATAGGTCAGTGTCGAGAGCAGCTGACCGGCGAGCGGCCGATCGCCCGCTTCGGTCGCCGCCGCCAGGCCTTCGAGATAGGTGTGCTGTGCCTCCACGTAGCGTCCGGCGTCGGAGTACACCCATCCGGCGATCTGAGACAGTTCGCCGACGACACGTTGCAGACGCCGTCTGGTGTGCGTGGAGTGTGTGCCGTCGCGGACCACCGCACGCGCCGCGTCCAGATCGCAGCGCACCACCGGATGCAACGCCGCGCCGCCCACCACATCATCCAAGCGACGCAATGCCACCACGCGCCGCTCCATCTCGGCGGCCAGCCCCGCGCCCACCCGCCGCCCCGGTGCCAGATGCTCGGTGAAGGGTGAATCCGTCACCAGCCATTCATGCGCGATGCGCAGCGGATCGCCCGGTGTTGCGCCCCGCATATCAGGCAGTACCCGCGTATACGCCTGCCTGATCTCGTCGCTGAGCCGCCGTTGTCCGCGTTCGATCTGCGATAGATAGGCGGCGCTCCAATGTGTGCGCCGGGCGAACTCACGCAGCCCGATCCCGGCGGCTTCCCGCGCAGCACGGAGGTCGGCACCAGTGTCGAACTCCTCGCCCATCGCGCGCCCCTCTCGGTCGCTTCGTCGCTGTGCACGGATTGCGAACAACATGCTGACACCCTGCAACCACCGTAAGCGGTCGAGGCTCGAAAAGATCGGCCTACCTTGAGTTTCACGCACATTGCGTCGGCGATTCCGGGACCGCGAACCAAGCCGCGATACCGACCGGTGCAGTGGCTCCAGCGGTAGCGAATTCATCCGGTACGGCCCGGCAAGGGTCAAGGCAGGGGGTTTCATGAACGATCGATCGAACGCGCTCGGGCTCGTCCGGAGGGAGGGACTCGACTGCTCGGATCGTGTGCGGGCGGTGCTGTCGGATCTCGCCGAGCGTCACGGTTATCGGCTCGTGTTCACGGTGGAATTGTCGACCGTCAGTGATCTGGTATCGAATCTCGTGATCGCACAGCACATCACAGAGCACGATGCGGTGGCGGTGATCGTTCCGTCCTTCGGGCATACCGACGGCCTGCGGGAGCTGATCATCGAGAACGCAGCGCTGGTCACGCCGATTCGGGTCTACCCGCGCGGCCACCGCTGGCATGGCCTGGAGGTAGGTGCACAGTCGTGACGGTGTGGGATGTCGCCCTTGTGCTCCTGGTGGTCGCGCTGTTGGCGGTGACCGGTGCGGTGGTGTGGTGGCCGGTGGGTGGGCCGCCCGAACGAACGGGTGGGCGTCGGGTGTGGGCGCGCTGTGTGGTGCGCGGACGGAAGAACTGAGGGCGACGGCGATGCGAGTGCGTCCGACTGCGCTGGCGTGGATCGACCCCGACGTCAGCGTCGAATTCGAGGCCGAGGCGATACAGGTCCGGCGGTTGGCGCGGCGTCTGGGCTACGACCTGATCTGGCCGGACGACAGGGCGTTCCTGCCGTTGCCGGAGCAGGTGCGCGCCGCCGATGTCGATGCGGTGATCACTCTCTACGGCGCCTTGCATCGCATGTCCGACGAGGGGCTGATCCGGCCGGTGCGTACCGAACAAGACGGGGCGCTTCCCGCTCGCACGGTCTACGAGATCACCGGCGAAGGGCACCGGGAACTACAAGCCCTACGCGATGAAGCGTTCACCGAAGTCGACATCCGCCCCGACCCGGTCGATCTCGCACTGGCGGTCAGCGATGATCTCGATCGCGAACTGCTGCGTGGGTACCTCGAAGACCGCCTCGCCGCACTGCGGGCGCGGCGTTCCCGGATCGAACACCAGCCCGACCGACGCTGGCCCGACCAGAACACCGCCGATGACCTCATCGTCGAACACGCCACCATGCGGATTCAAGCCGAAATCGACTGGCACGAGAAGGTACTCACCAACATCGACAAACTTTGACCCGGCGTCCTCGGATTCGAGGCATCCGCGGAAAGACTTGTGTCCCTGGAGAATTGAGTTCAGAGTGCTTTGGAGCCAAGGGGGCACTGGCTGATCTGAATGGTCGTTCGCTGCCCTATGAGGCCGGGATGGTTTGGGTCGGCGGCCATGCGGGTGGAGCTTGCGCGTAGAGACCGCGCCGGATGCGCTTACAGTCGGGTTGTGATCGAGATTCCCGATGATTTCGCCCGCGAGACCGTTCTTCGAGAGGGAGATCCAGGCCGGGCGTGGATATCGAGACTTCCGGGTGTGGTCGATGAACTGTTACAGCGGTGGGACTGCGTGCCCGACGGGTCGGTGCTGCACGGATGTATCGGAGTCGTTGTGCCGGTGCGACACACCGACTTACCTCCCTCCGTCATCAAGGTGTCGTTCCCGCATCCGGGCAACGTGTACGAACCGGACGCGTTCAGTGTCTGGAACGGTTGCGGAGCGGTGCACCTCTACGACCGCGACGACGAACATTTCGCCATGCTGCTGGAACGGGCGGGGCGCGGGACACTGGCCGATGTGACCGACTTCGACCAGGCCGTCAGCACGCTGGGCCAGTTGTCTCAACGCCTCGCTGTCGACGCACCGGAGGGATTGCCGAGACTCAGCGATCTGGTCGCCGAATGGGAAGGTGAGATCCTCACCACCGCAGCCGAACTCGGTGATCCGCTGCCACGCCGAGCCCTGGATGCGGCCATAGCGACTCTGCGGGAGCTCGGCCCAGACCAATCCGACACCCTGGTGCACGGCGACCTCCACGACGCCAATGTCCTGGCGGGTGAACGGGAACCCTGGCTGGCGATCGACCCGAAAGGCTATGTCGGTGACCGGGCCTACGACACGATCACTGTGATCCGCAGTATCCGCTTCGCGCATCTGCTGTTCGGGCCGAATCCCGAACAGGGGCTTTTACGCGGTCTGGACCTGTTCTGCGAGTCAGCGGGCATCGACCGCGACCGGGCCCGCCGCTGGGCGCAGGTCCGCGCGATCAAGGCCGCGCTCTGGGGACGCCAACATGACGACCCGGACTGGGTGATCCAAGCCACCGACCAGCTCGTCGACATTCTCACATAGCGCCGCAGGTGATCGAACCGCACCCGGCCGACCCGACCTCCACCAACCAGCACACCGGATTCTCTGGATTCGAACATCGACGGCGTCGGGAACGAAGTGGGCGATGCCGGTGGAGACGAGCATCACGGCCAGTCCGTCCGCCGAACCGCGTGCCGCCGCGCCGAGTTCGCCCTGGTGCGACGGTGCGCGGTCGGCGGGACACGAACTGATGCAAGTGGCCGGTGTGCGTCACCAGGTCGGCGGCACGCGCACGTGCCCGGTCGGATCAGCGTGTGCGACGAGGACGCGCACCGGGCTTCGGGCCGGTGCGTTTGTCGGCAACTGCCTGCACCACGCACTCCGCCGAAACCCGCTGCGCCGCTTCCTGATCGATTCTGCGATAGATGATGTGCTGCTGGGCGAAGGTCCACGCGTTGTTGGTGACGAAGTACAGCAGCACCGCGATCGGCAGCACCGTGCCACCGATCAAGGCACCGACGGGGAACACCCACAGCGACAAGGTGCGCATGAACGGCAGCCCGGTCGACTCCTGCCGGGACAGGGCCGTGCGCGCGGTGAAGTGGGTGGCGATGGCCGCGATCACCGCGAGCGTGAGGGTGACGACGGCCGTGACCGCGCCGGGATGGCCGGTCAGTGTCGCCGACAGGGGCACGCCGGACAGGTCGGCGTCGAGGAACGACCGCACGTCGGCGGCATCGAAGACGTAATTCGGGGTGAGCGCGTTCTGTTCGGCCGACATGGGTGCCGCCGTCGCCGTGAACGGCAGATGCGCAGCGGCAACGGTGCGGTCGAAGGAGCGCAGGACATGGAACAGGCCGAGGAAGACGAAGGCCTGGCCGAGCAGCGGCAGACAACCGGCGAACGGTCGCACGCCGTTGGCGCGATAGAGCTGTTGGGTTTCGGTCGCCTGCGCTCGGCGATCATCCGGATGCTTCTTTCTGATCGCGTCGAGTTCGGGTTGCAGGCAGCGAATTGCGGCTTGGCTGCGGGCCTGTCGGAGAAAGACGGGGAACAATGCCGCCCGCAGCGTCATGACGAGCAGGATCACCGCCGCGATCCAGGCGAGCGAACCGGACGAACCGACAACCGCGGCGGTCGCGGTGTGCCACAACGACAGTGCGGCGGACACGGGATAGTAGATGACATCGAGCATGCCGGAGGCACCCCTGACTGAGTGATGCGCGCATCGGGCGCGCGAATGGGCCGGGTCAGCGAGAACGCCGACGCACCGCCCGGACGCGGACGGTCGTCAGACGTACGCGTACCCCGGTGCTCGAGGCCGCGGGCGGCCCGCGGCGTCCGGATTGCTCTGGCGCAGATAGGAACCCCGGCGCCTGCGTTGCGCGGCCTGCGGCGGACCGGCCGTGCCGACCGGCACCGGAACCAGACGCAGTGAAGGCGCCGCCACCAGCGCGACGACCAGCACCACCGCCACGGTGCCGAAGATGGTCGCGGGTTCACCGGCAGGCGCGGTGAGCAGCACGAGCGCGGGCAGCAGGGCGGCCAGTACCGCACCCATCGTCAGCTGCGCTCGCGTGAACATGCCTCGACGATACCGCTTTCGGTGTGTGCTCCGCCGGTGGCTCATCGACCCGCGGCGAAACCGGTCGAGCAGGTCGACAGCCAGGGGAGCGGGGAAGTCGAGACCGCGGACGGGGTAGTCACGGTGCCGGAGAGGACGCGGAATCGGATCGATCAGAATCCGAGCGGATCGGCCGACTCGCACCGGTCGTGACCGCGTTCGACTCCGAGGCCCGGCGACGCGGCGGCCGGGTGAACCGGCAGGTGCAGCTCGGCTCGGGCGGGCGCGCCGGTGTGCGTGACCGGGCCGCTCTCGAGTCCGCTACCGCCCGGCGTCGCGACGATCGTGCCGTCGACGCAGACGAGCCACTGTCCGCAGACGCATCGGAGATAGCGGACGGCGCCATGGGTGGATACGGCCTCTGGCTTCGGCCAGGAGCAGGAAGGGCAGGTAGCGGGCATGGACCAAGCCTGATGTAATGGTCTTATGCATTTCAACCCTTACGGTGGCGCGGCCGCTCAGCTCGCCGTTCTGCTGGTCAACGCACCGCCCGATCAGGATCTGCGTGAACTGCTCGCCGAGGCCGATTACAAGCCGCTCACCCCGCTCAGCGAACGGCAGATCGCCGAACTTCGCGGCTGGATCGCCCGTCTCGACGAGGTCTTCACCGCGCCGTCGGTGGAGCTGTTGAACGCATTGCTCGCCGAGACGACCAGTGAGCCCTATATCTCCACCCACGACGGCCGGGCCCCACACCTGCACTACTCGCGGATGGACGCGCCGGTGGACGAGCGGGTCAAGGCCTACACCGCCGCCGGTCTGGCCGAACTGTTCTGCGCGGACCCCACCCGGATCGGTCGCTGCGCGCGCCCCGGCTGCGGCACCGTCTACGTCGACACCTCCCGCAACGGTCGCCGCCGGTTCTGCTCGACCCGCTGTTCGAACCGCGTCCACGTGGCCGACCATCGCAACCGCCGCTCGGCGTGATCGGCCGCTATTCGCCCGCGAGCCGCCGGTAGCTGGCATTCCACAACCATTCCACCGGCCCCCGGTCGAAGCGGCGCAGCCACAGGTGGGCGAAACCGACGATGACGACCGTGACGACGAGATACACCGCGACCGTGAACGGCACCCTGGCATCGGGAGCCACCCGCGCGGCCAGGCCGAGGCCCCAGCCGTAGCAGATGATCGAAGCGACCAGATTCTGGAGGATGTAACAGCTCAACGCCATGCGCCCGACCTCGGTGAGCCGGGCACCGGCGAACCCGGTGCGTGAGCGGTGCAAATAGAAGTGCGCCACCAGGGCGAGAATGCCGAGCGAGACGAACGGTGCGATGCCATAGCGGGTGATCAGCACGGCGTCACCACCGACACCGACGCCGAGCAGCAGGTCCAGGGGCGCGGCGATACCGAATCCGATGATCATCAGCCGCTTGCGCAGCCGCGCGCCCTCCGGTGCGAACACACCCGCCCGGAACAGCCGCGCGCCGAGCAGGAACAGTGCGATCGACATCGGGAAGATGACGATCGCCTCCAATCGGAAGGTGAGGGCGTTATCGATGCGGAACAGCACCAGATCCCAGAAGGAACCGTCGGCGTACGGGTTGGGGTCGAGGTGCCGCGGTTCGGACGTGGAACCCCCGCCGTCATCGGCGACCATCGCGACGGCCACCAGGGTCAGCATCGCCAGGTGGATACTCGCGGCCACGATCAGCCAGCGCCGTTGGGCGCGGGGCGAGGTGGCCAGCACGAAGGCGACGACCAGGCCGGTGATCGCGTACCCCATCAGCACATCGAATTCGGCGATGAGCAGGAAGTTCAGCAGACCGTCGAGCAACAGCAGACCCGCCCGGATCGGGTACTTGCCCGGCCAGCGCCGTCCCGCGCGTTGCGCCGAGGCCTGCTGGATGGCCAGCCCGATGCCGAACATGATCGTCAGCAGGCCCAGATACTTGCCCTGCGCGAACTGTTGCAGAACCCGTTCGGTCCAGCCCCAGCCGTCGGCGGCTGGATCCCCGAGCCTGCTGATATAGCCGATGATCCCCTCCGGATCGGTGAGGATCCAGATATTGGTGCCGAGGGTGCCGAGGATCGCGATCCCGCGGAGCACGTCCAGTGCGATGAGTCGCGGCGGGCGGGGAGCCGGTGCCGCCGAGGTGGTCGTGGCCAGCGATTCGGTCATGTTCCGACTATCGCGCGGGTGGGGGTGCGCGCGGGTCCTCCGTAAGTACCACCGTCGGTATGACATCCGAACAGTCGGTCGCGTCGCCTACGCTCGTGCACATGCAGCGCATCATCGGAATCGAGGTCGAATACGGCATCTCGACCCCCACCGAGCCGTCGGCCAACCCGATCCTCACCTCCACCCAGGCGGTGCTGGCCTACGCCGCCGCCGAAGGCGTGCCGCGGGCCAAGCGAACCCGATGGGATTACGAGGTCGAATCACCGCTGCGCGATGCGCGCGGCTTCGACCTGAGCCGGATGAACGGTCCAGCGCCGGTGATCGACGCCGACGAGGTGGGCGCGGCGAACATGATCCTCACCAATGGTGCCCGGCTCTACGTCGACCACGCGCACCCCGAATACTCCGCGCCCGAGGTCACCGATCCGCTGGATGCGGTGATCTGGGACAAGGCGGGTGAGCGGGTCATGGAGGCCGCGGCGCGGCATGCGTCGAGCGTGCCGGGCGCGCCACGGTTGCAGCTGTACAAGAACAACGTCGACGGCAAGGGCGCCTCCTACGGCACCCACGAGAACTATCTGATGAACCGCGACACGCCGTTCAACGCCATCATCGTCGGGCTCACCCCGTTCTTCGTCTCCCGGCAGGTGATCTGCGGGTCCGGGCGGGTGGGCATCGGCCAATCCGGCGACCACGCCGGATTCCAGCTGTCGCAGCGTTCGGACTACATCGAGGTCGAGGTCGGCCTGGAGACCACGCTCAAGCGCGGCATCATCAACACCCGCGACGAACCGCACGCCGACGCCGACAAATACCGCAGGCTGCACGTCATCATCGGCGACGCCAACCTCGCCGAGATGTCGACCTATCTCAAGGTCGGCACCACCGCGCTGGTGCTGGACCTGATCGAATCCGGCGAGGATCTGTCGGATCTGCAACTGGCCCGCCCGGTCACCGCCGTGCACACCATCAGCCACGACCCCACCCTGCGCGCCACCGTCGCGCTGGCCGACGGCCGCGAGATCACCGGTCTGGCCTTGCAGCGGCTCTACCACGAGCGGGTCGCCAAATTCCTCGACCGCGAGGGCAACGACGATCCGCGCGTGATCGACGTGATGGACAACTGGGCGATGGTGCTCGACCTGCTCGAGCGTGATCCGATGGAATGCGCCCATCTGCTGGACTGGCCCGCCAAACTGCGTCTGCTCGAGGGCATGCGCAACCGTGAGGGGCTGAGCTGGGCCGCGCCGAAACTGCATCTGATGGATCTCCAGTACTCGGACGTGCGGCTGGACAAGGGCCTGTACAACCGGCTCGTCGCCCGCGGCTCGATGAAGCGGCTGGTCAGCGAACAGCAGGTGCTCGACGCGATGACCAAACCCCCCACCGACACCCGCGCCTACTTCCGCGGTGAATGCCTGCGCCGGTTCGGCGCCGATATCGCGGCCGCGAGCTGGGATTCGGTCATCTTCGATCTCGGCGGTGATTCGCTGGTCCGCATCCCGACGCTGGAACCGCGACGCGGCACCAAGGCGCACGTCGGCAAGCTGCTCGACGGTGTCGATACCGCCGCCGAACTGGTCGAACAGCTCACCACCTAGGTCGGTGACCGGTCCGCCGCAGCACACGCGGGGCCGGTGTCAGGTCACGACACTCACCGAATCCGACAACGTGTCGGTGCGTCTGGGTAGTGTTGAAGAACGAGCACGCACATTGCGCACGGCCGGGCCGGTGCTCACCCAGGGTCCGGACGTGGTGAAACAACAGGAGGTCGGCTGCCATGGCACAAGAGCAGACCAAACGCGCCGGGGGCGGCGACGAGGACGAGGGCCCGGAGGGCGTCGACGCCGCCGGTCAGGAGCGGCGCGAAAAGCTCGCGGAAGACACCGACGACCTGCTCGACGAGATCGATGATGTGCTCGAGGAGAACGCCGAGGACTTCGTCCGCGCCTACGTGCAGAAAGGCGGCCAGTGACCTCAGGTGACCCCTTGCGTCTCCACCCGGGGTACGCCCTGTCATCCTTTTCCGAACATCTGCGCATGCACGCACCCGATCTGTTGCCCAGCAACGGATTCGCCGCGATGAACACCGCCGCCGGAAACCCCGGCGGCGGTGCACGCGATATCGCGCCGCACGGCACGACGATCGTCGCGGTCACCTTCCGCGGCGGCGTGCTCATCGCGGGCGACCGGCGCGCCACCCAGGGCAACCTGCTGGCCAGCCGGGATATGGAGAAGGTCTACATCACCGACACCTATTCGGCGGCCGGTATCGCGGGTACCGCGGGCATGGCCGTGGAGATGGTGCGGTTGTTCGCGGTGGAACTCGAGCACTACGAGAAGATCGAAGGCGTCCCGCTGACCTTCGACGGCAAGGCCAACAAGCTGTCGAAAATGGTGCGCGACAATCTGCCAGCGGCCCTCCAGGGGCTGGCGGTGGTTCCCGTGCTGGTCGGCTACGACCAGGAGGCGACCGATCCCGACAAGGTCGGTCGGATCATCTCCTATGACGTGGTCGGCGGGCAGAGTGAGGAGCGATTCGGTTACGCGGCAGTGGGTTCGGGCTCGAACTTCGCCAAATCGTCGCTGAAGAAGCTCTACGCCAAGGGAATCGACGAAGAACGGGCGTTGCGTATCGCGGTGGAGTCGCTGTTCGACGCCGCCGACGACGACACCGCCACCGGCGGCCCCGATCTGGTGCGCGGCATCTATCCCACGGCGATCGTCATCAACGATGACGGTGCGCTCGAGGTGACCGATACCAGGCTCGCCGAGATCGCCCGCGGCATCGTCGCCGACCGGGAGGCAGCGCAGGAGGCCCGATGACGGTCCTCCCGCATGACACAGCAAGGAGTGCCAGCGAATGACGCTGCCGTACTACGCGTCGGCCGAGCAGATCATGCGCGACAAGACCGAGCTCGCGCGCAAGGGCATCGCCCGGGGTCGCAGTGTCGTAGTCCTCGTCTACGACAAGGGCGTGGTGTTCGTCGCCGAGAATCCTTCGGCGACGCTGCACAAGGTGAGCGAACTCTACGACCGGATCGGCTTCGCGGCCGTCGGTAAATACAACGAGTTCGAGAACCTGCGCCGCGGCGGAATCCTGCAAGCCGATCTGCGCGGCTACCAATACGGTCGCCGCGATGTCACCGGCCGGGCGTTGGCCAATGCCTACGCTCAGTCGCTCGGCTCGATCTTCACCGACCAGCTCAAACCCTTCGAGGTCGAGATCTGCGTCGCCGAGGTGGCCTATCCGGAACAGGATCGCAGCGCGGTGCTGTACCGGATCACCTTCGACGGCTCGATCGTCGACGAACGCGAATACGTGGTCATGGGTGGCACCACCGAACCCATCGTCACCGCGTTGAAGGCGTCCTACGAACCCGGCCTGGATCTGGCGAGCGCTATCGGCGTCGCGGTCAAGGCCTTGCAAGCCGGGCTGCCCGAGGGCGATAAGGACAAGCGGGTGCTCGGCGTCGCCTCCCTCGAGGTCGCCACGCTGGAGCAGGCGCGGCCCCGTCGGGCGTTCCGACGGATCGGACCGGCGGTTTTGGAGCGATTGCTCGATACCTCGGCAGCCGGCGCGGGCACCGAAGCCGAAGCGGAAGCACAGGCGGAGGCCGCCGGCGACGGCGAGGACGGCAAGAAGTAGAAGCAGCCCATTCGGGTCGTATGCGGCGCTAGCCCCGTCGCATACGACCCGAATTCGGCTCGGGGCCCGGTCGCACGGACGGAGCGAGGACCGGATACGACGCGCCCCTCGGGGCGTTATGTCGATACGTCGAGTTGCTGTGTGGATGCTGTGCGGCCATCCACCAAAAATTTCTCGCCCGCGCGGCCTCACCGACGAACGATTGCCGTCCGAATCGTTGCCAACCCGTATACATACGGGTTCTCCGATCCCCGCGCACGGGCTGGTCATGGCTGTAATGTCGATAGTGTGCAGCGACGAATCATGGGGATCGAGACCGAATTCGGTGTGACGTGCACCTTCCACGGACACCGCAGGCTCAGCCCCGACGAGGTGGCCCGGTATCTGTTCCGCCGGGTGGTGTCCTGGGGTCGCAGTTCCAACGTGTTCCTCCGCAACGGCGCCCGGTTGTACCTCGACGTAGGCTCACACCCGGAATACGCCACCGCGGAATGCGACAACCTGGCCCAGCTGGTCACTCATGACCGGGCCGGTGAGCGGGTGCTCGAGGAACTGCTCATCGACGCAGAACAGCGACTCGCCGAAGAAGGTATCGGCGGGGATATCTACCTGTTCAAGAACAACACCGACTCGGCGGGCAACTCCTACGGCTGCCATGAGAACTTCCTCGTGGTCCGCGCGGGCGAATTCTCCCGGATCTCCGATGTACTGCTGCCGTTCCTGGTGACCAGGCAGCTGATCTGCGGTGCGGGCAAGGTGCTGCAAACGCCGAAGGCGGCCACCTTCTGCCTGTCGCAGCGGGCCGAACACATCTGGGAGGGCGTCTCCTCGGCGACCACCAGGTCGCGGCCGATCATCAACACCCGCGACGAACCGCACGCCGACGCCGAGAAGTATCGCCGTCTGCACGTGATCGTCGGTGATTCGAACATGTCCGAGACCACCACCATGCTCAAGGTCGGCACGGCCTCGCTGGTGCTGGAGATGATCGAGGCGGGCGTGTCCTTCCGCGATTTCGCGCTCGACAATCCGATCCGCGCCATCCGCGAGGTCAGCCACGACCTCACCGGACGCCGCCCGGTCCGGCTGGCGGGCGGGCGCCAGGCCAGTGCCCTCGAGATCCAGCGCGAGTACTATGCGCGCGCTGTCGAACATCTGCGCAACCGTGATCGGGACCCGCAGGTCGACCAGGTGGTCGACCTGTGGGGCCGCACCCTCGACGCGGTGGAGGCGCAGGACTTCGCGAAGGTCGACACCGAGGTCGACTGGGTGATCAAGCGCAAACTGTTCCAGCGCTATCAGGACCGCTACAACATGGAGCTGTCCGATCCCAAGATCGCCCAGCTCGATCTGGCCTACCACGACATCAAACGTGGTCGCGGCGTATTCGACCTGCTCCAGCGCAAGGGTCTGGCCAAACGGGTCACCGAGGACGACGCGGTCGACGCCGCGGTGGAAACACCTCCGCAGACCACCCGCGCCAAACTGCGCGGCGATTTCATCACCGCCGCCCAGGAGGCCGGACGCGACTTCACCGTCGACTGGGTGCACCTGAAGCTCAACGATCAGGCCCAGCGCACGGTGCTGTGCAAGGACCCGTTCCGCTCGGTCGACGAACGGGTCGACCGGCTCATCGCCTCGATGTAGCGCGCACTCGCCGACGGCGTCCGACGCCGTCGGCGAGATGAGTTTCGACTCACCCGCCACCCGGCCGATCCGATTACCCGTGCGCCGCCGCAACATCACCGCACGCGGCGCATTACCCTGTTCGAGTGGCGATATCCAAGGTCGAGCGGTTGATGAATCTGGTCATCGCCCTGCTGTCGACCCGGCAGTTCCTCACCGCCGAGCGGATCAGGGACAGCGTCGCGGGGTACGAGGACTCGGCCAGCGACGAAGCGTTCAGCCGGATGTTCGAACGCGATAAGAACGAACTCCGCGATCTCGGCATCCCGCTGGAGGTGGGGTCGGTCAGCCGGTTCTCCACGGTCGAGGGCTACCGGATCAACCGTGACGCCTACGAGCTCCCCGATATCGACCTGACCAGCTCGGAAGCGGCGGCCGTCGCCGTCGCCGTGCAGATGTGGGAATCGCCGGAGCTGGCCGCGGCCGCCGAAGGGGCGCTGCTCAAACTGCGTGCGGCGGGCATCCACGTGGAAACCGAAGCGGGCCTGGCGTCGGTGCCCGCGGTGCCCGCGCGGACCCGCGGATCCGAACCGGTACTCGGCAAACTGCTGGCCGCCGTGGACGCCGGACAAGCGGTGCGGTTCGAGCATCGCGGCGCCGTCAACGCGCCCTATCTCATGCGTGATGTGGAGCCGTGGGGTGTGGTGACCCATCACGGCCGCTGGTATCTGGTCGGCCACGACCGCGAACGCCACGCCATCCGCACCTTCCGGCTCTCCCGCATCGGCGAGGAGATCACCCCGTACGGTCCGCGCAACGCGGTGCGCAAACCCGACGACGTCGACCTGCGCGAGATCGTCACCAGGGTGACCGGCACCGCCCCGGTTTCCGGTTCGGCGACGATCTGGGTGGCCGAAGGCCGCGGCCGCGAGCTGCGCCGACTGGGCGTCGCCGGTGGGGCGCGGACCATCGGCGGGCGCGCGGGCACCGTCATCGAGGTTCCGGTGCGATCCCGCGACTGGATCGCGCGGCTGATCACCGGACTCGGCCCCGACGCGGTGGTACTCGCTCCCCGTGATCTGCGCGAGGACGTCGTGGCGCGGCTGCGGTCGGTGTTCGACCATACGGAGGTCACGGCATGAGGGCGGTTGCGGCAGGAGACGGCGGCATGCGCCACGGCCGACAACGTCCGATCCTGCTCGGAGGTGACCGCACGATGGGGTGTCGCCCGCAGGAGGCGGCGCGTATCACCATGGCGGGCGTCCGATCAGGCCAGGAGGAACCAGCATGAGCAGCCGGTTGTCGGTGCGGCTGTCGCGGCTGCTGAACATGGTCCCGTACCTGATGGCCCATCCCGGGATCAGCGCCGCCGAAGCCGCCGCCGATCTCGGTGTGACCACCAAACAGCTGATGAGCGATCTGAATCAGCTGTGGATGTGCGGTCTGCCCGGATACGGGCCCGGTGATCTGATCGACCTGTCGTTCTCCGAGGAGAGCATCGACGTCACCTTCTCCGCCGGTATCGATCGCCCGCTGCGCCTGACCTCCACCGAGGCCACCGCCCTGCTGGTGGCCTTGCGCTCGATCGTCGACACACCAGGCATGGTCGACCCGAGCGCCGCCCATTCCGCGATCGCCAAGATCGAATCCGCCATCTCCGGTGCCGCCCTCGAGGCCACCGACAGGCCGCGGCCGGTGGAGGCGCCCGCGGTAGCGACCGTGCGCGCGGCGCTGGCGGCCAGGCACGCGTTGCGGCTGGTGTACTACTCGGCCAGCCGCGATGTGGTCTCCGAACGCCTCGTCGACCCGATCCGGATCGTGCTCGTCGACAACAACAGCTACTTGCAGGCCTGGTGCCGCGAGGCCGAGGGTGTGCGCCTGTTCCGGTTCGACCGGATCGAGGCGGCCACCGAACTGGACGAACCGGCCAGTCCGCCCAGCGAGGCCACCGACGCCGATGCCGCGCTCGACCTGTTCCAGGACGATCCGGCCCTGCCGCTGGCGCGGTTGCGGATCCGCGACGATTACGGCTGGGTCCTCGACCAGTACCCGATCCAGCGGCTGGCCGTGCACGCCGACGGCAGCATGGAGGCCACCATGCGGTTCGCGACACTGGACTGGATGGCGCGGCTACTGCTCGGCTTCGGCTCCGGGGTCACCGTGCTCGGACCGCCGGAACTGGTGGCCGCGGTGCGGGAGCGGTCGAACGCGGCGCTGGCCGCCTACGACGAAGCGGGTTACGAGGAGGCAGGACCGGCTTGACGAATCGGGTCATGGTGCTCGGCGCGGGCAGTATCGGAACCTTCGTCGGCGGGAAACTGGCGGCGGCGGGCGCCGAGGTGACCTTCGTCGGCAGGCCGCGACTGCTCGACGAGATCAGTGCGTCCGGTCTACAGCTGACCGACCTCGACGGCGGATCGGCGACCGTGCCGGCCGACCGGTTCTCCGTCGCGACCGAACCGGAGGCCGCCGAGACCGCCGATCTGGTGCTGATCACCGTGAAATCCGGCGCGACGGCCGATGCCGCCCACAGCCTCACCGGCAGGCTACAGCCCGGGACCGTGGTGCTGAGCTTGCAGAACGGTATCGGCAACGACGGCGTGATCCGCACCGTGCTGCCCGGTCACGTGGTGCTCGCGGGCATGGTGATGTTCAACGTCGTCCAACACGGTGGCGGCCATTTCCACCGCGGCACCGACGGCGTCATCGCCGTCCACGACGATCCCGCGCTCGACCGTTTCGCCGCCGACTTCGACCGGGCGGGCCTGCCGCTCGACCGACACGCCGACCTGCTGCCGGTGCAATGGGCCAAGCTGCTGCTGAACCTGAACAACCCGGTCAACGCCCTGTCCGGGCAGCCGCTGCGCGCCGAACTCGCCCAGCGCGACTACCGGCGCTGCCTCGCCCTTGCCCAGCGTGAAGCACTCGATGTGATGAACAGCGCGCGAATTCGACCCGCCCGGCTGACGCCGCTGCCGCCGTCGCTGATGGCCCGGCTGCTCACCGTCCCCGACGCGGTGTTCGAACGGGTCGCCGGACGGGTGCTGGCAGTCGACCCGATGGCGCGCTCGTCCATGGCCGATGACCTCGCCGCCGGTCGCCGCACCGAAATCTCTTGGCTGTGCGGCGAAATCGTCGGCCTCGGCGCGATGGTCGGGCGGCCGACACCGGTGAACCAGCGACTCATCGAGTTGATCCTGGCCGCCGAACAGGGTGACGAGCGTCGCTGGAGCGGATCGGAGCTGCTGGGACAGTTGCGGGAAGCGGCCGCCCAGCGCGGCGAATGAAACTCCGCCGCGCCGGCTGAACACCCGGCCAACAGGGGCCTACGCGCGGGTTCGCCCACTTCACGGTCCGGTAGCATCGGTGTCACCACAGTCTTTGGAGGTAGAACATGGGCAGTCTGAGCATCTGGCACTGGCTGATCATCGCGGTCGTCTTCGTGATGTTCTTCGGCGCGAAGCGGATGCCCGACGCGGCCCGCAGCCTCGGCCGATCGCTGCGGATCTTCAAGAGCGAGGTCAGCCAGATGCAGAACGAGGGCGGCAACTCGGCCGGTTCCTCGGCTGCGCCCGCCGCCCCCGCGCAGCAGCTCCCGTCCGGTCAGGCCGCGAACCCGGCGCCCGCCGACCAGCCGCGCACCGAGTCGAAAACGCTCTGATCGATGCGCCGACCGGAGTGAGTTCGGACTCACTCCGGGTATTTTGCTGTTGGCGTCCGGCCATCGCTCGGCGTCGACGGTGAGCGGTCCGGGCACGCGAGCACAAGGGCAACCACACACACCATGCGAATTCCGTTCGACCCCCGGCGCAGCAAGCGCAGGACCAACCCCGACGGCACCATGTCGTTGGTCGAGCATCTCCAGGAGCTGCGTACCCGGCTGCTGATCTCGATCGCCGCGGTCCTGGTCACCACGGTGCTCGGGTTCTTCTGGTACGCGCATTCGTTCCTCGGCATCGAAAGCCTCGGCGAAATCCTGCGCGGACCCTACTGTGGGCTGCCATCGGAGGCGCGCGCCTCGCTGACCCCGGACGGCGAGTGCCGCCTGCTGGCCACCGCACCGTTCGAGCAGTTCATGCTCCGGTTGAAGGTCGGTATGACCGCGGGCATCGTGCTGGCCTGCCCGATCTGGCTGTACCAGCTGTGGGCGTTCATCACCCCCGGCCTCTACGCCAAGGAACGCAAGTACGCGATCGGCTTCGTCGCCTCCGGTTCGGTGCTGTTCGTCACCGGTGCGGTGCTGGCCTATGTGGTGATCGCGCACGCGTTGAGCTTCCTGCTCTCCATCGGCGACAATGTGCAGATCACCGCGTTGAGCGGTTCGGAATACTTCAGCTTCATCATTCAGCTGCTGGTGATCTTCGGGGTCAGTTTCGAGACGCCGCTGCTGATCATCGGACTCAACCTGATCGGTGTCCTCACCTACGCCCGGCTCAAGGCCTGGCGGCGCGGCATCATCTTCGGTCTGTTCGTCTTCGCCGCCATCGTCACCCCGCAGGACCCGTTCTCCATGCTGGCGCTCGCCCTGGCGCTGACGCTGCTGTTCGAGCTGGCCGTGCAGTTCGCGCGGATCAACGATGCGCGCAAGGCTCGCCGCGAAAGCACCGAGGGCTGGGGTGACCTCGACGACGAGCAGGCCTCGACCCTGTCGGGCCCCGAACCCGTCGGATCGGCCGACCCCATCGCCGGAGCCGAGCCGGTGGCGCCCCCGGAGAAAAGCACCCGGCCGGTGTCGGACTACTCCGATACTCTCTGACGGGTGACACAGAACCGGTCGCTGACAGGCGAGCTGGACAGCTTTTCCGCCGATCTGACCTTCAGGTTGGACCCGTTCCAGCAGCAGGCATGCCGCGCCCTCGAAGAGGGACACAGCGTGCTGGTGTGCGCACCCACCGGCGCGGGTAAGACCGTCGTCGGCGAGTTCGCGGTACACCTGGCGCTGGCCACCGGCGGCAAATGCTTCTACACCACGCCCATCAAGGCACTGTCCAACCAGAAATTCGCCGATCTCACCGCGCGTTACGGCCGCGACAAGGTCGGGCTGCTGACCGGTGATCAGTCGATCAATTCGGGCGCCCCGATCGTGGTCATGACCACCGAGGTCCTGCGCAATATGCTCTACGCGTCCTCCGACGCGCTGCACGCGCTGTCCTATGTGGTGATGGACGAGGTGCACTACCTGGCCGACCGTTTCCGCGGCGCGGTATGGGAAGAGGTCATCCTGCATCTGTTGCCGGAGGTACGGCTGGTCAGCCTGTCGGCCACGGTGTCCAATGCCGAGGAATTCGGCGCGTGGATGGAGACCGTGCGCGGCGATACCGCCGTCGTGGTGGACGAGACCCGGCCCGTCCCGCTGTGGCAGCACGTGATGGTCGGGCGGCGCATGTTCGATCTGTTCGACAGCAATTCCTCCGAACAGAAGGTGCTCGTCGACGAAGACCTCGTCCGCTACATCCGCCATCGCGAGAGCGCCGACCGGATGAACAACTGGGGCGGCCCACGCGGCCGTGGCGGCGGGCGCCGCGACTTCCGTCCACTACCGCGCCCCGAAGTGCTGGCCAAGCTGGACGAAGAGGGGCTGCTGCCCGCCATCACCTTCATCTTCAGCCGGGCGGGCTGCGACGGTGCGCTGGCGCAATGCCTGCGTTCGCGACTGGACCTGAGCCGCGACGAGGATCAGGACCGGGTCGACGCGATCATCGAGAAACACACCGGCGAGCTGCCGAAGGCCGATCTCGAGGTGCTCGGCTACTGGGAGTGGAGTGAGGCGCTGCACCGCGGACTGGCCGCCCATCACGCCGGTATGCTGCCCGCGTTCCGGCACACGGTCGAAGAGCTGTTCGTCAACGGTCTGGTCCGCGCGGTGTTCGCCACCGAGACCTTGGCGCTCGGCATCAACATGCCCGCCCGCACCGTCGTGCTGGAACGGTTGGTCAAATTCAACGGCGAATCCCACGCCGAACTCACCCCCGGCGAATACACCCAGCTCACCGGTCGCGCCGGACGTCGCGGTATCGACGTCGAAGGTCATGCGGTCGTGCTGTGGCAGCCCGAGGTCGACACCAGCGCGGTGGCCGGTCTGGCCTCCACCCGCACCTACCCGCTGCGCAGTTCGTTCCGGCCCGGCTACAACATGTCGATCAACCTGATCGACCGGATGGGCGCCGACGAGGCGCGGACGCTGCTGGAACGGTCGTTCGCACAGTTCCAGGCCGACCGCTCGGTCGTCGGACTGGTGCGCGGCATCGAGCGCAACGAGAACCAGTTGCGCAAACTCGCCGGACAGGTCGGCGGGGTCGACGGCGATTTCTTCGAGTACTTCTCGTTGCGTGAGCGGATCAAACAGCGGGAACGTCAGATCGAACAGCAGGGCCGGGCCGATCGGCGCGGCGCCGCGGTGGCGGCGCTGACGTCGCTGCGGCGCGGTGACGTCGTCGCGATCCCGTCCGGCCGTCGTGCGGGGCTCGCGGTGATCCTGGAAGCCGACGCCACCCCCGGCGATCCGCGCCCACTCGTACTCACCGAGGACAAATGGGCGGGCCGGATCTCGGTCGCCGATTTCCCGGTTCCCGCCCAGGCCCTCGGGCATATGCGGTTGCCGCGCCGGGTCGATCACCGCACCGCCCGCACCCGCCGCGATCTGGCCTCCGCCCTGCGCAGCACCGGTATCGCCGCACCGGGGCGGCAGCGTCGCGGCCAACGCTCGCGCGCCGCCGACGATCGAGAACTGGACACCCTGCGGCGCAGCCTGCGCGCCCATCCGGTGCACAGCAGGCCCGACCGGGAACAGCTCAGCCGGATCGGCGAACGCTACGCCCGGCTGACCAGGGAAACCGACACCATGCGCCAGAAAGTTGCCGCGACCACGAACTCGCTGGCCCGCACCTTCGACCGCATCCTCGGACTGCTGGAGGAACGCGGTTTCGTCCATGCGGGCGAGGTGACGAAGGACGGCCGCCGACTTGCCCGGATCTACGCCGAAAGCGATCTGCTGGTCGCCGAATGTCTGCGGCAGGGGCTGTGGCGCGGCCTCGGCCCCGCCGAACTGGCTGCGGTGGTGTCGATCCTGGTCTACGAATCGCGTCAGGAGGGCGGGTACCTCGGCGCCTCCGGTCCGACCGAACCGGTGCGGCGAGCCGTCGGCGCCACCGTCGCGGTGTGGTCGCAGCTGCGTACCGACGAAGCGCGACACAAGCTCGCACCCACTCGTGAACCGGACCTCGGATTCGTCACCGGCATCCACACCTGGGCGCGCGGGGACGGGTTGGCCGAGTCGTTGCTCGCCAGCGGCGACCACGGTTCGCCACTGTCGGCGGGCGATTTCGTACGCTGGTGCCGTCAGGTCATCGACCTGCTCGACCAGATCCACGGCACCGCCGACGATGTCGAGGTCGCGGCGACCGCGGCCAAGGCGGTACGAGCGATCCGGCGGGGTGTCGTCGCGGTGGACGCCGCGTGAGGAAAGCGTTTGTGATTTGATTTCATTCGCACGCGGGGGGCTACCGTGTGCATAACGATGCGAGTGGAGGCAACCAGATGAGCGGCCCGTACGGACCGAACGACGCCCCTGGTCCCGGGGAGGGACGCAACGATCCCACCCAGCACTGGGGCGGACAGCAGGCGCCCGGCGGGGCCGGGCCCACCCAGCAGTGGGGTGGTCAGCAGCCGTCCCCGGCGCAGCCCACCCAGCAGTGGGGCGGTGGTGAGCAGGCGGCGCAGCAGCAGTGGGGACAGCAGCCGAACCAGCCCCAGCAGCCGAACCAGCAGTGGGGGCAGCAACCGCAGCAGCCCAACCAGCCCAACCAGCCGCAGAGCCAGCCGTGGGCGCAGCCCCAGCAGCAACCGCAACAGCAGCAGTGGGGGCAGCCTCAGCAGCCGCAGCAGCAGTGGGGGCAGCAGCAGCCGCAGCAGGACTGGGGTCAGCAGGGCCAGCAGCAGTGGAACCCGAACCAGCCGCAGCCGAGCGGTAGCGGTGGCGGGGGCAGCAAGAAGGGCCTGATCATCGGCCTCGCGGTGCTCGGTGTGGCGATCGTCGGCGGCATCGTCGCGCTGATCCTGCTGCTGACCGCCAAGGACGAACTCGACCAGGCGGCAGTGCAGTCCGGTGTGGAGAAGGTGCTCTCGGAGTCCTATGACATCAAAGACGTCTCCGACGTCTCCTGCCCGGCCGGTCAGGAAGTCAAGGTCGACGCCACCTTCACCTGCGACCTGAAGGTCAGCGGTGAGGCCAAGAAGGTCAGCGTCAAGATCACCAAGGACGACGGCACCTACGAGGTCGGCCGCCCGAACTGACCCTCACCCGAGCGGGCCGCGGGATTCGCGGGGTCCGCTGGACACGTCCGGTCGAGTGCTGTTCGTGGCGAACCTCAGAGCCCGGGGTCCGCGATGAACACCGCACTGTCCGAACCGAATTCCATTCGGTGGAGCGCCGATATCGGCACGGCCCGCGCAGCGGACCGGTCGATGTCGGCGCTTCCGTATGTCGGGAACACCCCAGCGATGAGGTCATCAATGTCGACGGCCGCGGCTGAGCCGTCCGCACGGCACACGGATGCTGAGCTGTCCGCGCGGCACACAGAAACGGGCTGGACAAGAATCCGACGGCCGGTACGACCTCACGGCGGTGGTCGGTGATGAGGGGATCGGCTGTGGCGCACGGGAAGTGGAGGTCAGGTGCGTGGCGCTCCCATGGCCGCGATGAGGCGGGTGATGGGGCTCTCGGCGTTGTAGGTGAGGGCCAGTTCGCGTAGCCGGTCGGGGTCGGCGGGGGTGGCGGGGAGGATGTCGGGGCGGGAGAGCGTGACGTCGGCGTCGCGGACCACGCGGACCACGGGTGCGGCGGCGGTGAGGTAGGTGTCGGCGGCGCGGAGTTTGGTGCGGATGCCCTGGGCGAGATCGGCGGTGGGATCGTCGAGGGCGGCGCGCAGCGCGTCGAGGGAGCCGAAGCGGGTGATGAGGGTGGACGCCGATTTCTCGCCGATGCCCGCGACACCGGGCAACCCATCGGAGGCATCGCCGCGCAGCGTGGCCATATCGGCGTAGGCGGGGCCCGCATTCTCCAGCGGCACACCGTATTTCGCGGACACTTCGGCGGGGCCGAACAGCTCCGCCTTGGCCAGGCCGCGGCCCACGTACAGCACCCGGATCAGTGGTGTGGGCGTATCGCGCACGAGTTGGAGCAGGTCGCGGTCGCCGCTCACCACGATCACATCATCGGTCTGTTCCCGCGTCGCGAGCGTGCCCAGGACGTCGTCGGCCTCGAGGCCCTCGGCGCCGCCGGTGGCGATCCCGGCCGCCGCCAGCACCTCGAGGATCATCTCCACCTGCGGGGTCAGCCGGTCGGGCACCTGCTCCGCACCGGGCGCGGCCTCGGCCGAGGTATCGAGACGGTGGGACTTGTACGTCGGCACCAGATCGACCCGGAACCGCGGCCGCCAATCCAGATCGAGGCACACCACGAGCCTGCTGGGGGAGTGCCGGGTGATGAGCGCGGCGACCATATCGGTGAAACCGCGCAGCGCGTTCACCGACCGGCCGTCGGGCGCGGTGATCTTCTCCGGGATCGCGTGGAAGGCGCGGAACCAGAGACTGGCGCCATCGAGCAGCAGCAATGGTCCGGTGGCGGGAGCGGCAGACGTCACGGGCCGAGGTTACCCGCCGGGACCGACACCGCCGGGGCGAAACCGCCCGAGCGTGGCATGCGGTCATCGACGACACAACAGAACGCGCGGAGTGGATCCGGGCCTGGCGTCGTGCGGGTAACCTCTGCGCGTATGAGCTCGCCTACAGATGCACGATTCGCGGGGGATATCTACGCCGACCGGCTCGAGCGCACGGTGCAATTGATGCACGCCGCTCATCTGGACGCGCTGCTCATCACCCCCGGACCCGACCTGCGCTATCTGATCGGCTCCACGGCCGATTCGTTCGAACGGCTGACCTGCCTGGTCATCCCCGCCGACAAGAGCACACCGTCGGTGGTGATCCCGAAGCTGGAACTGGCCGCCCTGGACGGGTCGGCGGTGTCGGAGCTGGGGTTGCAGGTCAACGACTGGGTGGACGGTGTCAACCCGTACCAGATCGTGAAATCCGCGCTGCACGTCGGTTCACGTGTCGCGGTCACCGATTCGATGCAGGCCCTGCACCTGCTGCCGCTGGCCGAATCGTTCAGCGGCCTGCCGGTCTCGGCGACGCCCGTGCTGCGGGAACTGCGCATGATCAAGGACACCGCCGAGATCGAGGCGCTGCGTGCGGCGGGCGCCGCGATCGACCGGGTGCACGCCAGGATGGGTGAGTGGCTGCTGCCGGGGCGCACCGAAGCCGAGGTCGCCGACGATATCGAGAAGGCGATCATCGCCGAGGGACACACCGAGGCGGAGTTCATCATCGTCGGTAGCGGCCCGAACGGCGCCATACCGCACCATCGGAAATCGGAGCGGCGACTTCAGCAAGGTGATGTCGTCGTCATCGACATCGGCGGCCCCGTGCCCACCGGCTACAACTCCGACTGCACCCGGACCTACGTCCTCGGTGAGCCGCGCGCCGAGGTCGCCAACCGCTACGCCGAACTGGAAGAGGCGCAGGCCGCGGCCGTGGCGGCCGTACGCCCCGGCGTGAGCGCGGAATCGATTGATGCCGCCGCCCGTGAACCATTGACGGCGGCGGGGCTCGGCGAGGCGTTCGTGCACCGCACCGGGCACGGTATCGGCCTGTCGGTGCACGAGGAGCCCTACATCGTCGAGGGCAACGATCTGGAACTGCGGCCGGGGATGGCGTTCAGTGTGGAGCCGGGCATCTACTTCCGGGATGAGTGGGGTGCCCGCATCGAGGACATCGTCATCGTCACCGAGGACGGTGCCGAATCGGTGAACCAGCGCCCGCATGGGCTGACCGTGCTCTGAGGCGGCGAATCAGCGTCCACACGGGCTGACCGTGCCCTGAGGGGGCTGACCACTGTCGCGGACCGCTCCGATATCGACGCCTCGGTGTGCGCGCGGCAACGAGCGTGGCTGCCGGGGTCAGGAGGCGCTGAGAGTGCTGCTCGACAGCTTCCGTCGCACCTGGATCGCGATGACCACACGCGTGGGGTTCTCGCGCGGCACCCGGTAGCGGCCCGCGTACCGGCGCACCGCGTCGGCGACACTGTCGGGGTCGTCGAGCACCGTCGCGGGACCCTCGAGCGTCAGCCAGCGGACACCGTCGACCTGGCTGACCGCCGCATACCCGGACCGACGCACATTGCGCACCTTCACCGAGCCGTCATTGGTGATGATCCGCGCGACACCGGCGTCCGCATCCCAGGTGAATCCCACGGCCACCACATGGGGTGTGCCGTCGGACCGCAATGTCGTCAGGGTCGCGAGGTGTCGCTCGGACACGAACTCGACAGCGGCGGGGGACAGCTCGACAGCAGCATCGATGGCCATGCGTCGACGGTAGCGAGCCCGCTGGCCCGGCTTGCCACCGCGTCCGGCGACGCCCCCGGAATTCGTCCCGGCGCGGGTACCTCCGCGGTCCCGCGCGGACCTCGCGGCACGATCGAGTGCCCGGCGCACCGGACCACAGCGAGAAGTGTTCCGGTGGATGGCGCCGATCGTCGGCGGTCCCTCGCCGATTGCGGGATCGCCGAGTACTGCCCCGTCCATCGGATGACAGGATGGGCGAATGGGATTGCGTAGTGGGCGGGAACTCGATGCGGGAACGGTGCTGGTGCTCGGTGGGCGCAGCGAGATCGGCCTCGAGATCGCGCGCCGGGTCGCGGCGGGGCGCACCGTCGTACTCGCGGCGCGACGCAGCGGCGAACTGAGTGCCGAGACGGCCGCGGTGCGGGCGGCAGGGGCTGCCGCAGTGCATTGTGTCGAGTTCGACGCCGACGACACCGACAGCCATCCAGCGCTGCTGGAGAAAGTGGTGGCCGAACACGGCCCGCTCGGGCTGGTGGTGGTGGCCTTCGGCATTCTCGGCGATCAGGTTCGCGCCGAACACGATCCGGCCCACGCGCTCGCCGTGGTACACACCGATTTCAGTGCGCAGGTCAGCGTGCTGACCGTGTTGGCGAATCTGCTGCGAGCCCAGGACAGTGGACAGCTCGTGGTGTTCAGCTCCATCGCCGGGGTACGGGTGCGCCGGGCGAACTATGTCTACGGTGCGGCCAAGGCCGGGCTCGACGGATTCGCCAGCGGTCTCGGTGACGCGCTGCACGGCACCGGTGTGCATCTGCTGCTGGTGCGTTCCGGGTTCGTGATCGGGCGGATGACCGAAGGTATGGAACCGGCCCCGTTCTCCCGCACCCCCGCGCAGGTGGCGGATGCTGTCGTGGCGGGTCTGCATCGGCGAGCCGAGCGGGTGGTGGTTCCCGGCATCCTGCGGTTGGTCTTCATCGCGTTCCGGCTGATGCCACGGCCGATCTGGCGTCGGATGCCGCGATGAGGCCCGACCCGATCGCGGTCGTCGGTATCGGCGCCGAGGGATGGAGTGGGCTCGGGCAGACGGCGCGCGCTGCCGTCGCCGGGTGCGGGGTGCTGATGGGCTCGGCGCGGCAACTGGCGCTCGTCCCCGACGACATCACCGCCCGGCGTGTCCGCTGGCCCGCACCCCTGCTGCCCGCGCTCCCCGACCTGCTGCGCGCCCACGCCGCCGAACGCGTCTGCGTACTGGCCAGCGGCGACCCGATGTTCTACGGCATCGGTGTCACGCTGGCGAAGCTGGTCGGCCCGCAGGCATTGCGGGTGTTTCCGCAGCCGTCGTCGGCCTCCCTTGCGTGTGCCCGGCTGGGGTGGCCGCTCGCCGAGATCCCGATCGTCTCCGTGGTCGGCCGCGCACCGGAGAACCTGCTGCCGGAACTCATCGATCGCCGTCGCGTCCTCGTACTCAGCGCCGACGGCGAGACCCCGGTGGTGCTCGCGGACCTGCTGAACCGCAACGGTTTCGGCGACTCGGCACTGACCGTGCTCGAACAGCTCGGTGGCCCGGCCGAACAGATCCGCACCGCGACGGCCGCCACCTGGAGCGGCAGCGCCGACCCGCTCAACATCGTCGCCATCGAGGTCGTCGCGGACGCCGACCGTCCCCGGATCACCCGCCTGCCCGGCCTACCCGACGCCCTCTACGGCGACGACGGCCAACTCACCAAATCCGAGGTACGCGCCCTGACGGTGAGCGCCCTCGCGCCCGCGCCGGGCGAACTGCTGTGGGACGTCGGCGGCGGCTCGGGCAGCATCGCCATCGAATGGTGCCGCACCGATCCGGCCTGCCGGGCGATCAGCTTCGAACGGGTCGAACAGCGGCGCCAGCGGATCACCGAGAACGCGGCGGCCCTCGGCGCCACCGGGATCGAGGTGAGGGGCGAGGTGCGCGGCGAACTGTACGGCACCGCCGTCGCGGCTCCCGATGCGATCTTCCTCGGCGGCGGCCTCACCCAGGACGGCGTTTTCGAGACATGCTGGTCGCATCTGCGCCAGGGCGGGCGGTTGGTGGCCAATGCCGTCACCGCCGAGTCCGAGGCGATGCTGCTCGATCTGGTTGCCGCGCACGGCGGTGAACTGCGCAGATTCCAGATCTACCGGGCCGAGCCGCTGGGCGGATTCACCGCGTGGCGGCCGCAGTTGCCCGTCGTGCAGTGGACGGTGCGCAAGGGGATCAGCTGAGCGATGGTCCGGTCGTGCCCATGAGTGAAACAGGAGCGTTGCGGCGGGTAGGGTCTGGTCCGAGTTCCGATCGTGATCGGAAACCCAGTTCCTGACCGGGGAGTTATATGAAGTACAAGAAGTTCGCCGCCACCGCACTGCTCGCGATCGCCGCCACCGGCGTCACCGCCGGCACCTCCTACGCCGCACCGGCGCCGCCCGCCGCGCAGGACCAGAGCACCGCGGTGCCCGCGGTCACCGGCGAAGACCAGGGCGTCGACTACACCCTCGAGCTCGCCGAAGCGGGCAAGTCGCTGGTGACCACCGTGTCCGGTGGTGAGTTCAGCCTCGACACCGACGACAAGACGGTGACGCTGAAGAACTCCGACGGCGCCGTCGTCACCACGATCCCGCTGACCGCCACCGCCAAGGGGCAGCCGGTGGAGATCGCCGCGACCCTCGACGCCGACAACACCAAGCTCACCCTGACCCCGCAGGTCACCCCGACCGCGGCAGCGCCGAGCCAGGCCGAGGCCATTTCGGCGCAGGGCTGGTTCATGGCCGAATTGCAGCGCGCCTCGCTGGGTGCGCTGGTCGGCGGCCTGATCGGCGCAGCGGTGGGCATCCTGTTCTTCGGTGTCGGCATCCTGCCGGGCGCCGTGCTCGGTGCCATCATCGGCCTCGCGGTCGCGGGTGGTCCGTCGCTGCTGAACGCGGGCATCGCCTACTTCAGCGGCCAGCCCTGAACATCCTGATATTGGGCGGAACCCGGCAAGCCCGGGAACTGGCCCGCATCGCTTCCGGCGAGCGAGGATTCGATATCGTCTCCTCGCTCGCCGGTCGCGTTCACGAACCCGTGCTGCCCGAGGGTGAGGTTCGTATCGGTGGATTCGGCGGGGCGGAGGGTCTGCGGGACTGGTTGATCGCGCACCGCATCACCGCCGTCGTCGACGCGACGCATCCGTTCGCCGACACCATCACCGGCAATGCGGCCCGCGCCTGCCGCGCCGCTGATGTCGCGCTGCTGCGGCTCAGCCGACCGGGATGGGCGGAGGGACCGGGGGACAACTGGATTCGCGTCCCCGATCTTGCCGCCGCGGTCGAGCGTGTCGGCGATCTGGGGGAGCGGGTCTTCCTGACGATCGGACGGCAGGGGGTGGGTGCGTTCGCCGGTCGGCGTGGGCAGTGGTTCCTCATCCGCGCCATCGACCCGCCGGAATCGGCGCTGCCGCCGCAGCATGAACTTCTGCTGGCCCGTGGGCCTTTCACCGTCGACGCCGAAGCCGAACTCCTCGCGCGGTACCGCATCGACGTGCTGGTCACCAAGGACAGCGGCGGCGCCGATACCGCCGCCAAACTCACCGCCGCTCGCCATGCGGGGCTTGCGGTGCTGATGATCGACCGTCCGGCCGTACCGGAGGGAACGGCGGTTGTTGCCACCGTCGCGCAGGCCGTGGACTGGCTGCGTGGTCGAATCACGCCGCGCGGTTGACGTCCTCTCGCACTCACCGCCGCCAGAAGAAGTGGTGCACCACGCCACTGGGGCTCGGGACCCGCTCCAGATGAAAACGATCGGTGAGTTCCTCGGGGCTCGACCACAACCGCTCACCACGGCCGAGCTCGACCGGCGCCACCACCACATGCATCTGGTCGATGAGATCGGCGTCGAGGAACTCCCGGACCGTCGCGACTCCGCCGCCGATCCGCACATCTTTGCCCTCGGCGGCGTCGAACGCCCGCGCCAGCGCCTCCTTCGGTGCCGCGTCGAGGAAATGGAAGGTGGTGTCGGACAGCGTGAACGACGGCCGCACATGATGGGTGAGCACGAACACCGGGGTGTGGAAGGGGGGTTCGTCGCCCCACCAGCCCTGCCAGTCGTAGTTCTCCCACGGCCCACGCTGCGGTCCGAACTTGTTGCGCCCCATGATCTCGGCGCCGATATTGGTGGCGTAATCGCGGGTGATGTAGTCGTCGAGGCCGTAGCTGCCGCCGGGCTCGGACCGGTTGACCCAGTGCGCGGTCGCGCCCGCCCACGATACGAGGTCCGCAGGATCGGCATGCCCGAACGGCCGCTCGCGGCTCTGCCCCTCCCCGGCGCCGTAGCCGTCGCTGGAAATGCTGAAGTTCTGGACCCGTACCGACTGTGCCATCGAATATTCCTTCCGGTTGCAATTCGCAATCAGTTGGGAATGTACCGAGGTTGATTGCGAACTGCAACCGGTCGCCCCGAATCCGATCGGCCCCGGCTCTGCCGTCGCGGCGGTGATCAGTCGGCGCTGGGTGCGGTCGGGGTGGCTGCTGCTTCGGCGGTGTCGCGGGCGAGCAGGGCGGGGAGGCGGTCGAACCAGTCGAGGACGGCGCGTTCGTAGGCGATGCCGAATTCGAGGGTGGCGTGCTGGTGTGGACGCAGGGTGGTGCAGTCTTCGCGGAGGTAGCCGTCGAGGCGGCGCTGGTGGACTTCGCGGCCGGTGGCGATGATGTGGTCGAGGTGGGTCGGATCGAGGTGATCGCCGAACGACATGGTCAGCAGCAGCGGCACCCGGATCGTTTCGGCGCCGGGATCGCGCGCGATCCACTCCCGGAACGCGGCGCGGCCGGCCGCGGTGATCTGGTAGGGCGTGCGTTCACGGGCGCCGGTCTGGCCCTTGTCGACCAGGCCTGCGGTGTCCATGGCGGCGAGTTCGCGATAGACCTGGCTCTGGGTGATGGTCCAGAAATCGCCGATCCGGTCCTGCGCCAGATTCACCAGATCCCAGCCCGACATCGGGCCTTCGTGCAGGAAACCCAGCAGGGAGGCGGCCGTGGAGTTCAACGGCCGCCCATTCGTGCGGTCTGCCACCTGCGCTCCTTCGCCTCGACACTCCAAAGTGGAATGTTGACGAGTCTACCCGTTGGCGCTGGTGCAACCATCTGGCCGGGACCCGTTCCATCACCGGGATGGGTCGGCCCCGCCGCTCGGGTCAGCTGCCGTATCGCCGGGATGTGTAGACCCGAGGCCCGTCGTCGGTGTCGACGACGGCGGTGGTCGAGGCTCCGATGATGAGCAGAGTGCGCATATCGACCTCGCTCGGATCGAGATCGCCCAGCGAGACCACCCGTACGGATTCGGTGGGTCCGCCGACATCACGGCCGATCACGACCGGCGTCGACGGTTCGCGGTGCTCGAGCAGCAGCTCGCGCATCGCCGCCACCTGCCAGGTGCGCTGGCTGGAGGCCGGGTTGTAGACGGCGATGGCCATATCGGCGGCGGCCGCGGCCGACAGGCGTCGCGCGACCATCTCCCACGGCTTGAGCCGGTCCGACAGCGAGATCATCGCGTAGTCGTGACCCAGCGGCGCCCCGACCCGACTGGCGACCGCATTGGCGGCCGTGACACCCGGAAGCACCCGGACCGGTACGCCCTTCCATTGCGGATCGGCGGACTCCTCCAGCACCGCCGCGGCCATTGCGAAGACACCGGGGTCGCCGGAGGAGACCACCGCGACGCGCGCGCCGTGCTTGGCCAGATCCAAGGCCATGGCGGCGCGTTCGGATTCGACGCGGTTGTCGCTGGGGTGTCTGCGCTGGCCTGGGCGGACCGGGACGCGGTTCACGTATGTGGTGTAACCGACCAGATCGGTGGCCTCGGCGAGCGCCTGGTCGACCTCGGGAGTCGTCCATACCGTCGCGCCCGGACCGAGGCCGACGACCACGACTTCGCCTGTGGGCGTGGGCTTCTGCGCTTCGGAGCCGGGCGCGGGAAGGTCTGTCGCGAGCGGGCCGTTCACCGGGCCGTTTGCAATATCGGCAACGGCATTGTTCGAGCCGGTGGGTGTAGAGACCGACAGGGGCAGTGGGGTGGTCGGTTCCGGTCCGGGGACGATGGTGATGGCGAAGTAGGGGACCTCGTCATCGGCGACATCGGCGGCGGCCAGTACGCGCTGGCGTCCGGTGCTCGCCCGCTCGACGTAGTACGCACCCGAGAGCCTGCCGGAATCCGACAGCGCCTGCCGCACCGCCGGATACGTGCGCCCGAGCTTCATCACGGCGGCCGCGTCGGTGTCGCGCAGCCGATCGGTGAGTTCGTCGACGGGCATCGTGCCCGGCAGTACCGTCAACACCTGCTCGCCCTCGACCAACGGAGTGCCGAGCGCCGCCGACGCCGCGCTCACCGAGGTGATGCCGGGAATGATCTCGGCCTCGAACCGGTCGGCCAGGCGCCGGTGCATATGCATATAGGAGCTGTAGAACAGCGGGTCGCCCGCCGCGAGCAGGGCGACCGTCCGTCCGGCGGCGAGATGCCGCGCCAGAGATTCGGCGGCCTGCTCGTAGAACTCGTCGATGGCGCCCTGATAGCCACCGGGATGGTCGGTGGTCTCGGTGGTCACCGGGTACACCAGATGTTCTTCGAGCTGGTCGGCCCGCATGTACGGTGCCGCGATGGCACGGGAGATACTGCGGCCGTGCCGTGCGCTGTGGAAGGCGATCACATCGGCCGCGCCGATGATCCGCGCCGCCTTCACCGTCACCAGCTCGGGGTCTCCTGGGCCGAGTCCGACGCCCCACAGTTTGCCCGGTGCGGTCATTCCTGTTCGCTCGCAATCGCATTCAGGGCCGAGGCGGTGATGGCGCTGCCGCCCCGCCTGCCGCGCACGGTCAGATAATCGACTCCGCCCGCCGCGATCAGCGCGTCCTTGGATTCGACGGCGCCGACGAAACCGACCGGGATACCCAGCACCGCGGCCGGGCGCGGTGCACCGGCGTCGAGCATGTCGAGCAGATGGAACAGCGCCGTTGGCGCGTTGCCGATGGCGACCACCGCGCCGTCGAGCCGGTCGGCCCACAGTTCGAGTGCCGCCGCCGACCGCGTGGTGTCCAGCCGCCGCGCCAGCTCCGGCACCCGCGGGTCGGCCAGCAGGCACAGCACCTCGTTATCGGCGGGCAGCCGCTTCCGGGTCACACCGGAGGCGACCATGTTCGCATCGCACAGGATCGGCGCACCCGCCCGCAACGCGGTCCGCGCCGCGGCAACCACTCCCGGGGTGAACGCGATATCGCCCGCCAGATCCACCTGACCACATCCATGGATCATCCGCACCACCACCTGCGCGACATCCGGCGGAAATCCACTCAGATCCGCCTCGGCGCGGATCGTGGCGAACGACCGCCGATAGATCTCGGCCGCGTCGGTGAGATAACTGGTACGTGCATCGGACATGCCGCTCAGCCTATGACCCGGGTGCCGTCCGCCCTCGCCGCGGGTCGGCGAGCCCGGCGCGCGGTGTCCGACCTGACCTGCTTGTCCTCGCCGATGCCAGGTCGGCTATGTGACGCGATATCCGTCCGGCCCGGCGATCACGTCGGTGGCCGGGCCGGTGGGGTGGCCGCAGCGGCGATCGCAGCCGGACCAGTGTTGGCGGCCCGCGGTGACGATCTGGTCGGCGGGGATGGTGATGTCGGTGGCGGGGACGTCGGTGCCGGGCGGCAGGACGCGGCCGGATTCCACGGCAGCGGTGGCGTCGGCGCGGACGTCGGTGTGTGATTTCGCGCAGCCGGGGCGGCCCGCGCACGCGGTGACCTGCAACCACGGGGAGGCGGCGTCGAAGATCAGGCCCATCGGTGCGAGGACCCGAACGACCTGTTCGGCGGGCCATTCCTCGAGGTCGGTGACGATCAGCGAACGCCACGGAGTGATGAACACGGGACGTTCGACGGCGGCGAGGAATTCGGCGGTGCGAGCGGGTAGCGATCCGAGGCGCACACCGGCGCCCAGGGCGATCAGGCCGTCGTGCTGGGGGAGCCAGCCGATCGGAAGTTCCGGTGCCGCCGCGATGTCAAGTCGCTGCGATCCCGGCGTCAGGCCGAGGAGTTCGGTGAGCCGGTCGGCGCCGTCGTCGATCTCGTGCAGCCGCCAGTGACCGGAGCCGAGGTCGAGGAATCCGTGCGCGGCCGCCAACAACACGTCCGCGGTATCACCCGCCGAGATGCGGATACCGCTGTCGCGTCCGGCCAGCAGGAGGGCGAACTCGTCATCGTCGACGGCATGTGCGCCGATATCGGGACCGAGCGCGCTGACATCGCCGCGTCCGTCGTCGAGCGCGAACAACACCCGCCCTGGCAATTCCGCGAGCCGCGTCGCCGCACGCAATCCGTGGTCCAGTGCGCGCACCAGCGGATGGACGTCGACGAGCCCGCCGACCCGACCCGACAGCGGCGAGGCGACGATATTGCGCACCCGCTCATGGCTGTGACTCGGCAGCAGCCCCACCGCCTCCAGCCGCGCCGTCAGCGCACCCGCATCCCGCACCTGCCGCAACTGCGCATTCCCGCGCGAGGTTAGTTCGATAGTGCCGTCACCGAGTTCCTCCGCGGCGGTGGCGAGCGCCTGCAACTGCTTCGCATCGAGCCGCCCGCCGGGTATGCGAACACGCGCCAGCGGCCCGTCGGCAGCCTCGTGCAGCCGCAGCACCCCTGGACAGGAATCCGATTCGATACGCGCCATGATCCATCCAGCTTACGGGCGTGGACAGCCGCCTTCCGGCCGCATGGTGCGGGCGATCCAGCGCGTCAGTTATCGAAGACGTCGTCGGCGGAGTCGGCGACCGCAGCCCGCTCGAGCCAGTCACTCAACCGGTCGACGTCATGGCAGCCGACAACCTCGGACTCCTGTGCTGGAGTGAGCGCAACGCCCCGCCGGTGCAGAACCCGCAGCACGCTCGCCGCAAGCCCTTGCTCCAGCCCCTGCTCGAGCCCTTGCTCCAGTCCTTGTTCGCGCCCTTGTTCGCGAAGTTGCTGTGCGGTGTCGCCTCGGAAGTAGGACAGTTCGATCGCCATCAGTTTCCTCCAGTGTCCGGCGGCGGGGGTGTTGGTCAGACCGCGGTCGATCAATTCGATGAACAGTTGAACGTCGTCCCGGTCGCCGTGTACCCGCACCGCGGCGGCGGCTGCGTCCAGTATCGCACCGATGTCGGGTTCGGTGGCGTGGGTGATCGCGGACAACGCGGTCAACGGTAGGTCGGTGACCGCTGTGTCGGGGTCCGACACAGCCGGGACGCTGACCGGGCCGAGGACGAGTGGTTTCAGTGTCAGGTTCGGTGCGATGTGGTGTCCGATCGTGAATCCCGCGTCGGCCCACGCGGCGGTGCTGCGATCGTTGCACACGACGACCAGTATCGCCGGGATCAGGTGTTTCTCCTGTACGAACGCCAGGTAGTAGGTCCATGCTCCTGGCCGGGTGGGATCTATCCGGCTCTGGGCCTCGATGATCACCAGGAATTCGTCGGCCTCCGTGGTGATTCGTAGGACGGTGTCGGCGCGCCGCTCCACCGGCGTGGTCTCGGTGAGGTCGACGCATACCTGCTCCACCGCGACGGGGTCGGGAAACGGTAAGTCGAGGGCGCGGAACGCACGCGCGAAGGCGCCGGGATCGTGTCGGAAGAGCCGATGCATCGCCTCGTGTTTGGAGGACACCATGCCCGCAAGGTACCGCCGGGAATCGAATGCGTGTTCGACGCGCCGTGCGTGGATCGGACACACGATGGACGCGCCGACGACACGCCGAGGTGGGGCATAGCGCTGCGGACGCTATTGACGCAACTGATTGGTTGCCATAATATGGCAACCGTTGAGTTGCTACTTAAGGAGGAAGTCATGGGTTTTCCTGATCGGATCGAGCGGACGGTCGAGTTGGGGCATTCGCCGGAGAAGGTGTGGGCGGCGATCACTACGGCCGAAGGGCTCGGGACGTGGTTCGGTAATGATGCGGGGATTGATCTGCGGCCGGGCGGTGCGGCGTGGATGCGGTGGGAGGAAGGGGATATGCAGAGGCTGCGGGTGGAGCGGGTGGAGGAGCCGCGGGTATTCGGATTCACGTGGCAGATCTACGGATTGGCCGCCGAAGATCCTCGCCGCACCTATGTGGAGTTCACGTTGGAGCCGGTGGCGAGTGGGACGCGGCTGACCGTGGTGGAAACGGGATTCGCCCAACTGGACGGCGAGGAGCACGCGACCGCGCATTCCGGCAACACCAAGGGCTGGGCGCAGGAACTCGGTGAATTGGTGACCTACCTCGATGCTGCCTGAGCAGGAGGCGGTCGCCGAACAGGTCTTCGTCGCGCTGGCCGATCCGAGTCGGCGCGCGATCCTGGCGGAACTGGCCGCGACCGGACCTGCCACGGCCACCGATCTGGCGGCTCGCCTGCCGATCACGCGCCAAGCGATCGCGAAACACCTTGCGCTGCTGTCGGAAGCGGGCCTGGTCACCCCGGAGCCGGGCGAACGCCGCCGCGTGCGCTATCGGCTGCATTCCGCGCCGATGCGGGTGGCGCAACAATTTCTGGCCGCTCTCGCGCGCGACTGGGACGGCAGGCTCGATGTGCTGAAGAATCACCTCGACCGGACGTGATATGTGCAGGCAGGCGGCTCACGGTCGCGGTGTAGCCCGGGGCTCCGGCCGCCCGCTGGAGGGGCGGCCGGAGCGGCGATTCACCCCCAGGTGGCCTGATCGGGCACGGTGGAGTTGAACACGACGTAGAAGAAGTGGCCTGGCATCAGTTCGTTCATATCGTGCCAACGGCCCCACGGATCACGCTGATAGTAGTTCTCCATACCGGTGCCGTCGTCGTAGCAGACGATGCCGCCGGTGCCGAACGGGCTCCAGTAGACGTCGGTGCCCGGCCGCGGCACTTCGAGCGGCGTGCGGAACAGATGGCTGCACGGCGTGATCACCGGGTCGTAGATGGACGGTTGGGCGGCGGCTGCCGGGGCGAGCGCGGTGAGTCCCGCGGCGGTGATCGCCGCGGCGGCGAGCCCTCGGCGGACGGTGGAACGCATCTATTCTGCTCCTCACTGGGCGGAAAGGGTTCGTTCTCCTGTGTCGGCAAACATGTAGCTACCGTTACGTGCTCGGTGCCGAGGTGGCCGACGCACCCGTTGGCATCCTTGCGTATCGGCGACGGTGCCGTACATGGAGTCGCCGGTATCGGCTGTGCCCGGCGATGTCGCGACCCCGCCGATTCGACCGGATACCCCGGACCCAAGCCTTGGCCACCCGACGTGTCCGGTCGGCGTCCGCAACCACCCGCCGCGGGCTGCGCAGGCTCGGATGGAGTCGATCACGACGCGGCCCGATGGCCGGAAGTCGCAGCGCGGGAGTTGAATCCAGCGGCGGAAGAGTTCTCCACGGTCGGTGGGGGATGGGAGAGCGATGGTGGCACCGGTGCGTACGAGGGAGACGTCGGTCGATTCCCGGTCGAACGGACGGCTCACGGTTTACCCCGGCGTTCGGGCAGGGGCACCGCCAGGATCAATACACCGAGCGGGATACCGACCGCGACAGCGAATCCCAGCGTGATCACAGCTCGTTCCTCATCAGCGCCGGGAAACTCGATCCCATCGGATACTCCCGTGCATCGGTGATCAGACCGGCCGCTTCCGTGATCACCCACCACGGCGCGCGAGGTTTCAGTGCGCCGAGATGCGGAATCACCACCGCGTCGGCAAGGTGCTCCAGTGCATGCTGGACAGCGATGAGCGCGCCCAATACGGCCGCGGCATCTGTGTACACGGTGTAGACGATGGTCAGCCGGTGCCGATCCATCAGCGCGTCGTAGGTTGCCGGGTCGTGCGCGCTGTGCAGTAGGGCGACCGTTCGCCTCGGTTCGTCCTGAGTGGTCACTTGCGGCCCTCCCTGTCACTGATCGTTCCCGGTTGAGGCCATGAGCCTGGTCACCGGATGCCGCGATTGAGCGTCGCGATGATCGTTGTTCCCTTCAATCCCCGAGCGGGATATCTCCAATGGGGATCGGCTGTTTTCGGCAAGTCGATCGAGCCGGGGTTTCCGGTCCGCTCCGGCAGCTAATGTGGGGTGAAACTTCCTCTGGCCCAGGTGAAGGCGTCGATCCATGAGAGAACGACAGCAGTGCCGCTCGTGTGGGAAGAGCGTCGCGATCGAGTCCGCCGCAGGCTTGTGCGCGGGATGCGCACGAGCATCGGGCTTTCGCCGCCCTGTGCCGCCCGGCTTCTTCACCAGCCGGGTGATGCGTACCGCATTGTCCGAGCATGACTTCGGCGTCGTGTTCGCTGCGATTCGGGAATGCACGGGCATGTCGCAGAGCCAACTTGCGGCGCTGGTGGGGTTGAGCCAGGCTCGGGTGTCGGAGGTGGAATCGGGCACTCGACGGTTGACCGGTGCCAAACTGGTCGCGCGAATCTCGACGGTCTTCGCTGTTCCCGCCCAATTGCTCGGCTTCCATGTCGATACCGACGATTCACCGGCCGGTAGCCTGGCATGCGAGGAGGTGGACTGGGTGAAGCGCAGAGACTTCGTCACCCTGACAACCGCCGCCGCGCTCGGCTCGAGCCTGCATCCGGAACTCGAACGACTCGCCCACGTCCTGCCCGACCGCCTCGACCCCGTCACCCGACCTCGTATCGGCGACGCTGATATCGACGCCATCGAAGCCATCAGCGACGGGTTTCGTCGCTGGGATCTTGCCCACGGTGGCGGACTGTGCCGTAGTGCGGCACTCAGTCAGCTGCACCAGGTCGCCGCACTCGACGACGCGATATGCGCCCCAAAAGTCCGGGCTCGGTTGCAGCTCGCCACTGCCGAGCTGGCGAGCATGGCCGGCTGGCTCGCCTACGACATCGAGGACCACAACTCCGCGCGTCGACTCTGGACATTCGCCCTCTACACCGCCCAGCGCGCCGAGGACAACCCCCGCTGCACCGACCTCATGGTCATCATCCTGCTCGACATGGCCCATCAGGCCCTGCATCTGCGCAGGCCGAAAGATGGCCTCGCCTTCTGCCGCTTGGCCGCGGCAACCTCCACGACTCGCCGTCATCCGGTCTCACGCATCACCGCCGGGTATGTCCACACCGTCACCGCGTGGTGCTGGGCCGCGCTCGGCGAGCCCGATCCGACCCGGCGCGCGCTGGCCGATTCCCGATCCCGCTACGCGGCGGTGAGTTCCGGTACCACACCACCCTGGGCGTGGGTTGTCGCCGACGCGGAAATCGCGGCGCAACACGGTCATGCACTGCACTTGTTGTCGGTGGAACACCCAGAATTCGCCGAGTCAGCAGTTGCTCAGCTGACGGCGGCGGCGAACGGACATCCTGCCGAGCATGAGCGCAGCCGTGCCGCCGTACTGCCGACCTTGGCCGTCGCACATTTTCAGGCCGGCGATATCGCCTCGGCGGTGCAGGTCGGACGTGACGCTGTTGCCGCGATCGCCGCGCTGTCCTCACAGCGTTGCTACGCCCGTCTCCGGGACCTGGACAGCGTTGCCGCGCGTCGTCGATCCGACCCGGAAGTATCAGACCTGCGATTGCGTATCGACGCGGCTCTGACAGAGTGAGCAATGATGACCGACGGTGCGCTGCCGGCTCGGCCGGAACTCGAAAAGGCCTGTTATGTCTACGGTTTGAATCCGGCCTATGCGCAAGTACTACATCGGAGGTCGAACGCTGTCTGGCGGGTCGATGATGTCGTGGTCCGCCTCGCGCCGGACACGCCATTGCGCCGTACCCGCGCCGCCACGAGCATCGCCGTCACCCGTTGGCTCGCATCCACAGCGACAGAACCGGTCGCCCTGCCTCCTCTGCCCGGCGAGCAGCCAGTTCTCGTCGATGGCGCGGTGGCAACGTTCTGGCCGTATCGGCCCACCGCCGCCGAACCCGCAGCCGGGGATGTTGCGAAGCTCGTTCGCCTCCTCCACGAACAACCGGCACCGCCGGTCCAACTCCCGGAGTACCGCCCGTTGCGGCGCCTGCGAGATGCGCTCGAGATCGATGCTGCGCGAATCCGACCGGTGTTGAGTCGGGCAGACCGCATCTGGCTCCACGACCGAGTCGACGATCTGATCGCCGCATTCGAGGCAACGCAGTTTCCCCTGGGGCGCGGCCTGGTCCATGCCGACGCCCACGCGGAGAACACTGTGCTCGACAACGGCGGCTGGGTCCTCATCGACTGGGATAACGCGTGCTACGGCCCACGCGAACTCGACTTGGCCGGCACACTGCCGGACCATTTTCACACGCCGCCGACCGACCGCGCCGAGTTCGTCCGCGCGTACGGCTACGACCTGCTCGAATGGCCTGGTTGGATGCTGCTTCGAGACATCATCGAATACCACTCGCTCGGCTCATATCTGCGCATCGCGGCCAACACACCGCGAGCCGCTTCCGAACTCCACCGCCGTGTGGACTCACTGCGCACCGGTGACCGCGACGTCGTCTGGCAGGCGGTGGGTTGAGCCGGGGCGCTGCACCACCGCAGCCTTGGCCGAACCCAGGGGGCGCGCCGTCCCGGCCACAGCCACGTGGCGCATGATCGAATCGACCCCGACCCTCAGGAGGAATCGTGGAGACCACTCGCATCGTGCTCGCGTCCCGTCCGGTCGGTGCGCCGCGACCGGAGAACTTTCGCACCGAAACGGTGGAGCTGCCCGCGCCCGGCGAAGGGCAAGTGCTGCTCGAGACGCTGTATCTGTCCCTCGATCCGTATATGCGTGGCCGGATGAGTGATGCGCCGTCCTACGCGCCGCCGGTGGCGATCGGCGCGACGATGGTGGGTGCCACGGTGTCGCGGGTGCTGGAATCGCGCGATAGTGCGCTGCGGCCCGGCGATATCGTGCTCGGGTACGGCGGCTGGCAGACGCGTTCGCTGGAATCGGCGGCCTATCTGCGCAAGCTCGATCCGGACCGGGTGCCAGTCACCACCGCCCTCGGCGTGCTGGGGATGCCGGGGTTCACCGCCTACTCGGGGCTACGCAATATCGGTAAACCGCAGGCGGGGGAGACCCTGGTCGTCGCGGCCGCGACGGGAACGGTGGGCTCGGCGGTCGGGCAGATCGCGAAGCTCGGGGGTGCGCGGGCGGTCGGTATCGCGGGCGGCCCCGAGAAGGTCCGGTTGCTCACCGAGAAGTTCGGCTTCGACGCCGCGATCGACCACCGTGCCGACGATTTCGCCGAGCAGCTGACCGCCGCCACCCCGGACGGTATCGACGTCTACTTCGAGAACGTCGGCGGCGCGGTTCTGGACGCGATGCTGCCCAGGCTGAACAGCTTCGCGCGCATCCCGGTCTGCGGTCTGGTGGCCGCCTACAACGCCACCGAGCTGCCGCCGGGTCCCGACCGCCTCGGCATGCTCATGGGTCTCATCCTGCGCAAGAGCCTCACCGTCCGAGGTTTCATCCAAACCGAGTTCGCGCCCACCCAGATGGCGGAATTCCTGGACCAGGCCAGCGGCTGGATCGCCGATGGGCGACTGGCCTATCTGGAGGACATCGTGGACGGTCTGGACCAGGTGGTGCCCGCGTTCCAGGGTCTGCTCGTGGGCAAGAACGTGGGCAAGCTGCTGGTGCGCGTCAGCGAATAGCGGCCCGGTACCTTCCTCGGCATCCCCGCACAGCGTGTGCGGAGTCGCGCCACCGACCCGGGTGAGGTCGGGGTACCACTCGGATCGGTGACCTTGCCGGGTATCGGCCGGTGAACGGCTCTGCGCCGATGTCAGCAGGTCCCGCGGGTGGAGAGGAAGCGTGCACGCCTCCGCCCCGGTCGATGCGGGTGGCCGCTGCGGCGCGCGGTAGCATCCGGGGGCTCGGCGGGTGCTGAGGAAACCGGTGAAATTCCGGTGCGGTCGCGCCACTGTGAACAGCCAGACCCTCTCCGGCGAGCGCTAACCCGTTGGGCGCGTCACCCGAGGAAGGTCCACCCGTGATCCTGCTGCTGTCCACCTCCGATACCGATCTGCTGAGCGCACGCGCCAGTGGCGCCGACTACCGGTGGGGGAACCCGGCGCGGCTGCTGGTGGAGGACCTGCCCACCCTGCTCGACGGCGCCGATCTCGTCATCGTGCGCATCCTCGGCGGCAAGCGGGCCTGGGAAGAGGGACTGGAGGCGGTGCGGGCCAGCGGGGTGCCGATGGTGGCGCTCGGCGGTGAGCTGGCCCCCGACGCCGAGCTGATGGAATGTTCGACCGTGCCCGCCGGTGTCGCCGCCGACGCACACAACTATCTCGCCGCCGGTGGCGCGGACAATCTGCGCCAGCTACACAACTTCCTCTCCGATACGGTGCTGCTCACCGGCCACGGATTCGAACCGCCGGTGCAGCTGCCCAGCTGGGGTGCACTCGAACGCGAGGCCGCCGATGTGGACGGCCCCACCGTCGCGGTCATCTACTACCGCGCCCAGCATCTGGCGGGCAACACCGCCTATATCGACGCATTGTGCACCGCGATCGAACAGGCCGGTGCCCGCCCGTTGCCGCTGTACTGCGCTTCCCTGCGCACCGCCGAACCGGAGCTGCTGAATACGCTGCGCGGCGCGGATGCACTGGTGGTCACCGTGCTGGCGGCGGGCGGCACGAAGCCCGCCACTGCGTCCGCCGGTGGCGACGACGAAGCCTGGGACGTGGGTGCTCTCGCCGAACTCGATGTGCCGATCCTGCAAGGTCTGTGCCTGACCAGTGGCCGCGAACAGTGGGAAGCCAACGATGACGGTCTGTCGCCGCTGGATGTGGCCACCCAGGTCGCGGTGCCGGAATTCGACGGCCGTATCATCACCGTCCCGTTCTCGTTCAAGGAATTCGACGCCGACGGACTGTCGACCTATGTGCCCGATCCGGAGCGGGCGGCGCGGGTGGCGGGCATCGCGACGCGCCACGCCAGGCTGCGCCACATCCCGGCCGCCGAGAAACGGCTGGCCCTCATGCTCTCGGCCTATCCGACCAAACACGCGCGCATCGGCAACGCCGTCGGTCTCGACACCCCCGCCAGCGCCATCCGACTGCTCACCGAATTGCGCGCCGCCGGTTACGATTTGGGCGATGCGGCCGAGATCCCCGGCCTCGACGCTCGCGACGGTGACGCGTTGATCCACGCCCTGATCGCCGCGGGCGGTCAGGACCCCGACTGGCTCACCGCCGAACAGTTGGAGGGCAACCCGATCCGTATCGGCGCGGCCACCTACACGGCATGGTTCGACGGCTTGCCGCAGGATCTGCGTGACGCCGTGGTCGAGGCGTGGGGGCCGCCGCCGGGTGAGCTGTACGTCGATCGTTCCGGTGACCCGAACGGTGAGATCGTCATCGCGGCACTGCGTTTCGGCAATATCGTGCTGATGGTGCAGCCGCCGCGCGGTTTCGGGGAGAACCCCGTCGCCATCTACCACGATCCCGATCTGCCGCCCAGCCACCACTATCTGGCCGCCTACCGCTGGCTGTCCGCCCCGCAGAGCGCGGGCGGTTTCGGCGCCGACGCCATGGTGCACCTGGGCAAACACGGCAACCTGGAATGGCTGCCCGGAAAGACGCTCGGCATGTCGGCCTCCTGCGGCACTGATGCGGCGCTCGGGGATCTGCCGCTGATCTACCCGTTCCTGGTCAACGATCCGGGCGAGGGCACCCAGGCCAAGCGCCGCGCCCACGCCACCCTGGTCGACCATCTGATTCCACCGATGGCGCGCGCCGAGAGCTACGGCGATATCTCGCGGCTGGAACAGCTGCTCGACGAGCACGCCAATATCTCCACCCTCGACCCGGCCAAACTGCCCGCGATCCGCCAGCAGATCTGGACGCTCATGCGTGCGGCGAAAATGGACCACGACCTGGGCTTGGCCGAACGTCCGGACGAGGACGTCTTCGACGATATGTTGCTGCATGTCGACGGCTGGCTGTGCGAGATCAAGGACGTCCAGATCCGCGACGGTCTGCACGTGCTCGGGCAGGCGCCCGAGGGCGAGACCGAGGTCGACCTGGTCTTGGCCATGCTGCGGGCACGGCAGCTGTGGGGTGGGGAACGGAATGTGCCCGGCCTGCGTGAAGCCCTGGGGTTGAGCGAATCCGGTAGCGAGGCGCGTGAGCGGGTCGATGTCATCGAGGGGCGGGCCCGTGGATTGGTCGCCGCATTGCAGGCGGCGCAGTGGTCGGCCGACGCCGTCGACAGGATCGTCGACGAGTCCGCCGCCGCGCTGCCCGTCGATGGCAACGCACCGGAGTCCGGCGCGCGCACAACCGATTCCGCTGTCGCGGCATCCCGATTCGACGATGTCCGCGCCGTACTGCGCTTCGCCGCGACCGAGGTGGTGCCCCGGCTGCGTGGGACCGGTGTCGAAATCGAGCGTGTGCTGCACGCCCTCGACGGTGGTTTCATCCCCGCTGGCCCGAGTGGCTCGCCGCTGCGCGGTCTGATCAATGTGTTGCCGACGGGCCGCAACTTCTATTCGGTCGATCCGAAGGCCGTGCCGTCGCGGCTCGCATGGGAGACCGGGCAGGCCATGGCGGACTCACTGCTCGAACGCTATCTGGCCGACCACGGCGAATACCCGGCGTCGGTGGGTCTTTCGGTGTGGGGAACCTCCGCCATGCGCACCTCAGGTGACGATATCGCCGAGGTCCTCGCCCTGCTCGGGGTCCGTCCGGTGTGGGACGAGGCCAGCCGTCGCGTCACCACCCTCGAGGTGATCCCGCTCGCCGAACTCGGCCGCCCGCGCGTCGATGTGACGGTGCGCATCAGCGGCTTCTTCCGCGATGCCTTCCCGCATGTCCTGGCCCTGCTCGACGATGCGGTCCGCCTCGTGGCCGACCTCGACGAACCCGCCGAATCGAACTACGTCCGCGCGCACGCGCAGGCCGACCTCGCCGAGCACGGGGATCAGCGCCGGGCGACCACCCGCATCTTCGGGTCCAAACCCGGCACCTACGGCGCGGGCCTGCTCCAGCTCATCGACTCCAAGAGTTGGCGCACCGATGACGATCTCGCGCAGGTGTACACCACTTGGGGCGGCTACGCCTACGGCCGCGACCTCGACGGCGCCCCCGCCGCCGACGATATGCGCACCGCGTATCGCCGGATCACCGTGGCCGCCAAGAACACCGACACCCGCGAGCACGATATCGCCGATTCCGACGACTACTTCCAGTTCCACGGCGGCATGGTGGCCACCGTGCGCGCGCTGACCGGCAAGAATCCCGAGGCCTACATCGGTGACAGCACCCGCCCCGACGCGGTCCGCACCCGCACCCTGTCCGAGGAGACCTCCCGGGTGTTCCGGGCCCGCGTGGTGAACCCGCGCTGGCTCGAGGCCATGCGCAGGCACGGCTACAAGGGGGCGTTCGAGATGGCGGCGACCGTCGATTATCTGTTCGGCTACGACGCCACCACCGATGTGGTCGCGGACTGGATGTACGAGAAGCTGGCCGAGAGCTACGTCTTCGACGAGGTGAACCGCCAGTTCATGGAGCAGTCCAATCCGTGGGCGCTGCACGGTATCGCCGAACGTCTGCTCGAGGCGGCCGAACGCAAACTGTGGGACGCGCCGGAGCAGGGCACGCTGGACCGGCTGCGCCAGATCTATCTGGAGACCGAAGGCGAACTGGAATAGGACGCAGGCGAGGCCTGGGCCGGATCAGGCGGATTCGGCCAGGCCGCCGGACAGCCAGAGGTCCGCGAGTTCATCCAACGGCAGTTCGAGCACCCGGCTCACCGCCACCACCGTCCCGAAGGCGGGGGAGGGCAGCCGTCCGGTTTCGATCTTGCGCAACGTCTCCGGGGAGATGCCCGCCGCGCGGGCGACGTCGGCGAGATCGCGGCCTGCGCGTGCGGCCCGCAATCGGGCGCCGAGGCGTCGACCGGCCTCCACCTGGGCCGGAGTCAAGGGAAGTCGAACCATGCGACCACCCTACGGCTGGTATTTAAATACCGCAATCTGGTATTAAAATACCGATGATGTCGATGTGGAGGTCGTGATGGTCGAGTTGAAGTCGCCCGAGGAAATCGAGCGGATGGCGGTGACGGGGCGGTTCGTCGCCGAGACGCTGGCGGATCTGCGGGCCCGCGCCGCCGTCGGGGTGAATCTGCTGGAGCTGGAAGCGGTGGTGCGCGAGCGGATCCGGGAGCGCGGTGCGCAATCGTGCTACTGGGACTATGCGCCGTCCTTCGGTCGTGGACCGTTCCGCAATACCGTCTGCCTCTCGGTGAACGATGCGGTGCTGCACGGACTTCCGTTCGACTACGCCCTGCGCGACGGCGATGTGCTGAGCATGGACCTGGCCGTCTCTCTCGACGGCTGGGTCGCGGATTCGGCGACCACGGTGGTGGTCGGCACTGCCGCCGAGGAGGATCTGCGCCTGGTGCGGGCCACCGAGGAGGCGCTGGCCGCGGCCATCGAGGTGGCGTTGCCGGGCCATCGGATCGGCGATATCTCCGCGGCCGTCTCGGGGGTCGCATCCGCGTATGGATACCCGGTCAACACCGAGTTCGGCGGACACGGCCTCGGTCGTACCATGCACGAGGATCCACACGTGTCGAACGTCGGTCGTGCGGGGCGCGGCTATCGGCTGCGGCCCGGCCTGACCATCGCCATCGAACCGTGGTTCGCGCGCACCACCGATCGCATCGTCACCGATCCCGACGGATGGACCATCCGTTCGGCCGACGGATCGCGGACCGCGCATTCCGAACACACGGTGGCGATCACCGAGGACGGTCCGCGAGTGTTGACGCTGGCGGCGTGAGAGTTCGTTATGTCTCGGATCGGTGCAACCATTCGGTGAGCGTGGCGCTCGCATTCGTTTCGGTGGCCAGTGCCGCACGTTCTTCCTCGGTCAGCTCCACCGCGCGCAACGCCTCGCGATGGGCGGCCGCACGTTCCGTATCGCCCATGGCGACAGCGATTTCGGTGAGTGCCGCCCAGGCTCGGGCGACCTCGGTGGCGGGCGCGGTGGCGGCGTATCGGCGCAGTCCTACGTCGAGTACGCGGGTGGCGGTCGCGTCGTCGTTCTTGAAGTCTCGCAGGATTCGCGCATTGTCCAGCACTCGGGCCAAACCGGTCAGCGACTTGGAACCGCCGTATTCGAGTTCCATGGGTTCATCGTTCTGGATGAAGGTGACCCAGTTGCCATCCGGATCGATGACGCTGAACCGCGACTGACCGGGACGGAATCGGGTGATCCTCGGCTCGCCCTTGGCCGGAACCTTGCCGTAGTGCGCGCGCAGGGCGGCGCTGAACTCACGGTGCCGCTCGGCGATATCGTCGACCATGACCAGACATCCCGTCCAGCCCTCGAGTCCCGTTTCCTTGTTCGGCGGCGCGGCGAAATGCAGTCCGCATCCGTGGGCTTCGATTGCCCCGTACACGTAGGGGCGGGTCTGTTCGTAGACGACCTCGTAGCCGAGTGCTCGATAGAACTCGAGCGTTCGGGGCAGATCGACGGTCGGGAGCACGGGGACGGCGATATCGCCCATGGTTTGAGCCTCCGTAATCAAGTTTGACTACCGAAGCCTAGAATTCGGCGCGGGCGGAAGTCAAACTTGACTAGCGCGGTGCCGGTGAGCGGCGAGCAACGGTTCGGGACCCGTGCGGTGGCCTCCGGATCGTGGAGATCAAGTTTGACTACCATGCTGGGCGGTGGCGTGCGGTAGGAGCCGCGCCCGGCGAGGAGGAGAACGGTGTCGGCGGTGCGGCTGTTGATTCTCGGGGTGATGCGCAGGCAGCAGCCCACCCACGGGTACGCCGTCCGGCGGGAACTGCTGTCCTGGCGGGCCGAGACCTGGACCAATGTGAAGCCGGGATCGATCTATCACGGGCTCAAACAGCTCACCCAGGAGGGCAAACTGCGGGCTCTCGGCACCGAGGGCAGCACGCAGGGGCCGGGCCGAACCCTGTTCGAACTCACCGACGCCGGGGTGGACGAATTCCATCGGCTGATGGACGCGGCGCTGGTGAGCATCGATATGGAGGAGCTGGGCGCGGCCATCGCGTTCATGGACGCGTTGCCGCGCGCCCACGTCATCGAGAAGTTGCGCGAACAGCGCCGCCGCAGCAGCGAGGTCCGGGACGGGCTGCTCGGCATGATTCCGGAATTCCCCGGCCGTTACCACGCACCGCATGCCACCGACCTGCTGGAACTGTGGAGCGGGGTGTTCGAGAACCTGTCCGGCTGGACCTCGGGCGTGCTGACGCGGTTGGAGGCGGGCGAGTACCACATGGCCGATGACCGCTGACCGGCCTACGGTAGTGCCATGACCGATGCGCGCACAGCTGTCGACAAGGCCGATTACGTTTTGCTGACCACCTTCCGCAAGGACGGCACACCCGTCGGCACCCCGGTCTGGGCGGCTTCCGACGACGGAAAGGTGTTCGTCTGGACCGAAACCGACAGCTGGAAGGTCAAGCGGGTGCGCCGCAATCCGGCGGTCACTCTGCAACCGTGCAACTACAAGGGCACCCCGCGCGGCGAGATCATCGAAGGTACGGCCCGAGTCCTCGACGCCGCCGAAACCGAGAACGTCCGCCGCCTGCTACGCAAGAAGTACTTCATCCTCGGCCCCCTGGTCATCCTCGGCAGCACCCTGCGCCGCGGCAAGTCCGGCACCATCGGGATCGAGATCACCCCGGCGCAGTAGTCCGACGAATCCGCCGATCTGTCGGATCGATCGGATCCGCCGGTCATTGCTCAGCCGCGCGGGAAACAGGTTGTCGGCCAGGCGATATCGTCGATCGCCAGCCACGGCGCCCTGGCGACGGCGGCGGGAGTCATCGCGGTCAGCGCGGTGGTGCGACGATGCAGATGGGACTGGTCGGCGAAACCGGCCTCGGCGGCGGTATCGGCCGGTGGGAGCCCCGTCGCCAGGAGATGGGCGGCATGGTCGAAGCGGACGAGTTCGGACGCGTACTTGGGTGAGACCCCGAGATGCGTCCGGAAGCGAGACCACAGTCGCTGGCGGGTCCAGCCGGTCTCCGTGGCGAGAGCATCGATGCGGAGCATGCCCCTGGTACGGACGGTCTGGTGCCAGGCGTAGGTGATCTCGGGGGCGACGCCGGATCCGCACGGTATCCGGTTCCGCAGGAACGCGGCGGTGAGGGTGAACCGCCCGTCCCACGACGGCGTCGCACGAAGTCGCTCGATCAAGCGGACGGCACTGCTGTTCCACACATCAGCCAGCGGTGTCACACCACCGCCGATGATGGTGGTGTCGCGGAGAATCACCGCGGCGACGACGGGGGACATGCGGATCTGGAGGAGGTCACCCGCCCCGGCGCTGGTGATGCGGAACGCGCCGGACCGGAGGCCGACGATCGCGCTCCCCCTGATCGAGCGCCCGAGAACGTCATGGACGACACCGTGCTCGCTGAGATCCAGCAGAAGCGTGACCTTGGGATGCGGGATCGTCGTGATATCGACGGGAGCGAGGTGGTGGTACCGGAAACCCGCCATCCGGACTCCCGGACCAGAGGGTCGGACCGGGACGGCGATGTCGACCAGGCTCCAGTCCACTCCATCCGTTGCGGTCATCCGTCCAGGCTAACCGGAGCGGAACACCGTGACATTTGTTCAATACGGCGGGGTCCGTCAGCGACGAGGCTTGGAAGTATGAGCGAAGCGAGTCCCACCACCCGGACACACGAGGACAGGACGGTCGGCGGAGTGCACGTCGTCATCGACGGGAACCCGACGGCGCCACCCGTGGTGCTCGTGCACGGCTCGGGCGCATCCGGTTCGACGTGGGCGTCGGTGGTGCCGTCGCTCGCTCCACGGTATCGGGTGATCACGATCGACCTCCCCGGATGCGGTGGTTCCGAGCCCGTGCCGACCTACGACGTCGCGCAGCAGGCAGACCGGACGGCGGCGGCGTTGGACGAACTGGGTGTCCGATATCCGACGGTGGTCGGTCACTCCAGCGGAGGGTATGTCGCTACCGCCCTGGTGGAGCGTCGTCCCGACCTTGTCGGCGAGCTGATCCTGGTCAGCACGGGGCCGAGTCTGGCGGCCCTTCGCCCCGAGCCCGCGATCCTGCGGGTGCTCACCGCGCCGCCGTTCGGTCCGCTGGTGTGGGCGATCCGTACCGACTCGATGCTTCGCCGCGGATTGGCAGCGACCGCGGCCGCGCCGATCACGGTGTCCGACGAGATGCTGGCCGATACGCGAAGGACGTCGTATCGGGCGTTCCGCGCGATTCTCGCCGCCAACCGCGACTACATCGCCGCGCGAACCGTGCCCCAGCGCCTCGTCGACGCCGGTAAACCACCCCTGGTGATCTTCGGGGACAGCGACCCGCGCTGGGATCCGGCCTCGGCACACGAGTACGAGGTGGTGCCGGGTGCCGAGCTGAAATACCTTCCCGGAGTCGGGCATATGCCGATGCTCGAGGACAGCGACGCCCTCGCCCGTGCGATCCTCGACCGCGCGCCGTAGGCCTTCGGCTACGTCGCCTGGCTGACCGAGGACATGTGGAAGTCGGGGATGCGGAGCGGGGGCATGGCGGTGCGGGTGAACCAGTCCTTCCATTCGCGGGGGAGGGTGAGGGTGGTCGCGCCCGCTTCGGTGGCGCGGCGCAGGAGGTCGAGAGGGCTTTCGTTGAAGCGGAAGTTGTTGACTGCGGCGGTCACCTCGCCGTCCTCGACCAGATAGACGCCGTCGCGGGTGAGGCCGGTGAGCAGCAGCGTGGCGGGGTCGACCTCGCGGATGTACCAGAGGGTGGTGAGCAGCAGACCGCGTTCGGTGCGGGCGATCATCTCGTCGAGTGTGGCGCTGGAACCGCCGGTGAGCAGCAGATTCTCACCAGGAACGGTGGTGGGGGCATCGAATTCGGCGGCCGTGGCGCGCGGGTAGACCAGCGATTCGATCACGCCCTCGCGCAACCAGTCCACGCGTTGGGCGGGCAGGCCGTTGTCGAACACCGACAGCGCCTCCGAGGACGCGGGCGTCGCGACGAAGGGGCGGTACTCGAGCCCGCTCGCGCTCGGATCCGAATACAGCGTCAACGGAATGTCGGTGAGTCGCTCACCGATCCGGGTGCCACCGGGTCGCGACAACGCGGTATGGCCCTCGTGCGCGCCGCGGCCCTCCATCGTCCAGGCCAGATAGATCATCAGATCCGCCACCGCCGAGGGCGGCAACAGGGTCTCGTAGCGCCCGGCGGGCAATGCGACCCGCCGCGCCGACCAATCCAGCCGTCGCGACAGTTCCGCCAGCAGACCGGGCGTATCCACATCGGTGAAATCGCCGGTGCCGACACCCACCCAGGCGCTCGCCAGATCGGCGCCCGCGCCACGCTTTCCGTTGATCTCCACCGACCCGGTGGGCTGCACATAGCGCCGCCGCAGACCGGTGGACGTCCCGAGCCAGGTGGTGTGCATCTGATGATGCGCGAAGCCGTAGAGCGTATCGGCGCCGTCGAAACCCTCGGCCAGATCGGCGGCCACACCGGTGAACACCTCGATCCCGGTGCTGCCGGGCTCGCCCGCCCAGTCCTCGGGATCAGCGAAACCATCGGCCTCGAGCAGCGGCATCGCATCGCGCGCCGGTTCTGCGGTGCGGGCCGCCTCCTCGCTGGCGCGCACCACGGCCTCGATATCGGCGCCGTCGACGCTGGTGGCGGTGACACTGCCGACGCGCGCCGCGTTCGGGCCCTCCCGGAACACCGACACCATCGCCCACTGCCGCGAGACCGACGACCCGTTGGTGGTCATCGAATTGCCCGCCCAACGCAGCGACGCCTCGTGCGCATCGGTGACGATGACCATCGCCTCATCCGCCCTCGACAGGGCCAATGCCTGTTCGACGGCCGCCCCACCCGGCAGAATCGCCGCGCCGGTCACCTTCACTGCCCCGCCTCCGTCCGCGTGTTGAGAACATTGATGCCGCGCACCAGGATCGACGGGCAGCCATGACTGACCGCCGCCACCTGCCCCGGCTGCGCCTTACCGCAGTTGAACGCGCCACCGAGCTGCCAGGTGGACGGGCCGCCCACCGCTTCCATCGCGCCCCAGAAATCGGTGGTGGTGGCCTGATAGGCGACATCGCGCAGCTGCCCGTCGAGCTTGCCGTCGCGGATGCGGAAGAACCGCTGCCCGGTGAACTGGAAGTTGTAGCGCTGCATATCGATCGACCAGGACTTGTCGCCGACGATGTAGATGCCGTCCTCGACCCGGGAGATCAACTCCTCGGTGCTGGTGTCGCGCCGCGGGTCCGGCTGCAATGACACATTGGCCATCCGCTGGATCGGCACATGATGCGGCGAATCCGCATACGAGCAGCCGTTGGAACGCTCGAGCCCCAGCCGCGGCGCGAACACCCGATCGAGCTGGTAGCCGACGAGCACGCCCTCGCGCACCAGATCCCAGCGCTGTCCGGCGACTCCTTCGTCGTCGTAGCCGACGGTGGCCAGACCGTGCGCTTCGGTGCGGTCGCCGGTGACGTGCATGATCGGACTGCCGTAGCGCAGCGAGCCGAGGAGATCGGGGGTGGCGAAGGAGGTGCCCGCATAGGCGGATTCGTAGCCGATGGCGCGGTCGTATTCGGTGGCATGGCCGATGGACTCGTGGATGGTGAGCCACAGATTGGTCGGATCGATGACCAGATCGGTGGGCCCGGCCACGACGCTCGGCGCCTTCACCTTCTCGGCCAGCCATTCCGGCATCCGCGCGAGTTCACCGCCCCAGTCCCAGATTCCGTCGGCGCCGGTGACGTACTCCCAGCCGCGACCGGCCGGTGCGGCCAGCGTCCGCATCGTCTCGAACACCCCCGCCGCCGAGTCGACGGTGATCGCCTCGAGCTGCGGATGCAACCGGACCCGCTGCTGGATGATCGAGGAACCGGCGGTGTCGGCGTAGTAGGTCTGCTCCTTGACCTGGAGCACCGATGCCGTCACATGATCGACGCCGTCGGCGCTCGACAACCGCTGTGAATATTCGTGGAGCAGCGCCACTTTGTCGGCCGTGGGCACCGTGAACGGATCGATCTCGTAGGCCGACACCCAGCGCGCGCCGTCGTAGCGGGGTTCGGCGGCCAGTTCGACGCGTTCCCGGTTGAGCGCGCGCAAGGTGGTCGCCACGGTGACCGCGCGCCGCGCGACCTCGGCGGCGGACTGTGCGGTGAGTGCGGCGTGGGAGGCGAAACCCCAGGTGCCGTCGACGATCACCCGCACCGCGAGTCCGAGTTCGGCGGAATCGGTGACCGATTCCACCCGCCCGTCACGTAATCGGATGGACTGGGTGACCAGCCGGTGCACACGCAGATCGGCGTGCGAGGCGCCCGCCGCGGTCGCGGCCGAGAGCGCGGCGTCGGCCAGGCTCGCCAAGGGCAGCGACGCGAATTCGGCGTCGACGCCGTGGCCGGCCCGGCCCGATCCTGTGCCATCTTCGGAAGTCGCGATGCTCACCCAGCACACCGTAGTCGCTGCCACCGACTCCCCGCCGCCGAATACTTCCCGCGCGCAGTCGTATCGAACCGTGACGCGGCGCTCGCGCCTACCACGCCCGCGCGAGCGGATGTCGTACTGTGCCCGCGTGCCGCCTTCCGCTCTCCGCGATCGCAAACGAGAACGTACCCGTCGCGCGCTGCTCGCCGCCGCTGTCGAATTGTTCGAGACCAGAGGCTATGAGGAAACGACCGTGGCCGATATCGCCGCGGCCGCCGAGGTGGGCACCCGCACCTTCTTCAACTATTTCGCCAGTAAAGAGGAGCTGCTGTTTCCTGAACCCGATGATCGGGTCAGGGCCGCGGTGGTCGCGATCGCCGGACGGCGGCCGGGGGAGCGGCCCGTCGAGGTGTTACTCCGCGCGTTACGCGCGGCCGGGGACAACCCCGGTGAGCATCTGATCGACGATCTCGCCGCGCGCATCGCGGCGCTGCGGGCGCAGGTCTCGCGCACCGTGCCCGCGGTGAGTGGCCGCGCCGCGCATGCGCAACTGCTCGCGCAGCGCGAGATCGCCAGGCAGTTACATGCCGCGTTCCCGGCCGAATTCGACGAGGTCGGCGCCGCCGCGCTGGTGGGGGCCGTGGTCGGCGCGGTGTCCGGTGCGTTGACGGTGCTGTTCCAGGGCCCACAGATCGGCATCGATGACGGTGAACGTCTACAGCGCAAGATCCACGAAACGACCTCCGAGGTACTGCGCCCCTGGCTCGCCCGGGTCTGAGCCCACTCAGCCGAACTGCTGCCAGCCCAGCCGCACCACCATCGCGATCACCACCACCAGCAGAACGACGCGGACGAATTCCGCGCCCCGGCTCAACGCCATCCGCGAGCCCACCACCGCGCCCGCGATATTGCCCACCGCCATCGCCGCGCCCAGGGCCCACAGAATGTGCCCGGTCGCGCCGAAGAAGAGCAGCGCCCCCACATTCGACCCGCAGTTGATCACCTTGGCCATGGCCGCGGCGCGAACGAATTCGGTGCCGAGCAAGGTGGCGAAGGTGATGATCAGGAACGTGCCGGTGCCCGGCCCGAGCAGCCCGTCGTAGAACCCGATCAGCCCGGCGGCCAACGCCACCACCAGGATGAACTTACGTCGGGTCGGCGCATGGCTGGCCAGCGTGACCCCCACCGACGGGCGCGCGGTGACGAAGATCGCCACCCCCACCAGCACCACGAGCACGATCGGAATGAACAGATCCCGATCGATCAGCGAGACCGCCGCCGCACCGGCCGCCGCCGTCACGGCCGCGACGAGTGCGGCCGGTAGCAGCACCCGCCAGCGGATCGGCACTTTGCGGGAGAAGGTCACCACCGCCGCGGTCGTCCCCGCCACCGCCGACAGTTTGTTGGTTCCCAGAGCTGTTTGCGGCGCGATTCCCGGCGCCACCAGCAGCAGGGTCGGCAATACGATCAGGCCGCCGCCGCCGACCACGGCGTCCACCCATCCGGCCGCCGTCGCCGCGGTCAGCAGGACCGCCCAGTCGGTGATATCCACGGAGGCAAGACAACCAGGGACAGCGCGCGACCGCCCGTGCGGGGCGGCGCGAACGCGCCGTGCCGGGTCGGTGCCGAGCGCACCCTTACGCTGAACGGCGTGCGCAGGTTCAGTCTGTGGCTTCGCGGTAAGCCGATCGTCGCCGATTCGATGCTGGCGGGGATGCTGCTGGTCTTCGACGTCCTCGGCGTATCCGCCGCACACAACAAGGCCTCCTATCTCGCCCTGTCGGTGCTGCTGCCGTTGCCGATGATCCTGCGCCGGGTCTACCCGCGGTGGATGGCGGCGGCCATGCTCGTGCTGTCGATCACCGCCACCGCGGTCGCCTATCTGACCGACGAGGAATCCGAGCACGTCGCGCTGCTCGGGCTCGGCATCATGCTCTACACCCTGGTTGCCTATGTCGGGCGGCGCGAGGGTCTGCTGCTGCTGGCCGGTCTGGTGGTGGATACGGCGCTGTCCATGCTGGCGACCGGTTTCCCGGCCGGCACGGATCTGGCCTTCGTCGTCGTGCTGTACGCCCTGTGCTGGACCCTCGCCGAGTTCGTCGGCGCACGCCACGCCTACGACACCGAGGTCGCCGCCCGCCTCGCGGTCGCCGACTACGACCGGGAACGCCGAGCCCATGACGCGGTCTCGGCCGAACGCACCCGGATCGCCAGGGAACTCCACGATGTGGTGGCCCACGCGGTGAGCGTCATCATCGTGCAGGCCGACGGCGCGCGATACGCGCTGCGCCACGATCCCGATGTGGCCGCGCAGGCCGTCACCACCATCGCCGCGACCGGACGCGAGGCGCTGCGCGAACTGCGCCGCACCGTCGCGCTGCTGCGCACCGAGCATGCCCCCGACCAACTGCCCCAGCACGGCACCGCGGGGCTGGCCAAGGTGGTGGAGATGATGCGCGGCACCGGTCTCGCGGTCGAACTGGAGCTGACCGGCGAACTCGACGACATCGCCCCGGAGATCAGCCTCGGCGTGCACCGCATCGTGCAGGAATCGCTGACCAACACCCTGCGCCATGCGGGCGCCCACCCCAAGGCCTGGGTGCGCGTGCACCGACGTGACGACGACGTCCTGATCGAGGTGACCGATACCGGCGGCGTGCCCGTACAGGAACCGGCCAACCGCATCACCGGCAGCGGCCTCGGCCTGGCCGGGATGCGCGAGCGGGTCGCCGTCCTCGGCGGAACCATGGACGCCGGGCGCGTGGCCGACGGCTCCTGGCGGGTGCGGGCCACCATTCCGCTACAGCAACCCGACTGACGCGATCCGCCCGCGCGAGGGCCGCCGCGACCACGCCGGTACGGGCACTACGCTGTGGTGCGTGCCGATCACCGTTCTCGTCGTCGACGACCAGGAACTCATGCGCATGGGGCTGAAAATGGTGCTCGGCGCCCACCCCGACATCGAGGTGATCGGTGAAGCGGCCAACGGCGCACTCGCGGTCACCCAGGCGAGCGAACTGAAACCCGACGTGGTGCTGATGGATGTGCGGATGCCCGTCGTCGACGGTGTCACCGCCACCACCCAGATCGTCGAAGCGGGCCACGGCAGCCGCGTCCTGGTGATGACCACCTTCGATCTGGACGAGCACGCGCTGGGGGCGCTGCGCGCCGGAGCCAGCGGGTTCCTGCTCAAGGACACCCCACCCGAGGACCTGATCTCGGCCATCCGCAGTGTCGCCGCCGGTGACGCGGTGGTCTCACCCAAGGTCACCAAACGCCTGCTCGACCGCATGATCAGCGAGGATCCGGGCCGTATCCGGGATCCCGGTGTGCTCGAGGTGCTCACCGCACGCGAACGCGAGGTGCTCGAACAGATCGCCGCCGGGCGCTCCAACGCCGAGATCGCCGCCCAGTTGTATCTGTCGGAGGCGACGGTGAAAACGCACGTCGGACGGGTACTGACCAAACTGGGCCTGCGCGATCGCGTGCAGGCGGTGGTGCTGGCCTACGAAACCGGGCTGGTGCGTCCCGGCGGGTGAGTTCGGCAACGGTTCGGTCGCGGCGGGAGAAAATCCGGGCACGCGCACGTTGACGGGGTAGATCGTCCGGAAGGAACGTCATGCCCGCTGTTGTATTCCTCGCCTACCTCGTCGTCGAGATCGCCGCGTTCGTCGGTGTCGCGCAGCTGATCGGCGTGATGCCCGCCATCCTCGTGCTGATCGCATGCTCGGCGGCGGGCATGCTGCTCATCGGTTCGCAGGGACGCCGGGTCTTCGAGCAGTTCCGCCGGGCCGGGCGCGGTGAGATCACCCCTGGCACCGCCGTCGCCGACGGCGCGCTGGTCGCCACGGGCAGCGTCCTGATGTTCGTACCGGGCCTGGTCACCTCGGCGTTCGGTCTGCTGCTGCTCCTGCCGCCAACCCGGGCGCTGGTACGTCCACTGGTGGCGGCGGTCACCGCGCGCCGGATGGCAAGGGTGGCCGCCCGCATGCCCTATCGGGGTGTGGTCATCGACGGCGACGATGTGGTCGACGGAGTCGTGGTCACCGAGTGGTACGACGATCCGCGGCCGAGCACCCGGCCCGCCATCGACGGCGCCTGAACACGATCCGCGGTCGGTTCCCTGGCGTGATCGGCGCCGCACCCGCCGGTGCCCTGGTACGGATACGGCACTGGCAGACTGGTCGATCGTGAGTACCCAGTTGCTGGTCGGCGGTCGTATCTACAGTTCCAGTTCCCCGGACGCGACCGCGATGGCGGTCACCGACGGCACCGTGGTGTGGCTCGGCGCCGACCGGGTGGGTCGCGCACTGCATCCCGATGCCGAGATCATCGATCTGGACGGCGCTTTCGTCGCACCGGCCTTCGTGGAACCACATCTGCACACCACCGCACTCGGCCTGCAACTGACCGGACTCGACCTGTCCGCCGCGCGGTCGCTCGACCACTGCCTGGAGCTGCTCACCACCTTCGCGGCCGCCCGACCCGGCGCGGTGATCATCGGTGACGGCTGGGACGAGACACGCTGGCCGGAGCAGCGGCCGCCGTCGTCGGCCGATATCGATACCGCGCTCGGCGCCGACCTCGGCCGGCACGTCTACCTGTCCCGCATCGACGCCCATTCCGCCGTCGTGTCCACCGCCGTCCTCGACGCCGTACCGGATCTGACCGCGGCGACCGGATTCAGTCGAAGCGAACCGCTGCGCGCACAGGCCCACCACCTGGTGCGGGCTGCCACACTCGCCGCGCTCGACCGGCAGCAGCGCGACGCCGCCCGCCGCGCCGCGCTCGATCATGCCGCCGCCCACGGCATCGCCGCGGTGCACGAATGCGCGGGCCCGGAGATCTCCGGGGTGACCGACCTGCGGGAACTGCTCGCCTTCGACCACGGCGTCGAGGTCCGCGCGAACTGGGGTCAGGCGGTGCGCAGCGCCGAAGAGGCGCGCTCGCTGGTCGCCGAACTGGGTGTGCACGCCCTGGCCGGAGATCTGTTCGTGGACGGTTCGCTCGGTTCACGCACCGCGTGGTTGCGCGAACCCTACGCCGACGCGGAAGGTACCGGTTTCGGCTATCTGGACGCCGAGGCCGTCGCCGCGCATGTGCGCGCCTGCACCGAGGCCGGGATCCAGGCCGGATTCCATGTCATCGGCGATGCCGCGATGGACGCCGTCGTCGCCGGATTCGGTGCGGTCGTCGACGAGGTGGGCGGCCCGGCCGTCGCCGCGCGCGGCCATCGGATCGAGCATGCGGAGATGATCGACGCCGACCAGATCGGCAAACTCGCCACCTGGGGTGTCATCGCGAGCGTGCAACCCGCGTTCGACGCCGCCTGGGGCGGCACCGACGGCATGTACGCGGCCCGCCTCGGCGCGGAGCGGGCCGCGCGACTCAACCCGTTCGCCGCCATGGCCTCGGCCGGTATCTCGCTGGCCATCGGCTCGGACGCGCCGGTCACCGCGCTCGACCCGTGGGCCGCGGTCCGTGCCGCCGCCGAACACCGCACCCCCGGCCACGGCCTGTCCCCGCGCGCGGCGTTCGCCGCGGCCACCAGGGGTGCATGGCGAGCCGGTGGTGTCCGCGACGGTGTCGCGGGCACGCTGGTGCCGGGTGCGCCCGCCTCGTATGCGGTCTGGGAAGCCGGTGATCTCGTGGTCGCCGCGGCCGCCGATTCCGTGCAGCGCTGGTCGACCGATCCGCGGTCGCGGGTTCCCGGCCTGCCGTCACTGGCCCCCGAGGACACGCTGCCGCGCTGCCTGCGCACCGTGCACCGGGGAGTGACCATTCATGGCGGCTGAGTCCGCTGGTCCGCGGTCCCGCCTGGCGGCCTTCGCGGGCGGCCATCCGGTGCTGATCCGCGCGGTGACGGCCGTCGTCGCCGGTGTGCTGCTGTTCGGCAGCTTCCCACCGCGACCGTGGTGGTTCCTCGCGCCCGTCGGTATCGCCCTGCTCACGCTGAGCGTGCGCGGCGCCGGAAAACTGCGCGGCGGTTTCGGCTACGGGCTGCTCGCCGGTCTCGGGTTCTTCCTGCCGCTGCTGCCGTGGACCGGCATCTATGTCGGTCCGGTGCCGTGGCTGGCCCTGTCGACGGCGTGTGCGGTGTACATCGGTCTGTTCGGGCTGATGGCGCGGCTGCTCGGCACGCTGCCCGGATGGCCGCTGTGGATCGCGCTGGCCTGGACCACGGCCGAATGGGGTCGGTCCAGTTTCCCCTTCGGCGGATTCCCGTGGGGCAAACTGGCTTTCGGTCAGGCCGACGGCTGGTTGCTGCCGCTCGCGGCCTACGGTGGCGCACCACTGGTCGGCTTCGCGGTCGCGTTGACCGGGACCGGAATCGCGGCGCTGGTCGTCGCGGTCCGGCGGCCCGGCGGCACGGTCGCGGTGACCGACGCTGCCAACGGTCCGGCCGACAGGGGCATCGAGACCTGCACCGGCACCGGCACCGATTCTGTGGATGTGCCCAGCGGATCGGAGAACCGCCCCGACGACAACGCCCGGTCCAGTACCCCTCCCGGCACCCGCCGCGCGGTACTCGCCGCGGTGCTCGTCCTCGCGGTCATGCCCGTGGCGGGTCTGGCGCTGCGCCCCACCCTGCCCGGCCCGGACGACGGCGACGCCACTCTCACCGTGGCCGCCATCCAGGGCAGCGTCCCCCGGCTCGGCCTGGAGTTCAACGCACAGCGCCGTGCCGTACTCGACAACCACGCCCGCCGCACCGAACAACTCGCCGATGAGGTGGCCGCCGGTCGCGCGCCGCAGCCGGATCTGGTGATCTGGCCGGAGAACTCCTCCGATATCGACCCGCTGCGCAATGCCGACGCGGCCTCGATCATCACCCGCGCCGCCCGCCGCGTCGGCGCCCCGATCCTGATCGGCGCGGTGCTGGTCAACGACGACCGCACCACCACCAACTCGATGATGGTGTGGTCGGAGGAGGCCGGTCCCGGCCCACGGCACGACAAGCGCATCATCCAGCCGTTCGGCGAGTATCTGCCGATGCGCGGGTTCTTCCGGCTGTTCTCCGATTACGCCGACCGGGCCGGATACTTCGTGCCCGGCCACGGCGACGGTACCGTGGCCGTCGCGGGTATCGATCTCGGCGTGGCCACCTGCTACGAGGTCGCCTTCGACCGCGCGTTCCGCGATTCCATGAGCGCGGGCGCGCAGTTGCTGACGGTGCCGACCAACAACGCGACGTTCGGCGACAGCGAGATGACCTATCAACAGCTGGCCATGTCCCGGGTGCGGGCGGTGGAACACGGACGCGCGCTCGTCGTCGCGGCGACCTCCGGGGTCAGCGCCATCATCACCGCCGACGGCGCGGTGCGGCAGCAGACCGAATTGTTCGTGCCCGCCGCCTTGGTCGCCGACCTCCCGCTGCGGGATTCGACGACACCGGCCACCCGGCTCGGCGCCGCACCCGAATGGCTCGCGATCATCCTCACCGCGGGCGCGTTGACCATCGCGGCAATCCGCCGGCGAACCCGGCGCCGGAACGAGCCGACCGAGCAGGCTTCCGTGCCCGGCGTAACAGCGCAGCCGTCCGCCTGAAACGTCATCCGCTAACCGGACGTCCGTTATCTGTCCGGTTCGAGCGGGCGCGCGGTCTCGGCGCGTGAACGGCTGCGTTGTTCGCCCGTCGATAGCCGTCGCGGTCGACGACCCGCACGTCGGAGCGCGATTTTCGGCATTCCCGTCGGAAGTTTTCCTGCGCTGACCGCGATAGCGAAAATGTAGCTGTCCAAAGTGGCGTTCTGCCAAGGCCGTTGGATGTGAAACAAATCCGAACCCCCGGCCATCCGGCCGCCATGACGCTCCGAATCATCATTCGTGGACTACGTCCTACGGCTGGCGCGCGTGCGCCTGCCGCGGCAGTGCTCGGGGAGTTGCGTGAACAGCGGCAGAACGGAGTGATTGATGAGTTCATTGGCCACGGATCGTGTCGACCAATGTTCATCGGGCGAATTCTCAGCACAACCGTTCGCCTTGTCGCCTGCGCAGACGGCGCTGTGGTACGCCCAGCGCATCCGACCGGACGTGCCGCTGACCATCGCGCAGTACGTCGAGATCCACGGTGATCTCGACGCGGGTCGTTTGCTGTACTCGATCGAGCGTTTCGGCGCCGAGACCCAGGTCGGCCTGCTCCGGTTGGTCGAGATCGATGGTGTGCCGCATCAGGTGGTGGACCCGTTCCATCGGCCGGGTTGGGCGCGAGTGGATCTGCGCGGTGAATCCGATCCGCACGCCGCGGCCATGCACTGGATGAACGAGCACGCCAGCTCGCCCATCGATCTGGACAAGGACCCGCTCATCACCAACGCCGTGCTGCGCACCGGCGACGCCGATTACATCTGGTATGCCCGCGCGCACCACATCATCATCGACGGCTACGGCGCCATGAACGCGCTCACCCGCACCGCCGAGATCTACACCGCGATCGAGAACCACACCGAACCGACGGTCTCGCGGGCGACACCGCTCGCCGAAATCTACGCCGACGAATCCCGCTACCGGGATTCCGCGCGCTTCCGCAACGATCGCGACTACTGGCTCGAACAGCTCGCCGGGGTGGGCGGCACCCTCAGCCTGTCCACCGCCAACAGCGCCGTGCCCATGCCCGATCCGGGCCGCCGCCGCGCCACCGCAGTGCTCGACGAGCGCACCGAGGCCGCCGTCACCGCGGCGACCACCGCATTCGGCGCGGCGAACTCCACGCTGTTCGCCGCCGCGCTGGCCTGCTACGTCCGTTCGGTCACCGGTAACAACGATGTGGTGCTGAGCCTCCCGGTCTCGGCGCGCACCACCGTCGCGCTGCGACGTTCGGCCGGTGTGGTGTCGAATGTCGTGCCGCTGCGGGTGCGTTTCGACGAGCAGACCACGGTGCGCGATGTGGTGCGCGCGGTCGAACTCCAGATCACCGGCGCCCTGCGGCATCAGCGCTACCGCCACGACGACATCCGCCGCGATTGCGGCTACTCCCGTGACGCCCGCGGCTTCTTCGGCCCGATGGTCAACATCATGCTGTTCCACAACGAACTGACCTTCGGCAGCCTGCCCGGCTCACTGCATGTCCTGGCCACCGGTCCGGTCGAGGATCTGTCGATCAACCTCTACAACGGCGTCGGCGACCGCATCCACATCGATTTCGAGGCCAACCCGCAGCTCTACGGCGAGACCGAACTCGCCATGCACCACGAGCGGTTCCTGGATTTCCTCGCCCGCTTCCTCACCGCGGGCACCGAGACCGCGGCCCTGTCGCTGACCGCGATCACCGACGCCGAACGGCATCGGGTGCTGCACGCCTGGAACGCCACCGAGGCGCCGGTGGCCCTCGATACGCTGGCCGGGATCTTCGGCAGCCGCGCCGCCGCCTGCCCCGACGCGACGGCCGTCGAGTTCGAGGACGAGACGCTCACCTATCGCGAACTGGACGAACGTTCGAGCCGGTTGGCTCGGATGCTCATCGCGGGTGGCGCGGGACCCGATCGAGTCGTCGGTGTGTATCTGCGCCGGAGTATCGACCTGGTGGTCGGCCTGTACGGCATCATCAAATCGGGTGCGGCCTATCTGCCGCTCGATCTCGACTACCCGCGTGAGCGGATGGAACGGATCGTGCAGCAGGGCGCACCGGTCGCGGTGCTGACCGCCGCCGCGGACGCGCACGGCGTGCCCGAGCAGACACACGCGCTCGCCATCGATACCGCTGACCTGTCCGCCTATTCGGCCGATCCGATCACCGACGCCGACCGTTCGGCACCACTGCGCGCGGATCACCTCGCCTACGTCATCTTCACCTCCGGCTCCACCGGGAATCCCAAGGGCGTCGGCGTCACCCACGCCGCCATCGTCAACCGGCTGCGGTGGATGCAGCACGAGTATCCCCTCGACGCGGGGGACGCGGTGTTGCAGAAGACCCCGTCCACCTTCGACGTCTCGGTCTGGGAGTTCTTCTGGCCGTTGCAGATCGGTGCGAGACTGGTCCTCGCCCGGCCCGACGGGCACCGTGACCCCAGCTATCTGGCCGAGATCATCGCGGCCAAGGGCGTGACCACAGCGCATTTCGTTCCGTCGATGCTCTCGGTCTTCGTCACCGACACCGATGTCCGCGCGTGCACCGGGCTGCGCCGGGTGTTCTGTAGCGGTGAGGCGCTGCCGCCCGCGACGGTCCGCGACTTCCATGCGGCACTGCCCGGCCCGCGGCTGCACAACCTGTACGGACCCACCGAGGCCGCCGTCGACGTCACCTACTGGCCGTGCCCGGCCGATCCGGATACGGTGCCCATCGGCTCCCCGGTGTGGAACACGCAGACCTATGTGCTCGACTCCCGTTTGCAGCCGGTGCCGCCGGGTGGCGTGGGGGAGCTGTACCTGGCGGGCGTCCAACTGGCCCGCGGCTACCTCGGACAGCCGACGCTCACCGCCGACCGCTTCGTGGCCAACCCGTTCACCCCCGGCACGCGCATGTACCGCACCGGCGACCTCGCGCGCTGGCATCTGCGGGGCCGCGGTTCGGCGGGCGGTCCCGAGCGCGGCGTCCTGGAATACCTGGGCCGCACCGACTTCCAGGTCAAGATCCGTGGTCTGCGCATCGAACTCGGCGAGATCGAGGCGGCCCTGCTGGCCGACGATCGGGTCGCTCGCGCGGTCTGTGTGGCGCACAGCGGTCGCACCGGTGACGAACTGGTCGCCTACGTGGTCGCCGTCCCCGGCGCCCGTGACACCGACGGCGCCGACCGGCTCGATACCGCGGCGCTGCTCACCGGTCTGCGCGAGACGCTGCCCGCCTATATGGTGCCGACCGCCCTGATGGAACTCGATGAGCTGCCACTGAGTGCCAACGGCAAGATCGACCGTGCCGCCCTACCCGCGCCCGCCGCGGTGGCCCGCCCCGCCGGACGGACGGGCATCGCACCGCGCACCGAGATCGAACGGGTGCTCGCGAACATCTTCGCCGAGGTACTCGAACTCGACGAGATCGGCGTGGAGGACGGCTTCTTCGACCTCGGCGGCAACTCACTGATCGCCGCGCGGGCCGTCGCGCGGATCAATGGCACGCTCGGCGCCGGAGTGACCATCAGGGACCTGTTCGAGGCCGGCACCATCGCCGCGCTCGCCGAACGATTCGCCACCCAGCACCTCGACACCTCCTCACCGGCGCTGCGGCCCACCGGCCGTCCGGCGCGGATCCCGCTCTCACCCGCCCAGCAGCGGCTGTGGATCCTCAACCGCTTCGCCGAGCACGCGGCGGCCTACAACATGCCGCTGGCCGTGCGGTTGGACGGCAACCTCGATGTCGACGCGCTGCGGGCGGGCCTACTCGACGTCCTCGATCGGCACGAGAGCCTGCGGACCACCTTCCCGGAAACGGCGGAGGGTCCCTGCCAGGTCATCCACGCGGCCACCGATATCCCGCTGCATCTGGACGCGGTCGACGCCTCCGACGCCGACCTCGACGCCCTGATCGCCGAATTCGCGGGCTACGGCTTCGATCTGCGCAGTCAGGCGCCCATCCGGGTGGCGCTCTACGCGGCCGGGCCCGACCGTCATGTGCTGCTACTCGTCCTGCATCACATCTGCGGTGACGGCTGGTCGGTGGCGCCGCTGGCACGCGATCTGATGACAGCCGTGGCTGCACGCGCCGCGGGCACCGCACCGCGGTGGACGCCGCTGCCGGTGCAATACGCCGATTTCGCGCTCTGGCAGCGTGAACTGCTCGGTGAGGAATCGGATCCGTCGAGCGCGCTGAGCCGTCAGCTGAGCTACTGGCGTTCGGCGCTGGCCGAGCTGCCCGATCAACTCGACCTGCCGCTGGACCGTCCGCGCCCGCTGCGCCGCTCCACCGCGGGCGCCCGGCACGGTTTCACCATCGATCCCGACATACGCCGTGCGGCAGGGGAACTCGCCGTCGCACGGGGTGTGAGCATGTTCATGGTGTTGCACGCCGCGTTCGCCACCCTGCTGGCGCGGGTCTGCGCCAGCACCGACATCGTCATCGGCACGCCCATCGCCGGCCGCTCCGATCCGGCGCTCGACGAGCTGGTCGGCATGTTCGTGAACACGCTGGTCCTGCGGACCGAGGTCGATCCGGGCGCCGGATTCGATCGCATGCTCGACGTCGCGCGGGAAACGGATCTGAACGCGTTCGCCAACGCCGATGTGCCGTTCGAGCGGCTGGTCGAGGTCGTCAACCCGGAGCGCTCGGGCGGCAGACATCCCCTGTTCCAGGTGATGCTGTCCTACGATCGCGCACCCGAACTGCGCATCGAACTGCCCGGTGTGCACACCGAGGTACTGCCGCTGGCCGCCGATATCGCGAAGTTCGATCTCCAGCTCGAGATCCACGACGACACCTCCGACGGACCGCTGCACGCCGAATTCGGTTACGCCACCGATGTGTTCGACGATGTGACTGTCGAGGCGCTCGCCCGTCGCTTCACGGCGATCCTCGCCGGTGCCGTGGCGCGCCCGGACGCCCCGGTCGGCGATATCGACATCCTGGACCGGCGGGAGCGGGCCGATCTGGTGCCGATCGCCGGTGCGCCCGCCGAACCGACGGTCACGCTGGCGCGGCTGTTCGCGCAGACCGCCGAACGCCTGCCCGAGTCGGTGGCGGTGCGGTTCCGCGGCAACGACATCACCTACCGTGAGCTGGACGAGCGATCCAACCAGCTCGCCCGGGTGCTGATCGCGCACGGCGCGGGCCCCGAAGTGGTCGTCGCCGTCGCCTTACCGCGCAGCCTGCATTCGATCCTCGCGATCTGGGCCGTCGCCAAGACGGGCGCGGCCTACGTCCCGATCGATCCCGGGTATCCGCGTGAGCGGATCGCCCATATGATCGGCGACTCCGGTGCGCTGCTCGGTCTCACCGACCCCGGTTCGCTGTCGGCGCTACCCAGCTGGCCCGCCGATCCGGGCAAACACAGTCTCGCCACGGGGACCTGGCTGCTGCCCGGTTCCGGTGAGCTGGATATGGCGTGCGCGGCGCAGTCGGCGGCCCCGGTCGTCGACGCCGAGCGGCTCGGTGCGCTGCGGGCCGGACAGCCTGCCTATCTGATCTACACCTCCGGTTCCACCGGTACACCCAAGGCCGTCATCGTCACCCATGCCGGGCTCGCTTCGTTCGCCAATGAACAGCGGTACCTGTTCGGCGTCACCGATTCCGCGCGCACACTGCACTTCTCGTCGCCGAGCTTCGACGCCTCGGTACTGGAACTGCTGCTCGGGTTCGCCGCCGGAGCCACGGTCGTCGTCGCACCGGCAGATCTGTACGGTGGTCGCGAACTGGCCGATTTCCTGCGCGCGGAACGGATCACCCACGCGTTCATCACGCCCGCGGCGCTGGCGACGGTCCCCTGTGAGCGCCTCGAGGATCTGCGTTCGGTGATGGTCGGTGGTGAAGCCTGCACCCAGGCGCTGGTGGCGACCTGGTCGCAGCGCTACCGGATGCACAACATGTACGGACCGTCCGAAGCCACCGTCGCCGCCACCGCGTCGGCGCCGATGCGGGCGGGTGAACCGATCCCGCTCGGCCACCCGGTGCGCGGTATGCGGCTGTTCGTCCTGGACAACCGGTTGCGTCCGGTGCCGCCCGGTACACCGGGTGAGCTGTATGTGTCCGGTCCCGGTGTGGCGCGCGGCTATCACGGGCGGCATGCGCTGTCGGCGTCCCGGTTCCCGGCGAATCCGCACGGCCGCCGCGGTGAGCGGATGTACCGCACCGGCGATCTGGTGGTCGCCGATCCGTCCGGCAACCTGCGGTTCCTCGGCCGCGCCGACGATCAGATCAAGATCCGCGGTTTCCGCATCGAACTCAGCGAGATCGACCATGTGCTGCGCACCCATCCTGGTATCGATTTCGCGCTGACCGTGGTGCACACCGATGCGCACGGACATGAGCGGCTGGCCGCCTACGTGACCGCCACCGCGCCGGTGGACGCGGCCGCCGTGCTCGACACCGCACGCGGGCGGCTGCCCGGCTACATGGTGCCCGCCGCGGTAACCGTGCTGGACCGGATCCCGGTCACGCCCTCCGGCAAACTCGATCGCAAAGCCCTGCCCGAACCGGTCTTCGCGACCGCCACCGGCTCACGCGCTCCGGCGACGGAACTCGAGCTGCGGGTCGCCGCACTGTTCGGGGAGGTCCTCGGCCGCCCCATCACCGGTGCCGACGACAGCTTCTTCGATGTGGGCGGCAACTCGCTGCTGGCCACCCGGCTGGTGGCGGCCGTCCACCAGCAGTTCGGCGTGGAGCTGCCGGTGCGCACCATTTTCGAGGCGCCCACCGTGGCAGGGCTGGCGGCCGAACTGGTGCTGGCACCCAGCGCACGACGCGCACCGCTGACGGCGTACACCCCGCGTCCGGAACGGGTTCCGCTGTCGCTGCCCCAGCAGCGCCTGTGGTTCCTCAACCGTTTCGCCCCCGAATCCAGCGCCTACAACATCGCTTTCGCACTGCGGATCGACGGCGAGCTGGACGTCGCGGCATTGGGTGAGGCGCTGGCCGATATCGTCGACCGACACGAGGTGCTGCGTACCCGCTTCCCTGAGGACGACCAGGGTCCACATCAGGTCGTCGCTCCGGTCGCGGACGCGGTTCCCGCCGTCGAACCGCTGGTCACCGCCGAATCCGAGATCGCCGGACAGCTGGCCGAACTGGCCCGTCGCGGATTCGACCTGACCACCGAGACGCCGCTGCGGATCACGCTGCTGCGGGTGGCCGACAACCACCACGTGCTCGGCGTCGCCGTGCATCACATCGCCGCCGACGGCTGGTCGCTGGCCCCGCTGACGCGGGATCTGGCCACCGCCTACCTGGCCCGGCGCGGTGGCGCCGCGCCGAATTGGCAGCCACTCGCCGTGCAGTACGCCGACTTCGGGCTCTGGCAGCGCGAATACCTCGGCGAGGCCGCCGATGCCGACAGCCTCGCCGCCGAGCAACTGGAGTTCTGGCGCACCCAGCTGGCCGAGCTGCCCGATCAGTTGCCGCTGCCCTACGACCGTGCACGCCCGGCCGAGCCGACCCAGATCGCGGGCACGGTGCAGCGGACGCTGCCGGAACCGGTGCGCCGCGCGCTCGCCGAACTGGCGCGTGCACAGGGCGTGAGCATGTTCATGGTGCTGCGGACAGCGCTCGCGGTGCTGTTGCGCGCGGTGACCGGCGGCCGCGATATCGCGATCGGCACGCCGGTGGCCGGGCGCACCCAGACCGAACTCGACGATCTGGTCGGGATGTTCGTCAATACGCTCGTGCTGCGTTCGGATGTCGACCCGGATCTCGCGTTCACCGAGCTGCTGCGCGCCGATCGCGACACCGAACTGGCGGCGATCGCCCACGCCGACATCCCCTTCGAACGCGTCGTGGAGGAGCTGGGGCGTGATCCGCGCGCCACCGGCCGCCATCCGCTGTTCCAGGTTGCGTTGACGGTCCAGGACGCGCCGCATCCACGGCTGGAACTGCCCGGATTGGTGCTGCACGCACAGGCGCTCGATATCGCGCTGGCGAAATTCGATCTGGAACTGCGTGTCACCGATCTCGCCACCGGCGATGACGACGGCGCATTCGAATTCGTTTACGCCGCAGAGCTGTTCGATGCGGCGACGGTTCAGATCCTGGCCGACCGGTACCTCACCGTCCTGGCCGCGATCACCGGCGACCCCGGCATCCGCGTCGGCCACATCGATGCGCGCACCGATACCGAACGTCGCCGGTTCGCCCCGGCCTGCGGTGCACCGGCCGGACCGCAGCGGACGCTGGCCGAGATCTTCGCGCAGACCGTCGCCGCGCATCCCGAGCGGACCGCCGTCCGCTCGGGTGGGGTGGAACTCACCTACACCGACCTGGACCGACGGTCGAATCGAGTGGCCCGCCGCCTGATCCGGCACGGCATCGGCACCGGCGACCGGGTCGCACTCGGCCTGACCCGCTCGGTCGAATCCGTGGTCACCGTGCTCGCGGTGGCCAAGACCGGTGCGGCGTTCGTGCCGGTGGACCCGAACTATCCGGCCGATCGGGTCCGGCACATGTTGTCGGACTCCGGTTGCGCGGTCGGCGTGACGGTATCGGCGCACAGTGCGCGGCTGCGGGCCGCCGACGATCGTGAGATCGCGTGGATCGTGCTCGACGACACCGCGAACGCCGAATTCGAACCCGCGGCCGAGGCCGCGATCGCCGCGAGCGAGCGGATGCGGCCGACCCGCGTCGAGGACCTCGCGTACCTGATCTACACCTCGGGCTCCACCGGAACGCCGAAGGGCGTGGCGGTGACCCACGGTGGCCTGTCGAATCTGGCGGCGGAATTCCGCGACCGGATGGGTGTCCACCCGGACGCGCGCACACTGCATTTCTCCTCACCGAGTTTCGATGCCGCCGTGCTCGATCTGCTGCTGATGGTCGGCTCCGGCGCAGCGATGATCATCGTCGACCCCGATATCTACGGCGGCGATGAACTGGCCGCCCTGCTCACCACCGAACGGGTGACCCACACCTTCATCATCCCGGCGGTACTGGCCACGATCGACCGTGATCGCTGGCCGCTGCCGGACCTGCGGACCATCATGGTCGGCGGCGAGGCCGTCGGACCGGATCTGGTCGGACGCTGGGCACCCGACCGCCGCATGATCAACGGCTACGGTCCGACCGAATCCACGGTGGTCGTCACGATTTCCGCACCGTTCGAGGTCGGAGCGCCGATCGGGATCGGCACCCTGGTGCGTGGTGCGCGGGCCGTCGTGTTCGACGAACGGCTGCGACCGGTGCCGGTGGGCGTACCGGGTGAGCTGTACGTCGGCGGTCCGAACCTCGCGCGCGGCTACTTCGACCGATTCGGGCTCACCGCGGCCCGTTTCGTCGCCGACCCCTGCGGTCCGGCAGGCGCACGCCTCTACCGCACCGGCGATGTGGTGCGCTGGAGCACCGACGGCCAACTGATCTACCTCGGGCGCAGCGACCATCAGGTCAAGGTGCGCGGATTCCGTATCGAGCTGGGCGAGATCACCGCGGCACTGGCCGACCACCCCGATGTGCGCTTCGCCCACACCGAGGTGCGCGTGCTGGCCGGGGCCGATCGGATCGTGTCGTACGTCCAGCCCGTGCCATCGGTGCGCGAACTCGATATCGACGCGGTGCGCGCACATGTGGCAGCGCGGCTTCCAGCCCATATGGTTCCGGCGGCGCTCACCGTGCTCGACCGGATCCCGCTGACCCCCGTCGGCAAGCTCGACACCGCGGCGCTGCCGGAACCGGCCCTGCCCGCGGCACGGGTCACCCGGGCACCCGCGACCGACACCGAGCGGCTGGTCGCCGACCTCATGAGTGAACTGGTCGACGCGGAGGTCGTCGGCGCCGACGACAGCTTCTTCGATATCGGCGGAACGTCGCTGCTGGCTACGCAGCTGGTCGCGCGGCTGGCCGCGGCGACCGGGACCCGGCTCGAAGTGCGCGCGGTATTCGCCGGACCCACCGTCGCGGAACTGGCGGCCCGGCTGGAGTCGGGGGCGCCCGATGACGACCGTCCGCCGCTGGTGGCCGGTCCGCGGCCACAGCGGATTCCGCTGTCGGCGGCGCAGCGCCGGTTGTGGTTCCTCGACCGGCTCGACGGGTCTGCGGGTGCGCACAGTGCCGGCACCTACAACGTCCCGGTGGTGTTGCGGCTGCGTGGGCACCTCGATCGGGCGGCGCTCATCGCGGCCCTGCACGCGGTGCAGCGCAGGCACGAGACGCTGCGCACGATCTTCCCCGTTGTCGACGGTGAACCGGCACAGGTGATCCTGGACCCGGCCGACGCCACGATCGAGACCCGTACCGATACGGTGCCCGCTGCCGCGGTGGCACAGGTGATCCGGGAATTCGCCGCCACCGGCTTCGATCTCGGGGCCGCTGCGCCGATCCGGGCCGCCATCCTCACCGTGACGCATCCGGCGGTCGTATCGAACGAACTCGACGAACACGTGCTGGTCCTGGTGGTGCACCACATCGCCATGGACGGCTGGTCGCTCGAGCCGCTCGCCGCCGACGTGGCCGCCGCCTACTCCGCGGCCAGGGAGGGCAGGCTGGACAGCATTCCCGCATTGGAGATCCAGTACGCCGACTACACGCTCTGGCAGGAGCGGGTGCTCGGCGACGAGGACGACGCCGAATCGCTGATCGGTCGTCAGCTCGACTACTGGCGCACCGCCCTGGCCGATCTGCCGGAACTGTTGGCCGTGCCCGCCGATCGGCCGCGTCCGGCGACACCGTCCTATCGCGGCGGCACGGTGACCTGCGCGGTCGACGCCGCCACACATCGCGAGCTGCATGCGGTCGCCGCCGGGCACAACGTCAGCATGTTCATGCTGCTGCACGCCGCGCTCGCGGTGCTGCTGCACCGGATGACGGCGGTGGACGATATCGCGGTCGGCACGCCGATCGCCGGTCGCGGTGATCCGGCGTTGGACCGCATGGTCGGCATGTTCGTCAATACCCTGGTCCTGCGCACCGAGGTCGATCCCGACGTCGCGTTCACCGAACTGCTCGCAGCGGTCCGCGAGACCGACCTCGACGCCTTCGCCAACGCCGACCTGCCGTTCGAGCGGTTGGTCGAGGTCCTCAACCCGGCGCGGTCCCGGTCGCACCACCCGCTGTTCCAGGTGATGTTGTCGGTGCGCAACGAACCGATCCGAGTGCTGGAACTGCCGGGCCTGCGCATCGACGCCGAGGACACCGACACCGGGATCGCCAAATTCGATCTCCAGTTCACCCTCACAGAGAACCGGACGGAGGGACGCGAACCCGCCGGGATCTCCGTGTCGATCGATTTCGCGCACGACCTGTTCGACGAGGAGACCGCCGCCCGGTTCGGCAAGCGGTTCGCTCGGCTGCTGTCCGCGATCGCCGCGAATCCGGCCACCGCCACCGGCGATCTGGACATGCTCGACCCGGCCGAATGGTCGGAACTGGCGCCGGTGCGCGGTGCCCAGCCGGACCGCCCGCTCACCCTGCCCGCGGTGTTCACCGCGGCCGCGGCCGCCGATCCGCACGCCATCGCCGTGCGCGCCGACGGCACCGAGGTCACCTATTCCGCCCTCGACCGGTGGAGCAACCGGCTGGCGCGGGTCCTGATCGACCGCGGCGTCGGACCGGAAACATTGGTGGCGCTCGGCATTCCACGCTCGGTGGAATCGGTGGCGACGGTGCTCGCGGTGGCCAAGACCGGTGCGGCGTTCGTACCGGTCGACCCGAACTACCCGGCCGGGCGGATCGCGCACATGCTGTCGGATTCCGGTGCGCGCCTGGGTATCACCCTCGCCGAGTATCGCGACGGGCTGCCCTCGGACGCGCAGTGGCTCGTCCTGGACGCACCCGATATCCGATCGCTGGTCCTCGCCTCGTCCGGCGACGCCGTCACCGACGCCGACCGGATCGCACCCCTGCGGCTGGACAACCCGGCGTATGTCATCTACACCTCCGGCTCGACCGGAACCCCCAAGGGCGTCACCGTCACCCACGGCGGCCTGTCCAACTTCGCCGCCGAGACCGCGCAGCGCTTCGACGTCCGGCCCGGTTGCCGGGTGCTGCACTTCGCCACGCCGAGCTTCGACGCCGCCATGCTCGATCTGCTGCTCGCGCTGGGCGGCGCGGCCACCCTGGTGATCACCCCACCGGGGGTGGTCGGTGGCGCCGACCTCGGCCGGGTCTTCATCGAGGAGGGCATCACCCACGCGTTCATCACCACCTCGGCGCTGGGCACCGTCGATCCGGACGGTGTGACCGAACTGGCGCATGTGCTCGTCGGTGGTGAGGCGCTACCGCCGGATCTGGTGTCCAGGTGGGCGCCGGGCCGCAACCTCTACAACGTGTACGGCCCGACCGAAACCACCATCGTCACGATCATTTCCCAGCCGATGGCGCCGGGCACGCCCATCACCATCGGTGGCCCGATCCGCGGTGTGGACGCCACCATCCTTGATCCGCGCCTGCATCCGGTGGCGATCGGCGTCACCGGTGAGCTGCATCTGGCGGGCGCGGCGCTGGCCCGCGGCTACCTGAACCGGCCCGGCCTGACCGCGACACGGTTCGTCGCCAACCCGTACGGCAAACCGGGTGAGCGGATGTACCGCACCGGCGATCTCGTGCGCTGGTGGCCGGGTGCGACAGCGGGCGCGGGCGATATCGAGTACGTCGGCCGCACCGACCATCAGGTGAAGATCCGCGGGTTCCGTATCGAACTCGGCGAAATCGACACCGCGCTGGCCAAGCACGGCGGCGTCGAATTCGCCACCACCATCGGCCACCGGACACCGGCGGGTGTCACCGCACTGGTGTCCTATGTGAAGCCGCGCGCTGGCTCGGCGGTGACCGCGGCCGATCTCACCGCGCATCTGGCCGATCTGGTGCCCAATTACATGGTGCCGCAGTCGATCATGCTGATCGACCGGGTGCCGTTGAGCCCGGTCGGCAAGCTCGATCGCCGTGCCCTGCCGGAACCGGTGTTCACCGGCGGTCAGGGGTATCGGGCACCGGCCACGGCCACCGAGGCGGCACTGTGCGCGGCTTTCGGCGATGCGCTCGGTATCGACCGGGTCGGCGCCGACGACAGCTTCTTCGAACTCGGCGGTAACTCGCTGCTGGCGACGAAGGTGGTGGCCCGGCTGCGGGACGAGGGCATCGAGATGCCGGTGCAGCTGATGTTCGGCGACGCCACCCCGGCGGCGATCGCCGCGCGGCTCGACGACAGCGGTGTCGCCGAGGCGATGGCCGAGGCGCTCTCGCCGATCCTGCCGCTGCGGCCCGATACCGGCGACAGCCTGCCGCCGCTGTTCTGCGTGCATCCCGCGATCGGTCTGGCGTGGTGCTACTCGGGACTGTTGGCCCATCTGCCGTCGGATCGTCCGGTGTACGGCTTGCAGGCGCCGCATGTGGCCGGCGGTGAAAGCTACGGCTCCCTCGCCGAGGCGGCCGATCGGTACGTCGAGCACATCAGGTCCATCCAGCCGCACGGCCCGTACCACCTGCTCGGGTGGTCGCTGGGCGGGCTCATCGCCCATGAGGTGGCGGTGCGGTTGCAGGACGCGGGGGAGCAGGTGGCGCTGCTGGCGATGATGGACAGCTACCAGCTCTCCGACAGCCTGTTCGATCAGGCCATGCCGAGCATCGCCGATATCGTCGGCGAATTCGGCAGCGACCTGCTCGACGATGCCACCGCGATCGACGACCGGATGACTCTGCACGAGGCCGCGGCACTGCTGCGGTCGCGTCCGGGACCCTTCGCGGCGCTGACCGTCGATCACCTGGAACGGCTCTACGCCGGGTACGCCAACGGCACGGTGCTGGCCAACAGTTTCCGCCCGCGGGTGTTCACCGGCGATCTGCTGTTCTTCACCGCCGCCGATGACGCGATCAACCGCGCCGACCGGGATCGGTGCGCGGCGGCCTGGCGTCCGTTCGTCACCGGCGCCGTGCACGACCATCAGCTGCGCTGCGATCACGCGGCGATGACCACACCCGAAGCACTCGCGGTGATCGGCCCGGTGCTGCGGTTCCACCTCGACGGCGCGGACCGGCAAGCGAAGGAGATACGCAGGTGAGCCTGGCGGTGGAAGTTCTCGGCCTGGTCAAGAACTACGGCCGTGTCCGTGTGCTCGACGGGATCGACATCCAGATCCCGGCGGGCACCGTGATGGGATTGCTCGGCCCCAACGGCGCGGGTAAGACGACCACGGTGCGCATCGTCACCACGCTGCTGCGGCCCTGTGCGGGCTCGGTGCACGTGGCGGGGGTGGATGTGCTGCGTGATCCGGCGGCGGCCCGTCGCCGGATCGGGTTGTCCGGCCAGTACGCCGCCGTCGACGCCAACCTGTCCGGATACGAGAACCTGCGTATGGTGGCCCGGCTCTACGGCATGTCGCATCGGCAGGCGGCCGCCCGCGCGGGTGAACTGCTCACCGCGTTCGGGCTCGACCATGCCGCCGACCGCCGGGCGGGCACCTATTCCGGCGGTATGGCGCGCAGGCTCGATCTGGCCGGTGCGCTGGTCGCCCGGCCGCCGGTGGTGGTGCTGGACGAACCGACCACGGGTCTGGATCCACGTGGACGACTCGATATGTGGCGGGTCATCGGCGATCTCGTCGACGACGGCACCACGGTCTTGTTGACCACCCAGTACCTCGAGGAAGCCGATCAGCTGGCCGACCGGATCATCGTCATCGACCGCGGCAAGGTGATCGCGCGCGGTTCGGCCGATGAACTGAAGACCTCCATCGGCGGTGACCGACTGACCGTCACCCTGGCCTCTGGGCAGCAACCCCAGCCCGCGCTGTCGGTGCTGGCGCAGGTCGGCATCGGGGAACCGGCCCACGAGATCGGCACCGATGAGGTGTCGATCGTGGTCGGCGACGGTTCCCGCACCATGGTCGAGGCCCTGCGGCGGCTCGACGACGCCGGTGTCTGCGTCGTCGACGCGAATGTGCACCGCCCCAGCCTCGACGACGTATTCCTGTCCCTCACCGGCACCGCGGCCGCAGCGCCCGCGGCGGCGGAATCCGATGACGTACAAGAGGAGATCATGTCGTGAGCACCGCCCCGGCAGCGGTACGTGAGGAAACCACGGTGTCCGAGGATTCCGCGGTCGGCGCCGCCGACCGTGGCACGGCGAAACCGCGTGCGGCGTATGCGGATATGTCGCCACGGGGCCGGGTCTTCCGCGACAGCGCCATCGTCGCCTACCGGAACCTGCTGACCATCCTTCGCGTGCCGACGCTGCTGGTGACCGCGACGATCCAGCCGCTGATGTTCGTGTTCCTGTTCGCCTATATCTTCGGCGCCTCGCTCGGCGGCAGCCAGTACCGGGAGTTCCTGCTGGCCGGGATCTTCGCGCAGACGGTCGCGTTCAATGCGGCGTTCACCACCGTCGGTTTGGCAGGTGATCTGCACAAGGGCATCATCGACCGGATGCGGACCCTGCCCATGTCGCGGCTGGCGGTGCTGATGGGCCGCACCCTGTCGGATCTGGTGGTCAACATCCTCAGCCTGGTGGTCATGGTGGGCTGCGGTTATATCGTCGGCTGGCGGATCAACGGTGGAATCGCCGACGCCGCGCTGGCCTTCGGGGTGATCCTGCTGTTCGCGTTCGCGATGTCGTGGATCGGTGCGTTGACGGGGCTGCTGTCCCCGACGGTCGAGGTGGCCCAGAGTGCGGGGTTGATCTGGCTGTTCCCGCTGTCGTTCATCTCTTCGGCATTCATTTCCGCGGAAACACTGCCCGGTCCGTTGCGCACGATCGCCGAATGGAATCCGATCACCGCGGTATCGGCGGCCGGGCGCAAACTGTTCGACAACAGTTCGCCGCCATCGTTCGCCACCCCGACCGGCTGGGCGGCCGAGCACTGTGTCGAGTACGCGGTCATCTGCTCGGTGGCCATCCTCGCGGTAGCCGTGCCGCTGGCGCTGCTGCGTTACCGCAAGGTCGCCAGCCACTGAACCCGGTGCGCCGCGGACTGCTCGGTCCGCGCGTAGCCGCGATCGACGAAAGGCCGCTCACTCCGGACGAATCCGGTGGGAGCGGCCTTTTCGGCGGTAGGGGCTGGTGTGCTCAGCCGCGCCTGCGGGTCTTGAGTAGTTCGAGGCGTTCCTTGAGCAGCTCCTCGAGCTCCTCCTTGCTGCGCCGTTCCAGCAGCATGTCCCAGTGGGTGCGCGGCGGCTTGACCTTCTTGGCCTCCTGCGTCGTGCCCTCGAGCAGGACACCTTCCTGGCCGTTGCGGCACAACCACGTCGGCGGGATCTCGGCATCGTCGGCGAACGGGACGTCGAACTCTTCACCGTTGTCGGTCCGGTACTTGGCCATCCGGCGCGGAGCCAAATCGTGGTCGCGGTCGGTCTCGTAGCTCACCGCTCCGAGTCGACTGCCCCGGAGTACGCGATCTGCCATCTGTTCGGTCCTCTCTGTGTTGGATGTGCGCCGCCTGCGGCGTCGCGTGTTCGCGGCCCGGTGGTGGCTCGGATATCCGCGACCACTGCTCACCTTCGGCGTGTGCAGCGGCCGCGCGCATACGAGCCGGTCCGCGAACGGGGCTCGTAGGACTCGCCCCACTGTGGTTTTCGCCGAGTGGTGCGGCGTGTTCGCGGGCCGCGAACCTTATGGGTCACCGTTCGGACATCTAGGTCCGGACCATGAATCCCTGTGCTTTCCGGTGGCCGTGCACGGATGCGCGGAACCGGTTGGGGTGTGCTCGTTCCCGGCGTGGCATCCGGGTGCGAACACCATGTGCTCTGTGAACGTGTGGTGGGCTACTTTCGTTCCCTGTGGGGGAGAACCTGGTTATTCTACGCTGTTCGCTGCTGTCGCCGGTGCGGCGTGCCCTGTGCGGACCTCGGGCGCGGCCGGTTAGGGTGTCGGGTCATGTCGCGCCGCTCACTGTCCTGCCTGTGGTGCGGGCGGGAAATCACAGAATCCGAGGTCGGGCGTCGGCGCCGGTACTGCCGCCAGTCCTGCCGTCAGCGTGCCTACGAACACCGCAACAGCTTGAAGGGGACCGGGATTCCCGAGGACTCGGTGGTGTTGAGCGCACAGGAGGCCGAGGATCTGGCCGATCGCTGGTTCGCCGCGCGGTGTGCGGCCGAGGATGTCGCGACCGCGATCGGTGAAGGCGCCGACGCCGTCGAACTCGCCGCGTTGAGTGAAACGCTGGTCAAGCTCGCCCGTGAGGCCGAACGGCTGCGCTGATCCGAGCGGATTCGGGCGCGGGCGACCCTGGCTGGTTCCGCTCGGCGCGTGCCCTGCGATACACCAGCGCTGTCAGGCACACCACGACGGTGATCAGTGCGGCGAGTGCGCCGAGGGTGGTGGCGTCCGGGCGCAGCAGTGGTTGTGCGCGCATGGCCTGCCAGTAGGTGAGGCCGAACAGCCCGGCGTAACCCAGTGCCAGCACGCCGATCAACTCCGCGCGGGTGCGCTCATCGCGTAACCAGGGATGACGCCGTGCGAGCCGGGCCACGACGATCACCGCCAGCAGTAGCACCTGGATGCCGTGCAGTCCGAGGAAATGCGGAATGCGCAGATCGCCGCCGAGGGTGCTCCAGCCGATCAGCGGCAGGCCGGATCCGTCGCGCGCCGCCTCGCTGCGCGCGGCGGGGTCGAGCACGGTGTGCCCGGCGATCAGTTCGACCGCGCGCCCCTCGGCATCGACGACGCGCTGTGTTCCGGTGAAGCCCATCAGATACGCCTGCACCATGCCGGCGATAGCGAGGGCCAGTCCGGCGCGGATCGCCCATGTGGTGGGCCGGTCCGCGAGCCGCTGCCAGCACAGGATCAGCACGATCAGCAGATTCGCCAGAAACAGTCCGGGCACACTCGAGGCGAAGATCTGCTGTCCGATGACGTTGACCGGATCGGGGTCGTAGTTGTTGAAATGGCTGAACGTCCCACGCGCGGCTTGTACCGCGATGAAACCCACGTCGAGAAAGCCGGTCACCGCGAAGGCGGTGCCGAGCCACCAGGTGGCGCGCCTGCCCCGATGCGGCAGGGTGAGCAGCCAGGCGAGGGTGAGTCCGTAGAGCGTGAAGGCGATCCCGAACTTCAACGGCTTCGACCACACCGATTCATCGAGCAGTGTGCGGTCGTCGACGATCAGACCACCGGCCGCGACGATGCTCAGCGCGATCATTGCGGCGACCATGGCCAGCAGTGGTCGATGCAGCCGTCCCCGCGGCACCGGTCCGGTGCCGCAATCGTGGGGCGGTTCCGTCGAAGCCTGTGCGCGGGAATCTATTTCGGTGGTGGCCATGCTGCGAAGCTACGAATCGGCGGCGCTCGCTCGCATCACGCCACGGAGCCATTCCCGCTCGTACTCGGGTAGGGGACCGGTGTGGCGGGTTAGTCCCCGGTGCTGACACGGCGGACGGCCCGCAGGCACTCGCCTGCGGGCCGATCCCGTGTGTTCTGCCGCTGCCCACCGTCAGCGCGTGCGGGCGGCGTGGGTGTCAGGAGTGGTCGCCGTGGACGTTGATCCCGCGCGCGGCCAGCCACGGCTGCGGGTCGATCGGGCCGACACCGGGCGCGTGCACCTCGTAGTGCAGATGCGGTCCGGTGGATTGGCCGCGGCTGCCGACGGTGGCGATCACATCGCCAGCCCGCACCGGCTGGCCGACCGAGACCAAGATGTCCTGCATATGGCCGTACACGCCCACGGTGCCGTCATCCTGCTGGACCCGAACCCACAGGCCGAAACCGCTGGCCGGGCCCGCTTCGATCACCACGCCGTCGGTGACGGCGGCGATCGGCGCACCCATCGGGTCGGCGAAGTCGATTCCGGCGTGCATAGCGCCCCAGCGCATACCGAAGGTGGAGCTCATCGGCCCGGCCACCGGGCGCAGCGTCTTCGGGCGGGCGAACTCGATGGCGAGCCGGTTCTGCTCCCACGCCACCGCCTCGGGCACGGTCTGGGCGCGCTGGGCCTCGGGCGGGGTGAACGCGGTGAAGGTGGTGTCGGCGGTATCGGCGACGAGCTGCGGCGAATGGATCGCCTCGGTGGAGTTCTCCTGGGTGCAGCCTGCGAGCACACCGAGCGAGGCGCCGATGGCGGTGGAGGCGGCGACGACGCGGGTGGCGACGCTGTGGCGCCGTGAGCGGAGGGCGCCGGGCCGACGAGAAAGTAACGGAACGGTCACGGGCATGGCTCGAAGCTACGGGATGGTCACGGCCGCTCCGCAATCCTGTGGTTACCGTCACCGGCCGGAGAAAGCCCAGTTCGTTGATTACGAATAGATAACGACACGGTTGTCATTTGTTGTCGACCTGCGGAAATGTTGTTCCGGGCCGAGTTGACCGCGCGGATGCCAGTTGATCACACTATGTTAGTGCCGACTAATGGAGTTCAAGCGATCGAAGCGCTCGCCGATCCCACCAGACGGGCGATCTTCGAGGCGTTGCCGCACGCCCAGCTATCGGTGGGTGAGCTGGCGGCAGCGGTGGGAATCAGCAGCTCGGCGGTCTCCCAGCACCTGCGGGTGCTGCGGGAGGCGCGGCTGGTGATGATGCGACCTGACGGCAACCGCAGGCTGTATTTCCTCGACCCGCGCGGGCTCGCCGATGCCCGCGACTATGTCGAGCGGTTCTGGCCCAGCGCCATCGCGGCCTACTCCGCGGCAGTGCACACCGCGCGGGTGGAGGGATGAGCCGCGCTCAGCCGACGCGGCGGTAGGCGCGCGGACGTTCCCCGCTCTGACTCGCCCAGGAGTGTTTGCCGAGCTGTGCGTCGACAGCGCCGATCACCTCGCTCACCCCGATCCGCAACAGTCCGGGGTCGACGGTGTCGGCGTTCGGATCGCCGACCTGACCCGCCCACAGCACGTCATGTCTGGCGAGCAGATGCGGTGGCGGCCCGCCCCAGCGCGGGGGGGTCGGCCCGAACAGTTGCACCGTGCGGGTGCCGAAGGCGGTGGCCATATGCGCGACACCGGTATCACCGCACAAGACGAGCGCGGCCTCGGCGACCGTCGCCGCCAGTTCGATCAGATTCTGCTCACCGGCGAGCACCCGATGCGGCGGCAGTCCGGCGCGGGCGGCGATGCCGAGGGCGATCTCGCGCTCGAACTCGTCACCGGTGAGCACCACTTCCCGGCCGAGCACCGACTGATGCCGGATCACGGCGGCGAACCGGTCCGGCGGCCACCGCCGCGCCGCCGCACCCGCGCCGATGTGCACGACCACGGCGTCGCGATGGCTGGTGGTGGCGACCGGCGGGACCAGTCCGAGGTTGCGGCGGTCGGCATCGATGCCGTCGAACTCGAGCAGATGGCACCAGCGGTCGACCAGATGCATATCGGTGTCCCACTGCGGCCCCGGCAGCTCGGGGAAGGCCGGATTGCGGTAGGTGAGGATGCGGCGGGCATCGGTCTTGATCAGCTCGACGATCGACTCGGTATCCGGGCCGTGCAGGTTGACCGCGAGATCGGGGGCGGGTCCGTCCCAGCGGAGGCTGCCGCCCTCCGCGGTGGGGACCATCGCATCGACCGAGGTGATCAGGTCGACGATGGGGCGTAACCGGTGCGGCGCCGCGAGGACGATGCGGTCATCCGGCCTGGCCCGGCGCAGCGCGCGCAGCGCCGGGACCGCGGTGAGCAGATCACCGAGACCGCGTGCCTGAAGCACGAGAACAACCGACACCCTCTTCTCCTAGCCACCCGAGACTCGTCATACCCGACCCACTCGACTCACCTGACGGCGTCGACGACGAGAGCCACTGACCCACAATTACCCGGCGCATACAGCGGCAAACGTGTTCCTCGCGGCGTTCTCGGTCACAGTCGGCGGCGGACATGCGCGGTCGGCAATGACGGCGCGAGGCGGGCAGACCCGGCAAATGTCCAGAGAACCAGTGATTTCGGGCATAACATCACTTCATGACGACCAATATCATCCCGCAGGGTCCGGTGCAGGCCCTCGCGCGTGCCGCCTGGCAATCGATCTTGGTCACCGGATTGCTTTCGGTGATCCTCGGCATTCTGATCCTGGTATGGCCCGGCAAGACGCTGCTGGTCGCGGGCATCATCTTCGGTATCTACCTGGTGGTCAGCGGCCTGCTCCAGCTGCTCGCGGCGTTCGCGGCGCCCGCGAGTACCGGTATGCGGGTGCTGTATTTCATCAGTGGTGTGCTGTCGATCGTGATCGGCGTCTTCTGCTTTCGCGACGAGCTGACCTCGATCCTGCTGCTCGGTCTGTGGATCGGTATCGGCTGGCTGTTCCGCGGTATCGCGGTGGCGATGGCCGCGGTCTCCGAGCCGGATCTGCCCGGCCGCGGCTGGCAGGGCTTCTTCGGTGTGATCACCGCGATCGCCGGTGTCGTGCTGATCGTCTGGCCGGTCGAATCGATCGCCACATTGGCCCTGGTGGCCGGTATCTGGCTGATCGTGCTCGGTGTCATGGAGATCATCACCGCGTTCGGTGTGCGCAAGGACGCCAAGGATCTGGGTGTTCCGGCATAGGGTGCGTCATGACACAATCGCGGGGTCAATGGTCGACGTCGGGGGTCGACATCGAAAGGAACTGGAGGCACGAATGTTTCGTACTGCTGGGATCGTCGGTGCGCTGGCCACCGCTGGAGCCATCGCCCTGCTCGCACCGGGCGCCGCGCACGCCGCGGGTGGCACCCTGACCCTGAACGGTGCGCCGCACGCGAACCCGGTGGGCTGCTTCAACACCGGCGACAGCTTCTACAGCACGCTTCAGACGACCGTAGGCAATGGCACCGACCGTGCCATCACGCTGTACGCGGGCGCCGACTGCACTGGTCAGGCCCTCGGCGTGATCGAGCCCAACACCATCGGCTACCTGCCGACCGGTGGCAGCGTCTCGGTGCAGTAGCACCCAAGGACTCGTCGAGTCGAACGTGGACCCCGCGAACCCTCGCGGGGTCCACGTGCGTTCGGTGGCTGTGCGGGCCCGCCGGATCCGGCGCGCTACGGTGGCCTGGCCAGCCGTAGCGAGAAGGAGCCGACCGTGGGTGAGCGTATCCCGAGCCAGTGGGAAGAGATCGCGGCCGCCGATCCGGCCCATTCCACCTGGTATGTGGAGCGGTTCCGCGGGCTGGCGGCGCAGGGGCAGGACATCGTGGGGGAGGCGCGGCTGATCGATGCGATGGTCGGCCGGGGTGCCCGAGTGCTCGACGCCGGATGCGGGCCCGGACGGATCGGCGGCCATCTGCACGAGGCCGGGCATATGGTGGTCGGGGTCGATGTGGATCCGGTGCTGATCGCCGCCGCCGAACAGGACCACCCCGGCCCCCGCTGGCTGGTCGGCGATCTGGCCGAACTCGATCTACCCGCCCGCGGTATCCCCGATGGCTTCGACGTGATCGTCTGCGCGGGCAATGTGATGACCTTCCTCGCACCCGCCACCCGCCGGGAAGTGCTGTCGCGCTTGGCCCGCCACCTCGCACCGGACGGCCGGGCCGTCATCGGGTTCGGCGCCGACCGCGGCTACGACTTCGAGGAGTTCTTCGCCGATGCCGCGGCCGCGGGTCTGGCCGTGGATCTGCGGCTTTCCACCTGGGATCTGCGCCCCTTCACCACCGACTCCGATTTCCTGGTGGCCGTGTTCTCCCGGGCCTGACACCTGGTCGATCGCGACGAGCGCTCCACCGATCGCCGGTGGGGCCGCCGCAACCGGAGTAGCCACGGGCGGACGTGGTTTCACCGCACGCCCGATTCGATAATCCGATCCGGGTAGCAGGCGCGTCGGGCGATGGCGCCGAAGTGGTCGCGCATCGGATCCTCGAAATATGCGCTGCCGGTGGTCGTCACAGAACTTGAAGGGTATCCAGGCGCTGCGCTGGGAACAGGTATTGCGCCAATTGTTTCCGCTTCGTCGGATATTCCCTGTGAAACATGCCGACTCGTCTCGGTCTGCTGCGGCCGGTGAATCCAATCGTTGATGGGCGGAAATGTTTACCTCGGCGAATCCGAATTCCTGTGCCGTACCGTGGAATCGGATCGCGGTGTGGAAATCATCGAATTTTGTAGTTCTCGACTCCGCGGGGCCGATCTGATCGTGGTGCTGCGACGATGCCGACGCGTCCAGTGGCGCCGGGAAAGCGCATGGTCGCGCAGGCGGCGCCGAAGATCGGCCGCGCCGTTGAGGTGTCGACTCGACGGGCAGATATCGGCGTCGCACGTATACGGCAAGTGCGTGCCTTCCTGACAGGCCGACATTCGTGTAATTCTCGATTCCTCTCGCGAGGTCCTCCCGAGTCGAAGTGGTAGTTCAACTCGAGTTCACTCGAATTTGCGTCGAGTTAAGATCGATAAGAGATCACGTTTAGATAACGGCACTACCAATATCGGTGGCGGCGCACAGGGCGTCGCATATTTGCGCACACGGATGGGAGTAGCAAATGGGTTCAGTGGATCTGGGTAGCCTCGGTGACCTTCTGGGTGCATTCGGTGACATCTTCAGTGGGCTCGGCGGGCTTTCGAGCTTTTCGGCCGAGTAGCGGATAGACCACTGCGTCGACAGCCCGCCGGATGCCCTCCGGCGGGCTGTCGGCTGTCGGGGGGTGGTGTTCACGCGATCCCCGACATCTGGCAACGAGTCTTGCCAAAACAATGACTCTGGTAGAGACTCTTGCCAGAATGTTGGCAAGCGAGGATCGAGGACGATCGCGGTTGCCGACGCCGCCACGTCTACTCAAAGGGGAGTGACCAATGGATTCGGCTATCCCGAGTCGGCACCCGCAGGGGCCGCAGGCTGTACCGGGGCCAGGGTTGGGGATGCTCGCGCGGGCGCTCGGTCTCGGCGCACCGACCGCGGGGGAGTTCCATGAACTCGGCGAGGCCCTGAATGTGGGGGACCGGCCGATGGACGAGCTGGTGGACTGGATGTACCGCGAAGGGATGGCGACCACGCGGCCGCTGTTCGAGCGGGCGCTGCGCGAGGGGATAGCGGCCGTGCCGGAGGCGCCGGAGCCGCTGCGTACGTTCTTCGAATCCGTCGAAGACGTTCCGGACTGGGTGGATTGGCGCAAGATCCGCCATGCCGAACGCGTCTTCGGTCTCGGTGGTCGTGACGGCCTCTACGTCGCACGCGATATGTCGTTCCTGGGCGGGTACCTGGCATCGGGGTTCAACAAGACCCTGCTGCGCACCGGTGCGTTGGAGAAGGGACCGGCCAAGCGGTTCGCCGAAACGACCCAGTGGGCGATGGATGTGACCTCCACCGACGGTATGCGGCCGCTGGGGCTCGGCTACCGGTCGACCGTGCATGTGCGGATGATCCACTCGATGGTCCGCCGTCATGTGGGTGCGCTGCCGGACTGGCGTGGCGAGGAATGGGGGCTGCCGATCAACCAGACCGATATGGCAGCCACCCTGGTCGGTGCGCTGATCGCGCCGATGGTGGGCGCGCTGGGTATGGGGCAGCTGGTGACACCGCGTGACGCCGATGCCGTCGCGCATTTCACGCGCTATGTCGGCTGGGTGATGGGGGTGGAGCAACGCTTCCTCCCCGAGGATTTCCGTGACAGCGTCCGCATCCTGTACCACACGCTCACGGCCATCACGAACCCGGACGAGACCTCCCCGCAGCTGGCGCTACCGATGCGCGACGAGCCGTTGGGCTGGCATTACCGGCACCTCACCGGACTGCGTCGGCGCATCGCACGCGCCCAGCATCTGTCGATCGCGACCATGTTCCTCGGGCCCGCCGCCATGCGCGAGTTGGGCCTGCCACCCAAGGTCGTGCCGTGGTATCCGATGCTGCGGATACCGGTGAACGTCGGTCGGTCGATCGGGGCGCGCATCGTACCGGGGCAGTTCGACCGCGCCGCACGACGCGGGCGCGCCGCGCAGGTGGCGTTCATCCGCACGCTGACCGGTGCGGACACCGCCGTCATCGGTGATTCGGCCCAGCACATCGGACAGGCCGCCTGAGGCCGCGTCGCCTCGGACGTGAGTCGACGCTCACCGCGGCGCCCGGATCACCTTGTCGCCGAACGGTTCCGCGAGATCGTCGCCGAGCCCGGCATCGGTGATGATCTGGTCCACCTCGGTGAGCGCGGCCACCTTGGCCAGCGCTCGGTGCCCGAACTTGGCATGGTCGGCCACGACGACCGTGGTCCGTGCGATGGCGAGCATGGTGCGTTTCACGGCCGGTTCCAGGGTGTTGGTGTTGGTGATACCGGCCTCGGCGTCGACGGCGTCCGCGCCGAGGAATGCCCAATCGGCCGTGTAGTCGCGGAGGAACGCGACGGCGCGCTCACCGACGAGGGTGAAGACGGAACCGAGTAGTTCCCCACCCGTGACGAGCAGGCGGAAGCTGCCGAGCCCGGCGAGATACTTCGCGATGCGCAGATCATTGGTGATGATGGTCAGGCCCTGGTGCTCACGTAGCGCGAGGGCCACCTCATAGGTCGTCGATCCGCTGTCGAGCACCACGGTGTCGCCGTCGCGCACCCGCCCGGCGGCGAGGGCGGCGATCGCGGACTTCTCGGCGATGTTCTCGCCCTGCTTGGTGGCGTAGGGGAGTTCGGCGGTCGCGCCGGGGAGTGGCCGTGCGCCGCCGTGTGTGCGCTGGATCTGGCCGACCCGCTCCAATGCGTCGAGATCGCGTCGGATCGTCGAGATATCGACGCCCAGGTCGATGGCGAGGTGTTTGGCCGCCACATAGCCCTCGGCGAAGAGCCTGCTCAGGATCTCTCGTCGTCGCGTGCTGGCGAGCAAGGGGAGACCTCCGTGGATGAGCGCCGGTGCTGCGAGTCCGGCACATGATACCGATGTGCGCGAACTATTGACACATCTGAGCGCCGTACGCATGCTATCGAGCATGACGATGCGCGATAACGCGCACGATGAAGGGAATCATGCGTAATCCCGTACACGTATCGGCTGAGGTCTGTGCACCGCACGGGCCGGGCGCCGATGCCATGCGTCACGGGCGTGGAGTCGAGCAGCTGCCGGTGTGGCGGCAGCTGGCAGCGCACCGAGATGAGCTGCGGCGCAGGCATATGCGCGAGATGTTCGCCGATCACCCGGAACGCGCCGAGGAGTTCACCGTCGAGTACGACGGAATCGTCCTCGACTACTCGAAGAACCGTATCGAGGCCCGGACCATCGATCTGCTCGTCGAGCTGGCTCACCGGCGGACACTCGAATCCGGGATCGAGGCCATGTTCACCGGCGAGCGGATCAATGTCACGGAAAACCTTCCCGCCCTGCATACGGCACTGCGCGCACCGACCGGCAGCCTCGTGGAAACCGGTGGCCGCGATATCGTCCCGGAGGTGCACGCGGTGCTCGCCCGGATGCGCGATTTCGCGCAACGGGTGCGGTCCGGTGCGTGGCGCGGGTCGACGGGGGAACGTATCGATACTGTGGTCAATATCGGGATCGGGGGCTCGCACCTCGGGCCCGCGATGGCCTACGAGGCGCTGCGCGAATTCGGCGGCACCCACATCGATGTGCGGTTCGTGTCCAATATCGACGGCCACGACCTGGCCCGCGCCCTGGCCGGCCTCGATCCGGCCACGACCCTGTTCGTCGTCTCGTCCAAGACGTTCACCACGACCGAGACGCTGACCAACGCCACCTCCGCGCGGACCTGGCTGGCCGCATCGCTGGATGCCGACGACGCCGTCGCCCGACACGTCGTCGCGGTCTCCGCCGCCGCCGATGCCGCGGCCGCCTTCGGCATCGACCCCGCGAACATCTTCGAATTCTGGGACTGGGTGGGTGGCCGCTACTCGCTGTGCTCGGCGATCGGGCTATCGGTGATGATCGGAACGGGTCCCGAGCGATTCGACGAACTGCTGGCCGGTGCGCATGCGATGGACCGCCATTTCCGCACCGCACCACTGCGGCACAACATTCCGGTGCTGCTCGGCTTGCTCGGCCTGTGGTACCGCAATTTCTGGGCGGCGCAGACCCTCGCGGTGCTGCCCTACGATCATCGGCTCGCGCGTCTGCCCGCCTACCTCCAGCAGCTGGAGATGGAGAGCAACGGCAAATCGGTCACCCGCGACGGCCACGCGCTGACCGTGGACACCGCGCCGGTCGTCTGGGGAGAGCCGGGCACCAACGGTCAGCACGCCTTCTTCCAGCTGCTCCATCAGGGCACGACACTGGTTCCCTGCGATTTCATCGGCGTGCTGGCGCCGGGGCACGATCTGTGGCACCACCACGATCAGGTGATGGCGAACATGTTCGCGCAGACCGAGGCACTGGCCTTCGGCCGCGGCGCACCCACCGGCGATGGGTCGCCGCATCGACGGTTTCCCGGCAATCGCCCGTGCAACACGATCCTGCTGCCGCGACTGACGCCCTACACACTGGGTCAGCTCATCGCCCTGTACGAGCACAAGGTGTTCACCCAGGGCTGGATCTGGGGCGTCAACCCCTTCGACCAGTGGGGTGTCGAACTGGGCAAGGTGCTCGCGACCGGCATTCTCGCCGAACTCCACGGGGACGCGTCGCTGACGCACGACGGCTCCACCAACGCCCTGATCCGTCGATACCGGCAGACGCGACGGGCGATGCACGGTCGCGGGCACGACCAGTAACGTTTCCCACTACAGTTCGCCACTGACGCCCGCCCAGGTTGCGGGAGTCCACGCCGAGTTCGATCGAGAAGGAGAACAGCCGATGACGTCCGCCGCGCGCGCACAGATCGGGGTCACCGGCCTCGCGGTCATGGGCAGCAATATCGCCCGCAACTTCGCGAGGCACGGCTACACCGTCGCCCTGCACAACCGCAGTATCGCGAAGGTCGACGCGCTGCTGGCCGAACACGGCGACGACGGCGATTTCGTCCGCACCGAGACGATCGCGGAGCTGATCGACGCGCTGGAGAAGCCGCGCCGGGTCCTGATCATGGTGAAAGCCGGTGACGCCACCGACGCCGTGATCGAGGAACTCGCCGCCGCGATGGAGCCGGGCGACATCATCATCGACGGCGGTAACGCCCTCTACACCGACACCATCCGGCGCGAGGCCGCGCTGCGCGAGCGCGGCCTCAATTTCGTGGGCGCCGGTATCTCCGGTGGTGAAGAAGGCGCGTTGAACGGGCCCTCGATCATGCCGGGTGGCCCCGCCGAATCCTATGAATCCCTCGGCCCCCTGCTGGAATCGGTCGCCGCGAAGGTCGACGGCACACCCTGCTGCACCCACATCGGACCCGACGGTTCAGGGCATTTCGTCAAAATGGTGCACAACGGCATCGAATACGCCGATATGCAGCTCATCGGCGAGGCCTACCACCTGTTCCGCGATGCGCTCGGCTTCGATGCCGAGCAGATCGCCGAGGTGTTCACCCAGTGGAACAGCGGTGACCTGGAAAGCTACCTCGTGGAGATCACCGCCCAGGTCCTCGAACAGGTCGACGCCACCACGGGTAAGCCGCTCGTCGATGTGATCGTCGATGCCGCAGAGCAGAAGGGCACCGGCCGCTGGACCGTGAAATCCGCCCTCGATCTCGGTGTTCCGGTCACCGGAATCGCCGAGGCCGTATTCGCTCGCGCACTGTCGGGTTCGCGGGCGCAGCGTGCCGCCGCGAAGGGTTTGGCGGCAGGCACGCTGGCCGACAAGCCCACCGATGTGGAGACTTTCACCGAGGACATCCGGCGCGCGCTGTACGCCTCCAAGGTCGTCGCCTATGCACAAGGGTTCGACCAGATCGCCGCGGGCAGCGCCGAATACGGCTGGGATCTCACCCCCGGTGATCTGGCCACCATCTGGCGCGGTGGCTGCATCATCCGGGCCCGCTTCCTGAACCGGATCAAAGAGGCCTACGACCAGGACCCGGACCTGCCGAGCCTGATCCTGGCGCCCTACTTCCGCGACGCCATCGAAACCGGGATCGACAGCTGGCGCCGGGTCGTGGCCACCGCCACCCTGCTCGGTATTCCGGTCCCCGCCTTCGCCTCCTCGCTGTCCTACTACGACGCCCTGCGCGCCGAACGCCTGCCCGCCGCCCTCACCCAGGGCCAGCGCGACTTCTTCGGCGCGCACACCTATGAGCGCATCGACAGCGAAGGCAAGTTCCACACGCTGTGGAGCGGCGATCGCAGCGAGATCCGGACGAGCTGAAACCAGGCTCCGGTCCGCTATCGCCCACTGCGGCGCCGACTCGCTTCTCGGTGGGCGATAGCAAACGGAGGGCGGGTCGACGCGCCTTCACTCGGATCGGCCTGCGCTGACGTGAGCGCCTCGAACGGCCGACGTGAGGGCGCAGCCAGCGGTCACCTGTCCTCGACGCATGTGACCGCTGGCCCTGTGGGACTGCGGTTCCCGGCGAGATCTCGACCCGAGGCGGCAGTGTCGAAGGTAGGTGGCGGCCAATATACGACTTGGCGTAGTAGTCGGTGCCGGAATCGGCTAGCGTTGCTCGTATGGACCTGATCTACAACGTCGTAGTCGTCACGCATCTGCTCGGTATGGCAGCGGTCGTCGGTGGTTATGCGGCGGGCCAGCCCGTCGTCTCCGAGGTGATGGTGTGGGGTGCGCGGCTCCAGTTGATCACCGGGGTGGCCCTGGTCGGGCTCGCGGAGTCGATCGACTCGCTCGACAAGGATCTGAACATGGTGAAGATCGGCATCAAACTGACCATCTCGGTGCTGGTCGCGGCGTTCGCGGAGATGGGGCGCGCAGATGCCAAGCGGGGCAAGGACGTTCCGTGGATGACCCATGCGGCCGGTGGGCTGGCGATCGTCAATGTGCTGATCGCGGTGCTCTGGACCTGAGTTCCGGCGTCGCCGGTGCTCGGTGCCGGGATCGTCCGGCACCGAGCACCGCCGCTCACGACTCGAACAACGTCTGCCCGAGATAGCCGCCGGGAGCCCGGACGCCCGGCGGGATGACGAACACCGCCGAACCCACCGGGATCGTCCACACATTGAGCGCGTCGAACTCCGCCAGCCGCTGCTGCACGGGCAGGAACTGGGTCGTCACATCACGCTGGTACGCGGTGAACAACAACCCCGAATTCGATGTCTCGCCCGGAGGCGGCGGATCGTCGTAGTTGTAGCCGCGGCGCAGGAAACGCTCACCGTCATGAGTGTGATGGGCGCGGGCGATATGCGAGGACGGCGGGATCACCGGGATGCCGGTCGCGTCGACGGCCCGGAAATCCGGCTCGTCGAACTCCGAGTTCCCGGTCAACGGCGCGCCATCGGACAGACGGCGGCCGACCGTGAGTTCCCGGCCGTCGGGGTCGATTTCGTCCCAGGTGTCCAATGTCATCGCGATCCGGCGCAGGACCAGCGACGTTCCACCCGCGAGCCACGGCTGCGCCGCGCCGTCGTCCCACACCAGCCGGTCGAAATCCGGTGTGCCCGCAGTGAGGTTCACCGTGCCGTCCACCTGGCCCATCAGATTGCGTGGCGTGGTCCCCGGCGCGGCGTCGCGGAACCCGCGCTGCACCCAGCGCACCGAGACCAGTGAAGTCACGCTCTTGCACAGCACCCGCACCGCATGCGATACCGCCGTCGACTCCTCGGCGCAGATCTGGAGCAGCAGATCGCCGTCACCGTAGGCGGGATCGAGCCGGTCGATGGCGAACGGCGGCAAGGGTTTCAACCAGAGCGGGCGACGCTGCGCCATACCGGCGATATCGAATACCCGCGGGCCGAAACCTACCGTGACGGTGAGGCGCGACGGTCGTTGCGCCAGTTCCGGTTCGGTGTCACCGAGCGCGGGGCGACCGGCGGTGAGCCGAGCGGCGTCCTCGGTCCAGATCTTCAGCAGGCCGACGATATCGGCGCGGTCGGTGTCCGGGCGTAGATCCAGCGCCACGAACGCGGCATGGGCCGGTGGCGCGGTGGCGATCCCGGCCTGGTGCTCGCCGTAGAACGGTTCCACCGCGGTCGCCGCGGAGTCGGTGTGGTCGCGGGTACTGGAGAACGCGGCCGCGCCGAGACCGGCGACACCCGCGGCGGCGGCACCGCCGCCGAGCAGACGCCGCCGGTTCAACCGGACGGACCGGGCGCGCACCGGCTCAGCCACCGTGCACCGGTGCCGGAGTGCCGCCATGATCGCCGCCGGGCTCGTAGTTCTCCTGATTGCCGGGGAAGTCGCGAACCTGCGCGGTGAAGGTGGTGGTCGAACCGTCACCGAAGGTGAGGGTGACCGGGGCCTCCGAACCGGTGCGCAGCGGACCGTTCAACCCCATGAACATGATGTGGTTGCCGCCGGGTTCCAGGTCCAGTTCACCGTGGGCGGGAATCACGAAACCGCCCTCCTTCGGGCGCATGACCTTGACACCGTCCTCGCCGGTGACCACCTCGTGCAGTTCGACAGTGGCCGAGGCCGGGCTGGTCGCCGACACCACGGTGACCGCCTCGTCGCTGTCATTGCGCAACTGCCCGAACGCGGCCGACATACCGCTGTCGGCGGCCTTGGCCCACTGTTCGGCAATGGTGACCGCGCCCGCGGCATCGGCCGGTGCGTCGGTGGCATCGGAGCAGCCGAGCGCGAGGAAAGGTGCGGCGGCGAGCAGGACCGTGGCGGCGGTACGACGCAGGTGTGCGCGCGGCGCCGGGATTCGATGGAACACGGATCTCCCTTGGGGTTCGAATGTCTGGATGGATGCAGGTCCGGTGTAGTGCCCGAGTCGCTCGGTACTCGTCGTGCAGTAGCAGATCGTCCCGGTGGATGCCGCTGTCGGCGCATGCCGCGAAGGCGGGTGGCGCAGCTGGGCGAGGCCATGGGAAGCGGCACCCGGATGATCGTCACGCGGCGAACGACGCATCGAAGCGGCACAACGACAACTGCTCGCGAAGCGCGCTTGGCAACTCGCGCGAGTCGGATGGGGTGAGACGACCGGGCATGAGTGGGTGGTGGGCGAGGCCGCCCATGCGCGAGTCGATTCGCGGTGCACCACCCGCGCTGGTGGCGAGCGGAACTACCAGGCCGTAGCGGGTGGTCCGCGAGTCCCGGAACCCGAGGCGAGCAGCGGCCGCGGTGGGATCAGCGGATCCGCGCTGATGACAAGAGAACTCGGGGTCCATGGCGGGGCGGTGAGTGTGGCGCGCAGGATCGCGACCGCGCGGCGCACACTCGATACGGCTCGACGCGCCGCCAGCTCGGCGCCGCGGATCAGGAAAGCGCCGACCGGGATGGCGACGAGATGAGCGGCGAACATGGCCGCCACAGACACGGAGCCATGGTGGTGACCATGCCCCGCGGTCAACGCGATATGACCGATGGCCTGCCCGGCGGTCAGCAACAGCATCACCTGCGCGACACCGGGCCGGACGGGCAGCGCACGGGCCACCACGCCGATCAACGCGCACGCGCCGAGCAACAGGGTGACCGACGACGATCCGAGCGTCACCACACCACCGCCGAGCGCATGGGCGGCGATGCTCACCGCGCCGGAGGCGGAGCCGACGAACGCGCCCCGCAAGGAGGCAGCAGCCGACCCGGAAGAACGCACCCACCCATACTACGGCCGGTCGTAGCCCGCGCACCGCCCGGTGGCGGTCCGATCAGGTCTTGACGCCGGGACTCGACACCCGCAATACTTCGTTCGCCATAGCTGTCGGGCATCAATTGCTTCACTATCAGACGAGAATTCGTTATCGGAGTGAGCATCATGGTCCTTCACGCAGTCCACGAGTTCGTCGCGCAAGTGAGCGATCCCACGCCGCAAGCGCCACCGATCGCCGCGCAGATCGATGAACTCGTCCGCTACTTCACCTGGTTCGTCCTGCTGTCGGGCGTTGTCGGCATCACCGTCGCCGGTGGGCGGTTCGCCTGGGAGAAGTGGAACAACGGGTCGCTGGCCTCGCCGAAAATGGTCGTCGGCGGCATGCTCGGCGGCGCCGTCGCCACCAGTGCGGGCACGCTGATGAACTCGCTGATCGGCTGAACCGGTCGGGATCTCGTCGTAGCGCTCACCGAATCTCCACAATTGGCCCCGGATCTCTCCACAGCCGCTGGCTAATGTACCCCGCATGGAGCACAGTGCGGCGCGCAGGATTCTGGTGGTCGATGACGAGATCACCATCGCCGAATCGGTCGGCGCCCGGTTACGCGCGGAGGGGTTCGTCGTCGAACTCGCCCACGACGGTCCGGCCGCGGTCGCCGCCGCGGAAGCCCGCCGACCGGATCTGGTCGTGCTCGATGTGATGCTGCCCGGCTTCGACGGGCTCGAGGTGTGTCGCCGCATCCAGGCCGGGCGCGCGGTGCCGGTCATCATGCTCACCGCGCGGACCGAGGAGACCGATCAGCTGGTCGGGCTCGGTGTCGGCGCGGACGACTACCTCACCAAGCCGTTCTCGCTGCGGATTCTCACCGCCCGCGTACATGCACTGTTGCGGCGGGCGGAACGGTCCGCCGGTCAGGACGGCACCGCCCTCCTGGTCGGTGATCTGCGCATCGATCTGGACGAGCGGCGGGTATGGCGCGCAGGTGTCGAAAGCCAGCTCACACCGCTCGAGTTCGACCTGCTGGCGCGGCTGGCGCGGCGGCCACGGGCGGTGCTGGCCAGGGAACGTCTGTTGGAAGAGGTGTGGGATTGGGCCGATGCGGCCGGTAGTCGCGCGGTCGACAGCCATATCAAAGCCCTGCGGCGCAAACTGGGCGCCGACCTCATTCGCACCGTGCACGGCGTCGGCTACGCCCTGGAAGCCGGGCAGACCCGATGAGCGCGCCATCGCAGGCACCGGCGACGGTGGGTCTCGCGCGACGATTGCGGCGGATGACCACCTGGGTGTCCGATACGCTGCCACGCCCGCTGGACCCGGTGCGCTCGATCAAACTCAAGCTCGCCGTGCTGATGCTCTGCGCGGCAGGCGTGGCGTTCGGGTACTTTCGGTTGCAGATCGGCTGGCTACCGCCGCGCACTACGCTCGCCGCCACCGCGATCGCGCTGGTCACCTCGCAGTTCCTGGCGCACGGCATCACCAGGCCGCTGCGGGAGATGACCGCGGCCGCCAAAGGCATGGCCCACGGTGACTACAGCAAACGCGTACGTGCGAGTTCGCGCGACGAGGTCGGTGAACTGGCCGAGGCGTTCAACCAGATGGCCGCCGATCTCGCCGCCGCCGACCGGCAGCGGCGCGAACTCATCGCCAATGTCTCCCATGAACTGCGCACACCCGTCACGGCATTGAACGCGCTGCTGGAGAACCTCGTCGACGGTGTGTCCGAACCCGATCCGCGCACCTTGCGCACCGCATTGGCCCAGACCGAACGGCTCGGCCTGCTGGTCACCGAACTGCTCGATCTGTCGAGTATCGAAGCGGGCGCGATTCCGCTGGACCGCGAGAGTTTCCCGATCGAGCCGCTGTTGACCGAGGTGGTGGCCGAAGCCGAGGTCACCACCGCTGCGCTGGGCCGTGGGGTGCGGTTCAGCACCGCGGTGCGCCCCGGCGCGCTGTGCGTGTTCGCCGACCGTGCACGGCTGCATCAAGTGCTGCTCAACCTGCTCGACAATGCCGCACGACACGGCCCCGCCGGTGGTGAGGTGCGCATCGAGGTCAGCGGTGCACCCGATCGCGTCGTCATCGATGTCGGCGACGACGGCCCCGGCATCCCGCCCGCCGACCGCGCCCACATCTTCGACCGCTTCACCCGCGGCGGCCGCACCGACGGCGGCGGCACCGGCCTCGGCCTCGCCATCGCCCGCTGGGTTGTCGACCTGCACGGCGGCACCATCGCCGTCACCGACCCCGGCTCCCGTATCCGAGTGGTCCTGCCCGGCCACTGACCCACACCGAACGACACCCCGGGCCGACCAGGTCCCGGGGCGATCCCGCACACCCACAGGAGGGGACACCCATGCCGACCACACCGGATTCGCCCGAACCGACACCGCCGCGATCGGCGGCCGAAAGCCCTGCTCCGCGCGATATCGCCGATGCCGATCAGCGCGCGATACCGACTTCGCGGCGAGGAGACCACGACGCTTCGGGGTCCAGCGACCAGGACCCTTCGCGTCCCGGCGACTCGGACGCTTCGATGCCTGGCGACTCGGCCCCTTCGCGTCCCGGCGACCCGGATGCTTCGCGTCCCGGCGACTCGGGCGCTTCGCTGTCTGGCGCGCAGGATGCCGAACGGGCAGCAACGGAGAGTGCGCCACCGTCGGACGGGGAGGCGGCGGCGAAGGACGGCCAGGTGGTGTCGGGCGACCCACCGACGGCCGAGTCGGAGGTCCTGGCTGCCGGTGACGAAAGCGCCGGAGAGGCGAGGGCGGAATCGGGGGACGGACAGGCGGCGGCGGGATCGGGGGATGTGCAGTCCGCTACCGGCGCAAGCTCGGCGTCCGTGTGGGCGAAACCCGGCACCCAGGCCCATCGCCCGCCACCAGCGGGGGCGCTTCGAACACAACCACCGGACGTCCGATCCCCGGCATCGCCCATGCCGCCGATGGCCGCACCGAAACCGCCGCCCAAGTGGCAGCGAGTGGCCCATCCGGTGGGGCTACTGCCCGCGGCGGTCATCTCGGGGTCGGCCGCCGCCGTGCTGATTCCCACGGACCGCCCCGGCATCGGCTGGCTCCTGGCCGCCGGTGTCGTGGTGGCGGCGATCGTGGTCGTCATCCGCCGGTCGCAGCGGGCGTCGGGTACACCAGGCGAGAGTGCCCGTGCGACGGTCGACTCCGTGGCGCCGGGCAATGGGCACCGCGCCGCCGGAGCGGACGACGAGACAGCTTCGGGCGGACAACCGGACGGAGCGTTCGCAGGTTGGGGGAGTGGTCGGCTCTGGTGGACGGTGCTGGCGGCGGCGCTGGTGGCGGTGGGGACGTTCCGGGCCGCCGGATGGTTGTTCGTGCTGTGTGTGCTGGCGGCGGTCGCGGCGGGGTCGTTGGCGGCGGTGGGGCCGCGGTCGGTGTTCGGATTGCGGTACGACCTCATCGCGGTGCCGATCGAGGCGATGCGGAGCCTGCCGTGGGTCTACGCGGGTATGCGGCGGGTGCAGGTGCCGGGGCGAGCGCGTGGGGTGCGGCTGGCCGGGTCGGTGGTGGTCACGGCGCTGTTGCTCGCGGTGTTCGTACCGCTGCTCGGCAGTGCCGACGCGACCTTCGCGCGTCTGGTCGAAAACCTGGTTCCGACCATCGATTCCGCGGCCGTCTCGCAGTGGATCCTGATGTTCGTCCTCGCGGGACTCGGCACCGTCGGTGCGCTGTATGTGATCGCCGGACCGCCCCGGCGCGCCACGTCCGACGCGCCCACCACCGGCAGACGGCTGAATCGCACCGAATGGGCGCTTCCCGTCGCGGCGCTGACGGTACTGTTCGCGGTCTTCGTGACCGTACAGTTCCTCGCCCTGTTCGGCGGTGACGAGCACGTCCAGCGCACCGCGGGACTCACCTACGCCGAATACGCGCGCAGCGGCTTCTGGCAGCTGTCCACCGTCACCATCCTCACGCTCGCGGTGATCGCGGTCGTACTGCGCTGGGCCGCACGGGATTCGGCGCCGGACCAGCTGTGGTTGCGGATCTTGCTGGCGGCGGTCGCGGTGCTGTCGCTGATCATCGTCGCCTCGGCACTGTCACGGATGTGGACCTATCAGCAGGCCTACGGGTTCACCGTGCTCCGGCTGCTGGTGCTGACCTGTGAGTTGTGGATCGGATCGGTGTATCTGCTGGTGCTGGTCGCGGTGCTGCGATTGCGGCACCGGCGGCTGGGCCGGGCGGCGGTCGGCACGGCGGTGGTGACCTTGCTCGCGCTGGCGGTCCTCGATCCGGAACGCCTTGTCGCGGACAAGAACATCGACCGCTGGGAGGCCGGGTACGACCTCGACGTGGAGTATCTGCGGGGTCTGTCCACCGATATCCTGCCCGCGACCGACCGGCTGCCGCAGAGTCTGCGCGTCGGCATCGCCGATCCCATCCGCGACCGCGTGCCCGCCGACACCTGGCGCAGCTGGAATCTATCGCGTTCCTCGGCCCGATGAGGGCGAGGTCAGCCGCGGCGCTGCGGCGCCAGGACACCGCCGAGGAGATTCGGGAACCACCGGAACGCCGCGATCATCGCCCGGCTGTGCCGCGGAACGACGATGTACTGCTGATTGCGGCGCATACCACGCATGATGGCGCACGCCGCCCGATCGGGGCTGATCACGTCGATGGGCTTGCGCACCTTCGCCGCGGCCCCGGTCACCGCCGTCGAGCGCGACGACAGCGCACCCGGTACCGCGACGCTGATCCGCACCCCGGTACCCACCGCCTCGGCCCGCAACGACGTCGTCAGCCCGACCACCGCGTGCTGGGTCATCGCATACGCCACCGACCGGGCCGTCGGCACCAGCCCCGCCACCGAGGCGGTATTGACGATATGACCGAACCCCTGCGCCCGCATCAGCGCGTAGCCGTGCCGGGTGCCGTGCACGACGCCCCACATGTTGACGTCGACGAGATCGTGCCACTGCTGCCGGGTGAAGGATTCGAATTCGCCGTCGACGCGGATATCGGCATTGTTGAACAGATAGTCGATCCGACCCAGATCGGCGACGGTTCCGGTGAGCAGGCGCCGGACCCGCTCGTCATCGGTGACGTCGACGAGCCGGGTATACCGGTTGGCGCCGTCGAGCCCGCGTGACAGCTCACGCAGTCCGGCGGCGTCGTCGGCCGCGGCGACCACGCAGACACCGGCCGTCACCAGCCGTCGACACAGCGCCGCGCCGATCCCCGACGTCGCGCCGGTGACCACCGCCACTTTCTCGACACCCACCGACACAACTAAACACCCACGTTTTACATCGTCAACTCTTGTCGCGGAATGGCGTGCCCGCCTATCTACGCCGAAACCGTAGGCGATCGATGTTCTCGACGATCGCGCGGGTGAGTGCTCGCTCGGGTGCGGACGCGGCACGGCGGGCGGTGCTGATGAGTACGAACTCGGTGGTGCCAGGACTCGGGAGGCCGGGCACCGGGTAGAGGTCGGCGGGCAGCAGGCTCTCGCTGTGCACCGCGAACCCGAGTCCGGCCAGCACCGCCGCACGTAGGCCGAGCTGCCCTTTGGTGGTGCATGCGATGCGATGGTCCAGCCCGGCGCGGTCGAGGGTGCCGAGCGCGGCGTCGCGGGTCAGGCTCGGTGGCAGATAGGTGACCACCGGTATCGGGTCACCGGGCGCGGGTGCGGCGGCACCGGGTGGTCCGACCCACACCAGGCGGTCGGTGAAGACCAGCTTGCCGTGCTGTTCACCCGGCCTGCGTTTGACGAAGGCGAGGTCGAGATGGTTGCGCCGCAGCCGTGCGTGTATCTCTTCGCTGAGCCCGACCGACATGTCCAGGTCGACGCGTGGATAGTCGCGGCGGAAGTCGCGCAGGATCTCCGGCAGGGTTTCGGCCACCAGGTCTTCGGAGACGCCGAAGCGGATGCGCCCGGTGACGGTCTCACCGCCGAAGTACTGGGCGGCCCGGCTCTGCGCGTCCAGGATCTCGCGGGCGAAGCCGAGCATGGCCGCGCCGTCGGAGGTGAGCGTGACCGAATGCGTATCGCGCAGGAACAGTTCGCGACCGAGTTCCCGCTCGAGTTTGGCGACGTGCCCGCTGACGGTGGGCTGGCGCAACCCGAGTTGACGGGCGGCGGCGGTGAATCCGCCGTACTGCTCGACCGCCACGAAACTACGCAGCAGGACCGGATCGAACACGACCACCTCGCTATCGCAGTTCGTTATAGCTGATATAGCACCTATCGTATTCCTCGATGGGATGCCGCGACCTAATGTTGCTGCAATGCGGTTGCTGAGCAGGTTCTCGATCGATGGTTTCGTCCTCGCGATCTTCGCGATGGTCGGCGTCGCGACGATCGTTCCGGCTTCGGGAACCGGAGCGGTGGTGCTGGACTGGGCCACCAAGGCCGCCATCGCGGCCCTGTTCTTCATCTACGGTGCACGTCTGTCGCCCGCGCAGGCGTGGCAGGGCGTGCAGCACTGGCGGTTGCATACGGTGGTTCTGGCCATCACCTTCGTGGTGTTTCCCCTGCTCGGGCTGGCGCTGCGGGTGCTGGTGCCCGGTGTGCTGTCCGAGCAGCTCTACACCGGTGTGCTGTTCCTGTGTCTGGTGCCCTCGACGGTGCAGTCCTCGATCGCGTTCACCTCCATCGCGCGTGGCAATGTCGGCGGCGCGATCGTGAGTGCCTCGTTCTCGAATCTGCTCGGCGTCTTCCTCACTCCGCTGCTCGTGGTGGCGCTGATGCATACGACGGGTGAGGCGCATATCGACGCCGGTGCCGCGGTGGCGATCGTGGCGCAACTGCTGGTGCCGTTCCTGCTCGGCCAGCTCGCCCGCCCCTGGATCGGTGAATGGCTCACCCGGCACGCGGGGCCGGTCAAACTGGTCGACCGCGGATCCATCCTGCTCGTGGTCTACGCCGCGTTCAGCGCCGGTATGCGCGAAGACATCTGGAACAAGGTCGGTGTCGGCGACGTTCTCGTGTTGCTCGCGGTATCGGCGGCGCTGTTCGCGGTGGTGGCGGGCGTGGCGATGTGGACGGGCAGACTGTTCCGGTTCCCGCGCGAGGACCGGATCGTGATCCTGTTCGCCGGATCGAAGAAGAGCCTCGCCTCGGGCCTGCCCATGGCGGCGGTGCTGTTCGGCGGCACCGACATCGGGCTGATGGTGTTGCCGCTCATGCTGTTCCATCAACTCCAGCTGATCGCCTGCGCCGTGATCGCCCAACGGTGGGGGCGGCACGCCGAAGAGCAGGACAAACAGCAGACAGAAGCGGTCCTGGCCGCGGCCGTGCAGAATACCCCTTGACACTCCGCGGATTCGGCCGCTAGCTTGGGCAACCTCATGGGTACTTTGTTGATCTTCCTGTAATCCGCTCCGCACGCGTCGAGCGCCGCTCGGATATCGAGCCCGGCTCCGCCTGCGATCCCCGCGCATCCTCGGTTACTCCGATGTCGTGCTGCGCGGGTTCCGGTAACACGGCCTTCCGGCCGGGACAGGAGGACAACCTTGCGTACTGCTGCTGGTCAAATCACCCTCACCGACATCACGAAACGCTACAGCGACCGGATCGTGCTCGATCGGGCGTCACTCACCATCCGGCCGGGCGAAACCGTCGGCATCGTCGGCGACAACGGGTCCGGCAAATCGACCCTGCTGCGGTTGATCGCCGAACGCGAAGCCCCCGACAACGGCGAGGTCACCGTGCACATTCCAGGAGGTATCGGCTACCTGCCACAAACACTCGAACTGCCCGATTCAGCGACCGTCGCCGACGCCATCGACCACGCGCTGGCCGATATCCGCGCCCTCGAGGCGGAGCTGCGTGCGGCCGAAATCGCCCTCGCCGCACCGGGATCGCCCCAGGGCCTGCTCGACCACTACGGCGAACTCGTCCAGCGATTCGAACTGCGCGGCGGCTATGCCGCCGACCGCCGTGTCGATATCGCCCTCGCCGGGCTCGGCCTGCCGGACCTGGACCGCACCCGGACCCTCGCCACACTATCCGGTGGGCAACGATCCCGGTTGGCGCTGGCGGCGACGCTGGCCGCCGCACCGGAACTGCTGCTGCTCGACGAGCCGACCAACGATCTGGACGACCGGGCAGTGGCATGGTTGGAACAGCGCCTGCTCGCCCACCGCGGCACGGTGATCGCGGTGACCCACGATCGAGTGTTCCTGGAACGCATCACCACGACGATCGTCGAGGTCGACTCGGGCGCCATCGCGCGCTTCGGCGACGGATACGCGGGCTACCTGGCGGCGAAAGCGGCCCAGCGCCGACGGTGGGAGGCCGACTTCCTGCACTGGCGCACGGAACTGGCGCGCAGCAGGGCACTGGCCGAATCGAATGTCGTCCGGCTGGACGCCATTCCGCGCAAACTGCCGCTGGCGGTGTTCGCGGCGGGCCCGTTCCGCGCGCGCGGCCGCGACCACGGCGCCCGATCCCGTATCCGCAATGCCAAGGAACGGGTGGCGCGGCTGACCGAGCATCCGGTGGCCGAACCACCGGAGCCGTTGCGCTTCACCGCCCGGCTCGACCGCGTCACCGACGCCGACGGTCCGGTCGCCACGATCAGCGATGTCGTTGTCCCACAACGTCTCCGCGTGGATCAGCTGTCGATCGCCGCCGGGGAGCGGGTGCTGATCACCGGACCCAACGGCGCGGGTAAGACCACACTGTTGCGGCTGCTCTCGGGCGAGTTGACCGCACCGGACGGTGCGGTGCGGGTCCGTGGGCCGGTGGGATTGCTGCGCCAGCAGCACACTCCGTGGCCGCTGCGCTCGACGGTCCTGCACGCCTACGCGGCCGGGCGATCGATCCACCTCGAGGACGCGGCGGCCGAACTGCTCGGCACCGGCCTGTTCCCTCCCGAGGAGCTGACCAGGCGAATCGGCGAGCTGTCCTACGGTCAACGCCGCCGCATCGATCTGGCCAGGCTGATCGCCGACCCGGTGGACCTGCTGCTACTCGACGAACCCACCAACCACCTGGCGCCCGCCCTGGTGGAAGAACTCGAGGAAGCGCTCGACGGTTATCCGGGCGCCCTGGTGGTGGTCACCCACGACCGTGGCATGCGGTCGCGGTTCCGCGGCACCCATCTGGAACTCGCCGCGGGACAGGTGGTGTCCCGCGGCGAGGTCGGTTCCGCGGCACCGGGCCGCGCACTCGCGCGCGCGGCGGGGTGACCCGCTACCGGGCGAAGTTCGCCGCGCGCTCGGCGAGATCGAGCACCGGCTGGGGCATGAGACCGAGGACGAGCGTGACGGCGGCGGTGACGACGATCAGTGCATTCGTCGGCACCGGCGCCGTCACCACCGGCGGATCGGCGGGTGGGTCGGTGAAGAACATCAGCACGATCACCCGGACGTAGAAGAAGGCGGCCACGGCGCTGGCGAGCACACCGACGATCACCAGATAGGCGGCGTCGCCCTCGGCTGCCGCCTGGAAGACGGCGAACTTGGCGACGAATCCGCTCGTTAACGGCAGACCCGCGAAGGAGAGCAGCAGCAGCGCGAACACCGAAGCGAGCCAAGGTGATCGGCGCCCCAGGCCCGCCCAGCGATCCAAGGAGGTGGCTTCGTCGCCGGAGGGTTCGCGCACCAGACTCACCAGGGCGAACGCGCCGAGCGTGCTCAGACCGTAGGTGAGCAGATAGAACAGCACCGCCGACACCCCGGCCTCGTTGGCCGCCACCAGAGCGGTCAGCAGGAAACCCGCGTGAGCGACCGAGGAATAGGCCAGCATCCGTTTGACATCGGTCTGGGTGATGGCCATGACCGCGCCGACCACCATGGTCGCCACGGCCACCGCACCGAGCACCGGCCGCCAATCCTGGGCCAGTCCCGGCACTCCGACGTGCAGCACCCGCAGCAGCGCGCCGACCGCGGCGATCTTGGTGGCCGCGGCCATGAACGCCGTCACCGGCGTCGGCGCGCCCTGGTACACATCGGGAACCCAGGACTGGAACGGCACCGCGCCGATCTTGAACAACAACCCGACCGCCAGCATCGCCACACCGAGCAATGCGAGGGTGTCGTCACCGGTGTCGGCGGCCAGCGAATCCGCGAGGGCGCCGAGTCGGACGGTGCCGGTCGCGCCGTACAGGAGGGCGACGCCGTACAGGAAGAACGCCGAGGAGAACGCACCGAGCAGGAAGTACTTCAGCGCGGCTTCCTGGGAGAGCAGCCGTTTGCGCCGGGCCAGCCCACACAGCAGGTACAGCGGCAGCGACAACACCTCGAGCGCGATGAACATCGTCAGCAGATCGTTCGACGCCGGGAACAGCAGCAGCCCACCCACCGCGAGCATGGTCAGCGGGAAGACCTCGGTCGCCACCACACCTGATGCGGCCGCGGCCCTTTCGGCAGCGCTGCCCGGCACCGCGGAGGCCTGCGGGGTGAACGCGTCGAGTTCGATCTTCGGTCGGGCCGCGGCACGGGCCCAGGTGCCGGGGCCGGAGCGCGGCGCGGCGGTGCGCTGGCCGATGAACAGCAGGCCGAGCATCGACACCACCAGCAGCGTGCCCTGGAGGAACAGCGTCACTCCGTCCACGGCGACGGCGCCGACCGCCACTGTCGTCTGCGTGCCCGCCAGCGCGATCACCGCCACCAGCGCGGCCAGCAAGGCGGCCAGGCCGAGCGTCAGTTGCGTGAGATAGCGGTACCGGTGCGGCACGAAGGCCTCCACCAGTACACCGATCACGGCCGCGCCGAACACGATCAGCATCGGCGAGAGCTTGCCGTATTCGATACTCGGTGCGGGCACCGTCGCCGCGAGGACGGTCCCGACGTCGAGGTCACCGCTCATGGGTGCGCACCTCCGGTGGTCGCGGTGCCTGCCTCGGTATGCGCCGGGGCCGACGGTTCGGGGTCGGTGATGCCGACCGTGGTGAGGGTCTGATGGACGGCGGGGTCGATGAGGTCGGTGATCGGCTTCGGATAGACCCCGAGGACGATCAGCGCGGCGATCAATGGCACCACCACCGCGAGTTCTCGCGGCACCAGATCACGGATCCGCTCATTGCCCTCGGTCACCGGGCCCGTCATCATCCGCTGGTACATCCACAGCACGTAGATCGCCGCGAGGACCAGGGCTCCGGTCGCGATGATCGCCGCGACCTGATAGCGGCTGAAAGTGCCGACCAGGACCAGGAATTCACTCACGAACGGCGCCAGACCCGGTAGCGACAGGGTCGCAAGGCCCGCGATGAGGAAGGTGCCGGCCAGCACCGGCGCGACCTTCTGCACCCCACCGTAATCGGCGATCATCCTGGTGCCGCGGCGCGAGACCAGGAATCCGGCGATCAGGAACAGCGTGGCGGTGGAGATGCCGTGATTGACCATGTACAGCGTGGCGCCGGTCTGCGCCTGACTGGTCAGCGCGAAGATGCCGAGGATGATGAACCCGAAATGCGAGATCGAGGTATAGGCGATCAGTCGCATCACATCGGTCTGCCCGATGGCGACCAGGGCGCCGTAGATGATCGCGATCACCGCGAGCGTGACGAGCAACGGCGCGTAGGTCTGCGTGGCGTCCGGGAACAGCAGCAGACCGTAGCGCAACATGCCGAAGGTGCCGACCTTGTCGACCACCGCCATCATCAACACCGCACTCGACGGTGTCGCCGCCACCGCCGCATCGGGCAGCCAGGTGTGCAGCGGCCACAGCGGCGCCTTCACCGCGAACGCGAACATGAACCCGAGGAACAGAGCGTTGAGCAGGGCCGGATCGGCGCCGAGTCCACCCGTATTCGCCGCCGCGACCACGGTGCGGAAATCGAAGGTTCCGGCCGTCCCGTCGCCGAGGCCCTGCTGGACGGTGAGCACGTACAGCCCGATCACCGCCGCCAGCATGACCAGCCCGCCGAGCAGGTTGTACAGCAGGAACTTCACCGCGGCCCGCGCGCGGCGCACCCGCACCGCGGCATCGTCGGTGCGCGGCCCGAAACCACCGATGAGGAAATACATCGGGATGAGCATGGCCTCGAAGAACACGTAGAACAGCAGGATGTCGAGCGCCAGGAACGACATCAGCACCATGGCTTCGACGAGCAGGGTGAGCGCCACATAGGTGTGGGCGACGCGCCGCCCGCTGCCGACCTCGCGCTCATCGTGCCAGCCCGCCACGATGAGCAGCGGCACCAATGCGGTGGTGAGCAGGACGAGCACCAGCGCGATACCGTCGACGCCGAGGGTGTAGCCGGCGCCGAAAGTCGGTATCCAGCTGTGTGATTCGACGAACTGGAACTGTTCACCGCCGGGTTCGAAGCGGGTTGCCAGCAGGACCGCCACCGCGAGCACCGCCACCGAGAAGCCGAGCGCGACCCAGCGGGCCAGCACCCGCCGTGTGGCGGGTAGCAGCAGCACGAGCACCGCGCCCGCGACGGGCAACAGCCACAGCGTGGTCAACCAGGGAAAGTCACTCACCAGATCCTCACCGCCAGCAGGGCAGCGGCCACCAGGGCCGCGCCGGTGAACATGGACAGGGCGTAGGAACGCACGAAACCGGTTTGTACCCGCCGGATCCGGGCGGACAGGCCGCCGATGATCGCGGCGGTGCTGTTGACCAGTCCGTCGATGCCGCGGTTGTCGACGAAGACCAGCGAGCGGGTCAGATGCTGACCGGGGCGCATGAGCCCGGCCTCGTTGACGGCGTCACCGTAGAGGTCCTTGCGCGCGGCGACGGTGAGTGCGGACACCTGCTGCGGCGCGGTCTCCGGGATCGGTCGCCGCGCGTACTGCCGATACGCGAGGCCCACACCGGCGGCGACCACGAGCAAGGCCGACGTCGTGATCACCGGGACCGGCAGCGCGGGCTCGCCGTGATGGGAGCCGACCACCGGTTCGAGCCAGTTCTGGAGCGCCGAACCCCACACCAGCAGCGCACCGGAAGCCACCGAGCCGACCGCCAGCAGGATCATCGGTCCGGTCATCACCGCGGGCGCTTCGTGCGGGTGGGTATCGGGCTTCCAGCGGCGTTCACCGAAGAACGTCATCAACATGACCCGCGTCATGTAGAAGGCGGTGAGCCCCGCACCGAGCAGTGTGACCGCGCCGAGAGCCAGTCCCGCGGTGCCACCTTCGGCGAAGGCGGCTTCGATGATGCGGTCCTTGGAGAAGAATCCGGCGAACGGCGGCACCCCGATGATGGCGAGATAGCCGAGCCCGAAGGTCACATAGGTGATCGGCAGCAGGGTGCGCAGGCCACCGTAGCGGCGCATATCGGTCTCGTCGTCCATGGCGTGCATGACCGAACCCGCGCCGAGGAACAGTCCGGCCTTGAAGAAGCCGTGCGTGAGCAGATGCATGATGGCCACCGCATAGCCCGCCGGGCCCAGTCCGACGGCGAGCACCATATAGCCGATCTGGCTCATGGTCGACGCGGCGAGCGCCTTTTTGATGTCGTCCTTGGCGCAGCCGATGATCGCGCCGAACAGCAGCGTCACCGCACCGACGAGCACCACCGCCAGCTGCGCGTTCGGTGCGAGATCGAAGACCGGGTTGGCGCGAGCGATCAGGTACACCCCGGCGGTGACCATGGTGGCCGCGTGGATGAGCGCCGACACCGGCGTGGGGCCCTCCATCGCGTCACCGAGCCAGGATTGCAGCGGCACCTGCGCGGACTTACCGCAGGCGGCCAGCAGCAACAGCAGTCCGATCGCGGTGAGTGTGCCCTCGCTCGCGACCGGTGCGGCCCCGAAGACCTCGGTGAACCCGATCGAACCGAAGGTGGCGAACATGACGAACATCGCCAGCGCCAAACCCATATCGCCGACGCGGTTGACCACGAACGCCTTCTTGGCCGCCGTCGCCGCCGACGGCTTCCCATACCAGAACCCGATCAGCAGATAGGACGCCAGACCGACACCCTCCCAGCCGAGGTAGAGCACGAGGAAGTTGTTCGCCAGCACCAGCACGAGCATGGCGGCCAGGAACAGATTGAGGTAGGCGAAGAAGCGCCTGCGCGCGGGGTCGTGGCTCATATAGCCGACCGAATAGATGTGGATCAGCGAGCCGACACCGGTGATCAGCAGCGCGAAGCACATCGACAACTGGTCGAGCTGGAGCCCGAACTCCACGTTCAACCCGGTGACCGGAACCCACTGGAACAGCTCGAGTTCGATGGCGCGGGCGGCGCCCTCGCGTCCGAGCATCTGGGTGAACGCGACGATCGCGACCGCGAACGAGGCCAGCGCGGTCAGACAGCCGAGCAGATGACCCCAGCCGTCGGCGCGGCGTCCCGTGAGCAGCAGGGTGACGGCGCCGACCAGGGGCAGGGCGGGCAGCAGCCACAGCATCGCGGTGTCCATATCAGAACCGCAGCAGGTTGGCGTCGTCGACCGAGGTCGAACGGCGGGCGCGGAAGATGGTCATGATGATCGCCAGGCCGACCACCACTTCGGCGGCGGCGACCACCATGGTGAAGAAGGCGAAGACCTGGCCGTCGAGGTTCGCATGCATTCGGGCGAAGGTGACGAACGCCAGATTGACCGCGTTGAGCATCAGTTCGATGCACATGAACACCACGATGGCATTGCGGCGCAGCAGCACACCGGCGGCGCCGATGGTGAACAGCAGCGCGGACAGGAACAGGTAGTTCTCGGGGTTCACCGGCTCCCTTTCTCGTCGGAGGTGCGGGATTCGCCGCCATCGCGTTCGGTGGACTCGGCCGGTGTGGTGCCGACAGAGATCACCGCGGCTTCGGTCAGTGCCCGGGTGCGGCGGTGGCGCAGGATGGTCGAGACCGACAACTCCTCGAACGATCCGTCCGGCAGCCTGGCCGGGACGTCGACCGCGTTGTGCCTGGCATACACACCGGGCGTGGGTAGCGGTGTCGGCCTGGCATGGTCGGGATCGCGGAACCGGCGTCGCGACATCTCCCGCTGCCCGAGTTGCGGTCCGAACTTCTCCCGATGCGCCAGCACCATGGCGCCGATGGTGGCGGCGATGAGCAGCGCCCCGGTCAGCTCGAAGGCCCACACGTAGCGGATGAAGATCAGTTCGGCCAGCTCACCGATGACGTCGCGGCCGGGGAATCCGGTGGCCGGGAAGGTGAGGTCGGAGGTGCGGATACCGTGCGAGATACCGGTGATGAACAGCAGACCGAAGCCGATGCCGACCGCGGCCGCGGCGATGCGCTGCCCACGCAGCGTCTCCCGCAACGATTCGGGCGAGTCCACGCCGACGAGCATCAGCACGAACAGGAACAGCATCATCACCGCGCCGGTGTAGACCACGATCTGGACGACACCGAGGAACAGCGCGTCCTGGGCGATGTAGAACACCGCGAGCGCGATCATGGTGGCGGCCAGGCAGATCGCCGAATGTACGGCCTTGGCGGCGAAGACCATACCGAGCGCCCCGATCACCGCCAGGGGCGCGAGGATCCAGAACTGCACCGCTTCGCCGGTACCGGTCGTCGTCGCGGGTTCGGCGGCCAGCGCCGCCGCGGCCAGGTGTGTCGTGACGGTCATCGCGCGCCGCCTTCCGTGCCGGTGCTCACGGCCGCGGGGGTGCGACCGGATTCGGTGCCGGTGATGGCGCCGAGGTAGTAGTCGGCGTCGGTGCTGCCGGGCTGCATCGCGTGTGGCGGTGCGGTCATCCCCGACTCGAGCGGGGCGAGCAGCCGGTCCTTCTCGTAGATCAGATCGGCCCGGTTGTCGTCGGTGAGTTCGTAGTCGTTGGTCATGGTCAGCGCCCGCGTGGGGCAGGCTTCGATGCAGAGTCCGCAGCCGATGCAGCGCAGATAGTTGATCTGGTAGACCCGGCCGTACCGTTCACCGGGGGAGAAGCGTTCGGTGTCGGTGTTGTCGGCGCCTTCGACGTAGATGGCGTCGGCCGGGCACGACCAGGCGCACAACTCGCAGCCGATGCATTTCTCCAACCCGTCCGCATAGCGGTTGAGCTGATGACGACCGTGATAGCGGGCCGCGGTGGGCACCTTCTGCTCCGGATAGAACTCGGTGTTCGGCTTTTTGAACATGGTGGCCGCGGTGACCGCGAAACCGGCCAGTGGTTCGAACAGACCGCCCTCCGGCACGGTGTGCGCCGGTCGCTCTGGCAGCGGCGGGACCGGGAATCCGAGGAAAACCTCGGTGCCGCTCGAGGATCTGCCAGTTTGTTCTGTCGGTGCGGGCTCCTCGGCGGGGGGCGGCGCACCCGGTGCGCGACCTGCGCGCAGGAACATCCCGATCATCAACGCGCACACCAACAGTCCGCCGACGACGAGGATCGGGGTCTGGACGTGATAGCCCTCGAGTTCCAGCACCCGCGCGGTGGCGACCACCATCACCCACAGCAGCGAGGCCGGGATCAGCAGCTTCCAGCCGAGGTTCATGAACTGGTCGTAGCGCAACCGGGGCAGCGTGCCGCGCAGCCAGATGAACACGAACAGGAACGTCCACACCTTGAGCGTGAACCACAGCAGCGGCCACCACCCCGAATTAGCGCCCGCCCACATGTTCAACGGCCACGGTGCCGCCCAGCCACCGAGGAACAACGTGGTCGCCAGGGCCGACACCGTCGCCATGTTGATGTACTCGGCGAGCATGAACATCGCGAACTTCAGCGAGGAGTACTCGGTGTGGAAACCGCCGACCAGCTCACCCTCTGCCTCCGGCAGATCGAACGGCGCCCGGTTGGTCTCACCGACCATCGACACGCAGTAGATCAGGAACGACGGCAGCAGCAGGAAGACATACCAGGTGCCCTGCTGGGCGGAGACGATGCCGGAGGTGGCCATCGTGCCGCCGAGCAGGAACACCGCGGCGAAACACAGGGCCATCGCGATCTCGTAGGAGATCACCTGTGCGGTCGACCGCAGCCCGCCCAGCAGCGGATACGTCGATCCCGACGCCCAACCCGCGAGCACGATGCCGTAGACGCCGATGGAGGTGATGGCCAGGATGTAGAGCACCCCGACGGGCAGATCGGTCAACTGCAACGGGGTGAGGTGGCCCAGGATCGACACCTCGGGTCCGAACGGCATCACCGCGAAGGCCATGAACGCGGGAATCGCGGCGAGCACCGGCGCCAGGATGTAGATCGGTTTGTCGACGATGGCGGGGACGATGTCTTCCTTCAGCGCCATCTTCACGCCGTCGGCGATGGATTGCAGACTGCCGAACGGGCCGGTGCGGTTGGGGCCGATGCGCATCTGCATGCGTGCCACGATCTTGCGTTCGGCCAGCACTGCGATCATCGGGGTGAGCAGCAGGAACACGAAGATGGCCACCGATTTCGCCACAACCAGCCACAGCGGGTCGGTGCCGAAGCCTGCGGGACCTTCGGCGGCCTGGGCGTATACCGTCAGCTGGGACAACTCATACATGGCGTTCGCCCTCCGTCTTCTGGCCGGCGCGTCGTAGCCCGACGACGCCGCCTGCATGGGTCGCCAATTCGGTGTGCACCGAACAGCCCGGTGCGTGCAGCGGCACCCACACCACCCGGTCGGGCATCGCGGTGATCACCAGAGGCAGGGTCAGCGCGCCGTGCTCGGTCGACACGGTGACCGGATCACCGTCGGCGGCGCCGATTTCGGTCGCGGTGGCCGCCGAGAGCCGCACCACCGGCGGGCGGGCGATACCGGCGAGGTTCGGTTCGCCGTCCTGCATGCGCCCGGCGTCGAGCAGCATCCGCCATCCGGCCAGCACCGCGGTTCCGGCGCCGGGCCGGGTGACCGGATGCGGTCGGTGCGCCGGTGCTGGTGTGGCCGCGCCGTCCCAGGCGCCGAGTTCGGTGAGTTCGGCGCGCGCGGCGGCGGTATCGGGCAGGCCGAGTGGTATCCGCATCTCCGCGGCGAGCGCGTGCAGGACCCGCTGATCCGACAGCGGGGCCGCGGTACGGCGCACCGTCGATTCGCCGAGCGCGGCGTCGAACGCCCGTGCCCTGCCCTCCCAGGTGAGGAAGGTGCCGGACTTCTCCATGGACGAGGCCACCGGGAACACCACATCGGCGCATTCGGTGACGTCGCTGTGGCGCAGCTCCATACTGACCACGAACGGAGCGGCCCGGACCGCGGTCAGCGCCGCCTTCGGGTCCGGCAGATCGGCGAGATCGACCCCGCCGACGACGAGCGCGCCGAGTTCGGCTGCCGCGTCGAGCATTCCGGCGGTATCGCGTCCCACCGCGACCGGAAGTTCCGGCCCGCCCCAGACCTGCCGCACCTGACGCCTGGCCTCCGGATCGCATACCGGCCGCCCACCGGGCAGCAACCCGGGCAGCGCGCCCGCCTCGATGGCGCCGCGTTCGCCCGCCCGGCGCGGTACCCACGCCAGCGCGGCGCCGGTGTCGTCGGCCAGCCGCACCGCGGCCGAGAGCGCACCGGGAATCGCGGCCAGCCGCTCGCCCACCATGATGACCGCGCCCGGTTGCCGCAGCAGTCGCCCGAGTTCGACGAGCCGGATGGAATCGACACTGGCACCGGTGGTGTCACCCGATTCGGTGCCGCCGGTGCGGATCGCATCGAAGAAATGCGGTTCGGCGCCGGGAACGGTGGGCAGCAGGGTGGCCGACATGCGCTCGACGCCACGCGAGGCGTACGCGGCCAGCGCATAGATCGGCAGCCCCCGCTTACGAGCGGCTTTGCGCAGCCGCAGATAGACGATCGGCGACTCCTCCTCCGGCTCGAAACCCGCCAGCAGCACGACCGGCGCGGATTCGAGATCGTCGTACCCGACGGTCATGCCCTGTCCGGCGATCCGCGCCGCCAGGAAATCGGCTTCCTCCACCGAATGCACGCGCGCACGGAAGTCGATGTCATTGGTACCGAGCACCATTCGTGCGAACTTCGTGTAGGCGTAGGCGTCCTCGAGGGTGACGCGGCCACCCACCAGCACGCCGGTGTTCGCGCCCGCCGCGGTCAGACCCCGCGCGGCGACGGCCAGCGCCTGCGACCACGACGCCGGTGCCAGTGCACCGTCGGCGCCACGAACCAGCGGTGTGGTGATCCGGTCGGGTTCGGTGGCGTAGGCGAAGGCCCACCGGCCCTTGTCGCAGTTCCATTCCTCGTTGACCTGCGGATCGTCACCGGCCAGGCGGCGCAGCACCTTACCGCGGCGGTGGTCGGTGCGCTGGGCGCAGCCGGAGGCGCAGTGCTCGCACACAGTGGGGCTCGACACCAGGTCGAACGGTCGTGCCCGGAACCGGTAGCTGGTTCCGGTGAGCGCGCCGACCGGACAGATCTGCACCGTATTGCCGGAGAAATAGGAGTCGAGTGGTTCGGCCTGTGCGGTGCCCACCTGCTGGAGGGCGCCGCGATCGAGCAGTTCGATGAACGGATCACCGGCGACCTGCTGGGAGAATCGGGTGCACCGCGCGCACAGCACACACCGCTCCCGGTCCAGCAGGACCGCCGTCGACAGCGGAATCGGTTTGGGATACGTGCGTTTCACGCCGTCGAAGCGGGATTCGGCCGAGCCGGTGGACATGGCCTGGTTCTGGAGCGGGCATTCACCGCCCTTATCGCAGACCGGGCAGTCCAGCGGATGGTTGATCAGCAGCAGTTCCATCACCCCGCGCTGCGCCTTCTCGGCGGCGGGGGAACTGAGCTGGGTGTGGGCGACCATGCCATCGGCCACGGCCATGGTGCACGAGGCGACGGGTTTACGCTGTCCGTCCACTTCGACCAGGCATTGGCGGCATGCGCCGACCGGCTCTAGCAGCGGATGATCACAGAAGCGGGGGATCTGGATGCCGATCAGTTCGGCGGCGCGGATGAGCAGGGTCCCGGCGGGGACGCTGACGGTGGTACCGTCGATGGTGACGCTGACCAGGTCGGCGGGCACCACGCCGCTGGTGTCGGTGCGCACGGTGGCGGTCATCGGATCACCTCTCGGATCTCGCTGTCGGCCCAGGCGGTACAGCGCGCCGGATCGAACGGGCAGCCGCCCAGCCGCAGATGCTCGGCGTATTCGTCGCGGAAGTACTTCAGGGAGGACACGATCGGGCTGGCCGCGCCGTCGCCGAGCGCGCAGAACGATTTGCCGTTGATGCCGTCGCAGATGTCGAGCAGCTTGTCCAGATCGGCCTCGGTGCCCCGACCCGCCTCGAGCCGGGTGAGCAACTGGACCAGCCAATAGGTGCCCTCGCGGCACGGCGTGCATTTACCGCAGGATTCGTGGGCATAGAACTCGGTCCAGCGCAGCACGGCGCGCACCACACAGGTGGTGTCGTCGAAGATCTGCAAGGCCTTGGTGCCGAGCATCGATCCGGCGGCGGCGACGTTCTCGTAATCCAGTGGCACGTCGAGATGTTCGGCGGTGAACAGTGGGGTCGAGGAGCCGCCGGGCGTCCAGAACTTGAGTTCGTGCCCGGCGCGCACTCCACCGGCGTAGCCGAGTAGCTCACGCAGTGTCACTCCGAGCGGTGCCTCGTACTGGCCGGGCCTGGCCACATGACCCGAGAGCGAATACAGCGTGAAACCCGGTGATTTCTCGCTGCCCATGGACCGGAACCAGGCGGTGCCGTTGCGGATGATCGGTGCGACGCTGGCGATGGATTCGACATTGTTGACGACCGTCGGGCAGGCATACAGACCCGCGACAGCCGGGAACGGGGGCCGCAGCCGCGGCTGGCCACGCCTGCCTTCGAGCGAATCGAGCAGTGCCGTCTCCTCACCGCAGATATAGGCTCCCGCGCCCGCGTGCACGATCAACTCCAGGTCGTAGCCGGTGCCGAGGATGTCGCGGCCGAGCAGTCCCGCGGCGTACGCTTCGGCCACGGCGGCCTGCAAACGCCGCAGGACCGGCACCACCTCACCGCGCACATAGATGAAGGCGTGCCCGGCGCGGATGGCGTAGGCGGCGATGATGACGCCCTCGATCAGCGCATGCGGGGTGGTGAGCATGAGCGGAATGTCTTTGCAGGTGCCCGGTTCGGATTCATCGGCATTGACGACCAGATAGTGCGGTGTGACGGTGCCATCGGGTTCGGGGCCCTGCGGAATGAAACTCCATTTCATCCCGGTGGGAAAGCCCGCACCGCCGCGTCCGCGCAGACCCGCGTCCTTGACGGTCTGGATCACCTGATCCGGCGACATGCCGAGCGCGATGCGCAGGGCTCGGTAACCGTCCTGGCGGCGGTAGGTGTCGAGGGTCCAGGAATGCGGGTCTTCCCAGTGCCGGGTGAGTACGGGGGTGAGTGTCATCGCGGTTCCCCCTCCGAGTGCGACGGTGCTGCGGGTGCTTGCATGCCGCGTTCGCGTGCGGTGTGCAATCCGGCGAGCGAGGCCGGGCCGGGGATGCCGTCGAGGGCGCCGGGCCGCTCGTCCGGGAACCCGGCCAGGATGCGTGCGGTCTCCCGGAAGGTGCACAGCGGTGCGCCACGGGTCGGGGTGACCTGCGCGCCGGATCGCAGTGAATCCATCAGTGCCCGAGCAGATTCCGGGGTCTGGTTGTCGAAGAACTCCCAGTTCACCATGATGACCGGTGCGAAATCGCAGGCGGCATTGCATTCGATGTGTTCGAGGGTGATGGTGCCGTCGTCGGTGGTCTCGCCGTGGGCGATACCGAGGTGTTCGCGTAGGGCGGCGAGGATGGCGTCACCGCCCATGACCGCGCACAGCGTATTGGTGCAGACTCCGACGTGATAGTCGCCGGTGGGGGTGCGTCGGTACATGGAGTAGAAGGTCGCCACCGCGGTGACCTCCGCGGCCGTCAAACCCAGCTGTTCGGCACAGAATTCGATACCCGTGCCCGATACGTGGCCCTCCTCGGCCTGCACCAGATGCAGCAGCGGCAGCAGCGCCGAGCGCGGATGCGGATAGCGGGCGATGATCTGCACCGCGTCGGCGGCGAGGCGTTCGCGCACCGGCGCCGGATACGGTTCGGGTTTGGTGGTCAGCCGCAACAAGATCTCGGTCATCGGTCCACACCACCCATCACCGGGTCGATACTGGCGACGGAGGCGATGACGTCGGCGACCATGCCGCCCTCGCACATCGCTGCCACCGCTTGCAGATTCGTGAACGACGGATCCCGGAAATGCACCCGGTACGGCCGGGTGCCGCCATCGCTGACCATGTGCACGCCTAGTTCGCCACGCGGCGATTCGACCGCGCTGTACACCTGCCCGGCCGGGACCCGGATGCCCTCGGTGACGAGCTTGAAATGGTGGATGAGCCCCTCCATGGAGGTGCCCATGATCTTGCCGATGTGCCGGGGCGAATTGCCGAGACCGTCGGGGCCCAATGCCAGGTCGGCGGGCCAGGCGATCTTCTTGTCGTCCACCATGACCGGTCCGGGGCGCAGCCGGTCCAGGCATTGTTCGACGATCTTGAGCGATTCCTTCATCTCCTCGACCCGAATCACATAGCGCCCGTAACAGTCGCATCCGGTGGTGGTCGGAATATCGAACTCGTAGCTGTCGTAGCCGCAATAGGGTGCGGCCTTGCGTAGATCGTGTGGTAGGCCGGTGGCGCGCAGCACCGGCCCGGTGATGCCGAGCGCCATACAGCCGGTGAGGTCCAGATAGCCGATGTCCTGGGTGCGTGCCTTCCAGATCGGGTTCTGGGTGAGCAGATGCTCCATATCGCGTAGGCGTCCGGGTAGCACCGCGAGCAGTTCCCGCACCTTCGCGACGCCGTCGTCGGGGAGGTCCTGGGCCAGTCCGCCCGGCCGGATGTAGGCGTGGTTCATCCGCAGACCGGTGATGGTCTCGAACACGTCGAGAATCAGTTCGCGTTCCCGGAACCCGAACAGCATGGGCGTGAGCGCGCCCAGTTCCATACCGCCGGTGGCCAGCGCGACCATATGCGAGGAGATGCGGTTGAGTTCCATGAGCAGTACGCGGATCACGGTGGCGCGTTCGGGGATCTGCTCGGTGATGTCGAGCAGCTTCTCCACGCCGAGGCAGTACGCGGTCTCGTTGTAGAACGGTGACAGATAGTCCATCCGGGTGACGAAGGTGACGCCCTGGGTCCAGTTGCGGAATTCGAGGTTCTTCTCGATCCCGGTGTGCAGGTAGCCGATACCGCAACGGGCCTCGGTGACGGTTTCGCCCTCGATCTCCAGGATCAACCGCAGCACGCCGTGGGTGGACGGATGCTGCGGTCCCATATTGACGACGATGCGTTCCTCGCCCGCACCGCGTAGGGATTCGGCGACCTCGTCCCAGTCCTGACCACCGACGGTGACGATCGTCGGATCGGATGCGGGAGCGTCCGTGCTCGGCGGACGCTCGTCGGTATCGGGGTGGGCGGTGTGTGTGTCGGTGTCGTTCATCAGCTGTAGGCCCTCCGCTCATCGGGCGGCGGGATACGCGCGCCCTTGTATTCGACCGGGATCCCGCCGAGCGGGTAATCCTTGCGCTGGGGGTGTCCGCGCCAGTCGTCGGGCATCGTGATGCGGGTGAGCGAGGGATGCCCGTCGAACTGGAGGCCGAAGAAGTCGTAGGTTTCGCGCTCGTGCCAGTCGGTGGTGGGATACACCGGGTAGAGCGAGGGGATGTGCGGATCGGCGTCGGGTGCGGCGACCTCGACCCGCAGCCGCCTGCCGTGGGTGATCGACATCAGGTGATACACCGCGTGCAGTTCGCGCCCCGCATCATCGGGATAGTGCACGCCGTCGACGCCGAGGCACAGTTCGAAACGCAGTGCTGGATCATCGCGCAGCGCGCGGGCGACGGTGACGAGGTCGGCGCGGTGTATGTGCAGGGTGAGTTCGTCGCGGAACACCACGATCTTCTCCACCACGGCCTCGATATCGTGGCCACCGGCGGCGAGCGCCTCGCGCAGCGCCTCGACGATGGCATCGAAATATCCGCCGTAGGGCGGGGGCGTACCGCCGGGCAGGCTGACCTGACGGACCAACCTGCCGTAACCGGAGGTATCGCCGGTGCCCGCCGCGCCGAACATGCCGTGGCGGACGCCGATCACCTCGTCGCCGGTGCCGTTGCGTGGTTCGTCGGCGGTCACCGCAGCAGCCCTTCCATCCGGATGGTCGGGGTGGCGGCGAGGGCGGCCTGTTCGGCGGCGCGGATCGCCTCGACGCGGTTGACGCCCAACGGCATCTGCTGGATCTTCTCGTGCAGGGCGATGATGGCGTTGAGCAGCATCTCCGGCCGCGGCGGGCAGCCGGGCAGGTAGATGTCGACCGGCACCACGTGGTCGACGCCCTGGACGATGGCGTAGTTGTTGAACATACCGCCGGAGGAGGCGCAGACCCCCATGGCGAGCACCCATTTCGGTTCGGTCATCTGGTCGTAGACCTGACGTAGCACCGGCGCCATCTTCTGGCTCACCCGGCCCGCGACGATCATCAGATCCGCCTGGCGCGGTGAGGCGCGGAAGGCCTCCATACCGAACCGGGCGAGGTCGTATCGTCCGGCGCCGGTGGCCATCATCTCGATGGCGCAGCAGGCCAGCCCGAACGTGGCGGGCCACAGCGACCCCTTACGTAGGTACCCCGCCATCGATTCAACGGTGCTGAGCACGAAACCACTGGGCAGTTTTTCTTCGAGACCCATATCGACTGCTTCTCCTGGATCGTCCCCGCCGGTGCGGGGAGCGCGGTGCGGATGTGCGGCGCGGCTGTGCTCAGTCCCAGCTCAGGCCGCCTCTGCGCCATTCATAGGCATAGGCGACCGAGACATTGACGACGAACAGCGCCATCGCGGCGAGGCCGAACAGGCCGAGCGAATCGAAGTGGACCGCCCACGGATACAGGAACACGATCTCGATATCGAAGATGATGAACAGCATCGCCGTGAGGTAGTACTTCACCGGAAAACGTTGCCCGGTAACATTTCCCGGCCCGCCCGCGACGGCGTGCGGGGTGGCCTCGATCCCGCATTCGTAGGGTTCGAGTTTGGCACGGTTGTAGCGTTTCGGCCCGATGAGAGCCGCGATCGCCACGGAGCCCAGCGCGAACGCGGTAGCGATCGCGCCGAGTACGAGAATCGGCACCTCGGTATTCACGACAGCACTTCCCCTCCTTGCGAACGGGAGCGGGCGGATGTGACCGTCCGTCCTCGAACGGGGTGCGGGCGGTCGATGCGGTGGTCCGCGTCGCCGGGGTCGCCTTATCGCCACGGTGGGCGAGGGTGGGCTGAGAGGAACCTGGCGCTGCGGGTCATATCATCTCCCGCGCTCATGTGAGCTAGCGCACAGCCTACCGCCGATCAGGCAGCGGACCCGGCGATTCGTGATGGTCTTTGATCGAATTAGGGACTGACATTTATGACCGAAACAGGGTAATCCGCAGGCGAGTCGAATCCGCTGTTCAGGCGGCCGGGCGGCCGCGCAGCAGGGTGACGACGGTATCGGTCAGCTGGATCGGATCGATCGGGTGGGTGGCCGTCGCCTCCGCGCGCGACCAGCGGGCCAGCCATTCGTCGTCGGGACGTCCGGTCAGCACCAGCAGTGGCGGGCACTGCGCGATCTCGTCCTTGAGCTGTTTGGCGATTCCGAGCCCGCCGGCGGGGGTCGCCTCACCGTCGAGGATGGCCAGGTCGATACCGCCGGAGTCCATCTGTTGGATCACCACATCGGCGGTGGCGACCTCGAGGTAGTCCAGCTCGGGTAGGTCCGGATGCACCTGCCTGCCCAGGGCCAGCATCACCTGGCTCCGGGTGTCGGCATCGTCGCTGTAGACCAGGACCCGCAGCGCGGCGGGATCTTTCGCATCGGCCACGACGGCATGGTACGTCCGCGGATGCGCGCTTGGTGGCAGGTTCGCCGAGATCGGCCGCGTCGCCCTCGGATCATCCGGGTGGCGGCAACTTCCCGGCTACCGAAGCTCGGACGGGATGGAACGCGTCGGCGCCGACGCGGTCGCGGTCGAGTAGATGGGTGAGGAACAGCCGGGTGGTCGGGGAGGGGTTGCCGGTGGTGATGGCATGCCAGGGGCGGTCGAGCGGGGTGCCGTCGACCGGCAGGATGCGCAGGGCGCCGGAGTCGAGGTGCTCGCCGACGGCGTCGCCGTGGATGAGGGTGATGCCGAGTCCCTCTCGGACCGCGGCGAGTACCGCGCCGTGCGAGCCGAGGGTGAGGGTGGGTGGATCGATCTGTAGCCGGGCGAGCAGGCTCAGGGTGGCCTCCCTGGTGCCGGAGCCGCGTCCGCGTAGCAACCAGGTGGTGCGCATCGGATCGCAGGCCTGGCCCGCGGGGCCGACGACGACGAGCCTGCTGGCCCGGCGCGCCCGGGTGACCAGGCCCGCGTCGCGCGGTGGTCGTCCGGCGATGACGAGATCGGTTTCGTGGTGCTGCAATTCGAGGAACAACGCATCGCGCGGATGGATCGACAGGCTCAGTTCGATCTCGGGGTAGCGGTTGCGGAACGCGGCCAGCGGCCGCAGCAGCACATACTCACCGGCGGTGGCGACCACGCCGATGCGCAGGCGTCCGGATTCGGCGCGGCGTACGGCGGCGTGTGCTTCCTGCATGAGTCCGAGGATGCCGCGGCAGTAGTCGGCGTAGACCCGCCCGGCCTCGGTGAGGGTGATTCCGCGGCCGGATTTCGCGATGAGCTTGGCGCCCAACTGTTTCTCGATATGGGCGACGGCCGCGGAGACGGCGGCTTCGGTGACGTGCAGGCGGCTCGCGGCGCGACGGATGCTGCCGGTGCGGGAGACGACCAGGAAGGTTTCCATCCTTGCCGCACTCACTCTCCCCATCGTCAGACGGTAGCAAACCTGACGATTCGGTTGAGTATTTCCAGAAACATTCAAATTGTTTGTCGTCCGCGGCGCCGTCATCCTGGAAATCGCAAGGCGTTCACCCCCGTGAGCAGGAGGAATGATGGCCGAAGAAACCGAGCGCGATCGTTGGGATCCGGGCGTCCAGTCCTATGCGTCGATGGGGTATTACGCACCGGATTATCAACCGTCGGACACCGATGTGCTGGCCGTGTTCCGGGTGACTCCGCAACCGGGCGTGGATCCGATCGAGGCGGCGGCGGCCGTGGCGGGCGAATCCTCCACGGCCACATGGACGGTGGTGTGGACCGACCGGCTCACCGCACACAGCAGGTATCAGGCCAAGTGCTACCGCATCGACGCGGTGCCGGGCCGGGCGGGTGAGTATTTCGCCTATATCGCCTACGACCTGGATCTGTTCGAAGAAGGTTCGATCACCAATCTGACGTCCTCGATCATCGGCAATGTCTTCGGTTTCAAACCGCTGCTGGCATTGCGGCTCGAGGATATGCGGATTCCGGTCGCCTATGTGAAGACCTTCCAGGGGCCTCCGCACGGCACGGTGATGGAGCGGGAGTATCTGAACAAGTACGGCCGGGCCTTGCTGGGTGCGACGGTGAAACCGAAACTCGGGCTGTCGGCGCGCAATTACGGCCGGGTGGTGTACGAGGCGTGCAAGGGTGGACTCGACTTCACCAAGGACGATGAGAACATCAACTCGCAGCCGTTCATGCGCTGGCGCGATCGCTACCTGTTCGCGATGGAGGGCGTGCACCGCGCGATGGCCGAGACCGGCGAGATCAAGGGCCACTACCTCAATGTCACCGCGGCCAGCATGGAGCAGATGTACGAACGGGCCGAGTTCGCCAAGGAGCTGGGCAGCGTCGTCATCATGATGGATCTGACGGTGGGCTATACCGCCATGCAGTCGATGTCGCACTGGGCGCGGCGCAATGGCGTGCTGCTACATCTGCACCGGGCCGGGCACTCCACCTTCACCAGGCAGAAGACGCACGGCGTGAGCTTCCGGGTGCTGGCCAAATGGTGCAGGCTGATCGGTGTCGACCATCTGCACGCCGGAACGGTGGTCGGCAAACTGGAAGGTGATCCGGCCACCACCAAGGGCTTCTACGACACATTGCGCGAGAACGTCGTTGTCACCGAGCCCGCCAACGGGATCTTCTTCGATCAGCACTGGGCGAGCCTGCCCGGCGTGATGCCGGTGGCATCCGGTGGCATACACGCCGGGCAGATGCATCAACTGGTCGACCTGTTCGGCGATGATGTCATCTTGCAGTTCGGCGGCGGCACGATCGGTCATCCGCTGGGAATAGCGGCGGGTGCCGAGGCCAATAGGGTGGCTCTCGAAGCGATCGTGCAGGCCCGCAACGAGGGACGCGATCTGCTCCGCGAGGGACCGGAGGTGTTGCGCAAGGCGGCAGCAGCCAATCGTCCCCTCGACGTCGCGCTCGCGACCTGGGGTGAAGTCAGCTTCGACTACACCTCCACCGACGCACCCGATGCGGTGCCGACGGCGACCCATTGAGCGGCGAATACTTTTGGAGGACATGCCATGTATCTGCGTCACGGAGCCTTCTCGTATCTGCCCGACCTGACCGACGCCGAGATCGGCGCCCAGGTCCGCTATGCACTGCTGAACAACTGGCCGGTGTCGATCGAGTACACCGACGATCCGCATCCGCGCAACACCTACTGGGAGATGTGGGGCCTGCCCTTGTTCGACCTCGACGAACCCGACGGTGTGCTGGCCGAGATCAACGCCTGCCGGGCCACCTTCCCGAACCATTACGTGCGGGTACTCGCCTATGACGCGCGGTACGGCAGGCAGACCACCGCGCTGAGTTTTCTGGTGCAGCGTCCGCCCGATGAGCCCGGTTTCGGTCTGACCCGGGTGGAGGGTTCGGACCGGCGTCAGCGCTACGGCCTGCACTCCTACGCCACCGACACCCCGCCCGGTGCCAGGTATGCCGACTGATCGCGCGGCAACCGGTTTCCGACTACACCGGCCGGGAGCAGGGGACTCCCGGCCGGTGCGGGCGGTACCGGCCGAAACCACTACGGCCACCGAGGACGAGGTGCTGGCCGCCGACGCGGTCCTCGACCTGAGCTCCGATGTGGCCGCAGGGGACGTGGAGCAGGTGCTGACCGCACTGGACGGTGAACTGGTCGGCCTGACGAATGTGAAGCGGCGGGTGCGTGAGATCGCGGCGCTGCTGCTGATCGAGCGGGCGCGCGCCCGCTTCGGGTTGGAGTCGTCCCGGCCGACCCTGCATATGAGTTTCACCGGCGGTCCGGGTACCGGGAAGACGACGGTGGCGCTGCGGATGGCGCAGATGCTGCACGCGCTCGGCTACGTGCGGAAACCGAAGGTGCACACCGTCACCCGCGATGATCTGGTCGGCCAGTTCATCGGCCACACCGCACCCAAGACGAAGGAGGCGCTGGCCAAGGCCGCGGGCGGGGTGCTGTTCATCGATGAGGCCTACTACCTGTTCCGGCCGGAGAACGAACGCGACTACGGCCAGGAGGTCATCGAGATCCTGCTCCAGGAGATGGAGAACGAGCGCGCCAGCCTGGTGGTGATCTTCGCCGGGTATCCCGACCGGATGGATCGGTTCTTCTCCGCCAATCCCGGACTGTCCTCGCGGATCGCGCACCATCTCGAGTTCGGCGACTACAGCCATGCCGAGCTGCTGCGGATCGCCGAGCTGATGGTGGTGGGGCAGAACTTCCGGTTCGATGCGGCGGCGCACACCGCGTTCGCGGAGTATCTGACCGCGCGGATGAGCAGGCCGCGTTTCTCCAATGCCCGCAGTGTGCGCAATGCGATCGATCGCGCTCGGTTGCGTCAGGCGCGGCGGCTGGTGGATCTGGGGCGCCCGCTGACCAAGACCGACCTGATCACACTGACCGACCGGGATGTGTACGGCAGCAGTGTGTTCGATGCGCCCGCCGCGGCGGATACGCCGACGGTATGAGGAGGGGCCGATCGCGATGCCTCGTGGATGGAAGACCCTCACCCGCTACACGATCGAGGAGGAACACCGCCATCCCGGATCCTCCGGTGAGTTCTCGGCGTTGGTCAATGTGGTCGCGACCGCGACCAAACTGATCGCCAATCAGGTGACCGGGGGCGCCATCCTCGCCTCGCGCAGTGGTGCGGAAGCGGGTGCGCCGCCGATGCCCGATCTCGATGCCGTCGGCAACGACATCATGGTCACCGAAACCCAGTGGACGGGGCATCTGGCGGCCCTGCTGTCGGAGCAGATGCGCGATGCCCATCAGGTGCCCAGCGATGGGCGCCGCGGCAAATATCTGCTCGCGTTCGATCCGCTGGACGGTTCGAGCAATATCGACGTGAATCTCCCGGTGGGCACCATCTTCAGTGTGTTGCGCGCCGAGGAGGACGGCTTTTGTCAGCAGGGCACCCGGCAGGTGTGCGCCGGGTTCACCCTGTACGGTCCGGCCACGATGCTGGTGCTGACCACCGGTAGCGGGGTCGACGGGTTCACCCTCGACCGCGAGATCGGTGCGTTCGTGCTCACCCATCCGCGCATGCGTATCCCCGACGACACCTCGGGTTTCGCGATCAATGCCGCCAATGAGCGGTTCTGGGAACGTCCGGTGCGGCGCTATGTCCAGGAATGCCTGGACGGGGTGGACGGTCCACGCGGCCGCGACTTCAATATGCGCTGGGTGGCCTCCCTGGTCGCCGACACCTTCCACATCCTGACCCGCGGCGGGGTGTATCTGTATCCGCGCGATACGCGTCCGTCGGCCGGGCCCGGGCGGGTATCGCTGCTGTACGGAGCCAATCCGATCGCGTTCATCGTCGAACAGGCCGGTGGTGCAGCGACCACCGGACAGGAGCGGGTGCTGGAGGTGACGCCGGACGATCCGCATCAGCGGGTGCCGCTGATCTTCGGTTCCCGCAACGAGGTCGAGCGGATCGAGCGCTACCACCGCGAACCCGAGGCCGGTCCGAACTTCGATACCTCGCTGTTCGGCACCCGGTCGTTGTTCCGTCCGGCCCGGCGCTAGCCGTTCTCGAGGAGGGCCCATGTCTGTCAAACATCCGGTCGTCGCCATCACCGGGTCCTCCGGTGCCGGGACCACCAGCGTCACGCGGACATTTCAGGAGATATTCCGCCGCGAGGGGATCAATGCCGCGTTCGTGGAGGGGGATTCGTTTCACCGCTACGACCGCAACGAGATGAAGCTGGCCATGGCCGAGGCCGAACAGAACCGCAACACCACCTTCTCCCATTTCGGTGAGGAGGCCAATCTGCTGGCCGAACTGGAGAGTCTGTTCCGCGACTACGGGCAGACCGGCGTCGGTGCGGTGCGTCGGTATCTGCACGACGAGCGGGAGGCCAAGCCCTTCGGGCTGCCCGCGGGGACGTTCACGCCGTGGGAGGATCTTGCGCCGGGTAGTGATCTGCTGTTCTACGAAGGATTGCACGGTGCTGCCGTCACCGAGACCGTCGATGTCGCCCGGTACACCGATCTGCTGGTCGGTGTGGTGCCGATCGTGAATCTGGAGTGGACCCAGAAGGTGATCCGGGACAAGACCGAACGCGGCTATTCCAGTGAGGCCGTGATCGATACGATCCTGCGCCGGATGCCCGACTATGTGAAGTACATCTGTCCGCAGTTCTCCCGGACCTATGTCAACTTTCAGCGGGTGCCGACGGTGGACACCTCGAATCCGTTCATCGCGCGGTCGATTCCGACCGCGGACGAGAGTTTCGTGGTGATCCGCTTCGCCGATCCGAAGGTGATCGACTTCCCGTATCTGCTGTCGATGCTGCACGATTCGTTCATGTCGCGGCCCAACTGCATCGTGGTGCCGGGCGGCAAGATGGAGCTGGCCATGCAGTTGATCTTCACCCCGCTGATCCTGCGGCTGATGGACAAGCGGCCCCTCGCCGCACGGTGATCAGAGTTCGCCGGTGTCGCGCTCGCGCTGAGCTTCGCGCTGGCGCTGTTCTTCTTGACGCCGGGCTTCGCGGCGCTGGGATTCGGCGCGTTCACGCAGGGCGCGCAGGAATTCGTCGTCATCGTCGGCATTGCGGGCGATATGGCGACCGGGACGGTCGTATTCGGCGTAGCGCGTGGTGGACCGTAGTCGCGGTTCGTGCAGCGGACGTCCGGCGAACAGCCACAACAGGGCGCCGACGGTGGGGATGAGGACAACGACGAGCAGCCAGCCCATCTTCGGCAGATGACGGATCCCGGTATCCGGGCAGGTGATGATATCGACCAGGCAGTACACCCAGAGCGCGAGCGTGATGAGGCCGAGAATCGCGTACGGCAACGGTGGTTCTCCTCAGTGCGGCGGCGGACGGTGCGGCGGTTCGTCGGCCGCGGCATCCCCCGAACCTGCCTCGGACAGAATACGACGAACAACCGTGTCGGGCAATCGATGAGCAAACTTTCAGTCGGGGAGCAGCGGCACCGACAGGCCCTCGCCGCGACCGAGCAGGGCCGCGCGGGTGACGGCGCCGGACCCGAACCGGCGGCGCAGATCGTCGAGTGCGGCGTCCAGGGTCGCGGTGGGGCGCGAGTCGAACGGCAAGGTCAGCTGTACGGCGTCGGCGTCGGCGAGATTGGTCAGCGCCAGCCCGATGAGGGTGATGCCACGTTCCTGGATCAGCGGTAGCGCGCCGCCGAGCAGGATGCGGGCGGCGTCGCGGATGGTTTCGGTGTCGTCGGTGGCCGCGGCGAGGGTGTGTGAGCGGGTGGCGCGGCCGAAATCGTCGAAGCGCAGACGCAGCACCACGGTTCGGCAGACCCGGTCGGCGCCGCGCAGACGGCGGCCGAGCCGGTCGACGAGCCCGTACAGGTAGGCGGCCAGTTCCTCGGGCGTGCGGTGTCGGCGGCCGAGTGCGCGCTGGGCGCCGATCGACCGGCGCCGCCGCCCGGTGTCGACCCGGCGCGGATCACGGGCCCACGACAGCGCGTACAGGTGTCGAGCCGCGGCGGGTCCGAGGATCGCGCGCAGCCCGGACTCGCCGAGTTCGGCGAGCTGTCCGACGTGGGTGATGCCGTGATCGTGCAGGGCCGCGGCGGTGACCACGCCGACGCCCCACAACCGCTCGACCGGAAGCGGATGCAGGAACTCCAGTTCACGATCCGGCTCGACCAGGCGTAACCCATCGGGTTTGGCGACCGCGCTGGCGACCTTGGCCAGGAATTTGGTGCGTGCGATGCCCACCGAGATCGGCAACCCCAGCTCCGCCCGGACCCTGGTGCGTAGCCGTTCGGCGATGCCGTGCGGCGGCCCCGCGATCCGGTGCAGGCCCGCCACGTCGAGGAAGGCCTCATCGATGGAGATGCCCTCCACCACCGGTGTGGTGTCGCGGAAGATCTCGAACACCGCCGCGCTCGCCTCGGCGTAGGCCGACATGCGCGGGGGCACCACGACCGCGTGCGGACACAGCCGCAGCGCCTGCCCGCAGTTCATCGGCGTGCGCACACCCAGCCGCTTGGCCTCGTAACTGGCCGCAAGCACCACCCCGCCACCGACGAGCACCGGCCTGCCGCGCAGCGCGCGATCGTCGCGTTGTTCGACCGAGGCGTAGAACGAGTCCAGATCGGCATGCAGGATCGAGGCGTCGGCCCGCGCGGTGATCCGCGGGCGACGATCGCGGGCAGGCTCGGGCGGCCGGGTGGGGGCGACGGGCACGGAATCGGACACGAACGTATGTTCGCATGGAGGTCCGACAGGTCGCGGTGCTCAGGGTTTGCCGACCTACGGCTCGGGTACGTAGAAAATGCGTTCGGCGAGTACGCTGAGCACACGATGAGACGGATGCGGGCCAGTGATGAGGGAGTCGGCGCGGTGCGTGGGTTCGGTGATCTCGAGGCGGTGATCATGGATCGGATCTGGGATCGGGACACCGAGACCACCAGCGTCCGTGACATGTACGAGGAGCTGTGCGTGTCACGCGATATCGCGTACACCACGGTCATGTCGACGATGGACAATCTGCATCGCAAAGGTTGGCTCGCGCGCGAGCGCGCCGGTAAGGCCTACCGGTACTGGCCGACGCTGACCAGGGAGGAGCACAGCGCGCGGCTCATGCTCGAGGCGTTGGGCGCCGGTGGCCGCTCCGATCTGGTGCTCAGCCATTTCGTCGACCGGATCACCGATGAGGAATCGGCGGGTCTGCGGGCCGCGCTGCGCCGGCTGACGGCACGGAAATCGCCGGGTCCCGCGTGAGCCTCGCATCATCGCTGCTGGTGTACGGGTCCGTGGTGGCCGTACTCGGTCCGCCGGTGTTGCGCCGGTTGACCGGGGCGGGGATCGCGCCGCGGCTCGGTGTGCTCGCGTGGGTGGTCACGATGGCCAGCGCGCTGGTCGCGTGGACGGTGTCGGCGGTCCTGTTCGTGATCGAGTTCGGCACCGTGTGGCGGCATTCGGACGAGGCCCTGCGCGCCTGCTACGCGGTCATCGGCACACCGGTCCACCCCTACGACCACACCGCGGGACGGGTGGTGACCTTCGGACTCGCGATATTGATCGCCGTCGGCGCGGGGTTGCTCGGCTGGCGCGCCGCCCGCGCGCTGATGACGATGCGACGACGCACCCATGCCCACGCGCGAGCGGTGCGCATGGTCGGGCGCCGGGTACCCGACCTCGACGCCGTGGTGCTCGACACGCCACAGCCGCAGGCCTACGCCGTTCCCGGACGGCCCGACACGATCGTGGTCACCAGCGGCGCGCTCGCCGCCCTGACCGGCGATCAGCTCGCGGCCGTCCTCGCCCATGAACGCGCTCATCTGTCCGGCCGCCACGGCATGCTGACCGCCGCGGTGAGCGGCATCGCCGCGACGGCGCCACGGCTCGGTGTCTTCCGCCACGGTTCGGCCGAGGTCGGGAAACTGCTGGAGATGTGCGCCGACGACACCGCCGCCCGCGAGCACGGCCGGGAGCCGTTGCTCGGCGGTCTGCTCGCCATCGTCGATGCGGAGGCCAGGACACCCGCCGGTGCGCTCGGCGCGGCGGGCACGGCCGTGCTGGCCCGCGCCGAACGGCTGGTCGCGCCGGTGGGCGCACTGCGTTTGGCGACGACCCGCACGGCCCTGATCGGAGTGATCGTGACCACTGTCGGCGGGCTGCTCTCGGCCACCGCCGGTGTGCTGTTGTGCGTCAGCATCTTCTGAGGCGCCATCGGTGGTGACCACGGCATTCGCCACCGGGTGGGAGTGTCGGTGGAGCGCGTTATGGTGCGATCGCTCGAGACGGGCGTGAAGCCCATCGCTGCGGAAAGGGTGTGCGGATGCGGGTGAGTTGGGAGCAGGTTTTCGCCTGGCGGTTGCGGCGGCAGTTCGTCGCACCACGCGCCTCGGTCGATGTCGTCGATATCGCGCACCGGCTGTGTGGTCTGCAAGCGCAGGTGGCGTCCTCGGCGGAGCTGGCCGCGGCACTGCGCACCACCTCGCCCGCCGACGGTGCGGTCGCTCGCGCCCTGGCCGACGGCGCACTGATCAAGACCTGGGCGATGCGCGGCACCCTGCATGCGATGACTCCCGAGACGGCCGCCGCCTGTCTCACCCTGCTCGCGGCGACGCGGGTCTGGGAGAAACCGTCCTGGCAGCGCACCTTCGGAGCCACCCCCGACCAGGTGGCGGCGCTGGCGGACAAGGTCGGGCAGCTGCTGGAATCGGAGGTCCTCACCCGCGCGGAGCTGGTCGACCGGATCGTCGCCGATCCCGCGTTTGCGAGCCACGACGCCGAATTGCGCTCGGGCTGGGGTGCCCTGCTCAAACCGCTGGCCTGGCAGGGCGTGCTGTGCCACGGCCCGGCGCAGGGCACGAAGGTCAGTTTCACCAGCCCGGCCGCGCTGCCCGGATGGCGTCCGGTAACCGATGTCGACGAGGCGGCGCGCACGGCGATCACCGCCTACCTCGGCGCCCACGGTCCGGCGACACCGGAGGCGTTCGATGCCTGGCTCACCCGCGGCGCGCATCGCAAGACCAGGGTGCGCGGCTGGTTCGCCGAGCTGGGGGAGGAGCTGACCGACGTCGATGTCGAGGGCAGGCGCGCGTACCTGCGCACCGAACACGTCGAGGAACTCGCCGCCGCCGAACCCACCGATGCGGTGCAGTTGCTCGGGGCCTTCGATCAGTACGTGCTCGGACCGGGCACCGGTGATCAGGAACTGCTGCCCGCACCGCACCGCGCGGCCGTCAGTCGGACGGCGGGCTGGATCGCGCCCCTGGTGCTGGTGGGGGGCCGGATCGCCGGTACCTGGGAACTCACCGATGACGATGCGGTGGCCGTCGCCATGTTCGACGGTGCCGCCGTACCCGCGGCCGGGCTCGCAGAGGCGGTGGCCCACCTGGCCGAGGCTGCCGGACGGGCCGGGCTCACCGTGCGGGCGGGCTGAAGCGGGTCGACGCACCCCAACCGAGCGTTACCGCGCGCCCGGTCGGCCGCGCGCGCGTTCGGCGACCAGACCCTCCAACCCGTCGAGGATGCGTCGCAGGCCGAAACCGAAGTGATCGAATTCCTGGTCGAAGGCGTTCTCGTCGAGTTCGGCCATGGTCGGGAAGCGTCCGGTGGCGAGCGCGCGTTCGATCGTGGGGATCTGTGCCTGCCAGAAATCGGCGTCGGTCATTCCCGTCGTGCGCAGGGCCTCCTGGTGGAACACCTCGCTGCGGGCGGCGCCGACGACGTAGTTGTCGACCAGGACGATCACCGAGATCAGCTCGACATCGGACAGGCCCATCGGCGTGATCGCCGACAGTACCGTTTCCATGCTCTCGATGGCAGCAGGTCCGAGGATCGGACGCGCCTGGTTGACATGCAGCAGCCACGGATGGCGGCGATAGAGGGCAAGGGTCCCCCTGGCGACGCGCTCGAGCGCACCGCGCCATCCGCCCTCGGCTGCCCCCAGATCGGGATCGGGACGCTGGACCCGATCCAGCATGAGGTCCAGTAGCTCGGACTTGCCCGGGAGATAGCGATACAGCGTCATGGTTCCGGTGCCCAATTCGGTGGCGACCCGGCGCATGGTCACCGCCTCCAGACCTTCGGCGTCGGCGACCTGCACCGCGGCCTCGACGATCCGGTCGAGGGTGAGACCCGGTTTGGGGCCACGGCTCGGTCGCGGACCGGTCTCCCACAGCAGTTCGAGTGTGCGGCCCAGATCGCCGCTACCACTGGTTTCCGTGCTTGCCATGTTCGTCACCCTATCGTCCGGCGCGGTGCCGCGAAATATTAATTGGGTACATCGTACCCATAATGGGGTACAATGTACTCAGTTCAGGTTCATGGCAAGGGTACGGAGGGTCTTGTGAGCGAATACGCCGTGGTGGCCGAGGGCTTGCGGAAGAGATACGGAGACAAGAACGCGCTCGACGGGTTCGATCTGGCCGTGCGCCGCGGTACGGTGCACGGCCTGCTCGGGCCGAATGGCGCCGGTAAGACCACCGCCGTGCGCATCCTGTCGACACTGATCCGTCTCGATGGTGGCTGGGCTACGGTCGCGGGTCTGCACGTGGCGCATCAGGCGCTGGAGGTGCGTTCTCGGATCGGGTTGACCGGGCAGTACGCGGCCGTCGACGAGGTGCTGACCGGGCGGCAGAACCTGGAGATGTTCGGTCGGTTGTTCCATCTGGGCGGGCGGCGAGCCCGACAGCGGGCCGATGAACTGCTCGAACGGTTCGATCTGGTGGACGCCGCCAATCGCGGGGTCGGCAAGTACAGCGGTGGGATGCGGCGCCGGCTCGACCTGGCCGCGTCGATGATCCTGTCGCCGGATGTGCTGTTCCTCGACGAACCGACCACCGGGCTGGACCCGCGCAGTCGTGGCGAGGTGTGGGACGCCGTGCGCGCGCTGGTCGCTGATGGCACTACCGTGCTGCTGACCACCCAATATCTGGAAGAGGCCGATCAGCTCGCGTCCAGGATCACCGTGATCGATGCCGGTCGGGCGATCGCCGACGACACACCCGACGGGTTGAAGAACACCGTCGGGGCCGATCTGATCGAAGTGATCGCCGCCGATATCGCGGATCTGCCCGCGGTGGCGAAGGTGGTGGCTCGGGTCTGTGTCGGAGAGCCCGACCTCGACGATGCGCTCCGCCGGGTGCACGCGCCCGTCACCGATCGGGTCGCCGCGCTCACCGAGGTGGCGCGCACCCTGCAAGACCAGGGAATCACCGTGGAGGACATCGGATTACGCAGGCCGAGCCTCGATGATGTGTTCCTGCAACTGACCGGCCACCGGGCCGCGACCGAGGAGGTGGCCGCATGACCGCGACAGTAGATTCCACCGATCTCGCGCCGATCCGCTCCCGCTCGCGCGGCTACTGGGTGGTCGCCGACTGCTGGAACATGGTGCGGCGCGGGCTGACCCACTATCAGCGTCAGCCGGTGAACCTGGCCTGGCAGCTCGGCTTCCCGATCCTGTCGGTGCTGATGTACGGGTATGTGTTCGGTTCGGCGATGTCGGTGCCCGGCGGCGGCGATTACCGCAGCTTCCTGATGCCGGGCATGTTCGCGATGACGATGGCGTTCGGCTTCATCAACACCGCGACGGTCGTGGTCTACGACGCCACCAACGGTGTGATCGACCGCTTCCGGTCCATGCCCATGTCGCCCTCGGCGGTGGTGGCCGGTCGCGGTGTCACCGATCTGCTGGTCGCCTGTGCGGAGCTGACCATCCTGATGCTCACCGCGCTGGTGATCGGCTGGCGGCCCTCCGGCGGAATCCTCGGCGTGATGGCGGCATTCGTCCTGTTGCTGTGGCTGCGGTTCGCATTGATCTGGCTCGGGGTGTGGCTCGGGCTGCTCGTGCCCAACCCGGAGGCGGCGGGCGGGCTGTTCGCGGTGGCCTTCCCGCTGACGATGATCTCCTCGATCTTCGTCGCACCGCAGTTGATGCCGGACTGGCTCGGGACGATCGCGGGCTGGAATCCGATCTCCTCGACGGTCGCGGCGAGCAGGGAACTGTTCGGCACACCGGTGGGCGCCGGTGATTCCTGGATCGAACAGCATGCGGTGCTGATGGCCGTCGTGTGGCCGATCATCATCACCGCGGTGTTCCTGCCGCTGGCGGTGCGCCGGTTCCAGCAGCTCAGTCGCTGACCGACCCCTATCGGCCCGGTGTACTCGGCACCGGGCCGATAGGCTACGACGGTGACCGACGGGCTGATGGCCGAACTCATCGATACGGTGGCGTGGGTGCGCATCGAACAGGGCAGGATCTTGTGCGCGCGGCCGCGCGGCAAAGATGTGTTCTACATTCCCGGCGGCAAACGTGAGCTCGGTGAATCCGATCTCCAGACGCTCCTCCGCGAAGTCGAGGAAGAGTTGACCGTGGCGTTGCTGCTGGAGACGGCCGCGCATGTCGGGGTGTACGAGGCGGCCGACGGCGCGGTGTCTGTTCGGATGAGCTGTTACACGGCCGAGTATCGCGGCACGCTCACCGCCAGCAGCGAGATCGATGCGCTCGCCTGGTTCTCCTACGCCGCTCGCTCGCTGGTCCCGCCGGTCGACCGGCTGCTGTTCGACGAACTGGCGACAGCGGGTCTACTGCGCTGATCGCCGCGGCGGCTCAGCAGAGCGGAGCCTTCGAGCCCACCAGTTCGCCGCGGAACAAGCAGACGATGAGCTGCACGAAGTCGCGCGCATAAGTGGCCGAACCGGATTCGGCGGAACCTGTAGGTGCGGCGGAAGCGGCGGGTGCTGCGAATCCGGCGCCGGTGGCGAGCGCGGTGGATACCAGGACAGCGGCACAAGCTCGTTTGACAATCATAGTGGCTCAATTCGGATCGAGGGGTGCCGCCCAGTATCGCTGTCCGTGCGGGGACGCGGCAGCCCCGATCTCTGGGGCGTGGGTGAGAGTCGGCCGACCATGTGGGTGGCCGACTCTCACCATGTGGTCGAACGGGCTCGAACACCTTGTGGCGTACGTTCCCCGCCGCCGTGGGCAGCGCTACTTATCTTGGCCGACAACCCTGTTGACTTCGCCGCAACGGACGACCTCGTTGCCCTTGCTCTTGCCGGGAACACGGATCTCAATAGTGGAGTCACACCAACCGTCGTTGCCGACGCGCTGGATGTAGAGCGTTCGCGTCTTGCTGCAACGGTTGCTGTAGTAGACGGTCGTTGTCATCGTGCCGGGCTCGTAGGAATAGCCGAAACAACCACTTTCGCCGCGCTCAGCGGAGGCGGCGGGCGCCGTGGCCACCATCAACCCGGCCGATGCGGCAGCAATGGCGATACTCGTAACGACCCGACTTGTCTTGCGCATTCGCATTCCATTCTTCGTGACAGTTTTGGCGCGTCAGTGTACGAATCCGCAGGTTGCGTCATCAAACCGTAAAATTCTATACGGTGGGAATATCTGAAGTAGCACCGGTCGGCAACCATGCGCGCATCCGGCCAGTGCCTCGGCCGCGGAGTGCAGCGCCCGACCGTGCACCGCCCGATCATTGCGGGATCGGAGGCGGTGCACGAGGCTGTTCACGTCGTGACGTGCGCCCTTGTGGCCCGGTCGATCAGATGCTCGATGAGGCTGAGTAGCACGTTCTTCGACGACACCCGGTCGCGGGCGTCGCAGAGCATCACCGGGGTCTGTGGGTCCAGATCGAGGGCGTCGCGGACCTCGTCGGTGGTGTAGCGCGGTGCGCCGTCGAAACAGTTCACCCCCACCAGGAACGGCAGTTTGCGGCGTTCGAAATAGTCGATGGCGGCGAAGGAGTTGCCGAGCCGTCGGGTATCGGCCAGCACCACCGCGCCGAGAGCGCCGCGGGCGAGTTCGTCCCACAGGAACCAGAATCGGTCCTGTCCCGGCGTCCCGAACAGGTAGAGCACCAGATCGCTGTCGATGGTGATCCGGCCGAAGTCCAGCGCCACCGTGGTGGTGGTCTTGGACTCGACACCGGACAGATCGTCGACGCCGGCGCTGACCTCGGTGATCATCTCCTCGGTGCGTAGCGGCGCGATCTCGCTCAGTGCGGAGACCAATGTCGTTTTGCCGACACCGAATCCGCCCGCGATGAGCACCTTCACCGAGGCCGCTAGATGTGGCACCCCGTTCGGGTCGAGCCGGGCAGGGTCAAATTTTTCGGATTCCATCCAGTACCGCTCGCAATACGTTGAGGTCGCCGGGCCCGGCCTCCGGTTGCACCGGAGCCCGGAAGATCAGGTGCCCGTCACCGATCAGATCTCCGACGAGAATCTTGGTCACTGCCAGTGGCAGTTTCAAGCTGGCCGCCACCTCCGCCACCGACCGTGGATGCGCACATTCCGCCACGATCTGCGCGTATTCGGGTTCGACACGCCGCATGGTCGGTGCGGGACGCGCCGCGACGACCGCGGTCAACATGTCCAGATCGTGTGCGGCGCCCATGGTGCGCCCACGCGTCACCGCGTACGGCCGCACCAGCGGACCGGCCGCTTCGTCGAACCATGGCTCACCCATACGCGTCATCACGAACTCACCGCTGCGGTTCGACCTCGGCGGCGCCGTTGCGCGCGGTGGTCGACAGGTAGTTGCCCACCCGCTGCACGGTCAGGTTCATCTCATAGGCCACCATGCCCAGATTCGCTGTCTCCGAAGCCTGGAGGGCCAGGCAGGCGTTATCGCCCGCCGAAGTCACGAACAGCACGGCCCGGTCCAGTTCGATCACGGCCTGGCGGACACCGCCGCCGTCGAACCGGCTGCCCGCACTGCGGGCCAGACCGTAGAGGGTGGAGGACATGGCGGCGAAATGTTCACCGTCCTCGCGGACGATTCCACGGGAATGACCGAGTAGCAGACCGTCGGTGGACAGCACGACCGCGTACCGGACACCGGCGAGCCGTTCGACCAGATCGTCGAGTAACCAGTTGAGATCACTTGCGGGGGAAGTGGACACTTAGCCTTCCTGTTCCTTCGGGGTCGTGCTCGCCGACGGCGGCATGGCGGAATCGTCGGCAGGCAGTGGTTTACGGCCCTGCCGGGTGCCGTTCTCGATGGCCGACATCAGGTCTCGGGCCTGTTCGGCGGTCCGAGGTCGCTGCGGTGCCGGCTGCGGGGTGGCCGGCTGCGCCAGCTCCGGTGCGAGACTGGTCTGCCGGTTGCGTCGCGGGAGGACCGGTCGGCCGTCAGCGGTGCGCTCGACCGGTTCGGCGGGCCGCGGCGCCGGTGGCGGATCGGCCACCAGGGTCGCCGTCGGCGCGGCCGCGGATTCCACGGCGCGCGCGGCCGGTTCACTCGACGCGGGCAGCGCCGGGCGGCGTCGCGCCTGGTCGGGCAGCACCGAGTCGGTCGCCGACGGTCCCGCGTCGCCGGGCAGCAGCAGCTTCGACGGCACCAGCACGATCGCGCGCACACCGCCGTAATCGGATTCGCTCAACCGCACCGAGATCTCGTGGCGGGCGGCCAGCTGACCGACCACGAACAGCCCGAGGCGCGAATCGGCCGACAGCGAGGCCACACCGAAATCGGGTGGATCGGCGAGAAGTTCGTTGACCCGCGCCAGTTCCGCGGCGTCCATTCCCATGCCCTGGTCGTTGATCTCCACGACCAGGCCCTTGCCGACGATATTGCCGGTGACCTCCACCCGCGACTGCGGCGGGGAGAAAGAGGTGGCGTTGTCGACGAGTTCGGCCAGCAGATGCACCAGGTCGGCGACGCCGTTGCCGATGATCCGCGACTGCGGCAGGGTGCCCAGGCGTACTCGGGTGTAGTCGAGGGTTTCACCGATCGCGCTGCGCACCAGGTCGATCAGCGGCACCGGATTGCGCCAGCGGCGGCCGGGTTCGCCACCGCCGAGGATGATCAGGTTCTCGGCGTTACGGCGTTCTCGGGTGGCCAGATGATCGAGCCGGAACAGGATCTCGAGCATGGCCGGATCCTCTTCGCGCTGTTCGGCGGCGTCGAGGATCTCGAGCTGGCGGTGCACCACGATCTGGCTGCGATGGGCGATATTGAGAAAGACCGCGCGCACACCCTCCCTGGTGCGGGCTTCGGTGACGGCGGCGGCGACCGCCGCGGCGTGCGCGTGCTCGAAGGCCGTCGCCACCGCGCCGACCTCGTCGCGGCCGAAGTCCAGTCGCGGCGCTTCCTGTTCCAGGTCGACGTGCTCGCCCTCGCGCAGACGGCGCAGCATATCGGGCAGCCGTTCGTCGGCCAGCGCGAGCGTCTGATCACGCATCCGCTTCAGCCTGCGGATGAACCGGTTCGCCAGCACCAGCGACACCGCGAACGCGCCCGCACTCATCAGCAGGACCGCGATACCGAGGCCGAGTGAGGCCGCGGCGGATTCGGTGGCCGAATCCCGCGCGAGCTGTTGGGCGTGGCGGTTGTGCAGGTCCCAGATATCGAGCAGCGCGTGGTCGACCTCGGCTGCGGCGGCCTGCCACTGCTCGATGGTCACGGGCAGGGGAGCGGGTTCGTCGTCGGTGGTGGAGTCGGTGCTGGTCGTGCGGCCGGAGTCGCTGCTAGTGGTGTCCTCGGAGCTTCCGGTCGGCTCGGGCGGATCGAAGGTGCGCTGCATCAGCGCATGCTCCATCGCCGAGAGCCGCTGCCAGGCCGGACTTTCCAGCAGGGCTTGTAGTTTGTCGCGGTAGACGGGCTCGAGTTCGGCCGCCAGCTGGGGCAGCATCGTGTGATGGGAACCGACCTGCGCGGTGAACTCCTCCGGCAGCGCGACGACGCCGCTGCCGTTCACCAGTGCCGCCTCGGCGAGCGCATTGCTGCGCGAAACCGCCTCGATACCGTGGATCAGCCGGGTCGACAGCGCCAGCTGCACGACCACCGCCGGATCCGGCGCCGACCGCTGGGCCAGCTGCGTGCCGATGGTGATGACATCGAGCACCCGGGTGTAGAAGGTGTAGGCGTCCGGGGTGGGCAGGGCGCGGGCGTCGGCGCCGTTGCGCACCATCTGGAGCTGCTGGCCGAGGGTCACGAAATCGCCGACATTGTCGCCGATGGTCTCGGAATCCAGTTCGCGCAGCGGATTCGAGGCGTCGACGAGAGCCTGGAAAGCGGCGTCCACGCGCGGCCGGGCGGCGGCCAGTTCCGCGGCGGCGGCCGGATCACCGGCCAGATGGACGAGGGTGAGCCGTCGTTCCTGCTGGATCGCGTCCAGTAGCTGCCTGGTCGGGTCGATGGCGGCCTGCATGGCCTCGGCCCACTGTTTACCGTGATTGCCCCGGTCGACCAGGTACCCCGCTGCGCCCACGCCGACCACCAGCAGAGTCAGGCTCGGAATGAGCGCGATCGCCAGTATCCGGGTTCGGATACCGAGCCTCGCTCTGAACATCGAGACAACGTAAACGACATGGTGACCGAATCGGGATTCCGGTCCCGTTGAACGGGACCGGGTTTGACATGGGCGTGTCCGGGGAAATAGAGGGCGTCCGCTATCGGATGCTGCGCGAATGTGACACCCGGCACCGTCGCGCCGGTCGAGTGGGTAGATTGTGTGTACCGACGAGTAACCCACATCGAGGAGGCAATGATGCCCGCGCCGGAAGCCGACGTCTTCGCCCGACTGAGCGCCCTCGCGGCGATCGACGGCGCCGAGGCACGCCCCACCAGAACCATCACCGAAGTCTTCACCGGACGGCCCCTCGGCACGGTGCCGGTGGGCACGGCCGAGGACGTCGCCGACGCGTTCACCAGAGCCAGGGCCGCACAAGCGCATTGGGCGGCCCGACCCGCCGCCGAACGCGCCGCGGTGTTCGAGCGTTACCGTGCGCTCATCGTCGCCGAGCGCGAATACCTCATGGACGTCATCCAGGCCGAGACCGGCAAAGCGCGCTGGGCCGCCCAGGAAGAGGTCATGGGCCTGATGCTGGCCGCCCGCTACTTCTCGCGGGTTGCGCCGGGACTGCTCGAACCGCACAAGGTCGCCGGTGCGTTCCCGGTGCTGAACCGGGCACAGGTGCGGACCCAGCCCAAGGGCGTCGTCGGGGTGGTCGCGCCGTGGAACTACCCGCTGGTGCTGTCGATCGGCGATTCGATTCCCGCGCTGTTGGCGGGCAATGCCGTGGTGGTCAAACCCGACAGCCAGACCCCGTTCTCCTCGCTGGCCGGCGCCGAACTGCTCTACCGTGCGGGTCTGCCCCGAGATCTGCTCGCCGTGGTCACCGGGCCGGGCACCGTCGTGGGCACCGCGATCGTCGATTCCTGCGACTACCTGATGTTCACCGGCTCCTCGGCCACCGGCCAGACGCTGGCCCAGCAGTGCGGTAAGCGGCTGATCGGGTTCTCCGCGGAGCTGGGCGGTAAGAACCCGATGATCGTCACCCGCGGGGCCGACCTGGACAAGGTCGCCAAGGCCGCGGTGCGCGCCTGTTTCTCCAATGCCGGTCAGCTGTGTATCTCGATCGAACGCATCTACGTCGAACGCTCCATCGCCGAGGAGTTCACCGCCAAGTTCGTGGCGGCGACCGAAGCGGCGAAACTCGGTGTCGCCTACGACTTCTCCACCGATATGGGTTCGCTGATCTCCGAATCACAGCTGGAGACGGTGTCCAAGCATGTGGCCGATGCGATCTCCAAGGGCGCCGAAGTGCGCACCGGCGGTAAGGCCCGCCCCGACCTCGGCCCGCTGTTCTTCGAGCCGACCATCCTGTCGAAGGTCACCGACGAGATGGAATGCGGGCGCAACGAGACCTTCGGTCCGCTGGTCTCGATCTACCCCGTCGATTCCGTCGACGAGGCGGTGCGCCTGGCCAACGACACCGAATACGGCCTCAATGCCAGTGTGTGGGCGCAAAGCCCCGCCGAAGGCGAGAAGATCGCCCAGCGGCTGCGGGCGGGCACGGTCTGCGTCGACGAAGGCTACGCACCGGCCTGGGGTTCCACGGGCGCCCCGATGGGCGGTATGGGAATCTCCGGCGTCGGCCGCAGGCACGGCGCCGACGGCCTGCTGAAGTTCACCGAACCGCAGACCATCGTCGTCACCCGATTCCTGAACCTGGACCCGCCGCCGATGCTCTCGCAGGACAAATGGCAGCGATTCCTGATGACCATCGCCCGCAACCTGCGGTTCCTGCCCGGTCGTTGAACCGTCGCTTCGGTATGCCGTAGCGGGGGCGCGGCATACCGAAGCCCATGACCTCGGGAGCGCAGCTTCTCAGCCCACGCGTCGTTCCGGGCGCGCCGCGACCTCGCCGACGCCCGGACCGTCGAGTTACTCGAGGGCGACCGGTCGGCGCCGCCGCGGCTATCGTCCGCGTCGTCGCGCCGGTTTCTTGGCGCCCGCTTTTGCGCCGGTCGCTCGCGCTTTCCCGCCCGCCGGTTTCTTGGCCGCGCTCGAGGTCTTGGTGCCGCCACGCGCGGCCTTCTTCGGCTCGGCCCGCTCGGTGGACGGTGATCGGGAACTGCGTTCGGAACGGCCGCGCACCACCCCGATGAACTCCTCGACCAGTTCGGTGGTCCGGTCCGACGGCCAGGCCAGCGCGATCTCGGTCTCCGGGGCATCGGTCACGGTCCGATACACCACATCGCGGCGGGCGTGCAGCCGGGCGATCGAATGCGGCACGATGGCCACACCCACACCGGCCGCCACCAATTCGATACTGCCAGCGGCCCGATCGAGGTCGCTGGTGTCCTGCCGGATTTCCTCGGCCAGATCGGCGGTGGTGACCTCGGTGAACACCGAGATCGGATGCTCCTTCGGCACGACGACCACCGGCAGTTCCCGGTAGAGCGGGATCGCGTTCAGGCCGGCGTCGTCGATCGGACGCCGAACGAAACACATATCGACGTGACCTTCCCGCAGGGCCGTCAGCTGATCGGCCTGCGCGAGGGCGGTGAGTGTCAACGGCACATCGGGAAACCGCTCCGCCCAGATCCGCTGCCATTTCGACACCGTGACTCCCGGGACGAAACCCACCCGCAGCCCGGCGGTGTCCGGCGAGTCCGGCGCGGCCTGCTCCGCATCGGCGCGGGCGATGAGATCGGTGGCTTCACGCAGGAGCGCAGCCCCGTCCTCGGTCAGCTGCGTCGGCTGCGCGCCGGGAACGAACAGCTTGGTCCCGAGTTCGTTCTCCAACTCGATGACGGTGTGGCTGAGCTTCTGGCGGGAGATGTGCAGCGCTTTCGCCGCCCGCGCGAAATGCAATTCCTGCGCGACCGCGACGAACCAGCGCAGACGCACGATATCGATCGAAGCGAAGCGGCTCATTCGTATCAGCGTATGCGCCCGGCCCGCCGCCACCCGCGTGCGGCCGCGCCCAGTAGGATGTGTCGGTGAGCCCGGACAAGAAACCGCAGACCATGAAGCCGTTGACCGCGGCGAACAAACTCGGCATCTACCTTCCGGCGGCACCCGAGGATTTCCGCACCACGCCGATCTCGCGCGCCGAACTCGAACAGTTGCGCACCGACCCGCCCGAGTGGTTGACCGAACTGCGCCGCACCGGCCCCTTCCCGCGCGATATCACCGCGCGCAAACTCGGCGTCTCCCACAGCGGCCTGGCCCGCGCCGAGGTCTCCGACGCCCTCACCGCCGACGAGATCGCCGCCCTGCTCGCCGATCCGCCGGAATGGTTGATCCGCGAACGCGACAACTACGCCGCCGTCCAGGCCGACAACGCCCGCATCAAGGCGAAAGAAGCCGAACGCCGCGAAGCCACCAACCGTCCGGCCAAGAACCGCGGCTAGCGCGCCGTGTCGCGGCGCGCCTACCGCACCGGGCTGACGCCCGCGGCGATCACCGACGCCGCCGTGGCGTTGACCGCCGAACGCGGACTCGACGGCTGGAGCATGCGGGACCTCGCCGCCCGCCTCGACACCTCGTTATCGGTGATCTACCACCACATCGGTGATCGTGAGCGCGTCTGCGCCGCCGTCGTCGACAAGATCTACGCCGAGATGGCGTTGCCGCTCGACGACACCGATTGGCGGGCACTGCTGCACCGGGTGCTGACCGCGATGATCGACCACCTCGCGCGGTATCCGGGGGTCGCCGCGTGGCTGTTGCGCAACGGTCCGCGCACCGAACAGTTGCTTCCGGTGCTCGACGCGGGCGTGGCCCGCATGCTCGACGCGGGCTGGGGCGAGGAATCGGCCACCGCCTATTCGATCGCGTTCAACACCTGCCTCGGCCTGATCGCCCTCGACGATCAGCGTGAACTCGACGGCGAGGGCGGCGGCCTCGCCGGGCTGCGGCATCTGCTCGACACCCATCCCGATGTCGGCGTCGGCGCCGACCAGATGCGGCGCATGGTCTCCGATTTCGCGACCGCCGACGCGGACCGACGCGACAGAGTCCGGCGCGAGTACGGCCGATATGCGCTCGACCGCCTCCTCGACGGGCTGGAACTGCGTCTGGCCGAACTGCGGAAGTCGGCCGAGACCCGATAGCGGAGCCGCCGCATCCTGACCCGCCCGGCGGCAGTCCGCGGCACAGCCGGATCCCGGCCGCGACCCATCCCCTTGCACGGTCGGTCATCGCCGCTACACTCGAAATTAGAACAGTGATCTAATTTCGGAGGATGCATGAGTACCGCGGTCTCGGAGCTGCCCACGGCAGCCGAACATCCACCGGCGGCCACCGGCGCGGGGCTCGGCACCGCACTCGCGCCCGTGCGCGGCCGATTGGCGCTGGCGGCGGCGCTGCAAGTGGTGGGCGCGCTGGCCGGGTTGGCGCCGTACTTCGCCGTGGTCGGGATCGCCCGTGAACTGCTCGACGCCCCCGTCGACGCGGCCGCGGTCTGGCGTTGGGTCGCCGTCGCGGCCGTCGGATTCGTCGTGCGGACCGGCTGCGCGGCCGCCGCCTACACCATCAGCCATATCGCCGATGCCGAGGTCGCCGCGAGTCTGCGACGCGCCATGGCCGACCATCTGGGGCGCGTTCGGCTCGGTTGGTTCACCGAACGCAGTTCCGGGCGGGTCAAGCGCGCACTGACCGATGACGTCGCCGCCGTGCACCATCTGGTCGCGCACGCGATCAACGATCTGGTCGCCGCGGTGCTCACACCCGTGGTGGCGCTGGTGTATCTGTTCGTCCTGGACTGGCGGCTGGCGCTGCTGTGCCTCGCCCCATTGATCCTGTGGTTCGCGCTGACGGCCTTGATGTCGCGTGGCGAGGCGGCCAGAATGGCGCGCTGGAACGCCGAACTCGAGAAGGTCGACGCCGCGGTCATCGAATATGTCGACGGAATCGCGGTGGTGAAGGCGTTCGGGCAGGCGGGCAGCGCCAAGGATCGCTATCGCCGCGCCGGTGACGAACTGGCCCGCTTCCTCGGTGAGTGGATGGGACCGCTACACCGACTCGAGGCGATCTCCTCGGTCCTCATCTCACCGCCGGTGCTGCTGGTCGTCGCGCTGTGCGGTGGTGTGTGGCTCGGGACCGATCCGGTGGAGCTGATCGCATTCACCATGCTCGTGGTCGGGCTCGGTGCGCCGGTGCTGGCCCTCGGATTCGGTGCGCTGACCATCCAGGTCGCGCGAGCCGCGGCCGGACGGGTCGCCGAGGTGCTGGCCACGCCCGTCCTGCCGAGCGCGCCCGACTCGGTGACACCCCGCGGTACGCAGGTCGAATTCGACCGGGTCCGGTTCTCCTATGACGGCCGCGGTTACGCCGTCGACGGCGTCGATCTCAGCTTGGCGCCCGGTAGCGTCACCGCGTTGGTCGGCGCCTCCGGGTCGGGCAAATCGACGTTGGCGCGGCTGCTTCCGCGGTTCTGGGACGTCGAGGAGGGCGCCGTGCGCATCGGGGGCGTCGACGTCAGGGATATCGCCGAACAGGATCTCTACCGCATGATCGGTTTCGTCTTCCAGGAGACGTCGCTGCTGCGCACCACGATCGCCGACAACATCGCGCTCGGGCGGCCCGATGCCGCGCAGGCCACGATCGAAGCGGCGGCGCGCGCGGCCGCCGTCCACGATCGGATCACCGCCCTGCCACGCGGCTACGCCAGTGTGCTCGGCGCCGACGCGCAACTGTCCGGCGGTGAGGCGCAGCGGATCGCGATCGCGCGCGCCATCGTCGCCGACGCGCCGATTCTGGTGTTGGACGAGGCGACCGCGTTCGCCGATCCGGAATCGGAAGCGGCGGTGCAGGATGCGCTGTCGCGGTTGATCGCGGGCCGCACCCTGCTGGTGATCGCGCATCGCCTGCACACCATCCGCGGCGCCGATCGCATCGTGGTCCTCTCGCATGGGCGCGTGGTCGAAACCGGAAACCATGACGAACTACTCGCGGCCGACGGCGAATACGCACGGATGTGGGCCGCACAATCGCTGTCGAAGGAGCACGCCCGATGATCGGCAAACTGTTTCACCTGATCGACCCCGGTGACCGGCCGCGTTTCCTGCGCTGGGTCGCCGCGATGGTGGCGTTCGCGGTGGTGCAGGGACTGTGCGTGCTGCTGCTCGTCCCGGTGCTGCGCCCACTGTTGCACGGCGATTCCGACGCGGCGCTGCCCTGGCTCACCGTGTTGCTGATCGCCACCGTGGTGGCGAGCGCGGTGTACTACTGGCAGGCCAGGCTCGGCCAGCGCATCGCCGATGATCTGCTGCTCGGACTGCATCACCGGGTGGCCGACCAGTTGGCCCGGTTGCCGCTGGGCTGGTTCGACACCGACCGCACCGGACGGCTCACCCACGCCATGTCCCAGGGCACGACGAACATCATCGCGGTGCCCGCCCATCTCATGCAGCCGGTCATCGCCGCCGTGGCCACCCCCGTGGTGGTCGCCCTCGGTATGTTCGCCTTCGATCCCCGGCTCGCGGCGGCGCTGCTGGCCGCGGGTCTGGTCTTGTTCGCCGCGCACACCTGGGCACAGCGCGCGATCACCCGCAGCTTCGGCGCCATCGATGACGCCGAGGTCGAAGCGGCGGGCCGGGTCGTGGAATTCGCGCAGCGGCAGCCGGTCCTGCGGGCCTTCGGCCGCACCGGCGCCGATCACCGGCTCCTCGACGACGCGCTCACCGGGCAGCGACGCGCATACGGTGCGATGAACCGCAACGCCGTCGCCTCGCTGGTGGCCTTCTCGACCGCGGTGCAGGCGGTGTTCGTGGTGCTCATCGCCCTCGGTGTGCTGCTCGCGCTCGACGGTTCGCTCGATGCCGCCGAACTGATCGCGCTGCTGGTTCTGATGACTCGTTTCGCCGGACCGTTGATCGAACTCGTCGACCATTCGGCCGCACTGCGGACGGCATCGGAAGCCATCGACCGGATCGATGAGGTCCGCAGGGTCCGGCCGCTGCCCGAAGGTTCGGTGCGGTATCCGGTCCGGCCGGGGCAGGTGAGCTTCCGTGGCGTCGGATTCGGGTACGGGGAACGTCAGGTGCTGCGGGAGGTGGACTTCACCGCCGAGCCGGGCACGGTGACCGCGATCGTCGGCCCCTCGGGCGGCGGGAAGACCACCATATTGCGGCTGGTGGCGCGGTTCTGGGACACCGGCGCCGGTGCCGTCGATGTGGGCGGGGTCGATGTGCGTGAGCTGACGACCGAGGCGCTGATGGCGCAGCTGGCCATGGTGTTCCAGGATGTGTACCTGTTCGACGACACGATCGAGGCGAATATCCGGATCGGCCGACCCGAGGCCACCACCGCGGAGATCCGGGCGGCCGCGCGGCTGGCCCGCGTCGACGAGATCGTCGACCGCCTGCCCGACGGCTGGAACTCGCGCGTCGGCGAGGGCGGGGTGAGCCTGTCGGGCGGCGAACGTCAGCGTGTCTCGATCGCCAGAGCGTTGGTCACACAGGCGCCCATCGTGCTGTTCGACGAGGCGACCGCCGCGCTCGACCCGGAGAACGAGGCCGCGATCACCGATGCGATGCGCGCCTTCGCCGCCGACCGCACCCTGCTGGTGGTGGCCCACCGCCTGCACACCATCGCATCCGCCGATCAGATCCTCGTGCTCGACGAGGGGCGGATCGTGCAGCGCGGCACGCACGACGAGCTGATCGCGCGGCCCGGCAAGTACGCCGAGTTCTGGCGCGAACGCGAGCGCGCGCAGGGGTGGCGATTGATCGGGTAGTGGGGTGACCAGCTGTCGCGTGCGGCTATTTGGTGACGAAAATGCCTGCCACGTCGGCGTTCTTGATCGGGGTCTCCGCATTGCGTTGCGCGCCGCACAGCAGGTCGACCTGGATGATGGTGGCGTCGACGGCGGTGCCCGCTGGCTCGGAATCGATACCGGAGTTCTGCTTGATGAACTTGGTGATCGTCATCCGCTTGGTGTCGGGGTCCTGCTGCACGTACTCCCGGCACGGGGTGTCGCCACCGCTGTTGAGCGCGCGTTCGATGTCGTTGCAGCCGACCAGCAACAGCGCGGCGGCCGCGCCCACACAGGCGAGGCCGGTCCGTGCGATGGTGGCGTTCATTGTGGTCCTCCTGGTCGGCTCGCCGGGCCTCATCGCCCGGCCGTCGGCTACAGCTTAGGTGGCGCCGGTGCTCAACCGGCGAACACACGGAGTGGGACGTTCATCTCAGCCGGGGTCAGCGAACCGTGATGGCCGGGCAGCGCCGATTGCAGCGGTTCGGCATCGGTACGCACCACGCCACCGGTATCGCGGGCCACCACCACGAGATCGCCGATGCGGTCGTAGACCCGCGGCGATACCGTGGGGCCGAACCAGCCGCGGTCGATCACCTCATCGCGGGCCAACACCTGGAAGCCGGTGCCGAGCGTCTCGCTCCAGGCGGACCGCACCTGCTCGGTCGCGCCGTCGGCGGTGTACACATGGCGTGCGCGCGGTTCACCGCCGAGCCGCTGCACGCCCGCACGCAGATCGGCCGCACTGTCGAAATCGACGCGTGTGCCGAGTTCCACCATGCCGTGATCGGCGGTGACGATCAGCGCCGAACCGGCGGGCATACGTTCGGCGATATCGGCGGCGATCCGATCGACGTGCGCGAGTTCGAGCAACCACGCCTCCGAGGACGGGCCGCGTACGTGCCCGGTGGTGTCGAGGTCCCCGTGGTAGGCGTACACCAGGGAGCGCGCGGCGGTCAGCGCCTGCACCGTACCGGCCACCAGATCGCCGATGGAGACATTGGGCCGGAACTCGCATCCGCGCAGCACCGCCCGCGTCAACCCGGAACCCGCCTGATATCGGGGCGCCACCTGCGTCACGGTGATGCCGTGCGCGGCAGCGCGTTCGAAGACCGTCGCACCGGGCTGGAACTCCTCGGGCACCAGCTCCTCGAGCAGATCGCCCTTGTGCCGCGCGCCGAACAGGCGCCAGCCCAGCGGATCGAACAACCGCTCCTGCCCCGGCACCCGCAGCAGATAGCCGACGATGCCGTGCTCGCCGGGCGGCACTCCGGCGCCGAGAGAACTCACGCTGGTCGCGGTCGTCGTCGGGAAACCGGCCGTCAGCACCCCGGGCGCCAGGCTCGACAGGAACGGTGCCACCTCGGCGTGCGCCGCCAGCGCCTCCGCGCCCAGCCCATCGATCAGCAGTACGCACACCCGGTCGACGCCGAGCCCGAGGCCGAGCCGATCGTGCTCGGCCGGTACGCCGAATCCGGCGAGCACGGAGGGGAAGAGATCGGACAGGGAACCCGTTCCGTAACGGGGCGCGACGAACACGTGCCCAAGAATGCGTGCCGGAACCAGCGGACGCAAGCTCCGCAGCGCTGATGGCGGAATTACCTCGGCGGCAAACCTCGGTGGACCGGACGAACACCCCGGGGCTCTCGTGCCCCTGCGCCGGGGCTACCGCCCTGGTAGACAAGAACAGTGACTGCGCAGCGTGAGTTCCGGTTCGGTGTGAACATGGTTGTCCCGGAGTCGAGGCAGGCGTGGATCGCCAAATGCCGTCGGGCCGAGGCGCAGGGTTATGACGTGGTCGGGGTGGCCGACCATCTCGGCCTGCCGGCGCCGTTTCCGTCGATGGTGCTCGCCGCCGAGGCCACCGAACGCGTCCGGCTCAACACTTTCGTGCTGAACACGCCGTTCTACAACCCGGTGCTGTTGGCCCGCGATGTGGCGGGTGTCGACCAGTTCACCGATGGGCGGGTGGAGTTGGGACTCGGCGCCGGTTATGTGCGGGCCGAGTTCGAGGCGGCGGGTATCCCGTTCGGCAGCGGCGGTCAGCGGGTAGCGCAGCTGGAGAACACGGTCGCCACGCTGCGCACACTGTTCGCCGACCCCGAGTATCAGCCGCGTCCGGTGCAGCCGGGCGGCCCGCCGCTGCTCATCGCGGGCTGGGGCGATCGGCTGCTGAAGCTCGCCGCCACCCATGCCGACGTGGTGGCGTTCACCGGTGCGGCGGCGCGGCGCGACGGGCCCTTGCAGTTGGCGGGTGTGGCGGACACCGTCGAGCGGGTCGAATATGTGCGAAAGCTGCTGGGGGAGCGCGTCACCGACGTCGAACTCAATATCCTCGTCCAAGTGGTGGCCGGGCCGAGTGAACGCGCCGCCGCCCTCGAGAAGGTCGCTTCGCTGCTGCCCGACGAAGCAGCGGATGAACTGCCGACGCTGCTGTTCGGCACCCCTGCCGAGATGGCCGCGCGTCTGCGTGAGCGGCGCGAGCGTTTCGGCCTGACCTACATCACCGTGCTCGAACCGGATATGGACGCGTTCGCACCGGTGATCGAGCAGCTGCGCTGAACGATCGGAGCGGTCAGGCGGGGTTACGCCACAGCAGCGTGTAGCGCCACAGCAGCCTGCGTCTGATCCGCGCACCCGGCAGCAGGTCGGCGGCGGCCGCCCGGATCTCGGCCAACGTGTCCTCGGGATCGCGCAGGGCGCAGCCCGGGTCGGTGGTGCCGCCGCGCCGCTTGTCGATGGCCCAGATCGCGGGCAGCAACGGCAGATACCCGGCGTCGGTGCGCGGGCTCATCTTCCACAATCCCACCACGGCCAATGTGCCGCCGGGCGCCACGAGATCACGTAGCGCCGCCATTCCTTCGGCCAGCGGCACATGATGCAGGGTCGCCACCGCCGTCACCACATCGAAGGTCTGGTTCAGCTCCCGAAAATCGGCCTGAGCGAGACGAACATTCGCCGCAACGGTGGCCCCGGCGATGATCTGCGCATCCACGTCGACGCCGAGCACGGACTCACAGCGGGTGGCGAGTTTGCTCGCCAACAGACCGTCCCCACAGCCGACATCGAGCGCCGTCCGCGCCGCCTCGGGCACCTGCGCGATCAGCCAGGGATGGTAGTGGGTGTTGTGATTCCAGTACGGATCTGTGCTCACCCGATCCACGGTACGGGGTTGCCCGTCAACAGATCTCGCCGTGACTACGCCGCGCTGCCACCATTGACCTGACTCGCCCTGGCCTGACTCGGCCCGACCCGCCCGGTCCGGCTGACTCGACTCGACCCGGCCTGACCAAGCCCAACCTGACTCGGCCTGGCCCTACCTCATCGTCGCCGACACCTGCGCCCGCACTCGACAGCGACTCGATGGTCAGGGGCGAGTCCGCGCGCACGGACGAGCGGGCGCGTCCGATACGCCGTCGAACCCGGCAAACCACTCCGGGAACGTGGTGAGATCGGCGAGTACGACATCGGCCCCCGCCGCCCACAGCTCCTCGGCCGTGCAGGGCCCGGTCACGACCCCGACCCCGTACGCGCCCGCGGCGCGGGCTCCGCGCATATCCCCGGCGTGATCGCCCACGAAGATCCGCGCACCGTGCTCTCGCAGCGCCGCGGCCTTGCCCTCCGACCACAGCTCACCGGCGACGATGTCGACGGGCCAGCCGAGATGACCGACGTGCAGTTCGGCATGCGGCTGGTACTTACCGGTGACCACCAGCAGCCGACCACCCGCGTCGGCGACCGCATCGATCGCGGCGTCGGCGCCCGCCATCGCCGGGACCTCCGCGATGACCTCGGGATACAGCTCCCGATACCGGGCCACCAGCTCCGGGATCAGCGCTTCGGGCGCACCGGCATCGGCGAGGATCATCGCCAGCGGCGGCCCGAGTCGCTCGGCTAGTTCGCTACCACGCAGTTCCAGGCCGTAGTCGGCGGCAACGACGTCGATCGCACGTGCGACACCGCGTCGCGAGTCGATGAGGGTCATATCGAGGTCGAAGCCGACGGTCCAGGTCACCGTTCGACCATATCGAGTGCGAGTGGACCGGCCGCCACCGCAGGACCGGGGTTCACGCGTTCAGGGTCGTCGACCGCTCGGTACCGGTGGCCCGCAGCAGATCGAGCGCCGTCGCCTCGGGGGTGCCAGGAGCAGCGGTACACGGCTACTGCCTGGTCGGTGCTGATCGTTTCGGCGAAGCCCGCGGTGTCGGCGGGTGACAACGGGTCCGAAGGTTCCCGCCCACCGGGACGGGTTCTGGGGGCCCTGCCGAGCCGATCTTAGTGTGACTCCGGCCACTCGGTGTGGCCTGACCCATATGCACGAGGGAGTCCCTATGAATCTGATGAAGTCTCGCCTGTTCGCGATGATCGCAGCGATCATCGCGGCGGTGGCGCTCATGGCAGCCGGAGCAGGTAGCGCGGCCGCAGCGCCGAAGACCGGTGAAATGTTTCTCACCTTTGTCCGCCACGGCGAATCGGCCGGCAACAATTCCGGTCTGATCGACACTTCTGTTCCGGGACCCCAGCTGACCGAGAAGGGGCGGGCGCAAGCCGCTGCGGTATCCCAGCTGCTGGCCGATTGCAAGTTCGACGGCGTGTACGCATCGACGATGGTTCGGACCCAACAGACGGCGGAGCCGACCTCGCAGCTGTGTGGTCTTTCAACAGTCGTCGAAGAGGGACTGCACGAGATCGAGGCCGGCATCTACGAGGGCACACCGGAGAAAGACGCGCGAGACGGTTACTTGGCCGCACCGATCCAGTGGTTGCAGGGCAACCTGGACGCCCGGATCCCCGGCTCGATCAACGGCCACGAGTTCAAGAAGCGCATGGACGATTCCATCCAGGACATCCAGGACCGCGGCAGCAAGCGTGCGGTGATCTTTTCCCATGGCGGCGCCATCATGTTCTGGGCACTCATGTCGGTCTCCAATCCCGATATGAGCAAGCTGCAATCCGACCCGCTGCACAACACCGGCCAGGTGGTCGTGAAGGGCAGCCCGGCGAAAGGCTGGAAGCTCGTCTCGTGGGACGGCCATCCCGCCGCCTGAACGCGCCATCTCGTCGGCCCCACGGTCCGTGTCGGCAGTGAGCTGATGAGCAACTGATCGACGGATGCGACGCGTCAGGGCATGGGCCGCTGCCAGCAGTGCCGGGCGGCCCATGCCCTGACGATGACGGTGTGCCTCCGCGGCACTCGAAAACGTCATGCGTACTACCGACTTTCCGCAACCGCGGGGTCGTGCGCCCGACCACGCCGGCAGCCCGCCCATTGAGCGCCGGAGACCACGTTGCCATGGATCGACGCGTCATGTCGGCGTCGTGAGAGGCGAATCCGCCTGGGGGAGTGGTGATTCACGTGGAACCCGCCGTGCACCGGCTGCCAGCGGTGCCCAGCGGCGCGATCGGGCATATGGTGCAGGATGGCAGCGACTGCCGATATCGGTGGGCGATCGGGGCTCGAGATCACGGTTTGCGCAGGTGATCTGCGATTTCGCCCCCAGTTGTGGCTTCGGCCGAGGGTGACGGTGCGACAGGCGTGAGATCTCAGGGACGAACCGCCCGGTCTGCAAGACAGCGGCTTTCGCGACCAGGCAGCCGATGCCAGCGTGCACCGGCTGCCATTCGGGGCCTGTCAGCTACTGGCGGACGCGGCGAACGGCGTCCCCACCGGTGCGTGCTGGCGCCGATGCGGATGACGCCACAGCCCTTTGCGCTCCAGGATCGGCAGCACCCCTTCGCCGAACCAGTACGCCTCTTCCAGATGCGGGTAGCCGGACAGGATGAAGTGGTCGATGCCGAGCTTGGCGTACTCGGCGATCCGCTCGGCCACCTCGGCGTGCGAGCCGACCAGTGCGGTTCCCGCACCACCGCGCACCAGGCCGACACCGGCCCACAGATTGGGTGCGATCTCGAGCCGGTCGGTGCGCCCACCGTGCAGTTCGAGCATCCGCCGCTGCCCTTCGGACTCGCTGCGCGCCAGTCCGGCCTGTACCCGCTCGACGTCGGCGGGATCGATACCGGCCAGCAGCCGATCCGCCTCGGCCCAGGCCTCCTCGGAGGTATCGCGGCTGATCACGTGAATGCGCAACCCGAAATCGAGCGTGCGCCCGCGTTCGGCGGCCAGACCGCGAATCCAGTCGAGCTTGCGGTTCACCGCGAGCAGCGGCTCACCCCAAGTGAGATAGGTGTCGGCGTAACGCGCGGCGACCGGGCCCGCGGGTTCGGAGGATCCGCCGAAGAAGATCGGCGGCACCGGATCGGGGCGATTGTTCAGCAGCGCCTCGCGCACCTGGATGTGCTCGCCGTCGAAGCTGACCGGTTCGGTCGAGGTCCACAGCTGCCGCACCACATCGAGGAATTCCCCGGTCCTGGCGTAGCGCTGGGTCTTGTCGAGGAAATCGCCGTAGGCCTGCTGTTCGTGCGGTTCACCGCCGGTCACCACGTTCAACAGCAACCGGCCACGCGAATGGCGCTGGAACGTGCCCGCCATCTGCGCGGCGAGGGTGGGACTGATCAGCCCGGGGCGGAACGCGACCAGGAACTTCAACGTCTCGGTGGTGTCGACGAGCATGGCGGTGGTCAGCCAGGCGTCCTCGCACCAGGCGCCCGTCGGGGTCAGCACGGCCTCGAAACCGTTGTCCTCGGCGGCGGCGCCGATCTGATTCAGATAGCGCAGACTTGCGGGCCGGTCACCGGACATGGCGGTACCGTGACCGCCCGCGATGAGGCCGCGGGAGTCGCCGTAGGTGGGCAGGAACCAATGAAACGACAGGCTCATCCGCTCATCCTCGGACGCGCGGCCCGGCCCGGTCACGGGTTGAAACCAGCGCGGTTTTAATCCGGCTGCACGATGCTGACATAGGCGGCCAGACCGCCGAACAGTCCAGCCGTGTGCTCGATGATCTGCTCGGCGTCGAAATCCAGTTCACCCTCGAGCCAGCGCCGCAGCACCTCGAACATCCCGCCGACCGCCAGCGTCGCCCCCAGACCCGCCACTGCGAGAGTGCGCTGCTCCAGGTGCAGATACCGCTGGGCGTGGGCGACCACCAGATCGGTGAACCGGGTCATGATCTCCGCGCGCAACTGGCGCATGACCGGTTCGGCGGTGGATTCGATGAACAGGATCCGGGCCATGCGCGGGTCCTTGTCGATCATCCGGACGAACGCGCCGACGGTCGCGCGGGCGACCTCGTCGGGGGCGGCGTCGTCCTCGGGTGCGGCGAGTTCGACCTCGCGTCGCAGCATCGATTCCAGTTCCACCGCGACCGCGCTCAGTAGCGCGTCGCGGTCGGCGAAGTGCTGATAGAAGTACCGCGAGGTCAGCTTCGCCTCGGCGCAGACCGCGGTGACGGTGGTCTCGGCCGCGCCGCGGGTGCCGAGTAGCTCGGTGGCGGCCTCGATCAGCCGGGTACGACGCTGATCGTGTCGCTGTTCGGCGGTCAGGCCTCCGTAGACGCGCGGTGGACTCACGGCCAACAGTCTGTCATGATTCGAGTCATCTGACTACGCTTAAAGTCAGATGGAACTCGGTCGAAGGGGTCCGAGTGTGACCAGACGAGGAACTCAATGACGCGGCATGTCGACGTATTGATCATCGGCGCTGGCCTGTCCGGAATCGGCGCGGCCTGCCATCTGGCCAAGGAGCAGACCGGACGCAGCTTCGCCATCCTGGAACGCCGCACCGCCATCGGCGGCACCTGGGATCTGTTCCGGTACCCGGGTATCCGATCCGATTCCGACATGTTCACCTTCGGCTACGGGTTCCGTCCGTGGACCGGCACCAAGGTGCTGGCCGACGGCCCGAGCATCCGCCGCTACGTCGAGGAGACCGCCGCCGAATACGGCGTCACCGAACACATCCGGTTCGGCCGCAAGATGGTGCAGGCGAGCTGGTCCACCGAGGCCGGTGTCTGGACCGTCGAGGCGCTCGATGAGCAGTCCGGCGAGACCGAGATCTACACCAGCAACTTCCTCGTCGGCTGCACCGGCTACTACGACTACGACAAGGGCTACCGGCCCACCTTCCCCGGTGAGGAGCGCTTCGCCGGGCGCCTGGTGCACCCGCAGCACTGGCCGGAGGATCTGGACTACAAGGGCAAGCGCGTGGTCGTCATCGGCTCCGGCGCCACCGCCATCACGCTGATCCCGGCCATGAGCGCCGACGCCGAGCATGTGTCCATGCTGCAACGCTCACCCACCTATATCGCGGCCATCCCCAGCGACGATCCGGTCTCGATCGGATTCAACGTCGCCCGCATTCCCGCCGCGCTCACCTACAAACTGGGCCGCGCCCGCAATATCGCATTGCAGCGCGCCACCTACGAACTGTCGCGCAAGCAGCCCGATGTGGCCCGCAAGCTGTTGCTGTCGGCGGTGCGGCTGGCGGTCGGGCCCGACGTGGACATGCGCCATTTCACGCCGAAGTACAACCCGTGGGATCAGCGGCTGTGTGTGGTGCCCAACGGTGACCTGTTCAAGGTGCTGCGCTCGGGGGAGGCCTCGATCGTCACCGACACCATCGATACCTTCACCGAGACCGGCATCAAGCTGTCCTCCGGCGAGGAACTGCCCGCCGATATCGTCATCAGCGCGACCGGGCTGAACGTGCAGATGCTCGGCGGCGCGACCCTCGAGGTCGACGGTGAGCCGGTGGTCACCCGGGACCGGGTGCTCTACAAGGGCGCACTGCTCGACGGCATCCCGAACGCGATGGTGGTGCTCGGCTACACCAACGCCTCCTGGACACTGAAGGCCGATCTGGCCGCCGAGTACTTCTGCAAACTGCTGAACTACATGCGCGACAACGGTTTCACCCAGGTGGTGCCGCGCGCCGAGGAGGCCGACCGCTCCGCCGATTCGCTCATGGGCGGTGCGCTCACCTCGGGCTACATCCAGCGCGGCGACGGCGTGATGCCGCGTCAGGGTTCGCGCGGTCCGTGGAAGGTCATCAACAACTACTACCGCGATCGTGCCTACCTGCGGAACAGCCCGGTGGAGGACGGGGCGCTGGTGTTCACCGACGCCGAGGGCGCTACGGCGATCGGAACCCGGGCGTCGGCCCCGCGCAGTGTGTTCGGCAAGGCCGCCGACCGTCTGCCGCTCATCGGGACGCGTACCGCCTGAGGTGCACATCCCCGGCGGCCGGAACGAGATTCCCGGCCGCCGCGGGTGTTTCGCCTACCTGTTCTCGGCCGCAAATCTGGATACGGCCAGGGGGGAGGGGATCGGGTCGTGCCGGATGCGGACTCGGCTCGCCGTGGTGGCGCGCGGTCCTGGGTAGCGTGGCCGTATGAGCGAGCGATTGGTGATCATCGGGGGCGATGCGGCCGGTATGGCGGCGGCCTCGCAGGCCCGTCGGATGCGTGGCCCGGAGGAACTCGAGATCGTGGTCTTCGAGCGGGGCCATTTCACCTCGTTCTCCGCCTGCGGCATCCCGTACTGGGTCGGCGGCGACGTCACCGACCGTGATGAATTGATCGCGCGCACACCAGCGGAGCACCGCTCCCGCGATATCGACCTGCGGATGCGCACCGAAGTCGTCGAGATCGACGTCGAGGGCCGCCGGGTACGGGCGCGTGAGCTGGATTCGGGCGCCGAATCATGGACCGGCTACGACAAACTCGTCGTGGCCACCGGCGCCCGACCGATCCGTCCCGCACTGCCCGGCATCGACGCCGCGGGCGTGCACGGCGTACAGACCCTCGACGACGGACAAGCGTTGATCGACACCCTCGAACGCATCGAGGGCAGGCGCGCGGTCGTCGTCGGAGCGGGCTATATCGGCGTGGAAATGGCCGAGGCGCTCATCAATCGCGGGTTCGAGGTCACCGTGGTCAACCGCGGCGCCGAACCGATGTCGACGCTCGACCCGGATATGGGCGCGCTGATCCGCACCGCCATGGGCGGGATGGGGGTGAAGGTCGTCGGCAATGCCGAGGTGACCGCCGTTCGCACCGACGACCGCAACCGGGTGACCGCGGTCGCGACCGCGCAGGCCGAGTATCCGGCCGATGTCGTGATCCTGGGGATCGGCGTGCGACCCGAAACCGCGCTGGCTCGCGCCGCCGGTCTGCCTCTCGGCGTGCACGGCGGCCTGCTGACCGATGTCTCGATGCGGGTGCGTGGCCGCGAGGACATCTGGGCGGGTGGCGACTGCGTCGAAGTCCTGGATCTGGTCTCCGGCATCGAACGCCATATCGCCCTCGGCACCCATGCCAACAAACACGGCCAGATCATCGGCGCGAATATCGGCGGCGGCTATGCGACCTTCCCCGGCGTGGTCGGCACCGCGGTGAGCAAGGTCTGTGATCTGGAGGTGGCGCGCACCGGATTACGGGAGAAGGACGCACGCGCCATCGGCCTGCAATACGTCGCCGTCACCATCGAATCCACCAGCCGTTCCGGCTATTACCCCGGCGCCGAGTCGATGACGGTGAAGATGCTCGCCGAACGTCGCACCGGCCGCCTGCTCGGCGTTCAGATCGTCGGCCGCGAGGGTGCGGGCAAACGCGTCGACATCGCCGCCGTCGCGCTCACCACCGGGCTGACCGTGGAGCAGATGACGGCGCTGGATCTCGGCTACGCACCGCCGTTCTCGCCGGTCTGGGATCCGGTGCTGGTGGCCGCGCGCAAGGCGGTCGCCGCCGTGCGGGCCCGCGGCTGAGACCCGCGACGCACGGCACTCGCCAATCGTGGCGATCTGTCGGCACACCCGTTCGAGGCTCCCGTACTATCGTCGATCGACAACAGTGATCGGAAGGGGGGCGCGGTGCTGCCTGGGGTATCGGGAAACATCCGCTGGGACGAAAGGGCTTTGCGAAGCCGTGGACATGGAGCGGATGCCGGTTGTGCGGCACGGACGGCGGTGACCCGATGAGCTCGGAAGCAGGTCTCGGCAGTTCGGAATATGTGAGCGCCCCGGCTCCGGCCGAATCGTTCGGCGCGGGCGGAGCCGCCGAGCCGCCACGTCGAGTCGCCTTACCGCACGCGGACGTGGCCGTGGAGCCGTCTTCCGGTGCGATCGAGCCCGGTCGCGACCATGTGCCCGCGCCACCGGACCGGTTCGAGGCCGACCTCGGACCCGTCGCCCTGGTCACCGATCGTGGCCTGGTGCATGCCCGCAACGAGGACTCGGTCGCCGCGGGCGTCGGCACACCCGCACCGGGCCGTCCACCGGTGGCCGTCGTCGCCGTCTGTGACGGTGTGTCCTCATCCCCGAACCCGCAGGCCGCGTCCGGCACCGCCGCCCGCACCGGGGTCGATGCCTGCCTGAGCGCGCTGGCCGACGGCGGACCCACCGAGGATGCCGCTACCGCCGGCCTGGCCGCCGCCGCCCGCGCGGTCCGCGATATCGCCTCGATCGACGGCGACTCGCCCTCGTGCACCTACGTGTCGGCGATCGTGCACGACGACGGCGCTGGCACCGCGACGGTGACCGTCGCCAACGTCGGCGACAGCCGCGCCTACTGGCTGGTCCCCGAGAACGCCGCGCGCGGCGAGGACGAGACCGGATCGCGCAGACTCACCCTCGACGACTCCTGGGCCCAGGCCCTCGTCGACGCCGGTGCGATGGACGAGACGGCCGCCATGAACGATCCACGCGCGCACACTCTGCTGCGCTGGCTCGGCGCCGACTACGACCAGCAGCCGTGGTCCACCCGTAGCGTGCAGACCTTCCGGTTCACCGGTCCCGGCGTCCTGCTGCTGTGCAGCGACGGTCTCTGGAACTATCTGCCCGATCCGGTCGCGCTGGCCGCGATAGCCACGGCGAAGCCCGCGGCCGCCGCGGCGCGCGATCTGGCCGACTACGCGGTGCAATGCGGTGGTGGTGACAACATCACCGTGGCACTGGTGCCGGTGGGCGTCGCGGCGCGGGCCTGAACCGCCGACAGGGGAGCGGGCAAACGGTCAGTGACCCTGCTGATCGGAGAGTTTGTGTCCCCGCATCGCCTTCACTCGTCGATGTTCGAGCGCGATGACAGCCACACCGCCGATCAGTAGCACCGCCGCGGCGATACCGCTGATGATCGCCCAGCCCTCGTAGCCGTAACCGGCCGCCGTCAGGGTGAGGGCGACCGCCACCAGGCCGAGGGCGCACGCCACGATGCCCGGCCAGTTGCGCACATCCTCCATCGCCTCACCCGCGTGGGCGCGCGTGGTTCTGGTGTCGTCCGGGAAGCGGTGTTCGGGGACGTGCGGGGAATCGCGGTGAAAACCCCTGGTCGAATCGTCGGGTCCGGCAACCATCGTGGTCTCCTTCCGGTCCGTGGTCGGGTCGAGTACACGGAGGGTGATAGCGGTCGGGTACCCCGTGATCGTCGGCGCAATCGAGACGACCACCACCGGGGCATCGCCGGACACCACGCTGTCCGGTGGTTTGTCCCGCGACGGTCGCGGGTACCAATTCGGCGAGCCGGTGCGATCGACTCGACGGTTCGATCATCGGTGACCGCTACGCACGCACCTACCGCGAGGAGGTTCGTCATGAACGGTGGACCATCGGGTCCGGGACAGACCATGGTCACCACCAACCACGCCGTGATCCGCCGCTGGGCCGAGCGGCGTGGGGCCAATCCGGCCACCATGCCCGGCAGCGAGTACAACGGCCACGGCCGCGTCGACGTCCTGCGGTTCGACTTCCCCCGCTACGGCGGGGCGGGGTTGCAGCCGGTGGAATGGGAGGACTGGTTCGCCACCTTCGACGCCCGGCGGCTGTACTTCCGCTACCAGGAGCGCGGCCCGGACGGCAGCCCGAGCAACTTCTTCCGACTGGAGCGACCCGACCGACCAGTTTGGTGAGCAAACTCACGCAAGGTTTAGCAATCGGGCATACAGGGCATTACTGTTACTCCATAGTTGCTCGAGAAAAGCTGAAAAGCGGAACATCGCGTCGGTCAGGGGATGCGAACCTCCGCCCCGCGATGCGTTCCGCGTATCTGCAAAGGATTTGAATATTGAGCGCGAGCCTGATGATCGTGGAAGACGACGACAGGGTCCGGGGTGCGTTACGCCTGGCCATGGAGGACGAGGGCTACGACGTCGCAGAAGCCGAGGAGGCCGAGGACGCGCTCGACCATCTGCGCAGCAACGGCGTCCCCGATGTGATGATCGTCGATCTCATGCTCGGCGGCATGGACGGTTTCACCTGCATCCGCGAGATCCGCCGCGATCACGATGTGCCGATCATCGTGGTCAGCGCGCGCGACGACACCCATGACGTGGTGGCGGCACTGGAAGCCGGCGCCGACGACTTCGTCACCAAACCTTTCGAGATCAAGGAGATCACCGCCCGGATGCGGGCGCTGCGCCGCCGCGCGCAGCTCTCGGCCGAACGGGAGGCCCCGGTCGAGGTCGTGCTCGATGCCGATCCGGAAGCGCCACTCATCCTGGCACCCGACGGCGGCGCGGTCCGCCGCGGCGAGGAGGAGATCGGCCTGACCCTCACCGAGTTCCGACTGCTGTGCGAGCTGGCCGAAGTACCCGGCCGGGTGCTGAGCCGCTCGGTGCTGCTCGAGCGGGTCTGGGACCGCGGCTTCTTCGGCGACGAACGCATCGTCGACGTACATATGCGCAGACTGCGCACCAAGATCGAGCGCGATCCCTCCGATCCGCGCATCGTGGTCACTGTACGGGGGCTGGGCTACCGGCTCGATATGCAACGCTGAGCGGGCCGCCCATCACAGATCGATGACGAACGCCGAAAGCGTCCGCACCCGGCTCGACCCGGGTCTGTGGAGTCTGCGGGGCCGGGTGACCATCGCCTTCGCGGCGACCTCGGGCCTGATGTCGCTGGCCCTGGTCCTCCTCGTCTTCGCCCGCTTGGACGAAGACGGTGTGACTCTCGGCCAGCGTGTGGTCAACCGGCCCGTACTGCTGGTGTGTTGTGCACTGGCGGCCACCCTGTTCGGCGGTGCGGTCGGTGTCTGGGTCGGTCGGCGGGTGTTGCGTCCACTGCGCGATGTCGCCGAGGCGGCCGCCAGGATCGCCTCCGGTGATCTCGGTATCCGCCTGCCCGATACCCACGACCAGGATCTGGCCAGCACCGTGGACTCGTTCAACCGGATGGTCGATTCGCTACAACGGCGCATCGACCGCGAGCACCGGCTGTTCGGCGATGTCAGCCATGAGCTGCGCACCCCGCTGACCACGCTCACCGCGAGCGTCGAGGTGATGAACAAGCATCGCGACGATCTCCCGGAGCGTTCCCGTCGGGCGCTGGAGTTGGTCACCGCCGAGGTCGACCATCTACGGCGGTTGCTCGACGATCTGCTCGCCCTGGCCAGGGTCGAGGCGGGTATGCACCACGGCGACGCCGACCCGATGTCGGTGCGCGATCTGCTGACCCACACCCTGCGCGACAGCAGGCATCCGGCCGAACTGCTGATCGTGACCGAGGACGTGATCGTCTTCGGTCGCAAACTCGAACTCGAACGCGCGGTGGTGAATCTGCTGGAGAACGCGGACCGCCACGGTGGCGGCGTCGTCGCGGTCACCGTGCACCGCGAGGGCGATGAAGCGGTGATCGCGGTCGACGATGCCGGGCCCGGTGTGCCACCGGCCGACCGGGATCGGATCTTCGAACGCTTCGCCACCGCGCGTACCAGTCGCCGCACCACCGACGGTGGCACCGGTATCGGGCTGGCACTGGTGGCCGAAACCGTCGCCACCCATCAGGGCCGGGTGGAATGCGGCGCCCGACCGGGCGGCGGGGCGCGATTCACCATTCGTCTTCCCGCCATCGAGTGACCAGAACACCGCCGATCGAAACGTGAGGTATATCCCGAAAATGGAGGGTTCATGAACCGCGTCACACGGCTGTAACACAATCGTAAAGTTCTCGACCAGGTCACCTCAAAGTTCATTCGTAAGCCTGGGAAAGTACTGGAAACGAACCTCGGAGTTGTATGTCAACGCAAGCTTTGCCCACACAGGACGGAGACGCACCGAGCATGGATTCCTCGTCATCCGGATCGCCTCGACAGCATGTCGGGGTGCTGGATCTGCGGACGCCGAGAATTTCCGACGGGGCCCGGATGTGGGGTATCGCCAAGGATTCGCAGGTACTGGACACCAATTCCAGTTACGCGTATCTGCTGTGGTGCCGTGACTTCGCCTCGACCTCGGTGGTCGCCGAGGTCGACGGCAGGGTCGTCGGCTTCGTGATCGGCTATCTGCGCCCGGAGTCGCCGCGCACCGTGTTCGTCTGGCAGGTCGCCGTCGATCACGATCAGCGTGGTCGCGGACTCGGCGTCGCGATGCTGGATCGCCTGGTGGACAACCTGATCGACATCGAAGGCCACGGCGTGGACGCCCTGGAGACGACCGTCTCACCCGATAACCCCGCCTCCATCGCGATGTTCGCCGCACTGGCGCGGCGCCGCGAGGCGGAGATGACCAAGAGCGAATTGTTCGCACCCGGCGATTTTCCCGACAGCCATATCGCCGAGGACCTGTACCGAATCGCACCGATCGCCCGTAAAACTGAAAGGGATCTCTGATGATCACCGCTGACACGACGATCTTCGACGCACTGGAATCGAATGTGCGTGGTTACTGCCGCTCCTGGCCGACGGTTTTCGAAACCGCCAAAGGCGCCTGGCTGCGTGACGAAGAGGGCAAGGATTTCCTCGATTTCTTCGCGGGTGCAGGCGCACTCAACTACGGGCACAACAATCCGGTGCTCAAGGAAGCGTTGATCGATTACATCGCCTCCGACGGCATTACGCACGGACTGGATATGTCGACCGTCGCCAAGCGCAAACTGCTCGAGACCGTGCGCGATACGCTGCTGGCGCCGCGCGGGCTCGACTACAAAGTCCAGTTCCCCGGCCCGACGGGCGCCAACGCCGTCGAGGCAGCGCTGAAGCTGGCCCGTAAGGTCACCGGTCGTCAGACGGTGCTGAGCTTCACCAACGCCTTCCACGGTATGACGCTCGGCGCCCTGTCGGTCACCGGCAATGCCGCCAAGCGCGCGGGTGCGGGTGTGCCGCTCAACCACGCCACCCCGATGCCCTACGACGGCTACTTCGACGGCACCACCGCCGACTTCCAGTGGATGGAGCGGGTCCTCGACGATTCGTCCTCCGGCTTCGACCGTCCGGCCGCCGTCATCGTGGAGACCGTGCAGGGTGAGGGCGGGGTGAACCTGGCCCGCGCCGAATGGTTGCGGCATCTGGCCACGCTGTGCGCGGCGCGCGGCATCCTGCTCATCGTCGACGATGTGCAGATGGGTTGCGGGCGCACCGGTCCGTTCTTCTCCTTCGAATCGGCCGGGATCACCCCCGATATCGTCACCCTGTCCAAGTCGATCGGCGGTTACGGTCTGCCGATGGCGCTGGTGCTGTTCAAGCCGGAGCACGACGTGTGGTCGCCCGGTGAGCACAACGGCACCTTCCGCGGTAACAACCCGTCGTTCATCACCGCCCAGGTGGCGCTCGAGCACTACTGGTCCGATGGTGCGCTGCAAGCGGCCACCGAGGCCAAGGGTGAGCAGATCGCCGAATCCTTCACCGCGATCTCCGAGGGACTGCCCGGTATCTCGACCCGTGGCCGGGGGCTGGTGCACGGTCTGGTCTTCGAGGACGCCTCGCAGGCGGGCAAGGTGTGCCAGGTCGCGTTCGAACGCGGTCTGCTCGCCGAGACCTCCGGTGCCTCCGATGAGGTCGTCAAATTGCTTCCGCCCTTGACGATCACCTCTGATGAGCTCGACCATGGATTGCAGATCCTGACCGGAGCCGTCCATACCGTCTGTGGCGCCTGAGGAGGACCATCACCCATGATCGTGCGTACCACCGAAGAGATCACCGGCACCGACCGCGATGTGGCGGGTACCGGTTGGCGCAGTAAACGCATCGTGCTCGGCGGCGACGGTGTCGGGTTCTCGTTCCACGAGACCACCATCGAGGCGGGCACCACCCACGTCTTCCACTACCAGAACCACATCGAGGCGGTGTGGCTGGTGGAGGGTGAGGGCACCTTGACCGATCTGGACAACAATCAGACCTACGAACTGGCTCCCGGTTCGATGTATCTGCTCGACGGCCATGAGAAGCACCAGTTGGAGGTGCGTTCCCGGATGCGCATGATGTGCGTGTTCAATCCGCCGGTCACCGGGCAGGAGGTTCACGACGAGAACGGCGTCTATCCGTTGGTCGCCGTTCCGGCCACCTGAGAAAGGACGCGACGTTGGCACACAATCGGATCGATCACTACCCGACCCGGACCTCTGGTCCGGCGCCGCATCTCGAGCGGCACGATGCGACGGTGTGGGGTCGAATCGAGGCGCCGGAGCTCGCCGGATTCGATACCGACGGGTACACGATCGTGGACCAGTTGATCTCCCCGGACGAAGTGAACCGCTTCGCCCGGGAGATCGACCGGCTCGCCGGTGATCCCGATCTGCGTGGCGACGAGCGGGTGATCGTGGAGAAGTCCTCGGACCGGGTGCGCTCGGTGTTCGAGGTGCATCGGCTCAGCTCCGCGATTGCGGAGCTGGCCGCCGAGCCGCGGGTCGCGGGCCTGGCCAGGCAGATCCTCGGGTCGGAGGTCTATCTGCATCAGAGTCGGGTGAACTATCTGCCCGGCTTCGGTGGTACCGGTTTCTACTGGCATTCCGATTTCGAGACCTGGCACGCCGAGGACGGTATGCCCACTCCGCGGGCGGTCAGCATCTCCATCGCGCTGACCGACAACTATCCGTTCAACGGCAGTCTGATGTTGATGCCGGGCTCGCACCGCACATTCGTGCCGTGTCAGGGCGAGACCCCGGCGGAGAACTATCGGGAGTCGTTGCGGGAGCAGCAGATCGGTGTGCCGACGCAGTCCGATATCGATGTACTGGCGCACAAGTACGGTATCGCGCAGTTCACCGGTAAGGCGGGTTCGGCGCTGCTGTTCGATTCGAACATCATGCACGGTTCGGCCAACAACATCACGCCGTTCCCGCGCTCGAACATCTTCCTGGTGTTCAACAGTGTGGACAACACGCTGGTGGAGCCGTTCGCCGCACCGGCGCGACGGCCGACCTATATCGCGAGCCGCGATTTCACGCCGATCTGAGTGAGCGGCTGTCACGTCTCGGCGGCGGGAAGGGCATGAGCGTCCTTCCCGCCGCCGCGGCGTGTGTGGGTCAGTCGAGCGCGGCGGGTATCCGGCGCAGGTGTCGGTACAGGGTGATCCACCGGTCGGGGTCGACCAGCCCGACCGGTTCGTCGGCGGCGATGCCGGCCGCGGCGCAGGCCGCGCGCACGGCCGGGGCCGGGTGTGCGCGGCGTAGTGAGGCGGCCAGCGAGCCGCCGACGCCGGAGAAGCCGAGTTCTACCAGGTCGTTGTAGTCGGCCAGTGCCGCGTCGGGTAGCAGAGGTTGTGGCCGGCGAGTCAAGCGCAGCACTGCGGCGTCGACCCGCGGGACCGGGTCGAAACTGCCGCGCCCGATGCTCGGGCCGAGTGTCATCGTGACCGTCGGCCACCGGGTGACGGTGAGTTTGCTCCAGCGCTGGTAGTCGCCGGAGTACTTGCGTGCGAACTCCCGCTGGGTGAGCAGTGTCGCCGAGGTGAGCTGCCGGGCCTGGAGGCACCAGCGCAGGATGTCGGTGCTGATCCCGAACGGGATATTGGCGACAACCACGAACGGTAGGCCCGGCGGATTCGCGCGGAGGACGTCGTCACCGATCACTCGGATGCGGGGGTTGTCGTCGTAGCGAGCGCGCAGCCGCCGGGCATAGTGGCGATCTTTCTCGTAGGCGATCACCCGGTGCACCCGGTCGAGCAGTTGCGCGGTGAGCATGCCGTCACCGGCGCCGATCTCCAGCACCAGGTCGGTGGCGGTGACCTCGGCCGCGCGGATGATCGTGCGGGCGGCGCGGACATCGGTGAGGAAGTTCTGCGACAGCCGCTTACGCGTGCTGGTGGTCCGGGCATGCGGGGGAAAGTGTTTGCGGGACATGGGGTCCTCCGAACGGAGCGGACGAATCGGGAAATGCGTGATTCGCCCGGACCCATGCCAGGGCACGTGGAGACGACGGTTACCAGAACCGTGAGAGGGTGTTCGACGCGTCGAGCGGCGTGCTCAGCGCGTGAGCGGTCTGGTCAGCGCGCGAGAGGGTGCACCGGCAGAGTCCGAGCCACCGTGCGCAGGCGGAGAAAATACACACCGGCGCACGTCGCGTGCCGACCTGTGATGCCACTCATGGCGGTCACCCTAACGCGCATCCCCGAGGCCGTCCATTCAATTTCGGCGGCCCGTGAACGTCTGTCCGGTGTGATGCGGCGGCTCGTGAACGCCTGTCCGTGCGACGCATCGGCCGGGGGACGCATCGGCCGGGGACGCCTATCCGGTGCGATGTATCGGCCGAGGAGGTCTATCCGGTTGTGATGCATCGGCCGGGACGCCTGTCCCGTGCGTTGCATCGGCCGAGGGGATCTATCCGGTGCGGTGTGCTGGCAGTGATTGCGCGACGGTCTGCGCGGTGACCGCACGGGTATGCCAGACCCGGGCCTGTGCGTGCTCCCCGCGCCGCGCCATCAGTTCGGCCAGACCCGCCATCGCGCGGATGACCCGGCGCTGCGCCGCCGTCCGCCACCAGCGTTCGGCCTCGTCGAGATCGCCGTGCCGAAACCGCACGACACCGAGGTCGTAGGCCGCCTCGGCATGTCCGGCCGCCGCGGCCTGTGACCAGATCTCGCACGCCCGCCCTTCCTCACCACGGCCGAACATCGCCACCCCCAGGTCGTAGAGGGCGGCGCGATAGTCCGGGTCGGCGAGTGTCGTCGCGGAATCGATCCCGCTGTCCGGCATGGCGGAGCGGTCGGCGTCGAGGACCGGACCATGTTGTCGTGCAACGGGAACCAGTGAACCCGGCCGGGCGATGGTGTCGCTCACCGCGGGAAGGGGCGTCGTATCCGCCGGTGCGGCCGCCACGTCGACGACCAGATCCGCGAAATGCGGTGGTCCCGTCCCGAGGCTGCACCACAGCACCACATGTCCGTTCGCGGCGGGTTCGACGACGACACCGTAATTGCCCGACCAGGAGCGGGCGCAACCGTCGGCGTCGAGCCAGACCGGTGTCAACGAGTACAGCGCGCCACGGCCCGCGGCCGACAATTCGACGGTGATGCCGCGCGCGAGCGCATCGCTCCAGACATCCACACCGGGCAGTCGCCGCCGGTCGACGCCGACATAGCCGTCGACCATCGACAACCCCATCCCGAGTCCGCGCACACCCGGTGGCGGAGTCGCCGACAGCAAGGTCAGGGTGAGGGTGGCGGCCGCACCGCCGAGCTGTTCGGTGTACATCGGATACACCGTGCTGCCGTGCCAGCTGATCGGGTCGGCGCTGCGGTATCTGTGCGCCAACGGTAGTTCGGGGCCGGCCACGGTCGGTGTGCCGGTCGCCGGTGCGACCGCGGATGTCACCGGTTCGATCATGTCCTGCCCCGCCTTTCCCCGATACCCGATCACCGCGATCGACCCCTCGCGGCGGCTATACCGTACTCGCCGTGGCCCGCGGTTTCGTGGCGATTCAGTGCGTGACTATGCGTTCGAGCGCGGCGAGATCGCGTTCGAGCATCCGGAACAACCAATACACGCCGACGAAGGCCAGCGCACCGCCGAAACACAGCACCCGCAGCGGCACGATCACCGACGGAATGTCGGCGGGCGGGATGAAGGTCACCCCGGCGGCGCCGAGCAGCGGCACCGCCGCGGCGATGGTCAGGAAGTAGGTGCTGCGCCGGTCCAGCGCACGCAGTTGCGCACTGTCCTCGGCGGTGAGCCCGCCCAGCGGAAGGAACGCCGGATACAGGCAGCGCACCGCGTAGAAACTGACCAGGAAGTACGGATAGGCCATGGCGATCGCGCCGCACACGATCTGGGTCAGGAAGAAATGCGCCGAGGATTCGGCGCTGATGTGGCTGCCGGACAGCTGCACCGACATCGGCACCGCGACGCCGGTGATCGCCCAGAGCACGAAGCAGGTCAACACATTGCGACTGGCGAGTTGCAGGGTGTCCGATCGTGCCCTGGCCAGGGTCTTGGCATCGTAGTCGCGGCCACGGCGCAGCCCGTGCATGATCAGCCACAGGTGCATCACCAGCGCGATGGTCACCACCGCGCCGATCAGGAAGCCGACACCGTAGCTGGTCCAGGCGATGCGGTCGAAGGTGCGCTGGGCATCGGCGTCGAGTTTGCTGATGATCAGGGTGCGATTGTGGTTGTAGCTGTAGAGGATCGCCAGCGCGTTCGGTACGGCGATGGCCAACGCCATGATCGGATGGATCCAGCTGCGCGCACGCAGCCGCGCGCTGCCCGGCGGTGGATCGACCAGATCGCGGGCGTGGGCGTCGAGGCAGACCTGGAGCTGCTGGGCCATATCGGCGCCGCGCTCCCAGCGTTTGGCCGGATCCGGTTCGAGAGCGCGCACCAGCGCACGGCGCAGGGCGGCGGGGGTGTCGGGCGGCAGATCGTCGTAGGGCAGATCCTGCGGGCTGTGGGCGCGCCGGTCCAGCATCGAATCCAATGCCGTGCGGTCGCCGCCGTCGATGGTGTCGTCATCGAAGGGTTTGCGGCCGGTGAGCAGCTCCCACAGCACGACGGCCAGCGAGAACAGGTCGCTGCGGGTATCGAGGTCGGCGGCGGCGGCCGGACGCTCGGGATGCACCACCGACAATTGCTCGGGGGACATATAGGCCAGCGATCCGCCGAAGTAGGCCACCGGACTGGCGCCGGAGACGTTGCCGCTGAAACTGATGTTGAAATCGGCCAGCTTGGGTATGCCCTCCGCGGTGAGCAGCACATTCGCCGGTTTGACGTCGCGGTGCAGGACACCGACGCCGCCCGCGTAATCCAGGGCCTGTGCCAGTCGACGGCCCAGCCACGCCACCGTCTCCGGCCAGGACAGCCCCGCGAGTTCGGCGCGGACCGGTGATTCGGCGGGCTGGATCTCGCCCTTGTCCGCGAGCACGGCGTCGATGACGTCGATCAGCAACTGTCCGCTGCGCTGCTGCGGCGGTGTGTTGCGCACCCGTTCCAGCACCGTGAGCAGCGTCCCGCCGGGCACGTACTGCATATACAGCAGCCGCAGCGGCGGCGCGTCGAGCACCCGCTGGTCGAATACGCGCACGATGTAGTCGTGGTCGAGCTGGGCCAGGGTCTGCGGTTCGGTGCCCTTGTCGCGGGAGATCTTCACCGCGACCAGCCGCTGCATGGAACGCTGGCGGGCGAGGAAGACCCGGGCGAACGCGCCGCGGCCGAGCCCGGCCATCAGATCGAAGTCGTCGATGCGCTGCCCGGCCTCCAGCTCATCGAGATTCGCCGGTTCGGTGGGTACGCCGAGCAGGGTGCTGTGATAGTCCTCGGTGGTGAGCAGTTGCGAAAGTTGTTCGGCCTGTTCGGGATAGGCGGCGGTGTATTCGTCGACGTCGACCGAACCGCCCGCCCGGCGGCGTAGATGGAACTCCTCGTAGATCAGATCCGGCGGTAACGGCCAGGTGCGCAGCTCCGGCAGTTCGTCGACGTATTCGGCCAATCGTTTCGGTGCGGTGCCGCGCTGCCACCGATGCGCCAGATCGATCTTGATCAGCTCGATCAGCGATACCCGCCGGATGGCGGGCGCATCGGGCAGATAGCTGCGGAGTTCCGGGGGAGTGTCGGCGTTCTGCCAGGCCGCGGTGAAGCGTTCGATGGCCTCGGCCACCTGGTTGCCACGCGATGTCTCCGGCGACCGGTCGGGCTGGACGGTCACCCCGGAGGCAGGCGGGGCGGAGTGCGCCATGTGCGCATCGTAACGCTGTCGGCGGCGGCGGACCGGGTACTTGCGGCGCCGGGTCGCGATGGATTGCGCGGGAGTAGCCGAGCGAAGGGTCAGCCGAAGAGCTTCAGCAGGTCGGTTTTGCCGAACATGGTGGCGGCCGCACGCGCGGACGGGGCTCCCGCGTCCGGGTCGGCGCCCGCGGCCAGCAGATCGCCGACGATCTCGGTTTCGCCCTTGAACACCACACCGGCCAGCGGTGTCTGACCGTGGTCGTTGGCCCGGTTCGGATCGGCGCCGCGAGCGAGCAGGACCGCGACCGTCTCGCGATGGCCGTGGTAGGCGGCGAGCATGAGCAGGGTGTCACCGCGATCGTTGGTGAGGTTCACCGGGACTCCCGCGTCGAGGTAGGCGGCGAGCTGTTCGGCCGCACCGCCGCGGGCGAACTCGAAGACGGCGGTGGCCAGTTCGAGGAGTTCGGGGTCGATGGCAGCGTTGCCGGGGTCGGGGGCCGAGCCGTTGTCCGCAGTCACCGTTCCATTACTACCAGTCGGGGCCGTGCACACTCGGACCTGCCGAGGCCTCCGGCGCGGGGCCGGAGGCGTGCACGGCGTGTCTACTGGATGATCGCGCAGCCCTGGCCGGACGAGATCGAGCACACCAGCCAGGACAGGGTCATCAGGAGGGCTTCGATCGGGTTGGACGGAACGACGGTCGGATGAACCATGGGCGAACCCCTTATATGTCGACGCGAATGGTGCGACCCCCACTGACTACAGCGTTCCGGTGACTCTCGTCGTTACGCCGGGCACCCTTGGGCAGGTGCTTCGCCGCCGCACGTATCGGTGACGCGTCGTTCACCGGTTCCACGGGTGCCGACCGGTCATACTGGATGTATATCCCTGTCGGAGAGATGGGAGAGGCCATGAACACCACGGAGAAGCGTTCGGTGTTGGGGCGAGTGTCACCGACCCAATGGGTGGCGCTGGTGCTGACGATTTTGGCCGTCGTCTTCATTTTGCAGAATCGCACCAAGGTGTCGATCGACATCCTGGCCGTCACCATCACCTCACCGATGTGGGTAATCCTGCTGTTCCTGTTCCTCGTCGGTTGGGTGGCCGGTGTGCTGACCATGCGCCGTCGACGCTGACGCGCGGTCGATGTGGTCGAGCGCGGCCGCCAGTGCCGCGTCCGGCGCCCGATATGCGGCCGAACCGGGAGGACGCAGTGGGCTTCTTCCCGTCGAGGTCCGCTCGAGCAGTGTCGGGAGTCGTCAGGCGGCGTGGGTGCGGACGAGTAGGCGTTGCGGGCCACGAATGACCCTGGACGGGCAGTACGACGGCGCGCCCACCGCCTGCACGTGCGGATATCGGCGATAGAGAGCGCGCAGGGCGATCTCGCCTTCCATCCGGGCCAGGCCCGCGCCCAGGCAGTAGTGCACACCCGCTGCGAAGGACAGGTGGTCGCGTGCGTTCGCGCGGGTGATATCGAACCGGCCGGGTTCGGTGAACACGTCGGGATCGCGGTTTGCCGCGGCGAGTAGCAGAACCACCGGGGTGCCCTTGGACAGCTGCTGCCCGGCGAGTTCGACGCTCTCGCCCGCCACCCGAACACTGTATTGGGCAGGTGCCTCCCAGCGCAGTGTCTCCTCCACCACCCGGCCCGCCAGATCGAGGTCGGCGGCGAACATCGCGCGCTGGTCCGGGTTCGCCGAGAGCGCGACCACGGCGTTGCCGATGATGTTGGCCGTGGTGACGAAACCGCCGATGAGCAGCGCCTGGCAGGTCGATACGACCCCGGCCTCGGTCATATCGCCCGTATCGATGGCACCGGTGAGGGCGCTGATCATATCGGGACCGGGTTCGCCTCGGCGGGCAGCCACGGCGTCGGCGAAATAGTCGGTGAGTTCGGCGAGCAGGACTCGGGTGCGCTGGCGCTCGCGCAGGCCACGGGCGCCGTCCACGGTGGCGCCGAATTCGATACCCCAGCGCGCGAAGTCGTCGTGATGTTCGGCGGGCAGTCCGAGCAGGTCGGCGATCACCAGACTCGGAATGCGCAGCGCGAAACCATCGATCAGGTCGACCGGGTCCCCGCCCGCCAGCCGGTCGAGCTGGCGCTCGACGAGATCTTCGACGAACTCGCGACGTGCCCGCATCTGCGCAGCGCCGAACAGCGGCGCGACGAGTTTGCGCAGCCGGGTGTGCTCCGGTGGATTCGCCGAGGCGAGCGAATCGTCGAGTGGATGTACCAGGAAATCGGTGCGCTGATCCGGTAGCGGGCGTAGTCGCAGGCGCACCGCCGAGGTCGGCGCCACCCGGAATCTGTTGTCGCGCAGCACCTCATTGCACACCGAGTACGAGGCGGACATGCACAGACCGCTGCGGCCGCGCACCAGATCGCCACGGGCGCGAATCCGTTCGTAGCTCGGATGCCCGTCGGCTCCGCGTGGCAGGTCGAGCACCGAGGCGACAGGGTCACCGAGCGCTGTGGAGGTGCGCAGGCGCAGGGAGTTGCGGTAGAGGCGGGTCAGGGTGCGCAGCTCACCGCGCATCACGCCCCCTGCGGTGCACGTAGTTTCGGCGCGACGGTGATCCCGCGCTCCTCGAGTTCGGTGCGGATACGTTCGCGCAGCACGTATTTCTTGATCTTGGTGCCCGACATCGGCCATTCGTCGACGAACCGGACGTAGCGCGGTGCGCGATAGGTGGCGATACTGCCGAGGCAGTAGTCGATGATCTCCTGTTCGGTCGCCGTGGTGCCCGGCGCGAGTTCGATGAATGCGGCCGGTACTTCGACGTAGTAGGAATCGGGGGCCGCGACCACCTGCACGATGTGCACCGCCGGATGCCGGAGCAGGAAATCCTCCACCTCGACCGCGGAGACGTTCTCGCCGCCCACCTTGAGCATGTCCTTGCGGCGGCTGATGAAGGTGACCCGGCCGTCCGCGTCCATGACCGCTATGTCACCGGTCCGGAACCAGCCCTGGTCGTCGAAGCACCGTGCGGTGAGTTCGGGATCGTGCAGATAGCCGTCGAAGCAGTTCGTCCCGCGGAACAGCAATTCGCCCTCGGTTCCCGGCGGCAGATCCTGACCGGTCTCCGGATCGACGACGCGGCATTCCATTCCGGGCAGTGGCAGGCCACCGGTGGTGGTGCGCTGCTCGAGGGTGTCGGTCTGTTCGCTCAACGACAGGAAGGAGCTGGCTTCGGTCATGCCGAAACAGGACACCTGGACCGCGTGCGGAATACGGCTCGCCATATCGCGGACGCGTTCTGGTACACCGACGGTCATCACCAGGCGCAGCGCGGACAGGTCGCGTGTCGCGAAGTCGGGATGGTCGAGCACGGGCAGCCAGATCGTTTCGAAGCCGGGCAGTGCGACCGTGCAGCGCTGCGCTTCGAGCTGGCGCAGCGCGGTGTCGGGCCGGAACAGGCCCACATGGGCGTAGGTGCAGCCGGCGTGGATACTCGCGATCGCGAAGGCCACCGCGCCGATATGGAACAGCGGCAGCGGCGTCCAGACCCGGTCGTCTCCGGTGAGTTCGAGACGGCCGTGACCGGCCCCTGCCGCGAACCGGATCAGCGCCTCATGGCTGATCATGGCGCCCTTCGGGCTGGCCGACGTGCCGGAGGTGTACATGACTACGGCGGTATCGCGCACCCGGACGTATCGGGCACGCTCGCGCACGTGGCCGGAGCCGAGCCGGGAGCCGTCGTCGAGGAATTCGCGCTCGGACACGGTGCGCGGCGCGACCGGCTCATCTCCGAGCTGTACCACGTGTTCCAGCAGCGGTGCCTGTTGCCGCACGATCTCCGGTAGTGGCGTGGAGTCGTGCACGAAGAGTAACCGCATACGCGAGTGGGTGATGACCTGCGTCAGTTCATGTTCTTTGAACCGGTTGTTGACCGGCACCGGCAGTGCGCCGATCCGGGTGATCGCGAACAATGCGGCGATGGAGTCCGGGCAGTTGGGCAGCAGGATGCCGACGGCATCCCCGGCGGAGGTGCCCGCTGCCAGCAATCCGCTGGCGAGGACTTCGGCCCGCGCGGCGAGCTGGGCGTAGGACATCTCTTGGTCGGGGAAGGCCAGCGCGATCCGATCCGGGTGTTCGTGCGCCCGCCGCTCCAGAAGATCGCCGAGCGTCGTCACCTCGACCCAGGGCTGCCGTAGGAGATCGGCACGCTGCATGATGTCTTCCCATCCACCGAAAACGGCACTGTCCGGCCGCGGGGAGGTACCGCGGGAACCGGATGTGTCGCATGAGTTGGTTCGAATTGTTCGGCTGCGCTCAGCGGATGCTGACCGGAAGTATGTGTCGGCGAACTGAATATCGCATTCAGGGCAATGCTGCAAGGTGACCATATTCCCATTTATGGGAGCGTCCCGTCGGGTTGCGCTGTGTTAACTTGCCGGTGTCGGCGCGATTCGGTGTCGACCGGCTCGGAGAGCGTATGCGGAGTGGAATATGAACGATAACAGTGCTTTCTATTTCCTCACTCCCTCGGGTGGCGATCCGCGATAGTCGACATGCTCGCCGAACTGTTCGACAGAAAGTCGCAGGCGCTCACCGACGTCGTCGCCGACGCGTTCGGGTACTTCCTGGCCTGTCAGCAATCCGATGGGGCCATCGCGGAGGACCCGTCGAGCGTGGTATTCCTGGAATGGGATTCGGTCAACGCCCTCAAGGCGATTGCGCTGTGGCAGCGGGAATTACCCGACCATGCGGGGCAGCTGACGCGCGGAATCCTCGACTTCCTCGCCGGACGGGAGAAGCCGACCGGGATGCTCAGCTGGGGCGCCCTCGAGATCGGGCCCGCCGAGTACTGCACCGAAACCAGTAGCGAGTACATCTCGGCGCTGGCCCTGCTCGGTCAGGGCGACACCGTCGGCGACAAGGTGGAATTTCTACGGAGCCGACAATCTCCGGACGGACCATGGGCCGAGGTGCACAGCCATATTCCCAAGGCTTTTCAATGGGAATCATCGGTGACCGGATTTGCCCTGTGCGCACTGGACGAAGCAGACGTGGAACCGCTGTATCTGGACGAGGCCCTGGATTTTCTCGCCGGGAAGCAGGGCAGCGAGGGGCATTTCGGCATCAATTGGTACTACTACTGCACCCATTATTATCTGATGCGTCCGGCCGTCGCCGCCCTGGTGCAATTCGGCGATTACGCCACCGTGGCGAAGGCACGCGATTTCGTACTGAAACAGCAACGCCCGGACGGGTGCTGGTTCTCCCAGGTCGAGGGTTTCCGTGGTGAGCCCTCGGCGCCCGAACTCCAGACGGCGCTCGCGCTGGCGACGCTCGCGCAGGCCGGTATGAGTGTCGACGATCTACCGGTGCGCCGCGCGGTCGATTGGTTGCTGGACCGGCGCCGCGTGGACGGCTCATGGTTCGGCGGGCGATACCCCTATCCGGAAACCGATGGCTACCGCAAGTTCCGAGCCACCCAGCACGTCTTCACAACCGCACAGGTGCTTACCGCCTTCAAATATCTGGAGCAGCAATGAACAACGCCGATGACCAGACCATCGCCATCATCGGTATCGGCTGCCGGCTACCAGGTGGTGTCACCGGCCCCGGGGAACTGTGGGAACTGCTCGAACAGGGTGTCGACGCGATCACGCCCACCCCGGAGGACCGCTGGGACGTCGACCGGTTCTATTCGCCGAAACCACAGCAGCCGGGCCGGATCAGCGCGCGCAGGGGCGGCTATCTCGACGAGGTGGACACCTTCGACGCGGCCTTCTTCGGTATCTCCGGCCGCATCGCCGAACAGATGGATCCGCAGCAGCGCCAACTCCTGGAAGTGGCCTGGGAGACCTTCGAGGACGCGGGCGTGGTGCCCGGTGCCTGTGCGGGAACCCGGACCGGTGTGTTCATCGGGGCGTGCAGTCAGGACTACGGCGCATTGCAATCGGCACCGAGCGAAGTCGAGGGGCTCGGTGCGCATTCGGCGACGGGCACCTTCATGAGCATCGTGTCCAACCGGCTGTCCTATACCTTCGACCTGCGCGGTCCGAGTATGACCATCGATACCGCCTGTTCGTCGTCGTTGGTCGCGGTGCACCTCGCGGTGGAGAGCCTGCGTCGCGGGGAGAGCGAACTGGCGATGGCGGGCGGGGTGAACCTCATGTTGACCCCGCAGTTCGGTATCGCGTTGAGCCAGGCCGCCATGCTCTCGCCGGATGGGCGGTCCCGTGCGTTCGATGCCGCGGCCAACGGCTACGTCCGTGGCGAGGGCGTGGGGCTGGTGCTGCTCAAACCGCTCGACCGGGCCCGCCGCGACGGTGACCGGGTCTATGCCGTGATCCGCGGCAGCGCGGTCAACCAGGACGGACGAACCCAAGGCATCACAGTGCCCAGCGGCGAGTCTCAGGAAGCGAACTTCCGGGCGGCGCTGGCCGTCGCCGGAGTGGATCCGGCCGATATCGGCTATGTCGAGGCACACGGCACCGGTACGCCGGTGGGCGATCCGATCGAAGCCAATGCCCTCGGCCGAGTACTGCGTACTGGGCGGGCGCAGGGGCGCACCGCGCTGCTCGGTTCGATCAAGACGAATATCGGCCATCTGGAGGCCGCCGCTGGTATCGCCGGGCTGATCAAGGCGGCGCTGTGTGTACAGCACCGGCGGGTGCCGCCGAGCCTGCACTACCGGGAGGGAAATCCCGATATCGATTTCGGGCAGTTGCCGATCGCGGTGGCCGCCACCGGGCAGCCGTGGCCCGACGGGCACGATATCGCCTACGCGAGCGTCAACTCTTTCGGCTTCGGTGGCACGAACGCCAATGTCGTACTGGCCGAAGCGATCCAGGAATCGACGGAGCCGAGCCGGGTGCCCGAGAGTACCGGTGTCCCCACGGTGCTGACGTTCAGCGCGCGCAGTGCGGCGGCACTGGACGAATTGAGCACGCGGCACGCGCGAGTACTGGAGACCTCCGGTGTGGCGCTGGCATCGTATGGCGCGGCCACGGCGCTGCGCCGTGGCCATCACGAGTTCCGGCGCACGGTGATCGCGGTGGACGCCGCCGACGCGGCAGCGAAACTGCGCGCCGGAACGGTCGTGTCCGGGCAGGTCCCGCGTGGCCGGTCCGGGAAGGTCGCCTTCGTCTTCAACGGACAGGGGCCGCAGTGGTACGCCATGGGGCGCACGCTGCTGGAGACCTCGCCGGTGTACCGCGACACGATTCTCGAATGTGACCGGACGGCGCGGCAATACATCGACTGGTCCATCTACGAAGCACTGACCGCGGACGAGGCGGACTCGCCCGTGGGCCAGACGCGCTGCCTGCAACCGACCATGTTCGCCGTGCAGATCGCACTGGCCGCATTGTGGCGTTCCCGAGGGATCGAACCGGATGCCGTGGTCGGGCACAGTATGGGCGAGATCGCCGCGGCACACGTTTCGGGTGCGCTGAGCCTGTCCGAGGCATTGAAGGTGATCTGTCACCGCGCCCGGATCCAGGACGGAGCCGATCCGACCGGCGCCATGATGTTCGTCGCGGTCCCGCAAGCGCAGGCCGATGAGCTGGCCGCGCGGTATCCGGGGCAGGTGTGGGTCTCCGCGCTGAACAGTCCTCGGGCGAGCACCCTGTCGGGGCGGCGCCCGGTGCTGGAGGCGCTGGCGGCCGATCTGGACGAACAGGGAATCTTCGCGCGCCTGCTGCGGGTGAACTGCGCCTGCCACAGCCAGGACATGGACCCACTGCGCGACGAATTGCTCGCGGCGCTCGGCGATATCGAGCATGCGGCGACGACCATACCCCTGTATTCGACGCTGACCGGTGCCCGTATCGAGGGCACCGAACTCGGCACCGAGTACTGGTGGCGCAATTTCCGGCAGCCGGTCCTGTTCGAATCGGCGATCCGGGCGATGCTCGCCGACGGCTACGACACTTTCGTGGAACTCAGCCCGCACCCGGTCCTGACCAATTCGGTGACCGAGATCTCCGCCGAGGCCACCATCGTGCCCTCGCTGATGCGGAAGAAGGACGACTGGGCGACCTTCCTCGACTCCTTCGCCCGCCTCTACACCGATGGCGCCGCGATCGATTGGTCGCGACATCATCAGGCGGGCGCCCCGGTACTCGATGTTGCGCGCAATCCCTGGCAGCGACAGTCGTTCTGGAACGAGAGCGAGATCTCACAACGCTATCGGGCCGGGGGACAGCGTCATCCGATGCTCAAACCGGTCGCCGGTGCCCGCCCCGCATGGGAGATCAGCTGGGACGATCATCGATTGTCGTGGGTCAGGGAGCACGATGTCTTCGGCTCGGTGATCGTGCCGGGGGCCGCCTATATCGAAGCCGCGCTGGCCGCGGCAAGCGAATGGACCGGGCAGCCGTGCGGGCTCGAGTTCGTCGAATTCGAACGTGCCTGCGTACTCGGCGACGAACCACAGCTGAGCCGCCTCGAACTCGATCCGGAGGACGGCACATTCGAGTTCCATCAGCGGTCGGTGCGCGGCGATACCTGGCTGCGCAACGCACGCGGCCGATTCCACGTGTCGAACACCGGCGCCGCGACCGAGGCGCTGGTGTTCGACCTGGCCGCGATCCGGGAGCGGTGCACCAACCCGGCGAAGGCGATCGACGTATACGGCCGTTTCGCCCACCGCGGCTACGCCTACGGTCCGGCGTTCTGCGGTATCGACCGGATCGATATCGGTCGGGGCGAAGCACTGGCCCGGATTCAGGTGCCGAGGGTGCTGCGTCGCCGCCTCGACGGCTACCTGCTGCATCCGGCCGTGCTCGACGCCTGCTTCCAGAGCGCCATCCTGCATCCGACCGAGCGCCATCCCGATCAGCTGCTGCCGATCAGCTATCTGCCGACCGGAATCGAGCGGGTGCGGATGCACCGGCCGGTGGATCTTCCGGTCTGGTGCTACACCCGTCCGCGCAAGAACGACGACACGCTGCTGGTCGACATCTATCTGCTCGATGAGCAGGGCACGGTACTCGCCGAGTACACCGCGCTGTCCGGCAAAGCCGTGCGGGCGGTGAGCGAGAGCGCGGCGGGCGGGCTGGACGGTGACTTCTACACGCTCGAATGGCAACCATGCGGACCGGTGGTTGCGCCGCAGCGCAGCGCCCTGTCCACCGATCTCACCGCACTGGCCGCGGAGCTGGCACCGACGGCGCGCCAGTGGTCGGACCGGCTGGATCGCACCACCTACGCCGCCGGATACCAGCGCGATATCGCGCGGTTGTGCGCGGCCTATGTCTCCCGGACCCTCGACGCGTTCGGCCTCGACGCGGAGTTCACAGTGGGTGAGATCCCGACCCTGCTGCCGAAATATCGCCGGGCGCTCCAGGGCCTGCTGCGATTGCTGGTCGAGGACGGCAGCCTGCGCGAAGAGGGCGAGCAGTACCGCAGGCTCGCCCACAGCGCCGACGACGTGGACGATCTGTGGGCGCGGATGTTCGACGCCCACCCGGCCTGCGCCTGGGAACTGCTGCTGCTGCGCCGCACCGGTGATCGGCTGCACGAGGTGCTGACCGGCGCGGCCGACCCGATCGAGCTGCTGTTCGCCGAAGGATCACTGGTCGATCTGGAGGCCATCTACCAGAACTCACCGATCGCCCGCTTCTACAATGCGCTCGGCCGGGAGCTGGTGCGCCGACTCGCCGATTCCGCCGCGCCGGGGCGCACCTTGCGCATCCTCGAGGTGGGCGGCGGAACCGGCGGACTCACCGCGAGCCTGCTGCCGGTACTGCCCGCCGACCGATGCGAATACGTCTTCACCGATGTGTCGCCCGCGTTTCTCGCCACGGCCAGGGAACGGTTCCGCGGCCACGATATCGTCGACTACCGGGTGCTGGACCTCGAACACGATCCGGCGGGTCAGGGGATCACCGCCGGGTCGTTCGATCTGGTCGTCGCCTCCGATGTCGTGCATGCGACCGCCGATGCCAAGAAGACGCTGCTCTACCTTCAGGAGTTGCTCGCACCCGAGGGTGTGCTGATGCTGCTGGAGGCGGCGCCGGACAATCCCTGGCTGGATCTGACCTTCGGGCTCACCGAAGGCTGGTGGTCGTTCCGTGATCATCGGCTGCGCCCACAGACTCCACTGCTGTCCGCGCACGGTTGGGAGGACCTGCTGCGGTCGCTGGACTTCGCGGAGGTCGTCGCGCTGGGCGACCCGGCGCATCAGGGGCCCGGCTCGCAAGCGCTGATCGTCGCCCGTACCGGCACCGAACAGGTGCTGCCGCCACCGCCCGCGCCCGAACCGGAGCCGGGGACCTGGTTGCTGCTGACCGGTGGCGGCGATGAGCCACTGGCGGACGCCTTGGCCGAGCGGTTGCGGGAACGCGGTGGACGGGCTGTCGTCGAGCGTGATCTGTCCGACCTCGGCGAGGTGGTGCCCACCGCGATACTCGATCTGCGTGGCAGCGCCGCCGGGCTGCTCGACGAGGCACTCACCGGAACGACGCTTCGCATCATCGATCTGCTGCGCCAAGTCTGCCGCGACGATGCCGAACAGTGGCCACGGGTGGTCGAAGTGACCCGCGGCGCGCACGTCTTCCGCTCTGACCGCGGCGATCTCACCGGTGCGGCGGCCTGGGGTCTGGCAGCCGTCATCGGAGTGGAGCTGCCTCAACTGCGTTTCACCGTGGTCGACCTGGATGCCGAGCCGACCCCCGGTGATCTCGACGCACTGTGGGCCGAGGTGCACGCCGACGGCCGGGAACGTGAGGTCGTGATCCGGTCCGGGGAACGTTTCGTGCGGCGACTCGCCTCGTGGACGCCGCGCCCCGAGACGGTCCAGGCCGCCGCGCTCCCGCCGGACAGCGGTGTCGCACTCACCATCGAGGCACCCGGTTCGCTGGACGCGCTGCGATACCACGAGCGGGCCCGGACCGCACCGGCCGCAGGGGAAGTGGAGATCGAGGTCGTCGCATCGGGTCTCAACTTCCTGGACGTGATGATCGCGCTGGGGCAGATACCACCGATGGAATCGGCCACCGAACCCCGCTTCGGCGCCGAATGCGCCGGTGTGATCACCCGAGTCGGCAGCGGGGTGCACGACTTCACCGTCGGCGACGCCGTGGTCGCGGTGAGCCCCGCACAGGGCACGCTCGGCAGCCATCTCACCGTCGCTGCCGCCCATGTCGTGCCGAAACCGGAGACGCTCGGTTTCGAAGTGGCCGGTTCGGTGCCGATCGTGTTCCTCACCGCCTGGTATGCCCTGCACGAACTGGCGCGGGTCCGCGCGGGCGAACGCGTCCTGGTGCACGCCGCGACCGGCGGCACCGGCCTGGCGGCCGTGCAGATCGCCCGCGCCGCGGGGGCCGAGGTGTTCGCTACAGCGGGCTCGGCGGCCAAACGGGAACTGCTGCGCACGCTCGGCGTGCGACATGTGTTCGATTCGCGGTCCCTGGATTTCGCCGATTCGATCCGAGCGGTCACCGACGGCGCCGGTGTGGATGTGGTGCTCAATTCGATCGCCGGAGATTCGGCGGAACGCAGCCTGGCCTGTCTCGCCCCGTACGGGCGGTTCGTCGAACTGGGCAAACGCGATCTGTTACAGGACCGCAGGCTCGGATTGCGCCCGTTCCTGCGCAACCTCACCTACGTCGCCTTCGATCTGCGGCAGCTGCTGGTGGACCGTCCCGAAGCGACGAACACGGTGTTGCGGGCAGTGATGGACCGGTTCGCGACCGGAGAACTGCGGCCGCTGCCCTACCGCGTGTTCCATCCCGACCAGACCGAAGCGGCGTTCCGGCATCTGGCCGCGGCTCGCCATATCGGCAAGGTCGTGCTCGCGATGAACGAGCGCGACGTCGCCGTGGCCCGTTCGCCCCGGGTGCCGTCGTTCGACGGCACCTGGCTGATCACCGGCGGACTGGGCGGTTTCGGCTCGGCGATGGCCGAGGCGCTCGCCGAATCCGGGGTCGGCAGCCTGGTTCTGCTGGGCCGCAAGGGAATCACCGACGACGACCAGGCGGCGCGGGTCGAATCGCTGCGTGCCCGCGGCGTTCGGGTCCGTGTCGAAACGGCGGACATCTCCGTACGGGCCGAGGTGGCCGCCGTCCTCGAAGGCATCGCCACCGACCTTCCGCCGTTGCGCGGCATCCTGCACTGCGCCATGGTGCTCGACGACGCTCTGCTGGCCGACATGGATGCCGACCGAGTGGGGAAGGTGCTGGCCGGTAAGGCGTTCGGTGCCTGGCACCTGGACGAACTGACCACCGACCTGCCGCTCGAGGCGTTCGTATTGTTCTCGTCGGCGACCTCCATGGTGGGTAATCGCGGGCAGGGCAACTATGCCGTCGCCAATGCGTTCCTCGACCAGTTGGCCCACGCCCGGCGAGCGCGCGGCCAGGTGGCGCTCGCGGTCAACTGGGGTGCCATCGCCGACGCCGGGTACGTCGCCCGGCACGACGACATCGGCCGGTTCGTCGCCGCGACCGGTATGCGCGGATTCGGTGCCGCCGCGGCGTATCGCGCGCTGACGACGCTGTGGTCCACCCCGGCCCCGCAGGTCGGTGTGCTGCCGATGGATTGGTCGCAGTTCCTCGGCCACCACGGTATGACGCTCGACAGCCATCCCCGCTATGAGCTGCTGGCCGCCCGCGCCGTGGGTACGGTGACCACGGCCAGGGGCAGTTCACTGCGCGAACAGCTGGAGACCGCGGCTGCCGGAGATCGTGGGGCGGTGCTGACGGGTGCGCTGAAGACCCGGCTGGCCGCGGTACTCGGCATCCCTCTCGAGACCCTGGACGAGAACATGCCACTGATGGACTACCTGGATTCATTGTTGGCGGTGGAGATCAGTGCCTGGCTGGAACGTGAGCTGGCGACCAAGGTCACCATCATGGAACTGATGAAGGGCCCGAGCGTCCTGGAATTGTCGGAACTGGTGCTGGCCCGGTTGGACGCGTGATGAGCGTGTGGGAAGAGGTGGAGTTCGCGCTGCCGAAGGCGGGTATCACCCTGCGCGGCAGGCGCGGCACCGGCGGTAGCGGGCTGCCGGTGCTCTGTCTGCACGGCATCCTCGACAACTGTGCCGGATTCGATCCGCTGGCCGAGTATCTGGTCGGCGCCGATCTGATCGCGGTCGATCTGCCCGGCCACGGTCGCTCCGATCCGGTGCCCTCGGTCACCTGCGGCTATCTCGAATTCGCGGCCTGTGTACTCGAATTGGCCCATACCCAGGGCTGGGATCGCTTCCGGCTGATCGGTCATTCGCTCGGCGGGGCGGTCGCATCGCTGATCGCCGGTCTCCATCCGGACAAGGTCGATCGGCTGGTACTCATCGATGCCATCGGACCGCTGTCCGCGGATCCGGAGCGGACCGTCTCGGGAACGGCCCGCTACCTCGACACCTATCTGCGTGGCGACCGACACCCGGTGTACCGCAGCCGGATGCAGGCGGTGAAAGCGCGGGTCCAGCTGGCCGATATTCTGCTCGACACCGCGCAACTGCTGGTCGACCGAGACCTGGTGGAGGTCGCCGCGGGGTACTCCTGGCGTCATGACGTACGGCTCAATCGTGGCATCACGCCGACCCTGACCGAAGAACAGGTGCTGGCATTCCTCGGCGCGATCACCGCGCCCACCCTGTTGGTGACCGCGGAACGCTCCTCCCTGGTGGAGCCCTACTATCCGGCGCGGATCGGTACGGTGCCGAAACTACGGCAGGTCACGCTCCCCGGTGGACATCATCTGCACATCGAGAATGCCGAGGCGGTGGCGGCCGAGATCGCCCCGTTCCTGGTGTCCGGCTGACCGGACGCGCTCAGTCGGTCCGCAGCTCACCCAGCAGGACCGGTGCGTCGGCGCGTTCGGGGACCGAGGTGCGGAACCGGTACCCGAACGCATCCGGCCAGATTCGCGTGTGCAGCGATTCACCGGGGAACACCATTCCGGTGAATCGCGCCGTGTATTCGCGTACTCGGGACACCTCCGCGTCCAGAACCGCATCGACCAATGCCGCACACACCATGGCGTAGGTGCACACACCCTGCATGATCGGCCCGGCCAGCCCGGCGGCCGACGCGAAAGCGGCGTCGGTGTGCACATTGTTGCGCAACGAGGTGTTCTTCCCGCACGCCTGATACCACTGCGCCTGCTGCTCGTCGGTGCGCACGACGATCTCGATGGCGGGGGCCGATTCATCTGCTTCCGGCGCCGTACGGCGGACGGCCGGAGCGGCGGGCCTACCCGCACCGCGTGCGTGGATACGGGAGATCCCGGAAACGAGCGTGCGTCCGTCCTCGGCGACCAGCTCGGTGCGCTGCACGAGAACGGCTGCGGTGCCACGGTTCTCGATCCGGAGCACTTCGCCGCGACACCGTGCGGTCCCGGACTCCGGTATCGGGGCGTGCACCCGCAGTTGCTGGCTCTGCTGTAGCAGGGTGGCCAGGTTCAGCCGGATACCGGGGAACCGGACCTCGGGCGGCTCCGGATGATAGAAATCCGGAGACGCCACCCCGAACGCGCCGGGAGCGGTGAGGGCGAACGTCGGCAGCATTCCGGCCTGTCGGTCGCTCTGCCCGACCGCGTGCCGATAGCGCCGCGAATCGGTGTCGTCCCAGTGGAAGTGCTGCTCGGGGATCGTTACACCGGCCGCCGTCACCGGATCCATATGCATCGGCGACTGTTCTGCCGGGTCTCGGATTCCTGGGCCATCACCTCGCACGATGACCCTGTTGTTCCTCGTCGGCTGGGTGGCCGGTGTGCTGACCATGCGCCGTCGTCGCTGACGCACGCTCGATGTGGTCGAGCGCGGCCGCCAGTACCGCGTCCGGCGCCTCGATATGCGGCCAGTGCGCGATGGCGTCGGGCAGCATCACCACATCGGGGTTCGGGATCACCTCGCGGTAGCGTTCGGCCATATGCCTGCCCGAGTTCGGGTCGGCCGGGCCGTTGATCAGCCGCATCGGCACCGAGGTGGTGCGCATGGCGTGCACCCAGCGGTTGCGGTAGGTCAGCCGGTCGCGCACGAACCGACCCACCTTGTGGGTGACACGGCCGCCGTCGTTGTAGTTCATGATCTGGTCGAACTGGTCGAGCAGCCGCTGGCTCGGTTTGGTGGCGGGACCGAACATCTCATCGATCGACCGCGCCAGCATCGGCTTGGACAGCAACACCTTGTGGAACCGGCTCGCGACCTCGCCCACCGGGGTGGACAGCACCTGCTGGACCAGCCGCGGCCGGTAAGCCTCGATGAACAGCCCGCCGTTGAGCCAGGTCAGTGAGTCGATGCGGTACGGCCGCGCCGCCGGGCCCGCGGCTTCGTGCCTGGCCAGCATCTCCTGGGCGACCGAAACGCCGAGATCATGGGCCAGCACATGGCAGTGCGAGACACCGAGTTCGGCCAGCAGCGCCTCGTGCATATCGGCGTGGCCGAGCACCGAATAGTCGTATTCGGCGGGTTTGGCGGAGAAACCCATGCCGATCATGTCCGGCGCGATCACGGTGAATCGTTCGGTGAGCCGGTCCCACAGCGGCTCCCAGTCCCAGGAGTTGAACGGATACCCGTGGATCAACAGCAGATACGGCCCGCTGCCCGCGACCCGGTAGAAGACCTCGAACCCGAGGAAATCGACATACCGTCCGCCGTCTTTCCATTCGCGCAGCTGTGCGTCCATGCTCCACCTCATCGTCGGATGACGCGTCCGCGCTCACCGTGCCGGGTAGGCCCGACATGACGGCGGCAAGCGCCGAAGAGCGCATATGCCGCGCCGATGTGAACCATACTGTGGTCGAACTGTCGACGGGTGTCGACTCCCGGCTCGGGTGAGGTGCGCAGTGGCGGCAACGACAGCGACGACGGAAACCACCGCCACCACCGAGGACACCACGGGTCCACCGGCGCGTCGCGGCGCGATGTTCCGGCTCGAATTCGGCGGGCTGGTGGGGACCCTGATCCTGACCTGGCTGTCGTTGACGCCGTCGCTGCTTCCGCGCGGGCCGCTGTTCCAGGGTGTGGTCACCGGTGCCGCCGCGGCCGTGGGATACGGGCTCGGCGTGCTCGTCGCGGCCGTGATCCGCTGGATGCTGCATCGTGAACAGGCCCGTCCGGCCCGGGTGGTGACGCGCTGGGCGCTGGCGGTGATCGCGGTGCTCGGCACGGTGCTCACGCTGATCTGGTTCGCGGACTGGCAGTCCGAATTGCGCACGCTGATGGGTGTTTCCGGTCTGCCGGTGTGGTCCTATCCGATCATCGTGCTGGTGGGGGTCCTGGTGTTCGCGCTGCTGATCGCGCTGGCCCGCGCGGTGGTCGCGGCGACGCGGTGGGTGGCGCGACTGCTGACGCGAGTGCTGCCGGGCCGGATCGCGGTCGTGGCCGGCGCGGTGCTGGTGGCGGTCGTCGCGGTGGCGGTACTGGACGGTGTCGTGGCCAAGGGGGCGATGTCGGTGCTCAACAACACCTTCGCCGCGGTCAATCAGGAAGCCGATGCCGACAACCCACCGCCGACCGTGCCGGAACGGTCCGGCGGGCCGGGTTCGCTGGTCAGCTGGGATTCGCTCGGCAGACAGGGCCGGATCTTCGTCGGCAACGGTCCGAGCACCGAGCAGCTGTCGGCGTTCAACGACCGCCCGGCCATGATCCCGATCCGCACCTACACCGGTTTGGCCTCGGCCGAAACCGTGCGCGAGGAGGCGGAACTCGCCGTCGCCGAACTGGAACGGGCCGGTGGCTTCGACCGTGCCGTGATCGGAGTCGCCACCACCACCGGCACGGGCTGGATCAATCAGAGTACGGCCTCGGCGCTCGAGTATCTCTACAACGGCGACACCGCACTGGTGAGCATGCAGTACTCGTACCTGCCGAGCTGGCTGTCGTTCCTGGTCGATCAGGAACGGGCCGGTCAGGCGGGCAAGGCGCTGTTCGAAGCGGTGTACGCCCGATGGTCGGTCCTGCCCGAGGACGATCGCCCGAAGCTGGTGGTGTTCGGCGAGAGCCTCGGCTCCTTCGGCGGTGAGGCGGCGTTCTCCGGTATCCAGGACCTCACCTCGCGCACCGACGGCGCATTGTTCGTCGGACCGACCAGCAACAACGTCATCTGGCGGGATGTGACCGCGCGCCGCGATCCCGGCACACCGCAGGTCCTTCCGGTCTTCCACGAGGGGCGTACGGTTCGGTTCGTCGCCGAACCCACCGACCTCGCCCGGCCGACGCCGGACTGGCCGGGCCCACGCGTGGTGTACCTCCAGCATCCGTCGGACCCGATCACCTGGTGGACGCCGGGTCTTGCGCTGCGTGAACCGGATTGGCTGCGCGAACCGCGCGGCGCCGACGTCCTCGACAGCACTCGCTGGATACCGCTGGTCACCTTCCTCCAGGTGTCGGCCGATATGGCGGTCTCCACCGACGTCCCCGACGGCCACGGCCACACCTTCCACGCGGCCATCGCGGATTCGTGGGCGGCGATTCTCGAGCCGCCGGACTGGACGCCGGACGATACGCAGCGATTGCGCGCGGTGCTCAACGGGTCCGGGTGAGCACGCGACCAGCACCGACCGGTCGGATCACACCGACCGGTCGGACCCGTACAGCTACGGCGCGTACCGCAGGATGCCCGCGATCTGCGCGCCGCCCGGCATGTCCTCGGCGCGGACCGCGAGCACCCGGCCGCTCGACAGCAGCACCCGACGGCAGATCTCGTCCAGGACGCCAGGGGTTTCGGTATCGGCCGATGTGTCGAAGGTGACGGCACCGTCGTCGGCGGAGATGGCGCCCGGCACCGAGGCGTCGATATCGACCAGCAGGGTGTCGACATTGCCGAAGGTCGCCGCGCGCGCCAGATCGGCGATATCGGTGCTCGCCCGACCCTCGCCGCGGCGTTTGTCCACCAGGGCGGCCAGTTCGGCCAGCTGCGCCGCGTAGTGGCGGTCCAGGATCTCGCGGGAACGGTCGGCCAGCTCCTGGTCCGACAGATGCTCGGGATTGCCGGGGATGCTCTCATCGAGCAGACCGTCGTAGCTGTTGACCGAGCGGAACAGGGCATCGGTGGGTTCGGCGGCGGCCAGGATCAGCGGAACATCACGCCCGGACAGGATGTCGCGCAGTTCGGCGTCGATGGCGCGCGAGTACTGACGTACCCGCATCTTGCGCCCCTCATCACCCTGAACGCGGCCTTTGGGGGCGCGGTCGCCGAGGGAGGCCTTGCGCGCGTAGTCGGCCGCGCTGGTGGGCAGGCCGGGAACCCGGACATCCTGGGCGGCCCGATCGGCGCTGACCTGCACCAACTGCACCGAGCCCTCCGCGAGCGCCAGCACGAACGCTGACTGCGGGAAGGCGATCGTGCGCAGCAATTGCTTCAGCGAGAACCGGTCGCCGACGGCCTCGGCGGCACCCAGCAGATTCGGCACCCGATAGGTGCGCACACGGGTGGGTGTGGCCAGTACGACGAGGGTGCGTGCCTGGTAGCGCCAGAACTCCTCGTCATCGATCAGATCGTCGAATTCCTCTTCCAGCGCGGCGCGGGCGTCGGCATCGGTGACCAGATCGAGCACGCGCCTGGCCTGATTGGAGAAGGCGATGCGGTTCTGGTCGGGAGTGGCGGTATCGGATTCGGTGGGCGTGTAGATCGAGACGCACCAGTCGTCGGTGGCCGCGGCAAGCGCCTGGATTTCGCCACGGGTCGGGATATCGGTATGCAGCATGATCGCCTCCACAGGTGTTCGGTCGGATCGTGCACGCCCAGGACGTCGGCATTCGCTCGGCTAACGGCATTAGAACACAGCGGCGGCGACCGGACCGGCGGGTTACGTCACGATCCGACGACTGCGCGGCGAACGGTCGGCGCCGACGACGAATGTTCGCCGGATGTCATCGAGGCCGTCACCGCGCGGGTGGGTAGCCGTCGATCCGGCGCCCCCACCATGAGACATGGGCCTGTCGCGTCGGCAGCTGTTGCGGTTCGGTGGCGTGGCGTCGGCCGCCGCGCTGGCGGGAAGTTGTGCGGTCTCCGGCGCCCGGTTCCGTGCGCCGCGCTGGACCGGCGACCCGTTCACGCTCGGTGTGGCCTCGGGCGATCCGACACCCGACGGTGTGGTGCTGTGGACCCGGTTGGCGCCCGATCCGTTCGCCCCGGACGGGCTCGGCGGTATGCCGCGGCATCCGGTGACCGTCGACTACGAGATCGCCCACGACGAGCGGTTCCGGCAGGTGGTGCGGCGCGGTGCGGTGCTGGCCGATCGCGCGCTCGGCCACAGCGTGCATCCCGAGATCGCCGGACTCGACCCGCAGCGCTGGTACTTCTACCGGTTTCGCGCCGGTTCGGCGGTCTCGCCGGTGGGCCGCACCCGCACCGCGCCCGCGCCCGGCACGAGTTCGCGGTTGCGTTTCGCCTACGCCTCCTGCCAGGCCTGGAACGACGGTCACTTCACCGCCTACCGGCATATGGCCGACGAAGACCTCGATCTGGTGGTGCACCTCGGTGACTACATCTACGAATACCCGTTGACCGGCCGTCGCCGCGGCATCCGGGTGCCCTCGCCGCTGCGTCATGAAGCCCGCGATCTGACCGGATATCGGCTGCACTACGCCTGGTTCAAATCCGAAGAGCCGCTGCGAGACGCGCACGCGGCGTTCCCGTGGCTGGTCACCATGGACGATCACGAGGTCGACGACGACTGGGCCGCCGACGCCGCCGCGACCACCGTCGATATCGATGCCCTGCGCGCGGTGTTCCTGCGCCGCCGCGCGGCCGCCTTCCACGCCATGTACGAACATCAGCCGCTGCGGTTGGCGCAGCTTCCATCCGGCCCGAACATGCGCCTGCACCGGCGCTACCGATTCGGTGATCTCGCCGAGATCACCATGCTCGATACCCGCCAATACCGGACCAGGCAGGCGTGCGGGGGCGAGATCGTCACCGGTTGCGCGGCCGCGCGCGGACTCGATCGCACCATTCTTGGTGGCGCCCAACGTGAGTGGCTGCTGGACGGATTCGCCCGCTCGACCGCCCGCTGGCAGATTCTCGGCAACCAGGTGGTGATGGGCCGCACCGACCACGATCCGGGGCCGGGCGTCGCGGTCTCCACCGACGCGTGGGACGGCTACGCGGGCGAACGCGCCGCGATCCTCGGTGCCGCCGCCGACCGCGAGGTCCGCAATCTGGTGGTGCTCACCGGCGACCGTCACGAGAACTACGCCGCCGACCTACGCCGCGAAGCCGCCGACCCCGAATCCGCCGTGGTGGCCACCGAATTCACCGGCACCTCGATCAGCAGCGGCGGTGACGGTGTGGATCTGCCCGGCCGCGGCCGACAGCTACTCGCCGCCAACCCCGACCTGCTGTTCTACAACGGACAGCGTGGCTACGTCCGGGTCGACGTGGACGAACGCCTGTGGCGCACCGACTTCCGCGTGGTTCCCTACGTCGAGCGGCCCGGCGCGCCCATCCATACCCGGGCGAGCTATGTGGTGCGCGACGGCGTACCGGGTGCGGTCGAAGCATGGCGCTCGACCCGTCCACCCACTCGCGAACAGGAATCGACGACCATTACCGATCACGCCGCCGGTCGCGATCCCGCTCTCGACGGCATCCGCTGACCCTTCCGGCCAGGCGGCTGCTCCCCGTCATCGAAGCGCCCATCGGCCACCACAGTGCAGGCCCGTTCGATCTCGGCGCACTGGTCCCGGTCGACGCTGCCCGCGTCATAGGCGACGGCCAGGAACGGCAGTACCCGTTCGTCGGCGTAGAACGTACCCCAGCGGTCGTGCTCGAAGCTGCTCATCGGACGCTTGCCGATGAAGATCTGCCCGGTGAAACCGGCGGGCGGACAACCGAACCCGGCCCCGTCGACGCCGGCGTCGTGCATCGTCGCCAACACCGCACCGAGTCGGTGGGCGCTGGCGGCCGAGGCCCGGCCGTGCGGCAGGCGCGCCAGCTCGATATGCCCGGCGTCGACCGACAGCACATCCACCACCGGCGCTCCGGCCGCGCCGAGCCAGCGCAGTCCGGCCGCTTCGGCCGGATAGAAGTCCGGGTGGGTGCCGGATTCCGCCTTTCGGAAGGTGGTCACCCACGCCACGGTACGACCGAAGCGGACTCACCGGAAACGCCCTCCTGTCAACCAAGCGCTTGCTAGACTCACGCGATGATCTCCACGACGGTGTGGGGCACCGGGAACGTCGGCCGCGCGGCCATCCGTGCCGTCGCGGCACATCCGGGGCTGGAACTCGCCGATGTCATCGTGCACAACCCCGACAAAGCGGGCCGGGATGCGGGCGAGTTGGCCGGTCTCGACCATGACCTCGGTGTCGCCGCCACCACCGATGTCGCGGCGGCGCTGGCCGCGAAGCCGCGGGCCGTGGTGTACGCCGCCTCCGGCGATATCCGCCCCGACGACGCGCTCGCCGATATCGTGGCCGCGATCGCGGCGGGCGCGGTGGTCGTCACCCCGGCGCTGTATGCCTTCTACGACGCGCGCAACGCCCCGGCCGAACAACGCGCGAAGGTCCTCGCCGCGATCGAGTCCGGCGGCGGCTCGCTGTTCGTCTCCGGTGTCGACCCCGGCTGGGGCAACGATGTACTGCCGCTGCTGATGAGCGGTCTCGGCACCGTGGTGGACGGTATCCGCTGCCAGGAGATCTTCGACTACTCCAGCTACGACCAACCCGACGCGGTCCGCTACCTCGTCGGTATGGGCCAAGCGATGGACTACGACCCGCCGATGGTCGCGCCCAGCGTGCCGACCATGGTGTGGGGCGGCCAGATTCGGCTCATGGCGCGTGCGCTGGGCGTCGAACTCGACGAGATCCGCGAAACGGTGGCGCGCCGTGAGCTCGACGCCACCATCAGCACCGCCGCGATGGGTGAGTTCGTGGCCGGAACCCAGGGCGCCATGCGATTCGAGGTGCAGGGGATCGTCGCGGGGGAGCCCGCGATCGTCATCGAACACGTCACCCGGATCCACCCGTCCTGCGCACCGGATTGGCCTGTACCGCCCAATGGCACCGGTGCCCACCGGGTGATCATCGAGGGCCGCCCGCGCATCGAGGTCACAGTCGAGGCGACCGATGAGGACGGCAACTACGCCGCGGGCGGCAATGCGACGGCCGTCGGTCGGTTGGTCGCCGCCATCGATTGGCTGACCGGCGCGGCGCCGGGAATCTATGACGCGCTCGATATCCCGCTGCGCCCCGCGGCGGGCCGGCTCGGAAGGAACCGCAGATGAGAATCGATATCCCGGAGGGCAAGGACCCCATCGGCTACGTCTGGGGCGAGATGGTCCCCGGTATCGGTGTCGCCGCCTCGAACTTCTCGCTCGCGGTGTACTCCCACTCCACCCTCGGACTGCGCGAATTCGAGGCCGCGCGCATGCGGATCGCGCAGATCAACGGCTGTCTGTTCTGCCTGGACTGGCGCACCGAACGCGAGGGCAGCAAGGTCGAGGAGGGCTTCCTCGAGGCCGTGGCCGACTGGCGCACCACCGATGCCTTCGACGACCGCACCCGCCTGGCGGCCGAATACGCCGAACGCTACGCGCTCGACCATCACAACCTCGACGAGGACTTCTGGGCCCGAATGTCGGCCTGCTACAGCCAGACCGAGATCGTCGAACTGAGTATGAGCATCGGGTCCTGGCTCGCCTTCGGCAGGCTCAACCATGTGCTCGGGCTCGACGCGGTCTGCGTGCTGCCGGGCCATTCCGGCAGTACCACCTCCTGACGCATCGAGGTCGATTCCTGTCGCTCGGGCATGGCGAACCCGCCGGAGGTCACCAGCGAGTGCTGCGGCGGCGCGCGGGTTTTGCGCCGGGTCGGCCTGGGTATACCCGTTCAGCTGCGTCGACGCGACTGCCGGTGGTGTCGGGCACCGTGGCGCGCCCGTGACGCTGTACGGTTGCTGCGGGAGGAGAACGAGCGCCCACCAGCGGTCGTTCACGATCTGAAAGGACTCCGATTCAATGTCGATCGGCGCCGACAGGAATTCCCGGGACACCGACGCGAAGGTGCATCGGGTTGCTGGCAGATCACCGGCGAAGCCGGGACTGGACCGACTCGTCTTCGGTGTGACGGCGATCGGATCCCTGGCGTTCGTGGCATGGGGCATCATCGACCGGACCAGCCTGGCCACCGCGGCCGGTAACGCGCAGTCATGGGTGATCAGCAATACCGGATGGTTGTTCGTGCTCATCGCGACCGTGTTCGTGGTGTATGTGATCTGGCTGGCGGCAAGCAGATACGGCAAGATCCCGCTCGGTGCCGACGGCGAGAAGCCGGAATTCCGCACCGTGTCCTGGATCGCGATGATGTTCAGTGCCGGTATGGGCATCGGATTGATGTTCTGGGGTGTGGCCGAACCGCTCTCGCATTTCGTGAATCCGCCGCCGGGAACCGCCGAGCCCGGCAGCCCCGCGGCGGCGGAGACCGCGATGGCGACCACCCTGTTCCACTGGACGCTGCACCCGTGGGCGATCTACGCGGTCGCGGGCCTCGCCATCGCCTACAGCACCTTCCGTAAAGGTCGCTCGCAGTTGATCTCCTCGGTTTTCCGGCCGATTCTCGGGCGCCGCGCCGACGGTATCGGTGGCCAGGCCATCAATATGATGGCGATCTTCGCGACGCTGTTCGGTTCGGCCGCCTCGCTCGGCCTCGGCGCGCTCCAGATCGGTGCGGGCATGGAGTTCAACGGCTGGATCGATACCATCGGCAAGGTCGGTCTGGTCGCCATCATCTGCGCGTTGACGGTCGCCTTCATCTTCTCCGCGATCTCCGGCATCGACCGTGGCATCCAGTGGCTGTCCAATATCAATATGGTGCTCGCGCTGGCGGTCGCTGCGTTCGTGTTCATCGCCGGTCCCACCCTGCTGATGCTGAACTTCCTGCCCGCCGCGCTCGGCGACTATCTGGCGACGCTGCCGACCATGGCCTCGCGGACCGGGGTCGCGGGCGGCGAAGCCATGGAGACCTGGCTGTCGACCTGGACCATCTTCTACTGGGCCTGGTGGATCTCCTGGACCCCGTTCGTGGGCATGTTCATCGCCCGGATCAGCCGCGGCCGCACCATCCGTCAGTTCGTCACCGGTGTACTGCTGGTGCCCAGTGTGGTGAGCCTGATCTGGTTCGTCATCTTCGGTGGCGCCGGTATCCGTCAGCAGAGCGAGACCGGCGATCTGACCGAAGCCGACGGTTCGGTGGACGAGAACTTCGCGCTGTTCCACCTGCTCGACCACTATCCGCTGGCCTCGTTCACCGCAGGTCTGGTCATGGTGCTGGTGGCGATCTTCTTCGTCTCCGGCGCCGACGCGGCATCGATCGTGATGGGCACGCTGTCGGAGAAGGGGAGTATCGAACCCTCGCGCGGCACGGTGATCTTCTGGGGTTCGGCCACCGGCGCCGTCGCGGCGATCATGCTCGTCATCGCCGATCCGGAGAATCTCGGCAGTGCCCTGACCGGCCTGCAAGCGCTGACCACCGTGGTCTCACTGCCGTTCATGGTGGTGATGGGATTCATGTGCGTATCGCTGTATCGCGATCTGCGCGCCGATCCGATCATTCAGCGCGAGGACCTGGGTGTGCAGTTGGTGGCCGGTGCGGTCCTCCAGGGCACCGAGCGCCACGACGGCGATTTCGAACTGGTCACCGAAGCCGTGGAGGAGACGCCGGAGGATTCCCCCGAGGACCGATCGGCGAGCTGACCGCGTACGCGACGGCCACGGCCCGGCGACCGCTCAGGCGGCGCCGGGCCGTGTCGCGTCGCGCCATGCGCGCTCGGTGAGCAACCGCATCCCGTTCAATCCGACGAGCACCGTCGAGCCCTCATGTCCCGCCACACCGAGCGGCAGCGGCAGCGTACCCACCAGATCCCAGGTGACCAGCACCGCGATGAAGGTCCCGGCGATGGTCAGGTTCGCCACCACGATGCGCCGCGCCCGCCGCGAGAGTGTGATCACGGCCGCGACGGCGCCGAGATCATCACCGACCACTACGGCGTCGGCGGTATCGACCGTCAGGTCGGATCCGGTGCGGCCCATCGCGATACCGGTGTGCGCCGCGGCGAGCGCGGGCGCGTCGTTGACGCCGTCGCCCACGACGGCCACCCGGCGGCCCGCATCGATGAGTCCCCGGACCGCCGCCACCTTGTCCTCGGGCAGCAGCCCGGCCCGGACGTCGGCGATGCCGAGCGAGCCCGCCAACTCGGCGGCGGCGCGCTCGTTGTCGCCGGTCAGCAGGAGGGGGGTCTGCCCGGTGAGCGCGCCGAGGTCGGCCACCGTCCGCGCCGCGGCCGGCCGCGTCCGGTCGGTCACCGCGAGCACCCCGGCGGGGGAGCCGTCGACGACGACCACGACCGCGGTCGCGCCGGTCGATTCCACCGCGTCGACGAGTTCGCGGGCGGGAGCCGCGGCCGCGGAATCGGCGAGCAGATATGCCGGGCTGCCCACTTCGACGCACCGGCCGTCGACGGTGGCGCGCACACCACGGCCAGGTCGTGAATCGAAGGCGGTGACCTCGCCGATCCGCAGTTCCCGCTGCCCCGCGGCCGCGACGATTGCCGCGCCGATGGGATGTTCGCTGTTGCGTTCGGCCGCCGCCGCCAGCGCCAGCGTCGGGCCGGATTCGAGTTCGGTGAGGGTATGGATCGCGGTGAGCTGTGGGGTGCCGTCGGTGAGTGTGCCGGTCTTGTCGAAGGCGACGATATCGACAGTGCCGAGTCGCTCCATCGCCACCGCCGATTTCACCAGCACCCCGTGCCTGCTCGCATTCGCCATCGCGGCCAGTAGCGGCGGCATGGTCGCGAGCACGATCGCGCACGGTGAGGCCACGATCATGAAGGTCATCGCACGCAGCAATGCCGGCTGTAGCTCCGAGCCCGCGGCCAGCGGTATGCACAGCACCGCGAGGGTGGCGACCACGACGCCGGTGGAGTACCACTGCTCGACGCGTTCGATGAACAGCTGGGTCGCGGCCTTGGATTCGGAGGCCTGTCGCACCATGGCCGCGATGCGGGCGATCACCGAATCGGCGGCGGCTCGTTGCACCCGGATCCGCAGGACGCCGGTGCCGTTGCTTGTGCCGGCGAAGACCTCGGTGCCCGGCTCGGCGGTAACCGGCAGCGGTTCACCGGTGATCGAGGCCTGATCGACTTCGCTGCGCCCCGATTCGACGATGCCGTCACCGCCGATCCGCTCACCCGGCCGCACCAGGATCAGCTGGCCGACCGCGAGTGTGCGAGCGTCGACGACCCGTTCGCGTCCGTCGTCGTCGACGACCGTGACGTGTTCGGGGGCGAGGTCGAGCAATCCGCGTACCGCTTCGGCGGTGCGATGGGTCAGCACCGCTTCCAAGGCGCCGGAGGTCGCGAAGATGACGATCAGCAGTCCGCCGTCGACCACCTGCCCGATCGCGGCGGCGCCGATCGCCGCGACGATCATCAGCAGATCCACGTCGAGACGCCGGTCCCGCAGCGCGCGCAGGCCTTCCAGCGCCGGTTCCCAGCCACCGGCCAGGTAGCACGCCAGGAACAGCGACCACCTCGTCCACTCCGGCGCCTGCGTCCACTGCGCCGCCGCACCGGCCACGAACAGTGCGGTGGCAGCGAGCGCCCACCGCACTTCGGGCAGCGCCCAAGCGGTGGTGCGGCCCGGTCGTGGCGGTGATTGTCCGGTCTCGCGGAGTTCGAGCGACGGGGAGGTGGTCATCCGGGAATGCTCCGTTCGAGATCGACGCAGGCGGCAGGAGTACAGGAATACATGTACATGTCTTCATGTAATCCCGCAAGGTACAGTGATCTCGTGGGACATGGAGTCGAGGGCAGAACCACACCGCCGGCGCAATTGGACGCCGATTCGGCGGCGACGGTGGCCGCGACTCTCCAGGCGCTGGCCACGCCGAGCCGGCTGCGCATCCTGACCAGGCTGCGTCATGGCCCGTGCTCGGTGGGGGATCTGGTCGAGGCCGTGGAGATGGAGCAGTCCGCGGTGTCACATCAGCTGCGTTTATTGCGCGCGATGGGGCTGGTCACCGGTGCGCGGCAGGGGAGAAGTGTGATCTATCGGCTCTACGACAGTCATGTGGCGATGTTGCTGGACGAAGCCGTCTATCACATCGAGCATCTCGGGCTCGGTATCGCCGACGACGAGACGGCGTAACGGCATTCGCCGGATCAGGCGATCGAACGCGGTGCGGCGAACTCCGCATCGATCCAGCGGTGGCGGCGGAGCCGCCGAGGCCCCGCCACCACCTCGCGGTCACTGCATGGCGAAACGCAGCAGGGCCTGCTTATCGCCCTGCTTGACCTTGCCCTTGCGGTTGAGCACTTCCAGCTGCCAGCTCGGACCCTGGCGGAATGCGCGGGCCACGGCATTGGCATTGTCGGCGCCGAGCAGCGAGGGCCAGATATCGGCCACCTGCTGGCTGTCGCCGCCGGTGGAGTCGTAGACCTTGAACGAGATGTTGTTCGCCTTCTCGAAGGAGGAGCCCTTCTTGAATGCGGCTGCGACGAACACGATCGAGTCGATACCGCCGGGCACATCACCGAAGGTGACGTGCACCGACTCGTCGTCGCCGGACGCGGCGCCGGTCTGCTCGTCGCCGGTGTGCAGCACCGAGCCGTTGCCCAGCGGGTCGAGGGAATCGAGTCCGGCGAACCGGACGGGCTCGGTGCCCTGCATGAGAATCGCGATCAGATCCAGGTCGACGCCGCGCTTGCGACGAGCCCAGCCGAGTGCGCCGCCGCTGGCGCCCGCGGACGGATCCCAGCTCACCCCGACACTCAGTTTGGTGATGCCGCTCAGATCCGCGGCACCGTCTTCTTTTTTGAGCGTGATCATGCTGTCAGCGTACCGACGAATTCGGCTCCGCATGCGGTGCAGCGGGTTCCGCGCGAACGGCCGCGGAACCCGCTGTGGCGGTGATCGTCAGCGCTTGCGGCCGACTCCGCCGATCATGACCCGCTCCTCGGGGTACGGCTCACGGGTCGGCGGGCCCATCGGCCACCACTGCTCGAGTTCGACCAGACCGGGCTCGATCATCTCGAGGTCGCCGAAGTAGGCGGCGATCTCTTCCTTGGTGCGGTACCACCCGGACCCTAGGCCCATCTCGGTGAACTGGCGTTGCAGGCGCACGGCCAGCTCGCCGAGTTCGGATCCGTCGTTCGGGTTCCAGAAGTGGGTGATCGCGACATAGGACCCGGACGGCAGCGCATCGATGTACTGCCGCATGATGCCGACCGGATCGAGATCGTCGTCCACGTGATGCAGGATGCCGCACAGGATCAAGCCCAGCGGGCGATCCATGTCCAGGTGTTTGGTCACCTCGTCGTCGGCGAGCAGGGTGTTCGGCTGGGTGAGGTCGGCGGGTACGAAATGGGTGTACTCGTTCTGCTCGAGCAGCACCCGTCCGTGCGCGTTGCACACCGGATCGTTGTCGACGTAGACGACGGTGGCCTGCGGATTCTGGCTCTGCGCGATCTCGTGGGTATTGCCGACAGTGGGCAAACCCGCTCCGATGTCGAGGAATTGGTCGATGCCGACCGTGCCCGCCAGGTACCGGGTGACGCGATGTAGCCAGCGTCGGTTCATCTTGGACACGTCGCGCTGCCGGGGCGCGGCTTGCAGGATCATGTCGAACGCCGCACGATCGACGTCGTAATTGTCTTTGCCGCCCAGGCTCACGTCGTAGACGCGCGCGATGCTCGCTCGGGTGGTGTCCACACCGACCGGGGCGCGGACGCCGGTCTTGGGCGCGGGTTGGGACATCGGGTACCTCTCTTTGCAGTGACTGTGATCCAGCTCACCAAGCGTAGGGCTCGGTGAGCGTTCCGGCAATGGGCTCGGGATTCATTCGGCCCACCAAGGATTCGCGTCCTGCGGTGGACCGTGGTGCGGCCGCGGCCGAGCGTGTGCCCAGCGGATCAGGCCGAGGCGACGCGATCGAGCCTGCGGCCGGGCAGCCAGCCGCCACCCACATGGGTGACCCGCCACCAGTCGACGTGCACGATCAGCGCCTCGACCGGGGTGGCGAAGAACGGCTCGATCATCGGCTCCTTCTGCACCAGTGCCTGGAAGGTCTCGTCCCGATCGTCGGCGCCGCGCACCTCGATGGTCCCGAGGCCCTGAGCGAACGGATCGATGAACCCGCCGCTGACCACCTTGATGCCCACATTCGGGTTGGCGCGCAATGCCTCCAGCGTGCGTCCACCGGATTCGAGGATGAGCGTGAGCCGGAACGGGTCGTCGTCCAGATGGGCGAAGAACGCGCTCGAGCACCAGTTGACGCCATCCTTGGATGTCGCGAGATCGATACTGGTGGATGTCAGGATGCCGGAGAGCTTCTCCCGGACGTCCTGGTCGGTGATCGATGCGTTGGCGGTGGTGGTGTCGGCGTCCGCTGACATTGCGGCCTCCTGTGTCATGGTGTTGCGGAACGAACGTTGAACGGAAACAAGGTCGAACAGAACTACAGACTTACCGTTTGCGGCCGACGCCGCCGATGATCAGATGTTCGTCGGGAACGCGTTCGCGTTCGTCGGGACCCCACGGCCACCAGTCGTCGAGCGGGACGAGTCCGGGCTCGAGCAGTTCCAATCCGTCGAAGAACGGCAGCAGTTCCTCGCGGGTGCGCCAGCGACCCGTGCCGAGACCTTCGTCGTGCAGGGCGCGTTCGGCGCGGCGCGCCAGCTGGTGCAGTTCGTCGTTCTCGGCGCCGGGATCGAAGAAGTGGCTGATCATGACATAGGAGCCGGGCGCGAGGCGGCGCACGTACTCGCCCATGATGGCCGCCGGATCGCGGTCGTCGTCGACGTGATGCAGCGTGCCGCACTGCATCATCAGGATCGGTTTGCTCAGATCGAGGTACTGGTTCACCGCGGGATGGCCGAGGACCTCGGCGGGTTCGGTGAGATCGAGATCGAGGAAGTGGGTGTATTCGTTGGCCTCGAGCAGTTCCTTGCCGCGGCGCACGCAGACCGGGTCGTTGTCGACGTAGACGACCATCACTTCGGCGCCGAGTTCCTGGGCGATCTGATGGGTGTTCTTCTGCGTCGGTAGACCGCTGCCGAGGTCGAGGATCTGTGTGATGCCCGCCTGACTGGTCAGATAGCGCACCACGCGTTCGAGCCAGCGGCGGTTCGCCGCGCCGACCGCGTTCTGGTTCGGCACTACGGTGAGTAGGTGTTCGTAGACTTTGCGATCGATCTCGAACCAGTCCGTACCGCCCAGTCCGTAGTCGTAGACGCGGGCGATGCTCGGCGTGTCCGGATCGACACGCGTACCGAGTTCATCGTCGTCCAATGGCATCATGGGGCTCCTCTCCCGTCGGCACCCACGTGTGTGTGACTGTACGCATCGGCGGTGTGTCGCGCGCGGTATCGAGAGGAAGTTATGCCGTTGTCCCGCTGCGAAATCCACGCGAATCGGTCATCATCGCGATGTTCGGTCCGGTTCGCCGACTTCGGTGCGTAATTCATCGACCGACCAGTCTGTGTCGGTGGGGCGCGTCCGCACCGCACCGGCGCGCGCGACGATGATCGCCGACGGGTAACGGGCTCCGGTGGTTTCGTCGTAGGAGCGAGTAGGATCTGCAACCGACGCGGTGGAGCCGGTGGGTGTGACCGGGCAGATCGCGGTCTATCCACTATCGGCCAGAGGCGGTCCATGACCAACGACCAGGACAACAGCGACAACGTGGAACTGCTTGTGGCAGAACGTGGTCCGACGGTGATTCGGATCGCGCTCGGCAGCAGATTGCGCCGCCTGCGGGAAAGTTGCGGTGTCAGCAGGGAAGCGGCCGGTGACGCGATTCGCGGTTCGCATGCCAAGATCAGCAGGCTCGAATTGGGGCGCACCGGTTTCAAGGAACGCGATATCCGGGATTTGCTCACCCTCTACGGTGTCGTCGACGACGATAAGCGTGAGCCCTATCTGGACATGGCCCGCAAGGCCAACGACCCCGGCTGGTGGCAGAGCTACAGCGATCTGCTGCCCGCCTGGTTCGAAACCTATGTCGGACTGGAACAGGCCGCCACCACCATCCGTACCTACGAGGCGCAGTTCGTTCCCGGGCTGTTGCAGACCGCCGACTACGCGCGTTCGGTCATCATGCTCGGCAACGACGACGAGACCGAGCGCCGGGTGGCGGTGCGCATGCGCAGACAGAAGATCCTCACCCGTCGGGCCGCGCCCACGCTCTGGGCCGTCATCGACGAGAACGCGCTGCGCAGGCCGGTCGGCGGAGTCAAGGTGCTGCGGGAGCAGATCAAATATCTGATCGACAGATCCGAACTGCCCAATGTGCGCATCCAGGTGCTGCCCTACTCGGCCGGTGGTCACTCCGCGGCGGGCGGTCCGTTCAGCATTCTGCGTTTCCCGGAACCCGAACTGCCCGATATCGTCTACACCGAGCAGCTGACCAGCTCGCTGTACATGGAGAAGCGTCACGATGTCGAGCTGTACATGTCGGTGATGAACCAGCTCAGTGTGCAGGCGCTGTCACCGGCCGAGAGCCTGCAATTCCTGTCGGCGATCCTCGCCGAATACGCCGCGGGCGAATAGCCGCGCTCGAATGTGTGCGCCCGGAGCGCGATTCGGGTGTCAGCGGTGGGCTCGGGGCTACTGCGGTGCGGTAGCCGATTCGGCGCCCGCCTCGCCGCGTAGGCGCACGTCGAGTCCGTCCAGGACCGAGATCAGGCCGAAGTCGAAGGCCAATGCGCGGGCCGTGGCAGGGTCGGCGGGCACGGTGGTGCGGTAGTCGGCGATCAGGTCGGGATAATCGGCGCCGAGGTTTTCGAGCACGGGCAGCACGCTCGAGGTGTCGATGTCATCGTCGCCGTAGGTGTTCTTCCAGGCGATGGCGGGCAATATCTGGCCGAGGACGAAGGAGAACAGGGTGCCGGTGGCGAGATAGACGTCGTTACCATGGAATCCGGCGCCGACGAACGTGCGGCGCAGCCGATCGCTCAACCCCAGCGAATTGGGCCCGATGCTCGGCAGATTCCCCATCAGACCGGCCGCCCACGGGTGGGTCAGCATCGTGTCCCGCAAGTTGTAGGCGAATGCGGTCGCCACCTCCCGCCAGGACATCTGCTCCGGTTCCGGCACCTGAACCATGCCCCAGAACTCGTCGAGCACCAGCTCGAGCAGCTCATCCTTGTTCGCCACATACCAGTAGAGACTGGTCGCGCCCGCGTCCAGCCGAGCGCCGAGCTTGCGCATGCTGAGCGCGGACATGCCCTCGGCATCGAGAATCTCGACCGCGGCCGCCACGATCTGTTCGCGGCGCAGCCCCGAGGTCCTCGGTTGGCGTGGTTCCCGACTCCATACGGTGCTGAACTGCTTGGTCACCCGGCCATTCTATATTCACTCGCACAGTGTTCGAGTTTGTCGTACGCTGTGCGAGTGGAATCGAACGTTGTACGAGACCCCCGACGCTGGTGGATTCTCGGAGTCCTGTGTCTGTCCCTGCTGGTGCTGATGATCGACGGCACGGTGCTCAATCTCGCGATCCCGTCGCTGATCCGGGAGTTGGGAGCCACCCCGTCGGATGTGCAGTGGATCCTGGACGCCTATGTCCTGGTGTTCGCCGGTCTGCTGCTGACCGCCGGTAGCCTGTCCGATCGTTTCGGGCGGCGCCGGATGCTGATCCTCGGACTCGCCGTCTTCGGCGTGGCCTCACTGGCGGCCGTGCTCGCCACCGAACCATGGCAGGTGATCCTCGCGCGCGCCGCGATGGGTATCGGCGGATCGCTGCTCATGCCCTCGACACTGTCGATCCTGATGACCACCTTCGCCGAGGACGAACGCCGGATGGCGATGGCGGCGTGGGCCACGGTGTCGATGGTCGGTATCGTCATCGGCCCGACGCTGGGTGGTTTCCTGCTCGAGCACTACTGGTGGGGTTCGGTGTTCCTGCTCAACATTCCGGTCGCCGTCCTGGCGATCGTGGCTGCGCTGGTGCTGATGCCGGAATCGACGGGGGAGCAGCGGCCGGTCGATGCGGTCGGCGTCGTGCTGTCGATCCTGGCGCTGGTGTCGGCGGTGTATGTGATCATCGAGCGCGAATGGAACATCCCGGTCATCGGCCTTGCGCTCGTGTCGGCGGTCGCGTTCGTGGTGTGGGAGAGTCGGTCCGAGCATCCGATGCTGCCGCTGGCGGTGTTCCGCAATCGCGATTTCACCGGCACCTGTCTGACGTTGCTGCTGATGGTGTTCGGTATGGGCGCGATCATGTTCATGCTCACCCAATACCTGCAATTCGTGCTCGGTTATGGGCCGATGAAGGCGGGATTGGCGCTGCTGCCGTACGCGGTGGCCGCCGCGGTCTGCAACGGACTCGGTGCGACCTTGGGCAAGAAGGTCAGCAACAAGACGCTGATCGTGAGCGGTCTGCTGGTGATGGGTGCGGCGTTCGTCGTGCTCGCGGTCGGCACCGGCTATCCGGCGGTGCTGCTGAGCATGTTGATCATGGGTGTGGGTGGCGGTCTGGCGGGACCGTCGGCGTATGCGGCCATCATGAGCGCGATTCCGCTCGAGCACGCGGGTGTGGGGTCGGCGATGAACGATACGTTGCAGCAGGTCGGGATGGCGGTGAGCATCGCCGTGCTCGGCAGTGTGCTGGCCGGGGTGTTCACCGGGAACATGCCCGCGGACGCACCCGACGCGGCGCGTGAATCCATCGGTGCGGCCTTCGAACTGGGCTACACCGAACCGGCGAAGGTCGCCTTCACCGAGGCCATGTCGACCGGTGCCTGGATCAGTGCGGGCTTCAGTATCGCGGCCGCGCTGCTCGGTCTGGTGCTGCTGCGGACCCGGCCGCCGCAAGCGGTGGCGCCGGAGCCGGTCGCGGTCGAGAGCTGAACGTCGCGGGCGCGGGAATCGGCGATCGGTTCCCGCGCCCGCCGGCCCGACGGATGCCGACAGGACCTCCGTCGAGGGTGCAATCCCGGTCGAACACCGAGTGCTGGTACCGCTACCGAGTGTGGAAGGTCGGGCAGGTACGACCATCACCCTGAACAGTGTCGGCCAGGCGACATCCCCCGGAAAACGCTAGGAATCGGCCCAATCGAACAGTGCCGCACCGGAATCGACCTCGGTCCCGATCGTGGGCGCGGACACCGAATCCCGTGCCGAATCCATCACCACGATCGGGCAGACGGCCGAGTATCCGGTGCCGTCGATCTCGGCCGGATCGAACCGCACGATCGGCGTACCGGCCTCGACCGCATCGCCCTCGGCGGCCAGCAGCGTGAATCCCTGTCCGGCCAGCTTCACCGTATCGATACCCAGGTGTACGAGTATCCCGGTCCCGGAGTCGCCGACGAGGACGAAGGCGTGCGGATGCAGTTTCACGATCCTGCCCGCGATCGGCGCGATCACCTCGATCGGGCCGCGGTCGCGGAACGGGTCGATCGCCACCCCGGAGCCGACGAGCTGACCGGCGAACACCGGATCGGGCACATCGGCGAGGGCGAGGACGCGTCCGGGCAGCGGTGCGAGTACCGCGAGCCTCACAGCAGGTCGGCGATATCGTCGGCGAGGGTATCGGCCTGTGGGCCGACCACGACCTGAACGACCGAACCGGACCTGACCACGCCATGCGCCCCCGCGGCTTTGAGCGCGGCCTCATCCACCAGCCCACCGTCCTTGACCTCGGTGCGTAGCCGGGTGATGCAGGCTTCGATCTCGACGATATTGCCTGCGCCGCCGAGGCCGCTGACGATCGCGTCCGCTGTGGACATGGGTTCTCCCTCGTCGTATGCCGTGCCCGATGATGGGCCGGTCGGTGTTACCTGGATCATATTCGGCGATGGACATTTGTTCCTTGCTGTTCGGCGGCATACGAAGAGGGTCGATATGACGGTGGTGGACAGCCCGAAGAAGGAATCGGCGACCTTCGCCGGTCTGCAACGCCTCGGCCGCAGCCTGATGCTGCCGATCGCGGTATTGCCCGCGGCGGGCATCCTGTTGCGGCTCGGCCAAGACGATCTGCTCGGCCGGTTCTCGGCATTGTCGAGCGCGGCGAGCGTCATCTCGGCCGCCGGTCAGGCCGTGTTCACCTGGCTGCCACTGATCTTCGCGGTGGGTATCGCCATCGGCTGGGCGAAGAAGTCCGACGGATCGACCGCGCTGGCCGCCGTCGTCGGCTACCTGGTGGTCGACGGCGTCTTCGAGGCGATGTCGCCGATCGTGCTCGACGGCGACACCGACCCGGAGGGCGCACAGGCGATGATCGACTACGGCGTCCTCGCCGGGATCGTGATGGGTCTGCTCTCGGCGCTGCTGTGGCAACGGTTCTACCGCACCAAGCTGCCCGACTATCTCGGCTTCTTCAACGGCAGGCGGCTGGTGCCGATTCTCACCGCCGTCACCGGACTCGTGATCGGCGTGCTGATGGCGTTCGTGTACCCGCTGTTCGACGCCGGGCTCACCTGGGTCGGCGAGACCGTCGCCGATCACTCGGTGCTCGGCGGCGGGATCTACGGCACCGCGAACCGGTTGCTCATCCCCACCGGGCTGCACCACATCCTCAACACCACATTGTGGTTCCTGATCGGCGACTACCAGAACGCGCAGGGCCAGATCGTGCGCGGCGACCTCAACCGCTTCTTCGCCGGTGATCCGACCGCCGGCACCTTCATGACCGGATTCTTCCCGATCATGATGTTCGCGCTGCCCGCGGCCGCACTGGCGATCTGGCGCCATGCGCGGCCGTCGCAGAAGAAGCTCGTGGGCGGCATCATGCTGTCCACCGGGCTGACGGCATTCGTCACCGGCATCACCGAACCGCTGGAGTTCTCCTTCATGTTCGTGGCGTGGCCGCTGTATGTGGTGCACGCGATTCTCACCGGAACCTCCCATGCGCTGGTGAACGCGCTCGGCATTCATGACGGATTCACCTTCTCGGCCGGATTCATCGACTACGCACTGAATTTCGGTAAGGCCACCGATGCCTGGTTGTTGATTCCGATCGGTCTCGGGTACGCGGTGATCTACTACCTGCTGTTCAGCGTCGTGATCAAGAAGTGGAATCTGCGCACTCCAGGTCGCGAGGTCGAGACCGACGCCGAAGCTCTCGACACCGACGCGGAATCGGCCACGCGCGCCGCAGCGGCCGACAGCCGCACCGACGCGCCGCTGCTGGCGCAGGTCGACACCGAGGCAGTGCGGAAGCGGGAAGATCGGTGACCATGACAGACGCACCTCCGTGGCCGAGTCGGACAGACGCGCCGCTGTGGCCGAGTCGCCCTGCCGGGCCTCGGCTCGTTCAGTCGCGGGAGACAGCGGTATGGGTGATTCACCGGTGCTGCTGAGAGGTCGGGTCGTCGGTGCGTCGAAGGATCCCGCTGAAGCACTGTCCACCCGGCGGGCGCAGGCGTTGTCGCAGCCCGTGGCCGGTGCGGTACGCGGCGAAATCCCCGACGGCGTGGTCGAACTCGACGGTGACCGCATCTGCTGGGTCGGCCCGGTCGCGGACTACCGCGGGACCGCACCGCTACCACCGCGCGACGATTCGCTCCTGCTACCCGGCCTGATCGACCTGCACTGCCACGGCGGCGGCGGAGACGGATTCCCCGACGCCGACACCGCCGGGGCCCGGCGTGCGGCGGCGCATCATCGCGCGCACGGCACCACCGGTCTGCTCGGCAGCCTGGTATCGGCTCCGCCCGCCGATCTGCTGCGCCAGGCGGGCGTGCTGGCCGAGCTGGTGGAGCGCGGTGAACTGCTCGGCATCCACCTCGAGGGCCCGTTCCTGAATCGGGCGCGCTGCGGCGCACAGGATCCCGCCGCGATCATCTCCGGCGACCCGGAGCTGTTCGAGGGGATCTGCCTGGCCGCCCGCGGCGCCGTCCGCTCGATGACGGTGGCGCCGGAAACCGCGAACTTCACCGAACTGCTGGCCGCGATGCGTGCGCACGGTGTGCTGCCGAGTCTCGGTCACACCGATGCCGACGCGGCGACCACCTCCGCCCGCATCGCCGAGGCCGTCGGTGCACCGCTGACCGCGACACATCTGTTCAACGGCATGCCGCCGCTGCATCATCGCGCACCGGGCCCGGTCGCGGCGTGCCTGGCCGCCGCGGGCCGCGGTGAGCTGGTGGTCGAATTGATCGCCGACGGTGTGCATCTCGCGCCGGAGACGGTCGCCATGGTCTTCGACACCGTCGGTCCCGCGCAGATCGCGCTGGTCAGCGATGCGATGGCCGCCGCGGGCATGAGCGACGGCGACTACCGGCTCGGCCCGCTGGCGGTGCGGGTGGCCGGGGGAGTGGCGCGAGTGGTGACCGCCGAGGGATCGGGTGCGATCGCCGGTGGCACCGCCCGCCTGATCGATGTAGTGCGCCACACCGTCCTCGACGCCGGTGTGCCACTGTCGGACGCGGTGGCCGCGGCCACCAGCACCCCCGCCGCGGTGCTCGGGCTCGGCGCCGAACGCGGCACGCTCGCGCCCGGCTACCGCGCCGATGTCGTCGTCACCGATCCTGCCCTGTACGTGCGCCGCGTGTTCTCCGGCGGCGTGCCCGTCGAGACGGAAGGAACCGCATGGAAATCGTGATCCGGTCCGATGAACGGGAGATCGCCAACACCGTCGCCGATATCGTCGAGGACTATGTGCGTCGGGGCTCCGCGACGCTCGGCCTCGCCACCGGATCATCCCCGCTGGGCAGCTATCGGGAGCTGGCCCGCCGCCACCGTGAGCACGACCTGGACTTCTCCGCCTGCCAGGCATTCCTGCTCGACGAATACGTCGGCTTGCCGACCAGCCATCCGCAGTCCTATTCCTCGGTGATCAGGTCCGAATTCGTCGACCATGTCGACCTGGATTCCGCGCGGGTGTTCGGCCCGGATGGCGAGGCGGCCGATATCGCGGCCGAAGCCGAGCGCTATGACGCCGCGATTGCCGCCGCCGGTGGTATCGATGTGCAGTTGCTCGGCATCGGCACCGACGGGCATATCGGCTTCAACGAACCCGCGTCCGCGCTCACCTCACGGACCAGGGTGAAGACGCTGACCGAACAGACCCGCACCGATAACGCGCGCTTCTTCGACAGTCCCGATTCGGTCCCGCGCCATGTACTGACCCAGGGCCTCGGCACCATCGGCGAGGCCAGGCACCTGGTGTTGATCGCCTTCGGTGCCCACAAAGCCGAGGCCATCGCGGCCGCGGTCGAGGGCCCGCTGTCCGCCTTCTGCCCGGCCTCGATCATCCAGCTGCACCGCCACACCACGGTGGTGATCGATGAGGCCGCGGCGAGCAGGCTGCGGCTGGCCGACTACTACCGGTACGCACTCGAACACAAGCCGAGGTGGCAGACCTTCTGACCTTGCGTAGCCATCGGAGGAGGGCCCGGAAGTGGCGCGGGCGGCGCGGGCGCGGCACACTCGACGCCGTGAAACGCATGTCATTCGGAGGGATCGGCGGCGATCGAGGTGGTCGGCGGTGAATGCGCTCGCGCGTGGTGAGAATCGCCCGGCGCCCGCGGATCGGATGACGGTGACCGTGACCTGTTCGACCCCGGTGGACGTTTCGGCGCTGCTGCTCGGCGTCGACGGCCGGGTCCGCGCCGACGGCGACTTCGTGTTCTTCAACCAGCCCGTCGGACCGGGAGTCGTCTACCGGCACGGCCTCGGAGCGGGCGATATGGTCGATGTGCAGACCAGCGCCCTACCCGCCGATGTCGACCGCGTCGTCGTCACCGCCAGCCTCGACGGTTCCGGCCCCACCACCTTCGCCGCCGCCGGTTCACTGGTCGCAACCATCGCCTCCGACGCGGGGGCCTTGACCTTCCCGGTGACCGGGTTGAGCACCGAATCGGCCGTGGTGTGCGTGGAGATCTACCGCCGCGGCGGCGGCTGGAAGGTCCGCGCCGTCGGCCAGGGGTACGACAACGGTCTGGCCGGTATCGCCACGGCATTCGGCGTCAATGTCGACGACGAGCCCGCGCCTTCGCCACCGCCCGCCGCCTCGCGTCACGACCCGACCATCGTCGCGCCCTCGCGCACCGACCCCACCGTGGTCGCCCAACCAGCAGCCGGGGGATATCCGGGACAGCACCCACCGGCGACCGGACAGCAGTCGTATCCACCGCCGCCCGCCTACCCACCCGCGGCTGGATATCCGAGTGGGCAGGCGCAGCCCTACCCGCCTGCCCCGACCTATCCGCCCGCGCAGCCCTATCCACCGGCACAGCAATACCCGCCGACACCCGCGTATCCGGCCGAGCCGCAGCCCTATCCGGCGGCGCCGCAGCACCAACCGCCGGGTGTCGCCCATCCGGCCCCGTCCACGTTCTCGTCTCAGCAAGGAGCGCTGCCGATGCACAGCGATCTGTTCGATCCGCGTCACGCCGAGGTTTCCGGTGTCGGTATCCAGAAGCAGGGCGGCAAGATGATCAAGGTCGCCGTCAACGGCGAGGTCATGGCGCGGGCCGGGTCGATGGTGGCCTATCAGGGCGATCTCCAGTTCCAGGCGCTCGGTTCCGGCGGTATCGGCCGCGCCATCCAGCAGCGCCTCACCGGTGAGGGCGTCCCGTTGATGAAGGTCACCGGCCGCGGTGATCTGTTCCTGGCCAACAGCGCCGCCGATGTGCACACCATCGACCTCGACGGTTCGGACGGTCTCACCATCAACGGCGCCAATGTGCTCGCCTTCGATTCGACGCTGACCTACAATATCGGCCGCGTGCAGGGCGCCGCGGGGATGGCGAGCAACGCGGGTCTGTTCAACTGCGTCTTCACCGGTCGCGGCCGGATCGCCATCACCAGCCATGGCGCACCGGTGGTGCTCACCGTCGACCAACCCACCTACGCCGATCCGCAGGCCGCGGTCGCATGGTCGTCGAGCTTGCAGACCGGTATCAAACGCAACGATTCGTTCGGCCTCGGCAGGCTGATGGGGCGCAGCACCGGTGAAGGCGTCACCCTCGCCTTCTCCGGCCGCGGCTTCGTCATCGTGCAGCCGTCGGAGCTGCCGCCGGGCGGGCTGCTCGGCGGTACCGGCGGCGGGCAGGAGGCCGGGCAGAGCGGCGGGGTGCTCGGCGGTCTGTTCGGATAGGGGGCGCCGCGAATTCATGACCTCCGAGGTCATCGCCGGATGGCGCCGCCGCGATTAGCGTCGGCTCCGACAGCGATACGACGATCGGAGCGATGGATGAACAAGGGCGGCGATGCGGTCGCGGTGACCGAGGGCGTGCTGCGGCACGGCATGCTGTATCTGGCGCTGGGCAGTGGCCGACCGCTGGTGTTCCTGCGCTGGTTCACCCCGGACCACGCCAACCCGACCGGCTGGATGCGGACCTCGGAGCTGAAGAAGCTGGCCGGGCTCGCCCGGCATTTCCGGGTCTACGCGGTGGGCCGCGCGCCGGGGACCGCCGCCGATGCCACCATGGCCGGACTCGCCACGGAGCATGCCGACGCGTTGCGCGCCGAATTCGGCGGACCGGTCGATGTTCTCGGCGTGTCCTCCGGTGGTTCGATCGCCCTACAGTTGGCCGCCGACCATCCCGACGTGGTGCGCAAGCTCGTCGTGGTGGCGGCGGCGTCGCGGCTCGACCCGGACCTGCGGACCGGTCAGCGCCGCTATGCGGAGGCGATGCTCGCGGGTAGGCGCGGACTGCACCATATGGCGTCCACCACGGTCGCTAACCCGGTCGGCGCGCGTCTGGCGGGCGCGGCGATGTGGTTGGTCGATCCGCTGGTCCGGCCGAAGGCGCCGGCCGACACCCACCATTTCCTGATGGCCGAGGACGGCTTCGATCTCACCGAACGGCTCGGCGAGATCACCGCGCCCACCCTGATCGTCGGCGGCGCCCGCGACGGCTCCTACAGCGTCGAGACCTTCCGGCACACCGCTGCCGGCATCCCGGACGCTCGGCTGATCCTGTATCCGCGCACCGGCCACCTCGGCACGGTCTCACATCCGAATTTCACCGACGACATCGTCCGGTTTCTGGACGATTGACCGGCGTGTCGTGCCCCACCGTCCGCCATGCCTGTCCGACGGTGGGCCGGCTCGATCCAGCGCGCACGCGGCACCGGCCAGCGCGGCCGCTCGCCGCCCGATGACGACACCGGGCCTCATCGTCGGGCGAGACCGGCGGACCGGTGTGATCGGGAACTCACACGCCGTGACCGGGGCAGGGCGTGATCCTGAGAGAACTCATAGGAACGACACAGGCTACGACCAGGCACGGCCGGCATCCTGAACTCGAGCGAACACACTCGGTGATAGTGAGGTGCAGGATGGTCGAGCTCGAGGTCACGGGGACAACGGTGACGGTGCATGTGCTCGGAGCGCATCGGCTGTTCGCCCTGCGCGACCAGGTCACCTTCGATCTGTCCGCCGTCACCGGCGTCGCCGCCGCCGAAATCGACCGCCGCCCGCCCTGGGTGCGTGCGCCCGGCACCTTCTTCCCCGGTGTGATCGCGGCGGGCACCTTCCGCGGCAAGGGACGCAAGGAGTTCTGGGATACCGCCTTCGACGGCCGTGGTGTCCGCATCGAACTCGCCGGAACCGATTTCACCCGGCTGGTCGTCGATGTCGAGAACCCGGACGAGGTGCTGCGGATGCTGCGGACCGCCGCCGCGGCCGCCTGAGATCCGGGCAACCGGCGATGTGATCCATGTCGCCGCCCACAGCTCTGGCGCGGCTCCGCGTCACCGGCTTAGCCTGACAGCCCGCGTGTACGCGAAATCGGCAGCGCCAAAAGGATATTCGGTGCGAACCGGACATTTCGACTGGTTTGTCGACCTGTCGGTTCCGGTGTGCGCGCATTGTGATCGCGCCGCCGTCCCGAAACGCGTCGACCACCACCGCCCGAACCGGTGGTGCCGGGCGGCGGCTTGTCGTGGCAAGGAGCTGCACCGGTGCCGGTTCGTTCGCACAATGACCTGTCTCCCGCTGTCCTGAGTCGCCGAGGTGCGCTGGCCGCACTGGCGGTACTCGCAGTCTCCGGCTGCGGTGGTTCCGCTAGCTCCGGATCTCGCGCCTCGGGCCCGCATTGGGATTACGACGCGGAAGGTCCCGACCATTGGGCCGATCTCGACAGCCACTACCTGACCTGCCGCAGCGGCCATGCCCAGTCGCCGATCGACCTGCCCAGCCACACCCAGTTGCATCCGGCCGATCACATCGAGATCGACTATCGGCCGATTCCCTCGGCGGAACTGGTGAACAATGGTCACACCATCCAGGCGAATGTGCCCGCGGGCAATCGCATTCTGGTCGACGGCAGACCGTTCACGCTGACCCAGTTCCATTTCCATCTGCCCAGCGAACACACCGTCGAGGGCGCCGACGCCACCATGGAACTGCATTTCGTGCACGCCGATCCCGGCGGCAGGCTCGCGGTGCTGGCGGTTCTGCTGCGCGCACAGCAGGACGGCTCGCCCTTCGACGTCGTGCTCGCCGCGCCGCCGGACCGTCCCGGCGCCACGCGCACCATCGGCCGCATCGATCCGCGCGGTTTCCTGCCCGACGATCCGGCCCAGTTCCGGTACGAGGGCTCGCTCACCACACCGCCGTGCACCGAAGGCGTCGAATGGATCGTCCTGCGCCACCCGGTACCGGTCGCGGTGACCGAGGCCGACCGATATCGCGCCCTGTTCCCGCACAGCAATCGGCCCACCCAGCCACGCTACGGCCGCCCGGTGATCCTCGCCGGACCACGCTGATCGGACCGACCCTTCCGTACGATGGGCATATGACCGAGCGCAAACCGCCCGATCTGAACTTCGAATCCTGGATCGACAAACAGGTGCGCGAAGCCACCGAACGCGGCGAATTCGCGAAGCTACCGGGCGCGGGCAAACCGATCCCCGGCGCGGGCACCGGTGTGGACGAGAACTGGTGGCTGCGCGACTATCTGCGCCGTGAAGGCGTACGCGCCGACGGGATGCTGCCGGAGTCGCTGGTGTTGCGCCGCGAGATCGAACAGATCCGGGAGACGGTGCGGGAGCTGGATTCCGAACGCGAGGTGCGCGCCGCGGTATCGGAGCTCAATCAGCGAATCGTGCGGTGGGTGCGTGTGCCGACGCCACCGCATGTGCCGATCGCCCCGGTCGACGGGGACGAGGTGGTCGCCGGATGGCGGGCGGATCGTATGCCCGCCCATCCGACGCAGCTTTCCCGCGCCGCCGAACCTCCGGTGCCTGCGCCTACGAAGCGTCGGTGGTGGCGGCGGCGACGCTGAACGAGGTCAATCGGTTTCGCGGAGCACGGTATCCAACACCTGGGCGATGCCGTGCGGGTCGACATGGGCCTCTGGGTCGTCGAGATACTGGTGCAGCGCCTGTCGCACCGCGGAAAGCGATGGGTCCTGCTCGAGGACCCAGCGGGCGGCCGCGGCCTTGCTGGTGTGGCGTTCGGTGTCGGCGAAGTACCAGCTGCGGCAGGCGGTGAGCACCATGAGGGCGGCGTCTTCGGCGTCGTCGGTGCGTGTGCGCCATGTCGTCAACCAGTAGCGGCCGCGGTCGCGGATCCACTCGGGTGGGATCGGGGCGATCGCTTCGGCTGGGGCCTCGCCGATGAGTGCCGAGCCGTCTTGGCGGGCCATCGACAGTTCGGCGGGCAGGTCGGGGTCGGCCGCGATCGGCGGCTGTACTTCCACGCCCAGCGACGATCCGTCGTAGCGGCCGATATGGAATTCCGCCGGTGGTGTGGGGGTCGGCGTGCGGGCGACGTCGGCGAGCACTAGGTGCAGATCGATGCCGCTCGCGTCGCCGAGGTCGGCCTGCCGCACCGACCTCTCGAGCGCTGCGCGCTGTTCGTCGGTGGGACCGATATCGGTGAGTAGCAGCAGATCGATATCGCTGCGTCCTGGACGGAAATCGCCGGTCGCCAGCGAACCGTGCAGGATCACCGACCGGGTCGCCGGGCCGATGATCCGCGCGCAGGACTGCGCCAATTGCTCGGCGGCCGAACGGGCCGCGGTGATATCGGGAATCGTCACCGATCACATCTACCAGAGCGGATGAGGTTCTCCCAATGGGTTTTTCGGCCCTGTGTACAGCGCGCGGCGGGCTGCGGACCGCGTTCGCCCGTTCCTGTCTACGGCGGACTGCCCGACGGGTTGCCGCATTCGGGCCAGGACGGGCGGCGGTGGCTGATATGCAGAACTTCTCAAAGATACGGTACCGTATCTAATGATCGTAGCGCTCCTGTCAGCGCTGTCAACAGCGTCGGCGATACTGAAGATATGGTCGCCGTCACCCGCACTCCGAAGACCAGTTGGATCGAGCAGGGCCTGCGCGCACTCGCGGCGGGCGGGCCCGACGCTGTCCGCGTCGAAGCCCTCGCCCAGTCCCTCGGCGTCACCAAGGGCGGCTTCTACGGGCATTTCGCCGATCGCAACGCCCTACTGCGGGAAATGCTCGACACCTGGGAGCACGAGGCCACCGTCGATGTCCGTGAGCGCGTCGAACGCGAGGGCGGCGACGCACGTGCCAAGGCCAAGCGGGCGGGAGTGCTCACCTTTTCCGACGACCGGCTGCGGCCCATCGATCTGGCCGTGCGCGATTGGGCCCGCCGCGATGACGAGGTGGCCGAACGGCTGCGGCGCGTGGACAACTACCGCATCGGTTATCTGCGAGAACTGCTCGGTACCTTCTGTGCCGATCCGGATGAGGTGGAGGCACGCAGTCTGATGGCGTTCTGCCTGGCGGTCGGCACATACGTGATCGCGGCCGAACACGAGGGCCGCACCCGCGACGAGGTGATGGCCAAGGCCTCGGCCATTCTGCTCCAGCCGTCGCGCGACACCGCCGCGACCGAGCCCGGATAGCCCACCCGCTCGCTACCCTCGACGGGTATGAGGCTCAGCGAGATCGCGGCCGAACTGTACGGGCTCGACCCGGGCGAGTTCGTCGCGGCACGCAAGGACCGGGCGGCGCAGGCCAAGGCGGCGGGTGATCGTGAGCTGGCCGCCGCAGTCGCTGATCTGCGCAAACCCACCGTTGCCGCGTGGACGGTCAATCTGCTCGCCCGCGGCGCCGCCGAGGACGTGGCCGCGCTGCTTCGGCTCGGCGCTGCCCTACGCGACGCGCAGCGTGAACTGTCCGGCGACGATCTGCGCCGCTTGACCCGGCAACGGCAGCAGGTGGTCGGCGCCCTGGCCAAGCGTGCGGGCGAACTGGCTGCCGAGCACGACCGGCCCGTCGGCGAATCGGTGCTGCGCGAGGTGTCCACCACCCTGACCGCCGCGCTGGCCGATCCCGAGGTGGCCGATCGGGTCAGGGAAGGCACGCTGGCCAAGGCCGCCGACTACGAAGGATTCGGCGAGGCCGGACCCGCGCTCGCTGCTGTGCCCGACGCAGAGACCACTGTGCTCGACTCTGAGACCTCCGTGCTCGACGCCGACGCCGACGCCGACGCCGACGCCGACGCGGATGCCGACGCCGACGCGGATGCCGACGATGTCGATGCCGAGGAGTCCGATGCCGGGAATCCGGGGCACGACGGCGAGGCCGAGACGGGTCGCTCGGCCCGGAGACGTGGCAGCGAACCCCGACGCCGCCGCAGCGATGGCCGACCCCGCATGGACCCCGACGTGGAACGCCGACGAGCCGCCGAGGCCGAACTGGAGGAAGCCCGCCGGGCAGTGGAGTCGGCCCGCACCGACCTCGACGCCGCCGAACACGACGCCACCACGGCCGCGCACCACCTCGCCGAGGCCGAGCAGCGACGCACCCGACTGACCGAGGAACTGGCCGCCGCCGAGGAACAACACCGCTTCGCCCGCGCCGCCGTACGCGCCGCCCGCACCACTGCCCGCGCGGCAGCGACCGAACTCGAACGGGCACAACGGCGGCTGGTACGCGCCCAGCGCGCGCTGGCAACCGGTGACGATGCGCAGCAGTGAGGTCACCGAGCGATGAGATGGGACGTCGAGCACCGGTGACCTGCAATCGGATAGCCAGCGATGCAGGACTTCTCGGGCGACCGAGAGTCCGATCCGCCGCTGCCGATGGATGGCCGGGCACCCAGGTGTCGAGGCCGAACTGCGATGGGCCGCGGCGCGCCCGCAGGATCGACCGCGGCGCGCCGCAGGATCGACCGAGGCCAGCCGCTATCGCTCGTGGTCGGTGTTCGCGGCGATCAGGGGCCGTCGACGCGCCCGGCATGGGTGGGTAGACGTCGGACTCCGGCCGACACTTCCTGCACCAGCCCGGTATAGCTCTCCACCAGCTGCGCGAGCCGATGTTCGGCATCGGTCACGCCGGGACGGTGCGGTGCGCCGGACGCCTTGAGATGCTGGACGCGCATATAGGCGGCCACGATCCGATCGACCACGGTGCCGAGCGTTTCGGTGTGCAGCACCGTGCCACGGCGGTGTTGCGGCACATGGTTCTGGGTCCACACGTCGATCGCGTGGATCAGCGAATCACGTTGCGCCGCAGTGTCAGTGACGTCCTCCGCCGCCGTGTAGGGGTGCAGGGTGGCCAGATATCGCGCGCACCGGGTGACCGGATGGCGGTCGGTCGACGCGCCGCCGCCGGTATCGCCGCGATGCAGGGCGTCGATGAGGTCTTGTGCGGTGGGTAGCCGTGCCGGATCGGTGGCGTCTGCCCAGCCGGTGGTGTTGTCGGTCGCGCCGGAGATCGGTTCCATCGCTCGCCCCTGCGCCTAGCGTCCTCCCGCGCTCGGGCCGGTTCGGCCGCGTGGCAGTGCGACCGGTGCGCAAGGGAGTGCTGTCGACCATGAATTCACGGTGTGCCTTTCACTTCGCGGTGGCCGTCGGCGGCGTGGATCGTCTGGTGGGGCGTACGCCGGTCCTGGCGGCCGATCAATGTCGGTTGATCTCAGGGGAGTGGGACCTCGGCCCGCGGCGAGATGCCGCGGCGTAGCCGATCGAAGGCCGGGTGCAGCGACTCTCCGAGCGAACCGGTGCGGGCGCGCGACGAGGGGGACGGCCGCCCGAACATGGCCGGGCGCCGCGCGTCACCGTGCAGGGGTGTGGATCGAAGTCTCGGAGAGTCTGTCCCACAGCCAGATTATCGTTGCCGGTGCGCGGCCCCGCTGGGCAATCGGTGAATTGCGATCGCACTATTGCATACGGCGGCTCGTCATGTGGCGCGGCTAGCCTGGGGTGCCATGGACAACGCCCCGGCCGCACTACTCGAGCCCGCCGAGCGGGCGGCGCAGGCGCGCGTATTCCGATCGCGGTGGACCTTGCCTCGGCTGCTCCGACCGCGGCAGGTACTGATGGCAGCCGCGCTGCTCATCACGGCGCAACTGGTGTTGCGCGGCTGGGTGGCGGGTTCGGGCTACTTCTATTGGGACGATCTGATCCTGATCGGGCGCGCCGGTAGCGAACCGCTGTGGTCGCCGAAGCTGCTGCTGTACGACCACGACGGCCATTTCATGCCCGCCGCGTTCGCCACCGCATGGCTGGTCACGGCGATCGCACCGCTGGCATGGGCCGGACCGGTGCTCACCATGCTCGTCTGGCAGGCGGCGGCATCCATCGCGGTGGTGCGCATGCTGGTGGTGTTGCTCGGTCCGCGCCGGATACTGCTGGCGCCCTTGCTCTTCTACCTGCTGTGCCCGTTGACATTGCCCGCGTTCTCCTGGTGGTCGGCCGCGCTCAACGCGCTCCCGTTACAGTTCGCCCTCGCCTGGGTGATCGCCGACGCGGTGCTGCTCGTGCGCACCGGGCGGCGTCGGTACGCGGTCACCGGGGTGGCGGTGCTGGTGCTCGGCCTGTTGTTCTTCGAGAAATCCGTGGTTGTGCCGTTCGTCGCGTTCGCCGTCGCCGCAATGGCGCGCTATGTGGTGGGGGAGCGGGGCGCGGTACGGGAAGTGGCGCGCCGCGCCGCCGCGCTGTGGATCGGTTCCGCGTTGGCGCTCGGCTGCTGGTCGGTCGCCTATCTTGCGGTGGTCGATATCGCGCCCGCGCACAGTGAACGAGGCGATCTGCCCGGTTTGCTCCACGGTGCGACCTCGCTCGGGGTGGTGCCGACCCTGCTGGGCGGGCCGTGGGCCTGGGAGCGCTGGCTACCCGCGGCGCCGTGGGCGACACCGCCGTCGGCGGCGGCCGCGCTGTCATGGATCGTGCTCGCGGTGATCGTGGTGTGGACGATCCGGACCACGCCGCGCGCGGCCGCGGTGTGGGTGAGTGTGGCGCTGTACCTCGCGGTGGCCCTCGTGCCGGTGGCGCTCGCGCGTGGCGGTCCGAACACCGTCGACGAACTCATGCAATCGCTGCGCTACCTCGCCGATATGGGGGTCGTGCTCACCGCGGCGTTCGCACTGTTGCTGTGCGCGAAGCCGAGGGAGCGGGAGCGGCTACCGCGCCCGCGGGCGGCCGTGGTCGTGGCGGTGGCGGCCACCTTCACGGCCAGCAGCCTGTGGTCGACGGTCACCTATGTGCGTTCCTGGTCTACCGGCGCCACCGAGCGCTATCTCACCACCGCCGCTGCCGAACTCGGCACACTCGACGCGCCGTTGCTCGAACAGGAGGTGCCCTGGACCGTACTGAATCCCACCGCCTATCCGCAGAACCTGGCGAGCCGGGTGCTGTCACCGATCGCGGGCCAAGGCGCTTTTGCGGACTCCACGCCGCGGCTGCGGATGATCACCGACACCGGCGATATCGTCGACGCGCAGGTCTGGTGGAACCGCAGTATCCGTCCCGGACCGCAGCCGGGATGCGGCTATCGAGTGCAGGGCGAGCACCCGGTGCGGCTGCTGCTCGACGGCCCCATGCTCGCGCACGAATGGACGGTACAGCTGAACTATCTGGCCGGGCGCGACGGACGGATCACCCTCGCCTTCGAACACGGCGACGCGGTCACGGTCCCGGTGCGGAAAGGACTGCACACCGTGTTCGTGCGAGTCGTCGGGAGCGGATCCGCCCTCAGGATCGCCACCGAAACCCAGGGTCTCGATATGTGCGTCGGTTCTGGGCCGGTGGGTGTGGCGTCGTACGACAACTGAACGCACACCGGCGGGCCTTCGGCTCGTGACAGCACAACTTGTCGATCCACCGGCCCACCTATAAAGGTGTCGGTACGTTTATATGCGCATTTAACTATATAACTCCTAAAGGCTATGCAGCGAAGCCGATCGCGCAAAAAATTTGCCGAGGAGGGGGAAGGGGAAGGGCATCGCCGGAGTTGGGGAGTGTGACCGTCGGTATCGGACACCGCGAAAACGGACAAATCGAAAACTATTCGTACCGCGAAGTTTTCGGCACCCTAGGCTATGCGATCTACTGAATCAACTCTCTGTGGAACTGTTTTTCGCCACAGCATCCGGAGGAGTGACGGGCGGGCGAGTCGGGTAACGTACTGATGAGTAACGTCCGTCAGTGTGGTCGGGTACGGTGCGAATTATTAAGGGACAGTGTTGGTTCAGTCCGCCGGGATCGTCCTTCGACCGGCGAGCATGGGTGATATCGATGAGATCACCCGTGTCGTCGCCGAGGCATTCGAGCACGATGATCCGATCGAGGAGTTCGTCTTCCCCGCGGAAGCGGTGCGACGACGGAATGCGCCGCGCATGCTCAGGGTGATGTTGAAATATCGCTTCATACCCGCGGGCGGCGCGGAAATCGCGGTGCGTGACGGTGCCATCGTCGGCGCCATCCTCTGGTACCCGGCCGGGTACCGGAAGAATCTGTGGCGCGAGGCGGTATCGGGCCTACAGTTCTTGTGGGCCATGGGATCTGCCACGCCGCGCGGTATGGCGGTGGATGACGCGCTGGCCCGGGTAGCGCCGCCACAGCCACACAATTTCGTCGTCTACCTCGGGTGTGAACCCGCCGCGCAGCGCATGGGTGTCGGCAAGGCGCTGATGGTGTCGCTGCGCGATCGATCCGATCGGCAAGGCGTACCGCTGTACGGAATCTGTAAAGACGACAATATCGGTTTCTACGAGGCGCTCGGTGGTCGCCGAGTCGGTGCGACGACGGTCGGCCGCGGTGGCCCGGAAATGACAGTGATGATGCGAGAGGCCGCGAGCGCGACGGTATGACGTTGGCGCGCGAGCGTGTGCAAAACATAGCGGGGCGACGGGTTTCGCCGACCGTATGAGGGGGTGTTCGTTCGGGGGTTGATTTTGTTGTGGGTGAGGAGTCTTCGTGTCTGATATCGCTATTGTCGGAATCGGTTGCCGTTATGCCGGTGGCATCGATTCGCCGGAATCCTTTTGGGACTTCATCGTCGACAAACGCGACGGTGTGGTCGACATTCCCGCCGAACGCTGGGATTATCGCCGCTACTACGACGCGGATCGGCGCACTCCCGGCCGCATGTACACCAAGCGCGCCGCCTTCATGACCGGCGATCCCTGGCAGTTCGATCCCGATTTCTTCGGCATCTCACCGCGCGAGGCGGCCGCGATGGACCCGCAGCAGCGGCTCATCCTGGAGATCGCATGGGAGGCCCTCGACGACTCGGGGATCGCCGGCAAGATCGCGGGTGCGCCGATCGGCGTCTACATCGGTGCGTTCACCATGGATCGGCTCGCGGTGTCGATGGCGGGGGAGGCGCTGCCGTTCGTCGATATGCACACCGCGGTCGGCGCCTCCTACACGATGCTGTCCAACCGCATCGCCTACGCCCTCAATATGGTCGGCCCGGCGGTCACGGTCGACACCGCGTGCTCCTCATCGTTGATCGCCGTGCATCTGGCCTGCCAGGCCCTCGACAGTGGTGACTGCGAGGTCGCGATGGCCGGTGGCGTCACCATGCTGTTGCAGCCGGAACCGTTCGTCTCCATGTGCAAGGGCGGCTTCCTGGCCGCCGACGGCCGCAGCAAACCCTTCGACGCCGCCGCCGACGGTTACGGCCGCGGTGAGGGTTCGGGCATGGTGGTGTTGAAGAAGCTGGACGCCGCCGTTCGCGACGGCGACCGCATCTACGCCGTCATCAAGGCTACCGGCGCCAATCAGGACGGTCGCACGACCGCCATTACCGTCCCGAATGCCGATCTCCAGGAGGCGCTGGCCAAGAAGGTCACGCGCCGCGCGGGGCTGGCGCCGCACGAGATCACCTATGTCGAGGCGCACGGCACCGGCACACCGGTCGGCGATCCGCTGGAGTTGCAGGCCATCGGCCGGGCCTACGGCAAGGTCGAGGGCCGCAGCGAGCCGCTGGGGGTGGGATCGGTGAAAGCGCAGCTCGGGCATACCGAAGCGGCGTCGGGTGTTGCGAGCATCATCAAATCCGCACTGGCCATCGCGCACCGCACCATCGCACCACAGGGCTGGCTCGAACAGCCCAACCCGGATATACCGTTCGACGAGCTGGGGATAAAGATCCAGCTCGAGGCGCAGCCGGTGGGCCCAGAGGTCGAGCGGATGACGGTGGCGGTCAACGGTTTCGGCTACGGCGGCACCAACGCGCACGTCATCATGCAGGAGTACCGCCCGGCCGAAACCGCGGACCGGCCGACGCCGAAGCACTTCGGTGTGCTGCCGCTCTCGGCGCGCAGTGAACAGGCCGCCCGCGATCTGGCCAGGGGTTTCGCCGAGCGCATCGCCGACGGCGCCGATCCCGCCCATCTGGCCGAAGCGGCGTGGACACGACGCCAACACCACCCCTTCCGCACGGCGCTGACCTTCGGCGACGACACCGAACTCGTGCGTGCGCTGATCGACTTCGCCGGGGGCGAGGGCCGTGGCGCGACGAAGATGGTGGCGCGCAAAGCCGCCGAACCGGTCTTCGTGTTCACCGGGATGGGCCCGCAATGGTGGGCGATGGGCCGGGAACTGTTGCAGTCCGATGGCGTCTTCGCCGATGAGGCGGCGCGGATCGACGCGGTGTTCCAGGAGATCTCCGGCTGGTCCATCATCGAGGAACTGCTGCGCCCGGAGGAGGAATCGAAGGTCACCAGTACCGCGGTGGCACAGCCCGCCAACTTCCTGGTGCAGGTATCGCTGTTCGCGTTGCTGACCGAACTCGGTGTGCGTCCGGCCGCGGTGGTCGGGCACAGTGTCGGCGAAGTGTCGGCGGCCTATGTCACGGGCATGCTGTCGTTGCGGGACGCGCTGCTGGTGAGCTATCACCGCGCGCGTTTGCAGGCCACCACGGCGGGAACCGGTGGGATGCTGGCCGTCGGGTTGTCGCCCGCGGCGGCGGGCGCGCTGATCGACGGCGACGACCGCGTCGATATCGCAGCGGTCAACAGCCCGAATGCCGTCACTCTCGCCGGTGACGTGGCGCGGCTCGACGAGATCGCCGAACAGCTCACCGCCGACGGCACTTTCGCCAAGCGACTACACGTGGAAGTGCCCTACCACAGCTATCTGATGGAGCCGATCCTCGACGAGCTGCGGACGGTGCTCGCGGATCTGCGGCTGTCGGATCCGGTGCTTGCGCTGTACTCCACGGTGACCGGCGAACCGGTCACCGGCGGCGACTGGAACGCCGAGTACTGGTGCGCGAATGTCCGTCAGCCGGTGCGGTTCGCCGACGCGATCACCGCGCTGGTCGGCGCGGGCAGCCGGGTGTTCCTCGAGGTCGGCCCGCATCCGGTGCTCGGTGCCAATATCCGCGAGATCCTGATCGGTGCGGGCGAGACCGGCACCAGCGTCGCGACGCTGAACCGCAAACAGCCCGATTCCGCGAGCATCCGCCAGACCATCGGCGGCCTCTACACCGCGGGCGTGCTCGATATCGATGCCCTGTTCGCCGGACACCCGGTGACCCCGCATATCGACCTGCCGCGCTATCCGTGGCAGCGGACAGTGCTGCACAACGAGCTGCCGGGGCTCACCCAGCACAAGTACGGCACGCCCGGCGCCTATCCGATGCTCGGTGACCCCGATCTGCTCGACGCGTCCTCGTGGACCGTGCAATTGAGCCTCGCGGCGATGCCGTGGCTGGACGATCACATCGTCGGTGGCGCGCGCATCCTGCCCGGCGCGGCCTATCTGGATGCCGCCCTGAGCGCCGCCGCTGTGCGGTCCGAGGCGGCGAGCGTCGCGGTCGAGGACGTGCGATTCGTCGCGCCGCTGATCATCGCCGACGGTGCGGCGCCGGTGGTCGAATTCGCGGTCGAGGAGTCGACCCAGCGGTTCACCATCCGCTCGCGCGGCGCCGCCGAGACGACCTGGACCATCAACGCGCTCGGTCGGCTGGTCACCGGCACGTTCGAACCGTCGAAGGTGGAGCTGCCCGACGCCGCGGACATGCTCGACCTCGACCCGGCCGCCTTCTACGCCGGTCTCGCCGAACGCGGTCTCGCCTACGGTCCGGCATTCCAGCGCGCCACCTCGGTGCGGATCGCCGATTCCACCGTGCTGGCGACCCTCGACGGCAGTATCGCCCGCGATTCCGGCCATCTCGCGCACCCCTGCGTGGTCGACGCCGCCTTGCAGAGCGTCGCCGCGCTGCTGGCGGGGACGGCGAACTCCCAGGACGGTGCGATGGTTCCGGTCGGGGTCGACGGTGTGCGCGCGTTCGCGAAGATCCCGGACGAGGTGATCGTGATCGCCCGGCTGGACACCGATGGTGAGCCGACCGCCGATATCGATCTGCTCGACGCCGAACACAACCTGGTGATGCGGATCGCGGGGATGCGATTCGGTTCCATCGCGCCGGGACGCGGTGCGGTGCAACGGATGACGGACTTCTTCTACGAAGACCGCTGGGAGCTGCGCGATCCGGTCGACCGCAGCGGACTACCCGACCCCGAGACCGCGTTCACCCTCGTGGTGGAGCTGGGCTCACAGGTCGGCAGCCGGGCGAAGCAGGTCGCGGGCACCGCGCACCGGTCCGAGATCGTCACCGTCGGTGATCCGGCGCGCGCGGATCTGGAAACCGCGCTGCTCGAGCGGGTACGCGCCGCCGCGGCCGTCGACGGCGTCGACCGCGTGCACGTGGTGGTCGTCGCGGGCGCGCAATACCCGGATATGGACAACCTCTGGACGCTGCGCAGGCTCGCGGTGACGCTCGAGGGCTTCCTCGAAGACTGGCTGGAGCAGCGTGCGGCCGAGGTGTCGATCATCGGTGACGGCTCCATCCACGCCACCCTGATCACCGAACACGCCTTCGCGCATCCGGATGACGAGGTGGCGCCGAACCCGAGCCATGCGGCGCTGGCGGGCGCTCGCCGGGTGCTGTTGAACGAGCAGCCGAGGCTGCGGTGGCGGCTCATCGACGTCGACGCCGAGATCGCCGACGCCGATCTGGCGGCCGAACTGGCCATCGGCGGCGCCTTCACCTACGACCATTCCGACGAGGTGTTCCTGCGCAACGGCCTGCGCTGGGTGACGGTGGTGGAGGCATCGCTGCCGAACCGGCTCGAAGCGCTCGACGAGGCGGTCCCACTGACCGATCCCGAGGCGAATTTCACCCTCGAACTGCCGAAATCGCGGGTGCTGTCACGGTTGGGTTGGCGTCGCTGCGACCGGCGCGCGCCCGGCCCGACCGAGGTGGAGATCCGGGTCCGCGCGGTCGGACTCAACTACAAGGACCCGCTGAAGGTGATCGGCGTCCTCACCGAACGCGAACTCGCGGGCACCTTCTTCGGCACCACGCCCGGAATGGAGGGCATCGGCACGGTCGTGCGAGCCGGAACGCAGGTCGAGCACGTGGCGGTCGGCGATCAGGTCAGCCTCGGCTCGAAGGGCATGATCAGCCGCTTCCACACCACCGACGCCGATCTGGTGCGCAAACTCGCACCGGACGTGGACCCCGCGCACTGCACCAACGCGACCGCGTTCGCCACGGCCGAGCATTCGCTGCTGGAACTCGCGCGGGTGCGGCCGGGGGAGACGGTCCTGGTGCACGGCGCGGCGGGCGGTGTCGGTGCGGCGACCGTGCAGATCGCGAAAGCTCATGGTGCGCAGGTGATCGGCACCGCGAGCACCGATGAACGGCGCGCGTACGTGCTGGCGCAGGGCGCCGACCATGTGCTGAACTCGCGGTCACTGAATTTCGTCGACGATGTGCTCGGCCTGACCGACGGTCGCGGCGCCGATGTGGTGATCAGCTCCGCGCCCGGGGAGATTCTGCGCCACAACTTCAAGGCCGTCGCCGAATTCGGGCGGATCGTGGAGGTCGGCAAGGCCGATATCTACACCGGCGGCATGCTCGACCTGCGCCATTTCGACAAGAACGTCTCCTATCACTCGATGGACCTCGACCGGATGCTGGCATTGCGCCGGCACGCCACGGTCGAACTGGTGCAGCGCAGCTACACCACCATCGCCGCGGGCACCTACCGGCCGCTGCCCTACGAGTCCTATGGGACCGCGGAGGTGGCCAAGGCGTTCGAGGAGGTCGCGCGGTCGAGCAAGATCGGCCGGGTGGCGTTGAACCTGGAAGACGAAGCGCCGCTGGTCCGCCCGCAGATCCCCGAGGTCACCGTCGACCCCGACGGCCAGTACCTGATCACCGGCGGTTTCGGTGCGTTCGGGCTGGCCATGGGACGCTGGCTGGTCGGTAAGGGCGCCACACGCTTGACGCTGCTCGGCCGCGACGGTGCCACCAGCGAGGCCGCGAAGCAGCAGCTCGCGATCTGGCAGGACAAGGGCGTCGAGATCACCACCGAACGGGTAGATGTCACCGACCCGGAGGCCATCGCGGCGGTGGTGGCGCGAGCGCACACCACGGCACATCCGTTGCGCGGAGTGCTCCACACCGCCGGTGTGGTGGACGATAAGCGGATCTCGGTGATGGATCGCGACAGCCTGGCCTCGGTGTTCCGCCCGAAGGTCGAGGGTGTGCGGGCACTGTTGCACGGACTGACCAGCGCGGGCGCCGAACTCGACCTGTTCGTCCTGTTCTCCTCCGGCAGTGCGATCTTCGGCGGCGTCGGCCAGTACGCCTACACCGCCGCGAATCTCGCGCTCCAGGCCGTGGCCGATGTGGTCGTACGCAAGGGCGGTAAGACGCTCGCGGTCGGCTGGGGACATATGTCGGGTGGCGGTATGGCCGCGGCGGATGAGAACCTGGCGCGCTATCTGCGCAATACCGGCTTCGACTCCATCGATATGGACGAGAGCACCGAATACCTGGAAGAAGCGCTGAAACTGGGGCTGCACCATTATGGCGCGATCTTCCCGATCGACTGGGGCAAGGTCGATGCGACCGCACCGTTCTTCGGTATGACCGGTCGGTTGCAGGCGCAGATCGCGGCGGCCGCGAAGGACGATTCGGCTGCCGCGCAACTCGCGGCCGCCCTGCGCGACCTCGACGAGGGCAAACGCAATGAGGTGGTGGCGCATATGCTCGCCGAACAACTCGCCTCGGTGATGGGCGTATCGGCGGAATCGATCGATCTGACCGTCCCGGTGCCGGAACTCGGACTCGACTCGCTCATGGCCGTCGAATTCGGTGCGCTGATCACCAAATCGCTCGGCGTCGATATGGCTTCGCTCCAGATGGGCCGCACCTTCACCCTCGAACAGGCGGGCGCCAAGGTCGCCGCGTTCCTCGTCGAGGGCAGCGGCACCCGGTCGGCCGCCGTCACCGCGCTGGAGCCGGCCGCGGAAGAGGTGGCGGCATGACCGAGTCGGCACGCGAACTGGCCCGGAAACTGCTGTCCGGCACGGGAACCGGCACCTCCACCGGAGCCGGATCCACGCGGCCAACAGCACCCGCGGCCCCCGTTCGGCCCACCGCGGGGTCGCCGACCGCCTCGGCTCCGCGGAAGCGCCGCGGTCCCGGCCGCCAGTTCGCCGACCATCCCGAGGTGGCGTCGATGGTGGCGCGCAGGGCGGCGATCGCAGGGCTCTACGAGCAGACCGGTATGCCCAACCCGCTGTTCCTACCGCGCACCGGAGCCAACGACACCACCATGCGCGTCGGCGACAAGGAACTGCTGAACTTCAGCGCCTACAACTATCTGGGGCTGGCCAACCATCCACGGGTGGTGGCCGGTGCCACGGCCGCACTCGACCGCTACGGCGCCTCGGCCTCGGCCAGCCGCATCCTCGCCGGTGAGATCGCGCTCTACGGGGAGCTCGAACAGCGGCTGGCCGACCGGTACGGCGTCGGTGACACCATGATCACCACCAGCGGCTACCTCACCAATGCCGGTGTGCTCGGGTTCCTGATGGGTGCTGGTGACCTCGCCGTCTGCGATGCGTTGATCCACGGCAGTGTCGTCTCCGGCACGCAGTGGGCGGGCTGTCGGCGAATCACCTTCCGGCACAACGACCCCGACGCCTTGCGTTCGGTGCTGCGGATGTCGCGCGCCGGTTTCGACCGGGCCCTCGTCGTGGTCGAGGGCCACTACAGCATGGACGGCACTGTCGGCCGGGTGGACGAGTTGGCGGCCGTCGCCAGGGAGTACGACTGCGCGGTCATGGTCGACGAAGCGCATTCGCTCGGGGTGTTCGGCGCGCGTGGGCACGGCATCCGTGAGCATTACGCGATGGCGGGCGAGGACGTCGACATCTGGATGGCGACGCTGTCCAAGGCGCTCGGCAGTGTCGGGGGTTTCATCGCGGGCGACGCCGATCTCATCGGCGCGATGAAGGCCGCCGCACCCGGTGTCGCCATGCTCACCGGCGGCCCGGCGCCGTCGGCGGTCGGTGCCGCCCTCGCGGCCCTCGACGTGCTCGAGGACGAACCGGAGCGGCTGACCCGATTGTGGTCGAACGCGAAATACTTCACCGCGAAACTGACCGAACGGGGATTGAACCTCGGTGATTCCGAGGGCACGCCGATCTGTCCGGTCATCGTGCCCGGCGAGATCCGTTCCGGGTTCGTGGCGTCCTCACTGCTGCAAAAGGGTGTGTACGCGGGCAATATCTCCGCGCCCGCGGTCCCGGCGGGCCAGGAACGGTTACGTTTCTTCGTCACCTCCGAGCACACCGAACAACAGCTCGCCACGACCGCGGATCTGCTGGCCGAGGCCGTCGCCGCGGCCGCGCATGTGCCGGATCCGACAGTACCGAACTGAATTCGGCCGCAACGTTATTCGATGATGAACAGGAAGGGCGCGGTGCGTCGATGAGCGAGCAGGTGGAGTTGGGATGGTCGCGGCCGGACAGTCCGCGGCTGCGCAACCCGCTACCGTGGCGGTTCGCGCCGCCCAACGCCGAGATCGTGGTGCCGGTGCTGCATCACGTCACCATCATGGGCACCTGGACCATGCTGGTGAACAACATCCACCTGCTGGCCATCGCGCATCCCATCCTGCCCATCGCGGACTGGGAGCTGATCGCGTTGCGTGGCAGCTGGAACTGCGGTGGCCGGTTCGAATGGGAGAACCACGTCCTCACCGCCAAGGTGCTGCGCAAGGACGCCGACTATCTGGTCGCGATCAAGGAGGGGCCGTCGGCGGCGTCGTGGAACGATCGGCAGGCCGCGATCCTCACCGCCGTCGATGAACTGCACGAGGACCAGCTCGTCTCCGAGGCGACGAAGCAGTGGCTGCTGCGGTACCTGTCCCCGCGCCAGTACCGGGAGTTGTACTCGGTGGGCGCGATGTACGAGGTGCTGGCGATGGTCAACAATTTCTGCCCGCCGGGGGAGCTGTTCGACTTCGAGCCCCGCGCCTCGCGCCGATCGCCCGCCCGCCCGCGACGTCCACGTAGGGACCGGCCGCTGGCGCCGCGGCCCGCCGAGATCACCACTGCGCCACCGCCCTCCGGTCCGCACATCTGGGTGCCGCACGATCAGGAGATCATCGCGGAATTTGCGCTCAACCATCCGTGGACCGCCGCGATCGTGCGCCGGATCGACCGGCTGGCCGCACGACGGATGAAGCTCGGGCCCGCCGACCGCGAACTCGCCATCCAGCGGATGCTGTGGCGGGTCGGCCCGATCGGCGAATGGTCCATGCGTTCGGCCGCGGACCCCCGGACAGCGGCGGTGGTCGCCGCCGGACCCGACGGCCCGGACGCGACCCCGGCCCAGAGGGCGCTCATGCGCGCTGTCGACGAACTGGACACCGAGTACTTCATCAGCGACGGCACCTGGGCCGACCTGCGCCACCACTTCTCGGTGAAACAGCTGCTCGAACTCGTGCCGCTGGTCGGCAACTACCGGGTCTACGCCGCGATCATGAACAATCGCGGCTGACCGCGCACCGGATCACGAATACCGTTCCGGCGGCGGTGAGCGGTATAAATGCTGCATGGGAGAGCCGGTGACCGACACCGATGGCGCGGACGCGCCGTCGATGGCGCGCACCTCCCTGCTACGTGAGCTGCCCGCCACCCAGCGTGGTCTGCGGACGCGGGCCGCGCTGGTCGCCGCCGCGCGGGAGGTCTTCGAACGCAACGGCTACCTCGAGACCCGGCTGATCGACATCACCCAGGCCGCCAAATGTTCCTCGGGCACCTTCTACACCTACTTCGCGAGCAAAGAAGAGATCTTCGCCGCGGTGCTCGAGGTGGCGCAGGAGGACATGATGCATCCCGGCATGCCGCATGTGCCGGAAGACGACGATCCCGCGGCCATCGTCGAGGCCAGCAATCGCGCCTATTTCGAGGCCTACAGCCGCAATGCCGAACTCATGGCACTGCTGGAACAGGTCGCGAGCATCGACCCCGAATTCGCCGAGTTGCGTCAGCGGCGCGCCGATGCGTTCGTCCAGCGCAACGCCCGCAGCATCGCCGATCTACAAGCCCGCGGGCTCGCCGATCAGGAGCTGGATCCCGTGCTCGCGTCCCGTGCGTTGTCGAGCATGGTGAGCAGGCTCGCGTTCACCCATTTCGTCACCGCGCGCGACAGCGACCCGGTGACCATCGATGAGCTGACCTTCACCGCGACGCGGTTGTGGGTCAACGCGCTGCGTATCCCCACCAAGTCGTAGGCGTTCGACCTGCACGGATGCTGCGCCCCTGTCCACACAGGCGTCCTTAATTGAAGTTGACGCCGAGTTCAACTATGGTCGGTGGCACCCGTCGACAGGAGGTCAGATGTCGCTGTTCGAGATCTCGGATCGTGCCGAAAAGTACCGGCAGGACCTACTCGAGTTCATGGATTCGCACGTGTACCCGGCCGAGACCGTCTACGACGAGCAGATGCGCGCCTCCGGCGATCCGAATTTCCAGCCGCCGATCCTCGAGGAACTCAAAGCCGAGGCTCGCGCGCGTGGGCTGTGGAATCTGTTCCATCCGCATCCGGACTGGGGGCCGGGGCTGACCAATCTCGAATACGCGCCGCTGGCCGAGATCATGGGCCGCAGTCCGCTGGCGCCGGAAGCGTGTAACTGCAATGCGCCCGATACCGGCAATATCGAGGTCTTCACCCTGTTCGGCACCGACGAACACAAGGAGAAGTACCTGAAGCCGCTGCTGGACGGAACCATGGCATCGGCCTTCGCCATGACCGAGCCCGCGGTGGCCAGCTCGGACGCGACCAATGTCGAACTATCCATGGTCCGCGACGGTGACGGCTACCTGCTCAACGGCCGGAAGTGGTTCGCCTCCAACGCCTTGCACAAGAACTGCAAGGTGATGATCGTGATGGGCAAGACCGATCCGTCCGCGGCGCCGCACCGTCAGCAGTCGATGATGGTGGTGCCGATGGACGCACCCGGCGTCACGGTGCTGCGTGGACTGCCGGTGTTCGGCTATCAGGACCGCGAGGGCCACGCCGAGATCGACTTCGACAATGTCCGGGTACCGGCCGAGGACGTCCTGAAAGGGGAGGGTGAGGGCTTCGCCATCAGTCAGGCCCGGCTCGGACCGGGTCGCATCCACCACTGCATGCGGGCCATCGGTATGGCCGAGCGCGCATTGGAGCTGCTGTGCAAGCGCGCCCGTTCTCGGGTGACCTTCGGCAAGCCGATCAGCGATAACGCCAATATCCAGGACTGGATTGCCGAGGCGCGCATCGAGATCGAGATGATCCGGCTGCTCACGTTGAAGGCCGCGTACCTGATGGACACCGTCGGCAACAAGGAGGCGCGCACCGAGATCGCGGCGATCAAGGTGGCCGCACCGCAGATCGCATTGCGGATCGTCGACCGCGCCATCCAGGTGCACGGCGCCGCGGGCGTCACCGACGATTTCCCGCTGGCCATGGCCTGGGCGCATCTGCGCACCCTGCGTCTGGCCGATGGGCCGGACGAGGTGCACAAACGGGCCATCGCGAAACAAGAACTGCGCAAGTACCGCGACCAGGCCGGGCAGAGCTGACCATCACCGGAACCGACCTGAGCGGACCCGCCACTGTCGCGCGCGAGATCGGTGTCGAGGCGAATCCCACGCTGTGCCGTGCGAGTGTGCCGGGGTAGGTGAACCGCAAGGAGGCCGGGGCGCGATGTGCCCCGGCCTCGTCGTCAGTCCGCCGTAGGGGCGACGATATGGGCGAGCTTGTCCGACAAACGCTCCAGATAGGCGACGACCTCCGGCTCCGGTTTGTCCGGCAGCCCGTAGAGCACATCGGTGACACCGCATTCGGCCCATTCGGCGAGACGTTCGGCATTCGGTTTGATATCGAGTGCGACCACGCGCGGATGTCCGGGGCGGCCCGCGTCGGTCCAGATCTTGCGCAGCAAGGCCAGCCGCTCGGAGATGTCCGTCTCGCCCGGTGTGGTGATCCAGCCGTCGGCCGAGGTGGCGATCCAGCGGAAGGTCCGCTCGGTGCCCGCCGCGCCGATCAGGACGGGAACCGATCCGCGCACCGGCTTCGGCCACGCCCAGCTCGCGCCGAAATCCACGAATTCCCCGTGGTATTCGGCCTCTTCCTGCGACCACAGCGCGGCCATGGATTCCAGATACTCCCGTAGCACGGTGCGTCGCTTGTTCGCTGGCACCCCGTGGTCGCTGAGTTCATCGGTGTTCCAACCGAATCCGGCGCCGAGCACCACCCGCCCGCCCGAGAGGTGATCCAGCGAGGCGATGGTCTTGGCCAGCGTGATCGGATCGTGTTCCACCGGCAAGGCCACCGCGGTGGACAATTCGATCCGCTCGGTGACCGCGGCGGCCGTCGCCAGCGCCACCCACGGGTCGAGGGTGCGCATATAGCGATCATCGGGGAGGGATTCGTCGCCGGTCTGCGGATGAGCGGCCTCCCGTTTCACGGGGATATGGGTGTGCTCCGGCACGTAGAAGGAGTGAAACCCCATGTCCTCGGCCGCACGCGCCGCGGCGGCCGGGGTGATGCCACGATCGCTGGTGAACAGCACGATGCCGAAACGCAGCGCGTCGCCGAGAGGGCCAGAGCCGGTCATATATGCACTCCTTCGGGTTCGCCGAGGTGCAGCCGCCCCGGCGGTGTCACCGCCACCCGACGGCGGGTGCGGTGTCGACGTGCCCAGCTCGTCGGAAGTGTCTGGACAGGTGTTCGGAATATTATCCAAAGCGAGTGGCTCCAGCAAGAACGTGTTCCAGTTCAGCTCCCGGCCGCGTCGGCGCACCGCCGGAGGATCATGGCCGCCTGCTCGTCGTCCCAGTCGTGGATCACCCGGCACAGGAGACGTCACCGTTGGCGGGCAGCGGATCGAAGATACTCTGCCCGGCGAACTCGCAGCGGTCGTCGACGCTTCGATACATGCCCGTTGCCGACGGGTCGTCGACAGAGCATTCGACCGGGTGGAGTACGGCAGGCGGCTCGGGCGGTTCGGTGGGGCCGACCGGTGCGTTCGCGCGAACAGGGCGAGGGTGGGTCGTTGCGACCTGGATCCGCAGACCGGCGCGCATTACCGGCCCGACCCGTTCATCCGGGGCCGCTCGACGGTGACAGCGGTGTACGGCGTGGTCGGCGCGGGTGACGTCGTGAATCGGGCATTGGGTAGGTACAGGCGGTTTCCGAATGCCGCGACGGTCGTCGGAACATCCATGCGGGGATCGCTGAGATGTCGCTCGACTCGTCCGCTGGTCCCGGCCTGATCGAGGGTGATCACCGCGATGGTGTTCAGTCGGTTCTGCACGACGAACAGCGTCCTGTCGTCCCGCAACAGCCCGTCGCCGCCGGGCAGGGTCTCGGCGCTCAGATCGATCCGCCGCGTCACACCTGAGACCGGGTCCACACGGAACAGATGACCGGTGGTCGACTGCACGATGATCAGCCCGGTGCCGTCGGGTGTGCGCACGATCCCGTTGGCGTTGATCTGGTCGGCCACATACGTGAGGTCCCCGGTCAGTGGCCGCTGTACCACCGCATCCGGTGTGGGTAGGGCGCCGTCGCGGCCGATCGGCAGGTGATAGAGCACCGGCGTGCGGGAATCGGTGAACCACGCACCGGTCGGCGTGAGCGCCACATCGTTGACGAACGTATCCGGCGGCGTGCCGAGCCGGTAGCTCGCGAGCACTGCACCGGTCTCCGCGTCGACCACCCGCGCATCGCCGCCCGTGCCGCCCGCGACGAACAACCGGCCCCGCGGATCGACCGCGAGACCGAGCGCGGGCGTGCCCGGTCCGGGGCCGAGAGTGGTGCCGCGCCCGGTGCTCAGATCGACGCGATAGAGGGTGCCGTCGACCCGAGAACCGAAATAGGCCACGGGGAACGCCCCGATCGCGATGCCTTCGGGCTGGAACCCGGCCGGAAGATCGATCGTCGGCGGGAACAGTGGAGGATGCGCGTGCCCCGGCACAGGGGCGAGGAGCGCCGCCACCAAGGACGTGAAGCCGACCGCTGTGCCGAGGACTCGATTCATTTCGCTGATGCCTCCATGCCGCGACGTGCCGCCGTCGGATCAGTACCCGACGGTGAAATGACGTTCCACACCGGGATTTTCGAGTTCGTCGACCACGGCGACCGCCAGATCCTCGGCCGAGATCCGGGACGAGCCATCGGCATCGGTGAGTAGGGTCGTGGTTCCGCGCCGGTATCGGCCGGTGCGTCGACCCGGTTCGAGCATCGCGGGTGGACTGAGATACACCCACCGCGCCGGATGGGGCAGGCACGCGTCGAGTTGCGCGATGCTGGCGGCCGCGATGGGACGGATATGCGCCGGGACGTGATCGGGACTGTCGATGACGAGCCGATCATCGTCGTCGGAGACGCGCAGGGGTGCGGCGCCGCCGACGACGAGAATGCGCGTGCGGGTCTTCGCCGCCGCGTCGAGCAGGCCGGTCGTCGTGTCGGTGACATCGTGTTCATGCCCTGGTGCCGGACGGGTCGCGGCCACGATCGCGTCCGCGCCGTCGAAGAATTCGCTCATCCGGCCGGGATCGCTCGCCTCACCCGCGACGGCGACCACGCCCGGCGGCAACGCGACCTGTCGTTCCGTGCGGAACACTGCGATCAGTTCATGGCCGCGGCGCGCGGCCTCGGTGATAACGCGTGAGCCGACCATGCCCGCGGCGCCGACAACGGCGATCTTCATCGAATACTTCCTTTCGGTGTGGGTGATGCGACAGCGCCGGAGGGCGCCGGTAGTTGGCCCGCGACGATCGCGGCGAGCGCGAGCACGAAGCCGGTGAGCTGGATCGGGCCGAGGGTTTGGCCGAGGACAACCGCGCCCAGGATCGCCGCCACCAGTGGCGACAGCAGGACGAGCACCGCGACGGAGGTGACCGGTAGCGCGCCGATACCGCGGAACCACACGATGTAGGCGAACAGGCCACCCACCAAGCCCATCCAGAGATAGCCGAGGGCCGCGTCCGCGTCGATCGCCGGTGGCGCACCCTCCAGAAGGAAGGTGAGGGGCAGCAGGAACAGTCCACCGGCGGTGAGTTGCCAGCCCGCGAATGCGGTGGGCCCGATCCCGTCCGGGCGGCCCCAGCGTTTGGTGAGTGTCAGACCCAATGCCATGGAGGCCGCGCTGGCGACGCCCGCCACGAGGCCGACGGTGTCCAGGCCTGCGTTCGGCCCGATCACCACGAGCCCGACCCCGACCACGCCGATCACACCCCAGCCCAGCCGCCACGCCGACAGGCTCTCGCGCAGGACCGGCACGGCCAGCAGCGCCACGGCCAGCGGCTGCGCCGCCGCCAAGGTCGCGGCGACGCCACCGGGCAGATGTTCGGCGGAGAGGAACAGCAGCGGGAACGGCAGCCCGATGTAGAGCACGCCGAGTGTCGCGGCCTTCCACCACCAGGAACCGCGCGGCAGCATCCGGCTGAACGCCAGCGCGATCAACCCGGCGGGCAGCGCACGCAGCAGGCCAGCGAACACCGGATGTCCCGGTGGGAGGAGTTCGGTGGTCACGACATAGGTCGTGCCCCAGGTGATGGGTGTGAGCGCTGTCAGTGCGGTGAGCGGCAGGTTTCCGTATCCGGAGCCGGACCCGGCGGGCGGTCCGGCGGAAACCAGCCCCGCTGCTGAACTTTTCATGCTCACCATCTCACCCCGATTCGATCAATGAATCCAACACATGTTTGTCACCACAACGATCGTGATTCACGATGGATAGATGGAGCTTCAGCAGATGCGCTATGTCCTCGCCGTCGCCGAGACGAACAGCTTCACCCGCGCCGCCGAACGATGCCTGGTCGTCCAATCCGCTCTCAGCCACCAGATCGCGCGTCTGGAACGGGAACTCGGCGCGCGGCTGTTCGAACGCACCAGCCGTCGGGTGCGGCTGACGCCCGCGGGTGAAGCTTTTCTCCCCGCGGCCCGCCAATGCTTGGACGCCGCCGAACGGGCGGGCGCCGAGGTCGCGGCGGCGGTCGGCGAGATCCGCGGACGTCTTGCAGTGGGTTTGATCCCGTCGGTCGCCGCCGTCGACGTGCCCGCGGCGCTACGCGAGTTCCGCCAGCGGTATCCGCATGTGCGGATCAATCTGCGGGTGGAGGCGAGCGAGGGGCTGGCCGAACTGGTGGAGCAGGGAGCTCTCGACGTGGCATTCCTCGGGCTGCCGCCCACCGCGCGGCCGCGCGGGGTCGCGGCGCACGAACTCGTCCGGGACCGGCTCGTCGCCGTCGTCGCACCGGGCCATCGGCTCGCGGAAGCCTCCTCGGTCGATCTGCGCACACTGTCGTCGGAGGTGTTCGTGGACCTGCCGCCCGGAACGGCCGGACGCGCACAATCCGACCTGGCCTTCGCCTCCGCCGGTCTCGAGCGCGAGGTGGCCTTCGAGGTCAGCTCCGCCGATTACATCACCCGGCTCGTCGGTCAGGACCTCTGTATCGCCATGCTGCCCTCGCTGTGGGTGCCCCATCTGAGCGGTGTGGTGACCGTCGAGGTCACCGATGGGCCCACTCGCGTCGAATACGTCGTCTGGGGCCGGACCACGCGCAGTCCGGCGGCGACCGCCTTCCTGGAGATCCTCGGCGTCCCGGACACATCGGCGGGCAGCCAGGCGATCCGCGCCGTGTCGTGAGAGTTCGCGCGATCATCCTCCACGGGTGAGGCCGCAGTGAGCGCCGCGTCGCATGCTGTTGCTGGAGGTGCTGGGTGTATCGGGGTGGCACCGATACACCCGGCCTCGGACATGAGGACAACCGGCAGGATCGGTCATGGCGGATGCGGATATCGGCTCGTCCGGTGACGGTGCGGACAAGGCGCCCGGCGAAGCCACGCGTGATGAGCGGGGCGAGGATTCCGGCGGCTCGCGAACACCGGCACCCGCTCGGCGCGGTCGCCGGCTGCGGTGGACCGTGGTGATCGTGCTCCTGGTCGTCACCGGCGTCCTCGCCATGGCCTCGGTACTGGCTCGGGTCGTGCACACCACCGTCCTCGACACCGACGGCTATGTGGATACTGTCGCGCCGCTGGCGGCGGACCCGGCGGTCCGGGCGGCGCTCACCGATCGGGTCACCGAGGAGATCGTCACCCGCATCGATATCGAGGCGGTCGTATCGCAAGCCTTGGCCGATGTCGCGGGCGAGGGCGAACGGCGCGAGCGCGTCATCGCGAGCCTGACGCCCCTCCTCGCCGATCAAGCCGAGGATTTCGTGCACGAGACGGTCGCCTCGATGGTCGGCTCCGACCGGTTCGCCGACCTGTGGTCCGGGGCGAACCGGGCCGCGCACCGCAGTATCGTCGCCGTGCTCACCGGCCGGACCAGCATGGCGGCGGTGGATATCGATGACAGCGGGACGATCAGCGTCTCGCTCGCCGCGATCATCGAGGAGGCGAAGGCTCGGCTGCTCGAGCGCGGATTCGTCTTCGCCGAACGCATTCCACAGGTCGACACCCAGTTCGTGCTGGCGCAGTCACCCGAGCTGGCCGAGGCACGGCGCCTCGTCGACGCGCTCGACCGGACGGCGACGGTCCTACCCTGGGTGACACTGCTCGCTGCGGCGGCAGCGATCGCGTTCGCGCCCACCGGTTCTCGACGTCGCGCGACCGCTGCGCTCGGCGTGACGCTCACGGTCGCCATGGCGATACTCGCGCTCGCCATCCAGTTCGTGCGCTGGTACTACCTCGACGATCCGGGGCAGGCGATCCGCTCACCGGAGGCGGCCGCCGCGGTCTTCGACGCCGTGACGTTACCGCTGTGGAACCTCCTGCGCGCAGTCCTGCTGCTCGGCGTGATCGTCGCGGTGGTGGCCTACCTCATGGGCGGATCGGCGTCGGCCCGCGCGATCCGCCGTGGTGTGGGGCGGCTACCCGGGCTGTGGAAGCGTGGAAATCCCGCGACCGAGGCGCGGGTATGACGGCGGAATCGCTCGGCACCGGCCGCACCGACAGCGCTCGGACCAACCCGCGCTACGCGGGCATCTACCTGGTGCTTCCGGGATGTGGCCGATCTGCCGCGCATCGGCCTGGCGATCTCACACGCGTACCTGCCGATTGCCACTGCTCGCCAGCTGGCTGCTCTGCTGCGGGAGCCGCACGGCTGACCACACGAAAAATCGGATGACTTGACCTCGAGTGTGGTTTAGCTTGTTTGCTGTTCTATGAGCCCGAAGCGGCTCGGCGCCCCCGGTGACCAATCGGGAACGGTATCGCCGAGGCCCACCGGCGCTCGACCGATGAATCGATCGGACGACCCCCGTCTGATCTGATGTGGCACCGCGCCGGGTCGACGACCTGCCCTCGGCGCCACTCCACTCTGCTCACGATCACCGGAGGTACCCCGAGATGTCCATCGCGCTATCCGACCGCAGGCCGGGCGAACAGCGGACACCGACGGTGATCCGACTGCTCGTGCTCGCGACCTTCGTGGTGATTCTGAACGAGACCATCATGATCAACGCGATACCGCGGCTGATGACCGATCTGCACATCACCGAACGCTCGGCGCAATGGGTGTCCACCGCGTTCATGCTCACCATGGCGGCGGTCATCCCGGTCACCGGCTGGTTCCTGCAACGGGTCACCACCCGGCGGGCCTATGCGATCGCGATGGGCGTGTTCCTCGTGGGCACGGCGCTCTCGGCGGTGGCGCCCTCGTTCGCGGTGCTGCTGATCGGCCGCGTCATCCAGGCAGGCGGCACCGCGGTGATGATGCCGCTGCTGATGACCACGCTGATGACGGTGGTGCCCGAACGCGACCGCGGCCGCGTCATGGGCAATGTCACCCTGGCCATTTCGGTCGCCCCTGCCATGGGTCCGGTGCTGTCCGGCCTGGTCTTGCAGATCGGCTCGTGGCGTTGGCTGTTCGTGCTCGTCCTGCCGATCGCCGGACTGGTCACTTGGCTGGGTCTGCGGCGGTTGGAGAACGTGGGCGAGCCGGAAGCCGGTGCCATCGACTGGTCGAGTGTCGCGTTCGCGGCGCTCGGATTCGGCAGCCTGGTCTACGGTCTGAGCCGCTTCGAAACCGGTAGCGTCACCACCCCGGCGCTGATCGTCGCGGCCGGTGTCGTGTTGATCGCTGTGTTCGCGTGGCGGCAGCTGCGGCTCCAGCGCACCGGCACCCCGCTGCTGGATCTGCGCATCCTGCTGTCCGGTACCTACACCAAATCGCTGATCTTCATGTCCATCGCGTTCCTGGCGATGCTCGGATCGATGATCCTGCTGCCGCTCTACCTCCAGAATCTGCGCGAGCTGAGCCCGTTGAGCACCGGCCTGCTCGTCATGCCCGGTGGTATGGCGATGGGACTGCTCGGGCCGACGATCGGCCGCCTGTTCGACCGGTTCGGTGGGCGGATGCTGGTGATCCCGGCGGCAGTGGGCATCACGATCTCGTTGGCCGGATTCACCCGAATCTCGATGAGCACCCCGTACTGGCAGCTGCTCGGCCTGCACATTCTGCTCATGGTGTCGCTGGCCGCGGCCTTCACCCCGGTCTTCACCCTCGGCCTCGGCGCGCTCCCGCAGCAGCTGTACTCGCACGGCAGTTCCATGCTCGGCACCTTGCAGCAGGTCGCGGCGGCGCTGGGCACCGCGCTCGTGGTGACCGTGATGTCCACGCGCAGCACCTCGTTGATCGACGAAGGCGTCGATGCGACAACCGCTCATCTCGACGGTATGCGGCTGGCCTTCGGTGTCTCGGCGGTCCTGGCGGCGATCATCATCGTGGTGGCGGTGCTGCTGCCCAACCGCTCCAGTGGATCCGATGAATCGCACAACGCGGACGAGCCGGAACCCGAACTGGTCAAGTGCTGACCGATCGGCCCCGATCGCACGCCCTGTCACGCTGAAATCCGGCGCGACAGGGCGTGCCCGGTTTCGGGACCGGGTCCGCACGATCCGTGCACCCCGAACGCGGGTCGGGTGTTTCCCGGATTCGCGGACGGTGACCCGAGCGACCGCTAAAATAGAACACGTTCTTATTCTGGGATGTGGCCCGGCCGGGTGCCGCTCACCACCGGCACGTCCCGCACACCCTTCGATGTTCTGCTCTACGGTGCACTGCTGGTGCTGCTCACGCTGACATTCCTGTTCACCGGCATCGATATGATCGTCGCCGCGAAGATCGTCTTCGTCGTCATCTGGATGGGTGCGGCGATCTCCAAGTTGAACCAGCACTTCCCGTTCGTCGTCTCGACGATGATGTCCAATAATCCGATCCTGCGGCCCAAGGTCGTCAAGCGGATGTTCTTCGAACGCTTCCCCGATGACCTCCGACCGGGCCGCCCCTCCCGGATCCTGGCCCACGGCGGCACCGCCGTGGAGATGTGTGTTCCGCTGGTGCTGTTCTTCAGCCACGGCGGCTGGCCGACGGCCATCGCCGCCACCGTGATGATCTGCTTCCATCTGACGATCCTGGCGGCGATCCCGATGGGCGTACCACTGGAATGGAACGTCTTCATGATCTTCGGCGTGCTGACCCTGTTCGTCGGTCACGCCGATTTCGGCCTGGTCCAGTCGAATTCGCCGGTCGCGCTCGGTGTGCTGTTCGCCGTGCTCGCTGGCATCGTGATCCTCGGCAACCTGTTCCCGGCCAAGATCTCGTTCCTACCCGGTATGCGGTACTACGCCGGGAACTGGGACACCACCCTGTGGTGCCTCACGCCCTCGGCCGAGGCGAAGATCCGGGCGGGCATCATCGCGGTCGTCGCCATGCCCGCGGCCCAACCCATCCATACCCGAACCCAGCGCTACCGGCTGGTCGACGCCGCGACCGGCGAATTCGAAAGCGGCACGGTGCGCGTCGACGATATGGTCACCCGGCAACCATGGGACGATGACCTGCCGGTGTATCCCGCCCCACGGTGAGCGCGGCCGTCGCCCGCGGTATCCGGACGGTCAGCTGAAGGCCTGTTCCAGCCCGTCGAACCAGGCGGACTCCTCCACCAGCCGGGTGCTGCGCCAGCCGTCGTCGGTGCGGACCAGTTCGTGGTTGTACCAGCCGCCGCAGAAGAACTGTTTGCCCGTCGAGACGATCATGGGGTTGAAGAACATCGCGCGCACCGTGGCTCTGTCGCCGTCCAGGGCGACATCGATATTGGAGACGAAATGCTGAGTGCGGGAGAACAATTCGAGCGCCACCGACAGCTGCGTCACCACCGTGTCCACATCACCGACCGGGCCGCCCGCCGTGGTGTAGTCGATATGGGCGTCCGGGGTGAACACGCTGCGATACAGCGGCCAGTCCTTGGTGTCGACGGCATGGGCGTAGCGGGTGAGCAGATCGCCGATGGCGATCCGGTCCGCGATCGTTTCGAGGTCCATGCCTCGATATAAGCGCATGCGGCCGCCACGGTGGGGTCGAATCCGGTAGCCGCTCGCCGGACCTAAGCGGCGCAGAACTCGTTGCCCTCCGGGTCGAGCATGACCCACCAGTGCCCGGCGGGACCACGGTCGAATTCGCGCACACGGGTCGCGCCGAGGGCCTCCAGCCGCGCCACCAAGCTCTCGAGCCCGCCTGGTTCGCTGTGCACATCGATGTGCAGCCGGTTCTTGACGGATTTGTCCTCGGGGACGTCTTGGAAGAGCAGGCGCCGGCCGCTGCCGACCCCGCTGACCGGGTCGAACGGATCATCGGGGTGCCGGATCCCGGCATAACCGCGGAAGATCTTGCGTCCGCGATGCTCGAGCACCGCTTCGTCGGGGAGCTGACCTGCGGTGAGCAGATGGTCGATGAGCGCACTGGGATCTTCGACCTCGTACTCCAGGGCCGCGGCCCAGAAATCGGCGAGCGTCGCCGCATCGCGGCTGTCGATGACGAGCTTCCAGTTCAGAGCCATATACGGTTCCTACCACCTGCCGCCGACAGCCGTGGCGCGCTCGGTCCGGCCACATCGACGCTCAGACGTCGATGACCTGGGTACCGGCCAGCTTGTCGTGCCAGCCCTGTTTGGTCGGACTCGAACTGATCGTGGTGGCGATGGCGATCGCCGCGATGAACCACAGGACCGGGCCGATACAGGGAATCAGGTTGAGCAGCATGTAGGCATTGCGGACCGCGGAGTCCTTGACGCTCGGTTTCGGTGCGCCACCCGATCCGTTGACGTGCAGCCCGAGCAGCTTCTTGCCCGGCGTGGACCCGGTAGCCACCTCGAAGCCGAGGAAGTACAGGAAGCCGAAACCGGCGCCGGGCAGGATGGACACCCAATCGGGGGTGTCCCAGGCCTTGTTCAGCAGCCAGAAGAAGATCGCGCCGACGATCGCCGCGAGGATCCAGTCGACGAACCGCGCTGCGGCGCGTTTGCCGAGACCGCCGGGTGTGAATTCCGCGGCCGATCCGAATCGGGGGTCGTATCCACCTGCGCTCACCATGGTTGCTCCTCCTGAAAGTGGTCCCACATGTCCGGAGTGCCGCACCGCCCATCGGGTGGCCGAACCAACGATCTCATAATCGGGCGAGATCGGGGCCGTCATCGGCCGAACATGTCGGTAGTGTTGTCATCGAGGGCGAAAACGCCTGGCCGACTTCTGGACACCCGGACGCGTTCCGGTGCGTGCCGGGCCATGGTGCCGGTGGGGCGTTTCGTCGGGGCGAATTGCTGAGTGATCGCCAGGCCGCTCGAGTCGCGTAGGATCGAATCGTGTGATGCCGACGAAGCCGGTCGGCGCGATCGGTCGGTTCCCCTGTGATGTGACGATTATCCGGTCGTGGCGATCGAAGGGATTCGACACCCGCCCGACGTCACGGCGAATTTGCTGAAATGTGGCTACAGTGGCAGTCGTAGCCGCACCGCGGCCAGGGGTGGGGATCGGTCATCCCGTGGGGTAGTGGCACGTCATCGGCGGGAATGTGTAAAAGCTGTTGTCCTACTTGGCTATTCGTATGAAGTCTCGGTCCGTGGCTGCGGCGGGGCAGGTGTGTGGTGGAGTCGAATGGAGGGATGTGATGATGCAGATGCGCTCACGGTCGGCGGTACTGGATTTCGTCGACGAAGTGACGGTTCGATATGGCTCGTTGGAAGCGTTCTTCACCCAATTGCGAGCCGATCTCGACGATGAACCGACAGTGGTGCTGCCGGTACTCACCGATATCCCCACCGAACCGACCGGGTGGTCGGCGGTGAAACCGCCGGAGCCATCCAGCGATATCGCGACACCGGAACCGCAGCGCATCACCGACACAACCGAGGCGGCGGCGGACCCCGCAGACAAGGGCCGCAAGGGCGCCGCCACGCTCTGGGGACGACTACTGCGGCGAAAGTAGCGGCCAGGACCGATCCATCGAAGTATCGGCGACGAATGTCGTAGCGGGTTCGTGCCGTCGAGGCGCGGACGACATCGTTCGGTACTCGTGGAGGCAACACATGTTCGGCTCGCGCGGCGTCGCATCGACCGCTGCCATGATCGCGATACTGTCCGGCATCGGCGGCCAGACCGGGTCCGGCCCGGCTGCCGCCGACTACGGCGGGCTACTGGCCATCGACGACGTCGGCTTCCTACACGCCCCCGACAGCACCGACGACAGCGCCGGACACCTCGCCGTCACCGTCACCTACAGCTGCGCCGACGGTGAAGCCGACACCCTGCACGTCTACGCCTATGAAGGCGCACAGTCACCGAGTAGGCGCCCCAGCAGCCCGCCGCACGGCCCCGGCTACGCCTACGACATCATCTGCGACACGATCTCCCGCCGGAAAACCGTCGTGATCGACGCCAGCGAATACGAATCGGGCAGTGGCTCCGGCTATTTCACCAACGGGGCGCAAGGCAGGGTCACCGCCGAGTTGCGGCGCGGCACCACCACGACCAGACACGCGACCGGCCGCTTCGAATGGCGCGACGCGACAGCGGGCTATTGAGCCCCGAACGCGGAGGTCGTTAGGCTGAGGACGCACAGCGGGCAGGCCGGGCGTCACCGGCCTGCCGGACACCTTTCGGCGATACCAACAAACCCATCAGCCGCCCGAAGGGAGAACCGGCGATGCCGAGCGCACAACCGCATGTCCGGACCCGGCGCATCTACGACGATCCAGCACCCGACGACGGCACCAGGGTCCTCGTCGACCGGCTCTGGCCGCGCGGTATGAGCAAGGAACGCGCGCACCTCGACGAATGGTGCAAACAGATCGCACCCTCCACCGAACTGCGGAAATGGTACGACCACGATCCGGCCCGCTTCGACGAATTCCGTCGCCGCTACCGAACCGAACTGGCCGACGCCGAACGGGCGACCCAACTGGACCACCTGCGCGAACTCGCCGATCGCGGAACGCTCACCCTGCTCACCGCGACCAAAGACATCGAGATCAGCGAAGCCGCAGTCCTGGCCGACCTCATCGGTGGAACATGAGCGAAGGGCCGTCCATCGACGACCCTTCGCCTACTTGGTGAGCGGCGGCGACGTTCCTACCGGGATTCGGCGACGAGTTCGGCGCAGCGCTCACCGACGAGCATGACGGTGATATTCGGATTCACCGTCGTGTGCTCGGGAAACACCGACGCGTCGGCCACCCGCAACCCCTCGACACCCTTCACCCGCAACCGCGGATCCAACGGGCTCATCGGATCGTCGGCCGCGCCCATGCGCACCGTCCCGGCCGGATGATAGACGGTGTTGTGGGTGCGTCGGATGTAATCGGCCAGCTCCACATCCGACACCGTGTCCGGCCCCGGATACAGCTCACGAGCCACCCACCCCGCCAGCGGCGCGGCCGAAGCGATCTCGCGCGCCTTGCGCAGGCCCGCGATCATCACCCGCAGATCGTGCCCCTCGGGGTCGGTGAAATACCGCGGATCGACGCGCGGCTTATCGCGGAAATCGCGTGACCGCAACCGCACCGTGCCACGCGAACGGGCATGGGTGACATTCGGCGTGAGGCAGAAGGTGTTCTCGGCGGTCGGATACCCCTGCCGCAGCGTATGCATATCGAACGGCACGCTGCCGTAATGCATCATCAGATCCGGGCGGTCCAACCCTTCCACGGTGGGAGTGAAGATGCCCGCCTCCCACCACTGCGTCGAACTGCGCACCATCGGCCGCGTCGTCTCGAAACCGATCACGCCTTCCGGATGGTCCTGGAGATGCGCGCCGACGCCGGGGGAGTCCACCAGCACGTCGATACCGTTCTCGCGCAGGTGATCCGCGGGTCCGATCCCCGACAGCATGAGCAGCTTCGGTGAATCGATCGCACCGGCGGAGACGATGACCTCGCGCCGCGCCGAGATGCGGGTGGTGCGACCGAAGGCGTTATCGGTGATGTCCACACCGACGGCTCGTCCGCCGTCGATCACGATCTTCTTCACCCACGACCCGGTCCGGACGGTCAGATTCGGCCGATCCAGGTTCGGATGCAGATAACTCACCGACGACGACGCGCGGACGCCATCGGGACGACAGTTGATCTGAAAGAAATTGGCGCCGTTGACCACCGTATGCCCGGAATTGAACTCCGCGCGCGGAATACCGACCGCCTCGCAGGCATCGAGCACCGCCACCCCGCACGGATCGTTCGGCGGCACCGTCATGATGTGCACCGGGCCGCTGCGCCCGTGATGATCGCCCGGCGCGTCATTGGTCTCGATCCGCGGGTAGAGCCGATACACCGACTCCGATCCCCACCCGGCGCAACCGTGGTCGCGCTCCCACGAATCCAGATCCTCGCGCGGCGCCCAGAAGGCGATACAGCTGTTGTGCGAGGAGCATCCGCCCAGCACCTTCGCGCGAGCGTGCCGCATGAACGAATTGCCGTTCTCCTGCGGTTCGATGGGATAGTCCCAGTCGTAGCCGGATTCGAGCAGTTCCATCCAGCGGTCCAACCGCAGGATCGCCTCGTCGCCGACATCACTCGGCCCGGCTTCGAGCAGGCAGACCGTGACCGACGAATCCTCGGAGAGCCTGGCCGCGACCGCGGCCCCGGCGGACCCGCCACCGACGACCAGGTAATCGTATTCGCTCACTTGTGCTCCTTCCGGTCGGCGAACCAGCCGGTGACGCCCGGCCGGAGGTTCTCGTAGACATGCTTGGCCTCGCGATATTCGTGCAGACCGGACGGCCCCAGTTCGCGGCCGATCCCGGAGCGGCCGAACCCACCCCATTCCGCCTGCGGCAGATACGGACCGAAATCGTTGACCCATACGGTGCCGTGTCGCAGCCGGGCGGCGATGCGGCGGGCCCGCGCGGCATCCGAGGACCACACCGCACCGGCGAGACCGTAATCGGTGTCGTTGGCGATGGCGACGGCCTCCTCCTCGGTGCGGAACGTCTCCACGGTGACCGTCGGGCCGAAGGCTTCATCGTGCACGCAGGCCATGTCACGGGTGGCGCGGTCGATGACGGTCGGTAGATAGAAGTAGCCGTTGTCGAGGTTGCCCGACCCCTGATCACCGGTGGCGAACGCGCCACCGGTGCGGATGAGGGCGCCCTCGGCGTGCGCTTGTTCCACGTAGGCGTGCACTTTGTCGCGATGGGCGGCGGAAATGAGCGGCCCGGTCTCGGTGCCCGGCTCGAAGGGTAATCCGAGCCGGATCTGTTCGGCGCGGCGCACAAGCTCGTCGACGAAACGGTCGTGCGCGCTCTCCTCGATGACCAGCCGAGCACCGGCCGAACAGACCTGGCCCGAATGCAGGAACGCCGCGTTGAGGGCGTTGTCGACGGCGGCGGCCAGCCGTTTCTCGGTATCGCAGGCATCGGCGAAGATCACATTCGGGTTCTTGCCGCCGAGTTCGAGGGCCACCTTCTTCACCGTCGCCGCCGCCTCACGGGCGATCACCCGGCCTGTGACCAGACCGCCGGTGAAGGATACGAGATCGACATCCGGATGGGCGGACAGCGGCGCACCGGCCGTGGTGCCCGCGCCGAGCACCAGATTGGCCACGCCCGGCGGCACACCGAGTTCGTGCAGCACCGACAGCAGCAGGATCGAGGTGTGCGGTGTCAGCTCGGCGGGTTTGAGCACGAAGGTGTTGCCCGCGGCCAAGGCGGGTGCGACCTTCCATGCCACCTGGAGCAGCGGATAGTTCCACGGTGTGATCAGCCCGCACACCCCGACCGGCTCGTAGACGATCCGGGAATCGACGTCGGGGGAGCCCGCGTCGACCACACGCCCGGCGTCCTCGGCGGCCAGTTTGCCGAAATAGCGGAAGCAGTTCGCGATATCGGACATATCGATATCGGACTCGTAGGGACGTTTACCGGTGTCGAGGGTTTCGGCGCGCACGAATTCCTCGCGCCGGGCATCGATCACCTCGGCGACCTTCAGCAGCAGATCGCCACGTTCGGCGGCCGAGGTCTGCCGCCACGGGCCGTCGTCGAAGGCGCGGCGGGCGGCGGCGATGGCGGCCTCGGTATCGGCCGCACCCGCCTCGGCCACCACACCGACGAGGGAATTATCTGCTGGACAACGTATTTCGCGAGTCTCCCCGGAGGCGGCGGCGGTCCAGGCGCCGTCGATGTAGAGGGTGTCACTCATGCGGTGGTTCTCCCTTCCGGATCGCTGTCGGTGTCGGCGCCGCCGGGATTCGGCTCGTGATGATCGGTCGCCGAGCGCCGCAGATGCAGATAGCCGAGGTGGCGTTCGTACTGGTCGAGAATGTCGCCGATGATCTGTTCGCGGGTGTAGCCGTTGAGCGAATAGCCCTGTGAGCCCTCCGCGAGATACACCTCGCAGCGGAAGTACCGGTCGTCGGAACGTTGTGCGAGCACCGCGTAGGTGGGTGTCGGCGCCGAGACCGGCCAGACGCAGTACTCGAACCGTGGTTCGTTGGCTTGATCCACCACCAGCCGCGAGGTGGGCATGCCCTCGTTGCGGGCCGATTCGTCGACGGTGGCCGAGACCCCGGCGCGGGTGAATTCGGCACAGACCTCCGCCATCGCCGGACTCACCGAATTGGTCATGAACCTGCGTGTCGCCGCCGGTCCCGGATAGCTGATGGTGGCGAGCAGGCGTCGCCGCCAACTGCCGAGATCGGAGGGTCCGCGTCCCGCCGCGATGGCATTCGGCAGCGAGGTGCGGTAGCTGTCGAGCTTGTAGGACTCGTTGCGCACCGAACGCAACAGTGCGATCCCGATGAGCGCCAGCACGAACGAGAACGGCAGCCCCATGATGATGGTGGCGTTCTGGAGCGTCGTGATGGAACCACCGACACCCGCGAACAGCATCGACAACGTGAGCAGACCGATCGCGACCGACCAGAAGATGCGCGTGCTGCGCGCGCAATCGGCCATCGGATTGGGCAGGCGCGAGGTGAAATTGCCCATCACAAGGGCGCCCGAATCGGCGCTGGTCGTATAGAACAGCAGACCGGTGATGGTCGCGATACCGAGCAGCAGCGGCGCGGCCGGATACTGCTCGAGCAGCGAGTAGAAACCGACCTCGGCGCGCTCGGCCGTGGTCTGCGCGAATTCGGGATCCTCGCGGGCGAGGTCGAGTGCGCTGTTGCCGAAGATCGAGATCCACAACAGGATGAAGCTGAACGGCACCACCAGCACCCCGAAGACGAACTGGCGCAGGGTGCGGCCACGGGAGATGCGCGCGAGGAACAAGCCGACGAACGGCGCCCACGCCACCCACCAGGCCCAGAAGAACAACGTCCAGGCATCGAGCCAGGCGGTCGGTTCATTGCCGGTCTCGGGATTGCGTTCCCAGGCGAAGGTGTTCAGGGTTCGGTCCAGGAAGGTCGCTGCGTAATCACCGGCGTTCTGCGTGAGCGCGTTGAGCAGGAAGTCGGTGCGACCCGCGACGAGGATGTAGATCAGCAGGGCGATCGCCATGATGACGTTGAGTTCGGACAACCGCCGGATGCCGCGATCGACGCCGGTGGTCGCCGAGATCGTCGCGACGATCACCGACAGCGCGATCAGCCCGATCTGTGCCGCTTTGCCCTGCGCGATGCCGAACATCTCGTGCAATCCGTAGTTGAGCTGCACGATGCCGATGCCGAGGGAGGTGGCGATGCCGAAAATGGTGCCGAGCACCGCCGCCACGTCGATGGCGTCGCCCCACCGGCCGTGCACTCGATGGCCGAAGATGGGGTAGAGGGCGGCGCGGATGGTGAGCGGCAGGTTGTGCCGGAAAGCGAAGTAGGCCAGGGCCGCACCCATGAGCGCGTACATCGCCCAGCCGCTGACGCCGTAGTGGAAGATCGTCCACGTGGTGGCCGCTCGGGCCGCCTCGTTCGTCTGGGCAGGGCCGTCGGGCGGGTACAGGTAGTTGTAGACCGGTTCGGCGACGGAGAAGAACATCAGGTCGATGCCGATTCCGGCGGCGAAGAGCATCGCGGTCCAGGTGAACAGGCTGTACTCCGGCCGCGATTCCTCCGGTCCGAGCCGGTAGCGACCGTACTTGCTGATACCGAGGAAGGCGACGAGGCCGACGATGCCGGTCGCGAGGATGAAATACCACCAGCCGAACCAGGTGGAGATGAAGGTCTTGACCTCACCGACGACGGTCTCGGCGCTCTCGGGCGCCGCGAGTGCCCACACCGCGAACGCCAGCACGATGCCCGCGGCGACGAGGAAGACGGGTTTGTTGACCGAGCCGCGCCCGGCCTCGGGATGCGACGGGTGGGCAGAGTGGGCGCTCACGCCGACATCGGCCGCCGGGTCGTGCTCGGTGTTGTCGCTGTCCGGTGGATCGCTGACGCCACTCATAGCAAGGACGCTAGTCCGGTGGACGCGAGGTGGAAGGGCTTCCACTGCACGGGAATGATCTGCTGCGCCATCACCCCATCATCGGCCGCGATCCGCGACGATTGCCGCAGACTCGCTGAGAGGGATGCGCCGCATCCCGACACGCCACCTCGCCCGCGCCGAGCAACCACATGAGGCTGCTGATCAGCGGTTCAGGGCCGCCGAGATCATCGGCCAGGAGTTGTGGAGATCCTGTTGCCAGTAGCCCCAGGAGTGGGTGCCGACGGGCCGGAGGTCGAAGTGGGCGGGGATGTTCGAGGCGGTGAGTCGGTCGCGCAGGGCGATGGCGCAGGAATGGGTGATGGCTTCGAGGATTCCGCCGTTGACGAGTTGACCGATGAGAGTGCCGGGGTTGCCGTCGATATGGGGGCCGTGCAATGTGTCGTGTGGGCCGGGGATTCCGGTGCCGGTGCTGACGTAGACGGCGGTGCCGTCGAGACGGTCGGCATGCAGGGCGGGGTCTTTGGCGGTCCATTCTGGTCCGCCCGGCGGCCCCCACATATTGGCGGGATTGCCCGACCAGCGGGCGACCACGGCCGAGACGAAGGCTTGGCCGAGTGGGTCGCTGGTGCTGACGCATCCGCTGTAGGAGGCGATGGCGCGGTAGAAGCCGGGTGCGGATTCGGCGAGTTGAAAGACCGAGGTTCCGGCCATCGAGATGCCGGCGATAGCGTTGGCGCCGGTGCC
>NZ_JARWNX010000061.1 GCF_029868385.1 Nocardia cyriacigeorgica | reverse complement strand
CGGGTGTGTTGTTTGAGAACTGCACAGTGGACGCGAGCATCTTTGTTAGTAAGTGTGTAAGAGCGTACGGTGGATGCCTTGGCACCAGGAGCCGATGAAGGACGTAGGAGGCTGCGATAAGCCTCGGGGAGCTGTCAACCGAGCTGAGATCCGAGGATGTCCGAATGGGGAAACCCAGCACGAGTGATGTCGTGTTACCCGCCGTTGAATATATAGACGGTGTGGAGGGAACGTGGGGAAGTGAAACATCTCAGTACCCACAGGAAGAGAAAACAATAGTGATTCCGTGAGTAGTGGCGAGCGAAAGCGGAAGAGGCTAAACCGTGTAGATGTGATAGCCGGCAGGCGTTGTCTATGCGGGGTTGTGGGGCTCATTTTCTTGTCACTGCCGTGGCGAGCGACAGTCAGAAAAGTGTGTGTTAGCTGAATTGGTCTGGGATGGCCAACCGTAGACGGTGAGAGTCCGGTAAGCGAAAACATGTGCTCTGTTGTAGTGAGTACCCGAGTAGCAGCGGGCCCGTGAAATCTGCTGTGAATCTGCCGGGACCACCCGGTAAGCCTGAATACTCCCTGGTGACCGATAGCGGACTAGTACCGTGAGGGAAAGGTGAAAAGTACCCCGGGAGGGGAGTGAAATAGTACCTGAAACCGTGCGCTTACAATCCGTCAGAGCCTGTGAGTGCTTTAGTGTGCTGTGGGTGATGGCGTGCCTTTTGAAGAATGAGCCTGCGAGTTAGTGGCATGTGGCGAGGTTAACCCGTTGTGGGGTAGCCGTAGCGAAAGCGAGTCCGAATAGGGCGTGTTGAGTCGCGTGTTCTAGACCCGAAGCGGAGTGATCTACCCATGGCCAGGGTGAAGCGACGGTAAGACGTCGTGGAGGCCCGAACCCACTTAGGTTGAAAACTGAGGGGATGAGCTGTGGGTAGGGGTGAAAGGCCAATCAAACTCCGTGATAGCTGGTTCTCCCCGAAATGCATTTAGGTGCAGCGTCACGTGTTTCACGCCGGAGGTAGAGCTACTGGATGGCCTAGGGGGCCCACAAGCTTACCGAAGTCAGCCAAACTCCGAATGCCGGTGTGTGAGAGCGTGGCAGTGAGACTGCGGGGGATAAGCTTCGTAGTCGAGAGGGAAACAGCCCAGATCGCCGGCTAAGGCCCCTAAGCGTGTACTAAGTGGAAAAGGATGTGGAGTCGCGAAGACAACCAGGAGGTTGGCTTAGAAGCAGCCACCCTTGAAAGAGTGCGTAATAGCTCACTGGTCAAGTGATTCTGCGCCGACAATGTAGCGGGGCTCAAGTACACCGCCGAAGCCGCGGCACTCCAACACAACATCCGCACCCGACTATGGTTGGGTGTGCAGTGGTTGGGGTGGGTAGGGGAGCGTCGTGTAGCCAGGGAAGCAGCAGTGTGAGCTAGTTGTGGAGGCTGCGCGAGTGAGAATGCAGGCATGAGTAGCGAAAGACGAGTGAGAAACTCGTCCGCCGAATGACCAAGGGTTCCTGGGCCAGGTTAATCCGCCCAGGGTGAGTCGGGACCTAAGGCGAGGCCGACAGGCGTAGTCGATGGACAACGGGTTGATATTCCCGTACCCGTGTATCCGCGCCCATGATGAATCAGTTGTGCTAAGTGTCCAAATCCTCCGAGAAGGCCTTCGGGTCTCGGGTGAGGGGCTGCACACGATCCCGGTTGGTAGTAGTCAAGCGATGGGGTGACGCAGGAAGGTAGCTGGGCCAGTCAGTGGTTGTACTGGTGTAAGCCTGTAGGGCGCGACATAGGCAAATCCGTGTCGCATATAGCCTGAGAGGTGATGCGTAGCCGATTGAGGCGAATTCAGTGATCCTATGCTGCCGAGAAAAGCCTCTAGTGAGTTGGTACACGGCCCGTACCCCAAACCGACACAGGTGGTCAGGTAGAGAATACTGAGGCGATCGAGAGAACTGTGGTTAAGGAACTCGGCAAAATGCCCCCGTAACTTCGGGAGAAGGGGGACCACGCCTGGTGACGATCTTTACGGTCTGAGCTGGGGGTGGTCGCAGAGACCAGAGAGAAGCGACTGTTTACTAAAAACACAGGTCCGTGCGAAGTCGTAAGACGATGTATACGGACTGACGCCTGCCCGGTGCCGGAAGGTTAAGAGGACCGGTTAGCGCCCTTCGGGGTGCGAAGCTGAGAATTTAAGCCCCGGTAAACGGCGGTGGTAACTATAACCATCCTAAGGTAGCGAAATTCCTTGTCGGGTAAGTTCCGACCTGCACGAATGGCGTAACGACTTCTCTGCTGTCTCAACCACAGACTCGGCGAAATTGCATTACGAGTAAAGATGCTCGTTACGCGCGGCAGGACGAAAAGACCCCGGGACCTTCACTATAGCTTGGTATTGGTGTTCGGTACGGTTTGTGTAGGATAGGTGGGAGACTGTGAGGCATGCACGCCAGTGTGTGTGGAGTCGTCGTTGAAATACCACTCTGATCGTATTGGACCTCTAACCTCGGACCATGATCTGGTTCAGGGACAGTGCCTGGTGGGTAGTTTAACTGGGGCGGTTGCCTCCCAAAATGTAACGGAGGCGCCCAAAGGTTCCCTCAGCCTGGTTGGCAATCAGGTGTCGAGTGCAAGTGCACAAGGGAGCTTGACTGTGAGACAGACATGTCGAGCAGGGACGAAAGTCGGGACTAGTGATCCGGCACCGGCATGTGGAAGCGGTGTCGCTCAACGGATAAAAGGTACCCCGGGGATAACAGGCTGATCTTCCCCAAGAGTCCATATCGACGGGATGGTTTGGCACCTCGATGTCGGCTCGTCGCATCCTGGGGCTGGAGTAGGTCCCAAGGGTTGGGCTGTTCGCCCATTAAAGCGGCACGCGAGCTGGGTTTAGAACGTCGTGAGACAGTTCGGTCTCTATCCGCCGCGCGCGTCAGAAACTTGAGGAAGGCTGTCCCTAGTACGAGAGGACCGGGACGGACGAACCTCTGGTGTGCCAGTTGTCCTGCCAAGGGCACTGCTGGTTGGCTACGTTCGGAAGGGATAACCGCTGAAAGCATCTAAGCGGGAAGCCTGTTCCAAGATGAGGTTTCTCACCCACTTGATGGGTTAAGGCCCCCTACAGACCATGGGGTTGATAGGCCGGAACTGGAAGCCCAGTAATGGGTGGAGGTGACCGGTACTAATAGGCCGAGGACTTACCAACAAAGAAGCTACGCGTCCACTGTGCAGTATCTGAAACAACACACGAACTGTGTGATTGGAAGATGTTGAGGCCTCAGGCCAGTGTCTTCCGATGAGGGAGTGTCACGACACTCCCTTCGATCGGGTACTCCGAGGGCCAAGCCCTCGAAATCCCTGTCGTCACACGGGTGTGGATAGTTTCATAGAGTTACGGCGGCTATAGCGGTGGGGAAACGCCCGGTCCCATTCCGAACCCGGAAGCTAAGGCCACCAGCGCCGATGGTACTGCACTCGACAGGGTGTGGGAGAGTAGGACACCGCCGGAACATCCTTCACGATAGGGGACCCATACACTGGGTCCCCTATCGTCGTTTATATGCCAATAGTGCCCGGCGAACATCGGGCACATACCGCGAGAATTCGTGGCCGAAGCCACCCACGCGCGCAACTCAGAAAGGGACCACCGTGCCGGAACAGAACGACGGTCGGAAACCTTTCCGCCGCAACGATCCCGAGCGCGGAGGCCGCAGCGACAACCGGGGCGACCGCAGTGGCTCCGGTGACCGCGGCGGTCGGGCCCGAGGCGGATATGACGAGCGCGGAACCGGACGACGCGATGATCGCCAGGACCGCGGCGACGGGAACCGCGGCAAGAACTCCGGCGATCGTGGCAGATGGAATGACCGCGACGCCGCCCGCGGCCGCGGTGACTCCACGCGAGGCGGCGAGCGTGGCAGCTTCCAGCGCGGTGGACGCGACAGCTGGGAACCGCGTGAAGGTGGCCCGGCGCGGCGCGGACCGCGCAATGACAGCGGTGATCGTCCGCAGCGCGGCAACTGGAACCGCAGCGACGACGACCGTGGCGGATACCGGGACCGGCGGGAATCAGACCGACGTGATTCCGATCGGCGCGGATCATCCGAGGGTCGCCCGCAGTGGCGCGACCGTCGCGATGACGGACCGAGGCGCGACTCGGGTGACCGGTCCCGGAACGATCGCGGAGCCGACAACAGGTACGGCGGTGACCGCCGCGACCGAGGATCGTCGGATTATCAGGACCGTCGCGGATTCGGTCGGTCCGGCGACCGTGCCGACCGTCGTGGATTCGATGATCGTCGCCGATCCGACGACAACTCCGGTTCGCCGGCGCGCAGCGGCAACCGTGGCGGCGGCTTCCGCGGTGATCGTGATCGGGATTCCCGCCCGGAATCCGGACGTCGCGGAAACTTCGGCGACCGGCCCGGCGGATTCCGGCGGTCCGCGGACGACTCCCGCGGGGGGCGTGACAACCGTCAGTACGGTCGCGACGACCGGCAGCGCGGTACGGACGACCGATACCGGGGCGCCGGTGATCGTTACCGTGGCGGGGACGACCGCCAGCGTGGTCGTGACGACCGCCACCGTGGCGCGGATGATCGTCCGCGCGGTACGGGCCAGGGTGGTTTCCGTCGCCGCGATGATGACAGCGGACGTCCGGGCAAGTCGGGTGACCGGCCCGGTGGGTTCCGGCGCTCGGGGGACGATTCCCGCAGCGGCCGCGACGCGAACGGTGCTGGCTTCCGTCGGCGTGAACACGACGGCGGGCAGTCCGATGGCGGATACCGCGCGAAGCGCGACGACTCGGGCACCGAGGGGCGGCGCGGTGGCGGCTTCCGTCGCCGCGATGACGAATCGTTCGGCCGCTCGACCCCACGCTCTGACGCACGTGATCGCAGCTCCGGCTCCGATCGCGACTTCGGCGCCCGCGGTCGACGGGATGACAAAGACTTCGCGCCAACCGAGTCGACCGGTACCCGGAATGAGCGCGACCTGGGTGTGAGCCCGGAACCAGCGGATTCCGGTCAGCGGGGCGAGGGAGCGCCGCGACCGGAATCAGCGCGTGCGACGCAGGCTCACGAAGATCAGGCGCGATCCGACGTGTCGGGCGCGGCGCACACTCGTGACGATGAAGCGGGGACAGCGGACGCAGGACGCGCTGACGCCCGGCTGCGATCCGAGACATCGGGTGTCGAGCCCGCTCATGAGGGTGGGTCGACGGATGCAGGCCGAGCCGACGGCGACCGGCTGCGATCCGAGACGTCCGGCGTGGCGGTCGCTCGCGAGGGGGAATCGAGGAGGGCGTCGGTGGGTGCAGCGCGCACTGACGGCGACCAGGTGCGATCAGCGCGGTCGGGTGCGGTGGACGATCGTGACGATGAGTCGCGTCCGGCATCGTCGGATACTGCGCGTACCCGTGACGAGGAACTGCCACCAGAGTCAGCAGGGACGCGTCGAGATGAGTCGCGAAGCGTGTCGGAGGATTCGGCAACGCCGGCGGCTGATCCGGCGCGAATCGATGCGACCGATTCGGCTCACGCGGGCGGCGCAGCCGCATCCGTTGCGGAAGTGGGATCCTCCGGGAAGAACGCTGTCGACGATGTGCAGTCCGATCGGCCTGCTGGTTCGATTCACGAGGATCGCCCGGCTGACTTGATCGGCGAGGGTGGCGACTCCGGCCGGGAGGCGAACCGCGAGCGGGGCGCCGCCGACGGTACGCGGTCCGATCGGCGTGGCGATTCGAATCGTGCGGCTGGACCGGCAGACTTGATCAGCGACGGTGGCGACGCCGACCGCGACGAGAACCGCGAGCCCAGCGCGAGCGCGGCCTCCCGCGATAGCCTCGCCGAGGAGCGGTTCGTGGCAGCCGCACAGACCGGAGAGCGGGGCGATGTGGCCGACAACGGTGACCGTAACCGGCGCGAAGGCGGCTGGAACGAACGTGGGCCGAAGCGGCGCGATGAAGGACATCGCGGCGACGACCGCGGTGGCGATAGGCGACGCGGCGGCGAGGGTGGCCGGTCGCCGGGCGGTCGGATGATGGATCGTCGTCCGCCCCGCCCCGAAGAGCCGGATCTGCCCGACGACGTCCAAGCCTCTGATCTGGACACCACGATCCGGCGCGACCTGCTGAGCTTGGACAAGGGCAACGCCGAAACCGTTGCCAGGCATCTGGTGATGGCCGCGCGACTGCTCGACGACGATCCGGGCCTGGCCCTCGCGCATGCGCGTGCCGCACGGCAGCGGGCCGGTCGCATCGCGGTGGTCCGGGAAACTGCCGGTGTGGTGGCCTATCACGCCGGTGAATGGGCCGAAGCCCTGTCGGAGCTGCGCACCGCGCGGCGCATGTCCGGTGGTTCCGGGCTGCTCGCGGTGATGGCCGACTGCGAACGCGGACTCGGCCGTCCCGAACGCGCCATCGAACTGGGGCGTAGCGAGGAAGCCAGGGCACTGCGCGGCGACGAGGCCACCGAACTGCGCATCGTGGTGGCGGGCGCCCGCATGGATCTCGGCCAGTACGACCAGGCCGTGGTCACCCTGCAAACCAACGAACTCGACCCGGCCCGCACCGGCTCGGCAGCCGCGCGCCTGTTCTACGCCTACGCCGACGCCCTCGTCGCCGCCGGCCGCACCGATGAGGGCCTGACCTGGTTCCTCAACGCGGCCGCCGCCGACCTCGACGGCGACACCGACGCCGAAGAACGCGCCGCCGAACTCACCGGAGATGCGTAGCCGGACAGAGCGGCCGGTGTTCATAGCGTTTCGGTGGTAGGCGGCTCACGTCACCGACTCACGAGGGATGCGTAGCCGTCCGTGGCGGCGGGTGTTCGTACGGTCTCGACGTGGACCGCTCGCGCCGAACTCACCGGCCACGCACCTGGTCAGAGGGCTGGTGTTCTCCGCTGTAGGTCCAACGTGCCCGCCGGAGTCACCGAGGGCGCGTAGCCGGGCGGGAGCGAGAGTCCGAAGTGATCCGGCGATAGATCGCGCGCTGTTTGGACCGACCACGGATGCAAAGGCAGGATGGCCGGTGTTCATCGTGTCTCGGTGGCAGATCGCTCGCGCTGCGGGCCTGCCGGAGATGCGTAGTCGTGCACGGCCGCGGGGGTTCGTGCGGTCTCGCACGATAGATCGGTCAGGTCGGCGACTTCGCTGGGACGTGCAGCTGGTCAGGGTGGCTCGTATTTCTCGATCGTCGGTCCCGACGCGCTCGCTGAAGCCGCCGAGGGCGCGCAGCCAGGGCAGGTGGCGGGAGTCATAGCGTTCGGCGGTAGTCGCCCGCGCCATCGGACTGGCCAGGGATGCGATGGCCGGGAGGGCTGGTGTTCTCGGCTGCTGGTCTCGACGCGCCCGTCGGATGCACCGTGGGCGCGTAGCCGGTAAGGCGGCCGGTGTGTGAAACGTTTGGTGGCAGATCCAACGATTGTTCGACTCCGCAACGCCTGCCCGGTGTATTCGACCCCATGCGTGAGCCGCTCGTCGGCGTTGTCGCGGTCGCTCCAGCTGCCCCGCACGATGGGTGCGGATCCGCCGGTGAGACATCGCACCCGGATCTCGCGGGGTGCGCCCGATCGGCGAATGGCGTTCTCGACCGAGAATGCGTCGATCGGCACCGGTCGTGCTCGGGACGGGGGCGGATGGGAGGATCGGGCGGTGCGAGGGAGTGATGTGATGCGGTTGCGGGACGGGTACGGTGCGCTGCTGCTCGATCTGGACGGGACGCTGTATCGCGGGCCGGATGTGATCGACGGTGCGCCGCAGGCGTTGGCGGGTGGGGCGCAGCGGCTGGTGTATGTCACCAACAATGCGAGCCGCGGGCCGGGAGCAGTGGCGCGGCATCTGGCCGAGCTCGGCTATCAGGCCGGGACCGAGGACGTCGTGACGAGTGCGCAGGCGGCGGCGCGGCTGCTGGCCGAACGGCTGGCGCCGCGGGCGCAGGTTCTGGTCGTCGGCACCGATGATCTGGCCGCCGAGGTGACCGCGGCCGGGTTGAGTCCGGTGCGCCGGTTCAACGGTTCGGTTCCCGCTGCGGTCGTGCAGGGGCATTCGCCGCAGACCGGTTGGCCGGATCTGGCCGAGGCCGCCTATGCGTTGCGCGCGGACGCGCTGTGGGTCGCCGCCAACACCGATAGGACGCTGCCGAACGAACGTGGTCTCGCACCGGGCAACGGTGCGATGGTGGCGGCCTTGCGCGCCGCCTCCGATCGTGAGCCGATCGTCGCGGGCAAACCGTACGCGCCGCTGCTCGAGGACGCGCTGGTGCGGGCGGGTACGCGCGATGCGCTGGTCGTGGGCGATCGCCTCGACACCGATATCGAAGGCGCGCAGCGGGTGGAGCTGGATTCGCTGCTGGTGCTCACCGGCGTGAGCACCCTCGCGGAGTTGCCGGAGCTGTCCGCGGACCTGCTGCCCACCTATGTGGCGGAGAGCTTGGATGCCCTGAACCGGCCGCCGGTGCCGATGGTCGGCGGTATCGGTGATCTCGCCGACACGTTGCGCGACAATCCTGGTCGCGCCGTGACGGTACGCGCGTCCCGTTCCGAAATCCGATAGCGTTGTCGCCACGATGAGTACTCCCACGCCCCGCCCGCCTCTGCCCGGCCCTCGACCAGGGGCGCCGCTGCCCGGTCAGCATCTGCCGGGTGCGCAGGGACGTCCGGAACCGGCCGACCCCGACCGTATTCGCACCGAGATCGATGCGCTGCTCGGTGAACTCACGGTCCGCACGGGTGTGGTCGACACCGACCCGGACAGCGGCACCGATATCAGCAGGCGGGCACACATCCTGGAACAGGCACACGAGGTCCTGGTGCAGGCGCTGGCGACGGTGGACAAGATCTGAGGTGGCCAGGCGCGCACGAGTGGACGCCGAGCTGGTCCGCCGCGGATTGGCCAGATCGCGAGAACATGCGGTCGAACTGATCGGCGCGGGCCGCGTCCTGATCAATGGCACCGTCGCGGTGAAACCGGCGACGGCTGTCGAAGCCGGGACCCCGCTGCTGGTGCGGGAGCAGCCCGATGAGGTGTCGTGGGCTTCTCGGGGCGCGCATAAACTGCTGGGTGCGCTGGAAGCGTTCGAGCCGGGCGGGCTGACCGTCACGGGGAAACGCTGCCTGGACGCCGGTGCGTCGACCGGCGGATTCACCGATGTGCTGTTGTCTCGTGAGGCGCGTGAGTTGGTCGCCGCCGATGTCGGCTACGGCCAGCTGGTGTGGCGGTTGCAGAACGACGACCGCGTCCGGGTGTTGGATCGCACCAATGTGCGCACTCTGACCGCCGAGGCGATCGGCGGTCCGGTGGAGCTGGTGGTCACCGACCTGTCGTTCATCTCCCTCGCGCTGGTGCTGCCCGCACTGGCCGCGTGCGCGGCGCCCGGTGCGGACCTGCTGCCGATGGTGAAGCCGCAATTCGAGGTAGGCAAGGAAAGAGTAGGCTCCGGCGGTGTGGTGCGCGATCCGGCGCTGCGCGCCGAGGCGGTGCGCACGGTGGCCGCGGCCGCGGGAGAACTCGGATTGCGCACGTTGGCGGCGGTGGCCAGTCCACTGCCCGGCCCGTCGGGCAATGTCGAGTATTTCCTGTGGCTGCGCAAAGACGGACCGTTCGACTATGACGAGGCGGCGGTCGCGGCCCTGGTCGAGCGTGCGGTTGAGGAGGGTCCACAGTGAACGCGCTGACGGGCGAGACCGGCGGGCGGGAAATCCTGCTGGTCTCGCATCCGGGGCGGGCGGAGATCATCGAGACCGCGCATCGGGTGGCGAAGATCTTGGCCGATGCGGGTATCGGTCTGCGGGTGCTCGCCGATGAGGCCTACAGCACCAAGTTCGAGGTGGATCCCGGCGTCACCGGCGGCTATCCGGTGCGGGTCGTCGAGCACAAACCCGACGCCGCGCTCGGCTGCGAGATGGTGCTTGCCCTCGGTGGTGACGGCACCTTCCTGCGCGCCGCCGAACTGGCGCGCACCGCATCGGTGCCGGTGCTGGGAATCAATCTGGGGCGCATCGGTTTCCTCACCGAAGCCGAGGCCGAACATCTGGACGAGGCACTGGCGCAGGTGGTGCGCCGCGACTACCGCATCGAACAGCGCATGACCATCGACGTATCGGTCCGGGTGGACGACGAGGTGGTCGAAACCGGTTGGGCGCTCAACGAAGCCAGTATCGAGAACGCCGCCCGCATGGGCGTGCTGGAAGTGGTGCTCGAGGTCGATGGCAGGCCGGTCTCGGCATTCGGCTGCGATGGCATCCTCATCGCGACGCCCACCGGATCGACCGCCTACGCGTTCTCCGCTGGCGGGCCGGTGGTGTGGCCGGAGCTGGAGGCGCTGCTGGTGATCCCCAGCAATGCTCATGCCTTGTTCGCGCGGCCGCTGGTGGCGAGCCCGGATTCCCGTATCGCGGTCGAATCCGTTGCGACGGGCCACGATGCGATAGTTTTCCTGGATGGCAGGCGCACCCTCGCCCTGCCGAGGGGTGGTCGGGTGGAAGCGGTCCGCGGCGCCGAACCGGTGCAGTGGGTGCGGTTGGATTCCGCGCCGTTCGCCGACCGGATGGTGCGCAAATTCCAATTGCCCGTGACAGGCTGGCGTGGCCGACGGCGAACGGAGAGCACACGTGCTGACAGAGATCAGGATTGACGGACTCGGGGTCATCTCCACGGCGACCGCGCAATTCCATGAGGGTCTGACGGTCCTGACCGGCGAGACCGGCGCCGGAAAGACGATGGTGGTCACCAGTCTGCATCTGCTGAGCGGCGCCCGCGCCGACGCCGGGCGGGTCCGGTTGGGTGCCTCGCGGGCGGTGGTGGAGGGCCGGTTCACCGTCGACGAGGTGAACGAGGCGGCGCGCGCGGAAGTGGGCGAGGTGTTGGAAGCCGCTGCCGCCGAACGTGACGACGACGGCAGTGTGATCGCGATCCGCACGGTCGGCAGTGACGGCCGGTCCAGGGCGCATCTGGGTGGTCGCGGTGTGCCCGCGTCGGTGCTGTCGGACTTCACGGCGCCGCTGCTGACGGTGCACGGCCAGAACGATCAGCTGCGCTTGCAGCGCCCGGACCAGCAGTTGAATGCGTTGGACCAGTTCGCCGCCGATACTGTGGGGCCGCTGCTGCGCAAGTATCAGCAGTATCGCCGGGCGTGGCTGGATGCCCGCACCGAACTGCTCGAACGCACCGCGCGCAGCCGCGAACTCGCGTTGGAATCCGAGCGGCTCGAACATTCGCTGGCCGAGATCGACGGCATCGCACCGGAACCGGGCGAGGACCAACGGCTCGTCGCCGAGATCCGCAGGCTCAGCGATCTGGATTCGCTGCGCGAGGCCGCCTCCACCGCGCATGACGCGCTGGCCGGTCCGGCCGACACGCCCGAGACGAACTCCGGCGCGCTGGATGCGTTGGGGGTGGCGCGGTCTCGGCTCGAATCGGCCGACGACCCGGCGCTGGCGGCGTTGGCGCCGCGCCTGGGTGAGGCGATCGCGATCGTGGTGGATCTGACCACCGATCTGAGCGGTTATCTCTCGGATCTGCCGTCCGACCCCGGTGCCCTGGATTCGATGCTGACCAGGCAGGCCGAACTCAAAACGCTCACTCGCAAATACGCACCCGATATCGACGGTGTCCTCGCCTGGGCCGCCGAATCGCGGACCCGGCTGGAATCGTTGGACGTCTCCGAGGAGACGCTCGCATCGTTGGCCAAGGAGGTCGAGGCGGCCGCGGACAAGGTGCGGTCCGCGGCGGGCAAGCTCTCGGCGGCGCGAACCAAAGCGGCGGGCAAACTCGCCGCGGCGGTGAGCGCGGAACTCGGCGGGCTCGCCATGGGTAAGGCGCGGCTCGAGGTGCAGGTGAATCAGGTGCCCGCCGCGCCACAGGATTCGGCGCCGTTGACCATCGGGGATACCGAATTGCATGCCGGGTCGTCCGGGGTGGACGAGGTCGAGTTCCGGTTGTCGGCGCATTCGGGGGCGCAGTCACTGCCGTTGAGCAAGAGCGCTTCCGGTGGTGAGCTGTCGCGGGTGATGCTGGCGTTGGAAGTGGTGCTCGCCGGTGGGGAGCACGGCGCGACGATGGTGTTCGACGAGGTCGACGCCGGTGTCGGTGGCCGGGCGGCGGTGGAGATCGGGCGCAGGTTGGCCCGGCTGGCGCGCACCCATCAGGTGATCGTGGTGACCCACCTACCGCAGGTGGCGGCCTTCGCGGATACACATCTGGTGGTCAACAAATCCGATGACGGTGACGGTGCGGTCAATTCCGGTGTGCGGGCACTGACCAACGATGAGCGGGTGATCGAATTGGCGCGCATGCTCGCGGGTCTGGACGATACCGAGACCGGGCGCGCGCACGCCGAGGAACTGTTGCAGATCGCGCGGTCGGAGCGGGCGACCGCACGCTGAGTGCCTCCGCCGCCCGCCGCGCTGGTGGGCGCTGTCGTCACGCGCTGTCGGAGCGCTCCTGTGCGTCTCAGTGGTGCCCGCGGTGCGGTGGGTGTGGCAGCTCGAAACCGTGTGAAGGCGGCCGGACTCAGCGGTGGACAGTGCGATGACCGCGTCGGCCGGTCGGAAATGACACATGGTCGCGTCCGGTCGACCCGGACGCGACCATGTGTCGTCGGCGTTTCAGCTCAGCGAACAGCCTTCTTGGCGCCGCTGATGAACTGGCTGATGAGCACCCGCAGACCGGCCTCGAGCACCTTGGCGGGCACGGGGAGCGTCGGATCGGATTCCATCGTGTAGGTGACCCTGGTGCCGCCCTCGGTGTCGGCGAAGGTGACGATGCCGACGTGCCGCTTGACCGGTGCGCCCTTGACGACCTTGTACTCCATGCGTTCACCGGGAACCAGCTGGGTGATCTCCTCGGTGATGCCGACCGGGCCGATGCCCAGCTGATGCTGCGCGCCGACGCCCTCGCGTTCGGTGGTGCCCGGCGTGACCAGTTTGACCTGGATCGGCAGATAGGGGCTCATGCTCTCGCGGTCGGCGAACAGCCGGTACACGACCTCCCGCGGCGCGGCGATGACGGTATCGACGGTGGTGCTGGCCATGACGTCTCCTCTTCGGATATCTGTGACCCGGAGAATACGGGTATACCTGTGCGGCGCGAAAGGCGCACCCGAGGTAAGTGCGGGCAGTCGGTGTCAGTTCTGGTTCGGCAATTGTGCGAGCACCTCGGCGACCTCTTCCCGTGGTGGGCGGCCGATTTCGACGACGATGCCGTTCTCGTCGGGTGCCAGCGGCTCCAGGGTGTCCACTTGCGACCGGAGCAGTGAGGTCGGCATGAAATGTCCCGCGCGATGGCGTATCCGGTCGCGGATCTGGTCGGTGTCGCCGGTGAGGTGGACGAAGATCACGCCTTCACGCCGCAGGACGTCACGGTAGCTGCGTTTGAGCGCCGAACAGGTGACGATGCCCGGCCTCCCGGCCGCCTGACGGGTATCGATCCAGGCCGCGATCCGGCGCAGCCACGGCCAACGGTCCGCATCGGTGAGCGGTGTGCCCGAGGCCATCTTGGCGACATTGGCTTCGGGATGCATATCGTCGCCCTCGAGCATGTCCCAGCCGAGTTTCTCCGCGAGCAGCCGCGCCACCGTCGACTTGCCCGATCCGGATACGCCCATAACCACCAGCACCGTCGTACTCATACGACCACGCTCAGCGCCAGCACTCCGGCCAGACCGCATACCGATATCAGGCATTCCATCACCGTCCACGTCTTCAGATTCTGCGCCACCGTCAAGCCGAGATACTCCTTCACCAGCCAGAACCCCGCATCGTTGACATGCGAGAGGAACAGCGAACCGGATCCGATCGCCAGCACCATCAGTGAGACATGGGTGTTGGACAGGTCGGCGGCCACCGGCGCGAGAATTCCGGACGCGGTGACGGTGGCGACCGTAGCCGATCCGGTCGCGACGCGGATCAGGACCGCGACCAGCCAGGCCAGGAACAGCACCGGAAGGCTGCTGCCCTGGATGGCGTCGGCGATGAGATCGGCGATGCCGGTATCGACGAGGACCTGTTTGAAGCCGCCACCGGCGCCCACGATCAGCAGGATGCCCGCGATCGGCGGCAGCGAGTTGTTCATGGTCTCGGCGAGGTCGTCGCGGCTCATCCGCGCGGTGTAGCCGAGCAGCACGATGCCCGCGAGCAAGCCGATACCGAGCGCGACGACGGGGGTGCCGAGGAAATCGAGAGTGGACTTCAGCGCGGAGGTCGAGTCGGGCGCGATGACGTCGGCGAGAGTTTTGCCGAGCATGAGCACCACCGGAAGCAGGATGGTGCCGATGGCGATCAGGAACGGCGGCTGTGGCTTCTTGTCGGCGGCATCATCATCGTCGTCTTCGTCGCCGAACATCTCAGGGACCGGAACATCGACCCAGCGCGCGGCGAGGATGCCGAACAGCGGGCCCGCGACGATGACGGTCGGGATCGCGACCAACACGCCGAAGGCGAGGGTGAGGCCGAGATTGGCGTCGAGGGCGTCGACCGCGACCAGCGGACCGGGGTGGGGCGGCACCAGGCCGTGCATCGCCGACAGGCCCGCCAGGGTGGGGATGGCGATGCGCATCAGCGGCAGCCCGGAATGGCGGGCCACGATGATGATCACCGGCATCAGCAGCACGACGCCGATCTCGAAGAACATCGGCAGACCGATGACGGCGCCGACCAGACCCATCGTCCACGGCATCAGTTTCGGGCCGGAGAGATTGAGCAGGGTGTCGACCACACGCGACGCGCCACCGGAGTCGGCCAGAAGTTTGCCGAACATCGCGCCGAAGCCGATCAGGATGCCGACACTGCCCATCGTCGAGCCGAAACCGACGACGAAACTGGCGACCGTATCGGACGCGCCGGACCCGGCGCCGATCCCGACGCCGATGGCGCCGACGGACAGGGCGATGAACGGATGAATCTTGAGCCAGGTGATCGCGGCGACGATGACGACGATTCCGGCGACCGCGGCGGTGACCAGGTGCACGGTGTTCACGCCGGTACCCTACGTGTCCGCGGGCCTTTCGCCGTGACAGACACGTTTTCGGTCGCCGGTGGGTTGCTGGTGGCGACTCGCCGGTAGCGGGAGGTGTGCATTGGTATCACAGTGACGAATGTGGTACCGGGTTCGGCGCGCCTCCACCAATGGTTGAGGGTTTGCGGCCATCATCGGCCTCATGAAGATGCTGGCGTTGTTGTCGAAGAACACCGAGACGCTGCCCGGTCGCACCGGAATAGCCCGCGTGGACCGCAACACCCGGCGTCTGCTCAAACGTGTCGGCCCCGGCGATATCGTGGTGCTCGACGAAATGGATCTGGATCGGCTCACCGCCGACCGGCTCGTCGAAGCGGGTGTGGTCGCGGTGATCAACACCTCGCCGTCGATCTCGGGACGCTATCCCAATCTCGGCCCGGAAGTGCTGGTGGCCAACGATATCCTGCTGCTGGACACGGTGAGTTCGGATGCGTTCTCCAAGATCAAGGACGGCGCCAAGATCCGTATCGACGTCGGCGTCGTCTACGCCGACCGACTCACCAAGAAGGAACCCGAAGTCCTCGTCGAGGCCATCGAACTCACCGAGGCCGCCATCGCGGAGCGGATGATCGAGGCCCGCAATGGTCTCGCCGATCATCTGGAAGCCTTCGCCGGCAATACGATCGAGTTCGTCCGCACCGAATCGGCCCTGCTCATCGACGGCATCGGGGTGCCGGAGCTGGAGCTGGACATGCGCGGGCGGCATGTGGTCGTCGTCGGTGACGGGCCCGGCCACGCCGATGATCTGAAGAAGCTCAAACCGTTCATCAAGGAGTACGCGCCGATCATGGTCGGGGTCGGGCGCGGCGCCGACACCCTGACCAGGGGCGGCTACCGCCCGGACCTGATCGTCGGTGACCCGGACGAGATCACCACCGCGACACTGAAATCCGGCGCCGAAGTGATCCTGCCCGCCGATACCGACGGTCACGCGAAGGGCTTGGAACGCATCCAGGATCTCGGTATCGGTGCGACCACGTTCCCGTCCTCCGGCGCGCCCGCGGATCTGGCCTTGTTGCTGGCCCACCATCACGGTGCGGCGCTGATCGTCACCGCGGGTGCGGCCGCCTCGTTGGACGAATTCTTCGATCGCGGCCGTCGCGACAGCAATCCGGCGACGTTCCTCACCCGGCTCAAGGTCGGTTCGACGCTGATGGACGCCACCGCGGTGTCCACGCTCTACCGCAACCGGGTCTCCGGCACCGCGATCGCGCTGGTGGTGCTCGCCGCGCTGATCGCGGTGATCGTGGTGGTGCTGGCCTCGAGTTCCGGCGCCGAGGTGCTGGACTGGGGCGTCGACACCTGGAATCGCTTCGCGGTGTGGGTCCAGGGCCTATGGGGTGGGGGAGGGGCGTGATCTCGTTTCGCCAGCATGCGGTGTCGATCGCCGCGATCTTTCTCGCGCTCGCCCTCGGCGTGGTGCTCGGCTCCCAGACCCTTGCCTCGGACCTGCTGTCGGGTCTGCGTAGCGATAAGGACGATCTGCGCACCCAGGTCGACACCCTCACCGAACAGAACCAACGGTTGTCCGGCCAGATGAACGGCGCCGACGCCTTCCTCGCCCATTCCGCGCAGCGGATCCTCGGCGGCACCCTCGCCGACCGCAGCGTCATCGTGTTCACCACCCCCGACGCCGACCCCGGTGACGTCGACGGTGTCGTCGCCGCCTTGCAGACCTCCGGCGCCGCCATCACCGGCCGGATCGCCTTCACCGACGCCTTCGTCGACGCCACCGAGGGCGACCGGATGCGTTCCACCCTCACCAACATCATCCCGGCGGGCGCCGAACTGCGCACCGGCGCCGTCGACCAGGGCAGTATGGCCGGTGATCTGCTCGGCCTGGTGCTGCTGGTGGATCCGGCCACCGGGCAGCCGCGCAGCACCCCGCAGGAACTGGGGCTCTCCCTCGAGACGCTGCGCGGCGGCGGGTTCCTCGCCTACGGCGACACCCCCGTGCAACCGGCCCAGCTCGCCGTCATCGTCACCGGCGACGGTGCGAAGGCCGAGGAGAACAGTCGCGGCGCCAATATCGCCCGCTTCGCCGGAACTCTGCGCGCGCGCGGCGCCGGCACGGTGCTGGCAGGCCGCGCCGGAGCCGCCGAAGGCTCCGGCCCGCTCGCGGTGGTCCGCGCCGACGCCCCTCTGGCGGCCACGGTCACCACCGTCGACAACCTCGACCGCGAACTCGGCCGCATCACCACCGCCCTCGCTCTGTCCGAACAACTCGAAGGCCGCACCGGCCGCTACGGCACCGGCCCGACCGCCACCGCCCTCACCCTCGCCGCCATGCCAGGCTGAGCCCCCCAACGGTCTCCGACGAGTGGCACCTGGCTGCGGCAAACGCGAGAAGGCCCCGCGCTCAGGTGTCACTCGACGGTGTTGATCGGGGTTCTTCGGCGTATCGGCAGCATCGTGGCCATGCGTGGGGAGCGCGGTGGGTGACCTCGGTCGCAGGGGATTCGGGTGGTTATGGCCGATCTGTGGCGATCGGGTGGCAAACCGGGCGTGGCGTACAGGTGGGGAGCGGTTTCGTGTTACCGTGAAGACCCGTGGGTCAAACACGGATTCAGTCGCGGACAGCCACCAAACACATCTTCGTCAGTGGTGGTGTCGCCTCCTCACTCGGTAAGGGTCTTACCGCCTCCAGCCTCGGTCAACTGCTGACCGCGCGGGGACTGCGGGTCACGATGCAGAAGCTCGATCCGTACTTGAACGTCGATCCGGGCACCATGAATCCGTTCCAGCACGGAGAGGTGTTCGTGACCGAGGACGGTGCCGAAACCGACCTCGACGTCGGCCACTACGAGCGCTTCCTCGACCGGGACCTGTCCCGCGACGCGAATGTGACGACCGGGCAGGTCTATTCGTCGGTCATCGCCAAGGAACGCCGCGGCGAGTACCTCGGTGACACGGTGCAGGTCATCCCGCACATCACCGACGAGATCAAGGCCCGCATCCTGGCCATGCGCGGTCCGGACCTCCAGGGCCATGAGCCGGATGTGGTGATCACCGAGATCGGTGGCACCGTCGGCGACATCGAATCGCAGCCCTTCCTCGAGGCCGCCCGACAGATCCGGCACGACGTCGGCCGCGACAACGTCTTCTTCCTGCACGTCTCCCTGGTGCCGTACCTGGCGCCGTCGGGTGAACTCAAGACCAAGCCGACCCAGCATTCGGTGGCCGCGCTGCGCAATATCGGTATCCAGCCCGATGCGCTGATCCTGCGCTGCGACCGTGAGGTCCCGCAGTCGCTCAAGAGCAAGATCGCGCTCATGTGCGATGTGGAGGTCGACGCCTGCATCTCCACCCCGGACGCGCCCTCGATCTACGACATCCCCAAGGTGCTGCACCGCGAGGGCCTCGATGCCTATGTGGTGCGCAAGCTCGGGCTGCCGTTCCGCGATGTGGACTGGACGGTGTGGGGTGATCTGCTCGACCGCGTGCACTCGCCGCGCGAAACCGTCGAGGTCGCGCTGGTCGGCAAGTACGTCGACCTGCCCGACGCCTACCTGTCGGTCACCGAGGCGCTGCGCGCGGGCGGGTTCGCGTCGCGGGCGAAGGTGCAGATTCGCTGGGTGCAGTCCGACGACTGCGAGACCCCGGCCGGAGCGCAGGCCGCGCTGCGCGATGTGGACGCGGTGCTGATCCCCGGCGGATTCGGCATCCGCGGTATCGAGGGCAAGGTCGGCGCCATCCACTACGCCCGCACCCGCGGGCTGCCGCTGCTCGGGATCTGCCTCGGCCTGCAATGCATGGTGATCGAGGCAGCCCGCTCGGTGGGCCTCACCGACGCCAACTCGGCCGAATTCGAGCCCGACACCACCCACCCGGTGATCTCCACGATGGCCGATCAGGAGCAGGCGGTGGCCGGTGAAGCCGACCTCGGCGGCACCATGCGCCTCGGCGCCTACCCCGCGGTGCTGACCAAGGGTTCGGTGGTGGCGCAGGCCTACGGCGCCACCGAGGTGTCGGAGCGGCATCGTCATCGCTTCGAGGTGAACAACGCCTACCGCGACAAGATCGCCACGAGCGGCCTGGCATTCAGCGGCACCTCGCCCGACGGGCATCTAGTCGAATTCGTCGAACTGCCCGCCGACAAGCATCCGTTCTTCGTCGCCACCCAGGCGCATCCGGAACTCAAATCGCGTCCGACCCGTCCGCATCCGCTGTTTGCGGCGCTGATCGCGGCGGCGTTGAAATACAAGGCGGCCGAACGTCTTCCGGTCGACATTCCGGGTGAAGAATTTGCCGATGCGGGCGACCAGGCGTCGTAGATGACGGATAATCCCACCGTGCCGGGCACTCACGATTTCGAGACGATATCCAGCCGCACGGTGTATTCCGGGGCCATCCTGGCGCTGCGGCTGGATCAGGTGGCGATGCCCGGTGGGCGGGTCGCCGAACGTGAGGTGGTCGAACATCACGGCGCCGTCGCCGTGGCCGCACTCGACGATGACGACAACATCGTGCTGATCCGCCAGTACCGCCATCCACTCGGCACCCGCCTGCTGGAACTGCCCGCCGGGCTGCTCGACATCGATGGCGAGGATCCGCTCGAAGCGGCCAAGCGTGAGCTGGCCGAGGAGACCGGGCTGGCGGCGCGGGAATGGTCGGTGCTGGTGGATGTCGCGCTGTCGCCGGGCTTCACCGACGAAGCGCTGCGCGTGTACCTGGCGCGCGGACTGCACGACACCGATCGGCCCGAACCCGAACACGAGGAAGCCGATCTGGAGCTGGTGCGGATGCCGCTCACGGAGGCGGTGCGGGCGGCGCTGGCGGGCGAGATCGTCAATGCCACCGCCGTGGCCGGAGTTCTCGCGGTGTCGGCGGCGCGGGCCGAGGAGCTGACACCACGTGCGGCCGATGTGCCGTGGTCCGGGCAGCCGACCGCCCTGTTGCGCAGGCAAGCACGCCGGGCGCGGGACTGACGGGCCGCGACGGTGCGGGAGGTGGACGCCTACCTCGACCATCTGGCAGTCGAGCGGGGCGCCGCACGCAACACCCTCACCGCCTACCGGCGTGACCTGGGCCGGTATCGGGATTTCCTGGCCGGGCGCGGTATCGGTGAACTCGACGCCGTCGCCGAAAGCGATGTCGCCGAGTTCACCATGGCGCTGCGCTCCGGCGGTGCCGGGCATCCGCCGCTGGCGGCCGGTTCGGTGGCGCGAGCCCTGATCGCGGTGCGCGGGCTGCACCGGTTCGCCACCGCCGAGGGCATGACGAGCACCGATGTCGCGCATGCGGTGAAACCGCCCGCACCGGGACGCAGGCTGCCCAAGGCGTTGCCCTACGAGGATGTGCTGAAACTGTTGGAGGCCGCCGGCGGCGACTGCGGCACCAGCGGTGAGGGGGTGGCGCGTGGACTGCGGGACCGGGCCCTGCTGGAGCTGCTGTATTCGACCGGCGCGCGGATCTCGGAGATGGTCGGGCTCGATGTCGACGATCTCGATATGCCCGAGCGGGCGGTGGTGCTGCGCGGTAAGGGCGGTAAACAACGGATCGTGCCGATCGGACGTCCGGCGCTGGCGGCCGTGGACTCCTATCTCGTGCGCGGACGTCCGGTGCTGGCGGCCCGTGGGCGCGGTAGCGCCGGTGCGCTGTTCCTGAACGCGCGGGGCGGACGGCTGTCACGGCAGAGCGCCTGGCAGGTATTGCAGAGCGCGGCCGAACGGTCGGGTATCGACGCTGGCGTCTCCCCGCACACACTGCGGCATTCGTTCGCCACCCATCTGCTCGATGGCGGCGCCGACGTGCGAGTGGTGCAGGAATTGCTCGGCCACGCCTCGGTGACCACCACCCAGATCTACACACTGGTCACGGTGACGACCCTGCGGGAGGTGTGGGCCACGGCCCATCCGCGGGCACGGTGAGCGCCGCGGGAACAACGCCGTCGGCGGCTCCGGGATCGCGCTCGCGTGCCCTCGACGGGACCGGATGAACGGCCCGCGCGCCTGGCTCGATGCGCCTTCGACGGTGCTCCGCAATGGCGACGACAGCGAACAGGTAGCGTTTTGTTATCCGTGACGCGGCGTGGCGTTGCGAACACGCCGGTCGGACTCACGGCACTCGAGTACGAACAAGCGGTAGCGTCTACCGAGAGCTGGACCATCCGAAAGTGAGGTCGTGCACTGATCGGCCTCGCTACGCTCGGCGGGGAACGAGCAGGAACGTCAAAGGAGCAGCGGATCGTGACGACAGCCGGAGCGGCAGAGCCGCCGATGGGTGCTGGGACGGAGCCGCTTACGGACGCGGGCACGGGATTCGACGCCGATACCGGCACCCCCTCGGTATGGGGCAACGCCGCCGAACCGGCACCGGTCCCCGACGATGTCGAACTCGGACCCACCGGGCGTCCGTTGCGACTGGTTCCCGAACCACCCGAGGCGGCACCGAACGGCGATGCCCTGATCATCGCCATGTGCAATCAGAAGGGTGGCGTCGGTAAGACCACCTCCACCATCAATCTCGGCGCGGCCTTGGCCGAATACGGTCGCAAGGTGCTGCTGGTCGATCTCGACCCGCAGGGCGCGCTGTCGGCGGGACTCGGTGTGGCACACCACGACCTCGAGCTCACCGTGCACAACCTGCTGGTCGGCAACAAGGTCGCCATCGACGATGTGCTGATGGAGACCAGGGTCGAGAACATGGACCTGCTGCCGAGCAATATCGATCTGTCGGCGGCGGAGATCCAGCTGGTCAACGAGGTCGGCCGGGAACAGACCCTCGGGCGGGCACTGGAATCGGTGCGCTCGCGCTACGACTACATCCTCATCGACTGCCAGCCCTCGCTCGGGCTGCTCACGGTGAACGCGCTGGCCTGCTCGGACGGTGTGATCATTCCGATGGAATGCGAATACTTCTCGCTGCGCGGGCTCGCCCTGCTCAACGACACCGTGGAGAAGGTGCGCGACCGGCTCAATCCGCGGCTGAGCCTGTACGGCATCGTCGTCACCATGTTCGATGCGCGGCTGCTGCATTCACGGCAGGTCATGTCGCGGGTGGTCGAGGTGTTCGGCGATCTGGTGTACGACACCGCGATCTCGCGTACCGTCCGGTTCCCCGACGCCAGTGTCGCCGGTGAGCCGATCACCACATGGGCGCCGAAATCCGGTGGCGCCGAGGCGTATCGGGCGATGGCCAAGGAAGTCATCCACCGGTCCGGCCGGTGACCGGAGCGTCCGAGCCAGCACTGTCGACCAGCACCGATCAGCCCGGCTCCACCGATTCGAGCGCGGGCGCCGAACCCGAACGCGCGTCCGGATTCCATCTGCGGCTCAGCAATTTCGAGGGGCCGTTCGATCTGCTGCTGACCCTGATCAGTCAGCGTCGTCTCGATGTCACCGAGGTGGCGCTGCACAAGGTCACCGACGAGTTCATCGCCTACACCAAGGCATTGACCGCCGATCTGGCGCAGCAGCCAGCGCTGCGTGCGGACAAGATCCTGGATCAGACCACCGAGTTCCTGGTGGTGGCGGCGACCCTGCTCGATCTGAAGGCGGCGCGGCTGCTGCCCTCGGGTGAGATGACCGACGCCGAGGACCTGGAACTGCTGGAGGCGCGCGATCTGCTGTTCGCCCGGCTGTTGCAGTATCGGGCGTTCAAACAGGTCGCCGAACTGTTGGGGGAGTTGGAGGCGGCGGCGCTGCGCAGGTATCCGCGGGCCGTCGGACTCGAAGACCGGTTCACCGATCTGCTGCCCGAGGTGACCCTCGGCGTGGACGCCGCCGGATTCGCCGAGATCGCGGCCGCGGCATTCCGGCCACGGCCGGTGCCGACGGTGGGTCTCGACCATCTGCACGCGCACGCCGTCTCGGTGGCCGAACAGGCCGCGATCGTGCTGGAACGGCTCAAAGAGCGCGGTGCGGGCGGCTGGACCACCTTCGCCGAACTGGTCGCCGACTGTGGCGCACCGATCGAGATCGTGGCCCGCTTCCTCGCACTGCTCGAGCTCTATCGCGGTAAGACCATCGAGTTCGATCAGCCCGATCCGCTGGGCCCGCTGGCGGTGAGCTGGATCGGCGAACAGCCCGACGACGCGCACCACGCGGACGCGGTGACCATCGAAGAGGACTACGGATGACCGAGGCAGTGGCAGAGTTCACCCCCGAACCGCTCGGCGACGACGAATTCCGCTCGGCGCTTGAGGCGGTTCTGCTCATCGTCGACACTCCCGCCCCGGTAGAACAGCTGGCGGCGGCCCTCGACGACACCACCGAGCGGGTGGAGCGCACCCTGCGGGAAATGTCGGCGGAACTGTCCGCGCGGGGCAGTGGGATCGATCTGCGTTTCGCCGGTGACGGGTGGCGCTTCTATACTCGCAGCGAGTACGCACCGTATGTGGAACGGTTGCTGCTCGACGGCGCCCGGTCGAAATTGACCAGGGCCGCCTTGGAAACGTTGGCGGTGGTGGCATACCGCCAGCCGGTGACCCGGACCAGGGTCGGCGCGGTGCGCGGCGTGAACGTCGACGGCGTGATGCGCACCCTGCTGGCCAGAGGGTTGATCGCCGAAGCAGGCGTCGACCCGGAGACCAACGGGACGCTCTACCGCACGACCGAACTGTTCCTGGAACGGGTCGGACTGGCGTCACTGAGCGATCTGCCAGCACTGGCGCCCCTGCTACCGGGCGTCGACCTGATCGATGAGATCAACGAGAGCCTGGATACGGACCCCCGCTACACCAGGCTGAAGAAACCCGCCGAGGACGACATAAACCTCGGCACCGAGGATTGACAGGACAACGTGAATACTCCCGCTCGCCGAGATGGCACACCGGACCGTAGGAAACGTAACGACCAGCAGCCGAGGAGTGGGCGCCCGGTCGGCACCCGCGACGCGCGCGCGGCCCAGCGGGGCGTCACCCCGCGCGGCGCCGCGACCGGCGGGACAGGCCAGCGCGGCACCGGCGGAACGGCCGGAACCCAGCGCGGCGGCTCCCCGGCCGCATCGCAGCGTGGCGGGCAGGGCGGCGCCGGAGCCCGCAGGACCGACCGCACCCAGCCACCCGCGCGCAAGAACAAATCGGCCAAACCGCAGCGGCAGACGACGTCGCCGCCGCAGCTCAGCAATGCGAAACCGGCCAAACGTCAGCACGTGGAGTCGACCGAGACCCACACCAAACTGCCGTGGGGCGAGGGTGAGCGCTTGCAGAAGGTGCTGGCCAAGGCCGGTGTCGCCTCCCGGCGCGCCGCCGAGGACATGATCGCGCAGGGCCGCGTCGAGGTCGACGGTCTCATCGTGCGCGAACAGGGGCTGCGCATCGACCCGCAGCATGCGGTGATCCGGGTGGACGGCACCCGCGTGATGGTGCGCGAGGAGCTGGTGCATCTGGCGCTGAACAAGCCAAAGGGCTGGCAGTCGACCATGTCCGATGATCTCGGCCGCCCCTGCGTCGGCGATATCGTCGCCGAACGCATCGCGGCCGGGCAGCGGCTGTTCCATGTCGGGCGACTCGACGCCGACACCGAGGGCCTGCTGCTGCTCACCAATGACGGCGATCTGGCGCATCGGCTCATGCACCCCTCGTTCGAGGTGTCCAAGACCTATCTGGCGACCGTCAACGGCGAGGTGCATCGTGCGGTCGGCAAGCAGCTGCGCGACGGTGTCGAACTCGAAGACGGTCCCGCCAAGGTCGATCGTTTCCAGGTGCTCGATATCGGCGAGGGACGTTCTCTGGTCAAGATCGTGTTGCACGAGGGGCGTAAGCACATCGTGCGCCGACTGCTGGATGCGGTCGGTCATCCGGTGACGCGGCTGGTGCGCACCGATATCGGCCCGGTGGCGCTGGGCGATCAACGACCGGGCACCCTGCGGGTGCTGGGTCGGGCGGAAATCGGCAAACTCTACGAGGCGGTGTCGTTGTGAACGGTGTGGAGAGCGCGGTCGAGGTGCTCGAGTCGCTGTCGGGTTCGTCATCGCTGGTCGTGGCGATGGACGGGCCGTCGGGGACCGGTAAGTCCAGTGTGTCGCGGCGGCTCGCCGCCCGGCTGGGCGCCCGCTACCTCGATACCGGCGCCATGTACCGGGTGGCGACCCTGCGGGTGCTGCGCGAAGGCGTCGACCTGGACGATCCCGCCGCCATCGCGGCGTCGGTCGAGGAGCTGCCGTTGACCATCGGCACAGACCCCAGCCATGAGGTGATCCAGCTCGACGGCGCCGACGTATCGGCCGAGATCCGTGGCGATGCCGTCACCAAGGCCGTGTCGGCCGTCTCCGCGGTGGCGCAGGTGCGTGCGGCGCTGGTGGCATTGCAGCGCGAGATCGCGGTGTCGGCGGGACGGATCGTGGTCGAGGGACGCGATATCGGCACCGTCGTGCTGACCGACGCCGACGCCAAGATCTATCTGACCGCTTCCGCCGAGGCGCGGGCACAGCGGCGCAATCAGCAGAACATCGCCGAGGGCAGGGGTGACGACTACGCCGCCGTACTGGCCGATGTGCAGCGCCGCGACACCCTCGACTCCACCCGCACGGTGTCGCCGCTGCGGCCCGCCGCGGACGCGGTGCTGGTCGATACCAGCGAACTGAGCATGGACGAGGTCATCGACGAGCTGTATCGCGTGGTCGCGCAGCAGGTTTCGGTGCGCAGAACGGGAGAGACCAAATGACCGAGGACGTGCTCGCGGGCGACGGCGTCTGGAGTGACGAATCCGAATGGGAGATCACCGATCTCGAGGGTGATCTGGAGGCGGGCGAACATATCGCGATGCCGACGCTCGCCATCGTCGGGCGGCCCAATGTCGGCAAATCGACGCTGGTGAACCGGATCCTCGGTCGACGTGAGGCGGTTGTCGAGGACATTCCCGGTGTGACGCGCGATCGGGTGTCCTATGAGGCGAACTGGGCTGGCCGTCGCTTCCTGGTGCAGGACACCGGCGGCTGGGAGCCCGATGCGAAGGGTTTGCAGCAGTCGGTGGCGCGCCAGGCCGAACTGGCGATGAATACCGCCGACGCGATCCTGCTCGTCGTCGACGCCACCGTCGGCGCGACCGCGACCGATGAGGCCGCGGTGAAGGTGCTGCGTCGGTCCAAGACGCCGGTCATCCTGGTCGCCAACAAGGTCGACGATCAGCGGGTCGAGGCCGACGCGTCCACGCTGTGGTCACTTGGCCTGGGTGAGCCGCGCATGGTTTCGGCCGCGCACGGCCGCGGCACCGGTGATCTGCTCGACGACATCCTCGGGGTGCTGCCGGAAACCCCGCGCGAAGGCACGGGTGGTACGGGACCGCGCCGGGTCGCGCTCGTCGGTAAGCCCAATGTCGGCAAATCGAGTCTGCTGAACAAGCTGTCCGGTGATGAGCGCTCGGTGGTGCACGATGTCGCCGGGACCACTGTCGATCCGGTCGACACCCTGGTCGACCTGGGCGGCAAGGTCTGGAAATTCGTCGATACCGCTGGGCTGCGCCGCAAGGTGTCCACCGCGAGCGGTACCGAGTTCTATGCCTCGCTGCGCACCAAGGCGGCATTGGAGGCCTCCGAGGTGGCGATCATGTTGATCGACGCCTCGCAGCCGATCACCGAACAGGACCTGCGGGTGATCAGCCTGGTCGCCGATTCCGGGCGGGCGCTGGTGCTGGCGTTCAACAAATGGGATCTGGTCGACGAGGACCGTCGGCTACAGCTGGAGAAGGAAATCGACCGCGAGTTGGTCCGGGTGCCGTGGGCGCAGCGGGTCAACATCTCCGCGCACACCGGCCGGGCCGTGCAGAAGCTGGTGCCCGCCATGGAGACCGCGCTCGAATCCTGGGACAAGCGGATCTCGACGGGCCGGTTGAACAACTGGCTCAAGGAAGTCGTGGCCGCCACTCCGCCGCCGATGCGTGGCGGCAGGCTGCCGCGGGTGCTGTTCGCCACCCAGGCGACCACGCGTCCGCCGACGTTCGTCCTGTTCACCACCGGATTCCTGGAGGCGGGCTACCGCCGCTTCCTGGAGCGTAGGCTCCGCGAGGAATTCGGATTCGACGGTTCGCCGGTGCGGATCTCGGTGCGGGTGCGGGAGAAGCGTCCGCGCAAATAGGAAACGGTCGACGGTGTCGCCCGACCGGCTGATGCGTTCGCATCCGTCGGCACCGCCATCGAAGCGGCGGTGCCGACGGATGCTGCTGCGGCGCTGCTCGGGGCGACCACCTGCGTCCGTGGTGCACCTCGCCCCGACCGGCGATGCCGAGGCGAACGGAGCTGGTAGACGTGGTCCGGGCCGCCACCGACCGAGGTGACGCGCCCGAACCGAGCCGCCACGGCTCCGCGGGTACGGCGTGGCCTCAGGCGTCGAGGTCGCTGGCGACCATACCCGCGATCTTGTCCAGGGTCGGCTGATCGTCGCTGGTGACGACGACATCGGTGCCGAAGGTGGCGCCGAGGGCCATGATCATCAGTGACGAACCCGCGTCGACGGGCTCACCACCGGGCAGTGCCAAGGTGACGGGGACGCCCGCGGCGCCGACGGCTTCGGCGATGAGGGCGGCGGGGCGGGCATGCAGCCCGATCGACGAACCGACGGTGACAGTGGTGCTCGGCATGGCTACTCCTTGTTTCGATGGATATCGGATGCTGTTGTGCGTGGGTCGAATTGCGCGCTCACCTCAGGCGGCGACCAGCGCGGCGTCGGTGCGGGTGCGGGCCCGGCCGAAGGACTTGGCAGCGGTGACGCAGACCGCGGCGGTGACGGTGCCCGCGGCGATCGCGATGAGATACCAGACGATCTGCCCGACCGCGAAGAATACGAAGATACCGCCGTGCGGTGCGCTGAGCGTCACGCCCGTGGCCATCACCAGCGCGCCGGTGACGGCACCACCCGCCATCATCGATGGGATCACCCGCAGCGGATCGGCGGCGGCGAACGGGATGGCGCCCTCGGAGATGAACGAGGCGCCCAACAACCAGGCCGCCTTACCGTTCTCGCGTTCGGCGGAGGTGAACAGTCCCGGCCGCAGTACGGTCGAGGCCAAGGCCATGGCCAGCGGCGGCACCATGCCCGCGGCCATCACGGCGGCCATGATCTTCAGTGTTGCCGGATCGCTCACCGACAGGCCCGCCGCCGCGAACGAATAGGCGGCCTTGTTGACCGGGCCGCCCAGGTCGAAGCACATCATCAGACCGAGAATGATGCCGAGCGCGACCGCCGAAGTACCCGACAGCCCATTGAGCCAGTCGGTGAGGCTCTCGGTGACCACGGCCAAGGGCTTGCCGAGCACCGTCAGCATGAGTACACCGACGATCAGCGAAGCGAACAGCGGGATGACCACCACCGGCATCAACCCGCGCGCCCACTGCGGCACCGGAATCCGGCTCACCCATAGTGCGGCGAACCCGGCGATCAGACCGCCGACGAGACCACCGAGGAACCCGGCGCCGACGAACACCGCCACCGCACCCGCGGTGAAACCCGGTGCCAGACCGGGCCGATCGGCCATCGCGAAGGCGATATACCCGGCCAGGGCGGGGACGAGAAAACTGAACGCGAGCGAACCCAGCTGATAGAGCACCGCGCCGAGGTAGGTGGCGAGCCCGCCCGGCGGTAGCGAGGTCAGAGAATTGTCCAGCACGATCGAGCGGGCATTGTCGGCGATCTCGTAGCCGCCGACCAGGAATCCGAGCGCGATCAGCAGACCGCCCGCCGCGACGAACGGGATCATGTAGCTCACGCCGGTGAGCAGGATCTGGCGCAATCGGGTGCCCCAGCCGAGCGCGGCGGCGGGCGGTTCGTCGGGCGTCGTGGTGGGGGCCGGTGCGGCGGCGGGATCGCGCGCCACCCGCAGCGCCTCGGCGATCATCGCATCGGGTTCGTTGATCGCTCGCTTCACCCCGGATTCGATCACCGGCTTATCCGCGAACCGCTCCCGGCCCTTCACACCCACATCGGTGGCGAGGATGACGGCGTCGGCCGCCGCGATGATCGCGGCGGACAGCGGAGTGGTACCACTGGAACCCTGGGTCTCCACCTCGACCCGAACGCCCGCCCGCTCACCAGCGGCGACGAGCGCGTCGGCGGCCATGTAGGTGTGGGCGATCCCGGTGGGGCAGGCCGTCACCGCCACCACGGTGCGGGTGGACGGGGCCTGCCGAGTTGTCGGCTGGTCGACGGCCTCCGATGTCGTGGTGCTCGAGGCGGGATCGGTTGCGGTGCCCGATGTCATCTCGGATGCGCCGGTGATCGTGCCCGCGGCAGCGCCTGCCGATCCGCGACCCTCGGCCGTACCCGATCGTGAAGCAGGGGATGCCGCATCGTTCGAGGTAGCGGTTGAGTGCGGCGGGATCGATGCTGCGGCTGCTGAAGTCGCTGCGGCGCCCGATGTCACGACAGTGCCGGGTGCGTCGGTTGACCTCGCCACAGCGCCCGATGTACCGGCCGCGCCGGATGTGCTGGTTGGCGTCGCTGTAGCGCCCGATGTACCGGGTGACGACAGGGCAGCGTCGGACGCGCCGGTCGATGTCACGGCAGCGCCCGGTGCGTCGACCGAAGCCGCCGAGGCCCTCGGCCCGGACGTCGCGGTCGCCGACCCGGCCGAGGCTGCCCCGGCACCAGATACCGCCGCTCCTGTCGTCGCCGGAGGAGTCAGTACCGAATCCACCAGCGCCACCACCGCATCCGGGGTTTGCGCCGCCCGCAGGCTGCCCACGAACTCCGGTTTCACCAGCGCTCGTGCGAGGCTGGACAGCAGCTTCATGTGTTCGGCGCCAGCGCCTTCCGGTGCCGCGATGAGGAATACGAGGTCGGCGGGACCATCGGGTGCGCCGAAATCGACCTTCGGCGCCAGCCGTGCGAAACCGAGCGACGCCGCGGTGATCGTGGCGGCCCGGCAGTGTGGGATGGCGAGCCCACCGGGCAGCCCGGTCGCCGACTGCGCCTCCCTGGCGAGGACCGCCGCGGTGAGCGCCGACACGTCCTCGGCCCGTCCGGCGTCGACGAGTCGTTGTGCGAGGGCGGCGATCACGGCGTCCTTCGATGCGCCGAGATCGGCGTCGAGACTGATCGTTTCGGGGGTGATGATCGAATCGGCCATCGCGATGCGTCCTTCAGGAATGGGGGAGGAGGTCCAGCGCCGTGACGGATACGGCGTCGGGGTCGGTGTGATGGGGGCCGGGTAGACCGGTGCCGGGCAGGGCGGCGGCGGCGCTGCCGTAGGCGACGGCGTGGCGTAAACGGTCGGCCGGGTCGGCGCCGGACAGATCGGCGAGCAGATAGCCGGCCAGCGCCGAATCGCCCGCGCCGACCGTGCTGCGTGGGCGGATGACGGGTGCGGTGGCATGCCATGCGCCGTCCGGGGTGACGAGCACCGCACCCGCGGCGCCGAGGGTCGCCAGTACGGCGCCGAAACCGCGGTCGACGAGCCCGGCGGCGGCGCGCGCGGCAGCGAGGGGATCCTCCAGTGTGGCGGCGGCGGTGCCGGTCAGCTGAGCGAGTTCGTCGGTATTGGGTTTGATCAATTGCGGTGCCACCGAGAATGTTCGGTCCGCGAGTGCCAGCAGCGGCGCGTCGGAGGTGTCCACGGCGATCCGGGTGCCCGGCAGCCGCTCGATCAGTTCGACGTACCAGTCCGCGGGGACCGCCGGTGGCAGCGAGCCCGACAGCACCACCCATTCGGCATCGACGGCCAGCTCGCCGAGCAGGGCCGTGAGCGCCTCGAGGGCGGCCGCGGTGAGCGGATGGCCGGGCTCGTTGATCTTGGTCGTGGTGCCGTCGGTCTCGGCGACAGTGAGGTTGATCCGCGCCGAACCCGCGGTCGGCACGCTGCGATGCTCGATGCCCGCATCCGTGAGCGCCCGCAGCAGCGGATCATCGGCATTGCCCGGCAGTACGGCGACGGTGGCGACACCGGCGGCGGCGACCACCCGCGAGACGTTGACGCCCTTACCTCCCGGATGAGTGGCGACACCGGAAGCCCGGTGCACCGCGCCGCGCAGCAGCGGTTCGGCCAGGGTGACGGTGCGGTCGATACTCGGGTTCGCGGTGAGCGTGACGATCATGGCGCCACCACCTCGATGCCGCTGTTGCTCAGTTCGTTCCGCACCGAGGCGGGGATGCCGGAATCGGTGACCAGTACGTCGATCTCATCGATTCCGGCGAAGCGAACGAAATCCTCCCGGCCGATCTTGGACGAATCGGCGACGACCACGACGCGGTGCGCGCTGGCGACCATGGCGCGTTTCACCGCCGCCTCGTCCGCGTCCGGGGTGGACAGCCCGTGCACCGGGGTCAGGGCGTTGGTGCCGATGAACGCGGTATCGACGCGCAATCCGGCGAGTACGCGCAGCGTGTCGGCGCCGACAGCGGCCTGGGTGACCCCACGCACGCGCCCGCCGAGCAGATGCAGCTGCACCCCGGCGTGCGCGCTGAGTCGCGTCGCCACCGGCAACGAGTTCGTGACACCGACCAGTTCGCGGTCGGTCGGCAGCAGAGCGGCGACCCGCGCGGTGGTGGTGCCCGCGTCGAAGAGCACGCTGCCGCCGGTGGGTGGCAGGAATTCCACGGCGGCCTTGGCGATGCGCTCCTTCTCGGCGGTGCGCGCGCCTTCGCGTTCGGAGGTGCCGAGTTCGATCGCGGTGAGGGCGGCGGCCGGTACCGCGCCGCCGTGGACCCGGCGCACCAGACCCATGCGATCGAGCACCGCGAGATCGCGGCGGACGGTTTCGCTGGTGACGCCGTACTGCTCGGACAGATCGGTCACCGATACGCGACCGCGCTGCCCGACCAGGGTGGCGATGGCCTGCTGCCGCTCCTCTGCGTACATCCCGATCCCTCCTGCAAATGTTGGTTTATGTTGTTTTACGTCTGAGTCTGTTGCTTTGTCAATGGTTTGGAGTAGTCTGGATCACATCAACTCAGGCGTTGATATGAACAACACAGTCCGACTTCGGTGCGAAGGAGACCGCAAATGAGCCGATCACAGCAGGTAGAGGCCGTTGAATTGGTTTTGCGCGGAACCCCTGCGGTGCCGGGAGTCGCCGCCGCGCCTGCTATTCGACCGAACCCGAGGGTGCGGATCGATGTCCGAACAGACACGGTTGCGGAGTCCGATCGGGCCTCCGAACTCGCCGCCCTGCGGGCCGCCGCCGAAACCGTCGCGGCCCGGCTGCGCTCGCGCGCCGACGCGTCGACGGGTGCTGCCGCCGAGGTGCTGTCGGCCAATGCGGCTATGGCCGCCGATCGCGGCTGGCTCGCCGCGGCCGAGAAGCTGATCGCGACCGGTGCGGCCGCACCCGCGGCCGCGACGGCGGCCACCGAGCAGTTCGCCGAGATGTTCGGCAAGCTCGGCGGGCTGATGGCCGAACGGGTGACCGATCTGCGCGATGTGTGTGACCGAGTGGTGGCCGAAGTGCTCGGACTGCCCGAACCCGGTGTGCCGGCCCCCGAACGGCCGTCCGTGCTGATCGCCCGTGATCTGGCTCCGGCCGATACCGCGGGCCTCGACCCCACCCGCATCGTCGGGCTGGCGACCTCGCTCGGCGGCGCCACCAGCCATACCGCCATCATCGCCCGTCAACTCGGTATTCCCTGCGTCGTCGCGGTATCGGGTCTCGATGACGTCCCCGTCGGGGCGGATCTGTTGATGGACGGTGCGGCGGGCACGGTAACCGTCGGTGCCGACTCGGCCGTGGCCGAAGCCGCCGTCGCGAGCTACCGCGCCACCGTGGCCAGGAATGCGAGCTGGACCGGTCCCGGCGCCACCGCCGACGGTCACCGTGTCGCGGTCCTCGCCAATGTGCAGGACGGCGCCGGTGCGCGCGCCGCGGCGGCCACCCCCGCCGAGGGCATCGGACTGTTCCGTACCGAACTGTGCTTCCTGGACCGCGATACCGAACCGTCGGTACCGGAGCAGGCCCGCATCTACCGGGATGTGCTCGACGCCTTTCCCACCGCGAAAGTGGTGCTGCGGACCTTGGACGCGGGTTCGGACAAGCCGCTGCGCTTCGCCGACCACCCCGAGGAGGCCAATCCGGCACTCGGCGTCCGCGGTATCCGGATCGCCGCCCGCGACGGCGGCATACTCGAGCGTCAACTCGATGCCGTCGCCGCAGCGGCGGAGGGACGCGACCTCCCGCCGATGGTGATGGCGCCGATGATCGCGACGGTCGGCGAAGCGCGTTCGTTCGCGACGCGGGTCCGGGCCAGAGGGCTGGTCGCCGGGGTGATGATCGAGGTGCCCGCCGCCGCATTGCTGGCCGAGGCGATCCTGGCCGAGGTCGATTTCGTCTCGATCGGCACCAATGATCTCGCCCAGTACACGATGGCGGCCGATCGGATGTCACCCGATCTGGCCGCGCTGACCGACCCGTGGCAGCCCGCGGTGCTGACCCTCGTGGCCGGTACCGCCGCCGCGGGCCGCCGGGCCGGAAAACCGGTCGGCGTCTGTGGTGAGGCCGCCGCCGACCCGCTGCTGGCCTGTGTGCTGACCGGGCTCGGCGTCACCTCGCTGTCGGCCGCCGCCCCCGCCGTCGCCGGGGTCGGCGCCCAGCTGTCGGCGGTCACCCTGGCCGACTGCGAAGCGGCCGCCGCGGCGGTGCTCGCCGCCACAGACCCGGACGACGCGCGGGCCAGGGCACGTCGAATCCTGCTCTGAGCAGTGCACCTTCGGATGTAGGACTGCTTACACGCAACCTTCCAGCGTGGCATCCCGCAATACCGCGAGCACATCGCTGATCTCGTGGCGTGCACGGAAAGCGTCGCATTGTCGACGGGCGCCGTTCCCGCCGTCGAGTACCGCGGCGATCGTCTCGCCGACGAAGTCTTCGGCCTCGAGCGCCGCGAGCGCCGGGGAGATCCGGTCGAGCAGTTCGGCCAGCAATACGCGCATGGGGGCGATCCGGCCGTCGACCGCATCGACGCCGTCACCGTCGAGGCCGGAGCGGGCCGCCTTCCAGTACGCGGTTCGCAACACCTCCGCCGACACCATCGGTGCGGCGGCGCCGCGGTCGAGTTCGGCGCGCACGGTCAGCACGGTGGCCCGGACGAGGGTGGCGAGCAGCGCCGTCTCCCGGACCGTCGCGGGCACATCGCTGACTCGGATCTCGATCGTGGGGAAGGTGATCGAGGGCCGGATATCCCAATAGACCATCTTCTTGTCCAGAATGCTGCCGCTGGACAACATCATCTCCACCATCGCGTCGTAGGCCCCGGCGTCGGCGAAGTACGGCGGCGGGCCCGCACTGGGCCAACGCCGCCACAGCACACTGCGCCAACTGGCGTAACCGGTTTCGGCACCACGGTAGATCGAGGAATTGGCGGTGAGTGCGAGGAATACCGGTAACGACGGCCGCAAGCAATTGCTGATCTGCACCGCCGTCTCCCGATCGGGAATGCCCACGTGGATATGGCATCCGCACAATCCCTGTTCGTGCGCGATCATGCCGAAACCGCGGGCGATGCGCTGATAGCGCGGGGTGTCGGTGATCGGGAACTGCTCGGGCACCGTCGGTGGAATCGCCACCGCGAGCAGGCGGGTGTTGTGCGCACGGGCGCAATCGGCGACGCCGCTACGCAATTCGCGCAATTCGGTGAGCAGTTCGGCGGTGTCGGTGTGCACGCCGGTACTGGTCTCCACCTGGCATCGGGTCAATTCGAGTTGCAGATCGATGCCGATATCCTTCGCCGACCGGGCCACCTCGACATTCTTCGCCGCGGGCGCACCGCTGTCCGGGTCAACGAGGAGGAATTCCTCTTCAACGCCGACTGTCGACGAGGCCGGGTCCATTCCTCGTAGGCTACTCGTCACCGCCGGGCGTGGGGTCGACATATTTCCGGCCCGATCGGGTAGGACTGCGAGCATGGACCATGCGCGAGCGCCGCTGCTCGATGCGCTGGCCGACTACCGGCGCGTGGGCAGATACGGATACACCCCACCGGCCCATCGGCAAGGCCGCGGGGTCGATGAGCGGGTGGCCGCGATCATCGGCGCCGATGCCTTCGGCTCCGACGTCCTCGCCGGACCCGGTCTCGACGACCGGCTCATGCGCGGCGGCTATCTCGCCGACGCCGAAGCCCTGATGGCCGACGCGGTCGGCGCCGAGACCACGTTCTTCTCCACCTGCGGCAGCTCCCTGTCGGTGAAAGCGGCGATGATGGCTGTGGCGGGCGGCAAGGACGGTGGGCTGCTGGTCGCGAGGGACAGCCACAAATCGATCGTGGCGGGTCTGGTGTTCTCCGGTGTGCAGCCACGCTGGATCACGCCCCGCTGGGACGCCGAGCGGCATATCTCGCATCCGCCGTCGCCGCAGCAGGTCCGCGACGTGTGGGACCGCCATCCCGATGCGGCGGGCGCGCTCGTGGTCAGCCCGAGTCCCTACGGCACCTGCGCCGATCTGGCCGGGATCGTCGAGGTCTGTCATGAACGTGGCAAACCGCTCATCGTGGACGAGGCGTGGGGCGCGCATCTGCCGTTCCATCCCGAGCTGCCCACCTGGGCGATGGATGTCGGAGCCGATGTGTGCGTGGTGAGTGTGCACAAGATGGGCGCTGGCTTCGAACAGGGCTCGGTGTTCCACGTGCAAGGCGACCTGATCGACCGGTCACTGCTGAGCGCCTGCGCGGACCTGCTGATGACCACGAGCCCCAACGTGCTGATCTATTCGGCGTTGGACGGTTGGCGCAGGCAGATGGTGCAGCACGGACACGAACTGCTCGGCGCCGCGCTGCGCACCGCCCAACGCGCCCGTCGTGAGCTGGATCGGATTCCCGGCGTCGATGTGCTCGAAGATGTGCTGCTCGGCGCGCAGGCCTCCCATGATCTCGACCGGATGCAGGTGCTGATGGATATCGAAGGCACCGGAGCCACCGGCTATCAGGCCGCGGACTGGCTGCGCGAACATCGTCGGCTCGATCTCGGTCTCAGCGATCACCGCAGAATCCTTGCGACGCTGTCCATCGCCGATGACGACGCGAGCATCGACACGCTGGTCGAAGCCGTGACGGCGTGGCGCGCGCAGATCGATCCCGCTGCCACGCCGCCATCGATACGCCTGCCCTCGCCCGAGCAGATCCAACTGGAGTCGGTCATGCTGCCGCGCGACGCGTTCTTCGGTCCGCTGGAATCGGTGCCCGTCGCCGAGGCGGCGGGCAGGATCGCCGCCGAACAGCTCACCCCGTATCCGCCGGGAATTCCGGTGGTGGTGCCTGGAGAGCTGCTCGACGACGCGGTGCTCGAGTACCTGCGCTCCGGGCTCGCGGCGGGCATGAATGTGCCCGACGCCGCCGATGCGTCGTTGGACACGATTCGCGTCGTCGCTCGGCGGTGAACCGGGCCTCAGGCGTGGTCGACGAGTGATTCGTGACCGGCGCGGCGCGCGCAATGCGCACAGCAGAACGTCTGCTCGGCGGCTTCGACGCCATGGCCGAGCACCCGGCACCCGCAATGAGCGCAGGTCGGTGCGAGTTCGCTCACGGCGCATTCGAAGCTGTCGAACGTCCACGAGCTGCCGTTCCTGCTGACGGTGAAGGTCTTGTCGTAATCGTTGCCGCAGGTATCGCAGATCGCCATGGTGATCAGCCCTCTTCCTGTTCGATGGGCATGGTCCGCACGTCACGGGCGGTTTTGATCGTGGGTGACGACGGCGGTGGGTGCGCCGTCACGGTGGCGCTACCCGGCGTGCCCACCGGTAAACCATCGAGACCGTGGTGCCGGTTCCGATTGAGACCACCGAGACCGGGTATGCGGCGACTGTCCAGCAGGAACCGATCACACGGAGGTGACTATCGTGTCGGAGTCCACAAGCGGTCCCCGCGAGGGCGTCGAAGGCGTTGTCGAGGGCGTGAAGGGCCGAGTCAAGGAGACCGCCGGAACCGTACTCGGCAACGATGAGCTGCGCGACGAAGGCCGCGCACAGCAGAACAAGGCCGACTCCCAGCGCGAAGCCGCGAAGAAGGAAGCCGAAGCCGAAAAGCAGCGCCGTGAAGCCGATCTCGACGAGGCGCGGCAGAAGTCGCATCAAAGCGATGAGGCCCGCTGACCCGAATCGGTGGTAACCGACAGCGGTTGCCGCGGCATCGCGCCCGGCAACCGCTCTCGTGCGTCGTGGTCACCTCGGGTTCTGGCCCGAGCTGGTGACAGGGTGCGGTTCGCGTGCCAGAATAGTGCCAGGTCGAGACCCGGCCGACCATGTTTCACAGCTGGAACGCCGACGTGGGGCGACTGTGCACATCGTCTCCCGAGTCCCTCGTTCCGGCCGCTGCTCCACAGCACGGAAACCGATCGGAAGCCCCTGTCCCACAGGAGGATTCGATGTCATTGGTGACCGAACATCAGATCGCCGAACAGCTGCATCGGCTGGCGAGGCCGCAGCACGGCTGCGATATCCGGCGGTTGAGTTGGCAGGACGGCGTGCACGGTGGCTGCGCTGTCGCTCGGGTCGAGGGTGAACTCGACGCCGCGCTGTACGACGATTTCTACGATCTGGTGCGCAAATGCCTGCACACCGACCGGCCGATCGTCGTGCTCGATCTGCGCGCGGCCACGTTCCTGAGTATCCGGTCCGCCACGCTGCTCGCCTCCGCGAAGGTCGATGCGGCCGCACGCGGACGTGATCTGCGCCTGGTGAGCGGACGAAAAGACGTCGAACGAGTACTCGAGGTGGCCGGTGTGCGGCCACTGTTCCAGCACTATCCGACCCTGCGGGAGGCCCTCGACACCTGACCGCGCGGCGAGCCGTCACCGGTGCCGGTCGGTCTGCGTCGACGAGCCCGCGCTCGACACCGTCTCCGGCGTTTCGCGCGGGCCGGGCCGGGTACGCGAGCAGATGACACCGGATCAGGGCGGACCGAGGTGGTGGGCATGACCGAGCACATATCCCGCACAGCCACAGGCACTACGACGGTGGGAGTCCGGTTACCCGCGCAGCTCGAACAGTTGCTGATGTTGCGGGCGCTGGCCGAAACGGTGTCGTTGATCGCCGACTTCGCACTCGACGAGGTCACCGATATCCGGCTCGCGCTCGACGAGGTGGCGACCTCGCTGATCCTGGACGCGGTACCCGGATCGGAACTGACCTGCGAGTTCACCTATGGGGACGACCGCATGAGTGTCGCCGTATCGTCGATCGCGGCGACCGAATCGGTCGGTGACCGGCACAGCTTCGGTTGGCATATCGTGCGCACCCTGACCGAATCCATCGCGACCGAGCAGCGGCCCTTCGACGACGTCGCGGGCGGATACCCGACCACGGCCCGGTTCACCTGGGTGCGCGGCGGTTCCGACGGCAGGGGCAGTCCCGACGGAAACGGCAGACCTGATGGCAGCTGAGCGGTCGCGGGCGTATTCACGACCCGCGCGCCGCCCGCCGGGCCAGGACAGCTACGACCACATCGAGCCGTTGCTGGAGAAACTCGCGTCCCTGCCCGACAGCGATCCGCGCCGCACCGCGATGCGCGCGGAGGTGATCGACCGCTGTCTACCGCTCGCCGAACACATCGCCCGCAAATTCGCCGGGCGCGGTGAAATGTTCGAGGATCTGCTGCAAGTGGCGCGGGTGGGACTACTACACGCGGTGGACCGGTTCGATGTGACGCGCGGGACCTCGTTCCTGTCGTTCGCGGTGCCGACCATCATGGGGGAGGTCCGCCGATATTTCCGGGACAACACCTGGTCGGTGCGGGTGCCGCGGCGGGTCAAGGAGATCCAGCGCGGCATCGGGCCCGCCACCGACAAGCTGGTGCAGCGGTTGGGCCGGATGCCGAGAGCCAGGGAGCTGGCGGCCGAACTTCAGGTGGATCTGGTCGAGATCACCCAGGCGTTGATCGCAGGCAACGCCTATCAGAGTTCCTCGATCGACACGGTGACCGGCGATGACGCCGAGAACGCGCCGGTGAGTGAAACCCTCGGCGCCGAGGAACCGTCCTACCGCTACGTCGAGGACTATCTGGCCGTGCAGCCCTATATCGCCGAACTTCCCGAACGGGAACAGCTCATGCTCCGGCTGCGGTTCTTCGACTCTCTGACCCAGCACGAAATCGCCGAGCGGCTCGGTGTCTCGCAGATGCACGTGTCACGGATCCTGTCCCGCACCCTCGACCGGTTGCGGGAACAGGCGATGGGCGACTGACGGACCGCCCCGGCTCAGACCGGCGTCGGTGGTATCGGGTCCGGTGTCGGACCAGGGTCCGGTGGTGGCGGAATCGGCGGGGTGGGCGGATCACCCGGCTGCGGAGCAGGCGGCACCGGCTCCGGTTCCGGCACCGGATGCGGCGGCGGTGGTGGTGGCACCGGATCGGGTTCGAGCGGGCGATCCGGATGGGCAAGCTGGTCGGTGGCGCTCATCGGAGCTACGACCGGCCGAGCGCTCGGGCCAGCTGCGCCTTGTTCATCTTCGAGCGGCCCTCGATATTGCGCTGACGTGCTTCGTTGTACAGCTGGTCACGGGTGGGGCCCTGCGATCCGCTGTGCGAGCGCTTACCGCCGCGATGCTGTGGTGAGACGTCATGGGTGGATGAGCGGCTCGCGGTCTTGGACTGGCCCGACTGGGCGCGATTCTTGTTGACGGTGCGCGCGGCGATTTCCTTCGCCCGTTTGGTGCCCGCACCGCGGTCCTCGGCCGAATCCTTGATGTGTTCGTACTGCCGTTCCTGTTTGTCGGTCCATTCCTTCGGCATGACACACCTCCTGTCTGCGGGACGTATACCCGGCGCGCGCGTACGCAATCAGCGGTTCGGACGACCGGATCACTTCGCGACGAGTTCACGCATCGGTTTATCGAGTTCACGCTGGTAGAAGTCGAGAAATCCGTCGGGGTCGGGCCCGGCGTTCTGCATCACGAGATGGTCGTAGCCCGCGTCCACGTAGTCCTGGGCGGTGGCCAGATAACGGGCGGGGTCGGGGCCGCAGGCCATGGCCGCGCGGATGTCGTCGACGCGCACGGTGGTGGTGGCCGCGGCGAAGTTCACCGGATTCGGCAGCTCGCTCATCACCTTCCATCCGGTCACCGCCCAACGGGTGGTCTCGTGCGCGGCTTCGGCGGCGGTCTGCTCATCGGGCGCCCATGCCATGCCGACCTCGGCGTAGCGCGGTCCGGTGCCGCCCGCGGCGCGATAGTCGTCGACCAGTCGCGCTTCGGGCCCGGTGGCGAACAGTCCATCGCCGAGTTCACCGGCGATCCGCGCTGCCTCGCGACCTCCGGCGGCAACCGCGATGGGCGGTGGGTTCTCGGGCAGGTCGAACACCCGGGCGTCCGATACCGACAGATATCTGCCGTCATAGGACCGGTACCCGCCGCACCACAGCAACCGGATGATCTCCAGCGCCTCCCGCAACATCGCCTGCCGCACCGCGATCGGCGGGAACTCGCGGCCGACGACATGCTCGTTGAGCCGTTCACCGGAGCCGACGCCGAGGGTGAATCGTCCGTCCGAGATCAGCGCGAGGGTCGCCGCGGCCTGCGCCACGATCGCCGGGTGATAGCGCAGGATCGGGCAGGTGACACCGGTGGCGATCCCGATCCGGTCGGTGCGGGCCGCGATGGCGCCCAGCGCGGTCCAGGCGAAACAGGAGTGGCCCTGGTTGTCCAGCCACGGATGGAAGTGGTCGCTCATCTCCACGAAATCGAAGCCCGCGGCCTCGGCGCGGACGGCTTGGCGGATCAGCTCGTTCGGGCCGAACGATTCCGCCGCCAGCTTGTAGCCGATCTGCATACTGCCTCCTCCTGATCGTGCCGATGTGGTCGTGTGCGCGCTGTCGGTGCCCGGCTATCCGAGCGAGATCAGCAGCACCACCGCCACCACGATGAACAGGCCGACGACGAGCGCGGTCACGACGATTGCGGCGACGCCGGTGAGCGGGAAATGGTGGCGGGTGTCGGGTTCCGGCGCCGACAGCCCGGAGGTCTGGGCGGTATCGGGCGGCGTGGCGCCCGGTGCTACACCGCCGCCCGGTTCGAGATCGGGAATGCGGGACGGATCGGGATCCATAGATGTCATGGCAGGCCTACTCACCGTCGTTGTCCGGTGTCAGCGGTGCGTTCGGACGTTTTCCGGTCGCCTTGCGGTAGATGATGACCGCCGCGACCAGCACTGGGATTGCGATGATCACGAGTAGTTCCATGGTTGGCGCGTACCCGGTGCCGCATCGGTCAATCGGACGGGAACGGTCTGATTGCCTCTTCGTGTTTCGACCGGTCAGCGAGGCGAGCGATCGTAATACCCCGGATGGGTACCATCTGGGTATGGGCTCCGAGCGCGGATCGCATCAGGACCATCACGCCGAACACGACCACGTCGGTCACGCTGCCGGTCATGCTGGTCAGGGTGGTCACGCAGGGCCCGGTGATCATGCAGGACATGCTGGTCACGCAGGGCCCGGCGGGCATGTAGGACATGCCGGTCAAGCGGGGCACGGTGATCACGCCGGGCACGCCGGGCACGCAGCGCACGGTGATCATGCGGGGCACGCAGAGCACGCCGGACACGGTGATCACGTGGCCCAGTTCCGGCGCCTGTTCTGGATCATGCTGGTCCTGGCGGTGCCGGTGGTCGCGGCCAATGCCATGTTCGCGGACCTGATCGGATACGAGCTGCCGCACAGCGGGCCGATCACTTGGATTTCGCCGGTGCTGGGGACGGTCATGTACGTCTGGGGTGGGCGGCCGTTCCTGACCGGTGCGGTCGGTGAGATCCGGGCCAGGCAGCCGGGAATGATGCTGTTGATCGCGCTGGCCATCACGGTCGCGTTTCTGGCGTCGTGGGGTGCGGTGCTCGGCATCCTGTCGCATGAGCTGGACTTCTGGTGGGAGCTGGCGCTGCTCATCGTGATCATGCTGCTCGGGCATTGGATCGAGATGCGGTCGCTGGGGCAGGCGTCGAGCGCGCTGGAATCGCTGGCCGCGCTGCTGCCCGACGAGGCCGAGCGGGTCGAGGGCGACGCGATCAGCACCGTCGCGGTCACCGAGCTGGCCGAAGGTGATCTCGTGGTCGTGCGACCCGGCGGACGGGTGCCCGCCGATGGTGTCGTCGAATCCGGTGCGGCCGATGTGGACGAATCCATGATCACCGGTGAATCCGTCGCGGTGCGGCGCGCGCCGGGCGATCGGGTGGTCGCGGGCACCGTCACCACCGATTCCGCGCTGCGGGTGCGCGTCACGGCCGTCGGCGCCGACACCGCGCTGGCCGGAATCCAGCGGCTGGTCAGCGAAGCGCAGAACTCCACCTCACGCGCACAGGTGCTCGCCGATCGCGCGGCGGGCTGGCTGTTCTGGTTCGCGGCGGGCGCCGCCGCGATCACCGCGACGGTCTGGCTCGCCCTCGGCGAACCGGACGCCGCCGTCACCCGCACCATCACCGTGCTGGTCATCGCCTGCCCGCACGCGCTCGGACTGGCCATCCCGTTGGTCGTGTCCATTGCGACCGAACGCGCGGCCGAGGCGGGGGTGTTGATCACCGATCGTCGCTCGCTGGAAGCCATGCGCACCGTCGACGCCGTGCTGTTCGACAAGACGGGCACCCTGACCAAGGGCGAGCCCGCGGTGATCGACGCCGCGGGCACCTCCGGATACGACGCGAACCAGGTGATCGCTGTGGCGGCGGCGGTCGAAGGCGACAGCGAACACCCACTCGGGCGCGCCATCGTCGGCGCCGCCGAACAGCGCGGGACCGCCGTGGCGGCCGCGACGGATTTCACGGCACGCAACGGTGTCGGCGTGACCGCACGCGTCGACGGCTCGACGGTCAGCGTCGGCGGTCCCGGCATGCTGGACGAGCACGGGCTACCGGAACTCCCCGAATCCGCCGCCTGGGCGGCGCAGGGCGCCACGGTGCTGCATGTGATCCGCGACGGCGCGGTGGTCGGCGCCCTCGCCCTCGCCGACGAGATCCGCCCCGAATCCCGGCAGGCCGTCGACGCGCTCCACGAGCGCGGCGTGCACGTCGCCATGATCACCGGCGACGCCGCTCCCGTCGCGCATTCGGTCGCGCGGCGGCTCGGGATCGACGAGGTCTTCGCCGGTGTCCTCCCACAGGACAAGGGCGCGAAGGTCCAGGCACTGCAATCGGCGGGACGGACCGTCGCCATGGTCGGCGACGGCGTCAACGACGCACCCGCCCTCGCCCAGGCCGATGTGGGTCTGGCCATCGGCGCGGGCACCGACGTCGCCATCGCCTCGGCCGGTGTGGTGCTGGCCGGTGACGATCCACGCTCGGTGCTGTCGGTGATGGCACTCTCGCGCGCCACCTACCGCAAGATGATCCAAAACCTCAGCTGGGCAGCCGGATACAACCTGATCTCGGTACCGCTGGCCGCCGGTGTGCTCGCGCCGTGGGGATTCACCCTGCCGATGGAGGTGGGTGCGCTGCTCATGTCGGCGTCGACGGTGGTGGTCGCGATCAACGCCCAGCTGCTGCGTCGTCTGGATCTGCGCCCGACGGCGGTGCTGGGCAGTGCCGGGAACACAGCGGATTCCTCAGCGGCGCACAAGCTTCCGGTCGCGTCCTGAGATCGGCCGTGAACTGCCGACCTCAGTTCTCCGTGTCGTACCCCAGCCGCACGTCGTGGGAGACCTCCCCACCCGACACCAGCACCTGACCGGTGACCGCCGGATAGCCCCGCGCCACGATCGTGTACCGGCCGACAGGCAGATCCGGCACGGTATAGCGTCCGTGCTCGTCGGTGCGTGCGGTGGCGGTCAGTTCGCCGGTGTCGTCGAGCACGGTGATCTGGGCGTCGGAAATCGTGCGGCCGTCCGCGGTGGCGGCCGTACCGACGAGCACCGCCATCGGCGTGAGCTCGATATCGTGGCGCAGCCTGCCGGTATCGGGCACCGACAGGGTGATCGCGTCGGGCCGCATATGGTCGGCCACCGCCACCAGCGTGTACGACCCCGCGACGACGCCTTCGCACGTGTAGGTGCCGTCCGCGCCGGTCACCGCCGTCGCGACGACCTCACCGCGCTGATCGGTCAGCGTCACCGTCGCACCGGTCAGCGGGTCACCACTGCCCGCCGAACGCACCACCCCGGACAGCCGTCCGGAGCCGAGCAGCGTGAGGTCAAGCCGTTGTGGCTGGGGCCCGACCGTCACATTGACCGCGGCCGGTTGGTGTCCGCTCGCCGAGGCGATCAGCACGTAGCTGCCCGCGTCGGCGGTCCCGAATACGAATTCGCCGTGCGCGTCGCCGGTGGTGCGCGCCGCTTGACGTCCCCGCTGATCGATCAGTGTCAGCGCCACATCGGGTACCGGATGTCCGTCCTCGCGGTGCACCCGTCCGGTGAGTGACACCTCGCCGGAGTCGATCGAGGCCGTCGCGGTGCGGTCGTGCCCGGCATGCCCATTGGCCTCGGCGTGACGCGCCGCCGCGGCGGCCAGGACGGGTTCCGGCTCCGACAGCGCCTGCGCCGCGCCCTCCCACACCTGGTCCTCGTCCCATGCGGACGCGCTGTCCTTCGCGACCGCGGCGTCATGGGCGTGTTCCGGATCGGGTCGCGTGGCGGGCGCCGGTGCGTCCTGGAGCGGGATCTCTTTCATGAACATCAACACCACGCAGGCCAGCAGCGCCACCGCGGCGGCGGCGTAGAACACGCCCTGCATGGAATCGGTGAATCCGGTCAGGATCGGCTCCCGCACCTGTGGCGGCAGCGTCGCGATTCCGCTGGTATTGCTCTGCAAGGCGCCGAGGGCGGCCGCATCGAATCCGGGCGGCAACTGTCCGCCGAACGCCTCGGTGATCTTGCGCGGCAGCAGATTGAACAGGATGGTCAGGAAGATCGCGACGCCGAGAGTGCCGCCCATCTGCCGGAAGAACGTCGCCGACGCGGTGGACACCCCCATATCCGAGCGTGGGCCCGCGTTCTGCGCGGCGATGATCAGTGTCTGCATACAGCAGCCGAGGCCGAGCCCGATCACGCCGCCGTAGACCAGCGGCTGCCACAGCGCGCTGTCGTAGTGCACCTGGGCGTACAGCACCGCGCCGACCGCGATGATGAACGTGCCCGCCACCGGCAGGATCTTGTAGCGGCCGGTGCGTTTGGTGATCTGGCCCGCCACGCCGGAGCCCACCATGATGCCGAGCACCAGCGGCAGCATCAGCAGGCCAGCCTTGGTCGGCGAATAGCCGCGCACCACCTGGAAGTACTGCGGCACCATGGTGATCGCGCCGAACATCGCCACACCCACGATGAAGCCACCGGCGATGGTGACGCTGAAAGTGGAATTCTTGAACAGCCGCAGCGGGATGAGCGCGGCGTCCTTCATCAGGTATTCGATCAGTACGAACAGCAGCAGTCCCGCCGCGCCGATGCCGTAGCAGGTCAGCGCCTCGGTAGAATCCCAGCCCCAGTATCTGCCCTGTTCGGCCACGATCAGCAGCGGCACCACGCAGACGGCGAGGGCGATCGCACCGAGCCAGTCGATGCGATGGTTCTGCCGTTGATGCGGGACGTTGAGCACCTTGGCGACCACGATCATCGCGAGCACCCCGACCGGCACGTTCACCAGGAATACCCAGCGCCAGCCCTCGATACCACCGAGGAAGTCGTAATCGGAGAAGAAGCCGCCCAGCACCGGGCCGAGCACCGTCGCACCACCGAAGACGATCATGAAATAGCCCTGGTACCGCACGCGTTCGCGGGCCGGAACGATATCGCCGATGATCGTGAACGCCAACGACATCAGACCTCCCGCGCCGAGCCCTTGGAAGGCGCGGAACGCGGCCAGTTGATACATCGACGTGGCGAAGGTGCAGGCCACCGAGCCGATGACGAACAGCCCGATCGCGATCAGATAGAACGGTTTGCGACCGTAGATGTCGGCGAGCTTGCCGTACAGCGGTGTGGTGATGGTCGCGGTGATCAGATAGGCGGTGGTGGCCCACGCCTGTTCATCGAAGCCGTGCAGGCTGTTGGCGATCTTGACGATCGCGACGCTCACGATGTTCTGGTCCAGTGCGGCCAGGAACATCCCGAGCAATAGACCGGAGAGGATGGTCAGCACCTGCCGGTGTGACAGGGTGGTCTCCTCGCCGGTCTCCGGGTGGTCGGTGTCCGCCCGGGTGGTCGATGTGGTCATCTGAGCCTGATCCTGATCTGGTAGCCGTGGGGTGTGGGGCAGGGGAGTGGGCGGGACGGTGCTGCCGTCGGCCGGATGTACCGGCGCTCGACCGGATCCGCACCGCCCCCGCAGAGTTGTTTAGCAACAGCAACTAGTTGCGTCGGGAAACTATACAGGCAGCTATTGTGTCGGCGGTCACGGGGTCGGTCGGCTCGTGGCGGCTGTCGACCTCGACCGAGCTATCCACTGACGGCCTTGGGGCAGTGCGCATTCGCGGCATTTCGGACCCGAAACCGGTCGGATCGGGCCTCGGTACGGCATCGTCACCGAAATTGGTGAATCCATGGTTTCGCCGACAACGGTGCATCGACTATGAATGTGGGGTGCCACTGCCACGTGTGACCGCCTGCCCGTCATCCGATCTCTGCCGCCGGGAGTCGATGTGACCATCGAGCACCCCATCGAAGACGAGGTCACGCAGCTGGCGCGGCGGGTCGAGAAGGCCCGCGGCCGCCTGGCGTACCAGTTCGATCCGGCGCTCACCGATGCGCTGTCGGAAGACGAGCTGCACGCCGAACGTGAACTCGCCGAGCGCATTCGGGTCCAGGACCGAGCGCAACGCTGGAAACAGGCCCAGGCCGCCGCCGCCGCGTCCGATCGAGCCAGACAGACCACCGAAGAAATCGAGAAGGCCGACATTCGAGATCTCTTGCTCGCCCGTAAGGCAATCGCCAATCAGCAGCGCGAATCCAGCCCGCACGCCAAACTGGCCTCGCTCTACCGGCACCGCGCGTGGTCGCTGCGGTCGCTGGCCGGTGTGGTCGGCGCGGGAATGCTGTGGTCGGCGGTCAATGTGCAACAGAACATCGCACCCGGCGGGCCCGGCGACCCGCTGTACTGGTTCAGCTATCTGATCGAGGCGATGATCAGCGTCTGCCTCATCATCATCATGATCGGCACCAACAAGGTGTCGGAATGGGGCGTGGTCGACAATCGGCAGAAGGTCGCCGCCGCCGAAATCGCCCTGCTGGCACTGACCGTCAGCCTCAACACCTACCCTTACGTCCGTGACGGCGCCTGGTACGAGGCGGCCGTGCACGCGGTCGCACCGGTGATGATCGGTGTCGCGCTGCTCATCCACGACGCGGTCAGCGCCCGATACGGTCTGGCCATCGCGCGCGCCACCGAGCAGGTCAAAGAACTGCCCGATCCGGCCGAACAGATCCGCAACCGGCTGCCGAGTATCTCCAGCTTCCGGCTCAGCGCGCCGGACTACGCGCTCCAGCAGCCGGTGGGCATGGAGTCGGAAGTGGTGGTGCGGGAAGAGATTTCGGAGCCCGAGGAGGCGGAGCCGGTCGAGGAGGTCGTGCCCGAGCCCGAAGCGGAGACCGAGGTGCTCGAACGTAACCCCGAGCCCGCCGCCCCGCGCGCCGCGTTCCGCACCTCCGGCAAACCCACGACACCGAAGGTGCCGATCTCGTTCGACGACGAGTTGTTCTTCGGTTCCACCGACCTCACCGCCGCCTCGCCGACCGCACGCGCCGCGTCCAACGGCGCAGCGTCGGACAGCAACGGCGTTGCGGTCAACGGCACCCGGACCGCGGCCGAGCCCACCTCTGCTGTCACCGAGCCGGTGAAGGTGAACGGTTCGTCCTCGGTCGGCAGTGCGAAGGCGGGTGCCTCGACCGCGGCCAGCTCGTCGAACGGTGCCGCCAAATCCGTCGAACAGCCGTCCTCGGCGGCGGCCAAGATGTCCGAGAACGGCGCCAACACCGTCGCGGTCGCCAAAACGCCGCTCGCGCAGGCGCAGACGGTGAGCATCGACCGGCCCGAGCCCGCACCGGCGTTCAGCGCCGCGATGGCGGCCGACACCGCCAAGGCGGCTCGCGGGCGCAAGACCAAGGGCAAGGCGACCGCCGACGGCGAGCCCACCCTGCACGAGGTCGTCAACGCCACCAGCATCTACGACACCGGGCAGTTCCGTATCGCCGAAGAACTCGAACGCGAACTCGCCGAGATGCAGGCCGCCCGTCGCCGCGCCCGCACCAGCAAGCAGCGCTGATCGGTTTCCCGACGGGCTGGATGTCCGGCTTCCCGGCTCGGTCGGCTGCCACCCTCGGCCTGTTCGGTGATCGGCGTCGGACGGCGGCCGGCCGGATCGGTCAGTGGTTCGCCGTCTCGGTGCGCACGGTGAAAGCCGCGGTGCGGACGGTGTCACCGTGCTTGAAATCGAGGAACAGTCGGTAGGTTCCCGGGCCGGGGACGGCGGTGTGGAACGAGATGTCCGGGCCGGGGGCGGTGACGCCGTCGCCCGGTTCGCCGTTCGGGTGGACGTGGACGTAGGCCAGATCGCCGCCGCGGATTATCACGAGGTGGCCGAACGCCGCGAGATACGGCTGCAAATCGGTGACGGGGGCGCCGTCCTTGTGGACGGTGAGCGTGAGCAGGCTCCCGGCGCCGGTGGTGAGTTCGCCCGCCAGCTCGACCTCGTAATCGTCCACCCGGAACGTCCGGGCCGGTTCGGGCACCGGCTGCGGTGTGTAGTCGCCCGCCACTGCCAGATCCGCACCGAGGGTGATGGTCCGGCCGAGTTCGCGCGGCGCGATATCGGTGAACACCCGATACCCACCCGCCTCCGGCAGATCCAACCGGACCGACCAGGTGCCGTCGGCGGCCCGCTCGGGATGTACATGCCAGAACCCGGTCAACTCCCGCGGCACCACGATCAGATGCAGTTCCTTGTCGTGGATCGGCGTGTATTCGGTGACCGCCCGCCCGTCCGGGCCGACGATCCGGAACCGGAAATCGACCTCACCCGGGTGAAGGATCGTCTCGGCGAGTTCGAGCGTGTAGCCGTCCTGGGTGATCAGCAGGCCGCCGGGGAACTCGGAGCCGCCGTGGGTCGAGTGGTTGCCGTGCCCGGTGTGGGTCGCGTGGTCGGCGTGAGCCACGTGATCGGCGTGAGCCACGTGATCGGCGTGGCTCGCTTGGCCGGTGTGCGTCGAATGGCCGGTGTGGAGGTTGGCGCTCATCGTCGTCGTCCTTATCGCTTGTCGCTGTGCTGTCTGCTGTTGTTCTGAAAATGAACATATACCCCCTGGGGGTATGTGGACAACATTGCGAGTGGTGATGCCGATCACAGAGATCGCATCGGTGAAAACTTTCCAGCGCGATGTCGATGTGCGGGTACACGGCTACGACGTTCGTGGTGAGGATGGATCAACGCACTGCCCGATGCTGCCTTCGCTCCTGCGTCTTCCGGGCCGGGATCGCTACGCGCAGCGCCACAGTGAGGACTACCCGGTCCCCACACTCCGGGGACCACCCCTCGCGCCTCCGGCGATCCACGAAGTCGGAGTCCGGTGCACGTTGTGAGCACGGCCCGAGTGTGTGTGGCTTCAATCCAAGGGGCGCAGGGCGATCATCGTGCGTGGTGCGGCGAAGAAGAAGTGGCCGGGGGAGCGGGCGGTGAGTTCACCATTGTCGGTGAGTGCGTCGGGGTCGGCGTCGATGGCGCGGAAGGGGGCGGTCCAGACGGTTTCGCCGGTGCGGGGATCGAGGGCGCGGAACCCGATGGTGTCGGTGAGGAGAGCGATGTCGGTGTCCCAGGCTCGGGCGGAGGCGAATCCGTCGGAGTCGGTGCGCCAGAGGCGTTGTCCGGTACGCAGATCCAGGCCGGAGACGGTGTGTGCGGCGTGGTCCTGGAGGAGCGCGATATCGCCGAGGATCGCGGTCGCGGCGCCGCGGATCGCGGGAGCACCCTCGCCCGAATCGGGCGCGGTGTAGACGAGGTCGGGGCTGGTCCAGCGGACGGTGCCATCGCGGCGGTCGTAGGCGGTGTCGTCGATGAGGACGGGGATGGTGTCGTCGGTGGGCAGGTCAAGCGTCAGGTCGTGCACGCCCGGTCGATCCGTGGCGGCCAGAGTGCGGCCGGTGCGGTCGAGGAGATCGGTGCCGGTGATCCGGTAGCCGTCGCATTCGGTGGTGACACGCAGGAGCAGTGCGTCGGATGTCGTTGTGGTGCGCGAACATCCGTTCAGTTCGGCGTTCCATGTGGGGTCGCCGGTCGCCAGGTCGAATCCGGCCAGATCCGCACCCAGCGTGAACACACCCTGCCCGTGCGTGACATCGAGCGCGTCGAAGGGCAGGCTCTCCCATGCCGTGCCCATGGCGAATGATCTGGACCAGTGGGCGTCGGGATCGGCGAGCGTGCCGGAATGCACTCGGACATCATCGGATTCGACATCGCCCTCCGCGAGATAGACCCGATCATCGACGGCGGCGATGGCGAAGACCATCCAATCGACGGGTGTGCGGGTCACCGCGCCGCTGTCGAGGTCGTATCCGATCACCGCGGGTTCCTCGGCCGACACCGACGTATAGCAGATCAGCGCGCCGTCGACCGGGACGTCCGCGCAACCACCCAGGTCGGAAGCGGGCGCCTGCCAACGCTGCTCGCCGGTGTCCGCGTCGAATCCGTACATCCGCGGTTCGCGCAGCGCCATATCGTCGCCGGACACCCCGATCACCGTGACGAGGGTGTCACCGGCGTCGATGAAACCGGCACCACCGAGGTCGTATTCGGTGCCATAGGCCGGATCGCGGAACTCGGCGAATGCCTCGCCATAGGTCGCGGCCGCGTCGACCGACCAGGCCAGACCGGGTGCGGCGTCGCCGGTACCGGTGATCTTGCGCGTGGTGTCGTGCGGCTGCGTCAACACCGCAACGGCGCCCGCGCTCGTGACGACGGCGGCCACGGCGGCGAGCACCAGATTGCGCATGCCCGCATTCATCGCTGGACCTCCAGTCCGGGGGCCGCCGCGATCGCTTCGAGTCGCGCGGTGGACAGGGGTTCACCGGGCTCGGTGGCGGTGGACGACACCTGAACCTCGGTGCCGGACGGTCGGGTCACGGTGACGGTGCGGTCGGACCGCTGTGCCCACCCGCCGGCGCCCCCGGGGGTGGCGTATCTCGACTCGCGGATCTCGATGACCGAGCCATCCGGCAGCCGTCGACCAGCGACCGTGTCGGTATCGGCGGAGGGTTGCGCGGGTTCGTTGGGCATGGATCGACCGGTGGTGATCGAAATGCTCAGCTGCGACTGCCGGTCGCCCTCGGCGACCCGGACGGTCTGGCACAGTCCACCGCGGCCGGAGCCGGCGGGACGCAGCTGCCCGAGCGGCCGGTCGAAGCTCAGGCCTTCCATCGGCAGCTCTGCCAGCGCCGCGTCCAGACGTCGCGCCGTCGCCTCATCGATCGGTGGGCTCTGGTCGTCGGTGACCGAACAGGGTTCGGGCGGCTGTGGTGTTCCCGGCGGTACCGCGGCGGTGACGCGCACACCGGGGACGGTCGCCAACGTGACGAGTTCATCGATGGTCAGCGGTACGGTGCCGGTCGGATCGCTGCCGTCGGGGGCGTCGGTGGCGCGCGCGATCACCACGGTGCCGTCCGACAGATACGCGGTGGCGCTGCGGGACAGAGTGCGGACACCGTTGGTCTCCGACCAGGAATCGTGGGTGTCGACGGTGGCATCGTCGAGCCTGCGACGTTCGTCGAGTTGCCCTGCGACACAGGACGGTATCGGATCATCGGACCTGCGAACCGACACCGACAACGAGCCCGCCCGGTCCCCTCGGCGCAGCGACGCCCGCGCGTTGGTGAAGCTGTCGAACTCGGTGGTTTCGGGGTCGCCGAGGATCGGCTGGAAGAACAGTGAGGCGTCGTTGGGGGCGAAGTCGAGAACGACCGCATCGGGGAGCGCATCGTGCAGGGCCGCCGACATGGCGACCGCTTTGGGACCGGAGAACCAGGGATGGGCGGGGTTGTCGTAGCCGAACTCGTTCACCGCGACCCACCCGAACAATCCGCCCTCACCAGGGGGATCTACGGTGTCGCAGCCCGGTATCTGCGTCGGATACGTCACCGACGGCGTGAGGTAGGTGTATTCCTCCTCCGGTTCCGGCGGCGCAGCCGTGGTCGTCGTGGGCGGGGCGGTGGTCAACTCCGGTTCGGGCTCGTGCAACAGCCCACCGACGATCACTCCGCAGGCCACGATGGACACGCACACCAACCCGGTGGTCCACCCACTCACCGCCCGCGACGGTCGGCCCATGCTGTCTTCGCTGTCGGTATCCGACACCCTGTTCTCCCTCCGGCTCGATCATTAGATCAGTCGGCCGCGCGCTCACCGCGGGTGGTCGTGTGCCGCGAAATCGGTGGTGCAGCCGCAGCGGGACCGGCTCGGCAGACCAGACAGCGAAGCACTCGGCCAGCATGGCCGGAGCGCTGGCGGCCCTCACATTGGGGTCTGGCAGGCGCGCCACCGCAGCCATAACCTCCGAGATGGTCGGGGGACCGAAGCAACCTGGAGGATCAAGTGAAACGCACTCTCGCCGCCGTGGCCATCACCGCCGCGCTCCTGCCCGCGGCTCAATTCGCCACCGCGACGACTGCCGCCGCCGCCCCGCAGCAGGCGTTTGTCGACGGACCGATGCTCGGCTCCGCCGACGTCGGGTGCGGTGCCCAGGGATGCACCAATCCGCTGGTGAAGTTCCTGCTCGTCGACCTGCTCGGACTGCTCCAGAGCGGATCGTCGGGCACCACCGCATAGCAGGTGAGGAGGGTGATCGCTTCGGCTCACGGAGCCGAAGCGATCATTCGGACAACGCTGCCCGGAACAACTCCCACGACCGGTGCAGGTCCTGCTCCCAATAGCCCCAGGAATGAGTTCCCGTCTCGCGGAAGTCGACGGTGGCGGGGATGTTCAGCTCGCGCAGGCGATCGCGGAGCCGGTGGGTGCAGAGGTTGGTGACCTGTTCGAGCGGAGCGCCGAAGAGGAGTTGGTAGGCGAGGTTCAGGGGGCCGTCGGCGGCGGGGAGGGTGTCGAGAGGGCCGGGGAGGCCGGTGCCGGTGGAGACATAGATCGCGGTGCCGCGCAGGTCGCCGGCGTGCAGGTAGGGATCTTTGGCAGCCCACACCTCGCGGCTCGCGCCCCACATGTTCGCCGGATTGCCGCCGTTGCTGGCGACGACCGCGCTGATCAGGGCCCGGCCGCTCAGATCGCTGGTCTGTACGCAGCCGCTGTAGGAGCCGATGGCGCGGTACAGCGTAGGTGCGGCCAAGGCGAGCTGGAATACCGCGGTGCCCGCCATGGAGATGCCCGCGATGGCGTTGTGTCCGGTGCCGTCGAAGGCGCTGTCGATGATCGGCGGCAGTTCTTCGGTGAGGAAGGTGGTCCACCGTTGCTTGCCCAGGACCGGGTCATCGGTGCGCCAGTCGGTGAAATAGCTGCCGCGACCGCCCATGGGAACGACGAGGGTGACCTGTTCGTCGGCGAAGAACTCGACCATATCGGTCGCGTTCACCCAGTTCCGGTCGGCGCCACCGTCGGCGCCGTTGAGTAGATACAGCACAGGTGCGGATGCGGAAGTATCGGGCGCCGGACGCACTTTCACGGTGATATCGGTCGCCATCGCGGTGGAGTGGACCTGTAGATCGAGCAGCCGGTCGGCGCCCTCGGCCACGCCGACGATCCGGGAGCCGTCGGGTGCGGGCCGCGCGTCGACCGGAACGGGCAGCCCCGGACTCTCGGGTGCGCCGGACGCGCTCACCGGGCACAACGCGGCGACGATCGACAACGGCACCAGCACGCTCATCGCCCGCCACCGCATCCGACCTCGCGCGGAACCGATGCTCACCGGACACCTCCGAATACCCGCCGTGCCTGTCGCTGACCTCGACGGTAGGGGAGTGCGAAAGGGGGTGACCGGGTATTCGGAAACCGTTGGGAACCTGGCCAGACCAGCGGGAACCCAGCTTGGGGCGGATCACAAGCTCGGTCGGCCCTCGGGAGTGATTCAGTGCCGACTCTCGGCGAGGACCTCCGACAGCTCGCGCGTTCCCCTGGCGATAGCGGTCGCGAGGTCGAGATCGAGGCGCACCTCGAGATCCGGTTCCACGGCGGCGCCGTCGTGGTGGGTGAGCCCGCTCCCGGTGATGACGTAGTGGAAGGTCGTCTCGCCGATGTGCACCGTGACCGTTCCGGTCGAAACCACCTCGGCGACAGCACGTCCCAGCGGCAGCGCGAGCCAGTGCGCGCGCACGGCGTCGGTCGTCCTGCGCTCGCCGAGCAGCGGGGTCCCCCATACCGACAGCGCTTCCAGCACCGGCCGCAATCCCGCACCGGCGGCGGTGAGTTCGTACAGGGCGGTCGTCGCGCGCGGGCCCACCCGGCGACGGGTGAGAATGCCCTCCCGTTCCAGCTCTTTCAGCCGTGCGGCCAGCACATCGGTGCTGATGCCCGGCAGGTCGGCGAACAGATCGCTGTATCGGCGCGGCCCGGCGGTGAGTTCGCGAACCACCAGCAGCGCCCAACGATCCCCGACGACCTCGAGGGCCCGGCTCACGGCGCAATGGTGGTCGTAGTTTCGGCGTGGCACCCCGCCACTCTATCGTCATGCTTGGAAAATCCAAGTGCTAACTTGGATTTTCCAAGTAGAGTAGCGCCATCCACACCGAGAAGAGGGCGTCCATGCAGGTCAAGCAGTCGAGCAAATTGTCGGGAGTGTCGTACGAGATTCGCGGCCCGGTGGCCGAACACGCCGCGCGACTGGAAGCCGAAGGCCATCACGTGGTGAAGCTCAACACCGGCAATCCGCTGCCGTTCGGCTTCGAGGCGCCCGTGGAGATCGTGCAGGACATCGTTCGGACGCTGCCGAGTTCGAGCGGCTACTCCGGCTCGAAGGGCCTGCTGTCGGCGCGACGCGCGGTGGTGCAGTACTACCAGACGCTGGGACTGCCCGATATCGATGTCGAGGAGGTGTTCCTCGGCAACGGCGTCTCCGAGCTGATCATGATGGCAATGACGGCCCTACTGGAAAACGGCGACGAAGTGCTCGTTCCCGCACCGGATTTCCCGCTGTGGACCGCGGCGACGGCCCTCAACGGCGGCCGGGCCGTGCACTATCTGTGCGATGAATCCGCCGACTGGTTCCCCGATGTCGCCGATATCGAATCGAAGGTCACCGAACGCACCCGCGCGATCGTCATCATCAACCCGAACAACCCCACCGGCGCGGTGTATTCGCAGGATGTGCTGCGCGACATTCTCGAAGTGGCGCGCCGCCACAACCTCATGGTGTTCTCCGACGAGATCTACGACAAGATCTACTACGACGGCGCCACCCACACCGCGACCGCCGCCCTGGCGCCCGACCTGCTGTGCCTGACGTTCTCCGGTCTGTCCAAAGGCTATCGGTGCGCCGGTTTCCGCTCCGGATGGATGGTCGTCTCGGGCCCGACCCAGCACGCCGCGAACTATCTGGAGGGCCTGACGATGCTCGCCGGTCTTCGCCTGTGCGCGAATGTCCCCGGCCAGCAGGTGATTCAGGCCGCACTCGGCGGACGCCAGAGCATCTACGATCTGACCCTGCCCGGTGGGCGGTTGCGGGAACAGCGTGATCGCGCGTGGGAAGCGCTCAACGCGATCCCCGGAATCTCGTGTGTGAAACCCAAGGGTGCGCTCTACGCCTTCCCGAAGATCGACCTCGACGTCTATCCCATCCACGATGACGAGAAGTTCGTCTTGGATCTGCTGCTCCAGGAGAAGCTGCACATCGTGCAGGGCACCGGCTTCAACTGGCCGCGCCCCGACCACTTCCGCATCGTCACCCTGCCGCACGCCGACGATCTCGAGGCCATCATCGAACGAATCGGCCGCTTCCTGGCGACCTACCGGCAGTAGGCAACCACGGCGCCGAGGTCGGCAACGGGGCACCCACCTCGCACAGGACAGGTCCCCGAACAGGCCAGCAACGCCGACTCGCCCGCATCGAAGTACGCATCCGCGCCGCCGACCGCCCATACGATCGACCCATGAGCGAGCTGATCGCAGTCAGTGGGGCGACGGGGGCGATCGGGGGCCGCGTTGCCCGCAGGTTGTCGGCGGCGGGAATCGAGCAGCGGTTGCTCGGCCGCAATGCCGCACGGGCGCCGCAGCTTCCCGGAGCACATTTCATCGCCGCGGACTACGCCGAACCCGCGAGCGTGCGCACCGCGCTGGAGGGTGTCGGCACCTTTTTCTTCGTCTCGGCCACCGAAACGCGTGATCGCGCCGATCAGCAGCGTGCCGTGGTCGGCGCCGCGGTCGCCGCGGGCGTGCGCCGCATCGTCTACGTCTCCTTCGTCGGCGCCGCACCCGACTGCACCTTCACCTTCGGGCGCGACCACTGGTGGACCGAACAGGAGATCCGGGCCTGCGGGCTCGAATTCACCTTCCTGCGGGACAACTTCTATCAGGACATGCTGCCGCTGCTCGCCGGTGCGGACGGTGTCATCCGCGGCCCCGCCGGTGCTGGACGGATCGGTGCGGTCGCCCGCGACGACGTCGCCGATGTCGCTGCCGCCGTACTCACCGGCGCCGAACACGACGGCCATACCTACGACGTGACCGGTCCACGCGCGTTCAGCCTCACCGAAGCCGCCGCCATGATCAGTGAGGCGACCGGCCGCACCATCACCTACCGCCCCGAATCCCTCGACGAGGCGTACGCGAGCCGCGCCGACTACGGCGCCGAGGACTGGGAGGTGGCGGGCTGGGTGACCTCCTATCAGGCCATGGCCACCGGCGAACTGGACATCGTCACCGATACGGTGCCGCGACTCACCGGGCATCCGGCCAAGGACTTCACCGAACTGCTGGCCGAGTCTGCTCGGTATGAGGGCTGAGGGCGCAATGTCGCCGACGTGCCCGCCGCCGACAGCAATATGTAGCCCTTCCGGTTGCTCTCGGATAGCCACGCGGCGGCGGTGAACCGCGTAAGCTTGCGCCCAGTTGCCGAAGCACTGGCACAGGTGGGCGAAAGCATGCGGATAGCGGTCGCCGAGAGTTTCCCACCGTGTGGGTGGGTGCCGTCGAACGCGGCGATCGCCGACCGCCACTGGGGAGCCTTCCGGCAGGCGAATGTCGTCGCGTGACCGGTGACTTCCGCTGGGGCAGTACGTATCCGAACGCGAGAGTCGAGAGGAGCGTCGCGTTGTGCAGCGGGCGCCGTCGGCGGCGGCGCCGATATGACCGCAGTCGGTAATGCCGAGATGGGATGTGACGATGACCGAGTCCTGGCCCAGTTCGATGAGTTCCTTCGACGACATCTTCCAGCGCTTCTTCGGCCCGGGAATGTCGGAGCGACCGCCGGTGCAGCGCACCGATCTGGGCCGGTTGCTCAGCGACAACGCCAAACAACTCGTCGCCACCGCACAGGCCGCGGCCAAGGACTGGCGAAATCCCGAAATCACCCCCGAACACCTGCTGTACGCGGCAACCCTGGTGGAACCCACCCGCGGTATCCTCGCCGAACTCGGCCACGACCCGGACGAACTCAGCGTGAAGATGCGCGATGCGGCGGCCGGTACCCGCGCCACCAACGGTAACGGCGCGCTCGCGCTGAGCCCATCGGCCAAACGTGCCATGCGCAACGCCCAGCGCAGCGCCGCCGAGGCGGGCAGCAGCTATATCGGACCCGAACACATCCTGCTCGGCATGGCCGAACTGGATACTCCCGCTGCCCAGGCCATGGCGGGCGCGCAGCTGCCCGGCAGCGACGGTCAACGCAAGGACAGCCAGACCCCGACCCTCGACGAATACGGCCGCGATCTCACCGCCGAGGCGCGGGCGGGCAAGGTCGACCCGGTGGTCGGGCGGGCCGAGGAGATCGAGCAGACCGTGGAGATCCTGTCCCGTCGGCGCAAGAACAATCCGGTGCTCATCGGCGATCCGGGCGTCGGTAAGACCGCCATCGTGGAGGGACTGGCCCAGCGCATCGTCAACGGGGATGTGCCGAGCACGCTCGCCGACCGCCGCGTCGTCGCACTCGATGTCGGCTCCCTGGTGGCGGGCAGCAAATACCGCGGTGAATTCGAGGAGCGGCTGACCAAGATCCTCGACGAGGTGCGCGCCCATTCCGATGAACTGGTGGTCTTCATCGACGAACTGCACACCATCGTCGGTGCGGGCGCCGGGTCGGAAGGCTCGATGGACGCGGGCAATCTGCTCAAACCGGCGCTGGCCCGCGGTGAACTGCACGCCATCGGCGCCACCACCATCGACGAGTACCGCCGCCACATCGAGAAGGACGCCGCCCTGGAACGCCGTTTCCAGCCGGTGATGGTGTCGGAACCCTCGGTGGCCGACACCATCGAGATCCTGCGCGGGCTCGTCGACGTCTATGAAGAACACCATCAGGTGCACTACACCGACGAAGCGCTGGTCGCCGCGGCGGAGCTGTCGGACCGCTATCTCACCGACCGGTTCATGCCCGATAAGGCCATCGATCTGATCGACCAGGCCGGTGCGCGGGTGCGGTTGCGCACCCGAACACCCGGCCCGGATGTGCGTGAACGCGAGGAGGAGGTGGCGCGGCTGCGCCGGGAAAAGGACGCCGCCGTCGCCGCCGAGGACTACGAGAAGGCCAAGGAACTCAAATCCGAGATCGCCGTCGCCGAAGAACAACTCGATGACGCGGGTACGACCGAAGCGCCGGAGGTGACACTCACCGATATCGCCGAGGTCATCTCCCGCCAGACCGGTATCCCGGTGGCCGATCTCACCACCGAGGAACGTCAACGGCTGCTCCAGCTCGAAGACGTACTGCACAAGCGGGTGATCGGCCAGGACGAGGCCATCGTCGCCGTCGCCGAAGCGGTGCGCCGGGCACGGGCCGGGCTCAAGGACCCCAACCGGCCCATCGGTTCGTTCCTGTTCCTCGGGCCCACCGGCGTCGGCAAGACCGAACTGGCGAAAGCGCTGGCCGAAGCGGTGTTCGGCGACGAGGACCGGCTGATCCGCTTCGATATGAGCGAGTTCCAGGAAAAGCACACCGTCTCGCGGCTGGTCGGCGCCCCGCCCGGATATGTGGGCTACGACGACGCCGCCCAGCTCACCGACAAGGTGCGCCGCCAGCCCTATTCGGTGATCCTGTTCGACGAGATCGAGAAGGCGCATCCCGATGTGTTCAACGTGCTGTTGCAGCTGCTCGACGACGGCCGGGTCACCGATTCCAAGGGTCGCACGGTGGATTTCAAGAACACCATCGTCATCATGACCAGCAATATCGGCTCCGATCTGATCCTGTCCGCGCCCGCGGGCGATCTGGACTCCATCACCCCGAAGCTGACCGAGCGCCTGCGCTCGCATTTCCGGCCCGAATTCCTCAACCGCATCGACGACACCATCGTCTTCCACCGTCTCGACCAGCAGCAGATCCATCGCATCGTGGACCTGGTCCTCGACGGCACCCGTCGCCTGCTGCGTGCTCAGGACATCGAACTCGATGTCACCGATCCGGCGGTCGACTGGCTGGCCGAACACGGTTACCAACCCGAATTCGGCGCCCGCCCCTTGCGCCGCACCGTGCAGAAAGAGGTCGACAACAAACTGTCGCGGTTACTGCTCGACGGCGACCTGGCCTCCGGTGACACGGTGCGCCTCGACGCCGACAGCAGCGGTCTGCAATTGGCGGCGGTCGAGCGTCGCGGGGCGAAAACGGTGGAGGCCGCGCCGTAGCCGGCATCGGTAGCCTGTCGTTGGACCGAAGAACACCAACGACAAGGAGCTCTTGCCTTGGAGGAAGTACTACGGCCGCTCATCGTCTTCTGCGGGACCATCGCGCTCACCGTGGTAGCCGGTCTGCTCTTCGATCGGCTGATGCGCTTCTACGCGCACAAACGCCCGGACACCCGGCTGCCGCTGCTGCTGCGCCGGGTGCGGATGCCACTCCAGGTGCTGCTCGGTGCGGTGGCCCTGCACGCCACCTACCCGCTGGCCGAACTGGACCTGCGCCAGGACGCGGTGATCCGCAATGTGCTGGCCACCATGGCGATCATGGCGGCGGTATGGCTGGTGATCCGGGCCGCCGACGCGGTCGCCGACAACACCCTCGGCGCCTACGCCCAGCGCACCCGTGATGTGGCGCGGGTGCGGCAGTTGCGCACCCAGCTCGCGCTGGTGCGCCGCATCGTGACCTCGGTGCTCGTGGTCACCACGGCGGCGGTGGCGATCCTGCTGCTGTTCCCCGGTCTGCGGACTCTCGGGACTTCGCTGCTGGCCTCGGCCGGTGTGATCGGCATCATCGCCGGTGTGGCCGCGCAATCGACCTTGAGCAACCTGATGGCCGGACTACAGATCGCCTTCGGCGATTCGGTGAAGATCGGCGACACCGTGGTGGTGGAAGGGGAGATGGGCACGGTCGAGGAGATCACCCTCGCCTTCCTGACGGTGCGGATCTGGGATGACCGCAGGCTGACCATGCCGGTGTCCTATTTCAACAGCAAGCCCTATGAGAACTGGTCGCGCGGCGGTCCGCAGCTCACCGGCACGGTGTATCTGCATCTGGACCACAGCACGCCGATCCCGCAGCTGCGCGAGCATCTGCACGAGTATCTGCGGGAGCGGCCGGAATGGGACGGGCGCTCGTGGAATCTGCTGGTCACCGATAGCACTCCGACCAATATCGTGGTGCGCGCGGCCATGTCGGCCGCCGACTCCGACGATGTGTGGACGCTGCGCTGCGCGGTCCGCGAGGAACTGCTGCACTGGCTCGGTCGCAATCATCCGTATTCGCTGCCCAAGATCTCGACGGCGATCTCCGGTCCGCCCGACGAGGAACGGCTACTGGCGTTGACGGCCGGTGGTGAGGACGGCTACCGCAACTGAGCGCCCTCAGTTACCGCCCGTCCGGACGCCGCCCCCGCCCGCGACCTGCGGGCTCTCGGCGGGCGGGTCCGGGCGCCACGCCTCGACCGCGCCGGGGCGTCCGTCTTCCACCACGTAGGCGGCCCTGGTCTCGATCGGTGCGCCGGGCCTGCGGATATAGGGCATGACACGGAAGTCGCTGCGCCACATCCGCTGATCCAGCTCGACCCGGACATAGCCGCGCTGGCCGTTGTAGAACTTCATATCGGGGTTCGCTTCGAGCAGCAGCCGCCCGCGTTCGGGGAGATCGGACCCGTCGCCGCCGGTGCTGATCGAGGTGCCGGTGAATTCGGTGGCGACCACCGGTGTGTCGGTGGTGGTCGGGTCGCGGCGTAGGTCGGCGGCGAAGTTCTCGTGCCGATCGCCGGTGATGACGACCAGATTGCGGACCCCGTGGTCGACGGCGGCGCCGAGCACCGCGGCCCGTTCGGCGACGTACCCGTCCCAGCCGTCGGTGCCGACGGCGGTGACCGGGCCGGGATCGTAATCGCTCTGGCTCATCGCCACCTGATTGCCGAGGATCTGCCAGCGCGCGGGCGAGCGGGCGAAGCCGTCGATCAGCCAATCGCGTTGCGGCTGGCCGAGTATCGTGCGGTCCGTATCGAAGCGGTCGGCGCACTCGGTGACCAGGCCGCCGTCGCCGCAGGCCTGCCGTGTCCGGTACTGCCGGGTGTCGATCATGGTGAACTCGGCGAGGTCGCCGAAGCCGTACCGGCGGTGCAGGCGCATATCCGGCCCCGACGGCAGCTGCGCGATCCGTAACGGCGCATGCTCGTAGAGCGCCTGGAACGCGGCCGCGCGGCGCCGCTGGAACAGCGCCGGAATCCGGTAGATGTCCACGCCGAGACCGGGCGCGTCAGCGGCCCAGTTGTTGTCGATCTCGTGATCGTCCATCGTGACAAGCCACGGAAAAGCGGCGTGGGCGGAGCGCAGCGGCAGCTCACTCTTGGCCTGGGCGTAGAGCAGACGGTAGCCCGCCAGATCGAAGGCCTCCTCGCGCATCTGCGGCGGCATCGTTGCGCCCACCCGCCCGAGCATCCAGGACTTCTCGTAGATGTAGTCACCCAGATGCACCACCAGATCCAGGTCCTCGGCGCTCATGTGCTCATAGGCGGTGTAATAGCCCGAACTCCAGGATTGGCAGGAGGCGAAGGCGAAACGCATCCGCGTGACCGGCTGTCCCGGTGCGGGCGCGGTCTTCGTCCGCCCGATCGGGGAGATCGCCGAACCGGCGCGGAACCGATAGAAATACCAGCGATCCGGTGCCAGCCCCCGCACCTCCGGGTGCACGCTGTGCGCCAACTCCCGTGACGCCACCGCGGTCCCACGCGTGACGACCCGGCGGAACTGTTCGTCCTCGGCCACCTCGTAATCCACGCTGACCGGCGCCAGTGGCATACCGCCCAGACCGTCGGGGGCAAGGGGATCGGGTGCCAGCCGCGTCCACAGCACCACGCCGTCAGGGGTGGGATCACCGGAGGCCACCCCGAGGCCGAAGGGATCATCGCTGATCAGCCGCGGTGCCGCGAACCGTGCGCTGCTGGCGACCGCCGCACCCGCGAGCACCGCGGCCGAACCTGCGGCACCCACGCGCAGCAGCTGCCGACGAGACAGATCCATGCCGTCCAGCATGCCCTGATCCAACCCGGTTGGGGAGTGGGCGCGGCGTATGCCGATCTGCCGGTGGGCATCCTGTCCGCTGTCCGGGACGTCGGATGCGTCGAGGCGCTCGGCGGGGCTAGGTTCGCCTGGCAGGGGTAGCGCGCCTCGGCCTGGGCCGAGCAGCCGATAAGGAGGACAAGGATGTCCGAATCACCGTCGCCGGAATCTCTCGACGCCGAGCTGGCGCGACGATTGGCCCGACTGGAGGCCGTCGAGTCGATCAAGGCCCTCAAACACCGCTACTTCCGCGCCTGCGACGCCAAGGATCCGAAGGGTTTCCGCGACTGTTTCATCACCACCGGTTCGGCACTCGACTACGGCGAACTCGGAGCCTTCGACGCCGACGGGATGGCCGCCGTCTTCGAATCCATCGCACTGAAGCAGATCGACGGCAAGAACGTCATCCTCGATATGCACCACGGCATGCATCCCGACATCACGGTGCACGACGAGACCACCGCCTCCGGCCACTGGACCCTGAAATTCCGCCAGGTGAATCTCGTCGAGAACACCGAAACCGTCTCGACCGGTGAATACACGGACGAATACGTGGTCGAGGACGGGGTCTGGAAGATCGCCACCTGCCGATTCGATCGCCTCTGGTCGATCACCAGACCGATCGATGAGTCCTGCCGCGTGGTGCAGTAGACGTGAGCGACCCGGTCACCCCAGTGCGTCGACCGCGACGCGGGTGGCCTCTGCCAGCAGCGCGCTGTCGGGCGTCGCGTCCGGTGTGGATTTGCCCGACAGCACCGCGATGACGATCGGTGCGCGTCCGGGCGGCCAGGCGACGGCGACATCGAGGGCCGAACCATATGCGGGCGTCCCGGTCTTGTCGCCGACCTTCCAGTCGTCCGGCAGACCCGCGCGGATGCGGGTGTCGCCGGTGGTGTTCGCGACCAGCCATGAGGTCAGTAGGTCGCGTTCGGGTTCGGCGAGGACATCGCCCACCACGAGGTCGCGATAGTCGGCGGCCAGGGCGGCCGGTGTGGTGGTGTCACGGTCGTCGCCCGGGATCGCGGTGTTCAGCTCGGTCTCCCAGCGGTCCAGGCGTGAGGTGTTGTCGCCGATCGATCGGAGGAACGCGGTGAAGCCCTCGGGACCGCCGAGCAGGGTGAGCAACTGGTTGCCCGCCGTGTTGTCGGAGACGGTGATGGCGGCGTGGCACAGTTGCGCGACCGTCATCCCGGTCTCGACCCGCGTTGCGGTCACCGGGGAATTCTCGACGAGATCGTCGGCGGAGAAATGGATCACCTGGTCGAAGTAGCCCGTCGACAGCGGATGATCACGCAGCAACGCCCCGCAGGCCAGGCCCTTGAAGGTGGAGGCCATGGGGAATCGCTCATCTGCCCGGTGGGCGATGCCGCGTCCGGAACCGGTGTCGATGGCGGCGACGCCGAGCCGGGCGTCGTATCTCGTTTCCAGTTCGGTGAATCCGGGGGCCGCGACCGCCGAGGTCGTCACGGCGGTGGTGCCCGAGGTGGCCGCGGAGTCCGTATCGCAGGCCGCGGTCAGCGTGAGCGCGGAGACCGTCAGCGCGGCGGCGAGCAACCGCTTGCGGTGGATGTGGAGGGGGTCGAAAGCTGAGATCGTCACGGCGCAACCACATCATCGACGCGGTGCCACGGGCCAATAGCGGGCAGCGGTATCCGCGAGTCGGACTCGATATCGCCGCTGGTAGGCATGCCTGTTCGGCCGCTGGAACAGGGCGCTCCCACCTGGTGGCGCCGGAGCGGCGCACCCGGCTGGTTCAATGACCGCCATGGACCTGATCCGCCACCTCCGCTTCTTCGTCGCTGTCGCGGACGAGGGGCATTTCGGGCGGGCGGCGGCCGCACTCGAGATGACCCAGCCGCCGGTATCGCAGGGTCTGCGGCGGCTGGAGCAGTTCCTCGGCGTCGAACTGGTGCACCGCACCCCGCACGGTGCGGTGCTCACCTCGGCCGGGCGGCAACTGCTACCGCGCTCGCGGCTGCTGGTCGACGATGCCGAACAGTTGCTCGCCGAATCGCAGCGCATCGCCCACGCACGCGGCGACGTGCACTGGGGTGTGGCCGCCGCGATCCCGGACCCGCTGATCACGGCCTGCGTGACGGCGTTGCGCGCCTCGGCCGGTGCGGGCGCCACGGTGTCCACGACGGTCGGCTCGACGACCGACCTTCTCGCCGATCTGCGCGCGGGTCTGTGCGATGTGGCGGTGATCGAGCATCCGGCCCTCGTCGACGGCGTCGAGGCCGGGCCGGTGGTGAAGATCCCGCGGTGGCTGATCGTGCCCTCGGTTCATCGCAGCGCCACCGCCGAGCGCCCCACCTTCCGCCTGCTCGCCGATCTGACCTTGGCGCATCCGCCGCGCACCGGTAACCCACCCGCCTTCGATACCGTGCTCGACCTGCTGCGCGAACGTGGTCTGGATGTGCAGATCACCACCGCCCGCGACGATCGCGCGGTTCTGGCCGCCGTCGCCGCAGGCACCAGCTTCGGGCTCACCGCGCTGCCGCCGTCACCGACACCGGGCGTGGCCTGGCTGAACCTGGCGCCGCAGGCGTTCGCGCTGCGGGTACGGGTGGTCGGCCGCGCGGACGCCCGACCGCAGAGGGATGCGCTGGATCGGGTGCTGTATCGGGAGCGGTTGCGATGAGCCGGCATTCTCCGGGTGAGCTACGTGCGTCCGTGGGTCCGGGTGGGCGCGAGGCAGTCGATCGGATCCGTGCCGTCTTCGCCGACGCGGGCTGCACGGGCTGGTTGCACGCCCGCCGCTGTGGGACCGACGTCGACCTCTCGGTCGACGGTCTGGACCGGGTGGTCACCGCATCGGTGTACAAACTGGTGCTGTTCCTCGCGTTCTGCCGCCGGGTCGACACCGGCCTGGTCGATCCGGATGCCCGGCTCACCGTGCGTCCGGCCGACTGCACGCCCGGCCCCACCGGCATCGCCGCCCTGCACGATCCGGTGACCATGAGCCGCCGCGATCTGGCGACCTCGATGATGACGGTCTCCGACAACGCCGCCGCCGACATCCTGCTCGGCGAGATCGGTCTGGACGCCATCGAGGAACTGCTGACCGAACTCGGGCTCACCGAGACCCGGATCGTCGGCGGCACCGCCGACGTCCACCGCAGCCTGGTGCGCGAGACCGACACCCACACCACCGCCGAGGCCTTCGCGGCGCTGGCCGATAACGACGAGGCGTGGTCGGTATCGGCCTACGACCCCTCCTATGCGAGCGCGACGACCCCGGCGGAGATGACCCGTCTGCTGGATCTCGTCTGGGGTGGCCGTGTGCTCTCACCCGCGCAGACCGCCTTCGTGCGCTCGGTGATGGGCAGACAGGTGTGGCCGCATCGCATCGCCTCGGCATTCCCGCATCGCGGCGTTCTCGTCGCGGGGAAGACCGGCACCATCGGCGTGATCCGCAACGAGGTGGCGGTGGTGGAGTTCCCCGACGAGCATCCGGTGGCGGTCGCGGTGTTCACTCGCGCGGCGCGCGCCGATCCACAGCTCGCCGTCGTCGACGCCGCCATCGCCGAGGCAGCGCGCATTGCGGTCACCGAGCTGCGTCACCCTCGCACGCAGGAGCGATAGTCGCCGAGGGCTGTGCGCACACAGCAATCCAGAATTCGATAAACAGGTATTACTAAACCCTGTTCACTCGGTGCGCGATTGTGGTCTAATCGGGGTGGAACCTGTTCTACACATTGCTGTGAGGTCTGCATCGGAGCAGGCCTCGAGGAGGTACTCGTGGTCGCACCGTCCATCCCGACCGGGTTCGATTTCACCGATCCCGATGTGCTCGCCCAGCGCCTGCCGATCGAGGAATTCGCCGAGCTGCGCCGGGTCGCGCCGGTGTGGTGGTGCCCGCAGGACACGGGCCTCAGCGGCTTCGACGACGGCGGCTACTGGGTGGTCACCAAGCTCGACGACATCAAGGAGATGTCGAAGAACCCCGACCTGTTCTCGTCGGAGGAGAACACCGCGATCATCCGTTTCAACGGCGACATCACCCGCGACGAGATCGAAATGCTGCGCATGCTCATGCTCAACATGGATCCGCCGAACCACACCAAGAACCGCCGCATCGTCTCCAAGGGCTTCACCCCGCGCGCGGTCAACAGCCTGCGTGAGGCACTCACCGAGCGCGCCGAGCGCATCGTGCACGAGGCCAAGAAGGAAGGCCGCGGCGATTTCGTCCAGCAGATCGCCTGCGAGCTGCCGCTCCAGGCCATCGCCGAGCTGATCGGTGTCCCGCAGGAGGATCGCGGCAAGATCTTCGACTGGACCAACCAGATGATCTCCTACGACGACCCGGATTTCGAGGGCGACCACAAGATGGCCACCGCCGAGGTCATGGGCTACGCCTGGAACCTGGCCGAGGAGAAGCGCAAATGTCCGATGGACGACATCGTGACCACCCTGGTCAACGCCGACCTCGACGGTGAGGCGCTCGGCTCCGACGAGTTCGCCTGGTTCGTCATCCTGCTCGCGGTGGCCGGTAACGAGACCACTCGCAATGCCATCACCCACGGTATGAAGGCCTTCGTCGACAACCCCGACCAGTGGGAGCAGTACAAGGAGCACCGCCCGCGCACCGCGCCGGACGAGATCGTCCGCTGGGCCACTCCCGTCACCGCGTTCCAGCGCACCGCGACCGCCGATACCGTGCTCGGCGGCCAGGAGATCAAGAAGGGCCAGCGCATCGGCATGTTCTACAGCGCGGCCAACTTCGATCCGCAGTCGTTCGACAATCCGTTCCAGTTCGACATCTTCCGCAACCCCAACCCGCACGTCGGCTTCGGCGGCACCGGCACCCACTACTGCGTCGGCGCCAACCTGGCCCGGCTCGAGATCGATCTGATGTTCAACGCCATCGCCGACGCGATGCCGAATCTGCGTCAGCTCTCGGAGCCGGTGCGGCTGCGTTCGGGTTGGCTCAACGGCATCAAGCGCTGGGAAGTCGCCTACGAGTGAGCCGCGGCGCGGGCACTACCCTCACGAGGGTGCCGGTCCGGTAGTGGACACGGCCCGTCGCGGTGGAGGTGGAATCCGTATGTTGTCGACAGCGTGGTCACGTGCGATGGGCCTGCGGGTCCCGATCGTGAACGCCCCGATGGGTGGTGTCGCCGGAGGCAGGCTGGCCGCCGCTGTCACCGCGGCCGGTGGGCTCGGCATGATCGGCATGGGCAGCGCGGGTTCGGCGGCGCGGTTGTCCGCCGAACTCGCGCAGCTCGGGCCGAATCCGGGCTCGTTCGGCATCGGGATGATCGACTGGGTCGTGGCCAGGGAGCCCGAACTGTTCGAGACCGCGCTGGCTGCTCGACCCACCCTCATCTCGGTGAGTTTTACCACCGATCTGTCCTGGGTGGAGCCGGTGCACCGGGCCGGAATCCTGGCGGCCACCCAGGTCTACGACCGTGAGCAGGCGCGCCGCGCGGAGGCGGCCGGGGTGGACGTGATCGTGGCGAGGGGAGCCGAGGGCGGCGGTCACGGCGAACCGACCTTGGCGACCTTACCGCTGCTCGAGATCGTCTGCGGCTGCGTCGATGTGCCGGTCCTCGCGGCCGGTGGCATCGCGACCGGCCATGCGCTGGCCGCGGTGCTCGGTGCGGGCGCCGCCGGAGCCTGGCTCGGCACCCGCCTGACCGTATGCCCGGAGGCGCTCACCACCGAACCCACGCGTGCGGCGCTGCTGCGTGCCGACGCCACCGACACCATCACCACCAGGGTTTTCGATATCGGCCAGGGTCTGCCCTGGCCCGCCCGCTATCCGGCGCGGGTGCTGCGCAACGATTTCACCGACCGCTGGGACGGCGCCGAAGACGCGCTCGCGACCGATCGGCGCGCCCACGATGAACTCGCCGCGGCGCTCGCCGCCGACGATCCGCGACTGGCGCCGATCGACGCGGGCCAGGGCATCGGTCTGGTGACCGACAGCAAACCGGTGGCCGAGGTGTTCGACGAGCTGTGCGCGGGCGCCGAGCGGTTCTTCACGGCGAGGTCGACGATCGTCGAATCCGACGGCACACCCGGCTGATTCCCGAGGATTGCGCGATCACCGGTTGTAGCGCTGCAACCACTCCAGGGTGAGTTCGCGCCCGAGCCGTGCGCCCGTGGTGAGGACCGCCGCGTCGTAGGCGTGCTCGACGAACGGGATCTCCACATAGCGGTGCGGGATCGCGGCGGCGGCGAGATCATCGGCGAAGTCGGCGGTGTGCGAGGCGAAGACGAGATGGTCTGCGCCGCTCTGGATCAGCAAGGTCGGCGGTGACTGCGGGGTCAGGTGGGGTGCGGAATCGGTGGCGGCGTACCGCTGCGGATATTCGGCCGGACCGCCGCCGAGGTACTTTCGACCGACGTCCGCGCCGCCGGCCGAATCGCCTTCGGCGGCGGTGAGATCGACCGCGGGATAGATGCCGACCGCGGCGCGCACCCGCGGTAGGTCGGCGGCGTCGCCGCACGTCGGCTGCAATGCTTCGGCATTGATCTTGTTGGCGACATTGATCGCGAGATTGCCGCCCGCCGATCCGCCGAAGGTCGCGACCCGGTCCATATCCCAGCGGTATTCCGCGGCGTGGGCTGCCGCCCAGGTCATCGCGCAGGCGACGTCGGCTTCCTCGGTGTCCCAGCGGTGGACGGTGGCGTCGGAGAGCCGGTAGTCGACGTCGATGACCGCGTACCCCTGGTCGCCCAGCCAGCGGGTGTACGGGGTGGGGCCGCGGCTGCCCGCGATGAATCCGCCGCCGTGGATGCTCACCACCAGCGGGACCGGCCCGTCGGTATCGGGCAGATAGAGGTCGGCCCGCAGCTGTTCGCCGTCGAGGGTGGCGTAGGTGACGGTGTGGTCGGGCTGCCCGCCGACCGTCGCGAGCGGCACCGCGGGCGCGAACAGCACCCAGCGGCCCGTGTGCTGATGCATCGTGTACACCAGTGCCACGCTGGTCACGACGGTCAATGCCAATCCGGCGCCGGTGATCCCGGCGACCGTGCCCGTCAGCCGCCGCGTGCCCCCGCCACGGAGGGCGAAGACCGCGAGGGCCACCGCGACGATCCCGAGCACGAGATTCCACGAACCCATCGAGTCCCGCAGCGAACCGAGCAGCAAGATGGCGGTCTGCACCGGAAAGAGCTGTAACAGCGGGCTCGTCCACGCCACCGGCACCACCGCGAACAACTGTGCCACCAGCAGATACAGCCCGAACAAGGCCGCGAAGACGAGCGCTGCCCAATGCACTATCGGTCGCCGCCGCCGATCCACGGTGGCTTCCGGTGTCGCGGACTGCGGTGCGGGTTCATCGCTCACTGCGGCTCTCCTCCTCGACGCCCCGCCTACCGTACCGATCAGCGCAGGCCCACCGCCGGTTCGGTCGTCAGAACCCCATGGCCGCCAGTCGTGGCAGCTCGCCCGTGCGGCATCCGTCGATGACGAACGATTCGTGCTCCACTAAGGGCGTCGGCAACGCATCGATCGGCCACCAGCGCAGATCGGCCGCCTTGTCCGGTTCCATGAGCCGCGGTTCACCGGACCACGTGCGGCATTCGAGAAAGAAGTCGACCCGGTGGTCGATGTCCTGTGCGCCGTCACCGTAGCGGCGGTGCAGGACGGTGAGCGGCACCAGATCCGCGGCCTCGACCGTGACGCCGAGTTCCTCGGCCGCCTCCCGCGCGCCCGCGGTGAACACCGATTCGCCCAGCTCGACATGCCCTGCCGCCGCATGCGCCCAGAACCCGTCCATGAATCCGGTGTGCTGCCGCAATTGCAGCAGTACCTCCTCACCGTCGCCGGTGGTTCGTCGGAACAGCACATACACCGCGGGCACCAGCCGGAATCGCTCGGTCACCCGTGCAGGGTAGCGAAATCCCGCCGAGCCCCGGCGGTTCGGCGTGCTACGCGTTCGCCGAACGCAGATGCTCGAGGACCGCGAGCACCCGCCGGTGGTCGTCGGCTTCGGGATGCAGCCCGAGTTTGAGGAAGATCGCCCGAACATGGGCCTCGATGGTGCGTTCGCCGAGGAACAGCGCCGCGCCGATGGCTTTGTTGGAGCGGCCCTCGGCCATCAGGGCGAGTACTTCGCGTTCGCGTTCCGACAGTTCGTCTACCGCGCGACGGCTTCGATGGGGACGTGCGACCATGCGGCTGACCACGCTCGGGTCGATGGCACAGCCACCGTCGGCGACGCGGCGCAGATCGCCGACGAATTCGTCGATATCGGAGACCCGGTCCTTGAGCAGATAACCCAATCCGGCGGTCCCGGCGGCGATGAGACCCGACACATGCTCGGTCTCGACGTACTGCGACAGCAGCAGCACGGCGGTGCCGGGATACTCGCTGCGGATCGTCATCGCCGCGTCGATGCCCTCGGTGGTGTGTGTCGGCGGCATGCGGATATCGACCACCGCGATCGCGGGCCGATGGTCGCCGACCATGCGCAGCAAGGTGGGTGCGTCGCCCGCTTCGCCGATCACCTCGATGCCCTCGTCCCGCAGCAGCCGGGTGATCCCGCCGCGCAGCAGGGCCGAATCGTCGGCGAGCACCACTCGCAGCGGCTCGTCGCGGCGCCGCGCGGTGGTCTGAACCGAATCGAGCCGGGTCTCCTCGGCGTCGACGGTGGGGTCGGGCATGGTGCTCGGCTCGATATCGAGTGCCTCGGCGGCAGCGGCGACGAAGGCCTTGCAGATCGGGTACCGGTCCGCGGGCGTTTTGGCGAGCGCTCGGGCCAGGACCGGGTCCAGGCGTGCCGGAATTCCCGGTCGGTCCCGACTGGGCCGGGGGATCGGGCCATGACTGTGTGCCTGCCACAGCTGCGCGAGGCTGCGCCCCGGATAGGGCGGGCGGCCGATGAGCAGCGCGTAGAACGTACAGCCGAGCGCGTAGATATCGCAGCGGTCGTCGATATCGCTGTCGCCGAACTGTTCGGGGGCCGCGTATTCCAGGCTCGCGACGAACATGCCGGTGCGGGTGAGCCCGGTGGCCGCGTCCAGCGCCTTGGCGATGCCGAAGTCGGCGAGCAGGACGCGTTCGGGCTCGTCGGGGCTCGGCGGCGGACCGAGCAGGATGTTCGCCGGTTTCACATCGCGATGCAGTACCCCGCGCCGGTGTGCGTGGTCGAGTGCGCGGCCGATCTCGCTGACGATATGCAATGCCCGACCCGGCCGAACGGGTCCGCCGCGGAGCAGCTCGGCGGCCGTGGTGCCCGGTACGTACTGCATGGAGATCCACAGCCGGTCCTCGACATGTCCACGGTCGTAGACGGCGACGATATTGGGGTGCTCGAGCCGGGCGGCGTGATCGGCTTCCAATTCGAACCTGGCGCGCACCGAGGCGTCGGCGGCGGGCCCGGTGTGCAGCACCTTCAACGCGACCCGGCGCGGTAGATGTGGATGCCCGGCGAGGTACACCGCTCCCATACCGCCGGAACCGAGCAGCCCTTCGATGCGGTATCCCGCGAAGAGGCTGCCGGTCGCCAACTGCCCGCTGTTCATCGCCAACCACCATCCTTCGCGGCGGCCCATCTCCATTCAACTACGTGCGCGCGGACCGGGAAACCGTCTGCCCGGATTGCTCCGCCGGTGGGGCGCCAGCAGATCAGGACGGCGCCGCGTAGCGGGCGGCGATCGCGGCGGCGCGGTCGCGCAGGGCGGTGCGCAGCGATGGCGGCGAGAGTGCTTCCGCGTCGGTACCGAGCTGCCACAGGGCCCATGCGGCGTGCCGTGCGTCCTGGAAGGTCACTTCCAGCCGCAGCGCGCCGTCCGCCTCGAATTCCTCGCTGCGGACAGCCAGCGCGGTGCTCACCAGTTCCTCTCGCCGTGCGGGATCCATCCGCACCAGCACGACGATCTGGTCGCCGCCGGTTCGGAACCGCGTGCTGCGTTCCTGCCAGGCCCGGTCCAGATCGACTCGTTCCGGTCGCTGTGCCGGTTCGGCCAGTTGCTCGGCGGCCGATATCCGGGCCAGCCGGTAGGTGCGGTCCGCGCCGGATCTGGTGGCCAGCAGGTAGCCCTGATCACGAACGATGACGAGGCCGATCGGGTCCACCGTGCGCCACTGCGGCGCCTGGTCGACGGCCGTGTAGTGGATGCGCAGTTTGTTCCCGGCGAACACCGCACGCCGTATCTCGGCGAGGATGTCGCCCGGCAGCTCCTCGGTGACCATCCGGCGAGACAGCAGATCGGTGTCCGGGTCGATGAGCAATCGCTGCGCCACATCGGCCGCGGTGTCCCGATAGGGCGCGGGGAGCGCGTCGACCACCTTGAGCATCGCCGACGCGAGGGCCGAACCGAGGCCGAATGCCTGTGCGCCGCGGCGCGATCCGGCGATCAGCAAGGCCAACGCCTCATCATGGTTGAGTCCGGTGAGTTCGGTGCGGAACCCGGGCAGCAGGGCGAAACCACCGTGTCTGCCGCGTTCGGCGAACACCGGAACACCGGCCACCGACAGCGCATCGATATCGCGCAGGACGGTGCGGGTCGACACCTCCAGCTCCGCGGCCAGTTCGGTCGCGGTCAGCCGTCCGCGCTGGCGCAGCAACAACACCAGCGATACCAACCGGTCGGCGCGCACGCGAGAAAATTTAGCAGGAATACACGACACAGGATGTCGTGATTCGTTGCGAGGCTTACCGCCACGGCGTCGCAGACAGCTGGACGTCGGTAGGTCGACACATCGAATGGAGCAGAAGTGGCAGTGCAACGAACCGCAGTCAACCCGGTGACGTGGTCGGTGGAGATGGGATTCAACCAGGGTGAACTGGTCACCGGGCACACCAGGACCCTGTACTGCTCGGGCCAGACCGCCATGGATGCCGACGGCAAACCCCAGCATGAGGGTGATATGGCGGCGCAGCTGGCGCTCAGCGTCGACAATGTGGAGGCTGTGCTCCGCGAGGCGGGGATGTCGCTGGCGAACCTGGTCCGGCTCGACGTCTACACCACCGACGTCGATCTGCTGTTCCAGCACTACGGTGTGCTGGCAGCACGGTTGGGCGCGGCCGGGGTGGCACCGGCCACCACGATGCTCGGGGTCACCCGGCTGGCGATTCCCGGCCAGATGATCGAACTGGAGGCAACGGCCGTCGCATGATGCCGCCCCGCCGCTTCCGGCGGAATTCCCGGAAGCGGCGGGTGGGTGCGTCAGGTGGTCGCCTCGGGTGCGAAGGGGAGCACGGCGGTGAGCCGGGTGCCGCCACCGGCCGGGCTGTCGATGGTGAGGGTGCCGCCGAGCGCCGCGATGCGATCACTGAGCCCGCTCAGTCCGCCACCCGGAGTCATCACGGCACCGCCGACGCCGTCATCGGTGATGTCGAGCGACAGGGCGTCGCCCTCGCGACCCAAGGTGATGTCGATGAGCCCGGCACCGGCATGTTTACAGCTGTTGGTCACCGCTTCGGCAGCGATGAAATAGGCCGCGAGCTCGATACCGGCCGGTGGCCGCGTCCGCAGACCGTCGTGGATGTCGACCGGCAGCGGGGCGCGTTCGGCCAGCGAGTTCAGCGCGGCGGCGATCCCGCGATCGGCGAGGACCGGTGGGTAGACGCCGCGGGCCAGCTCGCGCAGCTCGGTCAGCGCGGTGGCCAATTCGGTGGCGCCGTCCGACAGCAGCGCTCGCAGACGTTCCCCGTCGGGCGCGCGCTGGGCGCGGCGCAGCAGCAACTCGGCCGCCACCAGCCGTTGCTGTGCGCCGTCGTGCAGATCGCGCTCGAGGCGCCGTCGCTGGGTGTCGCCCGCGGTGACGATCCGCTCCCGTGACCGACGCACCTCGACGAGCTGGGCACGCAGTTCCTGTTGCAGCCGGGTGTGTTCGAGTGCGAGCCCGGCCGCGCCGCGCACCGCGGCGAGCAGCCCGGGCTGCGACCGCAGGGTCTCGTCGTAGACGAGCGCGCCGAGCGGCACACCGTCTCGCTCCAGCACGGTGGCCGCACGCGGGCCGCCGCCACTCGGCAGCGCCTGCGTGTGGCCGTCCTCGTCGAGGTACACACCACGCTCCGGCTCGTAGGTCCACAACACGAGCGTCGGGTCGTGCAGGGCACGGCGCAGCGCGCCGACGAAACTCTCCTCGACCGGAGCGTTGCCGATCTCCACCATCGCATCGCTGATGGCTGCTTTGGCCAGGCGGTAGCGCACCAGGCCCCACGCCACCGCGATCGGTAGCAGCGCCGTGGTCGGATACCGCAGATCCCGCAGGTTGTGGGTCCATCCCTCCTGGGAGCCGGGGAAACGCGCGGCCGCGAGCAGCAACCAGATGGTGACCACCGCCGACAGCAGACACGCCACGGCCAGCGGGGCGAAACCCGCACGGAAAGCCGGTGAGCCGGTCCGCCACCGATAGGCGATGACACCGAGCAGGGTGGCGCCCATGACCAGTGCGATCGCCCCTGCACCGAGCTGAATCGGCTCGGCCAGCGCGGGGGCGTCACGAATGAGCAGCAGATTGACCGAGGTCGACGGATAGGCGCTGTCGGCAAGCCGCGGATCGAAGAACAACCATTCGCAGGCGACCCCGACAGTCGCGAGCAGCCACGCGGTACCGACGAACCAGCGCTCCCAGGTGTGGCGCAGCCGTCCGGACGGGAATCCGAGCACCATGTGGATGAGGACCGGCAGATACAGATTGGTCAGCAGGACTCCTGCCGTGAACAGCGCCGGATCGCTGGACCGGCGGATGCCCCCGGCCAGCCACAACAATCCTGCGAGTGCGATCAACGGCCCGGCCCGCACGTCCGGGCGCGCCCGCCAGGCCAGCGTCCCGGAGATGACGAACGAGAGCCCGGCGCACAGGAACAGCACCAACTCCACCACCCCGAACACCGGTGGATTCGGTCCCTGCGCGGCCACGAAGGATTCCCGTGGACCGAGCAGCAGGGCCCGCGCCGGATCGTGGACCGCCTGCTCGGACCAGTCCACTGCCAGTACCACGGCCGTCACCACTGCCACGGTCGCCGCGACCATCAGTACGAGTGCTCGACGACTCATCGTCTGTCCTTCGATCACCCCGTCGCCATCCAGCTTGGTCCACCCGCGGCCGTCGCACCACCGTGCTCGCACCGAAATCCGCGTCGGGGCGCTGCGCCGGTCCGGCGGAGGCGATGCGCGAAGATGGGTCGGTGACCACCGAGAACGACCGGCCCGGCCCACCCGTGACCAGCGCGTCCATCCTCGTGTTGACCCTCGCGCGGCAAGTGGAGACCGAATTGAACGCCGCACTCGCGCCGCTGGAGCTCACCGTGGGCAGGCTCGGGCTGCTCGGCCACATCTCCGGTGTGCCGGGTGCGTCGTTCAGCGAACTGGCGCGGATGTCGGGTATCAGTGTGCAAAGTGTGCACACCGCGGTGAAGGCCCTGGTGGGGGCCGATTTGGTGCGCGACAGAACCGCGCGTGCTGGTTCGGCGTCCACGATCGAACTCACCGCGAAGGGTAAACGTCTGCTCGCGGAGGCACGGAAGGCGGTGTCGGCGGTGGACGAGCAATTGTTCGGCCCGGCGGCTGATCCGATCCAGCGGAAAGTCGGCGCCGCGATCGTCGCGGTATTCGCGGAGGCGATGGCCGCGCAGTGATCGGACCGGAATCTACAAACTGCTGCGCACCGTGGTGTTCGTCCTCATGATTGTTCGGCCCGCGTCCTCATCATCGTCTTCCAGTAGCGGGGCGGTCGGTGCCCGTGACGGTCGTTTTCCGTAACTCGGAGTATCACTGGTGGCGAATTGCGCCGCGAGGAGTTTGGCGCTGCGGTTCATCTCATCGGCGACGATGGGCATGATCACCGAATAATCGGTGCCGTTGCGCGCCGGGCCGTTGTAGCGGGTTTCCAGTGTGACCACCGTCGGTGAGTTCGGTGCGTCCGCAAGGGAAATCGAGTAGGTGAAATGATTGCCGGTGAGCCCGACGCCGCTGAGTTCCAGTCGTCGCATCGGGAGGCATTCGGTCACGGTGAGATCGAACTCGTGGATGATACTGGCGACGGTCGCCTGCGCGCGCACCGTGACGCCGAGAGTGAATCTCGCCGGTACCTCGCCGATCCAGAAATCATGATTCGGCACCCACTTCGCCAGCTGATCCGGGCGTGATATCAGCGCCCATACTTTCTCTTTCGGTGCATTCACCGCGCAGGAAGCGCTACTGCGGGCCAGGGCCACTACCGTTGCCTCTCCATCGACTGGGGTTGAAGGTTACATCATCGCCGGTCGACGGGCAGCCGGACTCGCCAATTCGGTGGGCGGAATACGAACTGCTGGAGCAAAATTCGATTCACCTGAATGCCATTGTCGAATGTAAGAACATTCGTGCCGTGCATTTGCAATTGATGTTCGCGGGCGGGTGGATTCGGTGGCGGTGCCGGCGGGTGGCCGAGTCGCCGTCGGTGACGGTAGCCAGTCATTCGCCACATTGCGGTGGGAGGCAAATGTCACAGCATGGTAACGGTGGGCCGCCGCGGTCCGACAACCCGGACAACTCACGTGGGTTGTCGATCCGGCGGTGTCGGGACCGGGGGTGGACCAGGCCACGTGATGCTCATTTGTCGTCGAGAAAGGTTCTTCGATGCGGTTGCGTCGCCACGGCCCCCGGCCCGAATCATCCCGTACCGGCATCGGCCGGGCACTGCTCGCGCCGCTGGTCGCCCTGATCATGGCGGTCGGTGCGGCCGTCATGGGCGCGCCGACCGCCTCGGCCGCGTTCAATCCGGACGGCTTCGACTTCTGGGTCGACTCCAGCATGGGGCCGATCAAATCGCGTGTGTTCCGCGCCGCCGACGGCAATACCGATCGGGTGGTCTACGCGCTCGACGGCATGCGCGCCCGCGAGGATCTCAACGGCTGGGAAATCGAGACCGAGGTCGCCAGGGAGCTGACGAAGTGGAACATCAACGTCGTCATGCCGGTCGGCGGCCAGTCCAGCTTCTACATCGACTGGAACGCGCCGTCCAACTTCCTCGGAGTCCCGCCCGGCGCGGTCGGCTCGTCCAGTGGCTCCGGTGGTTTGAACGTCTTCTCCGGCGGCCCGGGCAAGGACTACACCTACCGGTGGGAAACCTTCCTCACCCAGGAGCTGCGCCACTCCCTGCATGATCGACTCGGTTTCAACCCGAACCGCAATGGTGTGTTCGGGCTGTCGATGGGTGGCAGCGCGGCCCTCACTCTTGCCGCCTACCATCCCGACCAGTTCAGCTTCGCCGGTTCGTTCTCCGGCTATCTGAACATCTCCGCGCCGGGTATGCGCGAGGCGATCCGGGTCGCGATGATCGATGCCGGTGGCTACAACGTCGACTCCATGGCCGCGCCATGGGATCCCAAATGGCTGCGGATGGACCCGTTCGTCTTCGCGCCGCGGCTGGTCGCCAACAACACCCGTCTGTGGGTCTCCGCCGCCAGCGGCCTGCCGACGGCCACCGACGCTCCCAGCTTCGGCACCCTCAACGGCATGGCCTTGGAAGCGCTCGCCCTGGTGAACACCCGCGCCTTCCAGGTCCGCATGGCCACGCTCGGTGCGAACAACGCGACCTTCGATTTCCCGGCGTACGGCATCCACGCCTGGAACAACTGGCAGGACCAGGTGATGCGCATGCTCCCGGCCCTGTCGTCGTCCATCGGCTGAGTCCCTCCGCCGAACTGCCGCGAACCGGCGAAGCGATCAACTCGATCGCTTCGCCGGTTTCGTCTATCGGGGCCGTGAACTGGGTGGATGCTGGACCGATGGCAGGTGCTCGGCTCGTGGGGAAGAAACGAACGGGCCATGTCGTTAAAAGTTGAACCAGTTCGATTCGATACCGAGTAGCACGATCCGCGCCCCCGAATCAGGGGAGCGGCAGAGAATGGAGACGCTATGCCTGCTGTCACGGCCGATACGCTGACCCTGCCCCGGATCGCGCCCGCCGGACCCGAGACGATCGAGCGTCCCGTGCGCTCGGTGACCACGGGTCCGCGCGGCTACGAGGGCGAGGGATTTCCGGTGGTCCGTGCATTCGCCGGAGTGCCGACCGCCGATCTCGATCCGTTCATCCACATGGATCAGATGGGCGAGGTCGAGTACGAGCCAGGTGAGCCGAAGGGCACCGACTGGCATCCGCACCGTGGTTTCGAGACCGTCACCTACATGATCGACGGTCGCTTCCAGCATCAGGATTCCCATGGCGGCGGCGGCATGATCGAGAACGGCGCCACCCAGTGGATGACGGCCGGTTCGGGAGTCCTGCACATCGAGACCCCACCGGCGGAACTGGTGGATTCCGGCGGCCTGTTCCACGGCCTACAACTGTGGGTGAATCTTCCGGCCGCGGACAAATTCCTGCCGCCGAAATATCAGAGCCTCGAAGGCGGGCAGGTACGGTTGCTGGCCTCGGACGACGGTGGTGCGCTGGTCCGGGTGATCGCGGGATCCATCGACGGCCACGACGGTCCGGGCGCGACGCATACCCCCATCACCTTCGCGCACGCGACGATCGCCCCCGGCGCACAGCTGTCCGCGCCGTGGCAACCCGACTACAACGCCCTTGTCTACATCCTGTCGGGCCGCGGCACCGTTGGTGCCGAGGCCAGGCCGGTCGAGCAGGGGCAGCTGGTGGTGTTCGGCAAGGGCGATCGGATCACCGTCGCCGCCGACGCAGCACAGGATTCGCATCGGCCCGCGCTCGAGGTGCTGCTGCTCGGCGGCAGGCCGATCCGGGAACCGGTCGCGCACTACGGGCCGTTCGTGATGAACACCCGCGCCGAACTGATCCAGGCGATCGAGGACTTTCAGTCCGGCCGGTTGGGCGTCGTCCCGGACAACGCGCTCATGCCGCATCGTCCGCACTGAGGTAGGTGGGCGGCCTCGCTGCGACACATGATCGGTGGAGCACTCAGATCCGTCCGCCCGCGGCATGGACAGCGTCGACGACGCCTCGCCATCCGGCCAGCGCCGCATCACCGTGCAGCCGAGGCACTGTCGTACTGTCCACCGCGCTCGGATGGTCGATCGCGACACCCTCGGTGATGATCAGCCCGGTTCCGCCCTCCGCGCGGCGGCGGTAGTAGCAGTCGTTCTGCCGCGGCCGATGGTGTCCCATACGTCATGACTCAACGCTGTCAGCGCTGGTGGGAGACCACCAAGCGGGGATGCCGGTGAGCGGACGCGGGCACCGGGAGTCGATCGGCGGTCAGGTCGAGATAGTGGGCGATTGCCGCGGCGGTGAGCCGGACGGGGGCGGCATTCGGGGCGTCGAACCGAACCCGGGTGCGCGGCCCGCTGATGGAGAGTCCGAGCTGTGTGCCGCGGTAGGTGCCGACCCTGGCCCCGATGCAGCCGAGTCCACTGGTGCACACACCGAAGGCGATTCTCGCCGGGCGATCCGCACCCGCCCGATGCGTTGGTGCGGTGAGCGCCTTGCCGATCGTCGACGTGGCCGCCGGAACACGTGACCCGACCTGCGTGTGCAGAGTCGGAGTCGTCCGGTCGCCGACTTTGTCCAGGTAGACGATTTCGCCGCCGGCGAGTACACCCAGGTGCACGATATAGCCCGTCACCCGATGCAGTTCGCTCAGCAGCGGGCCCACCACCCTGTCGAATCCGTTCTGATAGGCGGCGAGTATCCCGATCTCGGCGAGTCGATCACCCAGCTCGTACCGGAGGTCGTGGCGACGCAGCCAGCCCATCCGCACCAAGTGCTCGAGCATGCGCAGGGTGCTGGTGCGTGGGATGCCGGTGTGGCGGGAGATATCGGTGAGCGTCGCGCGGGGTGCGTCGCGGAAATTATCGATGACCAGTGACAGCCGGTCGAGCGTCGAGGACGGAACGGCAGTGTTCGGTGTGTCGGTGACCGGCATACTCACCCCTCGGGCGTGGGCGGCCGATACGTGCGTCCGGCCGACGGTGTGGCGGGTTTCGCTCAGTGAACCACGGGGCGCATCGGGTGCCGGCCACCGATCCCGCTGTATGGGCAGCGCACTGCCGATCGAGGGTGTCGGCTTCATATCAGCCCAGATCGGCGAGTTTGCGGTGCAGGACGGCGCGCTCCCGATCGTTGCCGCACAGCTCGACGGCCAGTTCCAGCTGGATGCGGGCCTCCTCGCGGCGGCCGAGGCGGATGAGTAGTTCACCGCGCACGCTCGGCAGCAGATGTGAATGTGCGAACGCGTCGGCGGCGGCGAGTTCGTCGACGATCGGTAGGGCGGCCGCGGGCCCGTCGGCCATGGAGACGGCCACCGCCCGGTTCAATTCCACCACCGGTGAGGGTGCCAGCCGACCGAGCGCCTCGTACAGCAGTACGATCCGCTCCCAGTCGGTGTCCTCGACCGAGGGCGCGAGGGCGTGGCATTCGGCGATCGCGGCCTGGAGACCGTAGGCGCCCACACCGCGGCCCACCTGTCCGGCTCGGGTCAATGCCGCACGTCCGCGCGCGATTGCGGAGCGGTCCCAGCGGCGCCGGTCCTGCTGTTCGAGCAGGACCGGATGCCCCTCCGCGTCGGTGCGGGCGGGAAACCGCGCCGCGGTCAGTTCCAGCAGGGCCAGCAGGCCGTATACCTCGGGCTCATCGGGCACCAGCCTGGCCAGTACCCGTGCCAGCCGCAGCGCTTCGGCGGCCAGATCCAGGCGCATCAGAGCGGTCCCGGAACTGGCCGACGACCCTTCGGTGAAGATCAGATAGATCACGTTCAACACCGAGCCGAGCCGTTCGGTGCGCTCGGCGGCCGCCGGCACCTGGAACGGCACTCCGGCCGCGGCGAGTGTCTTCTTCGCCCTGGTGATCCTCGCCTGCACGGTGGCGGTCGGCACGAGGAAGGCCCGCGCGATCTCGTCACTGGTCACACCGGCCACGACCCGCAGGGTGAGTGCGATCCGCGCCTCCCGTGACAGCACCGGATGGCAGGAGACGAACATCAACGCGAGCAGATCGTCATCGATCTGGTCGGGATCCCACAGCACATCCTCGGCCTCGCGCACCGGATCGGTGGGCGGGCTGCCCGCGACGACGCCGCCCTCACCCAGCTCCTGGGCGAGGGCGGCGTACCGGACGTCACGGGCGGCGCGGCGGCGGAACGCGTCGATCGCGCGACGCTTGCCGACGGTGAGCAACCAGCCGGCGGGATGGCGCGGGACGCCTTCCCGCGGCCAGGTCACCAGCGCCTCGGCCAGGGCCTCCTGTGCGAGATCCTCGGCCAGCGCGAAATCGCCGGTGTAGCGGGCGAGCGCACCGACGATTCGCGCGGATTCGATCCGCCACACGGCGGCGACCGCTGCTCGCCCGGTGTGATCGGTCATCGTCGGGCGTGCTCAGAGCTGGCCGGTGGCCTCGCGCCAGGCCCGCTCCTTCTGGATCCACACATTGTCCTGCGGGAACTCGTCGATCGTGGTGACCCGGCGGATCTCGCATTTGGCGCCCGGTCCCGCCAGCGGCGCCCGCTTCGCCCATTCGACCGCCTCTTCCCGCGAGGCCACGTTGAGAATCCAGAAGCCGCCGAACAACTCCTTGGTCTCACCGTACGGCCCGTCGGTGACCACCGGCGTCTCGGCGGAGTAGTCCACCACGACGCCGGTATCGGGTTCCGGGTCGAGCCCCTCGGCGGCGACCAGCACTCCGGCCCTGATCATCTCGTCGTTGAACTTGCCCATCGAGTCCATGATCTCGGTGAAGTCGATGTTCTGGAATGCCGCGTAGGTCTCGTCGGTGGCGCGCATGATCAGCATGTACTTCATGGTCTGTCTCCTCGGGGTTGTCCGGGTCCCTCTGACCCTTTCACTCCTAGGTCGAACGGGAGGTGCGACCGATCGACACGACCGAGAATTTTTTTCTCATCAGTACGCGATGAACAGTATTTCCTCGCGCGAGTAGTCATGGCCCGGATGTTCGGCGGCGAGGTGGGCCTGCGTTCTGGCGACGAGTTCGTCCTCGTCGGTGCCGGTGATCTGCTCGCCGCAGGGGCAGTTGAGCCTTGTCTTCACGTGTGCGCCCTTCGTCCTGATGGAACACGTTCTGTCGAGTCAACCATGCGGCACCCCATTCGTGCAGCGTTCATGGCTGCTGCGGCCCGAGTACGGAGGCGCCGAACCAATGGCACAGCAGCAGCGCCATCTCCACATCGAGCCGATCGCCGGTGATGGGTGCGCCGCGGCGCTCGATCGCCCGGTTGACCCGGTATTTCACCGAATTGGCATGCAGGTTGAGCGCTTCGGCGGCCGCTTTGTGGCTCGAACCGGTCTGGAGGAACACCCGCAGGGTCGCCCGCAGCCTGGCGTCGTTGTCGCTATCGATGGCGAGCGGTCCGAGCACGGTGTGCACCCAGGCGCGGGCCTGCGCGAGGTCGCGTCCGAGCAGTGCCGCGGCCGTCAGACCCGGATCGCTCGCGGCGGTGACCCGCGCCGCGCCCGGCCCGGCGGCCAACGCGACTGTCCGCGCCTGTAGCGCCTGCCGGTGTGAATCCCGGAATCCCTCGATACCCGGCAGCGGGGTGCCGAGCGCGATCCACGGCGCGTCGGTATATTCCGCGGCGAATCGGCGGACCTGTTCGACGCTGTCGGATGCGCTGTCGGAGGCCAGCGGTATCCAGCCCCATCCGGTGAGGCGGTCGGCCGCGACGAACAGGCCGGCGCCGAGAGCATCCATCGTCTCGGCGAGGTCGCGGACGAATCGTTCCAAACGGCTCAGCTCGTCACCGCCGGTCGGCAACCACGCCACCAGTGCCAGATGGGTGCGCCGCAGCGGGTAGCGGATCGCGTCGGTCACCGCGTCGACATCCACGGCGGCGCCGTCGAGGACCTCGCGCACCCGGACAGCGCGTGTGCTGTTGCGGTTCTCCAACCAGTGATCGCGTTCGTACTGATACGTCGCGACGACCTGCTGGGAGATCCAATCGATATATCCGAAGGTGATGGTGGTGATCTGCTCGAAGACGTCCAATCGCAGTTGCGGATCGAGGTCGAGGGTGCGGACCTCCTCGAACACGATGCCGAGCAGTTTCTGCTGGCCGAGACGGTAGGCACGGACCAGCGCATTGGGGGCGACACCGTGCTGGGCGAGCCGTCGCGCGTATTCCAGTGCGGCGGTCGGCGGCTCCACGTGCTCGATCGGGATGGCGTGTTGGATCGCGGAGAAGATGGTGTCGACATTGCCCTCGACGCTGTCGCGCAACAACTCGCGCAACTGCTGATCGCCCTGGAGATCTTCGATCTCGGCCAGCAGATGCAGCTGGATCGTCCGGCTCACTTCGGCGATCCGGTCGGCGAGGCGTTCGACCGCGAGGGCGGCATTCACACCGACGGTCGGCTCATCGTCTCGACTGGGCATGGCCAACAGTAGAACGCGCCGCCGCCTGCGAGCGGCGCATTCGGCGTGACTTGTCTCCGGGAGACAAACCGGGCCGCAACCTTCATCGTCGCGCGACGGTGTGACCTGGCTCTCATATTTCTAGCGTGATGGCACAGACCGCATCCGGACCGCCAGGAGTGACGATGAACCTGTCCACGCTGCCCGATCGCCGTGCCGCGCAGCATCCGACCGCGCCCGCCCTCGCCGATGACGACGCCGAACTCGACAACACCGGGTTCCTCGACGCGGTGCGCCGCGCCGCGGGGGCCTTGCGCGCCAACGGGGTACGCACCGGCGACGTCGTCGCGGTCATGCTGCCCAACACCGTGGATCTGGTGGTCGCGCTGTTCGCCGCCTGGCGTCTCGGTGCGGCGGTGACCCCGCTGAATCCCGCGCTCGTCCCGGACGAGGTGGCCTATCAGGTCGCGGATGCGAATGCCGCGGTGTTGATCGTCGGGCAGCCGCTCGATGCCGTCGTCGATGTGCCGGTCGTGCTGCCGGTCGAGGCGCTCACCGGCGGCGATGACACCGTGGCGCCGGTCGATGTGCCCGGCGATGCGCTCGCCCTGCTCATCTACACCAGCGGCACGACCGGACGGCCCAAGGGCGTGATGCTCGACCACGCCAATGTGCGCGCGATGTGCGATATGACGATCGACGCGTTCGAGCTGACCGCGGCCGATCGCAGTCTGCTGGTCCTGCCGCTGTTCCACGTCAACGGCATCGTGGTGAGCACCCTGTCGCCGCTGCTGGTCGGGGCGAGCACCACCATCGCCGGTCGGTTCAGCGCGCGAACCTTCTTCGATCGGCTCGAACGCAGCGGCGCGACCTATTTCTCCGCGGTGCCGACGATCTACACCATGCTGGCCGATCTGCCCGCCGAAGTGCGCCCGCAGACCTCCTCGGTCCGGTTCGCGATCTGTGGCGCGGCACCCGCGAGTGTGGAACTGCTGGAGAAGTTCGAATCCCGGTACGGCATACCGGTCGTCGAGGGTTATGGCTTGTCCGAGGGGACCTGCGCCAGCACCGTCAACCCGCTGTCCGGGTTGCGCAAACCGGGCACGGTGGGCTTGCCGCTGCCCGGCCAGCGGGTGCGGATCGTCGACCCGGACGGTGCGGACGTCGGTCCCGGCGCAGCCGGTGAAGTGCTGATCTCGGGACCGAACATCATGCGCGGCTACTTGAATCGCCCGGAGGAGACCGCGCGCACCGTCGTCGACGGCTGGTTGCGCACCGGCGATATCGGCCGCTTCGACGAGGACGGCTATCTGGTGCTGGTCGACCGCGCCAAGGACATGATCATCCGCGGCGGGGAGAACATCTACCCCAAGGAGATCGAAGCCGTCGTCTACCGATTGCCCGAGATCGCCACCGCGGCGGTCGTCGGACGCGGCCACCCGGTCTATGGCGAGGAACCGGTGCTGTATGTGGCGCTCAATTCCGGCGCGAATATCGATGAGCAGCGAATCCGCGCCCATCTGAGCGCTTCGCTGTCGAAATACAAAGTGCCGGTGGAGATCACGATTCTGGACGAGCTGCCCGCCAACGCGGTCGGCAAGCTCGACAAACCGAGACTGCGTCAACTGGTGCTCGACACCGGCCGCTAGACGCGACAAACCTTTCGTTCATCACTGAGGAGTGGACATCATGGGTTTCACGAAACCGGATCTACCGGCGGTCGATCCTGCCGAATTCTTGCCGAAGCCACTCATGGAGCGAATGCGGATACTCGCGCTCGACTGGGCCGAAAACGGTTTCGGCTCACCGAAGATGGTGCACTGCGTATATATCGCGAAACTGGTGGTGCTGTACGCGATCGGTGGTATCGCGATCGCGACGGCGACCTCCGGTCTTCCGGCGTTCTGGCATATCGCCGAATGGTGGAACCAACCGATCGTGTACCAGAAGCTCATCCTCTGGACCGTGCTGCTCGAGGCGATCGGCGTCGCGGGCTCGTGGGGTCCGCTCGCGGGCAAGGTGAAGCCGATGACCGGCGGGATCCTGTTCTGGGCCAGGCGGGGGACCATCCGGTTGCGGCCGTGGACGTGGGTGCCGGGCACCGCCGGTGATCGGCGGAGCTGGTTCGATGTCGTGCTCTACCTCGGCCTGTTGGTCAGCCTGTTCGTCGCCCTGGTGCGGCCCGGTGTGATCGGTGATTCGCTGGCGGCCGCGCTGCCGGACAACACCTCCGGGCTGGTGAATCCCGTTCTCCTGGTAGCGCCGATCGCCCTGCTGATCCTCAACGGCCTGCGCGACAAGACCATTTTCCTGGCCGCCCGTGGTGAACAGTATCTGCCCGCGCTGATCTTCTTCGCCGCGCTGCCTTTCGTCGATATGATCATCGCGCTGAAATTGCTGATCGTGGTGGTGTGGCTCGGCGCCGGATTCTCCAAGTTCGGCAAGCATTTCTCGAATGTCGTTCCGCCCATGGTGAGCAACAGTCCGTCGACGCCGTTCAAGGCGATCAAACGCGCGCACTATCGGAGTTTCCCCGACGATATGCGTCCGTCACGGGTAGCCGATGCGATGGCGCATATCGGTGGTACGACCGTCGAGATCGTGACGCCGCTGGTCCTGCTGTTCTCCACGAACACGTATCTGACCGTGGCCGCTGTCGCGGTGATGGTGATCTTCCACCTGTTCATCCTGTCGACTTTCCCGCTGGCGGTGCCGTTGGAATGGAATCTGCTGTTCGCCTACGCGGCGGTGTTCCTCTTCCTCGGGTTCCCGAACGCGGATGGTTACGCACCGTGGAACATGTCGGCGCCGTGGCTGCTCGCGCTGATCGTGGCCGCGCTGGTCTTCTTCCCGATCCTGGGTAATCTGCGCCCGGACAAGGTGTCGTTCCTGCCCTCCATGCGGCAGTACGCGGGCAACTGGGCCTCGGCGATCTGGACGTTCGCGCCGGGCGCCGAAGCCAAGCTCGACCGGGTGACCCGTTCGGCGAAGAATCAGATCGACCAGTTCATCGAGTTCGGGTACGAACCCGAATGGGCGGAGATCACCTTGCAGAAGACCATCGCCTGGCGCAGTATGCACAGCCAAGCCCGCGGATTGTTCTCCCTGCTGATCGCGCGCCTACCCGATATCGATGCGCGGACCGTGCGTGAGGCCGAGTTCCTGTGCAATTCGATCCTCGGATTCAATTTCGGCGACGGCCATCTGCACAACGTCGACATGATCCGCGCCGTACAGGCCGAAGCGCGGTTCGAGCCGGGGGAGTGCGTCATCGCCTGGGTGGAGTCGGAGGCGTTCGGTAGCGGTATCCAGCGCTACCAGCTGATCGATGCGGCGCTCGGCGTGATCGAGCGGGGCACCTGGAAGGTCGCCGATGCGGTCGCCGAGCAGCCGTGGCTGCCCAACGGCCCGATTCCATTGCAGGTGGACTGGACTCGGGCCGCCGCGGGCGAACCGCAGACCTCGCGTCGAGGAGACTTCGGGGTCGTGGCCTGAGCGCGACGGGCGCCGGGTGGAGATGGGAGGAATCGGTATGAGTACCGCAGTGGTGGTCGGTGGTGGACCGAACGGACTGGCCGCGGCCGTCACCCTTGCCGCCGAGGGCGTGCAGGTGACGGTGCTCGAGGCCGCCGACGAGATCGGTGGCGGCGTCCGCTCCGGTGAGGCGATCGTGCCGGGTCTGCTGCACGATCACTGCGCCGCGATCCATCCGATGGCCGTCGGATCGCCGCTGCTCACGGGCCTCGGCCTCGACCGCTACGGGCTGCGGTGGCGGTGGCCGGAGATCGACTGCGCACATCCGCTCGATAATGGCCGGGCGGGCGTGCTGTACCGCTCGGTGCTCGATACCGCGGCCGGTCTCGGCGCCGACGGCTCCCGCTGGCGGGCGGCGTTCGCCGGGCCCGCCGCCCGTTTCGACGCCCTCGCCGAGGACATCATGGGGCCGCTGCTGCGGGTACCGCGCCATCCGTTGACGCTGGCCCGCTTCGGGATGCCCACCGTGCTACCGGCGTCGACGGTGGCGCGGTGGTTGCGCACCGAGGAGGGCCGGGCGTTGTTCGGCGGGGTCGCCGCGCACACCTTCCGGCCGCTGCATCATCCGATGACCGCCGCCATCGGCATGGGCATCATCACCGCCGGTCATCGGCACGGCTGGCCGGTGGCCGAGGGCGGTTCGCAGGCCATCACCGAGGCATTGGCCGCACTGCTCGGTGATCTGGGCGGCAAGGTCGAGACCGGTGTGCGCATCCGGTCGGCGTCACAGCTGCCGACGGCGGATGTCACGCTGTTCGACCTCGAACCCGCTGCGGTCGCTGGCATCCTCGGTGATCGGCTGCCCGCACGAGTGGCACGCGCCTATCGCCGATTCCGGCGGGCGCCGGGCGCGTTCAAGGTCGATTTCGCCGTCGACGGCGGCGTGCCGTGGACCAATCCGGCGGCCCGCCGGGCGGGCACGGTGCACCTGGGTGGCGATTACACCGAAGTGGCGGCCACCGAACGCGATGTACATGCCGGTCGCATGCCGCGGCGTCCGTTCGTGCTCGTCGGCCAGCAGTATCTCGCCGATCCGCAGCGTTCCGTCGGCGATATCCACCCGCTCTACACCTACGCGCATGTGCCGCATGGTTACACCGGCGACGCGACCGCGGCGATCGTCGCCCAGATCGAACGTTTCGCCCCCGGTTTCCGCGACCGGATCGTCGGCAGCACAACCCGTTCCACGAGCCAGCTGCACGCCTACAACGCCAATTACGTCGGCGGCGACATCATCACCGGCGCGAAGGACATCCGCCAACTCGTCTTCGGCCCCCGGATCTCGGCCCATCCGTACCGGGTCGGCGTTGCCGGGATGTACATCTGCTCGGCCGCGACCGCGCCGGGACCGGGTGCGCATGGAATGTGCGGGTACCACGCGGCGCGCGAGGCGCTGGCACATCTCGGACGGTGACCGCACAAACAGGAGCGGCGGCCCGGTGCCGAGCATCGGTTGGCACCCGAGAATCGCCGGACCGTGATCCGGTGCCGGCTCCGTCAGAGGTGCACCGTGGTGGACGGCGGAAACGTGACGGGCAGGCCCGCCAGCGCGCGGTGAAAGGGACCGGGCCGCCAGTGCGGGCCGCCACCGGGGAAGGCCGGAGCGAGCTCGGGCAGCGCGTCGAGCAGCTGATCGATCGCGTTCTGCGCGATCACATAGGCCAGTGACTGCGCGGGGCAGGCGTGCTGGCCGATACCCCAGGCCAGATGCGATCGGTTGCCGTGCTGACCGTCGGCGCGGATCGCGGGATCGTTGTTACAGGCCGCCATGCTGATGACGACCGGTTGATTCGCCGGAAGCCAGACCTCGTCGACGAGGATCGGATGGCGGGGATAGGTGATCAGGAAGTTCGCCAGCGGGGGATCGTTGAACAGCACTTCGTCGAGGGCGTCGCGGGTGCTCAGGCTGCCGCCGAGGACGTCGCCGCCGAATCGGTCGTCGGTGAGGATCAGCAGCAAGGTGTTGGCGATCAGGTTCTGCTGGAATTCGATACCGGCGCCGTAGTGCCCGGCCACCTGGTGGACCATCTCCTCGTCATCGAGCGTGGCGGGATGGTGCAACAGCCGTGAGGTGATGTCGTTGCCCGGTTCGGCCTGTTTGAGCGTGACCAGTTCCAGCATCGCCTCGCTGATCATCGTATTGCCCTGCTCGGCGTCGACCCCCTCGACGAGGGCCGCCATACCGGTGGCGACACGCTGCCCGATTTCCGATGGGCAGCCGAGCAGGGCATTGACCACCTGGAATGCCAGCGGAAAGGTGTAATCGGTGATGAGGTCGGCGGTCCCGGTTTCGCAGAAGCCGTTGATCAGTGGGATCGCGATCTGCTCCACCATGGTGTGCAGTGCGTGCACATCCACCTGGCCGATGCCCGCGGTGATGGCCCGCCGGTAACGCTGGAAATCCTCGCCGGTATTACGGCTTGCGGTCGGCCGCCACTGCATGATCGGCAGCACCGGGCAATCGGCGGGCACCTTGTGCTGCCACGAGCGCGGGTCCGCGGGAAAACGCACCGGATCGTTGAGGATTCGCAGCGCGGTGCTGTATCCGATCACCAGTGTCGCCGGGACGCCGGGCGCAAGTTCGACCGGAGCGAGCGAACCGCAGCGTGCCCGCATCTCGTGATAGGCGCGGTGTGGATCGGCGGCGAATTCCGTTGTGTGCAGGGCGATCCTGGGGCTTTTCGTATCCATCGAGCAGTGTGGTGTGCCCGATACGGGAGGAGGCTGCACGAGATTGCGCTGCGTCACGACGTGTCCTAACCGATTGATTCCACATACCTGCCGGATCCGGGCAGCCGATGTCATCGTGCGGAGGAGACGGGTCTGCGGACTGCCCCCGACGATGGTGGCAAAGGCGCCGACTATGCGACAGTGCCGCTCATGCCGGTGAGCGGGCCGATCACGCCAATATCGCGGGGCTCGCAAGTGCGGTCGAGGGCGACCGTAGCGACCGATTGCCGCCACCGATGGTGAACCTGCGGATCCCGCTATCGTTGACCGCGGCGGCGTTCACAGGCATCGAGTGTGGCCCTGATTCTGAAGGGTGTTCGGGTTTGCATACGGTGGATCACGTTTCGTTTTCGAACTTCATACTGGATGAGACGGGGTTGACCGGGGCGGCGCGTTTGCGGCTCGCGCGCGCGGCCGAATTGCCGGAGTGGGTACTGACCAGCGGTGACACCATGGTTTCCAGCACCCATCAGCTTCGGTTGTGGGAACTGGTCGAACAGCGGACCGGCGATCCGGATGTGGCACTGCACGTCGGTGAGTCCAACACCATGGGGCGATTCGGGATACACGACTATCTATTCGGTACGGCGCCGACGCTGGGTGATGGGCTCGCATTATCGGAGCAGTACGCCGACCTCATCACGACGAATATCGGATTCGCCGTCTCCGGCGAATCCGAAGAAGTGGCCAACGCCGATGTCCGGCTCCTGTATGGACACGGACGTGGACAGCAGCTGGCCATGCAATTCGCCCTGGCGGCGGTGGTGACCCGGGCGCGAAACGCCACCGGCCGCGATGTCCACCCCGTCCGAGTGCGCTTCCGGCAGCCCGCACCGCGACGCCACAGCGGATTCATCGAGATGTTCGGCACCCGGCGCATCGATTTCGGTGCACCGACCGATCAGATCACCTTCCGCGCAACCGATCTGGCCGTCCCGATGCGACGAGCCGATCCGGTTCTCGCCGATATCCTACGCCGCTACGCCGCGACCCAGCCGCCACCATTGCGGCTCGAGGTCACCTGGTCCGGTCAGGTGCACCAAGTGTTGATCGCATTGCTGGGCGACGGCCGGGTGACGATCGATCGGGCGGCCCGGTACATGGCCACCAGCACCCGCAGTCTGCAACGACGCCTCGCCGACGAGGGCACCACCTGGACCCGCGAACTCGATCGCGCTCGCAGTGTCCTGGTGGAGCAGCGCCTCCGAACCGGTTCCGACAGCACCAGGGCCGCGCTGGCCAAACAGGTGGGCTACTCCGATGCCGGAGCCTTGCGTCGCGCCAGGCGCAGGTGGTCCGGGTAGCCGAGACCGGTTGCTCCACCGGCGAATATCGCGCCACCCGTCGGGCAAACCATGCCATATCGTGCGACCGGCAGACCGAAGGGGAATGGTCGAAACAGCACGTCAGGAAGGTAAAAGGCCGGAATATCGGCGGTTTCTCGGGTTCTTGTTTCCGTGCGTAGCCACCGATCCGCTGCCGCATACTGCGTCGGTCAAGCAGCCGAGAGGCGCGACGAGGGCGAGGAGGGCGAGTGGATGGGCGAAACAACAGCGGGTGGTGCGTCGGCCGACGGGGTGCTGAGCGGGGCGATGAAGCTCGGCGGGCACGTGCTGGCGGAGAAGCTGCTCCGGCGGACCGATCGCGAGATCCCGATGAAGACGAGCGAGGTCGACAGCGCATGGCTCACCGCGGTGCTGGCCGCCGAACATCCGGGGGCGGAGGTGGAGTCGTTCGATATCGCCGATGTCAGCAGCGGCACCACGAGCCGATGGAAGGCGACGGTTCGCTATAACGAGGCGGGCCGCAGAGCACGACTGCCGGAGCATCTGTTCGCCAAGACCACCCTGACCTACACCCAGCGGTTGACGCAGTATCTCGCGCACGCGCTGCCGGGCGAACCGGGCTTCTTCCAACATCTGCGACCGGAACTCGATATCGAGGCGCCACACGGATATCTGGGCACCGCCGATGTGCGCACCGGTCGGTCCATCACACTGCTCGAGGATGTGGAGGTCACCCGGCAGGCCAGGTTCTGCACTCCGCTGGATCGGATCAGCCGCGAGCAGATCGAGAATCTGCTGGGAAATATGGCCCGCTGGCACGGTCACTACTGGGAATCGCCCGAATTGGCCGCGCGTGACTGGCTGAAAACCCCCGGCGCGCATTTCCGAAACTTCGATCGGCTCCTCGGTATGCAGAAGCGGGCCCGCGTCGGGCTCAGACGTGCCCCCGAACTCGTGCCCGACACCCTGCCACTGGTGCAGGACGAACTCTACGAGGCCTGCGGCCGGTCACTGCGGATCGCCGAGCAGGCCCCGCACACGCTGCTGCACGGAGACCCACATATCGGCAACGCCTATGTGTGCGCCGACGACAGCATGGGTTTCACCGACTGGCAGCTGATCATGCGCGGCAGCTGGGCCTTCGACGTCGCCTATACGATCACCTCCGGGTTGGCGGTGGAGGATCGACGGTCCTGGGAGCCCGATCTCATCGCGTTCTACATCGACAGTCTGCACGCCGCGGGCGGACCGGCCCTCACCTTCGACAGCGCCTGGCTCGCCTACCGGCAGCAATGCCTCTACCCGTATTTCGCGTGGATGATCACCATCGGACGCAGTGCGCTGATGCCCGAATTCCAGCCGGCCGATATCTGCCGCGCCATCGTGCATCGCACCGCGACGGCGATCATGGATCTGGATTCGCTCGGGGCCGTCAACAGGTAGCGGATACGCCGCGCTCGCGGTCCGCCCGGACCTCGCCGCCGACCCGGTCATCGTCGATTGCGTCGCCGTCGCGGCGACGATGGCCGAAGCCACGGTCGGCGGCGAGGTCCGGGCTCTCGATGTCCGCGGCCCCGTCGCGTTGTGCGCCCGCACTGTCCACGCGTTGATCCGAGCCGGGAACATCGAGTGGGCGATGCGGATACCGATCGGTGCCCGCACCGTCGCCGATGGCCCGCACCAACGGTGCACCGGTGGCGCAGGTGAATCACGCGTAGTGGACTACTCGTTCGGCGGGCCTGCTCGCCGCAGGTCTGGCTGTGGTCCGCGTCCGGTGGGGGAGTTCGCAGGTGGCGCGCTGCATCCTCGTCGAGGGGTTCGGGGCTGCTGGGCAGCGAGGAAGCTGCGGCATCCAGCGCGAGGACGACCTCGCCCTTGGACATCGGCGCCGATGTCAACGACGATGACCGGCATGGATGTCGTCGTGGCGAACCGGGGCGAGATCGCCGTCCGAATCGTGCGGGCCGCTCGTGAGCGCGGATACCGCACGCACGTTCTGCACACCCGCACGGAGGCCGAATCCTCGGCGGTCGGGCTGGCCGATCATGCGGTGCCGCTACCGGGCGAGGGCGCCGCGGCCTATCTCGACGTCGAGCAGATCGTCGAGGCGGCACGCAGGGCCGCACCGGGTGCGCTCGTCCATCCCGGCTACGGATTCCTCAGTGAGAGTGCGGATCTGGCGCGGGCGTGCGCGGAGGCCGGGTTGGTCTTCGTCGGTCCGTCGCCGGAGGTTCTCGGCACCTTCGGCGATAAGACGCAGTCGCGATCGGCGGCGGAGCGGGCCGGGGTGCCGGTGCTGCCCGCCACCGCGGCGGCAGGTCCGGCCGAGATCGCGGCGCTGCTGTCCGGCCACCCGGAGGGGGTGATGGTGAAAGCCGCCTCCGGTGGCGGCGGTCGCGGTATGCGGATGGTGCATGCGCAGGGTGAGGTCGACCTCGCCTACGAACGCTGCCGCGCCGAGGCCCTCGCCGCGTTCGGCGACCCCACCGTCTATGCCGAAGCGCTCATCGCCGATGCGCGCCATGTGGAAGTGCAGATCGTCGCCGACGGCAGGCACGCGATGGCCCTCGGTGACCGTGATTGCAGTGTGCAGCGGCGGCATCAGAAGCTCATCGAGGTCGCGCCCGCCCCCGACCTCGGTGCGGCTTTGCGTGCGCGGCTGCATCGTGATGCGGTGCGGCTCGCCGAATCGGTGGGTTGCCGCGGGGTGATCACGGTCGAATTCCTCGTCGCCGACGGTGCGGGATGGTTTCTCGAGGTCAATCCGAGGCTCCAGGTGGAGCATACGATCACCGAAGAGGTCACCGGCGTCGACCTGGTCGGCATCCAGTTCGACCTCGCGCTCGGCCGCGACCTCGCCGACCTCGCACTCGGTCATGAGCCGCGCGGATACGCCGTCCAGGCCCGCGTCAACGCCGAACTGGTCGGGGCGGACGGTGATCTGCTGCCGACCAGCGGCACCATCACCCAGTTCGCGGCGCCGACCGGCGGCGGCATCCGGGTCGACACCGCATGCCGCATCGGTCTGCGGCACGGCACCCGATTCGATTCGCTGCTGGCGAAGGTGATCGCCCGCGGCCCGTCGTTCGACGGCGCGGTGCGCCGCTGCCGCGATGCGCTCGCCGAAATGACGGTGACCGGTATCGACACCAATATCGCTGTGCTACGCGCTGTTCTCGACGCACTGGACGCCCCGGTCTCCACCTCGTGGTTCGACCAGCACACCGGCGACATCCTCCAGCGTGCTGCCGACTACACGGCACCGGCGGTCGCCGAGCAGCGGCAGGACTCCGTCGAACTCGGCGCCGATGAGTGGGTGGTGCGGTCGCCGATGGGCGCCACCGTGGTGACGGTGGCCGAGCCGGGAACGGTGCTGCCCGCCCGCGCCGAGGTCGCGGTGCTGGAAGCGATGAAGATGCAGCATGTGGTGCGTGCCGAGCGCGCGCTTCGGGTGCTGCGTCCCGTGGTGGACGCGGGGGAGGTCGTCGATCCGCACGCCGTGCTGCTTGTCGTCACCGATGCCGAACACGACGGCGCGGACGCCGAATCCGCTGCGCTCGACCTCGATGCGGTGCGCTCCGACCTCGCCGAAGTACGGCTGCGGCATGCGAGGCTGCACGACGCGGCCCGCCCCGACGCGGTCGCGAAACGTCATCGGCTGCAACGTCGCACGGCCCGCGAGAACATCGCCGACCTGGTCGACGCCGACAGTTTCGTCGAATACGGGGGATTGGCGGTCGCCGCGCAGAGTCGTCGCCGCAGCGCCGAGGACCTCATCGCGAATACCCCGGCAGACGGGCTGGTCGCCGGAATCGCGACCATCAACGCCGACCGATTCGGCGCACGGCATTCCCGCGCGGTCGTGATGTCCTACGACTACACCGTGCTGGCCGGCACCCAGGGCATGCGCAATCACGCCAAGACCGACCGCATGCTGGAACTGGCCCATGACCGCCAGCTGCCGGTGGTGTTCTTCACCGAGGGCGGCGGCGGACGCCCCGGCGACACCGATCACGCGGGCTTCTCCGGGCTCGACGTCACCACGTTCCGCGCCATGGGAGCGCTGTCGGGGCGGGTCCCGTTGATCGGCATCGTCTCCGGTCGGTGTTTCGCCGGAAACGCCGCCCTGCTCGGCATGTGCGATGTCGTCATCGCGACCCCCGACGCGAATATCGGAATGGGCGGCCCGGCCATGATCGAGGGTGGCGGCCTCGGCGTCTACCGGCCCGAGGACATCGGGCCCATCGACGTGCAGCGCCGCAACGGGGTGGTGCACGTCGTCGCGGCCGATGAGGCCGAGGCGGTGGCGATCGCACGGAACTATCTGGCCTATGTCCAGGGCCGCATCGACGAATGGGAGGCACCCGACCCGCGACTGTCCCGCCATATCGTGCCCGAGGACAGGTTGCGCGCCTTCGATATTCGCGCGGCCATCGAGGCGATCGCCGATATCGGGTCGGTGCTCGAACTGCGCCGGGACTGGGGCGTCGGCATCGTCACCGCCCTGATGCGGGTGGAGGGCCGGCCGTTCGGTGTGATCGCCAACGACTGCCACCACCTCGGCGGCGCCATCGACGCACCGGCCGCCGACAAACTGAGCGCCTTCCTGCGACTGTGCGACACCAACAACCTTCCCATCGTTTCCCTCTGTGACACGCCGGGTTTCATGGTCGGTCCGGATATCGAAAAGGAGGGCGTGGTCACCCGGTTCGCCAAGTTGTTCATCGATACCGCGGCGCTGACCGTCCCGTTCGGCACGATCATCCTGCGCAAGGGATACGGTCTCGGCGCACAAGCCATGGCGGCGGGCTCGTTTCGCGCGCCACGGTTCGTGATCGCATGGCCGACCGGGGAAATCGGCGGTATGGGTCTGGAAGGTGCGGTGCGGCTCGGATTCGCCAAGGAACTTGCCGCGATCGACGATCCGGATCGGCGCCGCGAAGCCTTCGACAACCTCGTCGACCTCGCCTACGCCCAGGGCAAGGCGCTCAACGCGGCGACCCTGCTCGAGATCGACGACGTCATCGATCCCGCCGATACGCGCCGCTGGATCGCCACCCTCTGAACCGATTTGACCCTCACGTCGCGTGAGGCCCGACGATGACTTCCATGACAGACACATACCCCGCATTCGACATCAGCCCGGTCCCGGCTCCCGCACCCGACGCGGCGGCGCCGGAACTGTTCCGCGGCATCTACGGCATGCCCATGTTCGTCACCGCACCGACGTCCGATCTGGCGGCGTCGGTGGATTTCTGGGTCCGGGGCCTCGGGTTCTTCGACTTGTTCTCGGTTTCCGGGCAGATCACCCATCTGCGCCGCTGGGCGTTCCAGGATGTTCTGCTCGTGCCCGGTGAGCCGTCGGACGCACCCGCGCTCACGGTCAGCTTCTCGTGCGTGCTGAATCAGATCGAGCAGATCGCCGCAGCATGTGAGGGGCTGGCGCCCGGTTCCACTACGGGCCCGCGCCGGATGCCGTGGAACACGGTGGAGCTGGAAGTCCGTACGCCGGAGAACACGCGGGTCATCATGACCGCGGCGCGCCCCTATGATCCGGACAGCCCCGAAGCCGCCAACCTGCGCGCCATGGGTATCGCGCCACCGCCCGCGGGGTGATCGGGGGTGGCTGTCAGACTGGCTCGTATGCCGGATCGTGCCGCTGCCACGGAGGGGCTCACCGTCGGGGCGGTCGCCGCGCGGGTGGGCGTCACCGTCCGTGCACTGCACCACTGGGATGCGATCGGGCTGATCAGCCCCTCCGAACGCACCGCCGCCGGCTACCGGCTCTACACGGCCGCCGATCTCGTCCGCATTCACCGGGTGCTCGTCTACCGGGAGCTGGGTGTACCGCTCGATGAGATCGGCGGTCTGCTGGAATCACCGTCGTCGGACGCGACGATCTCGCTGCGCCACCAACGCGACCGACTGCGCGAACGCCTCGCCCATCTCCAACAGGTGGGCGAGGCACTGGACCGCATGATCGAGGCCAGACAGTCGGGCCTTCTGCTCTCGGCCGAGGAGCAGGTGGCGATGTTCGGCGATCAGTGGCAACCGGAGTGGGTCGCGCAGGCCCACGATCGCTGGGGCGACACCGCGGAATGGGCGCAGTACGCCGAGCGGGCCGCCGAGCGCACGCCCGAGCAGTGGCAGGACATCGCCGACAGCGTCGAGGACCTCAACGCCGATCTGGCCGCGGCCTGCCGCCGGGGTGTGGCACCCGGCAGCGTCGAGGCCGATGCGCTGGCCGAACGTCATCGGGCGTCGATCGGTGCATACTTCCACTGCACCCATGCGATGCAGGTGTGTCTGGGGCGTCGCTACGTCGCCGATCCGGGATTCACCGCCTTCTACGACGATCTCGAACCCGGCCTGACCGCCTGGCTGCGCGAGATCATCGACGCCAATGCGCGCGCCAACGGTGTCGACCCGGACACCGCGACCTGGACCTGACCGTCCGAGCACGCCGCGCCCGTTTTGTCCAGGTTCTGACCGTCGGTAGGGTCCGTGGTGCATCGATATGGAGGGTGACATGGACGCGCAACAGCCGGCGGCGGCACCGACGCCGTGGCTCGACCTGGAACAGGTCGTGGATCGCGCGATATCGCGGCGGGTGGTGCAGGCGTTTCTGCGGTCGGTGATCGGCTGGCCGGTCCTCGCCGCGCTCATCGTGATCTGGCTCGGCATCTGGCTGGTCATCGCCCCGGTAGGTGGGCTGTATCTGCCGGTCTTCCTCTCGGTGCTGATGACGTTCATGGCGGTCGCGTTGCCGCTGGGACCCGCCCTGCGCAATACGACCCTGCGTGCCGCGACCGGCGCCGCACTCCGAGCCAGGTACTTCGAGGGCTTCTTCACCACCGGCACCGACGCCGACACCGACAGCCACCGATACGACCAGATCGAATCCGTCGATGTGCGCGACGCCGTTGTCACGGTCCGCTACTCCGACCACCGCCGCGAGATCCTGCCCCGCGAGCTGGTCCCGGATGCGGCGCTCGCCATCCTGCGCACCGGAGCGCCCGCCTGACCGGAACCCGCTCGAGACGAGCACCGCGCGGTCGGTCGATCGGATTCGAGCAGATCGCGCACCGCCGCGTACCAGCCCGAACGCACCTTCGGTCATGGGTGGGGACAAGTCGTGATCCGGTGGCGGATCTGCTCGTGCGCGGCATCGGGGTACTCGTCGTCCGGCGATCGCGCCGCATGAGCGCCGCGGCCGGATCAGCCGGTGGCGATGCCCATGACGAGGTTGATCGTGGTGGCGAGGATGACGGTGCCGAAAGCGTAGGAGAGCAGATTGTGGCGTAGCGCGACGGCGCGGATCCTGCGGTCGGAGACGTCGGTGTCGGAGACCTGGTAGGTCATGCCGAGGTTGTAGCTGAAGTAGAAGAAGTCGCGGTAGGCCGGTTGTTCGTCGGAGTTGAAATCAATACCGCCCCTGGGGGATTCGTAATAGAGGTAGGCGTAGCGCGCGGCGTACATGAGGTGCAGCGTGGCCCAGGACATGAACACACCGCCGAGGGCGACGGCGGCGGCCGCCTCACCGGCTCCGGTATCGCCGAGCACGAGGATCACCACGATGCCGATGAGCCCGCTCGAGGCCACGGTGACCACCGACAGTTCTTCGATCACCGGCCGGAAATCCTCGCGCCGCGCGTTGGCCCGCGTCTGCTCGGCATCCATCGGCCACAGCACGAACCAGCCGATGACGACGAAGATCGTATCCGCGGCGGCGACACCGGCGATCACTCCGAGCGGCCACTCGGTGAGTATGCCGACGAGCGCACCGATCACGATGCCGGCGACGACCGAACCGGCCAGACGAGTGACAGCGGAGTTGGGCAGCCGGGTGTCCATGCGGATTCACTGTACTGATCGGTTGCCGAGATATAGCTGATTCGGACCTCGATACCCACTCAGTCCGATCCTGGCGCCTGCACACCGTCGAGCACATCGTCGATTCGGGCGGTCCGCGCGGTCTCGGTGAGCGCGCGAGTGAGCACCGAACCCGGCTCCCCGCCCTGGGTGACCAGCACGATCCGCGCGGTGACGGGCGGGTCCTCCAGCCGCAGCACGCGGACCCCCGCCGGTGGACGCAGCGTCCGCAACCAGGGTTGCGGGACGACGCAGGCCCAGCGCCCGGTGCCCGCGTGCGCCAGCATGGCCACCACCGAGTCGGTGTCGAGCTGCGGGCTCGCGGTGAGTCCGCGGGTGGCGAGCGCGTCATCGATGAGCCGGCGGCCGTGCATCCCCTTGTGCAGCAGACACATCGGCATCTCCAGTGCATCGGCCCAGCTGATCGTGTCCGACCGACCGGCCAGGAGTTCCGTGCCCGCGACAAGGACGTGCCGCTCATCGTAGAGCGGGGTGACGGTGAGGTCGCCGGTGTCGATGCCGTGTGGGTACACGATCCCGGCGTCGAGTTCGAACCGGCGGATGCGTTCGACGATCTCGGGGGAGCGCAGGCTGGTCTCGAGCCGCACCCGCACCAGCGGATGTTCGGTGCAGAACGGATCGGTCAACAGGGCCACGGTGCCGGACGCGGCGGGAATCACCCCGATGCGCAGTTCACCGGTGAGGCCGGTGCGCAATGCGGTGACCTCGTGTTTGAGCGCGTCGTGGTCGGCGAGGATGCGCCGCGCCCACAGCACGAGACGCTCACCTTCGGGGGTCAGGCCCTCGAAGGTACGGCCGCGGCGCACCAGCGGCACTTCCAGTTCGCGTTCGAGCTTGCGGATCGCCTCCGACAGCGCGGGCTGGGAGACGTAGCATGCGCGGGCCGCGCGGGCGAAATGGCGTTCCCGCGCGAGTGCGACGAAATACTCGAGCTGGCGAAACAGCATGGGCTATTCGACCACGTCGCCGGTCTCGCGGCGGCTCAGTCCTCATCCTGTGCATCGGCGATGCGATTGCGGGCCTTGGCGATCTCCAGGGCGTTCTCGGCGGTCGCCTGGTCGGGGTACGGCCCCATCCGGTCGCCGACCCAGCAGTTCTTGCCCTGTTCGGCGCGATGGTGTTCGAGACAGTAGTACCAGGCATCGTTATCGGAAGTCATGGCGCCAGTATGCGCGAATTCGCATACGGTCGGCTCGACGGCGGGCGGCGTGGCGGCGTTGTGGATGAGCAGCGCCACGGCGACCCCGACCGTGACGCCGAGCAGCGTGTCGACGGCGCGGTCGCCGAGCATGGTCATGGGATCGGTCGGATCGGCCAGCTCGGTCATGAGCATGATCAGCGGCGTGAAGAAGCCGAGCGCCACCGCGTAGTGGCGGGCCATGAACAGTTCCGTCGGATACAGCAGCGCGATGATCGCCAGCGCGAGCACGGTCGGACTCGGTCCGGGGATCAGCAGGGGAGCGGTCACCGCGAGACCCGCGAAGGTGCCGACGACCCGGTGCACCCCACGCTGGACTCCGCCCCGGCGATCGGCCGCCACCAGCGGTACCGCGGCGCCCGCCATCGCCCAATTGGCATGACCGACACCGAGCAGCAGGCCGATCCCGCCCGCCACCGCGATGGCCGTGGCGTAGCGGGCGGCCTGTACGAGCGAGGCGCTTGCGGTCCGGCGCGACGGCGTCGCGGGGGTTTCGGCGCCGCGTGGGCGGCGTCTCGCATCGAGGTAGCCGACCACGACGCACAGTCCGGCCGCCGCGGCGCAGATCAGCAACGCCAGCGCGGGGTCGTCCTGGCCGCCCGCCACCATCGCGATGGCGCCGAAGGCGAAGATGCCGAAGAAGGGGCCCTCCGGCCGCAGCCCGAGCCGGTCGGTGATCGGTGACCACACCGCCGCGAAGATCGCCACCGCCGGGACCAGCAGCCAGGCCGGTGCGTGCAGACGAGCGAAGACGATGCCCGCACCGACACCACCGACCAGCAGCGCCGAGGCCTCCAGTTGGTGGATCATTCGCAGGCGCGGCGCTTCGGCGAACCCGTACATTCCGGTGAAGGAACCGAACACCGCGTAGATGAGCAGATCGGTGCGTCCGAGCGCGATCAGCAGCAGACCGGGTATCGCGAGGCCGACGAACACACGGGCGGCGGGCAGATGGTCGATCTCGGTGGTGAGCTGCCGCAGCATCGGACGCGGCCGTTGTCGCGTGGTGCGCAAGGTCCCTCCGAAGCTCGGTCGCGGGTGCGAGCAAATATGGTGTGGCGCCCGGTCGCGAAGCGTTTCCTCGGCCGAGTGCTCAGCCTGCCCGAGCCGTCCGCGGCCCGTCAACCAGCTGTTCTGCGCGTTCACGCGCGGATATCGGCCAAGAGCGGCGATGATAGGTGCGGCTTATCGACCGGTCGGAATCTCGTCTTGGACGTGGTCGGCGCCCACGCGCGACACTGGTCAGCACTGCGGGCTTCCGTTCCGCATCCGACCGTAATTCGATCCGGTGTCGGCGTTGTGGTCGCGTCCGATCGCAACGAGAATCTGGTCGTAGGACAGTGGTGAGCTTCGCACTTCTCGATCGTGAGAACCGGATGTCGGAATCGTCGAAAGGGATGCGTCATGACCGATACCGCGCGCGGACACTCCGATGCGGACACCGGCCCGAGCCGAGGTCGTGACGAGCGAGCCGAGCCCGAATTCCGCCCCTACCATCACCCGGCCGCCGGATGGGGCGCCGCCAAGAGCGTCACCCGGTTCCTCGCGCGCGAGGGTGAGGGCATCGCGGGCCCGCACGCGATCCTGAAGATGAATCACGAGGACGGCGGCTTCGACTGTCCCGGCTGCGCCTGGCCCGACGATATGAAGGGCCTGCACCTCGACATCTGCGAGAACGGCATCAAACACGTCGCCTGGGAGATGACGCACAAACGCGTCGACCGCGAGTTCTTCGCCGCGCATACGGTGGCGGAACTGTCGGGATGGAGCGAACTCGACCTGGAGAACCAGGGCAGGCTCACCGAGCCGATGAGCTACGACCCCGCCACCGACCGCTACCTCCCGATCAGCTGGCCGGAGGCCTTCGAACTGATCGGGCGCACCCTGCGCGAACTCGACGACCCGAACCAGGCCGCCTTCTACACCTCCGGCCGGCTCGGCAACGAGGCGACGTTCCTGTATCAGCTGCTGGCCCGCGAACTCGGCACCAACAATCTGCCCGACTGCTCGAACATGTGTCATGAGGCGAGCGGCCGCGCCTTGCAGGCCGCGCTCGGCACCGGCAAGGGCACTGTCGACCTCGTGGATTGGGAGACCACCGACGCGCTGTTCATCCTCGGGGTCAACGCGGCCTCCAACGCGCCGCGCATGTTGACCGCACTGGTCGAGGCGCATAAGCGTGGTGCGCAGATCGTGCATGTCAACCCGCTGGTCGAAGCCGCCGCCCGCCGCGCGATCATTCCGCACGACTTCCTGGACATGGCCACCTTCCGCGCCACGCCGACCAGCTCGCTGAATCTGCAACCACGGATCGGCGGCGATATGGCGCTGGTGCGCGGGATGGCGAAAGCCGTGCTGGAAGAGGCACAGTCGAATCCCAAGGCGCTCGACATCGAATTCATCGACCGCTACACCGCCGGTTTCGAGGACTATCGCGCGATCTGCGCGGCGACCTCGTGGACCGAGATCGAACAGCAGTCCGGGGTGGCGGTGGCCGAGATCAGGAAGGCGGCGCGGGTGTACTGCGACGCCGACCGCAGCATCATCAGCTGGTGCCTCGGCATCACCCAGCACGAGCACGGCGTCGACACGGTTCGCGAGATCGTGAATCTGCTGTTGTTGCGCGGCAATCTGGGCCGGGAAGGGGCGGGGCCCTCGCCGGTGCGTGGTCACAGCAATGTGCAGGGCAACCGCACCTGCGGTATCGATCACCGTCCCACCGCGGCCTTCCTGGACCGGTTGGCGCAGGTGTGCGGTATCGATCCGCCGCGCGACCACGGCCTGGACACCGTGGCGACCATCGACGGGATGCACGCGGGGACGGTGCGGGTATTCGTCGGTATGGGCGGTAATTTCGCCATCGCCGCTCCCGACACCGCCTACACCTTCGACGCGCTGCGCAACTGTGCGCTGACGGTGCAGGTCAGCACGAAACTCAACCGCAGCCATCTCGTTCACGGCACACGGGCGGTGATTCTGCCGTGCCTCGGCCGCACCGAGAAGGACGAGCAGCGCGGCGGTATCCAGGAGACCTCGGTGGAGGACTCGATGAGCATGGTGCATCTGTCCAAGGGCATGAAGAAGCCCGCCTCACCGCATCTGATGTCCGAACCCGCGATCATCGCCGGGATCGCCCGCGCCGCGCTGCCCGCCAGTGCCACACCGTGGGAGCGTTATGTCGAGGATTACGACCGGATTCGCGACACGATGGCCCAGGTGCTCGACGGCTTCGAGGATTTCAACCGCCGCGTCCGGTTGCCGCTCGGGTTCCGAATCCGCCAACCCGCCCGCGAACTGGTGTTCGGCACCCCCTCGGGCCGCGCCGAATTCTCCGCAGCCGCACTACCCGACCTGATCCGCGAACCGGGCACACTGACCCTGGCGACCATGCGCTCCCACGATCAGTGGAACACCACCATCTACTCCGATAACGACCGCTACCGCGGTGTGAAGAATCTGCGCACCCTCATCTTCATGAACGCCGACGATATGCGCGAACGCGGGCTGCGGCAGTTCGACGAGGTCGATATCACCAGCATCGCCCGTGACGGCAGTACTCGATCACTGCGCAACTACAAAGTCATCCCGTACGACATCCCGCCGGGCTGCGCCGCCGGGTATATGCCGGAAATGAATGTGCTGTGCGCGATCGGGGATTTCAGCACCCAGAGCGATCAGCCGATCATGAAGAATCTGACGGTGCGGGTCCAACGCTCATCCGAGCGTGCCGGGGGAGTGGACTCCGACCCGACCGAGTGAGTCCGCGTGTTACTCAGGTCGCGTGTGCACTGTAGATGTGCGCGGCGACCTCATCACGCATGGTCGTGAACCCCGGCTCGGCCCGCGCCGCCGTGAACGGTGCGTCGCCGAGGGCGTCCTTGAACGCGGTCGGTTCGTCGTAGATGATGCGCCCCGGTCGCGTACCCATGACGATCACCCGGGTGCCGAGCAGCAGCGCCTCATCGATGCTGTGGGTCACGAACAGGACGGTCTTACGTCGCTCCCGCCACAGCGCCAGCAGCTCGCCCTGGAGTTTCTCCCTGGTCAGCGCGTCCAGCGCACCGAAAGGCTCGTCCATGAGAATGATTCGCGGATCGTTGATCAGCACCCGCGCGATCTGGGCGCGCTGCTGTTGCCCACCGGACAGCTCATAGGGCCGTCGGTCACCGAGGTGGTCGAGCCCGACCATGTTCAGCAGCCGGTCGGCCGCGGCTGCTCGATCGGCTCGGGGGATACCGCGCAGCTTCGGACCGAATTCGACATTGCGTCGCACCGACAGCCAGGGATACAGCGTCGGCTGTTGGAAGACGACCCCGCGCTCCGGGTCCGGGCCGGTGATCGGCCGGTCACCGACCCGCACCACGCCCTCGGAGGGCTCGAGAAATCCCGCGAGGATATTGAGCAGGGTCGATTTACCGCAGCCGGAAGGTCCTACGACACAGAGGAATTCGCCGACCTCGATGGTGAGATCGGTGGGTGCGAGCACCAGGGTGGCGCCGTTGTCGCCCGGATAGCTCTTGGTCACTGCGGACAGCGTGATGCGATGCCCCTCGGGAACGGTCATATCGTCGCCGCCCGAGCCGCGTCCGGGTAGATGGCCGCGCCGTAGTCCTGCCTGCTGCCGACCGCCGCGACACCGCCCTGACCGAGCAGGAATTGGGCGGTCCTGTGCAGATCGTCGGCGAACCCACCACCGAGATACCGTGGTCCGGCCTGCTCGGCGGCGGTCGGGTAGGTGTATCCGGCCAGCTGCGCTTGTGCGACCGCGGGCTCGATACCGAGCTGCGCACCGACCGACACCGCCGCGGTACCGGGATCCTCACGTAACCGATCGACCGCATGGGCCTGCGCTTTCGCCCATACCGCCGCGAAGGGGCCCTGCTGCTCGAGGAAGGTCGTGGTCGCCGCGGCGAGATCGAAGGTGGGTGCGCCCTCGGCCGCGGTATCGGCGCTGGACAGTATCGCCTTGCCGCCCGCCGCGGTGAGTGTCGACAGCGTCGGATCCCATACCCACGCGGCATCGATCTGGTCGCCGCTCCACGCACCGGGAATCGCGTCCGGCTGCATATTGATCAGATTCACCGCACCGGCCACGCCCGCCCGGTCCAACGCCGCGAGCAGACTGTAGTGCGCGGTACTGCCGAACGGGGTCGCGATCCGCTGACCTCGCAGCCCCTCGATCGAGGTGATCGACGGATCCTTGACCACCAGCGCTTCCGACGTCCCGATGACATCGTGGATCCACAGCACCCGCACCGGCAGATTCAGCGGCGCCGACAGCGCTTTGGTGGCCGGACTCGATCCGAGCGTGCCGATATCGATACTTCCCGCCCCGAACGCCTGAACCACATCGGCGCCGGAGGAGAACCGGCTCCAGGTGATTCTCGCGTTCGGTGCGCACACCTGGAGCAGCCCCTGGTCCTTGACGTACAGGTCCGCGTTGGGGATCGCCTGATAGCCGATGCGAACCTCGGCGGTGATGGTCAGATCCGGCGCGAAGGGGCAGGCCGTCACGGTGTTCGACGCACCGGTATCGCTGCGGCCCGATTCCACGCATCCGGCCGTCGCGGCCGCGACGAGAGCGCAGACCAGCGCGAGGACCGTGCGGAATATGCCTGTCATGCCTTGCCTTTCCACGGGACGACGACGTCACCGACGACCTTCAGAATCGAATCGAGGACCAAGGCCGCGCACCCGATGACGATGATGCAGGCGATGGTCAACGGCGTATCGAGTTGCGTACCGGAGATATAGGCGAGCCCGCCGATGCCGGGAATGCCGTTGTTGAGTTCGGCGGCCACCACGGTGGTCCAGGCGAAGGCGGTGGCGATGCGGATCCCGCCGATCACCTCGGGCAAAGTCGCTGGCATCACCACCTGCGCGATGACCTGCACCCGACCGGCGCCCAGCGACCGCGCGGCATCGAGATAGTCCTGTTTCACCCCGGCCACACCGTTCAGCGTGGCAATGGCGATCGGTGGGAACGCCGCGAGGAACAGCAGCCAGATCTTCGACAGATCACCGATGCCGAACCATACGATCAGCAAACCGATATATCCCAGCGGCGGCAGGGAACGCAGAAAGTTCAGGATCGGCTCGGTGATCAGCCGCACCGGCGCCAGCATGCCCATCACGAACCCGACGAGTGGTCCGATCACGATGGCCGCCCCGACTCCGGCGCCGATGCGCTGCAAGCTGGCGACCAGATGCTCCCATAGGTAATAGTTCTGCTCACCGATCACGGTGCGATCGATCCCCGGCGCGATCTGGTGCCTGGTGTTGGCCCGTACGAACGCATCCCATACCGCGCGCGGCGACGGCAGATACAACGGGTCGACCAGCCCGCCCGCGGTGATCAGAATCCAGAGCGCGAGCACGAATGCGAGCGCGGTGACCCGTGTCAGCGCGGGACGCAACCGGCCACGGGCGTTCCGCCGCGCGGTCGGGACCGGATCTGTCAGCGCGGGCGCATCCGCCGTGTCGGTCGCCGCGGTCATCGGCCACCGCCTTCTCTCGGGCCAAGGTCGGCCACGACACTCTCCTCACCTCGGCCGTGCTGGGGTGATCGTGTGATCGGCCGGAGTGGCGAAGGTACCGAGACGTGCCAGCAGCGGGGAGAGTTCGGCGCGGCGTGATCGAAACTGCTGGCGCCGCGCGCCAGCACTCGACCAGGCGGCGGTGTCATCGATTGAACTCAGGCTGATCGTGACCCGCGACAGCGATCCGCCCGCGCTCCTACAGTGGCCTCACCATCCAGAGCGGCCGAGAGACCTGGCTCGACGAGACCGCAGCAACCCCCCGAACCCCTGGGTGCGGGTGCTACCGCCAGGACCGATGGAGGATCGAGCATTTCATGAGCACAGTCGCCGGGGTCGAGGCCGCCGACCCGGAACAGGCACGGATGGCCGAGCCCGATGACGATGCCCTGCCGGTGGCGCGGACCTGGCATCCGTTGCGCTGGGTGGTGGCCGCCGTCGCGTTGGTGCTGGTCGCGCAGTTCGTGCACGGGCTGGTCACCAATCCGGGTTGGGACTGGCCGACATTCGCCGACTATTTCACCGCCGACGCCGTCCTGAAAGCGCTGCGGGTGACCGTGGAACTGACCCTGTACGGGACGCTTGCCGGGTTCTTCCTCGGCATCTGGCTGGCGATCGGTCGACTGTCGCACAATCCGGTGCTGCAAGTGATCTCGTGGACCTACATCTGGGCGTTCCGCTCGATCCCACTGATCGTGCAGCTGCTGTTCTGGTTCAATATCGCCTACCTCTACCGCACCCTGACCCTCGGCATCCCGTTCGGTCCCGGCTTCATCAGCTTCGATGTCAACGGTGTGATCAGCGGATTCACCGCCGCGGTCATCGGATTGGCCCTGCATCAGGCTGCCTACGCGGCCGAGATCATCAGGGCGGGAATCATTTCCGTCGATCCCGGCCAGGTGGAGGCCGCCACATCGCTCGGACTCCCGTGGCACCGGCAGTTCTTCACGATCGTTGCGCCGCAGGCGATGCGCGGTATCCTGCCCAATGCGGTCAACGAGGTGATCAGCCTGTTCAAGGGCACCTCGATCGTATCGGTGATGGCGATCGCCGAGCTGTTCTATCAGGTGCAGGTGATCTTCGGCCGTAACGGCAGGGTGGTGCCGCTGCTGATGGTGGCGACGGTCTGGTACATCGTGCTCACCACGATTCTCACCGTCGCCCAGTACTACATCGAACGGCATTTCGCGAAGGGCAGTCAGCGAGAACTTCCCCCGACGCCGCTCCAACGCGTGCGCGGCACGATCGCCGAGATCACCAAGGAGCGCCGATGACCGAAACGGCAACCACCTCCGAATATGCCGTGGAACTACGCGGTATCCGCAAGGCCTATTCGGGCGTCGAGGTATTACGCGGTATCGATCTGGCGGTGCGGCCCGGCGAGGTCACCGTGATTCTCGGGCCGTCGGGATCGGGGAAATCCACCCTGCTGCGGGTGGTCAACCATCTGGAGAAGGTCGACGCGGGCACGGTGCGGGTGGGCGGTGAACTGGTCGGCTACCGGCGCAAGGGCGGCAAGCTGCACGAACTCCGGGAGCGGGAGATCCTGCGGCAGCGGTCCAGGATCGGTTTCGTCTTCCAGAACTTCAACCTGTTTCCGCATCTGACCGTGGCCGAGAATGTCGCACTGGCTCCGGTCGCGGCTCAGGGCAGGACCCGCGCCGAGGCGCGGACCCTCGCGCTGGAACTGCTCGATCGGGTCGGCCTGGCCGACAGAGCCGCCGCCTATCCACGTCAATTGTCGGGCGGCCAGCAGCAGCGAGTAGCGATCGCGCGGGCCCTGGCGCTGCGACCGAAGGTGATCCTCTTCGATGAACCCACCTCCGCCCTCGATCCCGAACTCGTCGGTGAGGTGCTCGACGTCATCCGAGGGCTCGCCCGCGACGGCGCCACCCTGGTGATCGTCACCCACGAAATGGGGTTCGCCCGCGAGATCGCCGACACCATCGTGCTGCTGGACGCGGGCCGCATCATCGAACAGGGCCCGCCGCACCAGGTCTTGGACAACCCCGTTCATCCCCGAACGAAAGCGTTTGTGGCACACGTTCGCTGAGTGCGCCATCGGTACCAGGAAGTAGAGGAATCACCCATGTCTGTCGCCCGAACCGGCCGCCGCGGCGTACTCGCCGCCGCGCTCACCGCTGTCGCGCTCCTGGTGGGCGCCTGCGGTGGCGGCGGCGATATCGATGACGAGGTGCGCACGGCCGACGGCCAGATCTTCGATCTGTCCCCGGAACAGTCGACGCGTGTCAGAACCGACAAAGTCGACGCGATCGCCGCCAAGGTGCCGCAGCCGATCCGGGACCGGGGCACGCTCGTGGTCACCGGTTCGGCCACCACCGGCCCGCCGCTGCGCTTCCACGCCACCGACGATCGGACCCTGGTCGGCTCCGAGGTCGACTTCGCCTATCTGGTCGCCGATATCCTCGGGCTACGAGTCGAACTCCAGGCCGCCGACTGGTCACAGAATTTCGTGCGCGTCGATTCCGGCGAGGTGGACGTATTCCTGTCCAACGTCACCGTCACCGAGGAACGCAAGGAGAAATACGACTTCGCCACCTACCGGCTCGACAATATCGCGTTGGAGGTTCACGAGGACGCCGACTGGGCGTTCACCGACCGGAAATCGTTGGCGGGCAAACGCATCGGCGTCGGCAGCGGCACCAATCAAGAACAGCTGCTGGTCGAATGGAACGACCGTAATGTCGCCGAGAGGCTACCGGCCATCGATATCGCCTACTACCAGCAGGCCACCGACTACTACCTGGCGCTGTCATCGCATCGGATCGACGGTTATCTCGGCCCGAATCCGGTGGCCGTGTACCACTCGGCCACCTCCGGTGACACCAAGATCGCCGCGACGCTGTCCGGTGCGGGCGAGGCGCTCCAGGCCGAGATCGCGGTGCTCACCAAGAAGGACAACGGCCTGATCGGTGCGATCCACGAGGCCTTGCAGCACGCCATCGGCAGCGGCACCTATCAGCAGGTGATCGCCCGCTGGGGGTTGCAGAGCGAGGCCGTACCGCAATCGCGGATCAACCCACCCGGACTGCCGAAGCAGCAGGGGTGAGCTGTGCGCCGTGTCTTCCAGGTCGAGCAGGATGATCCGCTGGCCGCGCCACTGCTCGCCGAGCTGGCGATCGAATACAGCACCCGCTACGGAGGTACCGCCGGTGCGGTACATCAGGATCTGCTGACCTATCCTGCCGCGGAGTTCGCCCCGCCGAGCGGTGCGCTGCTGGTCGTCGTCGAACACGGGGAACCGGTGGCCGGGGGCGCGTTCCGGCGCTACGACGCCGAGACCGCGGAACTGAAGCGCATCTGGACCGCGCGTGGGCACCGTCGGCGCGGACTCGGGCGTTTCGTCCTGACCGAACTGGAAGCCGAGATCACGCGGCGCGGCTACAGGCGCGTCTACCTCACCACCGGGCCACGCCAGCCCGAGGCCGTGGCGCTGTACGACGCGGCCGGTTACACCGCGCTGGAACGGACGGTTCGCCACGAGGCCGGATTGTTGCACCCGTTCGAGAAGTGGCTGACGGATGCGGCAGATGTGGGGACGGTATCCGGAGGCGAGGCCGAGGTGTACGCCTGAAACGAACTGTTGCGCCTCAATGGGTGAGCAGGACCTTGACGATCACCACGGTCGTCGCGACCACGGCCAGCAGGACCGCGGCGTAGATGGTCCCACGGGTCGGGCGCTGACCGTTGAGCCGCCCGATGACGAACACCACGCCACCGATGCGCAGCAGCACGGCCAGTTCCGCGACGATCTGCGAGGTGCGCGGCTCCAGCCACCCCAGCCATCCGGTCGCCAGGATGACGCACGGCAGGACCGCCGAACTGAGGATCGGCACGGAGTTACGCAGCTCGTGCAGCTGCTCCGACATGGTCAGCGTACTGCGCATACGCACGCTGCGTCCGACCGCTTCGGCGAACGCATGGGCGACGAAGGTGGATATCGTCGCCCCGAGCACCACCAGGATGCCCACGTACTTCTCCGCGGTGACGACCGGCACCAGCGCCGCGAGCACCAGCACATTGCCGTAGATATAGGCGCTGATGCGGCTGGCCGCATTGTCACGGTCCAGCGGCATACGGCGCGAGAACAAAGGGCCGTGCAACAGCGAATGCGGACCCTTGTCCATCACAGCTCCTCTCGGCAGGGCAGGACCAGATACTCGGATCGGCGGCGGCGCCGCGAGATCATCGGCCTCGCCGCCGGTTCGCCGACGACAACGCCAGCTCCCGCAGCCGCACCCAGTCCAGCGGCCGTCTGGCGGGGCGACGGCCCGGACGCTGACGCGGGACCCGCACCCGCAGCGCCTCGGGGATGATGGTGCACCGCACGGGCGTTCGGAGCATGAGCGCCTCGCCGTCGACGCCGACGGGAATCTCGGGTGCGTCGGCGTCGACGATCACCTCGCGCAGGGTGTGCCGGGTCAGGCCGCGCCGATGCGCGCGGCGTAGGAGACCGACCGCCTGCCGTGCACTGCTCACCGTGATGGTCAGAACGCCCAGAATGCCGCGATCCAATCGCGAGCGGTGCCCGAGGCCCGCGAGATCATGGGTTTCGTAGGGGCCGTTGCTCACCAGAACCGCCTGTGGCGCCGTGATCGTCGCCCCACCCAGGTGGGCGGCCAGCCCGGTGTCACGGTGGCCGTCGAGCATATCGGGGAGCATCCGCAGCACCGTGCGGGTCTTGTCCTGCCGGTACTCCGGGCGCTGCACCACCTGCGCGTAAACACCGAAGGAGGCGTTGTTGACGAAGGTGCGCCCGTTGACTTCGCCCAGGTCGACGCGCAGTTCGGTGCCGTCGGTGAGCGCGTCCAGACATCGGGACGGATCGGCGAGGTCCAGCCCGAGATCGGCGGCGAAATGGTTGCGGGTACCTGCGCTGATCACCAGGAAGGGCAGATCGTATTCGGCGGCGATACCCGCGACGAGCGCCTGCGTCCCGTCGCCACCCGCTACACCGAGGAGGTCGGCCCCGGCCGCCACCGCGTTCCGGGTCACCGCGTCGATATCGACCGTGCCGGGCCCTTCGAGCATGACCACCTCGGCGCCGAGTGCCTCGGCTCGGGCCTTCAGATCGAACCGCTCGACCTTCCCGCCACCCGAACGCGGATTCATCACCAGAAACGGCCGCCGCGGTGGCGGCGCGGGTATCTCCGGGATGGCCGTCTGCGCCCGGTCCGCGGCCAGTGCGGCCCGCGCGCAGACCACGGCGAGCACCGCCAGCCCGAACGCGAGTAGCACCACCCACAGCAGATGTGCGCGAACGAGGACGACGAGGACGACCAGCGGCGCCGTCACCACCACGCCGAGCGAAATCCACCGCGGCGCACCCCGGCTCGTCAGGAACCAGAACGCCGCCGCGATGCCGACGGCGAGCGCGCCGACGATCAGGAACAGCAACGCCACAGTGTGCAGCAGGCCCGCGAACACCACCGGAACCGCGACCGCTCCGAACGCGGCAAGGAATGCCGCCCGCGCCCACCAGCGCGCGCGGCCGTGCACGGATTCACCCGGACCGGACTCGTCGTGACGCGGCATTGCCCGTACCTCGCTGACCGAACTCAGGCGGACGAGTTCACCGGTGCGGCTCGAGAGGTCATCGGCCGATCGCGAGAAGAGGCCCGTCCGGTGCACATTCGCCGATCATTTCGCGGTGGTCTTACGCGGCCGCGCACGACGAGCGGGCTTGGCGCGCACCACGGTCTCCGTATCGGCGGGTGTGTCGGCGCCGGACGCGTCATCGCGCCAGCTGATCTCGATCTCTATCTCGGTTTCGTCACCATCGACCTCGATCTCGAGTTCCCAGCGCACCTCGTCGGCGACGACGATCGACAGCGAGTCGCCCTCGGCACCGAGTTCGACCTCGGAGCCGCCCGCGAGGGCATGCCCGAGCGCGATGAGCCGCTGCGACACTTCATCGCGGGTGAGCGCGGACGTTCTCTTCAGCTCCAATTTGGGCACGACGACTCCTGACCTCCGACGCGGTGGCTGCCACCGCGACTATCGCGATGTGGGCCTCAGCTCAGTGCTTTCGCCTTGAGTACGTCGAACTCGGCCTGGGTGATGGTGCCCGCGTCGAGCATGACCTTCGCGTCGGCGATCTGATCGGCGGGGGACTTACCGGCCACCTGCTGGATGTATCGGTCGGTGGCCTCCTTGGCCTCGGCCTGCGCTTCGAGTTGCCGTTCGGCCATACCGCGACCTCGGGCGATGAGGTAGACGAACACGGCGATGTAGGGCAGCACGATCAAGAAGATGATCCACAGGGTCTTGACGATTCCCGACATGCTGCGGTCACGGAAAAGGTCGGCGATGACGTGGAACAGGATGATCAGATAGGCGACGAACGCGAAAACGATCAGCGTGTACCACAGCAGTTCCCAAAATGAATCCAACATGGGGTGACCATCCTTCGATGCGGCAATCCATCATATGGGCTGCGGCGGTGCCGACCAGGTCGTATGCGCTGCTCACCCGGCCTACCTCCGCGTGGTCGAGTGTAGGATTTTCGCGCCGATGCGGTCTCACCCGCTGCGGGTGATACTGCGCCAGAATTCGTCGCGTTGCCGACGAAAAACCGGCCATTCCGCCGATATCACCCCTGCGTCGATATCAATCCGTGACCGTCCGGGCGGCCGTTGCCGTTTCGTGTGTTGATCTATCTCGGTCGTGCGACAGACGATGGATGAACGCGCCGGATCGGTCGCACATGTGCATCCGGCGCACCGTTCTCGCCGAGGGGTCAGCGCGTTCAGGAGGTGGCCGCGATGTCAGGGTGCCGCCGATGACCGAGGGGCCTGCGACCAGCGATCCCGCCGCGAAGCCGATGGGTAGCCAACGTGTGCTCGCGTTGCTGCTGGCGATGGCGATGTTCGTCCTCGTCGTCGACACATCCCTGATGAATGTCTCGATCTCGGCGGTGGTTCGCGATCTCGACACCACCGTGAGTGGAGTGCAGGCCGCGATCGCGCTCGAGGCGTTGGTGTCGGCGGCGTTCATCCTGATCGGCGGCAAGGTCGGTGATCTCATCGGCCGCAAGCACGCCTATGTGCTCGGCCTGCTCGGGTACGCGATCGGTGCGTCCGCGATGGCGGTGGCGCAGAGTCTGACCGCGATCATCATCTTCTGGGCGGTACTCGGCGGCATCGGCGCGTCACTGCTGCTTCCGGCCATGCAGTCGCTCATCCACGGCAATTTCGAAGGTGCGGCGCAGCAGAAGGTCTACGCGCTGGTCGGTGCGGCGGCCGCGATCGCCGCCGCCGTCGGCCCCCTGCTCGGCGGGTTCATCACCACCTATCTGTCCTGGCGCGTCGGATTCGTCCTCGAGGTGGTCGTCATCGCGATCGTGCTGTCCGGTATCCGGCTCGTCCGCGATGTGCCCTACGCCGGGCCCCGCGGCCTCGACGCGGTGGGCGCGGTGCTGTCGGTTCTCGGGATGGGCGGGATCGTGCTGGGCATTCTGGTGTGGCAGGAGGGCGGTGAATCGGTGGGTGCGCTCATGGCGGTCGGCGCGATCGCGCTCGGCGGTCTCGCCTACTGGCTGGTGCGGCGCAAACGGTCGGGCGAACCCGGTCTGCTGGACCCGGATCTGTTCCGCTCCAGGGCATTCCGGCTCGGCATTTCCGGGCAGATGCTTCAGCAGATCGCGCTCGGCGGCACGATGATCGCGCTGCCGATCTACTTGCAGATGGTGCTCGAATACAACGCGATGCAGGCGGGTCTTTCCCTCGCGCCGCTGTCGTTGAGCATGTTCGCGGTGGCGCTGCTCGCCGGCAAGAAGGCCGGTGATCGGCGGCCGAGCGGCATCATCCGGTGGGGATTCGTGCTCTTGACGATCGGGACGGCGGCGTTGATCCCGATCGTGCCCCTCGCCCAGTTCGGATGGGGTCTGCTGTTACCGCTGGTGATCGCGGGATCGGGCTTGGGGCTGTTGGTCTCGCAGCTCAACAACTACACGCTGGCCCCGATCGAAGAGGAGCGGATCAGCGAAGCCGCGGGCGTCAATTCGGCGGCGGGATCGTTCGGCTTGTCCTTCGGACTGGCGTTCGCCGGAGCGATCCTGCTGGCGACGCTGTCGTTCACCTTCACCACCATGGCGCAATCGAGCACGGTGCTCCCACCCGCCGAACAGCAGCAGGTGGCGCGGGTACTCGAAGACGACGCCGAGGTCATGAGCAACACCAGTCTCGAGCAATTGCTCGTCGATCAACCACCGGCGATCAAGGACGAGATCATCCGCATCAACACCGACGCCCGCCCGCCCGCCCTCCAGGTGGCGCTGTTGATTCCGCTGCTCGCCGGTCTCCTCGGTGTGCTCACCTCCGTTCGGATGGCGCGTGCTCCGGCGCGACAGCGGCCGGGTGACGAACCGGATGAGCCGCCCCCTTCGGGTATCTGATACGCCGATCGTCCCGTCCACCGGGACAGGGCGTACGCGAGACCCGGCCGGACCGGTTCAGTTGAACAGATCTGGACCGTGTCCCCGGATGCGGTTGTCCGACGGCGGATGGAGTGGACTGTGGGTGCGGAACGGATCGTGGTGGTCACCGGCGCGAGTCGCGGCGCGGGCAAGGGCATCGCCCTGGCACTCGGCGACACCGGTGCCAGGGTGTACGTCACCGGTAGGACGCGCACCGAAGGCGACGCACCGCTGCCGGGCACGGTATTCGCGACGGCCGAGGAGATCACCCGCCGCGGCGGGCACGGGGTGCCGGTGGTGCTCGACCACAGCGACGACTCACAGGTCGAGGACTTCTTCACCCGGCTGGGCGAGGAGCACGGACGTCTCGACATCCTGGTCAACAACGCGCTGACCGTACCGGATGGCCTGACCGACAAGGGCCCGTTCTGGGAGAAGCCGCTGGCGCTGCTGGATCTGCTCGAGGTCGGCATGCGCTCCAGCTACGTCTCCAGCTATTACGCCGCGCCGCTGCTGGTCGCCAATGGCTCGGGGCTGGTGGTGAACACCTCGTCGTTCGGCGGCGCCTGCTATATGCACGGCCCCGCCTACGGCGCGGGTAAGGCGGCGGTGGACAAGATGGCCCACGATATGGCCGTCGATTTCCGGCCGTACAACGTCGCGGTGGTCTCCATCTGGATGGGTCTGCTCAAGACCGAACGCACCCTCGCCGGTTTCGCCGCGAATCCCGGTGCCTACGAGGGTTTGGCCGCGACGGCCGAGTCGCCGGAATTCACCGGCCGCGTCATCGATGCCCTCACACGCGACCCGGAGTTGATGAAGCGCAGTGGGCAGGTGCTCATCGGCGCCGAGATCGCCCAGGAACTCGGCGTCGCCGACATCGAGGGGCAGCAGCCGCCGTCGCATCGGCCGTTCCTCGGCGATCCGCCGGCGTTCTCCGATGCGGTCATCGACTGATCCCGCGCCCTCGACCATCGGTAGGAGCATCATGAAATTCGGTCTGTCCCTGTTCACCAGCGATCGTGGAATCTCACCGGCCGACGCCGCGACCTCGGCCGAGGACAACGGGTTCGACACCTTCTACGTCCCCGAGCACACCCATATCCCGGTGGCGCGCACCTCCGACCATCCGGCCACCGGCGATGAGACCCTGCCCGACGACCGCTATATGCGCACCCTCGACCCGTGGGTCGCGCTCGGCGCGGCGGCGGCCGTCACCACTCGGATCGGGCTCGGTACCTCGGTCGCCCTTCCTCTCGAACACGACCCCATCACCCTCGCCAAGACGATCGCGACGCTCGACCACATGTCCGGCGGACGGGTCGTCTTCGGCGTCGGATACGGCTGGAACCTCGAAGAACTCGCCGATCACGGTGTGCCGCCGAACAAACGGCGCACCGTCCTGCGCGAATACCTCGAAGCCATGGGGGCACTGTGGACCAAGGAGGAGGCGGCCTACGACGGTGCGTACGTCCGGTTCGGCCCGAGCTGGGCCTGGCCGAAGCCGATCCAGCAGCCGCGCCCGCCGATCCTGGTGGGGGCGGGTGGTACCGAGAAGAATTTCGCGTGGATCGTGCGCTCGGCCGACGGCTGGATCACCACCCCCATCGAACAGCACATCGACGCAGGTATCCGGCGGTTGGAGAAGCTGTGGCGTGACGCGGGCCGCACCGGCGATCCGCGGGTCGTCGTGCTCGCCGATGAACCCGATCGCGAGAAACTCGCCCACTGGCGCGATATCGGGGTGGCGGAGGTGGTGTTCTCGCTGCCCGATGCGGACACCGATGAGGTCCGCGCCTTCATCGTGCGGCTCGCCGAACAACTCGACGGGCAGCGCTAGGCACGAGCCGACCTCCTGCGCTCCGGCCGATCTCGGGGGTCGGGCGGCGGTCCCGTTCCCGCACCGCCGAAGCTCCGCACTTGACCTTCACACTGTGACAAGGACTCGAATGGTCGACGAAGGAGGTGGTTGTCGTGAACACAACCAACCAGGAGGCCGCTCGCCTCGTCGACGCTCTCGCCGCTGCCGATGCCTCGGTCCGGCTGCGCACCGCGCTCTCGGCCGGTACGGCCGGGGATCCGGGCCTGGCGCCGGTCCTTGTCGCGCGGTGCGCGGTCGAACCGGACTTCTACGTCCGGGACATGCTGACCTGGGCGCTGTGCCGTCTCCCGGCCGAGGTCACGGTGCCGATGTTGCTCGCGGAACTGGGCTCCGGCACGCCGCAAGCCCGCAGTCAGGCGCTGCACACCCTGTCCAAGATCGGTGATGGCAGTGCCTGGCCCGCGGTGTCGGCACTGCTGCACGATGAGCACGACGAAGTCGCGCTCAGCGCGTGGCGGGCCGCCGCGGTGCTCGTTCCGGACGGAGCGGAGGGTGGCCTTGCCGAGGATCTGGCGACGGCGCTCGGCCGGGGTGACCACTCCATGCAGCGCAGTCTGAGCCGCGCCCTGGTGGCGCTGGGCGATTCCGTGGCCCCGGTGTTGGACACTGCGATGGCGCATCCCGATCCACGGGTGCGTGCACATGCGGAGGCCACCGAGCGGCTCCGCCTGGATCCAGACAGCGCGTTCACGGTGTCGGTCGAGCTGGCCAAGCGCGTCGCGGTGACCGGCCGAGACGCATAGCGGGAAGGGCGATGCGATGTTGATCGGTGAAGTCTCGCGGCGCTGCGGCGTCAGCACCCGGATGCTGCGCCACTACGACGCCTTGGGCCTGGTGACACCCTCGGTCCGTACCTCGGGCGGCTACCGCGAGTATTCCGCCGACGACATCCGTCGCCTCTTCCATGTCGAATCCCTGCGCACCCTCGGCCTGTCACTGAGCGAAACCAAACGCGCACTGGACGATCCAGGTTTCGCACCGGCCGATCTGGTGGGGCAGCTGATACGGCAGACGCGGGCGCGGATCGCCGCCGAGGAAGAACTGCTCGGAAGGCTCGAGCACATCGACGCGGCCGCCCCGGTGCAGTGGGGTGAGGTGATGAGCATCGTCACCCTGCTGCGGGCGCTGGAATCGGATTCGCTGGGCCGTCGCCAACAGGCGGTGCTGACCCATGACGAGGGTTCGCTACCCATCGATGCGCTGGTGGCGGCGGCGCTGTCGGAGGACGATCCGAACGTCGCGGGCGCGCTGCGCTGGGCGTTGGCGCGTGCGGCGGGCGAAGGCCTACCGGATCTGGCCGCCGGGCTGGATTCGCCGACGGTCGCGGTCCGGCGCCGCGCGACCGTCGCCATCGCGGCCGTGCCCACCGCGGAAGCGGCGGAGCTGCTGCGCAGAGCGCTCGACGACCATGACGTGACCGTGCGCGATCGCGCGGCGCTGGCCCTCGGGGCCCGCCGGGTGGGCGAGGCGATACCGGCACTGCTGGAGATGGTCGTCGAGGGCCGCTCCGATGTCGAAGCGGCCGAAACGCTCGGTGCGCTGGCCGAACCCGACGCCGCCGACGCCATCGTCGAAGCCCTGACCGAACGGCTCGGCGCCACCGACGACCCGCCGACGCGTCTGCGGATCACACAGGCGCTCGCCGAAATTCCCTGCGCCGCCGCACGAGAAACCCTGGCCGAGCTGACCGGCGATGCCGATCGGACGGTCGCGGGAACCGCCGCCGCGATTCTGCGGGAGTGACGGAGTCGGTGCCGCGCATCGTCGAGTTCGGCCATGAGCCGCGCGGCCACGTCCGGCTCCGAATCACAGCGGCTGGAGCGGACCGGGTGAATTCGGTTCACCCGAGGCGGCATTCCGGCAGTGACGATGGATGGTCGGGAAGAGTATGCCGACGCCCGGCCGCGTGCTGCTGTTCGGTCGGTGAACTCAGATCGCGGCCGGCTGGTCGGGGCGGGCGAGCACACAGGCGGTGCGGGTGAAGATCGACGGCATGCATTTGTTGCAGTGCGTGCACAGCGACGGCGTGTGCTCGTTCTCCTGGATGCGCAGCAGTAGATCGGGCTGGCGCAGCAGGGCGCGGGCCATCGCCACGAACTCGAACCCCTCGTCCATCGCCAGCCGCATCGTCTCGGCGGTGGTGATGCCGCCGAGCAGTACCAGCGGCATGGTCAGCTCGTAGCGGAACTGGCGGGCCATATCCAGCATGTACGCCTCGTGATAGGGGTATTCGCGCAGGAAGAAGCGCCCACCCAGACGCATGCCCCAGCTCATCGGGCCACTGAACGTCGCGGCGAAATCCTTGCGCGGGGCGTCGCCGTGGAACAGGTACATCGGATTCAGCAGGGAGCTGCCGATGGTGAGTTCCAGCGCGTCGAGGGTGCCGTCCTGCTCGAGCCAGCGCCCGATCTGCAAGCTCTCCTCCAGATGCAGACCGCCGACCACTCCGTCGTCCATACTCAGTTTCGCCAGCACCGCGATCCGGCCACCGACCGCCTCGCGCACCGCCTGCGCGACCTCGCGGGCCAGCCGCGCGCGATTGGCGAGACTGCCGCCGTAGCCGTCGCGGCGGTGATTCAGTAGCGGACTGAAGAACGCGCTGATCAGGTAGTTGTGCCCGAAATGCAGTTCGACGGCGTCGAATCCCGCCTCCTCGGCGGTGCGCGCCGCGTCGGCGAAGGCGCGCACCACCCGCTGCAATTCGGCCGCATCGGGCCGGACGGTGCGCGCCATCCCGAGCGGGCTGAACATCCGGCCAGGTGCGAGTGCGGGCAGCCGGTTCGACGCGGCGTTGGCGACCGGGCCCGCATGCCCGATCTGCGCGCTCGCGGCGGCGCCTTCGGCGTGGATGGCCTCGGTGAGCCGCCGCAGACCCGGCACTGCCTCCGGGCGCATCCAGATCTGGTGGCGATCGGTGCGTCCCTCCGGGGAGACGGCGCAGTAGGCCACGGTCGTCATGCCGACTCCGCCCGCGGCGGGGGCGCGGTGGTATTCGATCAAATCGTCGGTGACGAGTGCGTCGGGTGTGCGGCCCTCGAAGGTCGCGGCCTTGATCACGCGGTTGCGCAGTGTGATCGGCCCCAGCCGGGCGGGGGTGAATACCTTGTTCATCATGACTCCACGGGCGCGGACAAACCCGCGGTCACGAAGGCGTGCAGCGTCGTGACCGCGTGCGGGGACAGGACCCGGTCGTCGGCGAGCGGTGCGCCGAACTGACCGAGAATCAGGTCGAAGGCCAGCATCCAGCGCGTCCGCGCCTCGGGGCCCGCCAGGTCGGGATGCCGCCGGCGCAACAGGGCGACGAACGGATCGACGGTGAACCAGCGTGCGGTCCAACCGATATCGTGGCGGCCGAGCACGAGCCGTGACAGCAGCCGCAGGTGCAGCCGCCCGATCGGATCCTCGGCCAGCGTCACCAGCGGATCGATCACCGCCGAGACACATTCCGCGACGGAAGCGCCTCGGCCTTCGAGACCGTCCATCGACGATTCCCACAGCGGGCCGAGCCTGCTCTGGATCAGCGCGGCGACGAGCGCTTCCTTCGACCCGAAGTGGTAGTGCACGGCGGCCGGGTTCGCCTCCGCCGCGGCACAGACCGCGCGGATCGAGACCCGTTCGTACCCCGACTCGAGCAGCAAGCTCTCGGCGGCCGTCAACAACCGCTCCCGAGTGGTGTGTTCGGTCTGTCGCACACAGTCAGTAGAACACGATTCAATCAGTGATTCAATCGCTGATTCAACGCGACGGCGGCTCGTATCCCCGACGCCCGATCACGCCGTGTCGCCATCCGGGCATGCCACTGGCCGGAGCCGGCGGCACGGTGTGATCGTCTTGCGTCTCGAGCGTCCGCGACCTACCGCGCGGTGTTGTGTGCGGCAGGTCGGGTCGCGTCTGCGGCATCCTCGTCCGGACGGGCGGGCGGCAGTCCTCGTGGAACGGTGAACGTGGCGAGCACAGCCGCGATCGCGACGACGAAACAGGCGATGGTGTACCAGAGGTTGCCGATGGGATCGCCGTTGGCGGTGACCCCGTCCACGGCCCCGAAGTAGTCGGGCAGGGCCGTCGCCCAGAGCACCGCCATCACCGCTAGGTAGGCCGACGCGTACCACTGGACCAGGCCGTTGCGGTAGGCGCGGACCTGCGAGGTTCCCGCCCGCAGCGCCGACCACTGCCGGTACATCACCACCACCGCGACCACCGAGACCACGACCAGCTCTGCGGCGTAGAGGAATCCGCGCACGGTGTCGCTGCCCATCCCGAACACCGTCGCGGGCAGTGGCAGGACGAATGTGCCGACCGAGGCGAGCAGCCCGATCGCCACGGTGCGCCCCACCAGCTGCGGCCCGGTGAAATGCGTTCCGGCATCGACGTGGCGGCCGACGAAATACTGCACACACAGCGCCAGCGACATCGGCCACAGCGCGGCGAACACCACCACGCTGGGCAACGGCACCGAATCGAACATCGGCTGGTTGATCGGATTGTCCACCGACCATTCCCACCAGCGCAGTTGCGGGCCGATCTGGTCGAAGATCTCGTAGAAGGCGTGGTGCACGAACCCCACACAGGCCGCCCCGAGCAGCACTCCGTAGCGTCGGAAGATGCCGAGCATTCGGACGAGTTCGAAGGCGAGCGTCGCCATCAGCGGATAGATCGCGATGATGTAGAGCGGCAGCCTGCCCCACAGGAAGTCCACGGTGAACAGGTTGTGCGCGAACATCGTGTCGACGTGTTCGTCGATGCCGAACGCCGCGGGGAAGTACAGCGGCGGCTCGATCACGAACAGGTAGGCGGTGGCGCCGAACCAGAGCACCAGATTGGTCGGATCGCCATGCCTGCGCAGGCGCACGATCGCGTAGATCAACGCGAGCACCGAGCCGAGCACGATGGTCAGCTCGAGTACCGGCAGCGTCCAGTTCTCCAGTGCGGCGGGGTTGCGGAACCCGACCGTTCCGCCCGCTTCATCGCACGAAAAGCCCAGCCGCGCGGCAAGATCGGCGAATGTGGGGGTGCACAGATCGCTCACGAGTTCACCACCGATGCCGTCTGGTCGGCGGTGTACCAGCGGGTGCAGTCATAGCCCGCGTCGTAGCGCTCGAACCACCTACCGGCCAGCTCGGGCAGCTTCTCGTGCGTCGGATCATGGTTGGGCATCTGACTGCGCACCACCCCGGCGAGTGCGGTGAGCTGCTGCTGGCGCGAGAGCCCGTCGAAGGCGCGCGGCATGGGGCCCTTGGTCAGATACGGTGCGAAGAAGGTCAGCACCTTCTGTTTGGCGCGGTGCCTCGCGAACATCGACAGCGCGTCCACCTGCCGATCCGCCAGCGGGACATGCTGATTGAAGCCCGTGCAGGCGATGCGGATCACCTTCATCACATGCGCGAAGATCGATGGCGCCATCCGCATCCGGTACAGCTCGTCCCCGACAACGGCGTTGAAGAGGATCAACGCGGAGCTGCGGTGCTCCACCTCCTCGACGAAATGCCAGATGAACAGCGACGCGACCCGATCGTCACCGGGCCGGAACAGCGTGTCCTCGTTGTCGAGCATCAGCTTGAACACCGGCGTGAAGGTCGCTTCGAGGTCCGCGGTGTAGGCGAGCCGGTAGTTGTGCGAGGTCGCCTCGGTGAGCAGATCGAATTCGCCGATCACCGCGTCGAGGGTGTTCTGAAGTCCGGGATAGCGCCGGATGAGTGCCTTGACGTGCTGGCGGTGGGCGGTCGAATGGTGGCCTTCCTGACGCATGAACGCCGTGGCTTCCTCGGCGACCGCCGGATCGGTGAACACCGGCTTGAGCTGCATGATCAGCTTCACGATCATCTTCTCGAAGCCGACGGCCAGGAACGAGACCGCGTTCGACATGCTCGACCAGGCCGGGTTCTGCGGGTTCCACAGAAAGGGGACATCCGCGTCATCGAATCCGAAGTCCATTTTTCGGGGCTGCAAGTGGGTCACAGGGCGTACCTCGCGTCGGGGGAGTGGTTCGGTAGTGGGCCGCGGGAGGCGCACTGCGGGTAAACATACAACCAAGCAGATGTTTGTATGATGACTTTCGGGAGATCGGCCACGGCTTTCCGCGCGGTGGTAGTGTCCGCCCGGTGGCGCGCAGACGCGGGTGGGGCGGGACTCCGCCGAAAGACGATGAGGAGGCGCGTCAGCGCATCGTCGCCACCGCCGTCGAATTGATCGGCCGGACCAGCGCGGCGATCAGCATCGCCGACGTCGCCGAAGCGCTCGGCGTCATCCGCCAGACCGTCTACCGCTATTTCCCCAGCTCCGACGCGCTCATGACAGCGGCCGCGATCGCCTCCGTCGACGGCTTCCTCGATCGACTGACCGCACACGTCGCAGGCCTGCGTGATCCGGTCGAGGCGATGACCGAAGCCGTCGTCTACACCCTCACCGAAGTCCGCCGCACCCCCCACCTCGGCCTCATGCTGTCGACCTCCTACACGAACGTCGACCCCGACAGCCTGACCTCCGTCCAGGCCAAAACCTTCGGCATGACGATGATCCACCGCTTCGACGTCGACTGGAACGCCCACGGCTACGACGAAGCCGCCCTACAAGAACTCGTCGAATACGTTCTGCGAACAATGCATTCGTTCTTCGTCTCCCCAGGAAACCCACCCCGCACCGACGCCCAACTCCGCACCTACCTCCGCCGCTGGATGGGGACGGCCATCGCGGCCCAGCGTGAGTTCTCGGCACCGACCGCGTCGGGGGCCTGACGGGCTGTGTCGACCACATCGAATGGGCGCGGACACCGGACCTGCGGTCGACCGTGTCATCGAGTGGTGCCAGCACCGATGCTCGCCGGGCTCGAAGCGCACGTGACATTCTTCACGGCTACGACTCTGGCCGACTCGCGGCGGCAGATCGGGGATCGGGCGTCACCGGGCCGAGCGCCCGTACTGGAAGGGCCGACCCTGCCGAAACGCCACGGCACCGCGCAATAGCCGCGTATCGGTGCTGCGCCGCGCCATAATGCGGGAGGCGGTCGATCGCCGTCGCGACCGGACCAGGAAACCGGAGGACCTGATGGGCGGATCGAGTTCCAGTGGTCTACCCAGTCTGCGGACGGCGGATTGGGCTGATACTCGCGCCACGTTGCACATGTGGACGCAGATCGTCGGGAAGATCCGTCTTGCTCACGCGCCGCTGGTGAATCACTGGTGGCAGGTGACGTTGTATGTCAGCGCTCGCGGGCTCACCACCTCGGCGATTCCGTATGGGGATCGGATCTTCGATATCGAGTTCGATTTCGTCGACCATCGGCTGGTGATTCGCGCTGATAACGGAGCCGTTCGGGTGGTGGAACTCGCGCCGAAAACTGTCGCCGAGTTCTACGCGGAGACGATGCGGGCGCTCGACGAACTCGGTCTCGATACCCGAATCCAGGGGCGGCCCAACGAGGTCGATCCGTCTGTGCCGTTCGCCGACGATACCGAGCATCGTTCCTACGATCCGGCCGCGGCGCACGCGTTCTGGCGTCAGCTCGTCTTCGCGAACACTGTGCTGAACGAGTTCCGGGCCGGGTTCGTCGGCAAGGTCAGCCCGGTGCACTTCTTCTGGGGCGCCATGGATATCGCCTGCACTCGATTCTCGGGCCGGACGGCGCCGCAGCACGGCGGCGGCGCACCGCACTGTGCGGATTGGGTCATGGTGGAGGGGTATTCGCACGAACTCAGCAGCAGCGGCTTCTGGCCGGGCGGCGGCGCGGAGGGAGCCTTCTACTCGTACGCCTACCCGGAACCCAGCGGATTCACCGACTATCCGATGCGGGTGCCGGAAGCCCGGTTCGACCGGGATCTCGGCGAATTCGTCCTGCCGTACGAAGCGGTCCGTACGGCGCGCGACCCGCGCGCGACCCTGCTGACGTTCCTGCACGACACCTACGAGGCGGCCGCCGTGCCCGGCGACTGGGACCGGGCCGCACTGGAAGGCGACCCGCACCGCTGGTCGCAGGAACGGGCCGCGGCACGCTGGTCGCAGCGCTGACGACGCCTCGAGAGCCGGTCCGGGACCCCGCATGGCCGCCTGCACCAGCACGGTCACGACCGAGTTGGCGAGCAGACGCGTGAACGTATCCACCGGATCGCTGGAGCGTGCACCGCATCAGGATCGCGCTGATCGCAACCGGTTACCGGCATGCTGCCGGTGGCTAGGGTGTCGCCGGTGACCGTTGAATCGATTTCGTCCACCCGTCGGCAGCTGACCGTGCGTGCCGTCGACTGGGAGCATCCGGACGCGGTCCTGCTGCGCGCGGAGATGGCCGCGGAGGTGGGCCCGCGATACGCCGAACTGGCGAAAACGCTGTCCACCGAACCGAACGCGATCGACCCCACCACTGTGCTGACGACCTTGGTGGCGTACGCATTCGGTCCGGTGGGGCATGCGGCGCTGCGCTGGAATGCGGGCGAGCTGGAGGTCAAACGGATGTTCGTGCGGCCCGCGCACCGTGGTTCGGGCGTGGCGGACCTGTTGCTCAACGCCGCCGAAGAGGCCGCGCGGGCCAAGGGCGTGCCTCGGGTGATCTTGCAGACCGGGCATCTACAGCCGGAGGCCGTGCGCTTCTACGAGCGCAGCGGTTACCACCGAATTCCGATCTTTCCGCCGTATCACGTGCTGCCCCTGTCGAACTGCTTCGCCAAGAACCTCGGCTGAGCGGGGCAGGTGAGCACGGATCAGCGCTCGCTGGAACGGAATTCGTCCTCCAACGCGTCGAGGGTAGCGCGCAGATCCGCCGGGTCATTGTCCTTGAAGATCCCGTCGTAGCTGGATTCGGCCCGGATCGCGGCCTCCACCTCGGGATCGTGATAGAGCTGGGCCACCGTGCGTAGTGTGGGATCGTCGGCATCGACGGCACGTGCGGCGAAGATATTGATGTACTGCTTCAGCTCGGGGCGCTCCGGATCGTCGGTGTAGATCACCTGATCGCGGGTGAGCCCTGCCGGACCGGCGAAGGTGTCGTCGACGAAGGCGGCGTCCACACTGTCCAGCGATTGCGCGGTGAGCGTCGGGTCGATGGTGGTCACCCGCACCCGCGACGCCGCGGTATCGACATCGTCGAGAGTGGAATCCCAGGTCGCACCGCCCTTCAACACGATCAGCCCGGCCGCGGCCAACCCGAGCAGCGGGCGCACCTGATTGGCCGGATTGTTGCTGAGGGTGATCTCACCGCCGGGCGGGATATCGGCCACCGAATCGTGCTTCTTCGAATACAGCGTCAGCGGGAAGATCTCGGTCGCCGCGATGGGCACGAGATCATCGTTGTTGGAGACGTTGTAGTTCGCCAGATACCGCACATGCTGGAACTTGTTGAGATCGATACGGCCTTGGGACAGCGCCGGATTGGGCTGGTTGTAGTCGGAGAAATTGACCAGCTCCACGGTGATCCCGCGTTCGGCGGCCTTGGCGCGGAGCACTTCCCAATGCGGCAGCGCGATATCGTTCACACCGATCCGCACGACGGCCGGATCGTCATCACGGCCACAGGCCGGGACGGCGAGGGACAGCAGGATCGGGATGAGCACCAGGCGACGCAGGATTCGCATTTCCCGCAGCGTAGGCGCACCTCGCACAAGGCACGAGCATTCGATTCAATGAAATCGCAATCCCGCCCGTTCCGGGTGAGGGATGTTGCCGACGTGGAGGCGATCGGGGCGGTGAGATCGGATCGGCGTCGGTCAGGTGCGATGCATGAACGCCACCAGACAGCACTCCTTGGTATTCGCGCTGTCGACGCTCCGTTCGACCACGCTGACCAGCTGCCAACCCTGTGATTCGAGCAATTCGATCCCATTGAGCAGGTGGACAATCGGCTCGAAGAGGACCGACGTATTGTCGCCCATCTTGCGGAACTCCGTACGCGGCGGCGAGCTGAGAGCCAGGTTCCGGCGCGGATAGGATCGCAGATCCACCGCGCCGTTCAGTACGGCGATCACGTCGAAGACAGGTCCGGGTGCGGGAGCATTCACGCTTCCATCATCCTGAACGCCGGGCATTCTCGACACTCGATCGTGCGCTGTGCCCACCAGTTTCGACCCGGTCGTGCGCTGTGCACGCCAGTTTCGACCCGGTCGTGCGCTGTGCCCACCAATCTCGACCCGGTCGTGCGCTGTGCACGCCAACCTCAACCCGGTCGTGCGCTGGCCCCCGACCTCGACTCGATCGTGTCGATCTCACCGAAGAGTCGCACTGCCGTCCCATGGCACATGCGATCAGGCAGGCACGACCCCGACTCGTTGTGCGAGCTTGCCGAGGTCGCCGGTCGTGAGGTCGCGCCGAGCCTTGCGCATCATGTGGCCGACCAGCTCGCGCACCGGGGCCATGGTGCGGACATGCTGTGGTGCGGCGTGCTCGGCCCGCAGCAGCGCGTACAGCGAATGGCGGTAGTTGCGCTGCATCGCGTGCGCCCGGCCGACCTCCACGAAGTATTGAGCCTTGCGGCCCTCACTCGGCAGGTCACCAGGCGAGAGCGTCGGCGCGACGGCGAGCACCTGGCCGGGCTCCCGGCGCTCGATCGCGGCCGACATACGCCACAGCGCGACGTTCGCGGGACCGAATGACTCATTGCGGGCGACGGAGGTGTTCGGCCGGGCGTCGGCGAGCCTGCCCGCCTGTTCGGCTGCTTCGGCAAGGTACGGTTCCGGGTCGCCGCCCATCGTCGCTGTGACGATCGAACCTTGCAGGTGCAGCATTCCGTACGTTTCGATCTCGCCGATGGTTCGCACGTCGGCGGCGATCTTCTCGGCCGTCTCCGTCGTGGTGGCCAACGCGGCGGGTAACGCGCCGGGGCGCGAGAGCATGATCTGTCCTTTGCTGAACGCGGCGGCGGCGAGCGGCGCGACCCCGTCGACATGGCCAGCGGCCCGCTCGGCCTCCTGCGCCGCGATCCAGGCGAGGGCGTGGTATCCGCGTGCCCGCAGCGCCGACGCGACGCCGTAGGCGACGGTGCCGAAGACGTCATAGGCTCGCTCGACGCGACTGGCGTCGGCGTCGCGCACGTGGCGGTAGGCGTCGGTCAGCATCGGCGCGAGCATCGGTCCGATGGTGGCGTAGTCGCAATCGTTGCGGAGCTTGGTCACGGTGTGGGTGAGCGCGGCCAGTTCGTCGAGGGTGCGCGGCGGTGCAGTGTCGGTGATATTCCCGCGTGCCCACAGCACCGTTTCGAGGTCGGGTACCGCCGCGTGGAATCCAGCGGTGGAGGGGTCGAGCTTGTCCTGTTCGTGCCCGGTCAAATCACCGATGGTGACCCCGAGCGCCGACGCCAGCGCAAGCAACGTACGACGCGAATCAACGGGCCGTTCGCCGTTCTCGTACTTGGCGATTGCGCCACGGGACAACCCGGTCCGGTCCGCGAGTACCTGCTGTGAGATGCCACGCCGCGCCCGGATCGCACGGACCCGCTGGCCGATGTACCGGTCTTCGTGCTGGTCGCTCATATCGCTCCCTCGACAACCGTCGAAACACCAATGCTAGCGGGCATTCCGTGTCCTGCTCCGGGCTGTTTCAGGACCTGCGCCGCTTCAAGATTCTCTCCATGCCCACCGCTGGGTCGAAGTCGGGTGCTCGGGAGCCGACGCTGCACATTTTGAGTGTCATCACCGGCTTCTGTCGAACAGATGTCATCGCTGATCGGCGGTGCGGCCCATATCGAGTTCCTTCTGTCGGCGACTCTCGCAGTCACCGACTGTGATAACAGCCCTGCAACATCAAACCCGGCCACGTGTCTATACCCAGGCACGGCCTCGACTCGTAGCGCGAGCCTGCCGAGGTTGCCGGTCGTCAGGTCGCGCCGGGCCTTGCGCATCATGTGGCCGACGAGTTCGCGTACGTGGAGAACCATGCTCCGAACGTGCTGTGGTATCGATGCTGGTGGTGGTCGAGTTGCTGTCGGCAACGCGAGCCGAACCCGGCGTCGATGAGTACGAACTCAGCGATGACGAGGTTGCCGATTCCCCTGCCTGAAACTCGCGGCAGATAGGAAGGCAGGGCAATCGATTTCAGCGATCCTCGTCGGCATTCAGGGCTTCTTGTTGGCGCGGGTGTGGGCGGGTCGGCAGGAGCCGGTGTCGGCGATCTCGCTGAACTGGGCGCGGATGGCTGGCGGCCTCAGTTCAGTCGGAGTATTGCGGCGTCGGTGGCATTGAATCCGCAGGCTTTTCGATAGAAGTTGTTGAGATGTGGTTCGTAGTCGACGTGGAGCCATTCGATGTCGAGACTGCGGAGATCATCAACGAGAGTGGAGATCAGTTTGGTGCCGATGCCGTGGTGGTGCAGGTCGGGGGCGACCATGGTGTCGAGGAGGAACGCATGCCTTCCGCCGTCCCAAATTGCGTGAACGAATCCGGCCAGACGGTCATCGATGAATGCTCCGATCCAGGATCTGCTGTGCCGTTCGAGTCGTTCTCGCCAAGGAATCAGGGTGTAGTCGCCGCCGAAGGCTTCTGCGTGCAGTCGTGAGAGCACTTCGTCATCGACGGCGAATCGGATCCGCAAGTCGGTGGTCATGTCGACAACTCCTGTTCCCGAATATGTTGCCCAGCTGGGTTCGGTCATAGACTCTCAACACCGGTACACAGTAGAAGACAGCCTGCCGGTACGTTATGGGCCGAGTGACCTTGGGATGGCCTTGTCGACCGGTTGCCTGCGCGTACAGGAGTTGGCTTCACTGCCAAATTGCTGGTGTGGGTAAGGCTGCCGCTCACACTTCATGCGTCGCTGGCACGCAGCGCCAGCGCAGTGGTGATCAGCTGGCGCGCTTCCTCGCCGTGGACCGATTGCGCCGCCAGCAGCGTAAATGACTTCTCGTACAACGCGATTTCGGAGGGCCGAGTGATGGTCAACTCGGCGGTCACCGTTTCGACGAGCACCGTCTTTCGGTCGTGAATCACGAAGTTGGTGGCGGGAGAACGGTACTCGGCCATCCGGGGGAGGATCGCCATGGCCAGCCGGGGCAGACGCATCGCGCGCAGCAGGTGGCGGAGTTGCCCGGTCATCACTGTGTCGTCACCAATGCCGGGGTAACCAGCGGATGTCTTCGCCGATGGCTATGGCGTTGCCGGTCCGCGACACCAGCCACTCGATGTAGTCGCTGTGCGGCGTGGTGATGATTCGGGTTCGCTGAATCTGCACGCCGCGTGCCACGGTGGCCTGGACCAATGGAGCCCAAGGGTCGTAGCTCGCGCCTTCGGCCGCGCCGTAGTCGTCCTGGGTCTCCAAGTGGAACGCGTAGGCGTGCGCCTCACCGAACAACCGGGTGAAGGTGTCCGGCGTATCACGATGGATCATGCGTCGCGCCGTATCTGACGGCCGACGGGAACCTCCACGGCTGTCTCGTGCACAGGGAGCTGAATCTGTTCCAGTGCTTCGGTATCTGCGACCGGATCACCGGTCAGCAGGAAGGTGCCGTGGCCGGTGTCGCGCAGCAGTGCACCGAGGCAACTACACGGTTCCAGGTAGGTGAGCAGACCGTGGGGGATTTCGATCTGGTTGGCCTTGTTGGTGCGCCAGCCTTGGACGACGTAGCGCGGCGGGTTCGTTTCGGTCAGGAACAGGGTCGGGCTGTGCCCCACCTCGGAGTCGCCGCCGAGTCGGCGCAATCTCATGGTTCCGGCCTCCAATTTGCTCCGTCTCTCGTGGGTGGGCCCATCGTCACTGTTCATACACGACACGGTCAACGTTCTGAGCAAAGCTGAGCAAGAATCTGGTTCTGGTGAACTCCCCACTCATAGCGTGCACTTCACTCCCGCCGCCGGGTGGATACGCCCTCGGCGGTGGGTGTCCACCAACAACTCGGACATGGGCGGTGCATATGGCAGTCGGGCAGGCAACGGCGATCGGTCTGGTTCGGCGCGGGATACCTGGCAGTGAAACCGACCTCGCGACGCTGGCACTACGGCACGGCTACCCGGTGCTCGGCTTGGTCGGTCTGACGGTGTTGCTGTACTGGCCCGGACGCAACAGCTGGACGTCACCATCCGATGAAGTAACAAACCGGCCGGACGGCGGTGCACAGACCGAAAAGGAGACCAAAGTGAAGGAGTATCCAGATGGGCCGCAGTTCTCCCCTGTTCGCCGCCGCTCTGGTGGCTGTGGCTTTCGCCGCCGGATGTAGCTTGAACGGCGGTGACGACTCGGCGAACACCGCCGGTGCCACGCCGGACATCTCGGGCGACAACCCGCGTGGTGCGGTCGAGGTGGCGCTCGGCGATACAGCCGTGGTGCGAGACGCCGCCGGACAACTCCTGCTCGAGGTGTCGAACTCCCGGTTGGATCCAGCGGGATGCAAGCCGAACACCGCACAGCCGGAGCATCTCACGAAAACTGCGTTTCTCGCGACGATCGCGGTGGGCGGTGAGACGTCGGTCCATTGGTTGTGGTCTTCGGACTTCTACTATGTCAACGACAGCGGCAAAGTGGTCCACAACCGATCCACCAGCGACAGCGAGCCATGTTCGAGCAGCGTTCGCCATCAGCTCATAGATGTCGTTCGCCATCAGCTCATAGATGTACCGCCGAATTCATCGGCGGATGGCGCAACGACGCTGGATATTCCTGCTTCGACAACGATCGTTGGCTACCACAGCCAGCTCAGCGGGTCGGATATTCGGATCGAGTGGCGATTGCCGGAGCCGATGCCTGCGGCGACTCTCGCTGCGCCCGGGGTATCGGTGACCAGTTCGACGCAAGCGCCAGCTTCCACACCGGGACCGGCCGCCGATCCCACCATGCCGGGGAATCCCGTTGACCAACAGCCAAACCCGTATCCGAACTCGGTGGACTCATACGGGCGGCCATCGGGCAGCGGGGACAAGAAGCTGGTGGGTTGTGCTGACTGGAATCTCTACCAACCGGGTACTGGGATCTACGCCGACGGTTCGATGGACTACGCGCCCGAATGCCTCCAAGGCGGTTCGATGGCGCCCAGATAGGAGAAGCAAGAATGCCTCGCACCTGGCATCTCGAAGGTCGACGATCGGTTCGTCGTGGACGGCGCGCCATTACTACCCAGGTGGTATGCAATGAGTCCCGGCGGATCGGCTGACGAGCTGGGCGGCGTATCCAGTCGAAGGGCTGCGAACACCCCGGTGTCGCTCATGCTCGCGTCCGGGATTCCGGTGCACAGCCTCGCGGCGTGGCACGGACACGATCGGAGCACGGCGTTGCTGGTCTGGACCGACGCGCAGTCGGAGTATTCGAATGCACCGGGGCCGTTCTGTTCGGGTGAATGTTGAGGTAGAGGCCGTGCGCTGGCGTACTCAGCGTTCTGAGTACAGCTCCCCTGAGAGGGGCAATAGCCGCTGACCGGTCCGAAGTGGTCGACGGATGAAGTTCATCCGCTTCGGGTGAGGTCGTGCGCCCGCTCCGCTGTGAGGCTGTGGAGGCGGTCGGTTCGGCTTCGCTGCGCATCGCTCGTGTGGTCGGCAGTGCGGCGCGGGCCGTCGTCGTATAGCGCTCGCCTCCGTGTCGAAAGGGATCCGATGACCAGTCAGCAGGAAGCCTCGGCCAGCATCGAAGCCGGAAACGACAGCGCGTTGCGCTCGCTGCCGTTCGGCGACACCCAGGATTTCGCCGATGCCGAGCGGGGGTTCATCGCGGCGCTGTCGCCGGGTGTGGTGCGTAACGCCGACGGTGCGGTGGTGTGGGACAGCGACGCCTATTCCTTCCTGGACGACGAGTGCCCGCCGACGGTGAACCCGAGTCTGTGGCGGCAGTCGAAACTGGTGGCGATGCAAGGTTTGTACGAGGTCGGCGACGGTATCTACCAGATCCGTGGCCTCGATCTGTCGAATATGACGCTGATCGAAGGCGATACCGGTGTGATCGTCATCGATCCGTTGATCTCGGTGGAGACCGCCGCCGCCGGACTCGCCCTCTATCGCGAACATCGCGGTGACCGCCCGGTGACCGGCGTCATCTACTCGCACTCCCATATCGACCATTTCGGTGGCGTCAAAGGGGTGACGACCCAGGACGATGTCGATGCCGGAAAGTGCCCGATCATCGCGCCGGTCGGGTTCACCGAGCACGCGGTCGAAGAGAACGTGTACGCGGGTACGGCGATGGCAAGGCGTGCGGCGTACATGTACGGCGCCGCCCTGCCGCGCGGGCCGCTCGGCGCGATCGGTGCGGGCCTCGGCCCGACGACCTCGACCGGCCTGCCGACACTGATCCTGCCGACGGTCGACATCGATCACACCGGCCAGACCGTGACCGTCGACGGGGTCGCCATCGAATTCCAGATGACACCGGGCACCGAGGCCCCGTCGGAGATGAACTTCTATTTCCCGGACCGGCGGGCGCTGTGCATGGCCGAGAACGCGACCCACACCCTGCACAACCTGCTGACTCTGCGTGGCGCGCTGGTGCGCGACCCGCACGTGTGGTCGAAGTACCTCACCGAGGCGATCAACCGCTACGCACACCGCTCCGACGTGGTGTTCGCCTCCCATCACTGGCCGACCTGGGGCACCGACCGGCTCACCGAATTCTTGTCGGTGCAGCGCGACCTCTACGGCTACCTGCACGACCAGACGCTGCGGGCCTTGAACAAGGGCGCCACCGGCATCGAGATCGCCGAGGACATCCAGTTGCCTCCGGCCCTGGTGAACTCGTGGTCGACCCACGGCTACTACGGCTCGGTCAGTCATAACGTCAAGGCGATCTACCAGCGGTACATGGGCTGGTACGACGGTAATCCCGCCACCCTGTGGCAGCATCCGCCGGTCGCGTCCGCGATCCGGCATGTGGACTTCATGGGCGGTGCGGACACGGTCGTCGCCAATGCTCGCAAGTCTTACGACGAGGGCGACTTCCGCTGGGTCGCGCAGGTGCTCAACTACGTCATCTTCGCCGACCCGGACAATGCCGAAGCCAAAGCGCTACAGGCCGATACGCTCGAGCAACTCGGCTACGGCGCCGAGAACGGCACCTGGCGCAACTTCTTCCTGATGGGCGCCTACGAGTTGCGCAACGGTGGCGTCGGGACACCGCTGTCCAGTGCCTCATCCGATATCACCGACGCGTTGTCGGTCGAGCAGATCTTCGATGCGGTGGCCCTCCGTGTCGACGGTCCGCGGGCCTGGTCGGCGACGATCGTCATCGATTGGCGTCTCCAGGACTCCGGGACGGTGCATCGCACGCAGCTGCGCAACGGGCTGCTCGTCCACTTCGATGTCACCGATGATCTCCCGCCCGCCGACGCCACCTTCTCGCTGACCGAGGCGGACCTGCGTGCGGCGCTGGTGCAGGGGGAGGACCTCCAGCAGATGATCGGTGCGGGCCGAGTGCAGGTCGACGGTGACGTCGGCAAACTGGTCGAGCTGGTCGGCTACCTCGATGCCCCCGATCCGGATTTCGCCATCGTGACGCCCTGATCGCGCCCACATGGAAGGAATCTCCGATGCTGGGATTTCTGGCCCCCGCGGATCAGCGCCGGACACTGGACGAACTCACCGACAAGCTGGATCTGTCCGTCGGCGCGGTCACCGCGAAGCGGTCGGCCTTCTGGATCATGCTGGTGCTCTCCGCGGTCATCGCGATCTCGGGCGTCATCGGTGACTCGACCGCCACCGTGATCGGCGCCATGATCGTCGCGCCGCTGTCGGTGCCGATCCTCGGTATCGCGCTGGGTGTGGTCACCGGCCGCGCCGCGCTCGTCGGGCGCAGCCTGATCCTGGTGCTGGCGGGGATCCTGGTGGTGGTGGCGCTGGGTTTCGTGTTCGCGCAAGTACTGCCGAATCCGGTCAATGTGCTGTCGAATGCGCAGGTCCTCGGACGCACCTCACCGAAGCTGATGGACCTCACCGCCGCGTTGGCCACCGGGCTGGTGGCGGCCGTGGCGATCACCCGACGCGATGTCGGCGATGTGCTCCCCGGTGTGGCGATCGCGATCTCGCTGGTGCCGCCGCTCGGTGTGGTGGGCGTGTGTCTTGGTTCGCAGGCGCCCGCGCTCGCACTCGGCGCGTTCGTGCTGTTCGCCTCCAATGTTGTCGCGATGATCATCACCGTGACCGCGGTGCTGTTGATCGCCGGATACGCCGCGGAGGCCGAGGCATCGACCGCGCGCCGGGGCCGCGCGTACCTGGTACTCGGTGCCGCGCTGGTGCTCGTCGCGGTCCCGATGGTGGTCAATTCGCTGTCGACCCTGTGGGCCGGACAGATCGCCGATGCGACGCGCGACTGGCTCGGTGACGCACCGGGCGCGCAGGTCATCGACGTCACGGTCGAGGGCGATACCGCGACGATCTCGGTACTCGGTCCGCAACAGTTGCCGCCGGTCGCCGAGCTACAGGCAGCGGTGAACGATCTCGTGCCGTGGGATCCGAGAGTCGTCGTCGTCCACACGGTCGGGGCTCGGCTTCCGGAGTGATCGCGCAGGGCGCCGACGTCGACGATCGCGGCGCGAGACGCGATATGAGCGCGATCCGAACGCGGGCGACCGAGTGGGCGAGGCTGGCGGGCACAGTGCGACGCCGAGTGTTCCACGACGGCGGTGCAAGTCGCCGAGAATGTATTCGGCCGCGCTGTCGCGACGCCTCACCGAGCCGCGGCGTCTGACCGGTTGTCGGCAACGATCGTTGCCGACAACCGGTGGCAGTTCACGGAATCCGCGGGGGCGCAGCGTGTTCGACCTGCTCGGCGTCGCGCGCAACGACTTCTGGGCGCCGCGGAGCGAACCAGGTCCGGTAGAACATGATCGACAGTGCGGTGAGCGCGCCGAGGATCGCGATACCGAAGGGGACCGGGTAGTTCGCCATCGGCATGGCGAGGTAGCGGATGCACAGCAGCACGGCAGTGAACGTGGCGATTCCCATGGCGACCACCTGCACGCGGGCGCGGTCCCAACCCCGGTCGGGGTCGCGCAGGGCGGACTCGATCGTCAGGCAGAATGCGGCGCCCACCACGAGGTCGATGCCGTAGTGCGCCCCGAGGCCGAGCGTCGCGATCAGCGTGCACACCAGCCAGAAGGCACCGCCCCAGCGCAACCAGCCGGGCCCGCGTCGAGAGTGGATGAACAGCGCCAGCGCCCACGCCGTGTGCAGCGACGGCATGCAGTTGCGTGGTGTGATGCCGTCGAAGGGCATCGATTCGACCGAGGCGGGAATCGCCGGAACGAGATTCGGCCACACGTCGGCGAGTTCCATGCCGTTGCCCTGCGGTCCGAAAGCGAGGATGGGCCCGACCACTGGGAAGATCACGTAGAAGATGGGGCCGATGAGGCCGATCGCCAAGAACGTGCGCACCAGGTGGTGCCGCGGCCACGCACCCGTGGTGACGCCGCGCAACTGCCAGACGGCGACGACGATGGCCGCCACCGGAAGCTCGAAGTACACCCAGCGCACCACGCCCACCGGCACCGGACCGGCCAGGTCGAGCGCATGCCCGACGAGCCACGACGGATTACCGAGCGCGCGATCGGCCAGTTCCACATAGGGATCCAAGACCTGAGGGCAGGCCCAGGCCGTGATGTCCAACCAGATTTCGCCGACCTTCGTCGCCAGGATGAGCAGCGCTCCGAGCGCTATCGTGTGCAGCGCCGTCCACCGTCGCGCGCCACTCCACCGGAGGGCGGCGATCACCGCCAGCGCCGTCAGCACGATGGTCGGTCCGTTGCCGACGGTGAACGGCCGACCGTCGAATGTCCGAATCGCCACGAAGATCACGTCGATGGCGACTGCGGCAGCGAGGGCGCCCACCCGCACCCGGACGGTCACACCGATCAGCGCCAGCAGGAAGCCCGCCCACGGTGTCGTCGCCGACTTGGGTGTCCCGACGTAATCGCGAAAGAGGCTGGTCAATGGGCCGAGCGCGTGGATGTGAGCGGCCATGATCTGTCCCGCGACAAGCACAAGCACAGCGGCGGCAATACCGCCCCACACCAGGAAGGGTCGAAATCCACGCTCCCGGAGCCGCTCCACCCCCGAAGGCTCCGGGGGCGAGGTCGAACTGCCGTGCGTGTCGTGAATAAGCATTCGGACATCGTAAGTACATCGTGAACACGGCGTGACGGGGCACTTAACGCAGACCGACTCCGGTGATCGACTGCTCGAACCGCCTGGGCGCCATGAGCGATCGCTGCTGTGGCTCCTCGGCATCGCTGTATCAACGAGCGTGCGTGCACCGGTGGGACTTCGCTCCCGATGTGCCCTGGCGCGGCTCATGCACCCGGTGTCATCCACGAACCGGACCCACGACCCGTCCCGGCCGCCAGCTTCCTCATGGACAAATATGAAGGCTCCGCGACTGGCAGAGGCGGAGGTGATGTCGGTGGGCACCTATATCATCCTGTCTGCCGAAACATCGTTGTACGAGAAAGGGCTCGAACTCCTGGTCGAGTGGACGGCGGGCGGAAGCGAAGCGCGCCAACTGATCCGCAACAGCCCTCCTTCCACCGCACTGCCTCCGGTATGACCAGCTGACCGACGTCAGCGAACTACTCCCGGGTAGACAGGCGGCCTACACGACACCTGACGATTCGAACCGCGTGACCAGGACACGAAAGATTTGGTGAGCAAGCGAAGCGGCGCCTCGCTGACGCCCGAAACCTCAGAGGAATACACATGACACGATTGACCGGATTCGGAAATGTGGTCCTGCCCGCGCGGGATCTCGCCGCGAGCATCGAGGTGTGGGCCGCATTATTGGGTCAACAACCTGCCTTCCAGAGTGACGACTTCGCCGCGTTCTCCGGTGATGGTGTAGAGATCGGGCTGACCGCCGCGCCTTGGGTGGACCATCCGCTGGTCTTCTGGACGGTCGAGGACATCGAACAGACCCATCGCGCACTGATCGCCGCCGGGGCCACGGCGATGACCGAAATCGCCGACGGATCGCTGGCCGAGGTCGGCGCCGCCGAGGCTGCCGCGGGCGACAATATCGATCCGGCTACGGGCATCGTGGACATGCCGGGTGCTCGGCTGGCCGTCCTGAAGGCGGCCGATGGCAACCTGATCGCCATCACCCAGGAGGTACCGATGGACTGGTCGGCCGACCAGTCGTGAGTGGGCCATGTGCGAACCGGTTCAGCGGGTCGTCGCTCCGGTCGGTCGGCGGGGTCTGAATTCGGGGACGCGATCGGGAGCAACCGACTCCGTTCCAGTGTGGGCCGACCGCGCCACCGAATGCTCGTGCCGCTCAGCCCAACCGCGTGATCGGGCAGCTTCAGCGACACGCCTCACCGGAACCGGTCGAATCCGGTGGCCGAGTGGGCTCGGACGCTCTGTCGGTGAGGTCGTCGGATCGTCCCGCCGCGATGCGTGACCATTGAGCGGTAGGGCGGCCGTCGGTCCTGGTGTCCTCGACATGAGATTGCGGCCAGCCTTCCGGCGAGTCCTCCCATGGTTCCTGGCGGCCGTAGATGGTGAGGTCCATCAGGCGATAGTTGATATCGACCGCCTCGACGCCGCGCCGAGTGGTCCAGTAGGTCTCGAAGACGCGATCACCGCGCCGCAGGTAACAGACGACGTGCATCATACCGATCTGTCGGCCGACCAGGAGGGTGTCGAGTGACTGCTGCGCGGAGTACCAGGGCATCGTCCAGTTCATGAAGTCGTGGTAGCGGATGCTCTCCTCGTAGGGACCCTGACAGAACACGGCGTAGGTGATGTCTCGGGAATGGACGTAGGACAGCTCGTCGAGCTGGGTGTTGTTCCATGTGCAGCCTTCGCATTGCTCGGCCGCCGGACGTCCGGGGTACCACATGAAGTAGTACGCGATCAGCTGTTGGCGGCCCTCGAAGGTCTCGATCAGCGGGACCGGACCGTCCCGCCCGATCAGTGGGGTGCTCGCATCCACTTCGACCACGGGCAGTCGGCGGCGGGCGGCGGCGATCGCGTCACCGGCCCTGGTGTGCGCCTTCTCCCTGGTACGGAGTTCGGCCAAGCGAGCCTCGAAAGTGGCTCGATCGGCGCGGGTGGGTTCGGGTACGTTCTCGATGGTCATCGGACTCGGCTCCTTCGGTTGGATCATCGGGTACAGCGAGGCGTGGGGCGGGCGAAACCGACCGCTGCGGTGCTCACGCTCAGAACGGTCGGGACGCCGGTAGCGGTGAACGCGATGTGAACGCTGTCCAGACCGGAGCCGACGGCCGACACGGTGGGCACCGTCGCTCCGCCGCCCTCTCGGGTGGTCACCACCAGCCTTCGCGCTGTCTTCCCGTGCGGCGGCTGTCTGCGATCACGGCCGCTGTCGGGACGGTAGTGAGACCATGGGACGGCGGTGGGTGGCGGCGCGCCCGTGCAGGTAGATCGCGCGGGCGAGGGCGGCGACGGCAGCGGCGCAGAAGACGGTGCGGACCGCGTTGCCGATCACCCACGGGGCCTCGAACTGGTCCCGGAGGTGGGCGAGGTCGGTGATCCGGTCCGGGTCGCCCGCTCGGGTGATCTGCTCGTTGAGCGGGATGTGGAGCGCCCCGGTGATGGCGAGCACCACCACGTAGAGCGCGAGCGCCGCGATCACCCAGCGCAGCGCGGGCCCCCGGGAGAGGGATGCCTGTAGCGCGGTGGCGAGGATGGCGAGCAACAGCGCCGCGGTGAAACTGAGTGGGAATACCGGGTTTTCGTTGAACCGCTGCGTGATCATCACGAACGTGCGGTCGTCGACACCGGCCAGGGCGGGCATGACCGCGATCATGAACGTGAAGTTCAGGCCGGCGACGAGGGCCATGGTGACCAGCGTGGCGCCGAGCGTCAGCCCGACCCATCCGTGACCGGCCTTCCCGTGACCGGCCGAGACGGAGGGAGTTGGCATGGTGTGGTGTTGCGCGGGGTAGTGGCTGTCGTTCATCGCGGCCCTCCTTTCCATCCACTCTGATCGACAAGTCGTGGCGGAACCATGCCTGTGCGTCGATCATTTCTGTCTGTTCGTCCAGCGGGTCTGGACGTCTGTGCACGACGGCCGCACACTGACAATCATGCGAGGTGAGGACCTGTGGACCACCGGCGACCCGCTGGGTGAGGCCCTGCATTTCCTGCGCGTATCGGGCACCTTCTACTGCCGCTCCGAGCTGACCGAGCCATGGGGCCTGTACCTGCCGCCCGAACCGGAGTCCATGTGGTTCCACGTCGTGAACACCGGGCGCTGCTGGCTCGACATCGACGGTGAGGATCCCCGGCAGCTTCGGCCCGGCGATTTCGCGCTCGTCCCGCACGGCGAGGGACACCTGCTCCTCAGCGAGCCCGGTACCCCGGCACGGCGGGTCGACGAACTGGACTACGACTACGCCAGCGACCGCTACGCGATCCTGCGACACGGTGGTGGCGGCACACCGACGAATGTCGTCTGCGGCACAGTCCGTTTCGGGCACCCGGCGGCCCGCAGCCTCGTAGCGCTCCTGCCTCGCACCATCGTCATCGATGGCGCGCCGGGGTCGCCGTCGCCGGAGGCGGACTGGATGTACAGCACGCTGCGGCTGATTGCCGCCGAGGGCCGGCAGTTGCGTCCCGGCGGCGAGGCCGTGATCACCCGGCTCTCCGACATCCTGGTCATCCAGGCCATCCGCTCCTGGATCACCGGTACAGCACCCGGGCAGACCGGATGGCTCGGCGCACTACGAGATCCCCGCATCGGCCGGGCCATGTCGCTGGTGCACCGCGACCCGGCCCAGCCGTGGTCGGTCGCCGCCCTGGCCCGTGAGGTCGCCATGTCCCGGTCGGCCTTCTCCGCCCGGTTCACCGAACTGGTCGGTGAACCGGTGATGCAGTACGTCACCCGCTGGCGGATGCAGGTCGCCCTCGATTGGCTGCATCACGACGACGCCCCGATCGCCGAACTCGCCTCCCGGCTCGGCTACGAATCCGAAGCGGCGTTCAGCCGCGCATTCAAACGCACCACCGGCGTCGCCCCCGGTACGGTCCGCCGATCGCACGAAACACAGCCCTGACCCCGAGCCAGGTCGCTCGCGGCGGGAATCTCGATACGCCAGCACATCATCCACGCGAAGCCGTAGGTGCTCTCTCCCACCACCGCGGTCGAACGGAATCCGGCGTGGGCAACCGGCTATGCGCCCGTAAGCCCAGGTTCCGAACGAGATCAGCCTCCTCTGCCGTAGTCCGCCCGAGTGTGTGCTGCGGACTCGAGCGTCGCCGTGGCTATGCCCGTCCATGGTGCCCGGACGGAGGGGCGGTCATCAAGATTCGGCATCTGGCGACTGGAAGCTTGACCGTGAACGACGAGGACCGGCCGGCTGTTGGTCGGCCGGTCCTGGAATTCAGAGGATCTCGCACACCACGAGTAGGTGGATGCTTGCCATAAGTGGCAGACGGAAGGACAACGACCCGGGGTGCAGCTGGGCCCCGCCGGGGCGGGTGAGTCAGCGTTCGACCGCGTTCTTCACCTTGTCGGCGACGTCGCCGACCGCGTCCTTGACGTTCTCGGCTGCCTTCTTCGCCGAGGCCTCGAGCTGTTCGCCCTTGCCTTCCGACCGCAGCTCCTCGTCGCCGGTCGCGTCGCCAGCGGCTTCCTTGGCCTTGCCTCCCAGCTCGTCGGCCTTGTTGCTGATCTTGTCGTTGAGCGACATTGCTTATCCCTTCTCGTTATGGGTTCGCGTATCGAGCCCCGCGAACGATCCGGTCCAGCCGATACACACGGTACCCCCTTGTGGCAAACAGGCAGCGAACTCCACTGTGATCTCGTAAACGGCTCGGGCTCGGCAGTGAAGCTCCGCAATTCGTATTGATATCGCGAGCTATGCCTTCATCGGCGACGGTGACCAAGGCGCGTCGCGGGTGGTGAGCGGGTCCATCATCATGGATCCGTAGCCGCGACGGGCATGCTGCTCGGGGAGGTCGGCGCACCCCAGGCGTTACTTGGCGTGCCCCGTTGTATCGCGCACGTTCCATGAACGTGGTGCCGGTATCCGTTCAATCATGTCCGGCTCTATCGACCCGAGATTCGTGTTCGGGTCTCGCCGATCAAGTCGCGTTCACCGATCGAGACACTGCGACGCTGGGCATCGGGTGAGGCGGGGTGGAGGCCTCGAGTGGCCTGGTCAGGCGCCTATCCATGGCTGGACGAGGTTCCTCCGATCTTGCGCCACGCATCCGGATTATCCCCAAATTTGGGAAGCTTTCGAAGTCGAATTCGGTTCCGCTGGTGACTCGTGTGGCATCTGGTTCTATCTGAACGGCGCGAAAACTGCTGTGTCCTGTCGAGTTTCAGTGCATCTCGGAATTGGGTAATCGGACTGTCGGTCAGGTTGGGAATCTATTCGATCTTGATTTGAACCCGATGGTCGAGATGGCGTGCCGAAATCGATCTAGACTCCGAATCCTGCACAGCAGGCCGTGGGTCTGGTGCGGGATTTATGGACGAATCGGAGGATGGTAAATGACTGTCGGCGCCTTCTTCTATCCGAATGCCTCTGGGTATTCGGATAGAATCGAAAACCCGGATCCCTATCAGACCTACAACATCACCATCCGAAGTGGCCTGGTGGACAACCAGACGAATAGTACAGTTACCCTGTACTCGCTTCCGGACTGTCGCGGAGATTCTCAATATCTGAACTCGAACACCAGCGCCTATATTTCGACCAGCTTCGAAAGTTTCCGCTTCACTACATGATCCGCGGCAAGTGGCAGCGCTGGTAGCGGTCCGACGTGCCGAAGCCCGCGCTGGCCTGTATCGCCACTACCGGCGATCTCCCCGACGGCGGCCGGGCGGGCCGCGGTCGCGATTACTGTATGCCGCAGGGGCTTCGGAATTCGGGCACGTCACCAGTCCACGCCGCTACCATCGCGCCGCTCGTGGCTGGCTAGGCCATCAGCTCGGTGTGGGCGTGCTCCGGCGCCGTCGGGCAGATGTAGAGCTGCTGGTCGTAGCCGCTGCCGATGTGGACCGCAGTGTGGTTGAAGCCGATGAGTGGTTCGTTCGTCGGCTCCTCGTATGGGCGCCAGCTGCTGTCTTTGCCGGCTTCGGACGTGGCGATGGTCAGCAGGGCATCCATATCGCTGTCGCAGGTCGGGCAGAGCCGGGGGTGGGGGTCGGTGGCTCCCCAGCGAGGCCAGCCGCCGACTTTCCAGCCGGGTGCGACGGACAACTCGTTGGCGTAGAAGTCCGGCGGGTACGACGCGTACGCGCTGTCCACATCCGTGTCGGCTGCCTGCCACAGGCTCCAGTTTCCGATCTGTTGCTGGAGTTCTTTGCTCAGCTCCCTGTGGTCGGGGTATTCGGTGACCTGCTCCGGGTTGAGCATGCACGGCTCGGGCAGGTAGTTGTCGAACTGCATCGCGGACGGTTCGGGGGGCGTGGCGAGGATGTCGGTGACTGTGGCGGCCGACCGCCAGAACAGCGCGGTCTTGGGCATGATCGGGTGGTCGAAGGGGCACCACAGGACCTGGAGCAGGTCCGCGCCTTCAGGCGTGTGCAGATCGGGCACGTCGCGCGTGTGCAGCTGTGCGACCGGCAGCATCGCTATGGAGCCCTCATATGGGGCGATCGCCGGAGTGAGCGGGTAGTTCAGCGGGGGGCGGATTCGTTCGAGGGTTTCTTGTTCCTGCGGGGTCAGGGTCCTGCCGCGCGAGGCGGCACGGATCTGTCGTTCCAGCCTTACGTCGACTGGGGACAGGGTCGGGTTCATTCCGTCCACTACATGAGGTCCGTCGCAGTGCGGCCACGGCTCGTCGGCGGGCCAGAGCAGCGGTCCGCCGATGGAACTGTCCTGCGGTGAGGGCAACCCGGGGCGCGGGTGCAACCGGGTAGCCGTGCGTGCCAGCGGAGCCAGTTGAGGGAAGACGGTGGTGATGTCGAACGGTCGCGGCGGAGTGGACGGGGTGCTGGGCATAGCCGCGATCTTGCCAAACAGCACCGACAACGCGGGTCGACCCTCGATGGCGCAGTCGACAGCTCAGGCGAGAACTGCCGCTCGACCGAAGACGCTGTGCACACGCTGGACGAATCCGGTCGGCGTCGTCTTTCGGCTTCATGGCCATTCCCCCGCGGTTTCGGTATCGGCGAACTGCCCGAACTGAGCACAGCCCGACCAGGAGCTTGCTGGCCTCGTCGCCCGGTAGTGCCGGGGCTCGCGCGGCTCGAACCGGGCAGCGCGGACTTGTGAAAGATCAACGAGCCGAGGGCCTTTGACGCCATACGAACGCACGCACACCGGAATTACCGGGCGTGGAGAGCGGACCTCTTCAGTCGACTTGCGGGGTCCGGGTAGGGCTGGCAGACCGGCCGATACTGGCTTGAAGCTCCGTCAGCGCGATGAATGCCAGGTCGGTGCCGAGTTCGCTCGGCGTCGGGCCGGAGGCGTCGGGACGTCGGCGAGCCGATCGGCCCGTTGCAGGAGCACCTCTCTGTTCTTGTCGATGCAGAACGGTGGACCGTCGATCCCTGAGCTTGCCCGGCTACGGCCGGATCGATCCCCATCTGGTCCCGCTCTCCGGGTGGTCGGAGAATGAAGAAAGCCCCTCTGATGCAGTTCAGAGGAGCTTTCTTGAGTGTCGGGCTGACAGGATTTGAACCTGCGACCACTTGACCCCCAGTCAAGTGCGCTACCAAACTGCGCCACAGCCCGTTGCGCCCTGTTGTGGGCGCTCGAAGAGATTACCTCAGGGGGAGTCGGCAGTGCTAATCCGCTGGTCAGGGGGTTGTTTTTGCTGGGGGAATCAGGGGAGTCGGTGGGGTGCTTCGGGTCGGTGGAGTGCGGGACTCGTGAGGGGCGCTCGGTCGGTTACAGCTGGAGTATCCACCCTTCGGCGGTTGGGAGGCAGTTGGCGGTGACGCCGAGTTGGTGGCCCTGAGCGCTCGCCGCGTCCCAGCACTGATCTTCGGTGGGGTAGTGGGTGGGTTGTTGGGTCGGGCTGGTCGTTCCGTCGGCGAGAAGCGTTGCTTCGGCGGAAAAGCTTTGTGCGGCAGGGAGTGAGAGTGATGCTACGACGGCTGCACTCAATGCGATGGCGGTCGTCGTTATGAGTCGTCTGGGCGAGATGGTCGGTGCAGGCTGGCCCTTCGTGCGGCGGGTATGGGTGTCCAGCGGCTGGGTGATGTCGAGCAGGCGCGGACGGATCTGGGTGCGCGGCTTCGTGACCTCCGCCGTGGTGCGGGGTTCACCGGTCGTGAACTCGCCTGGGCGGCGGGTTGGGATCCGTCTCGGGTCAGCCGATATGAAAACGGCAGGCAGATGCCGTCGGAGGCTGATATCCGTCTGTGGTGCACGCTCACCGGCGCCACGGATCAGATCCCGGATCTGATCGCCTCGTTGCATCACATCGGGCTGTCCCAGCTCGAGTGGCGGCGGCTCAGTTCGAGGCGACTGCAACACCGGACCGGTCGCATCGAGGCGACGTCCCGGTTGATTCGTGGCTACGACTGTTTCCTGGTTCCGGGTCTGCTCCAGACTCGCGAATACGCCACCGCGGTGTTGCGGACCTGCATCGAGTTCGTCGGTTCCGCCGAGTCCGTCGACGACGCGGTGCAGCAGCGGATGGACCGTCAGCAGGCCCGTGCTGCGGCGCAAGGGGCGCCATCTGCACTTCATCATCGCCGAACAGGCGATGTACACCTCGATCGAAGACGATGCCACCATGGTGGGGCAGCTCGAGTATCTGGCGGAGTGCACCCGGATGCCGGGCCTGACATTCGGCATCATTCCGCGCACCGCCCCGCTGTGCGCGCCCACGGCGAGCTTTCTGATGTACGGCAACACTGAGGTCATCATCGAAACGATGTCGTCGAGTCTGTCGATCAGCCAGCCGGGTGAGATCGCTTTGTACGATCAGGGATTCCAGCGGCTCACCGGGCAGTCGTTGATCGGCGACCGCGCCCGCGAACTCATCCACCGCGCGCTCACCGACCGTGTGGGCGCCGACAATCGCAGTTGACCGGTCCACTGCCGATCGAAACACGGTGCGGTGACCTGCGGCGGTGCGGTTCGGCGGCATCGGGAGGAACGGCAGTTCACACAGTGCGGTCCGAGTTCAGGTCCTGAGGGGAGCAAGACCGACTTCCGCGCAACCATCGCGAAGCGTATCGAACCCGAATGCTCGACGGGGCCGACGACTCTCGATTCGGGGCGGATCCACCCCGCGGCGGCCCGTGCGGTGGCGCTCGCGACCACGACGTCCACCCGACCGAAATGCACTGCGGCGTTATCGATAGCGGCGCCGATCTCGACCCAGATCGGGTCGCGACGATCCTGTGGGCATCCCTCAACGGAGTGCTCTCACTGGCCTGGCGCACCGACAGTCTGCGTGTCGGCGAGGAGGGGTTGAACGCATTGTTCGCCACTTTCGCGGCGATGGTCGGTGACGGTCTGCGCACCCGACACCGATGACGCATACAGTAGGTGAACGGTAGGGCTCGGCCGTGAGTGGCTCGGCCGAGCCCTACCGCCTGTCAGGCAGTGCCTCTGGTTGTCGAAAGCCTACTGCTGGTCGAGATCGACCAGTTTGCAGACGCAGAGTTTCACGTTGTGCGCGAGCAGGCCGCCGAAGTACTGATTACAGAATTCGGCATAGCCGACCGGGTCACATTGATGTGCGTGCCATACGGAGTCGACCTCGAGATCTTCGGGCAGATAGTTCTCGGTCATGCCGCTGGCGCGGTACCGACGCAGCGATTCCTGATAGCGAACGACCCGATCATCGATCTGGGCTTCGGTCAATGCGGTGGCACCCGGCCAGAAGAGATGGCCCCACCGGAGGTTCTCCTTGACGTGCTCGGTATCGAATACCGCTGGAGGGGCGAAGTTTTGCTGCGTTTCGGTATTAGTCGTCATGGTCTGGTGCCTCATTTCGTGGAGAAATCACCATGTCGGCCGACAAGACTCCAGAACTGCTGGAGCACTTAGAGTTTCGACAGTGATGCCGATGGTGTCAAGCGTCACAGCTCCCAGGGCTGGTGGCAGTGTGGACGGTATCGCGGCCGGACGTCCTCGTTCCCTGGTTGCCCGTGTCGGGTGATCGCAGGTGGACCGTCACATCCGGGGAACGCACGGGTTCGGAAGCGCGGACAGGGTGGCCAGATCGCAGACTCCACCGGTGAGTATCTGGAAAGGAGTGATACCGAGAAGCACTATGACGCCGATGATGTCGCCGGTTCCGATCAGTTCCGCGGCCGAGCGCGCAGCGGCCGAACCGGAATCCACCGCCGCCGAACCGGTTCCGGCGTCGCCGGTCGCTCCAGATGAAGGAGTGGCCGTCGCGGTGGCTGCGGTGCAGACGAGGGTGGCCGCGGTGATCGAGGCGGCGGCGAAATGAAGCGTACGCATCGTTGCGCTCCTTTAGGGTCGGACCGGTAGTTGGTTGTGGAACTGGTTCGGGTACAACAGTTTCGATGAATATCTGCGACGACAGATAGGGACGTACCCGAATATCGTTTCGAGCCAAGTGGTCTGGCGTTTCCCCGCCGGGGCCCCCCTTGGCTCATCGCGGTGGCAGGCTCATATCGCGGTTCATCGTGGGAAGTTCGATACTGATCGGCATCCGCAGTTCGGCCAGGTAGATCAGCGCGGCCTTGCGAAGGAATTCATCGAGGAGCCAATAGGGGTCGGCCGCCGGTGGGACCGCGGTCAGCAAACCTTCGCGTACGGCGATGAACGGGCCCCAGCTGAAGCGGAGCAACGGATCCCACACCGGCTCTCTCGGAATGGACAGGCCGTCGGCGATCTTGTCGCCGAGCAGGAAACGGGTGAACGCACCGAGGACCGGTCTGCTCAGAATGGTGAGGTCGATATTGGCGCCGAGCCCGAGGAGACGGTCGGCCAGTTTCGCCCCTTCGGGTGTCGGCGCGATGATGGGGTCCAGGACTTGCGCCGCTTGTGAATTGGCTTCGGCCCAGGAATTGGGGATGTATTCGTCGCGGACGCCGAGCATATGCCCGGCCACCTGCCAGGAATGCAGGAATGCCTCCGATTCATGCGCCGGAATCGGCACCTGCCAAGAGACCAGGTGCTTCATGACGGTCGTCGGCAGACTGTGCCAGGTGACCATGATGTCGTTCTGGCTGATCGGAATGTCTTCCTCCGCCGAATGCACCCAATGCGGCGACTGCGGAAGCAGATGCCGCACCGCCGCATGCACCAGCCGGGTCTTGACGCAGGTGACGACCATCTCCCCATCGGGTGCGTAGGCGTTGTTGCTGCCGATGTCGTAGCCGAGTTTGGCGGTCTTGGAGATGCGATCTTTGAGGTCGTGTCCGCCTTTGGAGTAGTAGACCGCCCGCGCCTCCTTGGGAATGACGGTGCTCATCATGCCGCTGGCGAACCCGTACAGCACGCCGAGATACAGTCCGCGCTTCTTGTTGAACTCGATCGCGGTACCCAGCTTGCCCGGATCGGTCCATGGCGGCAGCTGCCGCGCGTACTCCATGAAATCTCGCAACTCCGCCGGTAGGCCGTCGGGCAGGGGTTGACCGTTCCTGGTCCAGGTCCGCAACAACTCGTTGACCCTGGGGACTTCACCCCTGTCGATCAGTCCGGCGACCAGCTCGTCGGCCTCGGGATCCCACACCGTCATCGGGTCGGCGCCGGACCCGGATCCGGCGACCGAACCGCCGGGGGACCAGGACCACGGCTCGGCGCGTGCTGGCGACACCATCGCGAAAGCGCCGAGCGCCCCGAGGATCCCGCCGGTTTTCAGCGCCTTACGCCTGTCGATTCCATCCATGACGTCACTCCTCATCGAGTACGAGCACGCCCGATCATGCGTAGCCGATCGTAATCCAGCTATCGAGGGGGCGGAATGAGTAGTAACTTAACAGACCTGGAGCGGTGGCGTCAGCGCTTTGGCGAATGTGGGCGTTGGGGTGTTGCCAGCCCGGCGAGAGCGTCGGCCGCCGGGATGTACTGCCGCGTCGTGCCTGATCTTGGTCGCGATTCAGCATCTTCATGCGTCCGTGGTCGGCGCAGGGTGTTACGCGCATAGGGGAGCCTATTGATGCAAGAACGTCTAGAAATATTCAGTAACTTATCTCGCAAGAGGGGCGCGTGTTCGAGGGTCGGCACATGCGGTCGTCTGGGCCGGGGCGGGTGCAGGCATCGTGATCTGTGAGGTCGGCGAAGGATGGCGATACCGGGATCAGCTCGGAATCAAGTCCAGTCGTGGGTCGACGCCGAAGTGCTCGGCCAGTTTCGTGATCGAGGCATGTGCGCCCTGGAGGCTCACCGAGAGGACGAACGGCTCGTCGTCGACCTCGATCACGTCACCGGAGAGGCGCTGCCACAGTGGGTTGGCTTCATAGGCGGCCTGCTGATCGCGCCCGGCGTCGCCCTCGGCTCCCGGCGGGGTGTAGGCCGACACCATGATGATGCCTGCGTCGGCCCTCAGGATCTGCTCCGCGGACAGTGGGGTGAAGATGACGTCGTTGCTGTCGGGCGCATCCTCGGGGCGCGGGATGGCCATATCCGTCATGATATTGCCGATGAAGGAGTTGCTGGAATACAGCCGTGCGGTGCCCTCACCGGTGAAGCGGACCAGCGAGTACGTGACGTCGGGGTCGGCGGCTCGTATCTGCTCACCCACCGCGGCCGCACGTTCTTCGTAGCCGGTGATCAACTCCTGGGCTCGTGTCTTCTTGCCGAGCGCTTCTCCGAGAAGCAGGATGTTCTGCTTCCAGGTCGGGCCGGTGGTCGAAGAGAACACGGTCGGCGCGATCTTGGACAGCTGATCGTAGAGCGGTTCGTGGCGCACCTTGGCGGAAATGATGAGGTCGGGCTCCAGCTCCAGGATCTGCTCCAGATCGGGTTCGGCCGTTGTGCCGACATTGACCGAAGCGGCGACCGTCTCGCCCAGATCGCCGAGATAGTCCGGGAATGGATGGTCCGGGTCGGCGCGGTACTGGACGTAGCCGGTGAGGGGTGCGTCGAGGAGCAGCGCGGCATCGGTGAAGCTGGGGTCGAGTGCGACAACGCTTTTCGGTGGCACCCCGACGGTGGTAGTGCCCATGGCATGCTCGACCCTGACCGGAGTGCCGCCATTTGCGACGCCTGCGTCCATTCCGCCGGAACCGCCGCATCCGCTGGCGAAGACGAGGCCGCATACCGTGAGGGGAATCAGTGCGTGGTGTGCAATCGATCGGGGCGATATTCCCCTCATGACGTGGCCTTTCTCGGAGCTGGGCCGTACTGCGATGAACCATCGGGGCGTTGAAGATACGCTGCCCGGCATGGCGCTGACCTTAGCAAGGGATTCTCGAGGCTCACCGCTGGTCATGGTCGCCGTACCGGTTGCCGCCGTGCTGGTGGCGGTCCTGGCGAGTGTCTGCGTCGGCAGTAGTCCGTCGACCTTGGTCGAGGTGTGGCATGCGGTTTTCACCCCGTCGGGGACCGATATGGATGTGACGATCCGCGAACTCCGGTGGCCGCGCACTCTGGTCGGCATCGTGGCCGGAGCGTGTCTGGGCGTGGCGGGAATTCTCACTCAGGGGCATACCCGCAACGCGATCGCGGAACCGGGTGTGCTCGGTATCAATCACGGTGCCGCACTTGCGATCGTCTCGGTGACGTTCTTCTTCGGCGGTCTGTCGGTGCATACCCAAGCCGGTCTGGCTTTTATCGGCGCGCTGACGGCCAGCGTGCTGGTCTTCGCCATCGGCACGGCCGCGCGAAACGGAGCGACGCCGGTGACCCTCGTGCTGTCCGGCGCGGCCGTCACCGCGCTGTGTGGCGGACTCGTCACCGGATTGGTGCTGCTCGACAGCGCCTCGTTGGACACCTTGCGTTTCTGGCAGGTCGGCTCATTGGCGGCGCGGACCGACGCGTTGGCGGCGGTCTGGCCTTTCGCTGCCGCGGGCCTGCTGCTCGCGGTGCTCAATATCAGTGCGCTCAATACGCTGGCGCTGGGCGAGGATGCGGCTCGATCGCTGGGGACTTCGATACCGGCCGCGCGGTGTGTCGGTATCGCCGCGATCACGCTGCTCGCCGGTTCCGCTGTCACCGTGGCCGGTCCGATCGCCTTCGCCGGACTACTGGTACCGCATATCACCAGAGCATTCGTCGGCGCCGACTATCGCCGCTCGGTACCGGCTGCCGCCGCATTCGGTATCGGCCTGGTATTGCTCGCCGATACCGTGGGCCGGGTCGTCGCCCGGCCGGGGGAGTTGTCGGTGGGGGTGGTTCTCGCCGTCATCGGCGCGCCGTTCTTCGTCTTCTTGGCGCGCCGTCGCCAGTTGGTGACCGTATGAGTGTCGAGGGCTCGAATCTGCTGGCTCCCGCGCGGGTCGTGCGGTGCGGGCCGGTCTCCGTGCGCGTCGTACCACGTGCGCTGGTGGTCGGGCTGCTATTGCTGCTGCTGGCCTCGGTTGCCGCTGTGGTGCACCTGTCGAACGGCGGTTCCACGCTCCCGCTGGACGTTGTCCTACGAACGCTGTTCGGTGACGATTCGAACCCCCGCCTGCATCTGGCCGTGACGGAGTTCCGGGCGCCGCGCACCGTCGGAGCCATTGTCGCGGGTTCGTGTCTGGCCGTGGCGGGGGCCTTCACACAGACTGTCGCGCGCAATCCCCTTGCCAGCCCCGACATTCTGGGCGTCACAGCAGGATCATCGCTCGGTGCTGTCGCTGTGCTGGTGCTTGCGGGTGGCGGCTCGGCCGGTCTGAGTCACTTCGCCGACGATGTCGGCCTGCCTGTCGCCGCATTCGCCGGAGGGGTGTCCGCCGGACTGTTGGTGTATCTGCTGGCGCTGTCGGGAACCCTCGACAGTTACCGTCTGGTGCTGGTTGGCCTCGGCATCAATGGGCTCGCGGTCAGCTTGACGACCTGGATGCTGACGCTCGGCGATGTCAGCAACGCCGCCCAGGCATTGACCTGGATGTCGGGTTCGCTCAACGGCAAGGACTGGTCGCTGGTCGCCCCGATGAGCCTGCTGGCCCTTGTCCTGTCGGCCGGGGCGTTGTTGCTCGCGCCGCGGCTGGTGCTGTTCAGCATGGACGATGATGTGGCAACAGGGCTCGGCGTGCCGATCGGCCGACTCAGGCTCTCCGCGCTCGGGCTGGCGGCAGTGCTGGCGTCGACCGGAGTGGTCATCGCCGGGCCCCTCGTATTCGTCGCCTTGGCCAGCCCGCAGATCGCGAGGCTGCTCACCGGCTCGGCTACTCCGCCGATCTTCACCTCGGGGTTGGTCGGTGCGGTCTTCGTCCTGACCGCCGATACCGTCGCCGCGAACGCGCTGACGGTGCCGTTACCGGTCGGTGTGGCGACCGCCGTACTCGGCGGACCGTATCTGATCTTTCTCGTCCTGCGGAATCAGAGGAGGCTCACGTGAGTGGTCCGGCCACGGCGCCCGCGCTACGTGCGGAAAACCTCACCCTCGGCTACAACGGCACCGATGTCGTCAGGGATATGACCCTGGATATCCCCTCCGGGGCGGTCACCTCGGTCATCGGCCCGAACGGGTGCGGTAAGTCCACACTGCTGCGCGGCCTCGGCCGATTGCTGCGTCCGACGTCCGGCCGAGTTCTGCTCGATGGCGTACCCATCGACGCTCAGCCCACCCGGACGGTCGCGCAGCGCATCAGCATCCTGCCCCAATCGCCGGTGGCTCCGCCCGGCCTCACGGTCGCCGACCTCGTATCGCGCGGGCGTCATCCGAGGCAACGATGGTACGAACAGTTCTCCGTACTCGACGAGGCATCGCTGCGGCAGTCCTTGAGCAGCACCGGCCTACTCGATCTGGCGAATGCCAGGCTCGAAGAGCTGTCCGGTGGGCAGCGCCAACGTGCCTGGATCTCCATGACGCTCGCCCAGGAAACCGACATCATGCTGCTGGACGAGCCGACCACGTACCTGGATCTGGCGCATCAGGTGGAACTGCTGGAACTGATCGTGCGGCTGAACCGGGAATGCGACCGGACCATCGTCATGGTGTTGCACGATATTTCGCTGGCCGCGCGCTACAGCGACCACCTCGTCGTGATGAAGGACGGCGCCATCGTGATTCAGGGCGCACCCGATGATGTGGTGCGGCCCGATGTGCTGCGTGATGTCTTCGGACTCGCCGCGCATGTGGTGACCGAACCGGCCGAGGGGCGTCCACACGTCATTCCGCTGGGCTCGGTAGCAACGTGACATGAGGTGGGCCGGGGCGGCTCCGCCGCGTTTCGGTCTCCCTCGGAGGTTGCCACACCGGTCGGGCCACGTTCACACCCGACGGCTGGCCTGCTGATAATCAGGCCAGATACCGCGTACTGGATATGGATAAAAGGTCCAGTTGCGATGATGCTGGGCGAATGATTCGTCGATTGGTCGCGTTGTACGCGGGGTTGTGGTTGTACGGGTTCTCCATGGCCGTGATGGTGCGGGCGGGCCTCGGATTGGATCCGTGGGATGTGTTCCATCAGGGCGTGACCGCGCATGTGTCGCTGAGTTTCGGTGTGGTGACGGCGATTACGGGACTCGTGGTGTTGTTGGCGTGGATTCCGTTGCGGCAGCGGCCCGGTCTGGGAACCGTGAGCAATGTCGTGGTGATCGCGGTGTCGGTGGATGTGGGGCTGTGGATGCTGCCGTCATGGGAGCCGCTGCCCGTGCGGATCGGAGCCATGGGGGCGGCGGTGCTGCTCAACGCGGTGGCGACGGTGCTCTACATCGGTGCGGGTATGGGACCGGGACCGCGCGACGGTCTGATGACGGGCCTGGTGCGGCGCACCGGCCTGTCGGTCCGATTGGTGCGGACGGCGATCGAGGTCGCGGTGCTGTCGACGGGATGGCTGCTCGGTGGTTCGGTCGGTATCGGCACCGTGGTGTACGCGTTCGGGATCGGACCGTTGATCCAGGTGCTGATACCGCTCGCCGATCGTTGGCTGCCGGGGTTCAGGGAGATCGGCGCGCAGGAACCGGAACCCGTGCCGTCGACGGTGTAATGGGTTGTGCGCGCACGAGGTTTATCGGCCGCCTACGATGGGCGAACGGGAGATCTCCGTGGATGGGAGAGCGTGATGAACGACAGTGCGGGCGTGGTGGATCCGAACACGCCGAGTATCGCGCGGGTGTACGACTACCTGCTCGGCGGTAAGGACAACTACCCGGTCGATCAGGAGATCGGCGATCACTTCAAGATCAACCTGCCCGGTTCGGTGGCCATCGCCTTCGGTAATCGGCAGGCGCTGGCGCGCGGGGTGCGCGATATCGCCCGCAGCGGGGTGAAGCAGTTCATCGACCTGGGCAGTGGGCTCCCCACGGCCGATAATGTGCACCAGATCGCGGCCCGCTACACCGACGGCGCGAAGGTGGTCTACGTCGACAACGATCCGATCGTCCTGGCGCACGGTCGCGCTCTGCTGGCCACCGACCGCAACACCACGGTCGTACAGGCGGATGTTCGTGAGCCCGAGCGCATTCGCGCCAACGAGGAGATCGCCCGACTGATCGATTTCGACGAACCGGTCGCGGTCGTGTTCAGCGCGATCCTGCACCATCTCAACGACGATGAGGATCCGATCGGCGTGGTGTCCTACTGGCGCGATCAGATCCCGTCCGGCAGCCAGGTTTTCATCTCGCATTTCCGCTCCGGCGGCAATGCGGAGACCGAAGCGGCCGAGCAGAAACTCCAGGCGACCTTCGGTCGCGGCCGCTGGCGCACCGACGACGAGATCCGTGCCCTGTTCGCCGATCTCGAGATCCTCGAACCCGGTATCGTCCCGGCCGTCAGCTGGCGGCCGGACACCCCGGACGAATCCGATACCTCGATCAGCACCATCGGCACACCAGAAAGAGAACTGACGGTATGGGATCAGCTGATCGCCGCCGGACTGGCCCGCAAACCATGAGTCGTTCGGCACTTCCTGCGACGGCGCGCCGACCTGGCACTTGTCCGAGCGGCGGGTCTGTGCTGATCATGATCAGGTGTTGATTTCTGATGGGGTGATCGGGCTGCGGCAGATCACGGTGGCCGACGCACCGGCGCATCTGGCGGGGGAGGACGTGGAGTCGGCCCGATGGCGTGACGGTGGACGATCCACGATCCACACCGTCACGGCGCATTTTCAGCGGTGCGTCGCCGAATGGGAGGCAGACGGCGCGAGCAAGACGTTCGCGGTGGTGCGCGCCGAGGACGGTGTGCTGGTCGGGACGCTGGACATCCAGATCGACCAGGACTATCTGGCCGCACGGCAGGCGAACGTGGCCTACGGCATCTATCCGCCGTTCCGCCGCCAAGGCCTCGCCGCCCGCGCGGTGGTGCTGGCCTGCCGATACATCGCCACGCACGATCTGGCCGATGAGGCGGTGCTGCGGATCGACCCGGCGAACAAGGCCTCGGTGGCGGTGGCGCACCGGGTCGGCTTCGGCTACCACCACACCACCACCGAGCCGGACGGCGGCACACTCGACTGGTTCCTCCAGGTGGTGTGAGACCGTCTCAGCGTCGCAGGGCCTTACGTGCCAGCCAGTTGCCCAGGAACTGCACGCCCTGTACACCCGCGATGATGATCAGGGTCGCCACCAGCGTCACCTGCCAATCGAAGCGCTGATACCCGTAGACCAGTGCGAAGTCGCCGAGCCCGCCGCCGCCGACGGTGCCCGCCATCGCCGACATATCGACGATGGCGATCACGATGAAGGTGTAGCCGAGGATGAGCGGTCCCAAGGCCTCGGGAATCAACAAGGTGAGAATGATCCGCAGCGGGCCCGCACCGAGGGCGCGCGCCGCCTCGATGATGCCGGGGTCCACGGTGACCAGGTTCTGCTCCACGATCCTGGCGATCGCGAACGAGGCCGCGACGATCATCACGAAGGCCGCCGCATCGGTCCCGATGGTGGTGCCGACCACCTCGAGCGTCACCGGCCCCAGCGCGGCGAGCAGGATGATGAACGGGATCGGCCGCACCACGTTGACGAGCACATTGAGCACCAGATTGATCGGTGCGTTGGCCAGCAGACCACTCTTGCGGGTGGTGTAGAGCGCGGTGCCGAGCAACAGCCCGAGCAGCCCGCCGACGATGAACGTGACGCCGACCAGGTAGATGGTCGTCCCGATCGATTCCAGCAGCACCGGCCGCAGTTTGTCCCAATCGGTATGCACTACCGAACCTTTCCCGCGGGCAGCCGTTCGAGTTCGGTGACCACCTTCGCCACCGCGTCGGCAGGGCCGTCCAGTGCGAGGGTGAGACTGCCGAACGTCTTGTCCTGTAGCGTGCTCACCCCGCCGTAGACGACTTCGAATCCGACACCGGTGTGCGCGGCCAGCGCCAGCGCCGATCCGATGCCGTGCCGGTCGTCGATGTCCACCGAGACCAGCCGCCCGCTGTGCAGAGCGCGCAACCGGGTCAATTCGTCGGCGCCGGGGCGATTGTGCAGCACCGTGTCGACGAAGGACCGCGTCGGTGCCGCCTGCGGATCGGCGAAGACGTCGAAGGTGTGTGCCAGCTCGACGATGCGTCCCTCGGCCAGCACCGCCACCCGGTCGGCCACCGACCGGATCACATCCATTTCGTGGGTGATCACCACGATGGTCACGCCGAGTTCCTTGTTGATGGTGCGCAGCAGTCGCAGCACCTCGCGGGTCGTTTCGGGATCGAGCGCCGAGGTGGACTCGTCGGCGAGCAGCAGCGACGGTGAGGTCGCCAGCGCCCGTGCGATGCCGACCCGCTGCTTCTGCCCACCGGACAACTGATCGGGATAGCTGCCGGACTTATCGGCCAGGCCCACGAAATCGAGCAGTTCGGCGACCCGCGCCTTGCGTTCGGCCCGCGGCCACCGGGCGACCTTCAGCGGATATTCGACATTGCCCGCCGCGGTACGCGAGGTGAACAGGTTGAACTGCTGGAAGACCATCCCGATATCCCGGCGCGCGCGTCTGACCTGCGACTCCGGCACGCCGGATATCGGTTCCCCGCCCACGAGCACCGTGCCCGAGGTGGGCTTTTCCAAGCCGTTGATCAACCGCACCAGGGTGCTCTTACCCGCACCCGAGTAGCCGATGACGCCGAAGATCTCACCGCGTTCGATCCGCAGATCGACACCGTCGAGGGCGAGCTGTCGCTGCTTGCCCGTACCGAACGCCTTGGTGACAGCGCGGAACTCGACCGCGGGGGCGTCGGCGCTCACTTGCCGTCGCGGATCGTCTGCTGGACCCGCGCCAGGATCTGCTCCAGTTCGGGGCCGGGGCGTAGCACCTCGAGGGAGGTGCCCTTGGAGGTCTCCGCGACTGCCTGCTGCACCTCGGGGCTGTGCCAGATCTCCACAAGTTTCAGGTACGTCGGGTTGGTCTTATCGGCGGCTCGGGTGACGAAAGCGTTGATGTAGGGCTCGGCGCCGGGGCTGGCGGGGTCGTCCTTGTACAGCGCCGACTTCGGGTCGATGCCGGCCCGTTCGAGGTAGGTGTTGTTGATGATGGAGCCGTCCACCGAGGCCAGCGACAGCGCGGTCTGCGCGGCGTCGACCGGGGTGACCTGCACTGTCGAGGCTCCGGCGTCGACATCGGCCGGGGTCGGCTGGCCGCCGCCGCCGGTGAGTTTCAGCAACCCGGCCGATTGCAGCACGAACAGTGCCCTCGCCTGGTTGGTCGGATCGTTGGGAATCGCGATCGAAGCGCCCTTCGGGATGGCGGTGAGCGCATCGTGCTTTTTGGAGTACAGCCCCAGCGGCACGATCTGGGTGGCGCCGATCGGGGTCAGGTCATCATCGTTGGCGACGTTGTACTGGCCGAGGAACTGGAGATGCTGGAACAGGTTCACATCGATCTGCCGCTGGGACAGCGCCGAGTTCGGCTGGCTGTAATCGGAGAAGGTGACGATGTCGAGGGTGATGCCCGCATCCTCCGCCTTCTCTTCGAAGACCTCCCAGGCGTGATCGTCTTCGGTGGTGCCGATCCGCACGACGTCGCCGGAGGAGCTGTCCGAACCGCAGGCGGTGACGCCGAATGCGATGGCCGCTAGCAGGACCGGGACCGCAAGTACCCGCTGGAATTTCACTCGTGCTCCCGGAGGCTCGTCGTCGGATGGAACCCGGACAGCCAACCCGCAGCGGGCAGGGCGCGGCAATCATTGCGATCGTGATGAGACAAATCGGCGTCCACGGCCCGCCGGACGTTTAGATTGCCGGGCGATCAGTCGGGCTCGGCGAGCGCGCGCAGGTGGTTCGCCGTATCGGGATCGGCGGGGAAGTACGCTTCCACCGCGATATCGTCGAGCGTGACGTCGAAGGCCGCGCCGAAGGTGGTGATGGTGTTGAACAGGCGCAGCACGGCGCCACGGTGTTCGAGTTCTATGGGGAGCGCGATATCGGCGGCATCGATGTGCGCGTGACCGGATTCACCGAAGGCGGCCAGTTCCCGATGGAGGCTGTACAGGTCCGCGTCACCGGTCTGCGCGGCCTGTCGGGCCAGGCGCGGGAGCAGGAAGCCGCGTACCCGGTCGAGATTGCGGAGCCGGTGCGCGAAGCCCTTGGGGTGCAGGCCCAGCCGCATCATATTGATCGGTTGTGCCAGTAGCTCCGGCGCAACGCCCGCGAAGAAGACCTCGGCCGCGTCATTGGCGAACAGCAGATTCCATCGGTGATCCACGGCCAGCGCAGGGTAGGGGGTATGGCTGTCGATGATGCGGCGCACCGCGGTCAGCGCCGCCGCCAGGTCCGGATCGTCGAGCGGCCGCTGCCGATAGGCGGGTGCGTGCCCCGCGGCGATGAGCAGCCGATTACGTTCCCGCAGCGGGATGTTCAATTGCTCGGCCAGCCGCAGCACCATGGTCGGACTCGGCACGGTGCGGCCGGTTTCGACGAAGCTGATATGTCTGCTCGAGACGCCTGCCCGCACCGACAGCTCGAGCTGGCTGAGTCCGCGCCGGACACGCCACTCCCGCAGCAGCTCACCGGCCCCGCGCTGATCATGCACCGGATCAGTATCGCCCGCAGCCTCGGACGTGACCATTACATGGCAGGTAATCGACAGCCTCCGGCCGCGGTGCGACGGTGGTGCCATGACCGACAACGACATCGCCCTGCGGAACAAACAACTGATCCTCGACGGGTTGGCGCGCTTCGCCACCGGTGATATCGAGGTGCTGCGCGAACTGCTGCACCCGGACTTCATCGAACACAGCCCCGGCAATCCGTCGGGCCGGGACGCATTCATCGATGTCATCGCCGACGCTCCGGTGGCCTCGGCGCGGCTCGACATCAAACGGGTCGTCGCGGACGCCGATCACGTGGTGGTGCACTACCACATGGTCGAGGCCGACCACCCGCGTGGCCTGGCTGTCACCGATATCTGGCGGCTGGTGGACGGCCTGATCACCGAGCACTGGGATGTGGTGCAGGCGGTGCCGGACGCGGCGGAGATTCCGCACGGCATGTTCTGAGGGTTGGTGGTGGGGTGCGTCATCGTCCCGCTCGGGGCCGCCAGGAGGGGCCGCCGAGTCGCCTATGGCCAGGTGGCCTCGCGATTGACTGTCGATGACGTGATGGGACAGGCTGCTCGATAGCGGCAGAGCGGTCCGAGGTGCGGGCATCATGCACCCCGACCATCGGTGACGCGTCCTTCGGTGAAAGGGGAAACCAGTGTCCGACAAGCAATCACATTCCGGAACCCGGCCCGCGGCCTGGTACGAGAACTGGACCGAAGGCGCGGAATCGCCCTGGCGGGACCGGCCCGAGCCCGCCGACGAGCACGAATACCCCACCCTGACCTACGTGCGCGATGGACGCATCGCGCGACTCACCTTCAACCGGCCGGACAAGGGCAACACCATCACCCCGGACACGCCACGTGATCTGGCCCATGCGGTGGAGCGCGCCGACCTCGACCCGCGGGTGCACGTCATTCTGCTCTCCGGGCGGGGCAAGGGCTTCTGCGGCGGCTACGACCTGGACATGTTCGCCGAACAGGGGTTCGCCACCGCAGACGGCGCCGACGAGGTCACCGGCACGGTCGTTGACCCGGTCGTCAACGCGATCAACCACAACCCGTGGGGCGTCTGGGATCCGATGATCGACTACGCGATGATGAGCCGCTTCAACAGAGGTTTCGCCAGTCTCCTGCACGCGAACAAACCGACCGTGGCCAAACTGCACGGTTTCGCCATCGCGGGCGGCACCGATATCGCCCTGTACGCCGATCAGATCATCTGCGCCGAGGACACCAAGATCGGCTATCCGCCCACCCGCACCTGGGGCGTGCCCGCCGGTGGCATGTGGGCGCATCGGCTCGGCGATCAGCGCGCCAAACGGCTACTGTTCACCGGCGACTGTCTCAGCGGTAAACAGGCCGAGGAGTGGGGGCTTGCCGTCGAATCCTGTCCCACCGACGAGCTGGACGAACGCACCGAAGCGCTGGTGCAGCGTATCGCGCGGATGCCGGTGAACCAGCTGATGATGGCGAAGCTCGCCTTGAATTCCGCGCTGAACGCCCAGGGTGTGGCCAACTCCTCGATGATCAGCACCGTATTCGACGGCATGTCCCGACACACCCGCGAGGGTTATGCGTTTCAGCTGCGGGCCGCCACCGTCGGCTTCCGGGAGGCGGTACGCGAGCGTGATGAGCCGTACGGCGATTACAAGCGCGCGCAGTTCGAGCGCTGAACACCGCACCGGGAACCTTCACCCGCCGGTTGTGGCAGCCGAACCGGCGTGCCACCCCGCTTCGATGAATTTCCGGCTCGGAGATCGTCCCTACAGATATGACCACACGTGTGCTCGAAACCGCCGAGGCCGATATCGCCTATGACGTGTACGGCCCATTGCCCACCGCCGACGGCCGCCCACCGTTGCTGATGATCGCCCAGCCCATGGATGCCAGCGGGTTCGTCGCGCTGGCCGGGCATTTCCCCGACCGCACGGTGGTCGCCTACGACCCACGCGGTATGGGCCGGAGCACCCGCAAGGACGGCCGGACCGACAACGCACCGCTCGTCCAGGCCGAAGACGTGCACGCGTTGATCGAGGCGCTCGGTGCGGGCCCGGTCGAACTGTTCGCCAGCAGCGGCGGCGCGATCACAGCGCTCGCGCTGGTCGCGGCGCATCCAGGGGATGTGGTCACGCTGGTCGGGCATGAACCGCCGCTGATCACGCTGCTGCCCGATGCGGCGGCGGCCGACCGCGCCAGGACCAGGACGCGTGATGCCTACGTCGCCGGCGGCTTCGGTGCCGGGATGGCCGAGTTCATCGCGATGACCTCGTGGCGGGGCGAATTCACCGACGAATACTTCGCGCAACCTGCGGCCGATCCGGCCCAGTTCGGTCTCCCCACCGAGGACGACGGCGCCCGCGACGATCCGCTGCTGTCGGACCGCTCCTGGGCGTTCTCCGACTATCACCCCGATCTCGCGGCCCTCGCCGCGGCGCCGACTCGGATCGTGATCGCTGTCGGTGAGGAGTCGCTCGGCGTGCTCACCGGGCGTACCGCCGTGGCCACGGCCGAACTGCTCGGTGCACAGCCGGTGGTGTTCCCGAGCCATCACGGCGGATTCCTCGGCGGCGAGTTCGGCTATGCCGGGCAGCCCGAGGCGTTCGCGCACAAGCTGCGGGAAGTGCTCGACGACAAGCGGTGAGGTGGTCGATCAGGGCGTGTGCCGACGCGCGCGCCCTACTCCCACAGCGGGTCCGGTAGCAGGCCCTCGGAGGTGCGGAAGCGTCGGGCGAATCCGGCGAGCAGGTCCTGTGATTCGGGGGAGAGGTCGACGGCAAGCCGCATCAACCGCCGGAAATGCGGGTCGGAGAACTCGCCGACCAGCTCCGCCTGTGTCGCGCCGGGACGTGGACCAGTGGAATAGGAATCCCGTACCGCACCCACTTCAACGCTCCCGATCACCTAGATGTTGATAGGTAACTTACCGGCAAACCTGGCAGAACGCCGGGGATATCGCGCATTCCGTGTCGGCGAGTTGCCCGAGAAGTATTGAGCACAGCACTGTTTGGTGATGTCGAACTCCCATCCGTGGTGGTCCACTTGTCAGGAGTGGGAAGTTCGACCGCCGCGCGCTGCCTCGAAGGCAGTGATCCGCGCGGCGGAGGAGATGGGTTCCCGGTGGACAGCACACGGTTGGCAACCATATGGCTCGGTGTGCTGTGCTCAGCGGCCGGTCGGTCTGGGTCTGGATGCCGCCACGCCGGATGCGCTGCGGAGCACACCGACCGCCTGACTCGTGGGGTACGACTCCGGCCAGGCCGTACCCCACGGGGTTGGGTGGCGATCAGCTCGCTTCGGGTGCGGCGACCTCGCGGAGACGGCCGTCGCTCAGCTCGAGCCAGCGCTGCACTCGGATATCGGCGAGGAAGCGTTCATCATGGCTCACCACGACGAACGCGCCGCGGTAGGCGTCGAGCGCGCTCACCAGCTGGCCGACGCTGACCAGGTCGAGATTGTTGGTCGGCTCGTCCAGCAGCAGCAATTGCGGCGCCGGTTCGGCGAACAGCACACACGCGAGGGTGGCGCGCAACCGTTCGCCGCCGGACAGCGCCCCGACCGGCAGCTGTACGCGCGAGCCGCGGAACAGGAAGCGCGCCAACAGATTCATCCGTTGCGCATCGGGCAGATTCGGGGCGAACGCGGCCAGATTGGCGGCGATGCTGCGGTCCGGATCGAGCAGGTCGAGTCGCTGGGACAGATAGGCGACCCGGCCCTCCGCACGACTGATCGTCCCCGTGTCGGGCATCAGATCGCCGTGCACGAGACGCAGCAGGGTGGACTTGCCCACTCCGTTGGGGCCGGTCACGGCGATGCGTTCGGGGCCGCGAATGGCCAGATCGGCGCCGTCTCCGGCGAAGATCTGACGGTCGCCGAACCCGAACCGCAGCCGTTCGCCGAGGAATACGGTCCGCCCGGCCGGTACCTCGGTACCGGGCAGTTCGAGGGCGATCTTCTGTTCGGCGCGCAGCGCCCGCCCGGCCTCGTCCAGTTTCGCCTTGGCGGCGTCGACCCGAGCGCTGTGGGTCTCGTCGGCCTTACCCGCCGATTCCTGGGCGTTACGTTTCATCGTCCCGGCGAAGATCTTCGGCAGCCCGGCGTTGCCGAGATTGCGGGCGGCGGTGCTCGCCCGGCGCGCGGCGCGTTCCCTGGCCTGTTGTAATTCGCGCTTCTCGCGCTTGACCTCCTGTTCGGCGGTGCGGATGTTCTTCTCGGCGATTTCGCGTTCGGCTCGGACGGCAGCCTCGTAGGCGGTGAAATTGCCGCCGTGGAAACGGATATCGCCGCTGTGCAGTTCGGCGATCCGGTCCATACGATCGAGCAGGGCGCGGTCGTGGCTGACCAGTAACAGGCACCCGCTCCAATCACCGAGCACGTCGTAGAGCCTGTGCCGCGCTGCCAGATCGAGATTGTTGGTCGGCTCATCGAGCAACAGGACGTCGGGCCTGCGTAACAGCTGTGCGGCGAGCCCGAGCGAGACGATCTGGCCGCCGCTGAGCGTATGCAGACGGCGGGTGAACGGGATGCCGCCGAGGCCGAGCCGGTCGAGCTGGGCACGGGTGCGTTCCTCGATATCCCAGTCGGCGCCGATCGTGGTGAAATGCTCCTCGGCGGTGTCACCGGATTCGACGGCGTCGAGGGCCGCGAGTATCGGTGCGATGCCGAGGATTTCGGCGACGGTGAGATCGCCCGTCAACGGCAGCGTCTGCGGCAGATAGCCGAGCACACCGTCGACGGCGACGTTGCCGCCGCTGGGCCGCAGGTCTCCGGCGATCAGGCGCAGCAGAGTGGATTTGCCCGCACCGTTCGGTGCGACCAGGCCGGTGCGTCCGCCGGGGACGCTGAACGACAGTTCCCGGAACACCGGGGTGTCATCGGGCCAGGTGAAGGTCAGGTTCGAGCAGACGACATAGGTATCGGACATGGAGGAGACCTCGGGTGTCGGCGGGCGCGTGCGACGCGGCTTCCGCGGATGGATGGACGAACGTCGACATGGCCACGACAGCGGCGCCGTGCGCCTGCTGGTGGCCGTCAGAGCCGGGTGACCCCGGAGATGTCGAGTTCACCTACCATGCCGGTACTCCCTGTGTTCGATCAGTCCTGGTCGACGAGGATAGCAGCCGAAGCCGCATCCGCCGCGGGTGTGTTGGCCGATACGAGGACGGCGCCGAGCGCTCCGGCGGCCTCGAGCAGGGCGTGTGAACGACTGGTGATATCGGCCTCACGCACGGCCAGCGCGGCCGCGATGTCCTCGGATCGGCGGCCGCGCGGCAGGTCCGGGACCAATGCGCGCAACGTGTCGATGCGGTATCCGGCGCGCCGCAGCTGATGGATGATGCGGGCATCGCGTACCTGGGCGGGGGAGTAGCGGCGGGTGCCCGCGGCGGTGACCCGGTCGGGAACGACCAGCCGCTCGGCATCCCAGTGTCGCAGGGTCGATGGGCGCACGCCGAGCGCGTCGGCCAGCTCGGACACGCTCATCGCATCCGATGCGTGGACGTCGGTGATCGGTTCGGCCGAGATCGCGGCGGCGGCGGCCTTCGCCATCCGTAGGTCCGTGCGTTCGCGGTCGAGCCGGGCGTGCGCGGCGTCGAGCAGGGCGAGTGCCTCGCCGACGGGCTCCCGGTGCGCCACCCGCATGATGCGTTTGGCCTCGACCGGGCCGACGCCGGCGGCCAGCGCACGATAGGCCAGGGCGGATCGCAGATGGATCTCGTCGTAGCCGCGGTAGCCCGCGGCAGTGCGCGTCGTCGGGGGCAGCACCCCGTCGCGTTCGAGATTGCGGATCTGCTGCACCGAGTATCCGGCCAGCCGCGCGATATCGACCGTCCGCATCGGTGAATGGCGGGTTGGCACCGGTATCTCCTCGATGACCAGCAGGGTTTCCGACGAAAGTCTCCACAAGCACTTTAATGAAACGCTGGAGCACATGACCATCGACGAGATCATCGACTTCGTGACGGGCCTCGACAGCGTGCTCACCCTCCGGCCGGGCCCCGAGGACGGTTCGCCGGAGATCGCGTGGGGTGACATCTTCTTCTACTACTCACCCAGCGGGGTCGTCCCCACCACCACACAGCCTTTCGCCACGATCGTGACCAAGAACTATCCGGGCGATGAGCAGTCGGGCCTCGACCGGCCCGATGCGTTCCGCGTGAATATCGCCGTGGGCAAAGAGTTGTTCGTCCGCTGGACCGGCCACGCACCGCGCGATACGGACCCGGCCACCGATTTCACCGTTACCGACACCGTGCTGCCCCACCCCGTCTACGCCTCGGCGGGGTGGCTTGCGGTCGTGCGTCCCGGACCTCGAACCGAGGAGACGGTGCGGGAACTACTGCGGTCGGCCTACGACCGCGCGCGTTCGCGGCATGATCGTCGCGCGGGTTCCTCGGGCGACCGACACCACGATCGGTGACGGGCCGGGCGAGCGACGGTCCGTCACCGACGCAGGCGACCCGTACGGGCGAGATTGCGTTTGACCGCTGTCGGCAGGCCGGGGGAATCGGCCTCGATATCGGGTTCGGCGGGATCGGCGCGGACGAACAGTGTGATGGTGGTCGACGCCTGGAATCCATTGCGCGACATCAGTTTCGATGAAGCCTCATTGCTCGATTCGACATCGGTGACGATATGGCGGGCACCACGCGCGAACAGTGCGTCACAGCAGGCTTCGACGAGTCTGCCCGCGATGCCGTGGCCCTGCATATCCGCGGCGACGGCGATCCATTCCAGATAGCCCCAGTCGTCGCGCAGTTCGAATTCCATGGACCCGAGGACGAATCCGACCACCCGATCGGAGTCGAGCGCCACCCAGCACGCGTTGTCGGGGCTGTCGAGATGTTCGGCGATCGTGGTCAGCGACCACGAGGTGTAGGGCTTGACGGAGGTGTCGTAGACCTCGTGGCCGAGGTCGAGGACCTGACGGAGATGGCCGAGGCCCATGGGGACGATCGCGATGGCGGGGTCCATGCGAACAGTTTGCCAGCGGTATGCGCGATTCAGGCGCCTTTGCGGGTGGCGGTTTTCTTGGCGGTCGTCTTCTTGGCCGGGGCGCTTTTACTCGCTGTCTTCTTCGCGGTGCTTTTCTTCGCCGGTGCGGCACGCTTCTTACCGTCATCGGAGCGGCGGCCGCTGGCTTCCAGACTGCGCTGCAATGCGGCGACCAGATCGACCACTTCGGCGTCCTGGGCGGCGGGTTCGGCCTCGGGTTGTTCGGCGACCTTGCCGGTTCCGCTGGCGATGGCCTCGTCCAGCACCCGTTTGAGTTCGATCTGATATTCGTCGGTGAACTCACTAGGATCGAAATCCTCCGACATGGAATCGACGAGCGTCTCGGCCATCTTGATTTCCTGTGGGCGCGGCGCGGTCGCGTTCTCCAGCGATTCGAACGACACCGAGCGCACCTCGTCGGGCCACAGCAGCGTCTGGAGTACCAGCATGCCGTCGCGGACGCGCAGGGCCGCCAGGCGGGTCTTCTGCCGGAGCGTGAAATGCACCAGCGCGGTGCGTTCGATCCGTTCCAGGGTGGCGGCCAGCAGCACATAGGCCTTCGGCGTGGTCGAATCGGGTTCGAGATAGTAGGTCTTGTCGAACAGGATCGGATCGATCTGATCGGTCGGCACGAATTGCAGTACCGGAATCTCGTGTTTCTCGGCGACCGGCAGTTTCGCGAAATCCTCGTCGGTGAGGATCACCTTGTCCCCCTCGGGGGATTCATAGGCCTTGTCGATATCGGCGTATTGGACCGAGTTCCCACAGACCGAGCAGACACGGTCGTATTTGATCCGACCGCCGTCCTTGGCGTGGACCTGGTGGAATCTGATGTCGTGGTCCTCGGTGGCGGTATAGACCTTCACCGGGACATTGACCAGCCCGAACGCGATCGAGCCTTTCCAGATTGACCGCATCACTCCATCATGGACGAACTGCGCCGACCTCGCTCGCCAAACGGTAACCGGAGTGTCGCTGCCGCGATCCGGACGCGCAGCGGTCGCGGAAGTCGGATGAACAGTGTGCGCATGGCGTCGGCGGTGCCTACCGCGTCGGTGCGGCCGGAGAGGTACGCGCGCTGTAGGTCGGGCGGCAGGTCGAAGAAGGCGTCGAAGAATATGGGGAGATCGGCGGATGGGAGCCGCAGCAGCGCGCGCAACCCGGCGTTGCGTAGCCCGTGCACGACCCGGCCGGTCGGCGGCCACGGTGGATCGCCCGCGGCGACGGTGTCGGCGGCGGCGAGCGCGGCGGCCACGCTGTAACCGGTGGCCGGGTGGAGGAAACCGCCGGCCGCACCGAAGCGGAAGCGCCCCGGCCTGCCGCCACTGACCGGGAACCGCACGCGCTCGATACGTTCACTGCCGTCGAGATCGATCCCGCGCGCCCGCAGGCGCCGGTGCAGCCGGGCGGCAAGTTCGGTCTGGCCGAGGGCGGGGCGTCCGGCGAGGCAGGTCTCCTCGAACAGCATCGCGCCTCCGCCCAGCGGCACCGCGTACAGAAACGAACGAGGGGCGTCGACCGGTGCGCCGTTGTCCAGGCGCCAGTCCATGAACAGCGGTGTCGTCCCGGCGCAACGGTCGGCGGGCACGACGACGCCGTAGGCGGTCTGCTCGGCCCGCGACGGCGACCGCGCCAGGCCGCGCGCATCGATGACGCGTTCGGCTCCCAGCACCGCTCCCGACGCCAGCGTCGCGGTGTGCCTGGTGAGGGCCATCGCGCGATCGGTGTGCACCTCGGCGCCGGTGATGTCGAGTGACTCGCGCAGCCGTTCGGTGTCGAGCACGGTGTACCGGCGAGCGATGTGGTGCTCGCGGTCGCCCCAGGCGACGGGCTGGTCGACGCTGGCCGCCGCCACTTCACGGTCGAGCCATTCGGGTAGCTCGTCGTCCCAGACCGCGTATGTTGCCGTCCACGCCCGATGCGGCACCGGATCGACCACCGTGACCGACGCGCCGCGCACCAGACACCGATGCGCGAGCGCTCGACCGGCCGGGCCGAGTCCACAGATGAGGACGTCGGTGGTCATCGGGTGATCGCGCGGTTGGTCGGCACCGAACGGGCGAGCGCCGCGCACGTGCGCCCGGAATCGACGTGGGTCGGACGCCCGGCGAGCGAGCACGCTCTGGTCCTCGGCCATGGGCGGCTCGTCATGGCATGCCCACCGCGGCGGTAGCACGGCATCAGGTCGGACACGGCGAATCCTTCCTCGGGCGCGCCATCGTGGGCCGGATCAGTCAACCCGACGCGCTGTCGGTCGCCGCCGCGGCCCGCGCGGCGAAGCCGTCGCAGAGCGCGTCCAGCCCGAGTTGCAGCAGATCGATCTGGGCGAAGCGGCCGTCGTCGGCCCCTTCGAGATCGGCCAGTGCGGGCGGCACCGGATGCAGTGGGTTACCGGCCAGCAGCGCGCGGAGCCCGTTCTCGTCGTCGGAGTCGAGGCCCTTGCTGGTCAGTAGCGCGGAACTGATGTGCGGCAGCGTCGCGCCGGAGATGTAGTTCCACACGGCGAACGACATCTGGGTGGCTTCGTGAGTGGAGACGTTCAACTCGCGGAAGCCTTCGACCAGCCACGCCAGACAGCCCATGCTGCTGGGGCCGAAGCTGTAGCGCGGCACCGCGAAGGTCAGCAGCACCCACGGATGCTGCTGGTAGAGGTCCCAGTCGATCCGGGCGGCGATCCGGACGCGATCACGCCAGGTCCAGTTCCGCTCGGCCGTCGACGGGTACGGGTAGCGGCCCGCGACCTCGTCGGTCATCGCGGCGATCAGCTCGTCCTTGTTGGTGACGTGCCGGTACAGCGACATGGCGCCGACGCCGAGTCGATCGGCGATGCGGCGCATGGACAGCGCGTCCAGGCCATCGCTGTCGGCCAGCTCGATCGCCACGTCGACGATGGCGGCCTTTGTGAGCTTCGGCTCGGTCATCCCATGACTACCTTTCGATGTCCGGCCAGGATGCGTACACTGTACCCGGACTTCATGCGTACGCCGTACGCGTCAGGGAGAGGAATCGTTGATGACGAACGTGGAGGCGGTGCGGCCCGCCCCGGATGCGGGCGTGGGCTCGCGGCGGGCCTGGCTCGGCCTCGGAGTGCTGGTCCTACCGGTGCTGCTGGTGTCGATGGACGTCTCGGTGCTGTTCCTCGCGCTACCGACGCTGACCGTCGATCTGGATCCCTCGGCCTCCGCCCAACTCTGGATCCTCGATATCTACGGATTCCTGATCGCCGGTCTGCTGATCACCATGGGCAATCTCGGCGACCGGATCGGCCGTCGACGCATCCTGCTGACCGGCGCGGCCGTGTTCGGGATCGCCTCGGTGATCGCGGCCTTCGCGCCCAATGCCGCGGTGCTCATCGCGGCCCGCGCGCTCATGGGTATCGGCGGGGCCACGCTGCTGCCGTCGAGCCTGTCGCTGATCTCGACGCTGTTCGCCGACGCCAAGCAGCGCGCCACCGCGATCGGGGTGTGGACGGCCTTCTTCGCGGGCGGCTCGGCGGTCGGTCCGATCATCGGCGGGGTGCTGCTGCACCACTTCTGGTGGGGCTCGGTGTTCCTGATCAACGTGCCGGTGCTGCTGATCCTGTTCGCGCTCGCCCCGGTCCTGCTGCCGGAACATCGCGCAACCGCGCTCGGCCCGCTGGATCTGCCGAGCGTCGCCTTGTCGATCGGCGGCATCCTGCCGTTGGTGTACGCGGTCAAGCACGCCGCCGAACACGGTATCGACACCGAAGCGGCGGTCACCGGATTGATCGGCGCGGTCGTGCTGATCCTGTTCGTGCGCAGGCAACGTCATCTGGACGAGCCGCTTCTGGATCTGGCGCTGTTCGGCCGCGGCCAGTTCTCGGTGGCGATCGGATCGAGCCTGGCCGGGATGATGTCGCTGGCCGCGATGAGCTATCTGGCCAGCATCTACCTGCAATCGGTCACCGGAAGGGATCCGCTGGTGGCCGCGCTGCTGGGGATTCCGATGGCGATCGCGGTGTTCATCTTTTCGATGACCGGCGCCCAGGTGGCGCATCGACTCGGGGTGCGGATCACGTTCGCGCTGGCCTTGCTCGCCGCGGCTGTCGGCAATTTCATGCTGTTCGGCGTAGGTGTGGACGGCGGGCTGGCCTGGTACATCGCGGGATCGACGATCGCCGGTATCGGCTACGGCATCACCTTCACGCTGGTGTCGGAGGTGGCGGTGTCCTCGGTACCGCCGGAGCGGGCGGGTTCGGCCGTCGGCATCTCCGAGACCAGCTTCGAACTCGGTAATGCGCTGGGGCTCGCGCTGCTCGGATCGCTGGCGGCGATGGTGTTCCGGTCGGGCGGGAACTTCGAACCGACGCTGGGCGAGACGCTCGCGCGCGACGGCGATCAGCCCGCAATCATCGACGCAGCGCGGGAATCGTTCGTGAACGGTATGCACGCCGCGACGACTGTCGGCGCGGTGATCCTGGTGGCGATGGCGGTCATCGTCCTGGTGGCGACGCCGAAAGGTCGCTGACCCTCTCGACACTTCGGCCCCTGGCAGCAGCTGCCAGGGGCCGAAGTCGTCGTGGAGCGGATCAGGAGTTGACGACCCCACCCGTCGCTGGCTGCTGCGCCTCGGCGGGCTGACCGTGCGGCGGCGCGGCGAGGGCGTCGGCGGCGCCGATGGCGGCACCGGCGGCAGCTCCGATGGCAGCCGCCGGAACAGCGATCACCGCCGCGCCGATGGCGGCACCGAGCATCGGGCCCGCGACGAGTCCGGCGGGCAGGAACGGCACCCCGGCGACCAGACCGGCCACGGCACCGACCACCGCCGATGTGGCCGCCAACGGAGTGCTCGCACTCGCACCGGCCACCGCGCCGACGGCCGCGGCGCCGACGGTCTGGCTCGCCACCCGATCGGAGCGGCTGCGTTCCATGCCGACCGAATCGAGGAAGGTGGCAAGGCCCGCCTCGGCATTGGCCGCGCCGTCGTTGACCTGGGCGGCCTGCTGCGAATCGAGCCAGGCCGGGGATTCGATCGAGACGTCACCGAAGCGCAACTGCCCCGCCGGTGGCGCGATCGGCGCGACCGGGGCCACCTGGGTGGGTGCGTGCAGATCGCCCAGCGGGGCCAGATACGCCTTGTCGGGGACCGGTCGAGACCAGGCGAGGGTGGTGTGCGCACCGGGCGCGGCCGCGGACTGCTGTGCGGTGCCGGGCGCCGCCGTCATCGCGTCGGGCGCCGTCGCGGCCTCGGGGGCGCCGGGTTCGGCGATATCCGCCGCGACCGTGGCGATGCCGAGGTGCGTCGCGGCCGGTGCGTGATCGGTCATCGTCGTCGGCTCGGCCGACTGAGTGGTGGCCGTCGCGGTGCCCGTGCCGACGAGCGCCATGACGAGTGGAACTGCGCCCGCCACGACGATCGACCCGACCTTCTGCCGCTGCGGGCTGGTCATCCTGTGCTTGGCTGTGGCCATGATTGCCTTTCATCCGGAAGTGAGTCCGATGTCTGTTCGACATTCGGACCCGCCGCACTCCCCGGATGGGTGGTGTCACGGTCCGTTCGGATCGGCGATCATTGCCGAAAGTTAGCCGGTGGCGCTACTTTTACCGGCTTCGGCCGGTGCCGCCTCCGGCTTGCCGTCGGTGACGGCGGCACTGTTGGCCGACGCGGCGCCGGAACCGGATTTCCAGTTGTTCGCGGAGGGATCGCCGAGGGCCGACATCACCACCTCGGCCTCACCTTCGTCCTCGCCGTTCATCGCCTCCAACGCCAACCGGGCGAATACCCACTGCTCGGTGGCGGCCATCTGCCCGCGGGTGCGGCCGAGGAAGGTCACGAACCACTGGATGACGGTGATGATCCGGCTGCGGTAGCCGACCAGGTAGTACAGGTGCAGGGCCAGCCACGCGAGCCACGCGATGAATCCGCCGAACTCCAGCTTGCCGACCTGGCAGACGGCGCTGAACCGCGAGACCGTGGCCATGCTGCCCTTGTTGAAGTACTTGAACGGCTTACGCTCCGCGGGCGCGTGCCCCTTCAGTCCGGCCTTGATCTGCTTGGCGGCGTAGGTCGCGCCCTGGATCGCGCCCTGCGCCTGTCCCGGCACATTCGGCACCGACATCAGATCGCCGACGACGAAGACGTTCGGATGTCCCTTGATCGTCAGATCCGGTTCGACCACGACCCGGCCCGCCCGGTCCACCTCGGTGCCGTCGGAGCGATCGGCGAGCATCTTGCCCAGCGGGCTGGCCTGCACACCGGCCGACCACACCTTGCACGCGGATTCGACGCGCCGGATGGTGCCATCGGGGTCCTTCACCGTGACGCCGTGCGCGTCCACATCGGTGACCATGGCGTTGAGCTGGATCTCCACGCCCATCTTCTCCAGCCGCCGCTGGGCCTTACCGCCCAGCTTGGGGCCCATCGGGCCGAGCACGGCGCCCGCGCCTTCGACGAGCACAACCCGCGCATCGCGCGGATCGATGTTGTGGAAGGTGCCCTCGAGGGTGCGGTCGGCCAATTCGGCGATCTGCCCGGCGAGTTCGACGCCGGTGGGGCCGGCGCCGACGACGACGAAGGTGAGCAGCCGTTCGCGCTCCTCCTGGGTGGTCGCCAATTCCGCCTGCTCGAACGCGCCGAGGATACGGCCGCGCAGCTCGAGGGCGTCGTCGATGGTCTTCATACCGGGGGCGAAGGTGGAGAACTGGTCGTTGCCGAAGTACGACTGCTGCGCACCGGTCGCCACGATCAGGCTGTCGAACGAGGTGACGGTGTCCTGGTTGAGCAGCCGGGAGGTCACCGTCTTGGCTTGCAGGTCGATATCGATGACCTCACCCATCAGCACCTGGGCGTTGTGCTGTTTACGCAGCACCAGCCTGGTCGCGGGTGCGATCTCGCCGACCGAGAGGATGCCGGTGGCGACCTGGTAGAGCAGTGGCTGGAACAGATGCGTCGAGGTCTTGGAGATCAGGGTGACGTCGACATCGGCGTTCTTGAGGTGCTTGGTCCCGAACAAGCCGCCGAAGCCGGAACCGATCACCACCACCTGGTGACGACGGTTCTCCACGGTTTCAGTGCTCATCGTCGCTGCTCCTCGACAGACTGGGGGTCGACCCCACCGAACGTTTCTGACATGGCACACGGTAGTCGGCACCCACGCCGTCGTCACGACGAGATCCCCGTAGGCCGCGCGTGTCGGTGCGACAACGCACCGTTGTTCGCTGTACGAAGTGAGGCCGGATTCCGGTGAAGCCGCCGGAGAACCCCGGAAAGAGAATACGATGGAGGTTCCTCGCCCAGGGAGGTCCGCCATGGTCGCCGTTGACCGTGCCGCCGTCGAAAAGACCCGCGTGCGTGCCGAATCGGAGAATTCCGCGCTGATCGAGATCCCGCGCGCGCATCCGATCGACCGGGCGCTGAGCCTGATTCCGGCCCGCCGTCGAGTGCTCGCCAATCCGCCCAACGGGAGTACCGCCACCGCCGTCGACGGCGATGCGGGGCTGCCCTACCTCGGTCGGGCGCTGCATTACATGCGCTGGGGACCGGCCGAAATGATGGACCGATATCGACGGTTCGGGCCGGTCACCTTGAACAGTTCACTCGGTATGGAGCGAGTGCTGGCCGCGGGGCCGGAAGCCGTCGACGAGGTGCTCGGCCGCCGTCGCCGGGATTTCGGACAGGGCTGGGACTATTTCATCGGCCCGTTCTTCCGGCGCGGACTACTGCTGCTGGAGTTCGACGAGCACATGTTCCATCGCCGGATCATGCAGCAGGCCTTCACCAGGGACCGGCTGGAGGCGCATCTGGCGTCGTTGACGCCCGTGGTGCGTGAGGTCGTCGATCGCTGGGTGCCGCCGGGACGCGGTGCGAGCCGCACGATCAAACTGTTTCCCTCGGTGAAGGAACTGACCCTCGATATCGCCGGTGAGACCTTCATGGCCGCCGATGTGGGCCCGCAGCGCCGCCGGTTGACCGACGCGTTCGTCGACTGCACCCATGCCGGGCTCGCCATCGTCCGCCATCCCATGCCCGGCGGCCGTTGGCGGGCCGGTCTGCGCGGGCGCAGGGTGCTCGAGGAGTATTTCACCGCGATGCTGCCGCAGAAGCGGCGCAGCGAGGAGCCGGACTTCTTCTCGGGGCTGTGCCACGCCCGCGACGCCGACGGTGCGGTGTTCAGCGACGCCGACGTGGTCAACCACATGATCTTCCTGATCATGGCCGCCCACGACACCACCACGACCACGACCACCGCCGTCGCCTACTACCTCGGCAAACATCCGCAATGGCAGGAGCGGGTGCGCGCCGAGGTGCGCGCGGCCGACCGTGCCGGTGCCCCGCCGACCATCGCCGAACTGGAGCGCATGGGTGATCTGGACCTGGTGGTGAAGGAGAGTCTGCGGTTGATGCCGCCGGTGCCCGGTCTGGTGCGCCGCGCGGTGCGCGATACCGAGATCTGCGGGCACTACATTCCCGCGGGCACACCCGTGGACCTGGCGTATCAGGTGAATCATCTGCTGCCGGAGCTGTGGACCGATCCGGAGATCTTCGATCCGCTGCGTTTCGCCGAACCGCGCCGCGAGGACAAATCGCATCGGTTGGCCTGGATGCCGTTCGGCGCCGGTTCGCACAAATGCATCGGGATGCATTTCGGGACGTTCGAGGTGAAGACGGTGATCGCGGCCCTTGTCCGCGACTACGAATGGTCGATCCCGGACCCGTACCGCATGCCGTGGGGATTCACCACCATCCCGTTCCCGCGCGACGACGCACCGATGCGGTTGCGGCGCATCGGCTGACCGGTGTGTTCCGAGCGGCCGACGCCCGGAACACACCGGTGGACTCAGCGTCCGGCGAGCAGCATCTCGGCGATCTCGGTGTCGGTGTCGGCGCCGTCGGTGTAGCCGCCGGTGTCACCCATGGACGTCATGATCGACAGGGTGTAGCGCTCGCCCGGTCCGGCGAAACCGACCGAGTTGACCACCCAGCCGCCCTGTTCGGCCGACCAGCCGTTCTTCAGGCCCGGTCGCATGGCCGCGCCCGCGCCCCAGACACCCCAGTGCTGGTTCATATCGACCTTGCGCATCCGGTCGAGCAGGTAGTTGCGGTCGTCGGGGTGCATCCGGTCGAGCACATGCGACATGAGCCGGTCCAGGTCGGCGGCGGTGCACTTCTGGAACGACCAATCGGGGAACAGCGCGGTGGTGGTCGGCTGCGGAACGAGCCCGGTCATGCCGTTGGCGCGGAAGGCGTTGTTGTAGGCCATCCGGTCCAGGCCCGCGTACTTGTTCCACAGCACGTCGGCGGCCTGATCGTTGGAGGTGGCCAGCATCGACTCCAGCAGGCCGCGATCCTCGGGCGACAGTCCGATCGCGCCGACGCGGGCCCGATTGAGCAGGTCGGCCGCGATGGCGAGCTTGATGGTGGAGGCGGTCCACACCGAATCCTCGGCGTGCTCGTTGGCGTACACGCCGCCGGAGACCCGGTCGCGCAATACGTAGCCGGTGACGCCGGGCCGGTTCTTCAGATAGGCGTTCACCTCGGCGATCCGGCTGCTCATATCGCAGTCGAAGCCGGACAGGCAGGCCTGGGTGTGCGCGGGCGGCGCGGCCGCGGCGGTAGGCAGGATGGCGGGCACACCGGGAAGCGCGATGGCGGCGGCGGCGAGGACACAGGCGGATGCGGCGACGCGGGGAACGGCCCCGGTAGCGGCCATGGGGAAACGCACGAGGGACCACATTGGCATATCCGTGCGCCCGGCGCACGTCTTGAGCTCAGCGGCCGCTTATGGTAGCGGCGCCGTTATCGCTGTGCGGCAAGAACTTTCGGCGCGCTGATCAGCGCTGGATGGCGTGCTGCTGTGCGGTGGCGCCCTCGTTGAGGCGGTGGCAGTGTTCGAACGCCTCGGCGTGCTGGTCACGCGGCCATGAGTGTAGGACGACGGTGCGGCCGTAGCAGCGCGAGTTGACGAGCTCCCAGCGGTCACCGATGCGGCGGACGGTGAACCCGCCTCTCGGTACCAGGGGAATCACCATCGCATCCATGAAACGTGAACCAGCCTTTCGGTGCAGTCTCCCGTTCCTCCCCGGGGAAGGACTGTGGCACAGCGGGCCGCCGATCCCTGGATGACACGGCCGAATACCCATCGTGTATGTGGCCTATGTCACGCGGGGTGTGATGGGCCGCTGCGGTTGCGCGTCGGTCGCTGGGCGTATAACGGGTGCACGAAGCGCCGAGGTGCTCGACCCGAGGCCGGTGGTGTGTGGCCGGGCGTGCCGAGGCGGACCGCATCGGAGGAGAGGGCGCGCATGCCGCTGCACATCCATCGCGGCGAACGCGCCGACGTGCTGGCCGACGCGCTGGCCACGCTGCTGTCGGACCCACTGCCGGATCCGTTCGCCACCGAGGTCGTCGCGGTACCGGCCAAGGGTGTGGAACGTTGGCTGACACAGCGGCTTTCGGGCGTCCTTGGGGTATCGGCGTCCTCCGGCGCCGATGGGATCGCCGCCAATATCGCCTTCCCCTCGCCCGCTGCGCTGGTGGCCGAGGCGCTGGCCGTCGCGGGCGGGGTGACGCCCGAGGACGATCCGTGGGCGCACGACCGGATGGTGTGGACGTTGCTGCGGGTGATCGACACGTCGCTGACGCAGCCGTGGTGCGCGGTACTGGCCAGGCACCTCGGCGTGCGCGAGGGTGCGTCGAGCCACCGCGCCGGTCGCCGCTACGCCACCGCCGCTCATCTGGCGACCCTGTTCGACAGCTACAGCGCGCAACGTCCGCGGCTCATCGCGGACTGGGCGGCGGGCGCCGATACCGATGGCGCCGGGCAGCCGGTACCGGAGGATCTGCGCTGGCAGCCCGCGCTGTGGCGGTGCCTGCGGGAGGAGATCGGCGCGCCGAGCCCCGCGGAGCGACTCGGGCCCGCCTGCGATGTCCTGCGCGCCGAACCGGCAACGGTGCCGCTACCCGACCGGGTCTCGCTGTTCGGCCCGACCAGGTTGCCCGCCGATCAGCTCGCGGTGATCGCGGCCCTGGCCGAACATCGCGATGTGCACCTGTGGCTGACCCATCCGAGTCCGGCGATGTGGACGGCAGTGCAGAGCATCGCCCCGGCCCGCACCCGAGCGGAGGACGGGACCGGCGCCGCCGTCGACCATCCTTTGCTGGCGGGCCTGGCGCGTGACGTGCGGGAGTTGCAGCAGCGGCTGCCCGCGGCCGCAACAGATCAGCGGTATGGCCGGGGTGGCGGCGCCGATACTGGTTCGGTTCCCGATGCGGACGGCCCGCCGAGCCGGGTCGCCGGTGGCTCGCCGGACACGACTGTCGAACAGGCCGAGGTGGGTGGACGTGGCGCCGAGTGGTCCGGCTCTGTTGCCGACTCCGGTGCGGGTGGACACGTCCGTGCGTCCACGAGCGCGGAAGTCGGTGGCGATACCGGAAGCTCCGACCGCCCCGAGGTGGCCGGGAGGCCGCATCGCGCGACCTTGCTGCACGCCTTGCAGGACGGCCTCCGCACCGATCGCTGGCCCGCCGCACCTGCCGCTGCGGACGGCAGCGTGCAGATCCACGCCTGTCATGGTCCGGCGCGGCAGGTGGAGGTGCTGCGCGATTGTCTGCTCGCCATGTTCGCCGCCGATCCGACCCTCGAACCGCGTGATGTGCTGATCATGTGCCCCGAGGTGGAGGCGTACGCTCCGCTGGTGCGTGCGGCGTTCGGGCAGCGGGTGCCGGGATCGGTTGAACAGGTGGGGGATTCGGGCCAGCCCGGCCATCCCGCGCATCGGCTGCGGGTGCGGCTGGCCGACCGGGGACGCGCCGTCACCAACCCGCTGCTCGGGGTGATCTCGGTGCTGCTCGAACTGGCCGACGGACGCGTCACCGTCACCCAGGTGCTGGATCTGGCCGCCTCCGAAACCGTCCGCCGCCGTTGCAGTTTCGATGACGACGATATCGAGCGGCTGCGGGAATGGGCTGCCGAGACCGGTGCGCGCTGGGGGATCGGGCAGCGGCAGCGGCAGGCGTTCGGTTTGGCCGACTTCGCGCAGAACACCCTCAACAGTGCCGTCGATCGGATCCTGCTCGGCGTCACCGCCGGGGAGACTTCCGAGGACTGGCTCGACCTCGCGTTGCCGCTCGACGACGTCGACAGCAACGATGTCGATCTGGCCGGACGGTTCGCCGAGTTCGTCGATCGACTCGCCGTGGCGCTGCGTGATCTGCGTGGTCCGCGTCCGGCCTCGGAATGGGCCGCGGTGCTCGCCCGCGCTCTCGATCTGCTGACCGATGTACCGGAATCGCAGGCCTGGATCCGCACCGAGGCCCGTCGCGAACTCGCCGCCGCCACCGCCTTCGCCGGTGACGTGCCCCTGCGACTGGCCGATGTGGCGGTGCTGTTGGCCGGACGGCTGGCCGCGCGCCCGACCCGCGCCAACTTCCGCACCGGCGAACTGACTGTCTGCACCATGGTCCCGATGCGTTCGGTGCCGCATCGGGTGGTCGTACTGCTCGGCCTCGACGACGATGTGTTCCCGCGCGCCGGTGCCGTCGACGGCGACGATGTGCTGGCCCGTAACCCGCTGTTGGGTGAGCGCGACCATCGGGCCGAGGACCGTCAACTGCTGCTGGACGCGATCATGGCGGCGGGTGAGCGTCTTGTGCTGTTGCACACCGGCTCCGATCCGGTCTCCGGTGCGCCTCGACCGCCCGCCGTCCCGGTGGCGGAACTGCTGGATGTGTTGCGCGCGCACGTCGGTGCGGCGGGCATGGGCGAAGTGGTGACGCGACATCCGTTGCAGTCGTTCGATCGTCGCAACTTCCGGGCCGAACGGCCGTTCAGCTTCGACACCGTGGCGCTGGCCGGTGCCCGCGCCGCGGGCGGCCCCTCGCATCCGCCGCCGCCGTTCCTGGCCGCGCCGCTGCCCGCCGCCGATCCGGTGGATGTCGGGCTGGCCGAACTGATGTCGTTCGTCGAACATCCGGTGCGCGCATTCCTGTGGCAGCGGTTGGGCCTGCGGGTCCCCGATCAGGACGACGATATCGCCGACCGTCTGCCCATCGAGCTGGACGGTCTGGCGAAATGGGATCTCGGTGAACGTCTGCTGGCGGCCCGGCTCAACGGCGCCGAGGCGGCGGAGCTGCGGGCGGCGGAATGGCGGCGTGGCACGCTGCCGCCGTTCGGACTCGGCGGTGCGGTGCTGCACGAGGTCGAGCACACGGTGGACACCCTGGTGCGGATCGCTCGGCCGGAGTACGAGATCGCGGCGCGCGCGGTCGATATCGTGGTCGATCTCGGCGGCGGCCGTCGGCTCACCGGCACGGTGCCGCAGGTGCGTGGCGACACCCTGGTCCGCACCACCTATTCGCGGCTGGCGCCGAAACATCGGATCACGGCCTGGGTGTCGTTGCTGGCGTTGGCGGCCACGCAGGATCGGCCGTGGCGGGCGGTGACCATCGGCCGCGGCCAATTCCGCCGCCCGGCCTGGCGTTCGGAACTGACCGCACCGCCCGCGCCCGAGGCGTTGGCGATACTGCGCGAGCTGGTGGCGCTGCGCGATACGGGGCTCACCGAACCGCTGCCGATCGCGACCGCCGCCACGGCGGCCTACGCCGAGCGTCGCTATCGCGGCGGCACGATGGAGGAGGGGGTGAGCGCCGCCGAACGCGAATTCAACGGCGGCGCCAACGGTCCGGACAAATATGGCGAGCACACCGACCGCCATCTGCGCTACATCTGGGGGTCGGCACCGCGCATCGACGATCTGATCGCGGCGCCCGCACCGCCGGGCGAGCCGGGGGAGAGCACCCGATTCGGCGCGTTGTCGCGGCGGCTGTGGGCTCCGCTGCTGCGCGCGGAAGAGCAGGCGCAGCCATGACCGCCCATCTCACACCGGACACCCACCCCCGGCTGGAGACCGCCTTCGATCCCATCGGCCCGCTGCCCACCGGCACCACGGTGCTCGAGGCCAGTGCGGGGACGGGCAAAACGTATGCGATCGTCGGATTGGCCGTGCGCTATGTGGCCGAGGCCGGTATCGACATCTCGCAGCTGCTGCTGGTGACCTTCAGCCGCGCGGCCACCCAGGAGCTGCGCGAACGCACGAGGAGCCGCTTCGTGGGCGTCGCCGCCGCACTGGCCGACCCGGACGCCGCGCGCGTCGACACCGACGAGTTGGTCCGCCACCTGGCCGACGCCGATGCCGACGAGGTGTGGCGCAGGCGGGCCCGATTGCTGGCGGCGCTCTCGGATTTCGACGCGGGCGCGATCGCCACCACCCACAGCTTCTGCCAACGCATGCTCGACGAACTCGGGCTGGCCGGTGAACACGACCAGCGCGCACGACTGGTCGAGAACGTGGACGAACTGGTGGCGACCGTCGCCGACGACCTGTACCTGCACCGCTACGCACGCACCGAGCCACCGTTCCCCATCAAGGAAGCGCACACCCTTGCGCTGGCGGCGGTGCGGGACCGGCAGGCGCGACTCGCGCCCGACACCGAGGACCTCACCGGTGAACGCGTCGCCTTCGGTGTGGCGGTGCGCGCCGAAACCGAACGCCGCAAACGACTCTCGGCGGTACGCGATTTCGACGACCTGCTCGTGCTGCTGCACGATGTGCTGACCGATCCGGAGCACGGGCCGCGCGCCTGCGCCCGTATCCGTGACCGGTTCCGGGCGGCGCTGGTGGACGAATTCCAGGACACCGATCCGCTGCAATGGGACATTCTGCGGCTGGCCTTCCACGGGCACACCACCATGGTTCTGGTCGGCGACCCGAAACAGGCCATCTACGCATTCCGCGGCGCCGAGGTGCTGAGCTATCTCGACGCGGCCGCCCATGCCGAGACCCGGCGCGAACTCACCGTGAACTGGCGCAGCGACGCCGGGCTGCTGGCCGCCATCGATCAGGTGATGGGCGGTGCGGCGCTCGGTCACGAGGCCATCACCGTATATCCGGTGGCGCCGACCCAACCGTGGTCGCGGCTGTCGGGGCCGCAGGAGCTGGTGACACCGTTGCGGCTGCGATGCATGCCGCGTACGGGGGCGGGCCCGCTGAACAGGAGTGGATTCCCGACGGTGGGGCGGATGCGGGCCAGAGTCGCCGAGGATCTCGCCGCCGATATCGTCGGGCTGCTCGCGGCCGGAGTGCAGATCGGTGACGGGAACAACGGCGCGCGAGGGCGGCCGATCGACCCCGGCGATATCGCGGTCCTCGTCCGCACCCGTTCCCAGATCGATGTGGTGCGCGCGGCGCTCGATCGCGTCGGCGTCGCCTCGGTGCTGGCCGGTGGCACCAGCGTGTTCGCCACCGAAAGCGCCACCGACTGGCTGTGGGTGCTGCGCGCCCTTGAACAGCCGCATCGCGGTGATCGAGTGCGCCTGGCCGCGTGTACACCGCTGCTCGGGATCACCGCGGCCGAGATCGACAGCGGCGGAGCAGATCTGGTGGGCCGCGTCAGCGCGCAGCTGCGTGATGCCGCCCGGCTGTTCGCTCGCGCCGGATTCGCGGCCGTCTTCGAGAAGCTCTCCGCCGAGGCCGCACTGGCGCCACGGCTGCTCGCGATTGACAACGGCGAACGCCGGCTCACCGACCTGCGCCATATCGCCCAGCTGCTCGACCAGATCGCACTCACCGAGGGCTACGGGCTGACCGCGCTCACCCGCTGGCTCGCCGACCGGGTACGCGATCCGGCCTCGGGTGCGGTCACCGATCGCAGCCGACGGTTGGACCGCGACGCCGCCGCGGTGCAGATCGCGACCGTGCACGCCAGCAAGGGCCTGGAGTTCCCCGTGGTGTATCTACCGTTCGCATGGGACAGCGCCCGGAATCCGAAGGCGGCCACACTGCTGTTCCATGAGGACGACGGCACCCGCGTCCTGGACGTCGGCGGCCAAGAGGCCCCCGGCTACGCCGACCGCAAACGCCGCGCCGAGGCCGAGGAGGCGGGGGAGGAGCTGCGGCTGTTGTACGTGGCGCTGACTCGGGCGATGTGTCAGGTGGTGGCGTGGTGGGCACCGGCGTTCACCACCGATCACGCGCCGCTGCACCGGATGCTGCTCGGCCGCACTCCGGGCGGGGAGGATGTGGCGCACCGGGTATCTGTTCCCGCGGATTCGGTTGTCGCGGAGCGGCTGTCGGCGTGGGTGGATGCGGCAGGTGCCTCGGTGACGCTGCACGTCGTCGACGGTGCACCGGTCGTGCAACCGCGCCGCGCGCGGATCGAGACCGAGACCGGTGAACTCGCGGCGGCGAGTTTCGACCGCCTGCTCGATCATCAATGGCGGCGTACGTCCTATTCGGCGTTGACCGCCGCCGCGCACGCCGCCGCGCCGGACAGCGAACCGGAGGACGGTCGCGGTCCCGACGACGAACCCGACGGCGCGGTGCTCGCGGTCATCGAACCGGAATCCGGTGCGCCATCGCTGATGAACGATCTGCCCTACGGCGCGGAATTCGGCACCCTGGTGCACGGTGTGCTCGAACGCATCGACACCGACGCCGCCGACCTGGCCGCCGAAGTCGCGCTGCGCTGCCGGGAAGGGATCGAGGACATGCTGGCCGAGGCGGACCCGACGCTGCTGGCGACGGCGCTGCTGGCCGTCCTACGCACCCCATCGCCCTACGGTGCCCTCGCCGATATCCCCAGCCGGGACCGCTTGTGCGAACTCGAATTCGAACTGCCCCTGGCAGGCGGCGATACGGTGCGCGCACACGCCGCGACCCTGCGGGGTATCGCCGCGCTGCTGCGCGCACATCTGCCGGCCACCGACGATTTCCACCCGTACGCCGACCACCTGGAAGCACTGGAGGACAACCCGCTGCGCGGCTATCTGACCGGCAGTATCGACGCGGTCCTGCGGTTGCCCGACGGACGTTTCGTCATCGTCGACTACAAGACCAACCGGCTCGGCACCGGCGATCTCACCGTCGAGCACTACACCCGTGACCGGATGGCGGCGGAGATGATCCGCTCGCACTATCCGCTCCAGGCATTGCTGTATTCGGTTGCGCTGCACCGCTATCTACGCTGGCGCCTGCCGGGCTACGACCCGGACGCCCATCTCGGCGGCGCCGCGTACCTGTTCGTGCGCGGTATGATCGGCCCGCAGACACCCTCGGGCCGTGGCGTTTTCGACTGGTCGCCGCCCGCTGCCCTCGTGGTCGCGCTGTCGGATCTGCTGGCGGGAGCCGTGCGATGACCTCCATTCAGATCGCCCAGCGCGGCACGGGATTGCTGCGGGCGTTCAACGAAGCCGGGGTGCTCTCGGCCGCCGATGTGCACGTCGCGGTGCGGCTGGGCAGGCTCGGACGTGAGGAATCCGAACTCGCGCTGTTCGCCGCCGCGCTGACGGTGCGTGCGGTGCGCTCGGGCTCGGTGTGCCTGGAACTGGCCCGGATGCGTGAGATCGGCATCGACGCCGACGAAACCTGGGACACCAGCATCGATCCCGCGCAGCTGCCGTGGCCGGAGCTCGATGACGTACTCGCGGCACTGCGGGCCAGCCCACTGATCCTCGGCGGTGCGGCCGGACCGCTGCGGCCGCTGCGGTTGGTGGAAGAGCGTCGGGAGGGTGGCCCGCTGCTCTATCTGGATCGCTACTACCAGCAGGAACAGGCCATCCGGCGGGTGCTGACCGAACGGGCCGACCGGCATCCGGTGGTCGACCCGGAGGTGGTGCGCCATGAACTCGATCGACTGTTCGCCGACACGGCGGCCGACTCGACGGCGCCCGACCGGCAGCGCCTGGCCGCCGCGCTCGCCGCGACCCACTGGACGACGGTCGTCGCCGGTGGCCCCGGCACCGGCAAAACACATACGATCGCGCGCATTCTCGCCCTGCTCGACGCGCATCAGCGCGCGAATCCGAAGGCGCCGACGCTGCGGATCGCGCTCGCCGCGCCCACCGGGAAGGCGGCGGCGCGGCTACAGGAAGCGGTGCGCGATCAAGCCGATGAACTCGGCCTGCCCGATCTGACCGCGTCGACCCTGCACCGGCTGCTCGGCTGGCAGCGTGGTCGCGGTACTCGCTTCCGGTATCACGAGTTCAATCGCCTGCCCTACGACGTGATCGTGGTCGATGAGACCTCGATGGTGTCGCTGACGATGATGAGCCGGTTGATGACGGCGCTGCGCCCGGATACCCGGCTGGTACTGGTCGGTGACCCGGACCAGCTCGCCTCGGTCGACGCGGGCGCCGTCCTCGCCGATCTTGTTGCCGGACCGGTGGTCGGCACACCGAACCCGATGCTGGAACGGATCACCGGACCGGACGCGGGCGCAGCACACCCCGAGGCACTGACCGCGCTGGAGCAGGCCCGGTTGCGCGGCGGCATCGTCCGGTTGACCCGCGGCCGCCGCTTCGGCGGCCGGATCGCCGACCTGGCGGTCGCGGTCCGCGCGGGCGACGCCGATACCGCGCTCGAACTGCTGCGGGCCGGCGGCGGCGCGCTGTCGCTGTGCGAACCTGATGACATCGTCGCGGTGCGCGCCGATGTGGTCGACGCGGCTCGCCGGGTCACCGAGGCCGCCCTCGCCGGTGACGCCGCCGCCGCGCTCACCGCGCTGGAGTCGCATCGGTTGCTGTGCGCGCATCGGCAGGGGCCGTTCGGTGTCGAACGCTGGGACCGGATGGGTGCGGAATGGGCCGCCGCGGCCGGCGCGGGCCCGGATACCGGGCAGCCGACCTGGTATCCAGGGCAGCCGCTGCTCGTCACCGCCAACGATCACGAGGCCCGCATCTACAACGGCGACACCGGCGTCGTCATCCGCCGCCCGGACGGCTCACTGCGCGCGGCCCTGCAACGCGGCAGCGAACCCTATCTGGTGCATCCGACCCAATTCCCCGCGGTGGTCACCGTTTTCGCGATGACCATCCACCGCAGCCAGGGCAGCCAGTACGACGCGGTCACCATCGTGCTACCCGAACCCGAATCCACCCTGCTCACCCGCGAGTTGCTCTACACCGCCATCACCCGAGCCCGCACCCACGTCCGCATCATCGGCACCGAAGCCGCCATCCGGGCCGCCACCGCCCGACGGGTCCTGCGGGCCAGCGGGCTCAGTCACCGCGTGGACTGAACCGGCGCGGTCGTTCGAAGACGCGGCAGGGACCCATCAACCGATCGCGAGCACACGTGCGGTGAGCGAGAGGACGCCGTCGCGGTGGCGTTGCCGGGAGGTCAGATCGGTGATGTCCGGACGCATGCTGGAGAAGATCGCGATGGCCAGGAATTCGGCGTCGGCATCGGGGGCCACCTGCGCGATCAAACCCGCGAGGAGTTCGCGCCACGGCGCCCAGGTCTCTGCCTGGCACCCCTCGGGCAGTGCGCGCGTCAAGGGCTGCAACTCGACGATGGTGAGATCGAAGACGTAGGCGACGACCGTCAGGATGCGCTCGCCCACCGGAACATTCGTGTCCGCGGCCAGTCGGCGGACCTCATCCCATCCGCGGGCGGTCCGGTCGTCGAACAGCGCGCGGATCAGGCCCTCACGGTCGGTGAATCGGCGAAACAACGTGCCCTTGCCGACGCCCGCCGCCGCGGCGACCTCGTCCATGGAGACATTGCTGAGCTTGTCATCGCAGATCAGTCGCCCCGCGACGGCGAGAATCGCGGCCCGGTTGCGCTCGGCGTCGGCACGCATCGCGGAACCTCCTGTTGACAAAAGCGGACTGATAGTCCGTATCATAGCCTTTCGTTAAACGGACTATTAGTCCGGTTGTGGAAGGTGGAGAGAAACATGCGCGCAGTCCGCTATCACGAGTACGGCCCGCCGGAGGTCCTGCGGCTGGAGGAGGTCGACGATCCGGTACCGGAAGCGGGGGAGGTCCTCGTCCGGGCGGCCGCAACAGGAGTCAATTACTTCGAGGTACAGGTACGGGCGGGAGTGAGCCCCGACCCGCTCGGGCAGCCGCTGCCGCATACGCCGGGGATCGAAGTGGCGGGGACGGTCGTCGCCGTCGGTTCCGGTGTGGCGGCCGATCGGATCGGACAGCGGGTCGTCGGGACGGTCGCCAGCGGCAGCTACGCCGAATTGGTGCGGGTACCGGACGCGGCGGTGATTCCGCTGGACGAGCGGCTCGGCGAGCACCGGGCCCTCGCACTGCTCGGGCAGGGCGCGACGGCCGTCGGCGTGATCGAGACCGCCGGGATCGGCCCCGGCGATACGGTGCTGGTGGAGGCGGCGGGTGGCGGGATCGGCAGCCTGCTCGTCCAGCTGGCCAAACGGGCGGGCGCGCGGGTGGTGGCGGCGGCGAGCGAATCGGCCAAACGGCAGCTGGCCGCCGATCTCGGCGCCGACGTGACTGTCGACTACACCCGGCCGGGATGGGTCGAGGAGGTCGGGCCGGTCTCGGTGGTGCTCGAAACTGTCGGTGGACAGACGGCTCGCGAGGCGTACAGCCTGCTGACCGCGCCCGGCGCGCGGATGGTGATCTTCGGTACCGCGAGCGGCCAGCCGGTCGAGATCGGTTCGGACCGATTGCTTCCGGTGGGCGCCACACTGATTCCGTTCAGTCTCGGCTACCGTCCGCAAGGGTGGCCCGAGCTGGCCCGTCGCGCGGAGCAGCTGACGGTGCGCGGTGACCTCGAACCCGTCATCGGTGCGGTGCTGCCGTTGGCGGAGGCGGCGAAGGCGCACCGCGCGTTCGAGGACCGCACGGCGATCGGCAAGACCATCCTGGCGATCTGAACACCGAGGATCTACCTGCCCGGCCCGATGAATCCATCCGTGACGCGGCTCACGGCGGCCGATGTCACGTTCCGGCGAGCCGCGCACGTCTGGTGTGCATCGAGTCCCTACGACGAAGGATGCGGCGATGCGTGAACAGCAGGGTATGGATGTGGCCGGGCGGGAGATCCTGATCCTCGGTGCCGGGTATGCGGGGTTGTCGGCGGCGGTGAATCTCGGGGCACGGGTGAAGCGGCGCGAGGATGTGCGGGTGACGGTGGTCAATGCCGGCGAGCGGTTCGTGGAGCGGCTGCGGTTGCATCAGGCGGCCACCGGGCAGCAGCTCGCCGAATTCGATATCCCGGCACTGCTGGACAGTATCGGGGTCGGGTTCATTCGCGGCCGGGTCCGCGAGATCGATCCGGACGCGAACACCGTGCGCCTCGCGGACGGGCGGCTACTGCACTACGACACGCTGGTCTACGCACTGGGCGGCGTCGCCGATACCGGACGGGTGCCCGGCGCTGACGACCATGCCTTCGCCCTCGACGGTCCCGCCGACGCTGCGGGCCTGGCCGCCTACCTGAACCGGCTCGACACCGGGACGGTCGTCGTCGGCGGCGCCGGACTCACCGGGATCGAGTCGGCGGCCGAGATCGCCGAACGGTATCCGCGGCTGCGGGTGCTGCTGCTCGGCCGCGACGAACCCGGCGCCGACCTGGCCGATAAGCCCCGCGCCCACCTGCGGGCCGGGTTGGACCGGTTGGGTGTCGAGGTGCGCGCCGGGGCCGAGGTGGTGAAGGTGCTGGCGGATTCGGTCGAACTGGCCGACGGCGCGAGCATCGCCGCCGACGCCGTGCTCTGGACCAGCGGTGTCCGCGCCCTCCCGCTGGCCGCCGCGGCGGGTGTGGTCGTCGACGATCTCGGCCGCATCGTCACCGATGCCACCCTGCGCTCGGTCTCGCATCCGAACATCTACGCCGTCGGCGACGCCGCCGCCATCGAACAGGGCTACGGACTCATGCACGGCACCTGCCAGAGTGGTATGCCGACCGGCGTGCACGCCGCGGTGTCGCTGTATCGGGAGCTGAAAGGTAAGCAGCCCAAGCCTTTTCGGTTCGGCTACTACCACACACCGATCAGCATCGGCCGCGCCGACGCGGTGGTCCAGTTCACGAAACCGGACGGCTCGCCGCGCCGCTGGTACCTGACCGGGAAGCGCGCGGCCTGGTACAAGGAGACGGTGAACGCCGCACCATGGTCGACCTTCCTGCGCATGACCAGGTTCCCCGGTTCGGGTGCCTTCTGGCCGAGCGGCGGCCGCTACACTCGTGGGGCCGGTGCGCGATGAGCGTGCCCGATGACGGCCAGCAGGTATTCGACGAGCACCGCAGCCTGCTGTTCGCCGTCGCCTACCGCATCCTCGGTTCCGCCGCCGACGCCGAGGACGCGGTGCAGGACGCCTGGTTGAAATGGTCGGCCGCCGACCGTTCCGGTGTGGCCGACGCCAAGGGCTATCTGGCGCGGATCGTGTCCAATCTGGCCGTGGACCGGCTGCGATCGGCCCGCCGCCAACGCGAGACCTACGTCGGACCATGGCTTCCCGAACCCATCCTCACCAGCGGTGACATCGTCGACGACGTCACCGGCGCGGAATCGGTGTCGATGGCGATGCTGGTGGTGCTCGAGACGCTGAGCCCGATCGAGCGGGCCGTGTTCGTGCTGAAGGAAGTATTCGCCTTCAGCTACGCCGAGATCGCCGACGCCGTCGACCGCTCCGAGGAGGCGGTGCGACAGGCGGCGCACCGCGCCCGCGGCCACGTCCAGGCGCGGCGGCCACGGTTCAGCGCGGACCGGAACACCCAGCGCGATGTGACCGCGCGATTCGTCGCGGCCGCCACCGGCGGTGACATCAATACCCTCATGCAGCTGCTGGCGCCGGACGTGACGCTGTGGACCGACGGTGGCGGCAAGGTACGCCAGGCCCTGCGCCCGGTGAGTGGCGCCGATACCGTCGCCTCCTGGTTCGCAGCTCTCGGCGACCGCGCCTATCAGGGCGTCGAACCCGCGGATATGCGGGTCGACATGGTCGAGATCAACGGTGCCGCAGGCCTGTTGTTCCGCGGCCCCGATCACGTCATCGCCACCATCACCCTGACGCTCGACCCCGAAGGCCGCATCGTCGCCATCCACAATGTGGCCAACCCGGACAAGCTCCACGGGATCGGCCTGGGCGAGGTACACGACCTCGGCGACCACTGACGGTCGATCCCGCATCACTCGGTTCGTGCGTCCACACCCGACGCGGAACAGGTAGTGCGCTACTCGTGGCAGTGCTGTTGCGGGACAGCAGAATCGGCGCGTGCGAGGCACTTGGCGTCGTACCCGGCGGGTTCCGTCGGTCGTTCGGCAGGGAGTCAGGGGATGGTGCATGGCTGACGAGCAGGTGCGGTTGACGGCGTCGACGAGTGCCGCGCCGACACCCGTCTGCGGTTCGGGAATCCGACCGCGACGAGGTGCGACGACGTCGTCATCCGCATGCGCGACGCGCACAGCGACGCCACCGAACCGACGCCCATCGCTGCACCCCGCGCGCTCCGCGGACCGAACACCCGCCGCCGCACAGCTGTTCGCCGAGCGGACAGTGCGGGCCGTCCTGGAGATCCTCGATCACCGCCGACCGTTCACCCAGCTGGCCGCATTCGCCAGCCCCGACGTGGTCGCCCGGATGCGCACGCTGACCACGGGAGACCTGCCCGGCCGCTCACTGGGACCGGCGGTGCCGGTGCGGGTGACGATCGCCATGGACGACGGCCCCGCGGCCGAGGTCTGCGCCCGATACCGCCGCGGCTCGAGGCATTTCGCCCTCGCCGCGTGCGTCACGCACACCCGCCGACACGGTTGGCGACTCACCGCCCTCCGCATCACCTAGCGTCCTTCGCCGGTGACATCGGCTGTTCCGGTGTGAATGTGCGCGGCGTCGACGGAATCAGCGACCGGCCATGGCACGGATCCGCCGACGGTCCGCGGGCGCTCGCCTCATCCGACAGGCGCGCCGTCGCTGGAAGCATGTTCTCGCATAGATGCTTTCCGTGGTGCTCCGGCAGCGCTCCCGGTGCCCGGCATCCACCAGTTGAGCGGCCCCATCAGCTGCACCAGCGCCGGTACGAGCAGCATCCGCACGAGCGTGGCGTCGATGATGAGCGCCAGGATCATGCCGATCCCGAGGAAGCGCATGGGTGTCAGCGGGGAGAGGGTGAACGCGCCGGTGACGACGATGAGCAGAACGGCGGCGGCGGTGATGACGCGCGCGGTCCGCAGGGTGCCGGTGCGTACCGAGGCGGCGGTGTCGGCTCCGGCGTGATGGGCCTCGACCATCCGTGACAGCAGGAATACCTCGTAGTCGGTGGACAACCCGAACACCACGGCGATGATCAGCACGACCATGCCCGCGGCGAGCGGTCCCGGTGTCACGCCGAGCATTCCGGCCAGGTGCCCGTCATGGAAGATCCAGGTGAGAATGCCGAAGGTGGCGGCAAGGCTGACGAAAGCCATGGCGACCGCCTTGAGCGGCAGCACGATCGAGCGGAATGCCACCGCGAGCAGCACCAGCGTCGCCACCACCATGACCGCGATCATCCACGGCATCGCGGCGGTGATCGAGTCGACGCTGTCCACGGTGGCCGCGGTATCACCGCCGATCCGCAGTTCGGTCCCCGCTGGCGGATCGAGGGCGCGCAGCGTGGCAACGACGTCGATGGCCGCATCGCTACGGTCGGCGCTGTCGAGCATCGCGTGCACGACGACGAAATCCGCTGCGCGCCCCACCTGGAACACCGGGCCCACACCGGGTACCGCATCGATCTCGCGCACCACAGTGGCGACCGCCGCCGCAGCCGGGACGGCGCCACCTGGCCCGTGCAGCACCGCGGTGACACCACTGTTCGCCGCCGGGAAACGTTCGGTGAGCTCATCGACCGTGGCTCGCATCGGATTGTCCGCGGGCAACGCCCGATGGTCGATATCGCCGAGTCGCACTCCCAAAAGCGGCGTCGCCAGCGCCAACAGGATCGCCGTGACCGCCACCGCGACGATCCCCGGCCTGCGCAGCACCGCATCCACGACCCGGCCCCAGAACCGTTCGGTCCGTCCCCGTTCCCGCGCAGCGCCGATCCGCGCACCGAACAGCGCGAGCATCGCGGGCAATACCGTCAGCGACAGTGCGGCGGCCAGGGCGACAGCGGCGATCGCACCGAACCCGAGAGAGCGGAGCACCGGTTGCGGGAAGACGAACGTTCCGGCGAAGGCGCAGATCAGCAATGCGGCCGAGAACGCGACGGTGCGCCCGGCCGTCGCGCAGGTCCGCTCGATGGCCGCGGGCACGCCGTGACCACCGGCGATCTCCTCACGGAACCGGGTCACCAGGAACAGGCCGTAGTCGATCGCCATACCGAGCCCGATCAACGACGCGATGTTCACCGCGAATGTGGTGACCTCGGTGATCTCGGTCAGCGCCCGGATCACCGCCAGCGATCCGCCCACCGCGAGCGCCCCGACGAGCACCGGCAGCGATGCCGCCGCGAAGCCACCGAACACCAGCACCAGGATGAGCAGAGTGACCGGGATGGAGATGGATTCGGCGAGGATCAGATCGTGCTGGGATCGGGTGGTGATCTCATCGGCCAGCGCGCTGTAACCGGCCAACCGGGTGCTGAGGCCCGGCACCCGCAGCTCCGCTTCGACGTCACCGAACGCGGTGATCCGCTGATTCTCATCGCCTGCCAGATAGACCACCGCGAGCCCTTGTCTGCCGTCGGCCGAGCGCAGGAACTGGGTGCGTGGGGGCGTGCTGTGCCAATACGTTTCGACGGGCCGCTCCAGCAGCGCCGGATCGATACGGTCGATCGCGGCGCTGATCTGCGGACCGATCGCCTCGAGCGACTGCCCCTCCGGCGCGGTGTAGACGGCGACGATATCGGCTGTCGTCGGGCCTAGTTGTGCCCGCACGAGTGCGTCCACCCGACCGGATTCGCTACCGGGATCGGTGAACCCTGCGGCGCCGACCTTCTCGGCCGCGCCCGCGCCGTAGGCCGCACACAGCAGCATCAGCCCGATCACGACCGCCAGGACCGTACGCGGTCGGTGGACGACGACCCGAGCCCATGCCGTCATCGGGGGCCCGCATCGGCAGGTTCGGTGGCCAAGGTGGCGACGATCCGGTCGAGCAGCGCATCGAGGCGCTCGGCGACACCGCGTCCGTTACGGGCCGATACCGTCAACTCGGTGCGTCCACCGGATTCCATCAGCCCGAACAGCAACGGCATCGCCACACTGTGCTGCGGGATGATCAGCACCGAGGTCGGCCGGAACTCCGGGGTGGCGAGTTCGTCGAGATCGAAACGGCCCATATGCGATACGGTCGCCGAGGCCAGATTCCGGCCGAACCTCGCGCCGAGCCAGTTGAGAGTGCGCAGCAGGGCGCGGCCCGCCGGTCGCGGGATCTCGGCGAGTCCGCTGTTGTCCATCTGATTCAGTTCGAGCCGCTGCTCCAGGCCCGAACGTTTCAGCGCGTCGATCTCGGTCCAGGTCGTGCCCGCGGTGATATCGAAGAACAAGGGGAGTGCGAGATTGGCGGTGGAGCGCAGCTGTGGGTCGTGACGGCGCAGATCGACCGGCATCATGATCCGGGAGGTACCAGGAGTGTGCTCGGCGAGGATCGCCGCGATCCGGGCCACCGCGCCGGGGGCACTGGTCGCGATGGTGCGGCGGCGCAACAGGTGCCGCGGCGCACCGCGGAGTTGGCGGCCGTGCCCCACCGCCGCCCGATACTTCGGCAACATCAGCGTGGGCTTGCCCGGTGCGCCGATGCGCCGCACCAGCTCCTGGTCGGCCACCGGGTCCGGCATGGCCTCCGGTTCCTGCCCACGCAATGCCGCCAGGACGGCCAGCGCCCAGGACACCATGCCCATACCGTCCATCACCGCGTGAAAGACCCGAAAGATCAGGGTGACCGGCTGCGCGGTCAGCAGCAGCACCTCACAGGTCGCCTCGTCGGTCGGCCCGATCGGACTGTGCAGCACCCGATCACCGTCGAGTGCGGCGTAATCGATCGTCCGATCGTCGACCACCCGTACGGTTGCGGGGACACCGCTGTCGACCCAGTCGCGCCCCCGGCGGACCAGCCTCGACCCCGGGCAGGCCGCCGACGCGACCGCGACCGCCTGCCGCAGCCGCTCCGGATCGATCGCGCCTTCGCCGGGGAAAACGAGCTGCATGAGGAACGGCGGCGCCAGATCACGCATCGGGAAATACATGCGCTCGGTCGGAGAGATCCGGCGGAATGCGCTACCGGAAGCCATATCTACCTCGCTGAGGGGTGTCGGTGCGCGGCTAGCGCAGCGTCCGGGTGAGTTCGGTGATACCGCCATTGGCGGTGAGCCAGGCGATGAACGCCGTGAGACCGGAGTCCCGGTCGACGATGGGGTGATAGCCGAGATCTCGGGCGGCGGCACCGGTGTCGTAGGTGGCCGAGCGGGTGAGCAGCGCCACCACATACCGCGACAGCGGTGGCGACCAACGGGTCGCCACCGGGGGGAGCAGCCAGATCGTCTCGATCACCGCGACCGCCGCGCGCACCAGCCGCGGATTCGGGGTGCGACTCGGCGGTGTGTAGCCGAGGTCGGTGGCCACGGCGGCGAGGAACCGCCAGACATCGGTGCGTTCACCATCGGCGATGAAATACGCCTTACCGCCCACCGCTTCCCCGTCGACGGTGGCGGCCTTCACGCAGGCGTCGACGATATTGTCGACATGGCACAGGCAGGCATGGACCGACCGGCCGAACGACAGGTCCGGTAGCGAACCCGCCGCAGTACGGCCGAGCAGCCGCACGATCGGACCGGAACGGTCCCCGGCGCCCCAGATGGCCCGCGGCCGCAACGCGCAGGTGCGGAATCCGGGCGCGTCGGCGGCCAGCACCGCGCGTTCGGCGGCCGCCTTGGTCTCCGAATACAGGTTCAGATACCGGCGCGGATACGGCAGCGATTCGTCGACGTCGAGCTGATCGCCGCCGTCACGGTCCATCAACGCACTCGGGCTGGAGATGAACACGAAACGCGATACCCCGTGCCGCCGTGCGGATTCGAGCAGAACCTCGGTCGCGCGCACGTTCTCGGCCCAGAACTGGCGGCGGGTACCGCGCTCGTCGACCCGAGCCGCGCTGTGGAATACCACATCGACGCCCTCGGTGGCGCGACGCAACGAGGCCTCATCGGTCAGATCACCATGCACTGTCCGCACACCGTCGAGGTCACCGAGGTCGCCGAGATCGCTGGTGCGGCGCACCAGAATCGACACCTCGTGACCACCGTCACGCACCAGGCGGCGCACCAGCGCACCACCGAGAAAACCGGACGCACCGGTCACCAGAACCTTCATCGTGTGTCCTCCCGCTTCCCGTGATCGATCGTGCGCCACCAGGTGAGGCCGAAAATCTGTGTCATCAGCGCGATTTCGGTGGCCGACCGTCCGGTGTGCCGCGCGGCGCGCAGGGCGATGGGGATCTGGACGGCATGCACGACAGTGCTCAGGAACGCATCGATCCACCACAGGGCGCGCAGCGGCCGATTCGCCGGTGCGCGGCCCGCGGCCGCCGCGACCAGCCCGGCCACCAGGTACAACCAACCGGCGATCGGAACCGCCCGCAAAGCCGTCGTCCTCATCGGGTCGAGCTCCCACGCAGCTGCTTGGTGGCCCACCCGGCGAGCTTCTCCCGGCCGATCTTCGCGTTGTGCCGGATATCCACCGGGAACGACGGGTGGATCAGGAAATGATCCACCGCGGCGGTGAGTTCGGAGCGTGTGGCTTCGGCGCGCAGCGTCGACACCACGGCGGCGGTGTCCGCGCCGGGTTCGGGCTCCACACACAGCACGGGGCGCTGTGCTCCGGGCTCGCCCACACCGACCAGCGCGGTCCTGGCAACACCCGGTACGGAGTTGAACATCTGCTCCACCTGCACGGTGAACATCGGACCGGACGCCGTCAGCACCCGCTGACTCTTGCGTCCACAGAACCAGATCCGGCCCAGCTCATCGATACGCGCCAGATCACCGGTGCGATGCCAGATCCGCGCGCCCTCGGCGATCTTCCCGGCGGCATTGGCCTTGTCCGGCCAGTAATACCGGGTGCTGACGTTCGGGCCGGAGACCACGAGTTCACCGATCCCGTGCGCGCCGAGCGATGCGGCCGTCCGGCGTTCGGCGTCGGCCCAGGTCGGCAGCGGATCGTCGGTGATGGCAACGATCCGTGCCTCGACCCCGTCCGACGGCCGCCCGATACAGACGCCTTCTCCGCGCCGGGTCCGCTGCACCAGACCATCGAGCAGTTCCCGTGATTCGATGGTGGACATCGGCAGCGCCTCGGTGGAGCCGTATCCGGCGTACACCCTGGCCTCGTCGTGAAGAACTTCGCGCAACCCGGCGATGCACCAGTGTGGCACCGGCGCACCACCGGAGAAGACGCTGTCCAATGTCGGTAGCCGGTCCGGCCGCCGCCGCAGCTCACGCAGCAGCGGAATCAGCACCGCGGGGGAGGCGAACATGGTGCGCACCCCGAAACGGTTGATCGCATCCACCACCTGCGCCGGATCGGTGGAACCGACCTTGCTCGGGATGAGCGGCGGCAGCACACAGCGCGCGCCGAGCAGCAGGTCGAGGATTCCGACCAGCGGCAGGGTGATCAGCGAGGTGTCCGGTGCGATACCGTCACGCGCGGCGTGCACCTGATCGACCATGGCCGCGAGGTTGCCGTGGGTGAGTTCGACCGCCTTCGCCGGACCGGTGCTACCGGTGGTGAAGGCGATCAGCAGCACCTCGCCGGGATCGGCCGGTGCGCGATCGGGCTGGTCACCGCCCGGTTCGCGACCCCAGTCGGCGAGGCTGTCCCCACCCCAGCCCCACCTCCTGCCGACGGTGACGCTGGTACGCACACGCCGGAAACTGCGCCGGAACAGCACCCGGACCGCATGGGCCTGCGGTATCCCGATGAACGCTTCGGCCTCGACCGCGCGCAGGCAGTGCACCATCTTCCGCACACCCATACCGGGATCGATGACCACCGGCACCGCGCCGATCTTCAACAGGCCGAACATGATCGCGTACAGCTCGGGGCTCGGCAGCACCAGCACGATCGTTCGGGTGCCCGCGGTGACGCCGTTCGCGGTGAGGCGTTCGGCGATCGCATCGGACCAGCGATCCAGGTCGCCGTAGGACAGTGCCCGGTAATCCGGTGTCCGGTCCTCGGGGACGTGGACGGGGAAGATGACCGCGTCACGGTCCGGATCGGCCTGCGCAACGGCGCGGAACCGATCGATGGCCTGCCAGTAGGTCGCCGTGCTCACGCGGCGACTCCGGCGGCGGCCGCACGGGCGGGCAGCCGGTACAGCACCGCCGCCGCCGAGGGACCCGCACCTGCCGCCACGAACAGCACATGCGTATGTCCGTGCAGGTCGTTGCGCGTCGCCGCCAGATCGTAGGCCTGGGTGAGCGTCGCGGTATGCGGATCACCGTCGGTGAGATCGGGCAACAGGACAGAACCCGCGGAGATACCGAGGGATTCGGCGAGCCGTACCGGGAAGGACGCGCTGGGAGTCGAGGCGATGAGCGCGGTGCCGGTCAGGTCGGCGTGGCCGGAATCGGCCAGCGCGGTCAGCGCCGCTTCGGTGGCGAGGGCGAGCAACCGCTGCTCGGCATCCGGCTCCCGCACCACCGTCATCAGGCCACGGCCCGCCGTCCCCATGGTCGCGGTGTCCACATACGCTTCCACCGCCGGACCGCCGGAGCCGCCGATGCTATGTACCCGGCCGAAACCCGCAGGGCCGTCATCGGATTCGAGTAGCAGCGCGGCGCCCGAACTCGCATACGGGAAGTCGTCGGTGGCGGCGGTGCGGGTCATCGAGGGGTGGGTGTCACCGGAGACGATCAGCACATGGGTCGCGCTGCCGGTCTCCAGGATCGCCGTGGCCACCCGGACCGCGTCCAGTACGCCGACCGCGCCGTTCATCAGATCGAAGGAGAACGTCCGCGGATCGTCCACACCGTATTCGAGCCCGATCCCGGCGGCCTTCTGGATCAAGGCCGATACCGCGGGCTCCACGGTGTTGGCATCGCGGAACACACCGGCATTGATCAGTACCCCGACCTGTTCGGGCCGGACCCCGGCTCGTTCCAGGCACTCCCGCGCGGCCCGGCCGCTGTTGTCGACCACGCTGCGGGTCTGGTCGGCACGGCTGACAGCGGTGGCGGTGATACGCACGCCCATGATCACACCTTCAGGGAGGAGATGGTGGTGGACAGGAAACCGGTGACGACCCCGGAGGCCGCGGGGATCATCAACACCTTCGATCCGGCCGGAATGTTCGCCTCGCCGAGCTGATCGTGCAGCACGATGAAATGCGAGGTGGTGGAGGTGTTTCCGTATTTGTGGATGACATTGAGATCCGGCGGCATCGGGCTGCCGAACTCCCGTTCACCGATCGCGTTCATATACGGGACCGCGGCCGCGCCGAACTGGTGGTGGATGATGTAGTCGAACTCCTCGTCGGCGAAGGTGCGTCCCCTGGCGGCGAGGAAATCGCGCTGGGTGTCGGTCCACAGCAGGAACCGGGACTCGTTGTGCATCTTGCGGTTATCGGTGTACAGGGCCACGCCCTGGGTCTTGTCGCTGGGCATCCCGAGACACAGATGCGAGTACTCCGATGCGGTCATCATCTCGATGTAGTGGATCTTGTCGGCGTCATCGACGGCCTGATCGAGCACGAGCGCGCATCCGGAATCGCCGACGGTGAGCGAGGCGAATTGCAGATCGTATTTTTCCGAGATCTCGTTCACGGCGGTATCGGAAATGGGTGTGATGGCTTCACCGCTGACGACGAGACCATTGCGCACGGCACCCGAACGGATCATTCGATCGAGAATGTAGGTGCCGGTGAGCATTCCCGCGCACGCATTGGAGATATCGAACGTGATGGCCTCGGTCGCGCCGATCGCCCGCCCGATCGCCGACGCGAACGACGGCTCCATATACATGCGGGTCGCGTTCTTGCTGCGGGTGATCGACGTGGAGATGATGACGTCGATCTCCGATGCCGCATACCGTGACCTGGATAAACAGTCGGTGGCCGCGGCGACGGCGAGCGTGAACGAATCCTCGTGACTGTCCGGGCGGGTGTCGCGGACGCGGCGTTCCTCGACGCCCGTGATCCGTTCGAGATCGAATGACGGCGGAATTGCCAACTGGGACAACACCTCATCGGTGGTCACAACGTTCGAAGGCAGATAGGCGCCGATGGATTCGAATCGAGAATGCAGCACGTGTGCTCCTGAAATCGATGACGAATGCGTTCGGGGATCGTTCCTGGTGATCGACGCCGCGGACATTACCCGACGGTAACTACCGTCGGAGTCCGACGAAGTGTCGAACTGTGCTGCGGCGCCGGGGGATTGGAGTGTGTGTTTCGTGCGGTATCACCAACCTGGTCACCGATCGGCTATGACGGCATGTCGATTCGCCACCCTGCTGAAGGGAACGCCAGAGTTCCTCACTACGCGATGGTGGCGATCGAGCAAATATTCGGCTAACCAGCTGGAAGCTCTTGCGTGCCCCCGCTACCCATGAGTCGCTGTGAGTGACTTCACTGAGTGACGGTGGGTCCGGTGTCCGTTTCGGGAGGTCCGGCGGTCACTGCGGTGCGGCGGGGAAGATGCCCGGCAGCTCCATCGCGTAGTTGAGGTCATCGGTATTGCCGAGGGTTGCCAAGACCACCCGGATCATCGTGACGCGGGCGGCGGCAACCGTCTCGGGGTCGGGTTCGGAGCCGGGATCGGCCCCGGCCGAGATGCGGTAGACCACGTACTCGCACACGTGCAGCGAGGCGTCCAGATCCAGCGGCGAAGGTATGGGGCGGCCGAGTTCGGTGAATTTCTCGCGCACGATCGCGCGGATGTCGTCGAGGGCCCGTTCCCGGTAGCCCGATACCGGCGACCCTGGATCGTGGAGTTCGGCGAACAGGGGGCGCAGCATCGCGCCGTGCCCGCGCGCCCAGTCCAGATAGGCATCGATGAGGCGGATGCCGAGTTCGGTGCCCTCGGCGGTGACGGTCAGCGCCTCACGGATGCCGCCGACCAGGCCCTCGTTGGACGAATCGAGGACGACGCGCAGCGGTTCAATCGCATTGGCGAAATATCGGTAGAACGTGGGCCTGGCCAGCCCGGCCTGCTCGATGATCTGCGCGACGCTCAGTCCGCGCGACCCATTCCGGCTGAACACCTCGGCCGTCGCCAGCACGATCCTGGCGCGTACCTCCTCGGCCTGCTGTTCGGTCTGACGCGGTCGGCCGCGGCGTGCGGCGGTGGTCTCAGGCATGGCCGACCTTCATCCCGCGGATCGGTTCATGGCGCTCGGGCACATCGAAGAGCTTGACACGGAGCTCGTCACACCTATTAATCTAACACCAGTGTTCAATTAATCCACCGAACCCAGGAGAAGGCCGATATGACGACTGCCCGGCACACCGACGCCGAAGTGCTGTCCCCGGCGCTGGTGAAACCGCTGCTCGCCCGCGCCGCCGCGGGTGGCGCGCCCTCGGTGGAGGTCTTCGCCCCGGCGACCGGCCGCAAGATCGCCGATCTGCCGCAGTCCTCGACCGGTGATATCGACGCCGCCTTCGACCGCGCCCGCCGAGCGCAGCGCGCATGGGCGGCGCGCCCGATCCGGGAGCGGGTCGCCGTGCTGCGCCGGTTCCACGACATCGTGCTGAAGGAACAGGACACGATCCTCGATATCGTGCAGACCGAGACCGGCAAGTCACGGGTGCACGCCTTCGACGAGGTCGGCGATGTCGCGGTCAACTCCCGCTACTACGCCGCGGTCGCGGACAAACTGCTGGCCAACCGCACCCCGCGCGGTGTGCTGCCGGTGTTGACCAAGGTCGAGGTGCGTCACCGGCCCAAGGGCGTCGTCGCGGTGATCTCACCGTGGAACTACCCGCTCGCACTCGCCGTCTCCGACGCGCTGCCCGCCTTGGTCGCGGGTAATGCCGTGGTCGGCCGCCCGGACAACCAGACCGCGCTGACCGCGCTGTGGGCCGTGGACGCCGCCGAACGCGCCGGACTGCCCGCCGACCTGTGGCAGATCGTGCTCGGCCGCGGTTCGGTCATCGGCGGCGAGGTGATCGGTCGCGCCGACTACGTCGACTACACCGGTTCCAGCGCCACCGGCCGCACCATCGCCAAGCAGGCGGGCGAACGTCTCATCGGCTACTCGCTCGAACTCGGCGGCAAGAACCCGCTGCTGGTGCTGTCGGACGCCGATGTGTCCGCCGCCGCCAAGACCGCGGTGCGGGCCTGTTTCTCCTCGGCCGGTCAGCTGTGTGAATCCATGGAGCGCATCTACGTCCACGATGCGGTCTACGACCGATTCGTGCGCGAGTTCGTCGCCAATGTGGAGGCACTGAAACTCGGCGCCGATCTCGACTACCGCAACGATATGGGCTCGCTGACCTTCCAGCGTCAGCTCGATACGGTGCGCGCGCACGTCGAGGACGCGGTCGCCAAGGGTGCCACCGTGCTCGCCGGTGGTAAGCACCGCCCCGACCTCGGCCCGTACTTCTTCGAACCGACGGTGCTCGCCGGGGTGGCGCCGGGCATGACGGTCCACCGGGAGGAAACTTTCGGCCCGGTGGTCTCGGTGTACCGCGTGGGCAGCGACGACGAGGCCGTGGAACAGGCCAATGACACCGTCTACGGGCTCAATGCCAGTGTCTGGACCAAGGACACCGCTCGCGGGCGCGAGGTCGCCGCCCGGATCAATGCCGGATCGGTCAATGTCAACGAAGGTTTCATCGCCGCCTGGGGCAGTGCCGACGCACCGTCGGGCGGGCTCGGCATCTCCGGCACCGGCCGCAGGCACGGACCCGAGGGCCTGCTCAAATACATCGACACCCAGACGATCGCGGTGCAGCGGGTGCTGCCGATCGGGCCGCTGCCCGGGATGTCGGAAGAGCTGTGGTCCAAGACCATGACGCTGTACTTCGGCCTCATGAAGACACTGCGCCAGAAGTGACCGGCACCTACCACACGTCGAACAAGGGATGGGATTGATGAAACTCGAAACGGTCGCGGGCAAGAAGGTTCTCGTCACCGGCGCCGCCATGGGCCTGGGCAAACTGTTCGCCGAACGCGCCGTGCGCGAGGGCGCCGCGGCGGTGGTGCTGTGGGATATCAACGAGGTCGCACTGAAGGACACCGCCGCCGAACTGACCGCCCTCGGCGGCACCATCCACCATCACGCGGTCGACGTGTCCGATCCCGAGGCCATCGCCGAGGCCGCCGCCGCGGTCCGCGCCGAGGCGGGCGATATCGACATCCTGGTCAACAATGCCGGAATCGTGCGCGGCAACACCTACTTCTGGGAAACCACGAACCGCGCCGATATCGACAAGACCATGGCGATCAACTCGCTGGCCCCGATGTATGTGACCCTCGAATTCCTGCCCGCCATGGTCGCGGGCAGCGGCGAGGCGCGGGTGCTGACCATCGCCTCCTCGGCCGGGCTGGTCTCGAACCCGCGGATGAGCGTCTACGCGGCATCCAAATGGGCGGCGCTCGGCTGGTCGGACTCGGTGCGCATCGAACTCGAACAGGCGGGCCACGATCACGTCAAGGTGACGACGGTCTGTCCCACCTACATCGATACCGGCATGTTCGACGGCGCCAAGGGGTTCCTGTTCACCCCGATCCTGAAGCAGGACGAGGTCGTCGAAACCTCCTGGCAGGAGATGAAGAACGGTGGGGCGCTGGTCATCCTGCCGTGGACCTCACGACTGAACAAGGCGCTGTCGGGTCTGCTGCCGATCAAGGTCCGCGACCTGTTCCTCAACGCGGTGGGCGTGTACCACTCGATGGACGAGTTCACCGGGCGCAAGTAGTCGATGTCCGGGGCCGGAGCCGTTCACCGAGTCGCGCGCGTGGCGCCACCGAGTCAGCGTGCGCAAACGATGGCGGTCGCGTACAGGTCGGGGGAGTGGGCGATCTTCGGGGTGAGCCCGGCGCCCGCGGCGATCGCCGCGGCGGTGTCCTGCTGTTCGACGCTGATCTCTACCAGTAGCTGACCGCCACGAGCCAGCCATTCCGGCGCCGCGGCGGCGACGCGGCGGAAGATGTCGAGCCCATCGGCGCCGCCGTCGAGGGCCGCGGTGGGTTCGTGATCCCTGGCCTCGGGCGGCATCCGCGCGATCTCATCCGACGGCACGTACGGCGTATTGCACAGCAGGATGTCGATCCGCCCGCGCAACCTCGGCGGTAGCGCTGCGAACAGGTCACCTTCATGTGCTCGACCACCGACCGGCATCAGGTTCTCACGCGCGCATGCCACCGCGACGGGGTCGATATCGGCGGCGTCCACGTCGATCCGGGTCATCTCCTTCGCGAGTTCGGTCACCAGCGCGAGGCCGAGCGCGCCCGACCCGCAGCACAGATCCACCACCACCAGCTCATCGCAGCCTGCGGCGCGTGCCGATGCCGCCGCCTCGTCCACCAGGAATGCCGTGCGCTGACGCGGCACGAACACCCCGGGGCGCACGCCGACCCGGATACCCCGAAACTCGGCCCAGCCGAGCAGATACTCGAGCGGCACGCCCGAGACCCGCTGCGCGACGAGCCGGTCCAGTTCGTCGGCCGAGTCGGTCGCCTCCGTCAGCAGCCGCGCCTCGTCCTCGGCGAAAACGCATCCCGCGGTGCGTAACCGCGTGACGATGTCGGCGGCGTCTCTCGTATCCACCTGCCCAGTCTGTCGCGCCTGCGTCTCGGGCGCACTCGAATTCTCGACCCGGGTCTCGGCACTACGAGTACGTAAGCCCCGCCACCGCTGAGGCGGCTGGCACGAACGGGTGCCAGCCGAGGCGCTGCACTCCGCCGCCGATTCGTCTCCGGGGGCAGGTGGCGGCATCGTGTGTCTCTCGCGGTACAACATGTTCGGGTACCACGTATCACCGCAGCGTGTTCTGTCGCCGCCGATGGCTACTCGTTCAGCGCGCCCCGGCCAGCTGGAACGTCCGGGTGGCGTCGAGATAGATGCCACGCTGGGCCTGCTTGCTCGGCGGCGGCAGCTGCGAGACCAGCTGTTCCAACGAGGTCGTCGCACCGACCACCCTGGTGCCGGCGACGATGAAATCGGCGACGGCGCGGCGGATATGGTTCGGCGAGGTCACCACGACGGCGCTGCTTGCGCCGAGATCACGCAGCATCCGAGTGCTGAACAGCGCGTTCTGCACCGTGGACCCGGCCCGGTTCTCCACGTGGATGCGGGAGGCGGGCAGCCCACGGCCGACCAGCCAGTGGAACATCGCATCCGCCTCGGCGATCCCGTTCACCGGATTGCCGCCGGTGACGATCACCGGGGAAAATGGCGAGGCGATGGCCTGGATCCACGCGGCGGTGAGCCGATTCACCAGTTCGGGACGCAACGACCCGTCGGGCAACAGCCCGTAGCCGAGCACCACGATCCCGGTCTGCGGGCCGACCAGTGCGGGCAGCGGATTGGGCAGCGTCGCCACCGCGGCGCCGATCGCGTTCACCACATTGTCGGTGCCCGCTGCCAACCCCGGATCGAGTCCACGCAACCGGCCCATCGCATCCGCGAACGCGGGCACATCGCCCGCATAATGCGACCAGATGGCCTGGAGTGACAACGCCTCCGCGTCGTTCGGGTCGGCGCCGATGAGCCTGCGCAGATCATCGCGGCCCGCGGCATCGTTGCCCGCGGTGAAGTGGCGTTGCGCGGAGTTGTAGAGGGCGTCGGTTTCCGGGCTGGCCTGGGCGGGCACCGTGCCGAGTCCAGCGATGGCGGTCGCGGCGAAGACGGCCGCAACCAGATGTTTCATATGCCTCGAGATCGTCACTACAGTCGACACCTTTCCACGTGTGACACGGGTTTTCGGTACGTCAGCTGGCAGTTAGCCGGTGGCAAACACTCACCACGATACGACCGGTGGGGCGGGATCCGGCGCAATTCCGGCCGGAACACCCGGCGCGGCGCACGGTCCGGGGGCCGGGCGGGTGCGGGCCGCCCGCTAAGCTGAGTGCCCGTGGATACCGTTTCGCTGACCGGCAAGGAACTTGCCGCCGCCATCAATGCCGATACCTTGCAGCGTGCCGCGGCACTGTCCGAGAGCGGGTCCGCGCCCACACTCGCACTGGTCGTCGCGAACGCCGACCCGGCCAGCGCCTGGTACGTGAATTCGCTGCGTAAGGCAGCCGAACGCCTCGGGATCAGCTGCGACACCGTCGACCTCGGCGCCGACGCCACCGCCGACCAGATCCGTGCCGAACTGTCCACCCGCAGCGCCGACACCGCCACCGACGCGATCATGTTGCAGACGCCGCTGCCGTCGGGTGTCACCCTCGACGACGTCAGCTCCGCCATCGCCGCCACCAAGGACGTCGACGGTGTCAGCCCGCTCTCCCTCGGCCTGCTCGCCACCGGCCTCGACGGCTTCGTCCCCGCCACCTCGGAGGCGGTGGTCGAACTGCTGAAGCACCATCAGATCCCGCTGTCGGGCAAGCACGTCGCGGTCGTCGGCCGTTCCAACGTGGTCGGCAAACCCCTGGCGCAGCTGCTGCTCGCCGAGAACGCCACCGTCACCGTCTGCCATTCCCGCACCACCGACCTGCCCTCGGTGACCTCCGCCGCCGATATCGTCGTCGCCGCCGCGGGCCGCATCGGCCTCGTCACCGGCGAGCACGTCCGCGCCGGTGCCGTCGTCATCGACGTGGGCACCAACGAAGCCGAGGACGGCGGCATCGTCGGCGACGTCGACGCCGATTCCGTGCGCGGCACAGCCGCCGCTCTCAGCCCCGTCCCCGGCGGTGTCGGCCCCGTCACCACCGCCCTGCTCATGCGCCATGTCGTGGTGGCCGCCGAGAAGGCGCGCGTCGGCTAGGCGTATCCATCATCGGTTGTGGCTGAGCTGTTCAGCCACATCAACCGGTTGTCGATTCTGCCGACGCCGTAGGGGGGGGCGCCGGTTACGCGGTCAACCGCGGTTCCCAGCCCGGCCCGGCCAACAACACCGCCGCACGTTGACGCACAAGCGAAATTTGCTCCCCCCCCCCCCTCGAAGTTTGTCTTTTGCGTCGACCGCTGGTTGCGGTGACGGCGGTAGCGCAGCGTGACCGGCTCCACGACCACGCCCGGCGCCAGCGCGGACGCCGTCATCAGCAGACCGGTGTCCTCCATGTTGTTCAGCGCCGACCACCCGCCCGCGGCGAGCAACAGATCACGCCGCCACATGACACCTGCGGGATGGACCGGAAGGTTGTACTCATCCGGTTCGGTCACCCAATGTCGTACGAGCGCACCACGTGGAATCGGGCCAGGTGCGAAGGGCATCGGAAAATCCACCAGGTCGCCGGAACCGATCAGGTCACGTGCGGGACCCACGGCGAACCCCGCCCCCGGATGCAGGGCGAGTGCCGTCGCGAGGGTCGACAGTGCGTTCGGTTCGAGTTCGTCGTCGGCGTCCAGGTTTTGGATGAAGGGTGCCTGCGCCCGCCCCAAGGCGACATTACGGGTGATCCCCGGGCCTTCCCTCGTTCCGTTGGTAGCGATCCTGACGCGAGGGTCCTCGGCCGCACCGCAACCGACCAGCTCGGTACGCACCTTGTTGGGCGGACCGTCGATCTGCACCAACCAGATCCAATCGGTGTGGGTCTGGGACCGAAGCGATGCCCATGTGGCGGGAAGGAAGCGTGCATAGTCCGCATGCACCGCCGTGACGACCTCGATCCTCATGGCCGAAAGTGTGCCATCCGAGCCGATCCGGCGCCCGTATGGTAGGTATGCACGGAGGTCGGACTGGTGCCGTTCGGGAGGCAGGGCAGGTATGGATCATGCGGTGATCGAGGCCGGATTGGCGAGTCTGGTGGCCGGGTCCGCGCCGGGGACGCGGGAACTCGAGCGGGAATGTGATGCCTTCGCGAGGCGGTATGTCGCGCAGCGGGTCGAACCGCAATTCGACGTCACCTCAGCGAATTTCGCGTCCGATCCGTTCCTGATCTGTGCCGACCGGTACTGGAATCTACGCTTCACCGCCGAACCGACGCTGGCGACCGCGGTGGAGTGCGCCGGGTGGGCAGCCGAGCGGATCAAGGGTGCGCACCGACAGACGATCCTGGAGAAGTGGGCGATCGGGTACGCGTTCATCACCCGCGGCACCGTCGAGTCGCTCACCGAGATCGCCGATGCCACCGCTGACATCATCGCCAACGACGATTCCGAATGCGGGCGCGCCTATTTCGCGACCCTGTATCACGCGGGCAAGCTGCGCGCGAACCTGTCGTTCGATGAACTGCATCTGTTTCTCGTATCCTCGCCGTTGGCGACGGCGGCCGGACATCACCGCGACGCACCGCTTTTCGTCGCGCTCCAGGCCTTCGCGGGCTTCGGCAGCAGGCAGATCACCACCGAACACGCGTTGACCCTGTTCGAGAAGTCGTGGACGGCCGATGATCGGACACATGCCTCGATCGACATCGCATTGCACGCGCTCGAGGTGTCCGTACCGTTCGACGATCAGGGCACCCTGTTGCGCGCCAAGGCCGCCGAAGCCGTTGCCCAGTACCCGGACAATGCCCTGTTCCACTTCCGCCTCGCCCTCGGCGCCTACCTCTGCGACGACCACGACGCCGCCCTCACCGGCATCGATACCGCCCTCCGCGTGCTCCCCGCGACCGGCTGGCGCAGCAGCCACGAACTGCTGTCCGAACAATTCCTCCAGGTCCGCCGCTCGATCCTGTTGGCACGCAGCGATGCCCGCCGCATCACCGAACAGCAACGCCGCCTGGACGAGCAGGAACAAGCCGTCGCCGCCACCGCCGCGACCGCCCGCCGTTCGGTGGTCCGCGCGATGGAACTCGTCACGGTCTTCGCCGCCGTGATCGCCTTCGCCGTCGGCTCCCTGAACGTCACCCTGAACGGTAACCTCGACCTCGCCTCCCGCATCTGGATCCTGGTCGTATTCGGGGGCGGTCTGGCGATCTTCGCGCTGCTCGTCGTGGGTGGCGTGTGGGTGGTGACGGGCGGCCGACGCGGTCGTTCCGGCGACTGAACTGCCCTTTCGCGGTGGTTCGCCGTGAGGAGGGTGGTCGTGAGCGGACATGAGTCGAGTCACGGCCTCAGGCGCGGATGTCGCAGATGACCTCGAGCGCGAGGATCTGTACTATGCAGTTGCCAAAGGGGGCGCTGTGACCACTGTAGGTTTTCCACTGCCGGAACGGAATTCCCGGTTCGTCAACCACATCGATGTGCTGGAGGAGGCGGAGAAGCACATCAAGAGGTCGCTGACGACGAACCAGACCATCGTGATCAGCGCCGGGCCCGGCGGCGGCAAGACTGCCTCCGCCGTCGAGCTGGTGCATCGGGTCAAGAAGCAATTCGTCGACGGGTATCTGCATTTCGCCTTCAGCGGCGACGCCGAGAATCCGGTGGACATCACCGAGGTGCATTACAGCCTGCTGCTCCAGCTCAGGGTGCATCCGGACGACATCCCGACTCATCCGGAGGCGCGCAGACTGCTGTATCAGGCGCGGACTACCGGCCGTTCGCTGCTGATGTTCTTCGACGGTGTCATCAACACCAATCAGCTGCGTGGCCTGCAACCCGGTCCCGGTCCATCGCTCATCGTCGCTACCGAGACCCGCCCGGTAGAGAGCCGTGACGTGCCCGGCTACCGGCTGTTCGTTCTCGACCCGCTGACCCCTGACGCGGCACTCGCCGTCTTCTCCGCGGTCGCCGGTGCCGAACTGGTCGACGCCGAGCCGGACGCGGCGGCCGAGTTGGTCGTGCTGTGCGACCGGAACCCGCTCGCGCTCTACATCGTGGGCGATGAGGTGAGGCGAGCCGCCGCACGGCGTATCGCATGGCCGTTGCGGGATTCGCTGCGACGGTTGAGCGATCATGGCCGCCGATCGGCGCTGCCGTTGACAGCGGTGTTCGGCACGGCCTACGAGTTGCTGCCCGATCTGGAACGGCAGTGCTATCGCGCCCTCGGGTTCGCGGCTCACGACGGAACCATCGACGCGGCCGCCATGGCCGCGGTGGTGCAGGTCGCGGACTGGACGGCCGAGGAGGCGCTGCTCGAACTCGCCAAACGCTATCTCGTCGATCAGCTCGACGGCCCACGCTTCCGCGCCCGCACGCTGGTGCGGGCCCATGCCAGGGAACTCGACACCCGAACCGATGCCGAACGCGACGCCGACCATCAGCGTCTCCTACGCTACTACTGGGCGGTGACCTTCGCGGCGGACGCCGAATTGGCGCCCGGCCGTCGCTGGCGTGACCAGCTGCTCGCCGAGATACCGAGCAGTCGAGTGCGTTTCGCCGACGCCGCTGCCGCGCGTGAGTGGCTGACCATCGAGCACGCCAATATCCGCGCCGCTGTCGACTATGCCTACCGCACCCGCCAGTACTATGTGGTGGCTTCCTGGTGCGTGATGCTGTGGCCCTTCTACGAGAAGGAGAAGAACACCGCCGATCTCATCGTGCTGCACGAATGGGGCATTGCCGCGGCGCGAGCAATCGGGGAGACGGCGATCGAAAGCCTGCTGCACATCCAGCTGGGTTTCGGCCACTACTGGCTGCACGATCTGGACGCCGCCGCCGATTCGTTCGCGGCCGGTGTGCGCACGGCGACGATCCGGGAGTTGTCTGCCTCGGCGATGGAAGGTCTCGCCCTGGTTCGCCTGGAACAGGGACGCGACACCGAGGCGCAGGAATTCCTGCGGCGCAACCATGAGCTGGCCCTGCTCATCGACGATGCCCGGCGTATCGCGATGGCGCTGTTCCACCGCGCGAAGGCCGAGCCGCCCGATATCGCGCTGCCGATGCTCACCGACGCCGAGTCGAGATTCCGCGAACTGACCTCCGACGAGACCGAGAACCTGGCGAAGGTCGGCCTCTGGCGCGGTCGGAAGCTTCGTGCGGTCGGCGATTTGGATGCGGCCGAGGCATGCTCGACGTCGGCTCTCGACGTCTTCACCGCCCGCCGCCGCCATTACGACCGGGCGCACGCGCTGGTCTCGCTCGCCGAAACCGCGTTCGCGCGCGCCGACATCGCGAAAGCACGGGAACACTATGAACAGGCGCTGATCATCTACACGGATCTGGGGATTCGGGTGCGGGCCGACGAGGTGCGGTCCAGACTGAACGACCTGGACTGATCGCAACGGAATCGACACCATCGGAGCCGGTTCCGTTCACGCGCACGCTGCCGTCGTGCACCGGCGCGACCATGAGGTGATCAGTGCGTCCCGCGCAGGTCAACGTCCATGATCCGGCGAGATCGGCTGTCGGCGTACCATTCTGGATCCGATGGTAGGCGACCGATACGAACAACCGGCAGGCACTGTCCGGTCCGGCGATACCGATGATGCTGCCGTCTGCGGTACCGGCCAGCCAGTGTCCGGCCTCGTCCGGCGCCGCCGCGATAGCGCACCCGGGCATCCGGGCCAGGGTTTCGCAGATCCAGGCGGCAGTGTCCGAGCCGTCGGCGCCGATGACGACGTCGGCGAGCCGCAGCCACTGTCTACGCGGTTCGTCGACTCCCACCGCGATGTGCGCTCCCGGCAGTGTCGTTGTGTCCGAGCGCAGCCGCTCGGCCGGATATCGGGTCACCGTGGCGGCGTGCGCGCCGGTGTCGTCCACCAGTACGAGATGTGCGGTCGGACCGTTCAGTCGCTCGGTGGGCAAGGCGATGGCGGAGATCTCCGCCGGCTCCGGTGGTTCGGGCAAATTCATCGTCCGGTACATGGCGGTGCGCAGGATCGCCGGACTGGAATCGGGCTCGGAGGTCGTCAGCGCGGTGATGGCCGAAAACCGTTGCGGGTCATGCGTGTCGATCACCTGGCGCAACTGAGCGGCCGGATCGGCGGTTGGGTCCAGTCGCGGTGCGGCGGCGAGCAGTTGTGCGATGGGTGATCGCGGGTCGACGGTGTGTTGTGGCGCGGTCGCGAGAATCAGTGGACTGCCGAGTGCTGCGGAGTAGAAGCCAACCGAACTATGATCACCCACTACTACATGGGCGGCAAGAATTGCGGCCCGCCAGAAATCGACATCGGGGCTGACGTGCAGCCCGGCTCGCCGCGCTGCGGATAGATATTCGTCGACCTGCCAGGGCGAGTGTTCGGCGGCGATATTGGGGTGGGGCGCCAGCACGATACGGAATTCATCGGATGGCAGTTTCTCCGCGAGAATCCGAGGCAGTTCGGGCGCGGTTCCGGTCAGTGAAGGGGCACCCCAGGTGGTCGAGACCACGACGAGCTTCTGTTCGGTGCGCAGCCCGAAGGCGCGCCGATAGGCGGCGCGCAATGGTCGGCTCGCACGCAGCCGATCATAGGAGATATCGCCCGCGACAAGGACTTTCGCATCGGCCTCGGGGCATGCGGCGCGCAGCCTACTGCGCTGCTCGCTGTGCGAGAGGACGATGATGGATGGTACGACCGCACCCTTGTGTAGCAGCCATTCCGGCGATAAACCGAATACCGTGTTCTTTGTTCTTTGTTCTTTGTTCTTTGTTCAGGTATTTATTATATCCCATACCGTGCGGCATGACCATCAGTGGGGCGTTTATTTTATGAAGTTCTCCGCCGTAGCTGGCGGAAATGGCGAGATCGTATTCGAGGCGCAACGCCTGTCGCCAGCTCAATGATCGGACGCCTCGGGTCGCGAGGTATTCCTCGGTGCCATTGTCGAAGGCCGACGATCCGGTCCGGGTGAAGAGGATTCGAATCCGTGGGTCGGGGGCGAGGAGGGGGAGCGTATCGAAGAGTCTGGTGGCGGCCGTGACGTTGTGGACGATGGCGAGCACGGTGCGCTCGGTAGGGTAGGTCGTCCACCGGGCTCGGCGGTCGGGTCGGAAATCTGGACCGCTGTGGGGTGGCACGGGTACCGATCGTAGGGGATGGCCGGGGTGAGGGTCGCGTTCGCTCGGCTACTGCGACTTGCTAAAGTATGCAATCAGTCATCGACTGTGGTCGGCGGCGGAAAGGCTGGTCGATGCCCGGATTGAGTAGACCGCTCTATCAGATGAAGGCCGAGTTCTTCAAGACATTGGGGCATCCGGTACGGATTCGGGTGCTCGAACTGCTCAGTGAGCGCGAGCATGCGGTGTCGGAGATGCTGCCGGAAGTCGGTGTGGAACCGGCGAATCTGTCGCAGCAGCTGTCGATTCTGCGGCGGGCCGGGCTGGTGACGGCGCGGCGGGAAGGGCTGTCGGTGACGTATGCGCTGACCTCGCCACGGGTCGCCGAATTGCTGGCGACCGCGCGGGCGATTCTCACCGGCGTGGTCGCGGGTCAGGCCGAACTGTTGGAGAACGTCGCCGATGGTGGGTGAGACCGGCCGCTGACGCACCGATAACGCGGGTCGAAGTTGTGACCACTGATTGCATAATTTCGAAACTATCTACCTAGAGTATTTCGTAAGGAGAGTGTCGTGACCGACCGATCGGATACCCCCACCAGCCACACCGCGATCGAATCGTGGGTGCGCGAGGTCGCGGAGCTGACCTCGCCGGACCGGATCGTCTGGTGCGACGGCTCGGCGCAGGAGTGGGATCGGCTGACCCAACAGCTGGTCGCCAAAGGCACCTTCGTGGCGCTGAAGGCGAAACCGAATTCGTTCTGGTGCGTATCCGACCCCGATGACGTGGCCCGCGTGGAGGACCGCACTTTCATCTGCTCGCGGGAGCGCGCCGATGCGGGGCCGACCAACAACTGGGTGGACCCGGTCGATATGCGCACGGTGATGACCGAGCACTATCGCGGCGCGATGACCGGACGCACGATGTATGTGATCGCGTTCTGTATGGGACCGCTCGACGCCGACGAACCGAAATACGGTGTGCAGATCACCGATTCGGAGTACGTGGCGGTGTCGATGCAGATCATGACCCGATCCGGTGCGAAGGTATGGGACCAGTTGGTGGAGGGCACCGAGTTCGTGCGCTGCCTGCACTCGGTGGGTGCCCCGCTGGCCGAGGGCGCCACCGATGTGGCGTGGCCGTGTGATCGCACCAAGTACATCGCCCACTTCCCGGAGGACCGCACGATCTGGAGCTATGGCTCCGGCTATGGCGGTAATGCGCTCCTCGGCAAGAAGTGCTTCGCGCTGCGGATCGCATCGGTCATCGGGCGAGACGAGGGCTGGCTGGCCGAGCACATGCTGATCCTGAAACTCACCTCGCCGCAGGGGAAAACGCACTACATCGCGGCCGCGTTCCCGTCATCGTGCGGTAAGACCAACCTGGCGATGCTCGAGCCCGCGCTCGACGGCTGGAAGGCCGAAACCGTCGGCGACGATATCGCCTGGTTGCGTTTCGGGCCCGACGGCAGGCTCTATGCGGTGAACCCGGAGGCCGGCTTCTTCGGTGTGGCACCGGGTACCGGCGCGTCGACCAATCCGAATGCCATCGCGACCATCGAGCGCGGCAACTCGATCTTCACCAACACGGCGTTCACCGACGACGGCGACGTCTGGTGGGAGGGCCTCACCGAGGCTCCGCCCGCCCATCTCGTCGACTGGCACGGCGAGGATTGGACTCCCGCATCGAGTAGCTCTGCGGCACACCCGAATTCGCGCTATTGCACCCCCATCGAACAGTGCCCGTCGGTGGCGCCCGAGTGGAACGATCCGGCGGGCGTGCCGATCTCGGCCATCTTCTTCGGCGGACGCCGGGCGAGTACGGTCCCGCTGGTCGCGGAGTCGTTCGATTGGGCGCACGGGGTGTTCCTGGCCTCGGTGCTGTCCTCGGAGACCACCGCCGCAGCGGCGGGCGCGGTCGGCGTGGTGCGGCGCGACCCGATGGCGATGCTGCCGTTCCTCGGCTACCACGTCGGTGACTACTTCGCGCATTGGCTCGCCCTCGGCGCCGGCGCCGATGCGGCGGCGTTGCCGAAGATCTTCCAGGTCAACTGGTTCCGCCGCGACGCCGACGGAAAGTTCCTGTGGCCGGGGTTCGGCGAGAACGTCCGGGTGCTGAAGTGGGCGCTGGAACGGTTGGACGGCGACGCACCTGCCACGACGACACCCATCGGTTACGTGCCCTCGGCCGAAGCACTCGATCTGGCCGGGCTCGAACCGAAGTATGTGGACCGGGTCCCGGCCGCGCTGGCCGTCGACGCGGACGAATGGGCGCGCGAGACCGCGCTGATCGACGAGTGGTACGCCACCATCGGCGGGAATCGACTGCCCGAACAACTACGTGAGCAGCTGGCGGAGTTGAAACTGCGGCTGGCGCGAGTGAAGTGAGTATTCCGGCGTTGCTGCCGCGCGCGTCGGACTGGCGACCCGCCGTCCGCGCGCCCGGCCCGGATCTGCTGTCCGGTCTGATCGTCGCGCTGGTCGCGCTGCCACTGGCGCTCGGCTTCGGTATCAGCTCCGGTCTCGGCGCGGCGGCCGGGCTCGCCACCGCGATCATCGCCGGTGCGCTCGCGGCGGTCTTCGGCGGCTCCCGGTTCCAGGTGTCCGGCCCGACCGGCGCGATGACGGTCGTGCTGGTCCCGATCGTCGGTGAACACGGCGCCAACGGTGTGCTGACCGTCGGACTGCTTGCCGGCGTGCTGCTGGTCGTGCTCGCCGTGCTCGGCGTCGGCCGCGCGGTCCGCTATATGCCCGCCCCGGTGATCGAGGGGTTCACCGCGGGCATCGCCGTGGTCATCGCGCTGCAACAGTTCCCGGCAGCGTTCGGGATCGCCGATGCCGAGGGCGAGAAGGTGTGGCAGTCGGCGTTCGACGCGGTGCGGCAGTGGCTGGAGCAGCCGACGCCCGCGCAACCGCTCATGGCGGTGGCGGTCGCCGTGGCGATCCTGATCGGCGGCCGATATCTGCCGAAACTGCCGTTCTCGCTGGTGACCGTCGTGCTGGCGGCCGTGGTCGTGGCGGTCTTCGATATCGATATCGCTCGCATCGGCGCGCTACCGTCCGGACTGCCCGCGCCCTCGCTCGGCTTCCTGGAACTGGACCAGCTCGGCGCGTTGCTGCTACCCGCGCTCGCGGTGGCCGCGCTCTCGGCGCTGGAGTCGTTGCTGTCGGCGACCGCCGCCGATTCGATGGCGGTCGGGACCAGACACGACCCGGACCGCGAGCTGTTCGGCCAAGGGCTGGCGAATCTGGCGGCACCGCTGTTCGGCGGTGTACCCGCGACCGGGGCGATCGCGCGGACCGCGGTGAACGTGCGCTCCGGGGCCCGCACCCGGCTCGCCGCGCTCACCCATGCCGTGATTCTCGCGGGCATCGTGTATCTGGCGGCGCCACTGGTCGCCGATATTCCGCTCGCCGCCCTGGCCGGAGTACTGCTGGCCACGACGGTGCGCATGGTGGAGGCGGCTTCGCTCGCGGCGATCGCACGGGCCTCGCGCGGCGACGCGCTGATCATGGCGGCGACGTTCCTGGTGACCGTCGCGGTGGATCTGGTGACGGCCGTCGTGATCGGCGTCGGTGTGGCGGTGGTGCTCGCCCTGCGGTCGGTGGCGCGGGAAGCCGGGCTGCACCAGGTGCCGCTGGACGAATCCGATCATCTCGCCGAGGAACACGCGCTGCTGCGCGATCACATCGTCGCGTACCGGATCGACGGCCCGCTGTTCTTCGCCGCCGCGCACCGCTTCCTGCTGGAGCTGGCCGAGGTCGCCGATGTGCAGGTGGTGATCCTGCGGATGTCGCATGTCACGGCGGTCGACACCACCGGTGCGCTGGTGCTGAAGGATGCGATCCGGAAACTCGAGCATCGGCACATCGAGGTACTGCTGTCCGGCGTCCGAGCCGATCACCTGCATCGCCTGCGCACGATCGGGGCGCTGCCGGAAGGCGGTGCGGCGAAGGTCTTCGCCGATACGAACGAGGCCATCGCGCACGGCCGCGCGCGGCTGTTGTCGTGAGTGGCAACGCTTACGCCCCGTGGACGTCGGACGATGCCGGTTAGGGTTGACGATGTGAACGTGGATGTGACCCCGCTGCCGGGAATCGGTGTGCGCAAGGATTTTCAGTTGACGGGTGTCCGTCGCCGGATCGGTGTGATCGACCATAAGGACGGCAGTATCGATCTGATATTCACCAAGGTCGGTGATCCCGACACCACTGTGCAGATCCCGTTGAGCGAGACCGAGGCCGGTGTGCTGGCCAATCTGCTCGGGGCACCGCAGTTGGTCGCGCAGTTGCGTGCGGAGCACCGCGATATGGAGGGCGTCAACACCCGGCAGCTGCCGGTCCTGGACGGCTCTCCCTACGACGGCCGCACCCTGGGCGAGACCGGGATGCGCACCCGGACCACCTCGTCCATCGTCGCGGTCATGCGGGCCGGTCAGGTGATCGCCTCACCGGGCCCGGACTTCGCGTTCACCGCGGGGGATCTGCTGGTCGTAGTCGGTACCGGTGAGGGCCTCGATGCCGCCGCCCGGATCCTGACCGACGGCTGACCGGTGCAGGTGAGTTCAACCGCGCTGGCTTTGATCCAGTTGGGGGCGGTGTTCTTCGGGTTGGGTGTGCTCGGTCGGATCGCGGCGAAGATCGGTATGTCACCGATTCCGCTGTATCTGATCGGCGGTCTGGTGTTCGGCAACGGCGGATTCGTCGAATTGCACGAGGTGGAGGAGTTCATCCACCTGGCCAGCGAAATCGGTGTGGTGCTGTTGTTGCTGCTGCTCGGGCTCGAGTACAGCGCCTCGGAACTGGTGACCGGGATGCGCAGATCCTGGCCCGCCGGTCTGCTCGATATCGCGCTGAATGCGACACCGGGCGTGATCGTGGCCCTGCTGCTCGGTCTCGGACCGACCGGCGCCATCGCGATGGCAGGTGTTACCTACATCTCCTCCTCGGGCATCGTCGCCAAGGTCCTCAACGATCTGGGGCGGCTGGGCAACCGGGAAACGCCGGTGGTGCTGTCGATCCTGGTGTTCGAGGATCTGGCCATGGCGGGCTACCTCCCGGTGCTGACCGCAGTGCTGGCCGGTGTCGGACTCGTGGCGGGCTTGAAGACGCTCGGCATCGCGATGATCGCGATCACCGTCGTGCTCGTCGTCGCATTGCGCTACGGCAAGTATGTCTCCGCCGTGGTGGCCAGCGACGACCGCGAGATCTTCCTGCTCAAACTGCTCGGCGCCGCACTGCTGGTGGCCGGGATCGCCTCGGCCGTGCAGGTCTCGGCGGCGGTTGGCGCGTTCCTGCTCGGCATCGCCATCTCCGATTCCACCGCGCACAACGCCACCAAGATGCTGGAACCACTGCGCGATCTGTTCGCGGCGATGTTCTTCGTGCTGTTCGGGCTCAGTACCGATCCGGCCAGTATTCCGCCGGTGCTCGGCTGGGCGATCCTGCTGGCGGTGATCACCACCGCGACCAAGATCGCCACCGGCTGGTGGGCGGCCAAACGCGCCGGTGCCACCAGTCTCGGCCGGGCCCGCGCGGGTGCGGCTCTGGTGGCGCGCGGCGAATTCTCCATCGTCATCGCGGGACTCGCGGTCGCCGCCGGTGCGGTGCCCGACGGGTTCGCGGCCCTTGCCACGACCTACGTGCTGTTGATGGCGGTGCTCGGGCCGGTCGCGGCCCGTGTGGTGGAACCGGTGGTCGGGCTCATCGTGCCGCGCGCCAAGCCCGCCGAGGACCTCGTCGACGAATGATCCGTGCGCCCGGTGTCGGCAGCGGCCCGCTACGCGGGACTGTTGCCGGTGCCGGGACCGGACGGTAGGGTGCCCTGAAGGTCAGCTGGGGAGGTGCGCGAATGGCTACCTGGCGGTTCACCGGCCTGGAGTTCGACATTCTCTGGTCCGCGTACGGCCACGACCGACTGCCGTATCCGCTGCGCTACCGACCGGTCGCCGACGATTTCGACGACCTGCGGCGCCAACGCGAAGCAGCCGTCGATGTGCTGCTGGAGAAGTACTATTCGGTCGAATTGGTCGATGTGCTCACCATCCTGCGTGAGCCGGAGGTACGCGTGGAGGTCAAAGGGTACGGCGGCCGGAATATGGCCCGTACCTACCGCTTCCACGGTGCGATGCACGGATCCGCCGGTGCGACACTGGTACAACTGCCGGGGACCTCGGCCGATATCGGCGGCGATGTGATCGTCACCAACTGCGCCGCGAATCAGGTGCCCGCCCAAGCGGTGGCGGCCCTGCCGCCCGCGCCCGCCGGTACCCGCCCGGCCGTGGAGGTCCGCCGCGCGGATCTGAGCGCGGACCGCTCCCGCTATGTGCGCAACGTCGACGAACTCAGTCTCACGCAGCAATTGGACCGCGTCTTCAAACGTCGACGGCAATCGGTGGGCGAGATCATGATCTTCCCCGGCCCCGCCGTCGACTCGCGGCCCGCGTTCGGGCGCAGCTTCTGGTGGATGGACTACGAGGACGGCCGCTACTACGTCAAGACCGGCGACCCCATCGTCGCCAAACCGGCCGGCCCCACCGCCCTCACCACCGAGATCGCCCGGTTGGCCGGGCTGACCCGGCGCTTCTATCGCGACGATCGCGAGCACGACGAATATCTGCGCGTGCGCCGCTGAGCGAGTTCACCAGCGCGGCGTGGCGAGATCAACAGCGCAGCGTGGCGCCGATCCCGTCGAGCACGCAGTCGAGTCCGAAGTCGAACTGCCAGGCCGCCGTATCGTTGTTGGAGCCGTTGACCAGGTAGTCGGCCAGCGCGGGATAGCGGCCCGCGCCGGTGAGTTGGGCCATGTACGGGTGGTAGGCGCTGCGCACATCGTCATCGGAATCCCAGCCCTGCCTGCCCATCAGCTGGTGCTGGGCGACCTCGGCGGCGGCCGCGCCGTGAGTGAACGCGGTGACGGTGGCCAGGATCGCCATCTTCGCGTCGACATCCACGTCCAGTCCGGTCATCGAGGAAAGGGCCTGCTCGGAAATATCGGCCATCCGTGGGGTCAGGACTCCCGGTAGCCGCGCGTAGATCTGCACCAGCCACGGATGGCGCAGGGTGACGGCGCGGACCTGGTCGGCGTAGGCGCGGAGAACATGCTTCCAGCCCTCGGACGCCGCCGGTAGGTCGATATCGGCGTGGGCCATATCGACCATCAGCTCGAACAGGTCGTCCTTGCCCGAGATGTACCGATACGGGGCCATCGTCGCCACGCCGAGGTGCTCGGCCAGGCGACGCATCGACACGGCGCCCAGTCCTTCGGCGTCGGCCAGTTCTATCGCGGCGAGGGCGATCCGGTCGTGGCTGAGCGGAACTCGCGCCGACGTGGGTGGTTGGTCCAGGCGCTCCCAGATCGTGCCGCGCCCGGCGTTATCGCTCTCGGCTGTCCGTGCCACTGTCGCCCTTCTCTCGCTGTCGGCCCGATCGTACCACCGTTGTGTACAACGTATTCCTCGAGATACGTTGTACACATCAGATACAACGTACGCGGGAGATGATTGTGACCGTCGAACCGCACGCCGATGCGCGTGAGCACTCCGAATACCCTCCGCCACGACGGATCTACGCCGCGATGAGCGGGCTCGTGGTCGCCTTCGTCGCCGCCAATCTGGACTTCACCATCGTCGGAACGGCACTGCCGACGATCGCCGCCGAGCTGGGCGGGTTCACCGAGCTGTCACATGTGGTGACGGCGTTCGCGGTCGCCACCGCGGTGACCACCCCGATATGGGGCAAACTCGGCGATCTCTACGACCGCAAAACAGTGTTCCTCGCGGCGTTTTCGCTGTTCCTTCTCGGATCGGCACTGTGTGGGGCCGCGCAGACGATGGCCGGGCTGATCGGCTTCCGCGTGGTGCAGGGGCTGGGCGCGGGCGGTCTGCTGGTCGGCGGCATCGCGATCGTCGGGGAGCTGGTGCCGCCGCGTGAGCGTGCGAAATACCAGGGGCTGATGGCAGTGGTGATGCCGCTGGCTATTCTGGCGGGCCCGGTGATCGGGGGACTGTGCGCCGACGGCATCGGCTGGCGATGGGCGTTCTACCTGAACCTTCCGCTGGGCGCGGTGGCCACTGTGCTGCTGCTGACGCAGTTGCGGTTGCCGAGGCGTGAGCGGGCCAGCCGTGGCGGCGTCGACCGGGTCGGCATGGCATTGCTCGGTGTGAGCATCGTGGCTGTCACGGTACTGACCTCGACTGCGGGCAATCGGTTTGCCTGGATCTCGCCACCGGTGATCGCGTCGGCGCTGCTCGCGGCTGCCACGCTGGCGGTCTTCGTGTGGTGGGAACGTCGCTCGGACGAGCCGGTGGTGCCCATGACGTTGTTCGGCGTCCGCAACTACACCCTGGCCGCGTTGCTCGGATTCCTCAGCGGCCTGGTCATGTTCGGTGCGGTGACCTTCGTTCCGGTATATCAGCAAGTCGTGCACGGCTTGTCGGCGACGAACAGCGGATTGCTCCTGCTGCCGCTACTGGGCGGGATGCTGGTGACCGCACCGGTGGTCGGCGCCTTGGTGTCGCGGACGGGCCGATTCCGTCGGTACCCGATCGTCGGAGCCGCCGTGATGACGGCCGGACTGTTCCTGCTGGCCGGGGTGGACGAGGACACCGGTCAGCTCGTGATGGTGGCCGCGATGCTCGCCGTCGGTGTCGGTATGGGCTGTTTCATGCAGTTGACCGTCGTCATCGCGCAGAACAGCGTGGCCGACCGCGATCTCGGCGCCGCGAGCGCGACGGCCATGCTGGCCCGCAATCTCGGTAATTCGCTGGGGGTTTCAGTGCTCGGCGCGGCGTATGCGTGGCAGCTGGCGCGGTCGCTGGGCGGCGCGGAGCCGGGTGTGGGGATGTGGTCGGGCGAGGCAGCGGCCGACCTCACGCAGGTGTCGGAACCGATGCGTGCCGCCGTCCGCGCCGCCGTCGCGGACGGGGTCGCCGACGTCTTCCTGATCGGTGGGATCTGTTCCGCCGCCATGTTTCTCGTTGCGTTGGCATTGCGCGATGTCGCTCTGACCAGCCACCACTGACCTACCGAAACCACTCGAAGGAGTAGATCCGTGCACGATCTCGACCGCTCACTACCCGATCTGGCCCGCACTGACACCACGGTGATCATCGAACGGCACCCGGTGGCCGGGCCCGCACAGACGACCTCGGTCGCCGACACGATCGTGGGCTCCTGGTATGCGCGGGCACGCCCGTCCGGCCTGGTCTCTGTTGTCTGCCTGCCGAGCATGCGCAACGATTCGGTGCTCACCTACCAGCAGTGGCAGTCGGAGGTCGACGGCGAAGTCGCCTCCTCGATGCCGGGATCGGCGACGCGCTACCGGCTTCGCCGCAGTGTCGTGTTCGGCGAACATACGCCTGCCGACTGTCTGGTGGTGAGTACCTTCGAGTTCCCATCGCCCACCGACGCCGAGCAGTGGACCGACCTGATGGCCGCCGCGCTGCAATCGCGCCGACCGTCCATCGACGGGCTGCTGGGGCAGTACCTGCATATCGGAGGCGCGACCGTACTCAATTGTTCGGCATGGACGCACGCGGACGACCACCGAGCCTTTCTGGAAGCATCGCTGCCCGGACCCGAGTGGCGACGAGTTCATGAGTATCCCGGCATGGTGCACGGGCCGGGGTCCCGCTGCCGAATTCACGCTGTGCTCCGGACCGAGCAGGCGTAGCCGATGCCGGGATCGATGTTCGTGGGTCTTGTAGCGGGTGTCGGCGCGGTGACCGCCGTGGCCCTGCCGCCGGTGTCGGCCGTGGCCGACAGTGTCGAGTCGTTGCCGGGCGGAGAGCTGACGCGGACCCTGGCGGACGGCACCCGGGTGACCGTGCGGCTGATCGGTGAGTCGGTCACTCTCAGCCCATCGATGGGCGCAACGCCGTTGCACCGCAACGCCTGGGTGTCCGGGAGCGCCCGCGTCGAGCTGTCCGGCAGCGCCGACGGCGCGAGAATCGCACCGGGCTACGTCGTGGGTTGCCAGGTGCACCTCGGTGGCGCGGACTCGTCGGTGGGCGGATCGGCAGGCGTGGCCGGGCGTGGTGAACAGCCGACGGCGAGCGCGGCCGGGGGCGCGAATCTCTCGCTCGGTCCGGGCCGAGCTACCAGCTTCCAGGTACTCGACCTGGAGCGCACCGACGACTACGGCAACGAGTCGCATCGCGGCGCGAACCGGTTCACCGGCACCAGCGGCTCGGTGACGTGGGCCGACCAGACCATCGGCCTCGACGGGTGCGCGGGCTACGCCCAGGCGCGGGCGTTCGTCGTCGTCGGGGTGGAGACCGCATCGGTGACGGCATCGGTCACGCTGTGGGGGCGACCGTTCAGCCTGGGCTGATGACCGAATCCGCCACCGGACGACCGTTGGATGTCGGATCGCGGCGTTCGGCGGGCATGAGGGGCTCGCCGAACGGATCACCACCGATCATCATCGGCATGGCACACCACCCCAATGGCGCCCGCGGCATCGTGGCGGTGTTGATCGTCGCCGACGACGCCGAGCACGCTGCGATTCTGCGCCGCTATCAGGCCGTCCTCGAAGTCGAGCCATCGACCATCGGGCCGAAGACCGTGCTGATCCGCGCCGGAACCCGGATCGAGATCGTCCCCGCGTCGGCGGCCGTGCAGGTGTTGCCGGGCGAGAAGGCCCCGGCGCCCTCGTATCTGGCAGCCGTGACCGTCCACGTGGACGACCTCGACCGCGCTAGGACGCTGGTCGGGGAATCGGGTACGGAGACCACGACCACCGATACCGGTTTCTTCGTTTCCGGTCGCGACGCCTGCGGCGCCGGGCTGTTCTTCACGGCGGTTCGATGATCGTCGAGACCACCAGCGGAAGGGTCCGTGGCACCACCCATCTCTTCGACGAGAGTTAGGAAACGATGATGTCGACCTCTTCTGATGTGCGTCCGGCGCGACGCGACGATATCGGCCCCCTGGCACACACGTTGGCTGCCGCGTTCCAGGATGATCCGGTGTGGGTGTGGCTGTTGCCGGACCCGCGACGCCGAGCAGCCGGACTGCCGCGTTTCTTCGCGGCCCAGGCTCGCCACCACTATCTGGCCAACGGCGGCGTGGACGTCGCTGTCGACGGATCCGGTGCGATCGGCGGTGCGGCGCTGTGGGATCCGCCGGGGCTGTGGCGGCACTCGACCTGGTCGGAATTGCGGATGCTGCCGCAATTCGCCCGAGCATTCGGCGCCAGACTGCGCGCGGGTAAGCAATTGGGCGATGCCTTGATCGCCCGACATCCAGAGGAACCGCATTGGTATCTCGGGATCATTGGCACCGATCCGGCGCAGCGCGGGCAGGGCCACGGGCAGGCGCTCTTGCGGGCCCGGCTCGACCGCTGCGACGATGAGGGGACGCCCGCCTATCTCGAGTCGAGCAACCAGGCCAATATCGGCTATTACGAGCGGTTCGGCTTCGAGGCCACCGAGACCATCAGCATCCCGGATGGCGGCCCGACCCTGTGGTCGATGTGGCGGTCCCCGCGATCAGACCGATGAGCCACCGCGTTTGACGACTCGCGAGACCGCGGCCGTCTCGACCCGATCGACACCCGCGAGCATCCCGACGCGCCCGGCGACGTATTCGAACAGCGCGTCCGCGTCCTGGCATACGACGAAGACGAGCAGGTTGTGGCTGCCCGTCGTTGCGCCGATGAACGCCACTTCCCGATCGGTCGCCAGCGCCGAGGCTACCGAGTTGAGTTCGGCCGGAGCAGCTGTGACCCACAGCAGGCATTGGAAGGTGTAGCCGAGAACAGCGGCGTCGATCTCGACATCGAAACGCAGCACTTGGGCGCGCCGCAGCTCGTCCACTCGCCTGCGGACCGCGGATTCCGACCAACCGAGCGTCCCCGCCAGCCGTGGATATGCTGTCCGCCCGTCGATGGCCAGCGCGGGCAGCAACCGCCGGTCCAGTTCCGTCAAGCGGACCCGGCCGGACACGTCATCGACCGGTGCGTCGAGAGCGGCGATCTGCTCTGCCGACAATGCCGCGGTGCGGCCGTGCCACGGCTGGGACATGAGGTTGCGGAGCAATCGATGTGCTTCCACCTCGAGTACGTCGCGGTGGCGAGCCAGTGCGGCGAGCGGCGCTGGCTCGGCGGCATCGGTGCGGAAGACACAGATGATTTCGCCGCTGGACAACGTCGTCAACCAGGCGGTATCCGGACGGCGCACCAATGCCCGGACGACCGGCTCGACGCCGGCCGGCCGGATGCGGATCCGTACCACCCAGTCCGCGTCGCCGGTGCGTCCGCTGTCGACCACTCCGGTCACCCGGACGATCCCACTGCGGCGTAGTCGCGCGAAGCGGCGGGCCACGGTGCGATCGGAGACGTCGAGCACGTCCGCGATCCGGCTGAACGGAGCGCGCCCATCCACCTGGAGCGCGTGCAACAAGCCGAGATCGACGGCATCGAGCGCGACCGAATCCACCACACCAGAATAGGCGGGTAGCGGAATTCGGCGCTGCTCATGCTTGCCGTGGCTGAAAGTCAGCTGGTCGGCCGTGCAGGCGGGATATCGACGGCGGTATCCCGAATCGTTGTTTCAGGCGAGGTGGTGGGTGAGCTGGTGGACGGCCTCGCCGGGGTGCGTGGCGTAGATGGGTTCGCCGATGGCCTGGAGCTTCCAGCCCGTCGCCGCGAGATACAGCTTGGCCATGACCATGCCGGTGTGGGTGCCGCCGCCGTGCAGGTCCAGGTGGGCCAGTTCCACACCGGTACCGGCATCCACCAGACGGCAGAAGGCGTTGCGGATGGTTTCGAAGCTGTGCCCGTGATAGCTGGTGACCACCAGGACCACGGTCGCCACCTGCGGGTGGATTCGGGAGAGATCGACTGTGATGACCTCGTTCTCGCCGCTGCCCTCACCGGTCATGCTGTCACCCAGATGCCGTACCGAACCGTCGTTGGAATTGAGCTGGGCGAAGTAGACCGCGTCGAGCAGATGGTGGTCGGTGTCGAAGAGCAATGCGGCGGCGTCGAGGTCGGCGGGCGTGGCCGCACCACCGGCGAGGGTGTGGTCGGGCACGGGGTCCCAGCCGAGGCCGAGCCGCACCAGATCCAGCGTGGGACCGGTGCTGGTGCGTAGGCGCACGACCTGGCCCGGTACCAGTCCGAGTGGGCGGCCCACCGGCAGCTCGGCCGCCTCCACCTGGGTACGAGTCGCGGGGCGACGACCGACCTGGACGTGGCTCTCGGCCAGTACGGCCGCGAAACCACCGGCATGGCCGCGCCCGACGGTGGTGATGCCCCAGCCCGCCCCGGTGCGTTCGATATCGACTGCCACTACCGCCGAGGCCGCGCCCAACCCGTCGAACACGGTGCGGTACAGGCCGGCACCGCGACCGTTGGCGACCTCGAGGGCGGGCGCGTCCGCCTCGGCGAAGGTGCGGTGCGGATTGTCCAGGGCGACGACGACCCGAACGGTGGTCGCCGCGTGTGGAATCGAGGACAGGTCGACGTGCAGTGTCGGCACCGGCGCGGCTCCCGGTCCGGACAGCCGCAGACCGCGTGCCTCGGACTGAGTACCGAACACGAAGTCGGTCTCGTCGTGGATGGCGCCGTCGGGGCCCAGCAGGATCGCCGCGAGATGCGCGGGCAGTGCCGTCCGCGCGGAAACTACCAGGCTGTCGGCGGCCAACGGAACGATCCTGTGCTGTTCGAGCCCTTCTGTCACGCGCATCCCTTCATCGTGTGCTGTTGAACATGCGGTGCACCAACGCATTACCCGCCAGTTTGCACCGCGTGCCGATCGGAGCGGTTCCGGGCGACATGTCCACTGTAGGTGCCGTGCTCGCGTCGATGAGCGCATCGGGCGGATGCCGGTGGGCGGTCGCCGATGAGCGCTGCTGCCACCGGATGCCGACGTAGCGGCGACAAACGCCTCGTCCGCATCGAATATCGGTCGGCATGAGGCAGTGTCGGTGTGCCGTTGCGGAGCCGGGCTCGCTCGTTATCGCACACCCTGCCCTCGGCCGGCGGCTCATGAACGCGGCGGTGGCTGTAGGAGACCTGCCAGCGATTCGGCCGACCGTGGGTAGCGTTCGAGTAGTGCGCTGACTTCGGCAGTCGGGTAACTGGACGTGTCTGCCTCGGGCTCATGCCATGTGGTGTCGTGACCGAGCATCGCGGCGAGTGCCGTGCAGGTTTCGGGATGGGCGAACAGGAGTGCGGTGGCCGGGCCGTCGACCTGCGTGGGTATCGATGGTGCGGCAGCGACGTCGGCGCGCCACGGCGGTGTCCACGCGTCGATCGCGGGCAAGGTCGCCGGGAAGGTACGCCCCGCCTCGGTCACCAATCCAGGAACGAAATCCGCTGCCTCCGACCGCAACGTCTCGAGCAGCGTGGGCAACCACGGCAGCAGCACCGCATCGGGTAGCCGACCGAAAGCCTTGGACAGCAACTCCACCACGAACGGCTTCAACGCGGGCGCTGGCTCCAATGCCTGGATGAATCCGCTGAGGTACCGCGGGAAGGACGGTACGACCAACGGGTTGGCCAGCATTTCGTCACAACGGGCACGTAGCTCCGGCAGAGTGAGCAGCCCGAGCTGGAACTGCGCCGCCCACAGCAGCGCCACCATGTCCGGTGATTCCGGATGCGATTGGCGCACGGCCAGTTCGAGCTGGGTGTGATCGCAGCCGAGCGAGAGCGCGAGATTCTCCATGCCGAACAGGAATCCGAGCATGGCACCCACCTGGCGGACACCGGTGTCATCGTCGGTGAACGCGATCGGCAGCAGCGTGCAGTAGTGGGCGTACCCCTCGGTGACGAAGCGGCGGCTCCACTCGGGCAGCTCGGGACCGGTACCGCGGAAATGGTTGAGCAGCCGCCGGATCCGGCGCAGCACCTCCGGTGCGTCGTCGACGGTGCGCTCGGCCGACAGCAATGCGATCGCGCGGGCCCCGAGTTCATCGGCCAACCGCGCCTGCGCGAGATAGACCAGCGCATCCTCGACGCCCGCCAGCGCCACGGCAGCGGTGGCGTCCGCGGCGGCGACTTCCCGGCGCAGCCGATGCTCGAGCACCTGTTCGACGGTCACACCTTCGTAGCCGAGTTCGACGAGGCTGCGCTGATGCCTGCCCAAAGCCAGATCCCAGCTCTCCTGGATCGAACGTTCGCCCAGGCCACGCGAACCCATGATCGGGCGGGCGGCATCCGGTGGCAGCAATCTGCGCAGCACCCACAGCAGATCCGAACACGGTTGCAGCCGCGGATCGGCACGCAGGTCGAGCAGTGTCCGCTGGACGGTGCGTTTGGTCTGATCCAGCCCGAGCGGGGCCAGGCGGTCCAGCACATCGCGCGCCAGCGGCGGCAACGCGTCATAGCCGACGCGGCCGATGCGATCGCCACCCAGCAGGATCTCGCACAGATGGCGGACATCGCGCCGCCCCGGCACGGTGTCCTTCTCGATGCAGGTGATCGCCGCATCCTGGAAGTCGTAGGGCGTGGGCCGGGCTCGGTTGCGCATGCCCGCCAGCAGGATCGATGTCTCGAATACCGCGATGGCGTCCGCGGTGGAGGCCAGATAGCCGTTGCGCCGTGCCAGGCGCACGATATCGACCGACCATTCGAGCAATTCGGCTTCGTCCAGTTCGTCCAGCGGCGGCGGACTCGACAGGAACCCGGACAGCCGATCCGCGACGCCGGTGCTCACCGGCGTGATCGCCTTGCGTTTGGCGCGCGAGCCCGCCGCTTTGCCGCCGAGTCGAAACGCGGTCAGTCCGCTGCGCCGGAGCCCCTTCGACCACGTGGCCGCCGCGATGGAGACCGAGCCGGGCGCCGACCCGAACTGGGCTTCGATGGCGGAATGGCTGGACGGGATCAACCCGTAGCGCCATTCGGTGCCGGTGCGCGGTTCGATCACATACGGCTCACCGGTGTAGCCGACACCGAACTCCTCGACCCGGCTGGCCGCGTGGAAGGCGCCGCAGATGTAGAGGCAGTTCGCCGGATCGGTGCCGGTAGCCGCGAGATGTTCGCGCATACGCGTCCACATATAGCGCTCACGGTCTTCGTCGCGATCGTGGTCGCGGGTGGGGCGCAACCGGCGGAACAGACTGCCGATCATCACCATGACCTGGCGGTAGGTGTCGTAATCGGCGCCGGACAGCGGTTGTTCGACGAACTGGTCCCACCACTCCGACCAGTGCCTGACCTTGCCGTGATGCAGCAGATACTGCTCCAGGTCGCCGAAACGTGGCCGCAGATCACCGATCTCGATACCCACCGCGTCGCCGTGTAACGCGACTTCCGCTTCCGCCTCCGGCGCCTCACCGGGCGGCCCCGCATCGCGTGGCGACCATTGGAAGACGTGGTCGGTGGACCGGTCGACCAGGATCAACTCCACACCGGGTGTGCCGAGCGCATAGGCGATGGCCTGGTATTCGGCCGAGGCCTCGGTGATGGGTGCGACCACCGACAGCGGCGCCCACTGTGCCGGAAATCCGTCGAGTTCACCGGCAAAAGCCTGCAACGCGACCGGAAGCGTGCAGTTGTGCAGCTCATCCAGCAGCGGACGGAGGTCTTCGCACAGTTCGAGATAGATGACCGAGGGTCGCTTCTCGTGCAACCGCCGCACCATCGCCAGCGCGGAGGCCGGTGAATGGTGGCATACGGGGAAGATCTCCAGCTCTTCGCGTAGCGCGCGATCGACATCGTCGACCATTCCGGCGAGGATCTCGCCGAGCGCACCCGGCCCGTCGGCGAACTCCGTGGCCGCGTCGGCCAGCTGCTCGCGCAGCGCCGTGAAGGTGCTCACGACAGCCTCGCGATCGCGTCTCGCCCGCCCTCCAGGAACTGCGTCCAGGCGCCACCCTGGTCTTTGCTGCGCGGCTCGACCACGCCGTGCCAGTACTTGTTGAGGATGGTGAGATCCTCCGGGCTGCGCCGGGCCAGCGAACCGACCAGCGATCCGGCGAGAGTTTCGGCGCTGAGGGTGGTGCTGCCGAAGAACTGGCTGTGCAGGATGGCGTCTTCGAGGACACCGATCTGTTCGGCGGTCGACAACGCCGATTCCAGCTTGTCGTCGTCGCTGGTCGCTGCGGCGGCCGCGGCGCGAAGATCGGCGAAACTGTCGAGCAGGATATCGAGCAGGGTGGGCGGCAGCTCGAGTTCGATCCGGTGACGGCGCAGCAGTTCGGTGGTGCGGAAGCGGACGATCTCGGCCTCGCTGCGCTTATTGGTGACCACCGGGATACGCACGAAGTTGAAGCGCCGCTTGAGCGCCGAGGACAGATCGTTGACCCCGCGGTCGCGGCTGTTGGCGGTGGCGATGATGGAGAAGCCTGGCTGGGCGAAGACGACATTGTCGTCATCGAGTTCGGGTATGGAGACGTACTTCTCCGACAGGATCGAGATCAAGGCGTCCTGTACATCGCTGGTGGAGCGGGTCAGCTCCTCGAAGCGGCCGATGGTGCCCTGTTCCATCGCGGTCATGATGGGGGAGGGGATCATCGATTCACGCGACTGCCCCTTCGCGATGACCATCGAAATGTTCCACGAGTATTTGATGTGGTCCTCGGTGGTGCCCGCGGTGCCCTGCACCACAAGGGTGGAATTGCGGCTGATCGCGGCCGAGAGCAGCTCGGCGAGCCAGCTCTTACCGGTACCGGGATCGCCGATCAGCAGCAGCCCGCGGTCGGAGGCGAGGGTGACGATACTGCGTTCCACAAAACTGCGGTCGCCGAACCATTTCTGCTCGATATCACGGTCGAGACCGTCGGCGCGTTCGGAACCGAGGATGAACAGTCGCACCATCTTCGGACTCAGCCGCCACGCGAACGGCTTGGGGCCGTCGTCGATCGATTCCAGCCAATCCAGTTCCTCGGCGTATTTGACCTCGGCGGGAGCGCGCAGCGCATCGGACATGGTCGTGGGTCTCCTTCAGTCGAGAAAGTTCTTCAGCTCGGCGACGAGCTTGCGGATATGGCCGGAGATGACGGGTGTGCCCATGGCGGTGAACCGTTGTCGGAACCATGGATTGACGCTCTGGTGGCCGGAGGAGTTCACCGAACCCACCGGGATGAACTTCACCCCGGATCGGTGCACCGACTCCATGGCCTCGAACAGCGGCTGGGAGCGGTCGAACTCGTAGAAGTCCGAGATCCACACCAGCACGGTGTTCTTCGGGTCGGTGATCTTCGGCTGGGCCATGGCCATGGCGACCGGGCCGTCGTTGCCGCCACCGAGGTTGGTGCGCAGCAGCACTTCGAACGGATCGTGCACCCAGGGGGTGAGATCGATGGCGCGGGTGTCGTAGGCGATCAGATGGACGTCCACCTTGGGCAGGCCCGCGAAGATCGACGCCAGGATCGTGCAGTTGACCATCGAATCCACCATCGACCCGGATTGGTCGACCACCACGATCATGCGTGCGGGCGTGGTGCGCTTGGCGGTCTGCCGGTAGAAGAGCCGGTCGACGTAGAGCCGTTCGTCCTCGGGATTCCAGTTGGTGAGGTTCTTCCAGATGGTTCGGTCGATATCGAGGTTGCGCAGGATGCGCTTGGGTGGCACCGAGCGGTCCACTGTCGCGGCGGCGGTCTGCTGCACCTGGGTGCGCAGCACCTCGGCGACCTGATCGACATAGCGCCGGATCAGGGCCTTCGCATTGGCCAGCGCCACACCGGACAGGTTCGACTTGTCACGCAGCAGTTGTTCGATCAACGACATGCTCGGCGTGAGTTTTGCGGCAAGTGCCGGATCGGCGAGCACTTCACGCAGCCGCATACGCGACACCAGCGCGCCCTCCAGCTCGGACAGCACCACGTTCATCTCACCGCCGGCCTCACCGCCGAGCGCACGCCGGAACCAGCCAGCATCGCGCTGCCAGTCGGCGAGTTGCCCGGCGCTGACGCTGCCACTACCGGTGGCGAACACATTGAGCAGCAGTTTGGCGACGAGTGCCGCGGTACGGACCTGCTCATGCGCGCCGCCCGTCGAATCCGAGTCGGCCGCTGTGGCATCGGTATCGGCAGCAGCCTCGGGGTCGTGCGGAGCGCTGTTGTCGGCGCCACTCGACGGTGCTGTCGAGGCCAGTCGCGTAGGCGCCGCCGACGGGACGGTCGGTGTTGCCGAACCCGGCTCTGGTGCGATGCGCAGTGCGTCGAACTCGGCGGCGAGTTCGGGGAACCGCTGAACGACATTGTCGATGGAGACCCGAGGATCCAGCAGCACCGGCGGCAGGCCGAGATCTTCGACGACGGCGAGGCTGCCCGTTTCCAGCGTTGGCTGTGGTTCATTACCGAAGATGGTGGCGAGCATGCGCCAGTACAGGATCTGCCGGCGGGTCTCGTCGGCTTCGGTGGGTGTGGATTGTTCGCTCATGTGCGCAGCAACCGTCCCGCCCGCTCCCGCAGCACCGCGACCGCATCACCCGATTTGGCTTGTGCCTTCACCACTTTCGGGTCGGTGGGGCCGCAGGCCCAATCGCCACCGTGCACCTCGACGACCTTGCCCTTCACTTTCCGCTGCACCGCGAGTGGGCGCAATGACCATCGGCCGTCGTCCCAGCGGAGCAGGCCGATGCAGGCGACCGAGCCGCGCACGGCCGCGGCATCCAGCGGCCCGCTGGACGGCAGCCGGTCGGCATTCACCGCGATGGCGGCGCCGTCGAGTTCGAGCCGATCCTCGATGATCCGGTAGCCCTCGATCAGCACCGGTTCGGCGATATGGACCGGATCGCGGTCCAGCGGCGACACCGCGGCGGCGAGCGCACCGGGCAGTTGCACCCTCGCGGTGGCGAACGGATCGGCGGGTTCGCCGACCTCGGCGCGCGCATCGTCCCACAGCAGGTCACCGCCCGCCAGCAGCGGCATATCGACGAGTTCCAGTGATCGATGTTCGGCCAGTGCGGTGCGCAGATGCTGGTGCGCGGTGAGCAGCTGCCACACCGCGGGACCGACCACCGTGTCGACCTTGGGCGCCGAGACACTGATCCGGACGCGCCGGGCGGCTGTGGCGTCGGCGGGCTCGAGCACCGCGTACACCTGCGCCTGGACCGCCGTGCCGTGCTCCTGCATATCGACGCCGATGATGAACAACCGCCCAGAGACGGTGGCCGTGTCCATCGCGGGTGGACGATCGGGCCCACGCCAGGTGAGCAGCATGGCCCGGCTCCACAGATCGGCCCAGCGCCGGACCGGTAGGTGCGGCAGGGTGGCAATCGGCGCACAAGCACGAAGTTCGGCGGCGAAACCGTCGAGCAGGAAAGCCAGGCGGCGCCGATCCGGGAGGGCGAACAGGGCCTCGATGGCCTGATCGGCCGCCGCCACCAGATCGTGGTCGATACCGCGCCAACCGGTGATCGCGAGTTCCTGGAGCCAGGAGCGGCAGGCGGCAACGGTGCTGTCCGGTGCGGCGCTGAAGGATTCCTCCGGCCATGGGAGGCGTTCACGGCCGGTGACGGTGTCGACGCGGCCCAGTAGCGCATCGTGGATCGCGCCGAGCAGCGCCGCGCGAGCGCCGCACAGCGCGGCCAGTTCTTCCGGTGTCGGCGCGGTGGTGCCGAGGGACGCGACGGCGGCCGCTGCCGAGGCGCCGAGCGGGGACCCGGTGACGGTGGCCGCGAGCACGCGCGTCGCGTCGGCGGTGCCCGCGTCGAGCCGGGCCAGGCCGTCGATCAGCGCGTGATCGAATCCGGCGACGACATCGAGCGCCTCGGCGACACCGGCGGGCAGGTCGGCGGTGAGTTCGCCGAGCTGGAGGGCAAGCATCAGGCGCTCCCGCCCATGGCCGGAAACCACTGCATCTCCGGGATCGGCGTCGTCACGCCCGGCAGTTCGATATAGGTGAGGTGACGCAAAAACCTGCTGAACACCACGGCCGCGGGTGCGGGTTCGTGGACGGGCGTGAGCGCTTGGGCGACGGTCTCACCTTCGGCCACCTCGACACCGAGATAACGCGCCACCCGATCCGTGCCGTACTGCACGACCGCTTCGGCGATGAGCGCCTGGATGTGCTTGCACGGGTAGGCCCCGCGCAGCCCTCCGCAGGGCCGATTGTTGTTGGTACTACAGCTGAGTCCGTGCGTGGCCGCCGATACCGACGACACGTAGACACGCCCGATGTCCGAACCGCTGGACACCACCCCCTGGAGCCGGCCGTCGGCGAGTTCGACGAACGGCACCTTGGCCAGTTTGCGGGGCGCGACCGCCGGGACCACCCGCACCACCGACGCGCGTTCGTACCCCTCGTCGGTACTCGATTCCGGTGGATTCACCACCGAGACACTGGACATCACCGCACTCCTCCCCGTCCGATCGACATGGCCATGAAGCTACGCGAGCCCACCGACAAGTTCCGCGCCGTGCGGCGCACCGTGGCCGACCTGCGCGAAGCTTTCGGCGGAGCGCGATCCGTGCTATCGAGAGACCATGACATCGACACGTTCGGACTACGACGTGGTGGTCGTCGGCGGTGGCCACAACGGACTGGTCGCCGCCGCCTATCTGGCTCGTGCGGGCCGTTCGGTACTGGTGCTCGAGCAACATGCCGAGGTGGGCGGTGCGGCCGTGTCGGCGCGGGTGTTCCCCGGTGTGGACGTCCGATTGTCGCGCTATTCGTATCTGGTGAGCCTGTTGCCGCGGCAGATCGTCACCGACCTCGGCCTGCGCTTCGAGACCAGACGCCGCACCATCTCCTCCTACACCCCGGTCGGCGGCAGCGGTCTGCTGGTCGACGCCGCGTCGCAGACGCGGACCAGGGACAGTTTCGTGCGCCTGACCGGGTCGGATCGGGAATTCCAGGCGTGGCAGCGATTCTACGCGATGACCGGAACATTGGCGCGTCGCGTGTTCCCGACGTTGACCCGTCCGCTACCCACCCGCACGGAACTGCAACGCGTGGTCGATGATTCGCACACCTGGGACGCCGTGTTCGAGCGTCCGCTCGGTGAGACGATCGAGTCGTGGTTCGCCGACGACGTCGTCCGCGGCGTCGTGTTCACCGACGCGCTGATCGGCACCTTCACCCACGCCCACGATCCGACCCTGCGCCAGAACCGCTGCTTCCTCTACCACGTGATCGGCGGCGGTACCGGCGACTGGGATGTTCCGGTCGGTGGAATGGGCGCCCTCACCACCGCATTGGCCACGGCCGCCCGCACATCCGGTGTGCAGGTGCGCACCGGATGCACCGTCACGGGCATCGATACCGATGGTGCGCGTGCCGAGATCCGTTGGGACAGAGGTGTGGTCGGTGCACGCCACGTGCTGGTGAACGCGGCACCGGCGCAGCTGAGCAGCTTGCTCGGTGAGGCGACCGGGCCGAAACCCGAAGGCGCACAACTGAAGATGAATATGGTTCTACGCCGGTTACCCAGGCTGCGTGACCCGGACGTCGATCCACGCGACGCCTTCGCCGGGACACTCCATGTGACCGAGTCGTACTCGCAGCTCGAACACGCCTACATCGAAGCCGCCTCGGGGCGGATCCCGTCGGCGCCACCGGCGGAGATCTACTGTCATACCCTCACCGACCCCAGCATCCTCGGTGCAGGAGCATCCGGCCTACACACCCTGACGCTGTTCGGATTACACACGCCCACAAGACTGTTCGAGAACACATCGGCGGCCGTGAAAGACGAGCTGGTCGCGGCCACGCTGGCGCAGCTGGACGCGGTGTTCGCCGAACCGATCCGGGATTGCCTCGCCGTGGACACCGACGGCATCCCATGCCTGGAGGCGAAATCGCCGCTCGACCTCGAGGCCGAGGTGGGCTTGCCCGGCGGCCACATCTTCCACCGCGATCTGGCCTTCCCGTATCGTCACGACGACGATCGCCGCGACGATCCGGGCGCGCGATGGGGTGTGGCCACGGGGCAGCCGAATGTCTTCCTCTGCGGTGCCGGTGCGCTCCGCGGTGGCGGTGTCAGTGGTATTCCCGGTCACAATGCGGCGATGGCGGTACTGGAAGCCACCAGCGCCGGTGGGTAATTCGGTAGGAAGCAGTTTCTTCCTATTATTTCCACCCGAGTATCGGGTCGGCGAATATGACGGTAGGGTTGGCGCCCGTGGGTGGCGCGGAGGCCGCCCGTCCCGTTGGTCCGGCGCCGAGGAGAACAGGTGGAGCTCGATACCGTCCGTGAGGAAAAAGCGATACGGGACTTGGAGAATCGCCTGGTCGACAACTTCACCGACGCGCACAGCCCGGAGCGGGTCGGCAGCGCGGTGCAGGATGCGCACCAACGTTTCGACGGTCGGCCGATCAGGGATTTCGTACCCATTCTGGTCGAACGGATCGTGCGCAGGGAACTCGACCCGGAACCGGTCGTAGAAAAGGTCGTCACGAGAATCGAAGCGGCGCCGGAGAAATCCGATAACGAATTGTTCGATTCGAATTCTGTTTCTCGTCACCTGCCGGAAACCTTGCGTGCCGCGCTGTTCTCACGCGGACGTCTGGTGCCGGTGCTCGGTGTCGTCGGAGTGCTGGTTGTCGCCGCCGTCGCCGTCGCCGCGGTGCGCGATCCGGAACCGGCCCCTGCTGCCGCCGCTACTGCGCCGTTGACGGTCGTCGAGGGTGTTGTCGGCTCGGAGAAGATGGCGTTCTTCGATGATCCGCGCGTGGCGGCCGCGCTGGCCGAGCACGGCATCGATGTCGAGGTCCGGCCCGCGGGTTCACGCCAGATCGCCACGTCGGTCGAACTCGACGGCCTCGATTTCGCATTCCCGTCGAGTCTTCCCGCCGCGGAACGGATTCAGCGGGAAGCGGGGGTGAGCACGCAGTACACGCCGTTCTCCTCGCCGATGGTGATCGCCACCTTCCAGCCGATCGTCGATCTGCTGACCCGCGCCGGCGTGGTGAAGCCCGGCCCGACACCGACTTTCGACATGTCGGCCTACCTGGACCTGGTCGCCCGTGGCGTGCAGTGGGATCAGCTCGAGGGCAACACCACCTATCCGGTGCGCAAGAACGTGCTGGTATCCACCACCGACCCCCGCAGCTCCAATTCCGCCGCCATGTATCTGGCCGTCGCCGGATATGTCGCCAATGGCAATGCCGTGGTGCGCGGAGCGGCGGCGGAAGCGCATGTGCTGCCACTGCTTTCGCGGCTGTTCGCCGCCCAGGGCTACACCGAGAACTCCTCCGAAGGCCCGTTCGGCGAATACCTCACCTCAGGTATGGGCCCCGCGCCGATGGTGTGGGCGTATGAGGCGCAGTATGTCGCCGCCGCGATCGGTGATCGGATCGCACCGGGAATGGTGCTGCTCTACCCATCGCCCACCGTGCTGTCGCGGCACACCCTGGTGCCGTTGAACGAGGACGGCGACCGGATCGGCCGACTGCTGTCCACCGACCCGAAGCTGCAATCGCTGGCCGCCGAACACGGTTTCCGCACCGGTGACGCCGCGAAATTCACTGCCGTCGCCGACGCCAACGAGGTCCCCGTCGCCCGCGACCTCATCGACGTGGTCGACATCCCGGCCTATGACACCCTGGAGAATCTGCTGAACGGGGTCGCGAACTCCTACAACTGATCAGGTGCGGGCCGCACTGCCGGGTGGACCCGGAGGGTCGGCACGTCGAGGAGATGCGACCGGCATCGGTGCTCAACGTGCGGGGAATCGCAGGATCCGGTCGTCGCCGGAGCGGATATCGCCGCGGCCGTCGGTATTTGATGTGGTGAGCCACAGCGCCCCGTCCGGGGCCACCACGACGGTTCGCAGACGTCCGTATTCGTCGAGGAAATGATCGGCGGGTGTGTCTGTACCGGAGTCGGTGAGCGGTACGGTCCACAGCCGTTCGCCACGTAATGCGGCGGCATACAGGGTATTCGCGGCGATGGCGATCCCCGACGGTGACGCCTCAGCGGTGGACCAGGTCACCAGGGGCTCGGTGAAACCGCGATCGCCGCCGCCGGTCCCTTCCACCGCGGGCCAGCCGTAATTGCGTCCCGGCTCGATCAGGTTGATCTCGTCGACATCGTTCTGGCCGAATTCCGCGGCGAACAACCGTCCCGCCGAATCCCAGGCCAGGCCTTGGACATTGCGATGGCCGAGCGAGTAGACAGGGGAGTCGGCGCGCGGGTTGCCCGGAGCGGGGCCGCCGTCCGGGGTGAGGCGCAAGATCTTGCCGTTGGGGCTGTCCGGGTCCTGCGAATCGATGCGCCTGCCGGCATCACCGGTACCCACGTACAGCATTCCATCGGGCCCGAACGCAATGCGGCCACCATTGTGGTTGCCGGACTTCGCGATACCATCGAACACGATTTCGGGAGGTACCCCGAGGCGGAACCGGACGATGCGGTTATCCGAGTCAGCGGTGAAATAGGCATACACCAGGCCGTCCTCGGCATACCGGGGCGAGATCGCGAGCCCGAGCAGACCGCCCTCACCACCCGCCACCACACCGGGCACCTCGTACACCTGCTCCGCGGGGCGACCGGGCACGATCCGCAGGACCCGCCCGGTATCGCGCTCGGCGACCAGCGCGGCGCCGTCGGGTAAGAAATCCAGGCCCCACGGCGTCTCGATACCTGCGGCCACTTCCTCGGCGGCAGCCAGGTCCACGGTGCCTGCCGGCCGGCTCGTCTCGGTCGTCACCGCCAGTGGCGGCGGCGAATTCTCGGGCCGGCCGGTTGTATCGTCAGCGCATCCCGCCACACCGCACGCGAGCACAGCGGCGGCGAGAACTCGGCGCAGCGATACGGTCGTCGAACGTGCGACAGGCCGGTCCGGTGTGGGACAGCTCCGCGGGATGAGGCCGCGGCGTGGAGGGCCGACGGCGGACCGGACGCCACGACGGCAGCGATCATCGACCGGAGTGGACGTCCCACGTGCGGGGGCAGCCGTCGTCTGGCGTACGCGCATGATCGTTGACCTCCGGGACGAGTAGCCGAGTCGTCGAGTAGCCGTCCAGTTCGATCGTGCCCGCAACCGCGCCGTAGCGCGAGTACCGGCTATGCCCGGACGCCCACCTCGGCCGCCTCCTCGACCGGGTACCGCCGCATCCGGGGCAACACCCAGAACAAGACGTAGGTGCTGATCGCACTCAACGCGCAGATCCCGACCGCATAGCAGCTGACCGCCAGCGACGACGACCCCGCTGTCCACAGCGCGGTGGCGATGAGCGGGGCGAGGCCGCCGCCGAGGATCACCGACACCTGGACGATGAGCGAGGTCCCCGAATAGCGCACGGCCGCCGGGAACAGTTCCGCGACGATGATGCCGCCCACGCTGTGACTGATCGGCAGCACCAGACCCATCCCGAGCAGCGCCACGTACACCACCACGGCATTGCCGGTGTTCATCAGCGGGAAATACACCGCCGACCACAACATCAGCGCGGCCGTGCCCGCGAGGAAGACCCGGTGGGTGCCGTGACGGTCTGCCAGCGCACCCCACAGCGGCATGGTCAGACACCACAGCACCGAGGACACGATCACCCCGAGCAGCAGGAAATCGCGGCTGAAATCCAGCGAATCGGTGCCGTAGGTCAGCGTGAAGACCATGAAGATGTACACCACCGCCGAGGTCGCGATGGCCGCGCACAGGATGAGCAGCAGCCGGGCCGGACCGACCCGCAACGCGTCCCGCAACGGGAACGACCGCACCTCACCGCGTTCGATCAGATCCGCGTACTGCGCCGATTCGGTGATGGTGAGCCGTACCGCGAGCCCGACCGACACCAGCACCACACTCAGCAGGAACGGGATCCGCCAGCCCCAGGACAGGAAGGCGTCCTCCGGCATCAACGCGCTGGTGCCCAGGAATATCGCGTTGGCGAGAATGAGCCCGGCCGGCGTCCCCATCTGCGGGAAACTCGCGTAGCGGTTGAGCCGCCCGCGCGGCGCGTGCTCCATGGAGAACACCACCGCGCCCGCCGCCTCACCGCCGAGTCCGACACCCTGGACCAGCCGCAACACCACCAGCAGGACCGGCGCCAGGAACCCGATGCTGTCGTAGGTCGGCAGCACGCCGATCAGGGTCGAACTCACCCCCATCAGGATCAGCGACACCACCAGCGTGGCGCGCCGGCCGACCCGGTCGCCGAAATGCCCGAACAGCAGCCCACCGACCGGCCGCGCACCGAACCCGACCGCGAAGGTGGCGAACGCGGCCAGGGTCCCGGCCGCGGGGCTCATCGAGGGAAAGAACTGTTTGCCGAAGATGAGCGCCGACGCGGTGCCGTAGAGCATGAAGTCGTACCACTCGAGGGTGGTGCCGACGAGGGTCGCCGTGGCGACCTTGCGGTGGGTCGGCGCGACGGTCGAGGTGGTCGGTCCTGCGGTCACTGCTACTGCTATCCATTCGGCCTGCGGCGCGCGCCGCGTGTCATCGGGGACGGGCCGACACCGGGGTGTCCGTCGACCGGTGCGGTCGCCTGGCCCGCGGGTAAATGTCCCATACCGGCGATGACCTGCCGACGACCGCGGCCGACTTCACAGCTGCGAACCCACCTGCTGCGCGATCAGCGCCAGATGATCGAGATCGGCGAGGTCGAGGATCTGGAGATAGATGCGTTCGGTGCCCAGCTCGGCGAAGCGCCCGATCTTGTCGACCACCTCGGCGGGAGAACCGGCGAGGCCGTTGGTCTTCACTTCGTCGACCGCGCGCCCGATCGCCTCGGCCCGCCGCGCCACCTCGGCATCGCTGCTGCCGACACATGCGACCAGCGCATTCGAATAGATCATCTCGCCCGGGGCGCGGCCACGCTCGGCGACGGCGGCACGGACCCGGTCGAACTGGGTGGCGGTCTCCTCGAGCGAGGAGAACGGCATATTGAATTCGGTGGCGTAACGCGCCGCCAATCGTGGGGTGCGACGCGCGCCCTTGCCGCCGATCAGGATCGGCGGCGGATCCTGCACCGGCTTGGGCAGCGCGGGCGAATCGGTGAGCTGATAGTGGGCGCCGTCGAAGGTGAACGTATCGCCGAGCTTGGTTTCCCACAGTCCGGTGATGACGGCCAGCTGTTCCTCGAAGCGGGCGAACTTGTCCTCGGGAAACGGGATACCGTACGCGGCATGCTCTTCGGCGAACCATCCGCTGCCGAGACCGAGCTCCACCCGGCCGCCCGACATCTGATCCACCTGCGCGACCTGGATGGCCAGCGGCCCTGGCAGCCGGAACGTCGCCGCGGTGACCAGCGTGCCGAGCCGGATGCGTGTGGTTTCCCTGGCCAGACCGGCGAGGGTGATCCACGCATCGGTCGGCCCGGGCAAACCGCTGGCATCACCCATCGCGAGATAGTGATCGGATCGGAAGAAGGCGCCGTAGCCGAGGTCTTCGGCGGCCTTCGCGACGGTGAGGAGCGTGTCGTAGTCGGCGCCCTGTTGCGGCTCGGTGAAGATACGCAGTTCCATATCGCCATCGTGCCGCACATCGGGCTCGCGGGCGCGGCCGGGCGTTCAGTGCCGACGTTGCCCCGTCGTCATCATGGTCGGCCGGACCCGATCGGCCCAGCCGCACGGTAGCGAGCAGGTAGCCGTCACCCAGGTCTCTTCGTCGCCATTGTCGAAGATGTGTTTGGTGGTCGCGGCGCGCGCCGGATAGCCGCAGTCGCCACATTTACCGAAGTAGTTGAGGATCTCCTCGGTGTGGGTGATCGCCACGCGGCGATCGGGTTTCGTCATCGCTTCTCCTTCATCGTCGGTCGGAACATCCAGTGTGCCGAAAATGTGGCTGTCGTCACACCTGATCCGGTTGGGAGTTGTCATAGGGCTGGTCGGGCGGCGTTGGGGGAACGGCCAAGCGTGCGTTCGGTCGTCGACGCAAAAGCCGTGGTGAACATCGGGCAACAGGATTCGCGGGGGATTTCGGCGGCTGCGGCGACGCCGAAAGGTGGTGGTGTGAACCACATACCGACTGTATTGTGACTGACGTTACACAGTAGCTACCCGCCGACCCGAGTTCGTTGCGGGCCGACGAGAAGATGTACGCAGTTGGTTACCGACGTCATCGATGTGGTCGCTGAATTGGCGGCAAGCCGCGCGGCAGTATGGGATCTGCTGCTCGAAGCGCAAACCTATCCACGCGTGTTCGCGGGTATCGGCGCAGCCGAACGGCTGGACGTACCCGACCGGAACCCGGTGCTCGAGCTGCGGGTGGGCACCCCGAGCACCGGCATCCGGATCCACCAGATCCGGGTGGTGATCGGGCGCTGGTACGAGAGCATGGAACTGCACAGCCCGATGCAGGGCAGTTTCGCCTCGGTGCGGTTGAGCGGGGAGGGTGAGCGCACCCGGGTCACCGTCACCTATTTCGGCCCCGCCCGGATGCATCCGCATCTGGCCGGGCTGTCCAACGGCGCCATCACCGAATGGACCGAGAGCGGGCTGCGGCGCATCGCCGATATCGTCCGTGGCGCGCGCACCTCGGTGGTCGTCAACGGCGAGAACTCACCGGTCCGGCATCAGGTGGGTGTGCTGCGCCAGGTGATGTCCACCGGCGTGGTGGCGACGGGCCGCCCCGATGTGGCCGTGAAACAGATACGGTCGCTGAACAAATGGGGTTTCAACCTGGCCGGTGGGTACGCCGCGGGCGCCGCCCATTCACCGGATCGCATCGCCGTCGCCGACGACCGCGGCAGCCGCACCTTCGCCGAGATGCATGAGCGCACCAATGCCCTGGCCGGTGCCATGGGATCGCTGGGGCTCACCTCGGGTGACGCCATCGGGCTGCTGTCGAACAATCACGCGGGCATGGTCGAGACCATGGTGGCCGCGGGCAAACTCGGCGTCGATGTCGCCCTGCTCAATTCGGGCCTGTCCGGGCGCCGCATCGAAGAGATCGTGCAGCGACACCGTTTGTCGGCGCTGTTCGTCGACGGTGAACTGGAACAGCTGGTGCGCTATCTGCACACCGACATCCCGCGCTACAACACCGACGGCCGACCGCCGCTCCCGGATCGCACCACCATCGAGGATCTGATCGCGATGGGGCAGAAGACGTTTCGTCGTCCGAGCCAGCCCGGCCGGTTGATCGTGCTCACCTCGGGAACCAGCGGCAGGCCCAAGGGCGCCCGCCGCCCGCATCCGAAGGGCTTCGCCACCATCGCCGCGCTGCTGTCGCGGATTCCGCTGGGCATGGACGAGGCGATGCTCATTCCCGCACCCCTGTTCCATACCTGGGGGCTGGCGGGCCTGCAATTGAGTACCGCGCTGCGCTCGACGGTGGTGCTGCCGGAGCGGTTCGATGCCGAGGACTGCCTGTGCCGGATCGAACAACATCGGGTGACCACGCTGATCGTCGTGCCGACCATGGTGAACCGGATCATGGATCTGCCGGTGCAGGTGCGGTCGAGATACGACACCTCCAGCCTGCGCCATGTCGTCAGCTGTGGTGCGCCGCTGGCCGGGGCGACGGTGCTGCGGTTCATGGACCTCTACGGCGACATCCTCTACAACGTGTACGGCTCCACCGAGGTCAGCTGGGCGTCGGTGGCCACACCGGAGGATCTGCGCACCTCGCCGACCACCGCTGGCAGGCCGCCGCTCGGCACGCGGGTCGCGGTGCTGGGTGAGAATCGCCGGCCGGTCCCGATCGGCGCGGCCGGGCGCATCTTCGTCGGCAACCACATGCTGTTCGACGGTTACGTCAACGCCGCGCCGCCGGATGAGGCCGATGGCATGCTCGACACCGGTGACCTCGGCTATTTCGATGTGGCGGGCCGATTGTTCATCGCCGGTCGCGATGACGAGATGATCATCTCCGGTGGCGAGAACGTCTTCCCGCGCCCGGTGGAGGAGGCGCTGTCGCATCTGCCGCAGATCAGTGAGGTCGCGGTGGTGGGTGTCCCCGACGACGAATTCGGACAGCGGCTCGCGGCGTTCGTGGTCAAACGGGAAGGCGCGGGGCTGGACCCGGACATGATCCGCACCTATATCCGTCATCGCCTCAGCCGTTTCTCGGTGCCACGCGACGTCACCTTCTTGAGCGCGCTACCGCGTGGTGAGACCGGCAAAATCCTCAAGCGGCTGTTGACCGACGCGGGCGGTCCGGGACGTCCGCCCGCGATCGGTGGGCTGGCGCTGCCGGGGCCGATGTAGGGCTCCGGTTCGGGGCGGTGCGGTACGGGTCGCCTCCGGGGCAGCGGCCGAGTGCCCCGGCCACGCGAGGACGATGCACGCGCCGCGGCCGACGGTGGGACGTCGTCGGTACTTGCCCATCGAACATGTGGGGGCATCGCGTAGGTTCGTCTACGCGAATGCCCGGCATGTTGGAAAGGCACCAGTGATCGTCGTCTCGGTTCTGATGGGTCTCGTCGCGCTGTCGGTGCTCGGTGCACTGCACTGGTATCTGTGGCGGCGCCTGGTCCGCGACACCACCCGGCCCGGATCGGTGACCCGCTGGTGTGGAACGGGCCTGATCGTGCTCGGCGCGGGACTGATGGTCGCCGCGTTGGTCGGGCAATTGGCGCGGGCGCCAATGGGTTTCATCCGGGCCGTCGCGTGGCCGGGGTTTCTGTGGGCGGCCCTGGTCATCTATCTGCTGATCGGTGTGCTGATAGGGGAGCTGCTGCGGCCCCTGGTGATGCGCTGGTACGACGGGGTACGCGGCGACGGTGCGGATTCCACGCGCTCGGCCGCGGCGGCGCAGCACGATGCGGCCGATTCCGCCACCCGAACCGCGGGTACGGACGCGACCGAACCGGTGCGTGCCGTGGCGGATTCGGGAACGGATTCCCATGCCGCGTTCACGAACTCGCGGACCGAACCCACACCGGACAGCGGTATCGACGGTGCTGGCGCGGAGGCCGCCGGGACCGTCTCTGCGGTGACGACCGCCGAATCGGAACCCGGCCGTACCCCCGCGGCGTCGGTCGCGAAATCGCAGGCAGACCCGATATCGGATGGTGAAGGCGAGGCAACCGAGCCCACCGCCGAAGCATCCGAGCCCACGGTGTCCAGGCGACTGTTCGTCTCGCGCGTACTGGGTGGTGCGGCCATCGCCGCGGCCGTGGGCACGGTCGGTCTCGGCACCCATAACGTGCTCAGCGGGCCCGCCGTCAAACGGATGACCGTCCTGCTGCCCAAACTTCCCCCGGAGGTCGACGGGTTCCGGCTCACCCTGGTCAGCGATCTGCACGTCGGTCCGGCGCTCGGGCGTTCGTTCACCCGGCAGGTCGTCGACACCGTCAACGGTACGAAACCCGATCTGATCGCGGTGGCGGGCGATCTCGTCGACGGTAGGGTGGCCGATCTGCGGTCGACCGTCGCGCCGCTGGCCGATCTGCGTTCGCGCCTGGGCACCTACTACGTGACCGGCAATCACGAGTACTACTCCGGCGCCGACGAGTGGGTCGCGCATGTGCAGGAACTCGGGATGCGGGTCCTGATGAACAGTCGCGTCGAACTGGAGGGATTCGATCTGGCCGGTGTCGACGACGTCGAGGGCGAAGCCGAGGGCCGCGGCCCCGATGTGGCCGCGGCGTTGGCGGGCCGGGACCCCGCGCGAGCGGTGGTGCTGATGGCGCATCAACCCGTCGTCATCCACGACGCCGTCGATCACGGGGTGGATCTGCAACTGTCCGGCCACACCCACGGCGGCCAGCTCTTCCCCGGCAATCTGATCGCCGAACTGGCCAACCCCACGGTCGCGGGGCTGGAACGCTACGGCGACACCCAGCTCTACGTCACCCGCGGTGCGGGCGCCTGGGGGCCACCGGTGCGGGTGGCCGCACCCTCGGATATCACCGTGCTCGAACTGCGCACCGTCCGCGACCGGATCAGTCCGCCGCCCCGTTGAGCAGCGCGCCGATCCGGGCGATGCGCAGCAGCTGCTCCGCGCGGAAGGTCGGTGGATGATGAACCTCGACGCTCAACCGGTCGTCGAAGGTGCTGATGATCGTGGTGCCGCCGCCCGGTTGTTGCAGCCGCCGCCCGGTGCGATCGCGTTTGGCGATCATCGTGGAGCGGAAGTCGGTGATGCGCAGCCCGTCGGGAGCGATCAGCGGCGGGATCCGGCCCCAGTTGGTGGCGATCACGGTGTCCGGTGGTGCCGCGGCCATCTCGGGAATCTGGAGTGGCGTCTGCTGGAGGAAACCCGAGTCGAGGTCGGCGCGCAGCGCCGCGCGGATGCCGCGGGCCACGCCGACCAGGGAGTGGTCGGCGCCCGGCCGGTAGGAGGTGTAGCCGAGGGCATTGGTGGCTTCGGTGGGACCGACCGGTGGGCTCAGTCGGGGACGCAGATCCACCGAGTACGCGTAGTGCAGCCGATTCACCGGGACCCCGCGCGTCTCCGCTTCAGCGAGCAGCAGCGCCGCCGACACCAAGCCGTGCACGGTGACGCCGGTCCGGTGGCCGAGCCCGATGAGCGCGGCGGTCGAGGCCCGGCTCAACCGACAGCGGGTGGTGATCAGCGGGGGATAGGCGTCCTCGGCGGCCGAGGTCGGCACCGTGGCGGGCAGGGGCGGGGCCGTCGGACCGCGCACCGGACGTTTCGCGATACCGCGCGCGCCGAGCAGGTCCTCCACCGACGCCGGATACGGCTGTTCGGTCACCACCGGCGACCGACCGGCGGCCGCTTCCCGATACCCGCGCCACAGCCGCGCGAAGATCGCCAGCGAATGCACGGCGTCGGCGATGCTGTGATGGGTCAGCAGCGTCACGCTCGCGGTGTCGCCGTCGCGGACCACGCACAGCTCACAGGCCGAGCGCCGCTGATCGGGATCGGCGCCGGTCAGCAGCTGTTCCGGCGTGCCATCGGTGATGGTCGGCCGCGGTGGGTCGCCGTCTGGTGCCAGCATCACATGAGCGGTGTCGTCGATCGGCATCAGTCGCGCGCCGAGCATCGGATGGGCGCGGACCACCGCGTCGAAGGCCACCGCCAACGCCGCCGGATCGAGTCGGCCCGACACCCGGGCCGAATATCCGACGAAGACCTCCGCGAATGCGAAAATCTGCTCACTCGGCGCCAAAGGGCGTAGAACAGTGGCTGCGGTCATTGTGATGCCTTCCCCGGTGACCTGCTGTGAGACTATCCCAAAACAGCGGGGCGGCCGGGGATTTCACCGGCCACGATGCGGTGGAGCCGGGCCGGCCGGACGGTCGTGTATCGTTCGGTTAGGTAAACCTAACTCGCCGAGGGAGGCTGGATGGCCAGGAAGCGCACGACCTTGACCGTTGTCGGGACCGAACAGATCGGCCCGCATTTCGTCCGGGTCCATCTCGGCGACCCCGGTTTCGATGAATTCACGCCGAACGAATTCACCGACGCCTACGTCAAGCTGCTCTTCGACCGTCCCGACGGTGAAGTGATGCGCACCTATACGGTGCGGTCCTACGATCCGGTGGCCCGTCGCATCGCGATCGACTTCGTGGTGCACGGCGATGAGGGGATCGCCGGTCCGTGGGCGGCGAATGTGGCTGTGGGCGAACAGATCACGATGTTCGGACCGGGCGGTGCGTACGCACCGCGCGCGGACGCCGACTGGCATCTGCTGGCCGGTGACGAGTCGGCGCTGCCCGCCATCTCGGCGGCGGTGGAGGCGCTGCCCGACGGTGCGACGGCCAAGGTGTTCCTCGAGGTGACCGATGCCGCCGACGAGATCGTGTTCGACTCCAAGGCGCAGCTCGAGGTGAACTGGATCCACCGCGGCGCCGCCGCTCATGAGGTGGGCGAGGACCGGGCCGGTGACAACGCTCCGATCATCGCCGCGGTGCGTGCGGCGCAGTGGCTGCCCGGCCAGGCGAATGTGTTCATCCACGGCGAGGCGCAGGCGGTGATGCACAATCTGCGCCGCTACATCCGCAAGGAACGTGGTGTGCCCGCCGAGTTCGCGTCCATCTCCGGATACTGGCGGCGTGGCCGCACCGAAGAGGGCTTCCGGGTCTGGAAGTCCGAACTCGCCGCGGCCGAATCCGTCGGATAGATCCGATCGGCTGCCACTGCCCGGTGCCCTCGGCATTCGACCGGTCAGGCGGAATCGGTGTCGCCTGACCGGGATGGCTCGCGTGGTGCGACCGTGACCGATCAGGCGGGAACGCAGGTGCTGTCGGACAGGACGGGCAGACAGATCCCGGCCGTCGCCGACAGCAGCAGTCCGGCACCGAGGGCGAGTGCGCCGAGGCTGACGGTCGCGAACACCAGCACCCACAGCAGTCCGGGCAGCCGGGTCAGCCGCGCGAGCTGATCGGCGTCGGTGGTGAGTTCGGCCGAGCGGCGCCCGGACCGGGTCCGCTGCAATTCGATCACCGGCCGGATCCCGGCCAGTAGCAGCAACCAGGTGGCGAGGTAGGCGAACCCGGCCTGCAAGGTATCCGAGCCGAACCAGGAGACGCCGAAAACCAGTGCGCCGGTAACGAATACCGAGACCACCCCGTAGACGTTGCGCACCATGATCAGCATCGCGGCCAGGGCGGCGATGGCGATCCACAGCATGAGCGTGATCCGGTTCGCGCCGAGCAGTGCGGCGAACCCGAGGCCGAGCAAGGCCGGTGCCGGATATCCGGCCAACGCCGTGAGGATCATGCCGAGCCCGTAGGGCTTACCGCTCGAGACCGTCAGCCCCGAGGTGTCCGAATGCAGGGTGATGCTGTTGAGCCTGCGCCCGGTCAGCAGCGCCACCAGCGCGTGACCGCCTTCGTGCGCGATCGTCACCACATTGCGCGTCAGCCGCCACAGCGGTCCGTATCCCACCAGTACCAGCGCCACCGCGGCGGCGCCGAGCACCAGCCACGACGGCGGCGCCGCCTGCGTCGTCGTCAGTCGATCCGCGATCGAGCTGCCACGGTCGACAAATTCGGCTGTATCCACCGCCGCACCCTAATCGACCCGGCCGAGCTTCGCAGCTTGCCCTGGACCGGGGGAGCGCTGGTCGAACGGCGGTTACGGCACTGTCGGAATGCCACGAAGCGAGATATGTGTGAATGGGACGTTTCACAATTGTTCGGCGCGTCGATTCGGCGGATAGCCGAAGTCCGTTCGATATGACCGGATGGACGGATAGACAGGGATACGTTCGTCGGGTCGGTGGTGGTTCGGTGGAGGGAATGCGATGAGCGAGGATGTCCCGTTCGATACGACGGCACGGGACTCCCCGGTGGCGCGCCGCGCGGAAAGCGATTTCGGCACCGCGCTCGGTCTCGGTCTCGATATGGCCCTGATATTGCTCGATGATTCCGACCCCTCGTCGCGGCGGGTCATGGCGCGGTTGGAGCGGGCGGCGGCGCGCTGCGCGAGGGAACAGGTGCCGTTGGAGGCGATCCAGCACGTCATCCACGACAGCGTCAAAGCCGGTCTCGGGCTCGGCGATCCGGGTCGGCGCCGCCTCGGATTCGGCACCGGAGGCGGCGACGAATGCCTCATCGTGGATCTGCTCGACACGCTGACCTCGGCGGTATCGCGCGCCTACGTGGCGCAATTGCGATCGGCGTAGCCGCGAGGGTCGGCAACCCAGGCGCTCGTCGCCAGCCGATCACGCCGAACGGTAGGTGCGGGCGACCAGCGCCGAACGCAGATACCACAGCCCCGAGGGCTGGGTCGGATCGAAGCCGGTGAGTTGGGCGATGCGTTTGAGCCGGTAGTCGATGGTGTTGGTGTGGATATGCATGACCCTCGCGGTGCGCTGCCGGTTGAGGTTGTTGGAGATGTGCCGCTGCAACGTCTCGAGCAGCTCCGGATGATCGTCGAGCGGGTCGAGCAGTGAACCGAGATACTCCCGGCCCGGTCCGGGGCGGGTGAGCTGGTACTCCAGTGCCATATCGTCGAACCGGTACAGCCCGCGCACACAGCGCAGTCGTTGCACCATGTCCAGCAGTTCATGTGCCTGGTCGGCGGCGCCGGGGATCGTCGAGGTCGGCGATTCCACCACCGCGGCGGTGATGGGCACCTGTGCGGCGCGCGAGAGCTGTGCGACGAGTTCGTCGAGTTCCTCATCGGAGAAGGTCGTGCTCGGCACGAGGATGGTGCCGCCGTCGACGCTCAGCAGCGACAGTGCGCGTTCCCCACAGCGGGTGGCCAGCTCGGCCTGTACGCGGCGCAGTTTGCGGCGGGCCACGACCTTGCCGTCCAACGTCGCGTCGGATTCGTCGGGATGGGCGGGGATCGCCATCGCCAGCACGGTGTACGACTCGGCGATCTCGATACCGCATTCGCGGGCCATGGTGGAGGTGCTGTGCCCGCCGAGCAGTGCGGAGGTGAGGGTGTGCACCGCCGTGTGGTGCTCGCTGACGACCGCGCGCAATTCGCGCACATAGGCCATGGAGATCGCCGAGGTCATCCGGTCGAGCATCTCGACAACGAGTTTGGCGCCGTCGACCAGATTGGAGTAGTCGGTGACCGAGGCGTTCGACACCACCAGATCGAAACCGAGTTTGAACCCTTCGTGGATGGCGTGGTGAATGGTGTCGATCGGCACGCCTTCGCGCGCCCAGCCCGCGGCGGCGTTCTCCAGGCGGCGGGTCTTCTCCGGGATGTCGCGCCCGTCGAGCATGCTCACCGCCAGCTCGAGACAGACCCGGGTGATGGTGGTGACATCGCCGTAGATGGCGTCGCCCGGCAGGGTGCCGCAGGGCACCACGTTCTCGACGAAATGGCCGACCATCTGCCGCGATAGATTGCGAACATCCTGGAGTGGCGCCGACATCGGCTGTCCGGAAACCGTGAGTGCTGCTCGCATCGCGCTGTCGACGGCCATAGTGACTCCTTCTACCCCCCGGTTGCGACTGTGCGGTAATACGCTAGCCAGCCCTCCACCGCAACCGGGGAGTTTTCCGAGTGGATTGGGCGGGCACGAGTCTACGAACGTCTTTGTTTGTGAGCCATCACAGGCGTGTGGACTCGTGGCGTCGGTGAACGGGCTCAGCCCGGTAGGGCGGGTGCGAGAACCGTGACGATGTGCTCGACCCGGGTACAGGTCGGCTCCCCGCCCGGATCGGCGCCGCGGTCCACCCGGACCCGAACCACCCCGCCGTCGGCGGTACCGAGGGCGAGTGAACAGCTGGTGGCGGGATCGCCGCCGGAGCTGTGGAAGCGCAGAGCGGGCCGATCGGCGACGGTGGTGTCGGTCGGCTCGATGATGCCTGGCTCGTCGCGCAACCGCGACAGCGCGGTGTCGTCGGCGAACAGGATGCGCACGGCGGCGTCGGCGCTGCTCCAGCCGCATCCCGCCCACGAGTCGTCGGCGCCGGCGGCGACATCCCTGCGCTTGGAACCGGCGACGAACCCGGCCTCGGTGATCAACTGATCGGAGACGGTGCACGGATCCCAGGAGGGCGCCGCCGTGGTGCTGTCGTCCTCGGCACCGCATCCCGTCGCGAGCAGGCCCGCGCTGATCACTACCGCCGCCAGTCGAATCATGGCGCGGATGCTAACGAGCCATGGGCATCACGCACACCTCGCTTGTGCTGGTTCACAGGCGGCGACGGAGCGAGATTGATCCTGCAACAAAAGATGCGGCGCATGCATGTTCGGCGTCGTGACGCAAGGCCCGGGCGGAACATGGCGTCCGGATGGCGCGCGCCCGCGACCGGGCCGCCGTGCGCACAAGATTCGCGTGAGCAGGCGACTTCCGCAGTAGTCTCCGAATCCGTGTAGTTCGCGGACCTGTGCGCGGCACGGCCGGGGGAACGGCCAGCGAGCGGACGTACGCACCGCTCGCTGGCCGTAGGTCGACGGGCGGTCGTACGTCCGCTCACTCGAGGGTCCCGATATGTGAAACGAGCGGCGGTCTCGGCTATCGAGAGCGACGCCAGAACCGGCGCTCGGGCTTGTTCGGCTCCAGGCGCTCGCGTGCCGTTTCGGCGGCCTGGGCGCCGGATTCGGCCAGTTGTGCGCCCTGTTCGCGCGCGGCTGCGGCCAGTTCCGCGGCACGGTGGCGGGCGGTTTCGGCCCATTCCGCACCGCGATGTTTGGCCACATCGGCGAACTCGGCGCCGCGATGTTTGGCGATATCGGCGAACTCGGTGCCGCGTGATTTGGCGACCTCGGCCCATTCGGGCCCGTGCTGCTGCGCGGTACCCGCGAGCGTCGCGCCACGCTGACGGGCCGCTTCGGCCAGCTCGGGCCCGCGCTGCTGGGCGGTCTCGGCCAGCGCAGCGCTGCGGTGTTGGGCGGTCTCGGCCAATGCGGCCCCACGGTGTCGGGCCGCCTCGGCGAGTTCGGCACCACGATGACGTGCGGTTTCGGCCCATTCCGGTGCCCGCTCCTGCGCGGTCTCGGCCAATGCCGCTCCCTTGGTGGCCGCGACTCCCGCGAACTCGCGCCCGCGTTCGGCCGCATGCTGGAGCTGCTGCCGCAACGCCTCACCGCTCCCGTCGTGCGCGGACGCCCCGAACGGCAACGCAGCGCCCACCGCGGTGGCGGCACTCTTCGCCGCACGCCTGCCGCGCCAGCCCAGCGACGGTTTGCCCGCGGTATCGGCGCTCGCGATCATCAGCCCGCCGAGCAGGCTGACATCCTTGAGGAACGCGGTCCGTTTGGCGGCCCTGCGGTCGGGGTCGGATTCGGCCCAGAAGTCCTGTTGGGTGACGGTGGCCGGGACAACGGTCGCGGCCAGCGCCAGCGCGGCCAGCCGCGGCGCCTTACCGAGCGCGAGCATCGCCCCACCGGCGACCTGCGTCACCGCTGTCGCCCTGACCAGCACACCCGGATCGCTGGGGAGTTTGTCGGCCATATCCGATGGCAGCGACTGCTGCCCCTTCTGCACCACCGCCGACGCCGATTTCACCCGCGACTCCGGGTGCATGAGGGTGTCGACGCCGTCCACGACGAAGGCACTCGCCAGCAGCGGTCGGGCGAGCCTGCGGATCAGCATGGTGGTAACCCCTTTCCTCGGGAGTGTCGATTCCTCGGGAGTGTCGATCGTGCGGTCGAACTCTGGCGAAGCCGCGGCAATGGGTCGTCGCGGACCGGCGACGGACCCGTGCGACAACATCGTCGGCCCGTCTACCAGGTGATTCCGACCGTACCACCGCGTATACCCGCTATGACCGAGCCGAATCGGCGCGTGTGGACCGATCCGCCGCCGCGGGCGGCGATGAGTTCTGCCATGACCGCCGGTCTGTACTCACATACGCGATCCATTGCACTCGAGGAGGGCACCATGACCGCTACCTACACCTTCGACGTCTTCTCCAGCCTCGACGGCTACGGCGCCGCGGGCGGCGACTGGACCGGCTACTGGGGAAAACAAGGTCCCGAATTACTCGACCACCGCCTCGCCTCCTACGCCGAAGAACAGCGAATGGTCTTCGGAGCCGATACGTACCGCTTGTTCGCACAGATGCTGGCCTCGAGCACTCCCGAGTCCGAGGTTCGTGACCCCTGGGTCACCCGGATGCGGAGCTTGCCGGCGACGGTGGTGTCGACCACCTTGGAAGGGCCGCTCGACTGGCCGGATGCGACCATCGCCAACGGTGACGCCGTCGATATCGTCGCCGAGCTGAAGAAGGTGTCCGCGGTGCCGTTGCGCTCGCACGGCAGCCTGTCGATGAACCGGGCGCTGATGGCCGCGGGTCTGGTCGACCGTGTCCAGGTGACGCTGTTCCCGGTGATCACCGGAAAGACCGGACTCGACCGCATCTTCGAAGGTGGCGCCGACTTCGATCTCGAGCTGATCGAGAGCCGGACACTGGACGGCGATATCCAAGAACTCGTCTACCGACCGACGCTGCACGGCTGAGTCGAATCTGCGCAGAAGATGTTCTGGGACATCGGATTACGCGTTCATCGGGGCCGTTTTCTGTCGGACCCCTCGACTATTCTGGTGCAGTGAGAAACAGTCGGCGCAGGGCCCGGACTTCGTGTGCGGATTCGGCGCCGATACCTGATGGAACGGGGGTTCTGTCCATGTACGACAACGGACACGATCGGTTGGTGCCGCCGCGCCAGCACGGCGCTTCGTGGCGGGAATCGGAGTTCCGGTTGCTCGCGGCGCGGCTACGGGCCGGGATCGGATTGCGCGGCATCGCCGACGAATTGGGCCGCACACCGTCGGCCGTGCAGGCGGCGTTGCGCAATTTCGTGCCCCCTGGTGAGCGGGTCCGCGCGAACGAGCGCGCGGCCTGGGTGCGGGATCGGCTGGTGGCCGAGCCGGAGTGGGATTGGTGGTCGGTGGTGGTCGAACATCATCAGCACAGCCCCTCGGTGCTGTGGCTCACCGAGGACGAGCACACCGCCCGCGAGGCCTGGCGCGACCGCACCCCGATGCCGGTGCTGGCCCAGCGGTTGCGAACCTCGGAATTGGCGGTCGCGGAATTCCTGCGGGCGCTGGGCATGGCCGAGAGCCTGGGCGAGGTGGCCGACCGGCTCGGTGCGACACCGGGGCAGGCGCTGGCCAAACGAGTGCGCGCCGGTCGCGATCAGGACACCTCCGCCAGCTGGGTGCTCGTGGTCGACGGCGCCGAGGGCACGGTGCGTCCACGCAGCGCACCGGTGAAACGGCATGTGTCGGTGCACGAATCCCGTGCCGCCGCCGAAGCGGGTAGGGACCGGGTGCTGCGCTGGCATCGGCGCAATGCGGGCGACAGCGCCGCCCCGGTGTGGTGGACCATCGCTCAGCGCGGGGTCGGGGATGTCGCGGGCCGCACCTACTGCGGGATCTACGGCCCGCGCGATACCGAGGGTGGTGGTGTGCGCGCCGATGCGCTCATGGTGGGCGACCACATCCGCGTCGCCTCCGCCGACGGCGTCGTGCTGGACGCGGTGGTCGAGTCGGTGGAGCACGCCGAGGGTGTGGTGGTCGCCGATCTGGGTCCGGTCGCCGATTCGCGGGTCCGGCAGGTGATCGAGTTCGACGCCGCCGAGCGGGTCGAGCTGCTGTCGGCCGAGCGCGCCGAGTTCTGACGCTCGGGCCGTGGTGCCGCAATGGGTTTCGTGCGGCACCACGGTGCGAGGACTGATCAGACGCGGAACGGGCTCACAGCTTGTCGCCCGTCCGTCGCGGCATCATGGTGCTGGTGATCACCGTCAACACGGTGATCACCAGCACGGCGATGAACACCAGATGCACGGCCGCCGCGAGTGTGTCCGGCGCCGGACTGTCGGCGCCGCCGAGACGCGCGTTGACGATCGCACCGAACACCGCCACACCCACGGCACTGCCGAGCGATCGGGCGAACATGTTCGCCGAGGTCACCACGCCGCGTTCATGCCAGTCCGCGCTGGTCTGCGCGGCGATCAGCGTCGGTGTCGCCACCAGACCCATACCGGATCCGATCACGAAACACGAGGCGGCGACCTGCCACAACGGGCTCTGCTCGCCGATCAGCAGCGTCGACGCCGCACCGACGGCGGCCAGGCTGCTACCGATCAGCGCCGTCGTGCGGAAGCCCAGCCGCAGATATACCCGCCCGGCCTGCGATGCGGCCAGCGGCCAGCCGAGCGTGAGCGCGCCGACGGTCAGACCGGCTACCAGCGCGCCCGTGCCCAAGACACCCTGAGCGAAAGTCGGCACATAGCTCGTCAACCCGAGCAGTAGGGCGCCGACCATCAGCGAGACGGCGCTGCTGGCCACCACCACCCGCCGGGTGAACAGCCACAGCGGCAGGATCGGATGTTCGGCGCGGCGCTGGACGAGTACGAACAACCCGAGCACCACCGCACCACCGGCGAAGATCGCGATACTCGCCGGTGACCGCCACGCCCACGCCTGCCCACCCTCGAGCAGTCCGAGGATCAGCGCGCCCGCACCCACAGTGAGCAGCATGGCGCCCAGATAGTCCACGCGCTGCCGTCGCCGCGGTGCGGTCTCGGTGAAATTCCGCAGCAGCATCCAGCCCGCGAGCGCCGAGAGCGGGAGATTGATCAGGAAGATCCACCGCCAGCCGATGTATTCGGCGAACACACCGCCCAGCAGCGGTCCCGCCACCGACGAAATGGCCCATACGCTGGCCAGATAGCCCTGCACCTTGGCGCGTTCGGCGAGGTTGTAGAGGTCGCCCGCGATGGTCATCGTCATCGGCTGGATGGCACCGGCACCCACGCCCTGGATCGCGCGGAAGATGATCAATCCGAGCATGCTGCCCGCCAGCCCGCACAGCAGCGACCCCACCGCGAAGACGGCGATCCCGAACAGGATCACCGGTTTGCGGCCGACGATATCGGAGAGCTTGCCGTAGATCGGCACCGTGACGGCCTGGGCCAGCAGGTAGATGGAGAACAGCCACGGGAACTGGGCGAATCCGCCGAGGCTTTCGGTGATGGTGAGGACCGCGGTGGCGATGATGGTCGAGTCGAGCGCCACCAGCGAGGTGGCCAGCATCAGTGAGCCGAGTACCGCCCCGCGCTCCGAACGCAGGCCGACCGCCGATTCCGCCGTATCGGTCACCATCGGCGGCCCCTTTCGTTCGTTCGAGTAACCATCTCGAACGAACGCCGCCGTACCGGGAATATTCCGCGTGCTCGCATCAGAAGCGGATCTTCAGTTGATCAGTGCGCGGTCGCGCCTGACAGCCCAGGATGTAGCCAGCCTCGATGTCCTCCTCGTCGAGGATCGCGCTCGGCGGCATATCCACTTCGCCTTCGAGGACGGTGCACGCGCACGAACCGCATTCACCTTCCCGGCAGGAGTAGGGCACATCGAGGCCCTTGGACAGCATGATGTCGACGAGAGTCCGGGAGCGCGGCCAGTTCATCTGGTGCACCTCACCGTCGAGTTCGACCGCGACGCTGGCCGAATCCTCCTCGTCGGCGACCTCTTCGATATCGGCGAACGGATCGCCCGACAGCGAGGTGAACACTTCGGTGTGCACCCGCTCGCGCGGCCATCCCGAACCGGTCAGCGCCTCGCCGACCGCGGTCATGAACGGTCCAGGGCCGCAGATGAACGATTCGTACTCGCCGAACGGCTCGGCGAACGCCGCCAGCTGCGCGGGCGTCGGCAGGCCCTGCAACGATTCCAGCCGGTGCACCACGGTCAACCGCGTGGGGTGGGCATTCACCAATTCCCGCAGTTCATCGGCGAAGATCACCGAATCCTGATCGCGGTTGGCGTAATACAGCACCACCCGGCCCTCGCCCTCGGCCAGTGCCGACCGCAGGATCGACATGACCGGCGTGATACCGCTACCCGCCGCCCACAGCAGGAAGTCGGCCGCAAGCGATGCGGGGGAGAACGTTCCCGAAGGCGGCAGCACTTCGAGCGTATCGCCGACGGAGACGTTGTCGCACAACCAATTCGAGCCGTAGCCACCGGCGGTGCGCTTCACGGTGACCTTCGGTGCGTCACCCGTGAACGGTGAACTGGCCAGCGAATAGCAGCGAGCCACCGACCCGGTCTGTGCGCTGGGGATACGCAAGGTCAGGAACTGTCCCGGACGATAGCGGAAACGGTCCGCGGCCTCGGCGGGGATATCGAACACCAGCGACCTGGCGTCGGCGGTCTCCTCGATCACCGACGCCACCCGCAGCGTCACCGCGCGCGAACTGCGCGGTAGGTCAACAGTCGCCGTGGTCACTTCATCCTCCTGCGGTCACGAATACGGTGGGCGTCCACCGCTATGCTCACCGATGCGCGCATTCCCGAGACGGGTCGTTCCCGATGGCCGGGAGGCCGTCGCCGACCGCCCGCTCACCGGGACGACGCGTGTCACCGCGGTCCGCACCGCTCTACCGTCACGCCGGTGAGCAGTCGATTCCCCGGGAGCGCCCCATGAACCGTATGCAGGACAAGGTCGCGTTGGTCACCGGCGCAGCGGGTGGGATGGGTCGCACCCACTGCCGCAGGCTGGCCGAAGAAGGCGCCGACATCATCGCCGTGGACCTGGACCGGACGGCCGACGATCTCGCCACGACGGCCAAGGAGGTCGAAGCGCTCGGGCGGCGATGCGTCACCGGATTCGCCGATGTGTGTGATCAGCAATCGCTCGACGCCGCGGTCGCCGAGGGTGCGCAACGGCTCGGCCGCCTCGACGTGATCGTCGCCAATGCCGGAATCTATGCCGATCTCGGCCCCTCGTGGGAGCTGACCGATGCCGCCTGGCAGCGCACCCTGGATATCAACCTCACCGGTGTCTGGCACACTGTGCGCGCCGGGGCGTCGTATCTGCCGAACGGCGCGTCCATCGTCATCATCAGCTCCACCAACGGCCTCAAGGGTGGTGCGGGCTCGGCACACTATTCCGCCAGCAAGCACGCCGTGGTCGGTTTGGCGCGCACGCTCGCCAACGAGATGGGCCCGCTGGGGATCCGGGTCAATACGGTGCATCCCGGATCCGTTGGAACGCCGATGATATTGAACGAGAGCGTATTCGCGAAGCTGCGCCCGGATCTGGCGAACCCGACCGAGGAAGACGCGGCCGAGGCGCTCGCGCAACGCAATCTGCTGCCCGTGCCGTGGGTCGATCCGGTCGACGTCAGCAATGCGGTGGTGTTTCTCGCATCCGACGAGTCCCGTTATGTCACGGGAACCCAGCTCGTCGTGGATGCCGGACTGACTCAGAAGGTGTGACATGGGACGGGTTTCAGGCAAGGTCGCGCTGGTCACCGGCGCGGCGCGAGGCATCGGTCGCGCGCAGGCGGTGCGGTTGGCCGAAGAAGGCGCCGATATCGTCGCGCTCGATATCTGCGCTCCGGTCGAGACGGTGATCATTCCACCGGCGACCGAGGACGATCTGGCGCAGACCGCGCGAGCGGTCGAGGCGGCCGGCGGACGTGTCGTCGCCGCGACCGTCGACGTGCGCGACGGTGAAGCGCTGCGCGCGGCCACCGATGCCGCCGTCGCCGAACTCGGCGGCCTCGATATCGTCTGTGCGACCGCCGGGATCACCTCCAGCGCACCGGCCTTGGAGCTGAGCGAAGCCGCCTGGCAGACGATGCTCGATGTCAACCTCACCGGTGTCTGGCAGACCTGCAAGGCCGCGACCCCGCATCTGATCGAACGTGGCGGTGGGTCGATGATCCTGACCAGCTCGATCGCCGGGCTGCGCGGACTCGTCGGCGTCGCCCATTACACCGCGGCCAAACACGGTGTGGTCGGTCTGATGCGTTCACTCGCCAAGGAGCTGGCCCCCCACCAGGTGCGGGTCAACTCGGTGCATCCGACCAATGTGGATACCCCGATGATCCAGAACGATATGGTGCGCAGGGCTTTCCGCCCCGACCTCGAGCATCCGACGCGCGAGGAATTCGCCGAGGCCGCCGTGACCATGAACATGCTGGCGATTCCGTGGGTGGAGCCGGTCGATATCGCCAACGCGGCACTGTTTCTCGCCTCCGATGAGGCGCGCTACATCACCGCCGTGACCTTGCCGGTGGACGCGGGTAGCACCCAGCGATAGCGCGCTCGTCCTGCGCGCCAGGGCACGCTCGGCTCGGGCGCAGTGTCGGCCCGGTCCGCGATCGTGCGGATCGGGGCCTGGCGCGGCGGCCGGTACACGGACACCGCGCCGGGATATCGACCACACCAAATGCTGCTGTACACAGGGGGATCCGCCCGGAAATGAACTTCGGCTCCACACCATGGTGTGGAGCCGAAGTTCGTATCGGCTCGGTTATTCCTTGCGAAGCAGGAACGCGCGCACCGCGGATTCGAACGCATCCTTCTGCTCGATCATCGCCCAATGCCCGCAGTGGGGGAACACATGCAGTTCCGCTCGCGGAATGGTGCGCATCGGGATCAGCGCCATATCCAGCGGGCTCACCCGGTCGTCACGCCCCCAGGTCACCAGGGTCGGTGCCTGCACCTTGTGCAACATCGCCCACGGCGGGGGAGTGTCGGAGACCTCCATGGCGCGGACCATGGCGGTGAACGCGGCCTTGCTGTACATGCGGCGCGCGCTGTCGAGGGTGGCCGGATCGGTGGCCTGAGTCCAGCGTTCCTCGATCAGTTCCTCGGTGACCAAGGCCGGGTCGTAGACCATCGAATGCAGCCATTCGATCAGCCGTGCCCGCGTGGGGTTCTCGGTGAACTCCTGGAGCAGTTTGATTCCCTCACCCGGACCGGGACTGAAGATGTTCTTGCCGATACCACCGATGGTGACCAGCTTGCCCACCTTCTCCGGGTGCGCGATCGCATAATTCAGCGCGACCCCGCCCCCCATCGAGTTCCCGATGATGTCGACCCGATCCAGCCCGAGCGCCTCGACGAACCGAACCACCGCTTCCAGCGCGGTGACCATCGGATGCCCCCCGAAGTCATCACTGACCCCGAACCCCGGAAACTCCAGGATCAGACACCGGAAATCCTCCGCGAACACCCCGAGATTCCCCCGAAAATTCCGCCACCCCGTCACGCCGGGCCCCGACCCGTGCAACAGCAACAACGGCGGCCCATCCCCGGCCTCGTGATACCGCAACACCCCGGCCTCGGTCCGAACCTCTCGCAACGTGCCCGCATAGCTCAGGTCGTCCGACGTCATATCCCAACCTCCATCTCAGTCGTCCGGTCCACGTTGCCATCCACGGTGTGTAGGCGGGGGCCGCTCCTCCCGGTGAGCGGACAAGGCGTCGTCGCCCGCCGCTGCACGCGACATCCCGACCGGAGGCGGAGGCGTACGTACATGCGCCAGGGAAGGTGACGGCCGTGGAAATGTGGCGCGGGCGATCCCAGCGCGAGGGCCTCAGGCGGCGATGTGTGTGCGCAGGGCGTCGATCAGCTGCTCGGTGGCATGGTGATGGGGCGGTCGCTGACCTGGGCGTCGCCGAGTTCGACTATGCGCCAACGGCCGTCGGTGTGTTGGACGAAGTCGGCGGTGACGAAGGGGAGGTCGAGGTGGGTCCGGGCCGGTCGCGTAATCCACGCGACCGGCCCGGCGACGACGACTCAGTGAGCGAACACCAGCCCTTCCTCCCCGCTGCCTGCCACCTTGCTCGGCGCGGACACCTGCACGATGCGGCGTGGTAGTGCGGCGGCGACCGCGGCGCCGATGAGTGCGGTCGCGGCGCCGATCAGGAAGGCGATCGTGAAGCCCTTGTCGAGGTAGAACACCGCGCCCTGGGTCATTTCCGGCGGGATCGGCGCGATGTAGGAGTTGTTCATGACTGTGAACGCGATGACCGGAAGCACGGCGGGGAAGACGCTCTGCGATACCCCGACGATGCTGGCGGTGCTGGCCTGGAGTTGCGGGGGCACCGCCTCGATCAGCAGGTTGGGGATGGCCGCGTAGGCCATGCCCATACCGGTGCCGAAGATGCCGGCGAACGCGATGAGCAGCGGTTTGCTGTCGTGTACGGCGGCGGTGAGTGTGAACCCGGCGGCCATCAGCAGCATGCCGCAGGTCATCAGGATGCGCGGCCGGACATCGCGGCGGCCGACGAGCAGGCCGACGAGCACACCACCGACCACGACCATCAGCCCGATCGGAGCCTGGAAGATCGCGAAACCCTCCGCGGTGACGCCGAATCCGTAATCGAGCCCGAGGACGGCGGGTGTCATCGCCAGCATCGGCAACAGGATGGTGAACAGACCGCTCGATCCGTAGCAGAGTCCGGCGCCGATCGTGGTCAGCAGCACCGGGCGGCGGCCGAGCACATCGAGGTCGATCAGCGGCTCGCGGATCATCCGCGCCGTCGTCAGCCACGCCAGCAGCAGCACCACGCCACCGGCGAGGTAGGCGAGGGTGGATCCGTCGCGCCAGCCCCATGTCGGCCCGAAGCTCACCGCGATGAGGATGCCCGCGATACCGCCGCCGAGCAGAACGGCACCGAGCAGATCGATACGCGACCGCAGCCGCACCGGCGATTCGGCGGTGGTGACGAAGATCAGCGCACCGAGAACCACGAGACCGATGACGAAGAACCAGAAGATGCTGCGGAACCCGAAATCATCGATCAGCCAGCCGGTGAGGAACGGCGCGGGGATCGCGATCAGCCCCATCCCGCTGGTCGCGATGCTGACGGCCAGTGCGATCGTCTTCGCCGGGAACACATCCCGGATCAGCGAGTAGCTCAGGAACAGGCAGGGGACCAGCAGGCCGGTGAGCGCGCGGCCCGCGATCAGGACGGCGTAGCTACCGGCGATCGCGGAGACGAACGATCCCACCGCGGCGACGGCGATGCAGCCGAGCAGGGCCTTGCGCTTGCCGTACATATCCGCCAGTTTGCCGATCAGCGGTGCGGTGACGGCTCCGACCAGCAGGAAAGACGTCAGCAGCCAGGCGCCCTGGGTGGTCTGGTAGTGCGCGGCGATCGACGGCAGCGCCGTGGAGATCATCATGTAGCTCACCGCGAGCATTTCCAGCAGCAGCACGATCGAGGCGAGCGAGAAGATCAGCCGTGGAGTCCAGCGCTCGGCGGTGTCGGGTGGTGGGGTGGGAGCGACCATGAGCGGTCCTTTCGGGATGGTTCTCGCATTCGCCGATCGTTCGGAATGCGTAACCGACATCACACTTTCTCCGGGCGTGTCGCAGAATCGAAGATCCCACACAATGGGACATGAATATGACTGATAGGCATGTTGCTGGAGTGAAAACTATTGATGATCTGCGGTTTTTGCGTGTATCACATTGTTCTGAATCGCGCTCGGGCCGTGAAACGCCGAGGCCCCCGTGGACAGTGATGTCCACGGGGGCCTCGGCATGCCAACCGCGTAGCGGCGCGAATCCCGTTCCGCAGGGCGCGGTTACGTGATCAGCTCAGGCGTGTGTCCCTCCATCGATACGGATCTCGGTGCCGGTGATGAACGCGCCGTCCTCGGAGACCAGCATGGCGATCACACCGGCGACGGCCGTCGGGTCGCCCATACCGGCGCCACCGGATTCGAGATCGGTCGGCAGCACCGGCGACAGCTTCGCGAACAATGCCCAATCGGCGTCGGCGGGCACGTAACCCGGTGTCGCGTCGGTGATTCCGGATTTGATGCTGCCCGGCGCCACACACACCGCCCGCAGGCCCTTACCGCCGAATTCGAGCGCCAACGCGTGCGTGAACGATTGGATTCCACCCTTGCTCGCGGCATAGGCCGCCATATACGGATGGGCGAACGCGGCCGAGGTCGAGCTGAAATTCACCACGGTGGCACGAGGATTGGCCAGCAGCGCGGGCAGCGCCTCGCGGACCACGAGGAACGTACCGGTGAGGTTCACGCCGATGATCTGGTTCCACAGATCCAAGCTCGTCTGATCGGTATGCGAGGCGCGCAGGATGCCTGCCGCGTTCACCACCGAATCCAGGCCGCCGAGCGTGTCCACCGCGCCGCGCACACCATCGACCACCGACTGTTCGGTGCCGATATCGATGGTGCGGGTGGTGAGGCGGTCGGCGGTGCCGCGTTCCTCTGCGGCGGCGCGGGTGGCCGCGAGACCATCGGCCGACACATCGGCGGCGACCACCGCGGCGCCCTCGTCCAGCAGCCGCAGGGCGGTGGCCTGTCCGATGCCCGACGCCGCGCCGGTCACCAGGGTGCGGTGGCCTTCCAATCGCTTCATGGTTCTCCTCGTCTTCTCTGGCAGATCAGCCGATCCGGCCGGGGACCGGTTCGTGTCGTAGTTCGTCGGTGGCAAGGACACCGGTGGTGACGGCACGTTCGATGGAATCGCGCAGTGCCGCGCAGGTCGGAATCCATTTGCTGTGCTCACCGAGCGCGGCCCGGCGGGCGAATTCCGGGCACGACGATTCGGCCTCGTCCAGCCACTGCACGCTGGTGTGGCTCGGACTGAACTTCTCAACCAGGACGCGGTTACCGCATGTCCCGCACTGTATCGCCTGCATCTCGTTCCTCCTCGTCAGCGGACGCCCGCGGCGCGCCGGGCGCCTGACCTCGATGGGCTCAGCCGAGGCCGATATCGTCCGGCGACCAGAACGCGCGCATGCTGGTGATCCGCGCGTTCTCGTCGAAGGTCATCACATCGATGGGTTCGATGGTGATGGTCTGGTCGCCGGTGTCGGTGACCACGCGGAACCCGAACGCGGCGCTGTCGCCCGCCACGCGGATGTTGTGCAGCTCGATGCTCCTGCGCGCCGAGCCGAGCGCGCTGTAGAACTTCTCGATCGCCGCCCGCCCGACGTGCGGCGGTGTGCCGACGGGATCCTCGAGGGTGGCGTCCTCGGTATAGAGGGCCGCGATATCGGCGGCGGACCCGTTCGCGACGGTGTCGAGGTAGCGGCGAACCGCCGAGCGGATGTCGTCTGGTGTGGCCATCGAGGCTCCTCCGGGAGTACTTGGCGGTGGATAGCTGCACACAACCATGTGCGGTCGCGGTCGACGGCGGTGCGTCCCGGCGAGCGGGAGGCACCGCGGATCGGGTTCAGTCGCCGAGCAGATCGCGCACGGCGAGATGGCTGAACAGCATCGACGCCCCGATCGGGTTGCCGCCGCCCGGATAGACGGTGCCGCTGACGGCCGCCATGGTGTTCCCGGCCGCGTACAGACCGGGAATCGGCTCCCCATCACGCCCGAGCACCCTGGCCGCGCTGTCGGTGCGCAGTCCACCCTTGGTGCCGAGATCGGAGATGCCGAACGCGGCCGCGTGGAACGGACCCTGCTCGATCGACACCAGCGGCGGTTCACCACCGGAGAACGCGCGATCGTAGGCCTCGTCGCCGCGCCCGAAGTCCGGGTCGACGCCGGTCTCGACGAACGAGTTGAACCGCTGCACGGTCGCCACCAGCTCATCGGCGGGCACACCGATCTTCGCGGCCAGCTCGGGGAGCGTATCGGCGGTATGCCACAATCCGGCCGCCACGTACTTCTCCGGTTCGACCATCGAGAGGTTGGTGGCCTTGATCGGCGGTACCTCGCCCTCTTTGTCGTCGTAGATCATCCAGTAGGGCAGCGTGACCGAACCATCGTCGAGCTTGCTGATGATGTCGCGGCCGAGCCGGTCGTAGGGCGCGGATTCGTTGACGAACCGCCGCCCGTTCTGGTCGACGAAGATACCGCCGGTGAACCACAGCGCGAACGCCGAACGGCCGTCGGGATGGGTCAGACCCGGCGACCACCAGGCCTGATCCATGAGGTCGGTGTCCGCGCCCGCGGCGATGCCCGCCTGGTGCGCCTTACCCTGATTGCCCCACGGGCCCATGGTGTCGCGCGCCTGTCCCGGCACCCCGTAATGCTTGCGCAGCTCGTCGTTCTGTTCGAAACCACCCGCCGCGAGCACCACACCCTTGCGTGCCCGGATCGCGAACGGTCCTCCCTCGCGTTCGGTGATCGCGCCGATGACTGCGCCGTCCTCGACCACCAGCTGCACCAGTGCGGTGTTCCGATACAGCCGGACATCGGGGTAGGTGGACAACGCGAGCAGGAACCGCCCGATCAACGCCTGACCACCGATGAGCATGTCCGGCAGCGGCGCCCCGAGCCGGTCGGTGTCGAGGGGGCCGCGCAACTGCTCACGCAGCTCACCCAGCGCCGAGGCGGGCAGCGCAGTGGGCATGGTGTGGCGTTGCCCATCCAGCCTGGCCTTGGGCGCCTTACCGAAATAGTCCGGCCACGGCAGCATCTCGAACGCGAAATGCTCATCGGCTTCGAGGTATTCGATGAGGTCGCTGCCGCGGCGCACGTAGGTGTCCTGTAGCTCGCGGGGCGTCCGGTCGCCGACGACGGCGTGGTAGTAGGTGAGCGCGTCGTCGATGGTGTCGTCGGTGCCCGCGCGGCGCAGCACCGGATTGCACGGGAACCACACACCGCCGCCCCCGGAATAGGCGGTCGTGCCGCCGAACTTGTCGGTCGCCTCGACCACCGCGACGGTCAGCCCCTCGCGGGCCGCGGTGTAGGCGCCGGCCAGGCCGCCGCCCGAACCCGCGACCAGCACGTCCACCTCGTCGTTCCAGTCCACCACTGTGTGTCCTCCTGTGTGTTGCTCGGCCCCGACGCTAAGCCGGGCGCGGGCCTTCGGCGCATGGCTCGTCCCGGTCACCGGGAACGTGCCTGTGCCGCCGGTGGACGTGCCCGTGTGTCCGGTGAACGTGCCGGTCAGCGGGAGAACGCCTGCTCGACAGGCATGCCGAGTACCTAGCGTCGCGGGGAGAACTGGATTCCATCGAAAGGTAGGCACGTGAACGCCGAGACGCCAACGTCCGCAGAGACCGCCCCGACCAGCGTCGACGTGGTGGTCGTCGGTGCGGGTATCGCCGGGCTCTACGCACTGCACAAGTTCCGCTCGCAGGGTCTGACCGTGCGGGCCTTCGAGGCCGCCGCCGGTGTGGGCGGGGTCTGGTACTGGAATCGCTATCCGGGTGCGCGCTGCGATGTGGAGAGTGTCGACTACTCCTACTCGTTCGACGAGGCGCTGCAACAGGAATGGAATTGGAGCGAGAAGTACGCCACCCAGCCGGAGATCCTCGCCTATCTCGAACACGTCGCCGACCGGTTCGACCTGCGCCGCGATATCGAGTTCGGCGCACGGGTCACCGACACCGTGCTCGATGAGACGACCCTGCGCTGGCAGGTCCGCACCGATACCGGGACCGTGGTGTCGGCGCGTTTCGTGGTCTTGGCGGTCGGTCCACTGTCGAATGCGAACACTCCGGCCATCGACGGCCTGGAATCGTTCGCGGGTCCGGTGCTGCACACCTCGCATTGGCCGCATGCTGGTGTCGACTTCACCGGCCGGCGCGTGGGCGTCATCGGCACCGGATCGTCGGGAATCCAGGCGATTCCATGCATCGCCGAACAGGCCGAGCGGCTGCACGTCTTCCAGCGGACCCCCAATTACAGTGTGCCCGCGGGCAATGTGCCCCTGGACGAGGCGACTCGCCGCGAACAGAAGGCGAACTACGCACAGCGGCGCCGGATGTCGATGGCCAGCGGCGGCGGCTCACCGCATCTGCCGCATCCGAAGTCCGCGCTCGAGGTGTCCGAGCAGGAGCTGCGTGACGCCTATCAGAAGCGCTGGGAACTCGGCGGTGTGCTGTTCAGCAAGACCTTCCCCGACCAGATGGTGACCCGCGAGGCCAACGACACCGCACGACTGTTCTGGGAGGAGAAGGTGCGCGCGGTGATCGATGATCCCGAGGTCGCCGAGCTGCTCATCCCGAAAGACCACCCGATCGGCACCAAGCGCATCTGCACCGACACGAACTACTACCAGACCTACAACCGCGACAATGTCGAGCTGGTGAACCTGCGCGCCACCCCGATCGAACGCATCGATGCCGAAGGCGTGCACACCACCGACGCCCACTACCCGCTCGATGCCCTGGTGCTCGCCACCGGCTTCGACGCCATGACCGGTTCGGTGGCCAAGATGAACATCGTCGGCCGCGACGGGCGCACGCTCAACGAAGCATGGCAGGAGGGGCCGAAGACCTATCTGGGGCTCGGCGTCACCGGTTTCCCCAACCTGTTCAACCTGACCGGTCCCGGCAGTCCTTCGGTGCTGGCGAACATGGTGCTGCATTCGGAACTGCACGTGGACTGGGTGGCCGAGGCCATCGCCTACCTCGACCGCAATGGCGCGGCGGCGCTGGAGGCCCGTCCCGACGCGGTCGCGGCCTGGGTGGCCGAATGCGCCGAACGGGCCGCTGGCACCCTCATGCCCACCGCGAACTCCTGGTATCTGGGCGCCAATGTGCCGGACAAGCCGCGGGTGTTCATGCCGTTCGTCGGTGGTTTCGGGGTGTACGGCGAGATCATCGCCGAGGTCGCGGCCGCCGAATACAAGGGGTTCGACGTCATCGCGGGCTGACGGAGGAACGAGGAACGGGTGGTTGTGCCGGTCGCGCCGGTACAACCACCCGTTTCGGGTCTGTGGGTTCAGTCGGCGAAGCCGCCGAAACCACCCTTGAAGAACAGCAGCGGCCGCCCGTGCTCGTCGGCGGCCAGCTCGGTCACCCGGGCCAGCGCGATGGTGTGATCGCCCGCGTCGTGCTCGAATTCCAGCGAGGCCTCGATATGGGCGAGGGCCCCGGCGATCGCGGGTGCGCCGTTGGCTCCGCGCGACCACTCGATCCCCGCGAACTTGTCGCCACCGCTCACCGCGAACTGACGGCAGATCTCGCGCTGGTCGTCGGCGAGCACGTTGATGCACAACGTCCCCGCCGAGCGCAGCAGCGGCCAGCTGGCCGAGGTCTTGGACGGGCAGAACGACACGATCGGCGGATCCAGCGACACCGATACCACCGACTGACAGGTGAAGCCCAGCGGCCGGGCGCCATCGTGGGCGGCGATCACCGCGACACCCGTGGCGAAGTGCCCGAGCACCTTGCGTAGCAGGGCGGGCCCAGGCACGCCCGGTTCGATGACGATGTTGTCTGCGCTCATACGTGGGGTCCTCCTGAAAGATCTGTCGAACTCCAGCATCGAGTGTGCCCGGTACACGCTCAATGCGCCGTCCCGGTGAGCGGTAGTTCGCCCCGGACGTCCCGGTTAGCTGGTTGCTAGCATTTGCCGGTGGCATCAAGTGAACCGGAAATCGGCCTGGTCAATCTTCCACCGACCAGTTGGGCCGTGCTCGCCATGCTCTCCTACGAGGAGGAGATCTCGGGCTACGACCTGAAGAAGTGGGCCGACTGGAGTATCCGGTACTTCTACTGGAGCCCGTCCTACAGCCAGATCTACTCCGAGCTGAAGAAGCTGGAGCGGCACGGGTTCGCGACCTCGCGCGTGGACAGTGATAACGCCATGCGCGGTCGCAGGCTGTACCGGATCACCGATGCCGGTCGCGCCGCGGTCACCGTCTGGTGCAATGAGGCGCCGGTCGACAAACCGGTCCTCAAGCATCACGTGATGCTGCGGATCATGTTCGGGCATCTGAGTTCCCCCGAGCGGCTCAAAGAGATCATGCGCGATCACATCGCCGATATCGATCAGTTGCGCGAGCGCGCCGCGATCGATTCGGCAGCGGCCAAATCCGAACCCGGCTGGGCCTATTCGCAGATCGTGCTGAAATGGGCCGAACGGCATTACGCCGCCGAACGCGAACTCGCCCAGGAGCTGATCGACGAGATCGACGCGGCGAACGCGATTCTGGACAAGGCCGAACACGACGACAAGTCCGAATATCCGCATCCGACGCCGGGGCGCTGGCGTGAGGTCGAGCGGCGAGTGCAGGAAGCCGATCCCAGTTGGGATGCCGTCAAGGAGTGAATCGGCTGTCGTCGGGTCCGTGAAGTGTCCGGCCCGGACAGTTGCGGCCCGACGCCATGAGGGCGCCGGGCCGGGTGGACCCACCCGGTGAGGATTACGCGTACTCGAGCGGCCGTGGCGCGGCGGCCGGGGTGCGCAGCGCGGGCCCGCCACGTAGCGGCCTCGACTGCTGGAGCGTCGGATGCACCCGTGACATCCCGTCCTCGATATTGCGCCAGATGCCGAGCGCGGTGGTGCGCACCGGTGCGGTGAGCCGGTAGTCGAAGCTCATCCGATCCACCGGGCCGCAGACCGAGACGGCGGCGACGGCCTCGCCGATATTGCCGATGGGCGCCGCCACACAACCGAATCCGGGCAGCGATTCCTCCCGCTCGTGTGCGATGCCGTGTGCGCGGACCTTGTCCAGTTCGGCCCGCAGTTGCGCCTTGTTGGAGATCGAGTACTTGGTGCTGCGGTTGAGCAGACCGGTACCGAGTGCGGCGATGCGGTCCTCATCGGAATAGGCGAGGATCGCCTTGCCGACGCCGGTACAGTGCGCGGGCCTGCGACCGCCGATCCGGGTGGGAACCGCCGCCGACATCCGGCCGCCGATCTTCTCCAGATACACCACATCCGGTCCGTCGAGCACGGCCAGATGCACCACATAGCCGGTGGCGCGGTACAGCTCGTGCAGGAACGGCATGGCGGCGCGATGCAGCCGGTCCTGGTGGACGGCCAGCGAACCCAGTTCCACCAGGCGGATGCCCAGCTCGTAGTCGCGGCCTTCCCGGCGCAGCCAGCGCAGCTGCACCAGCCGTTCGAGCATGCGGTGCGCGGACGACCGCGGCAGTCCGGTCCGTCGCACGATCTGGGCGAGAGTGAGCCGCCCTGGTCCATCGAAGGCGTCGAGGACGAGCGATACGCGGTCAAGCACCGCGCTGGGGGTTGCGGCTTCGGCCTGGTGAGTCATGTGGCGCTCCCTGCGGTTCTACGAGCTGATGCCCAACTGGATATTTCTATTAGGCATATGACTATTCATACCATGTCTTGTGGCAGCTGTCACATGAATCAGCAGGTGTGATGTAAATCACAACGACCCCGAGGTTTCAGCCTGATGGCTGGAACCTCGGGGTCGAGGGAGATGGCCGGTGTGCGACTACATGGCGGCCAGCGGTTCGCTACCGGACCAGTCGTGGCCCCAGTAGCTGTCGGCGGTGATTTCCTCTGCGGTGTAGTACTTTTCGTCGACACGCATACCTTCGGTGCCGAACTCGATATCCCAGCCGCCTGGTGCGCGCACGTAGAACGACACCATCTTGTCGTTGGTGTGCCTGCCCAGCGTCGACGAGACGGAGAAACCGTCCTTGACAACCCGGTCCAGTGCCTGGCCCACCGCGTCGAGCGAATCGACCTCCACCATGATGTGCACCAGGCCCGGCGCCCCGCCATGCGGAGCCGGGCACAGCGCCAGACTGTGATGACGCTCGTTCACACCCATGAACCGGATCCGCACCGGACCGAACTCCGGCGGCGCCGGAATGCGGAACGCGCCGCGCGGCAGGAACCCGAGCACCTCGGTGTAGAAGTCGAACGCGCCATTGGGGTCCATGGTCGGCAGCACCACGTGGCCGAGACCCTGCGCGCCGGTCACGAAGGTCGCGCCGAACGGCGTCACCACCGGGCTGTGATCGAGCACCGCGCCGTGGAAGACCTCAACGGTGGCGCCGGTCGGGTCCTCGAAGGTGATGACCTCCTCGACCCGACGCGCATCGGCCTCCTCGACCGACAGCGGCTTCACCGCGACACCCGCGGCGGTCACCGCCTCCTGCACCCGTACCAGGGCGGCGTGGTCGCGTACCTCCCAGCCGATGGTCACCACTTCGTCGGTCTCACCCGCCACGATGACGATCCGCGCGGCACGCTCGTCCATCCGCAGGTAGAGCGCGTTCTCATCCGGGCCGCTGCCCTCGGCGAAGCCGAGCACCTCGAAGGCGAACTTGCGCCACCGGTCCATCTCGTTGGTCTGGATCTTGACGTAGCCCAGACCCTTGATATCAGTCATTGCTGTTGTCCTTGTCGGTATTCGAATCAGATCATCGAGCGCAGCTGCTGCGGCGGTTCCACCCCGAGCGAGCTCAGCGCCGAGGCGTGGAACACCGTGCTCGGCACGTGGATCGCGTGGTTGAGACCGGCATGCGCATCACGCCAGAAACGCTGGAGCGGTTTGTCCATGCGCAGCGCGTTACCGCCGGACCGGGCGAAGATCTGGTCCACGGCCATCACCGCGCGCCACGCCGCCCGCACCTGTGTGCGTCGACCGGCCGCGCGATCGGCGAAGGAGACCTCCTTGCCCGCGTCGACCAGATCCCACATCCTGTCCACGTTGGCCAGCAGTTCCTGACGGGCGGCATTGATATCGGCCGCGGCCTCGCTGATCGCGAACAGCACGTACGGGTCGTCTTTGATCGCGGTGCCCTGAGCGCCGACCCGGTCGCGCTGGTAATCCAGATGCGCGGCCAGCGCGCCCTCGGCGATACCGATCACCGCCGAGGTGATGCCGAGCGGGAACATATTGGACCAGGGCATCTTGTACAGCGTCTCGGTGACGCCGTACTCCTTCTGGGCGGTGCCGTCGATGACATGATCACCGTTCATCACCCGGTAGGACGGTACGAACGCGTCCTTGACGATGATGTCCTTGGAGCCGGTGCCCTTGAGCCCCACCACATTCCACGAGTCCTCGACGATCTCGTAGTCGCTGCGCGGCAGGATCATATGCAGCATGGTCGGCGGGACGGCGATATTGCCGTCGGTATCGCCGAGCATGGCGCCGAGGAAGATCCAGTCACAGTGGTCGGTGCCGGAGCTGAACTGCCAGCGACCGTTGAAGATGTAGCCGCCGTCCACCGGACGGGCGACACCGGTCGGTGCGTACGGCGAGGCCATCCAGGTGTCGTTATCGGTGCCCCACACCTCTTCCTGCACCTTCGGGTCGGCAAAGGCCAACTGCCACGGGTGCACACCGACGATGCCGCAGATCCAGCCGGTGGCCGGGTCCAGCGCGCCCGCCGCCATGACGGTTTCGGCGAACTCGCGGGGATGCGCTTCGAATCCGCCGTATTTCTTGGGCTGCAACAGCCTGATCGGACCGGCCGATTTCAGCAGCTTCGCGGTGTCGTCGGGCAGCCGACCGAGGCGTTCGGCCTCGGGGGACTGCTCGCGCAGCTGCTCGGCGATGGCCGTGATGTTGTCGAGAACCTTGTTCATCGGAGCTCTGGTTCCTGTCGTGTGCGCGGGCGGATTAGGTGGTGATGACGGCGCCACGGGCGATGTTGTCGGCCACTTCGGCCTCCCAGCTCGTGACGGCGCGCTCGGTATCGATCTCGAACTCGAACCGCTTGGTCATGTCTTCGGTGATGTCGTCGACATCGACGTAGAACTGCTTGTACCAGCGGCGCAGCTGATACACCGGCCCGTCTTCCTCCGACAGCAGCGGATTGTCGATGGGGGCCTTGTTCTTCCAGATCGCCACGTCCTGCTCGAAGCCGACCTCGACGCCCTGGGCGAACTGCGCGGCCATCGCGTTGGCGGCCTCATCGGACATGCCCTGCGGCTTCTTCACCATCGCGCCGTACTGGAGCACGAACGAGTTGTCGGTGACGGGGTAGTGGCAGTTGATCAGTACGGTCTCGATCGTCATGCCCTGTGCCTCGCTCCACAGCCAGTCGATCATGTACGACGGGCCGAAATAGGAGGCGTCCGAACGCAGCGTGGAGTTCGGGTCGTCGTAGTTGGTGCCCACCTCGATGTCCTGGCGCGGCGTCGAGCGCATGTACTGGGTGGCGACATGGCCCTCGAAGACATTCTTGAAATAGCGCGGGAAGGCGTAGTGCACGTAGAAGAAATGCGCCATATCCACGACGTTGTCCACGATCTCGCGGCAGTGCGACCCCTCGATCAGCATCGAGTTCCAGGTCCAATCGGTCCACTCCGAGCTGCCGTATCCCTCGATCTCGGGGATCGTCACCTCATCGGTGGGCTTGCTGCCCTGCGGATCGTGCCAGACATAGAGCTGACCGTTGCGCTCCAGCGTCGGCCAGGACCTGGTCTTGGCCAGCGGCGGGACGCGGCGCGCGTACGGGATGCCGGTGCAGCGGCCGTTGCCGCCCCACCGCCAGTCGTGGAAGGGGCAGGCGATCGAATCGCCCTTGACGGTGCCATGGGCGAGGTTGCCGCCCATATGGCGGCAGAACGCGTCGAGCACGTTCAGCTTGCCGTCGGTCTCGGACTGGAAGACCACCAGCGTCGTGCCGAACGCCTTGATCTCGTGTGGTGTGCCGTCCTGGAAGGACTTCAGCAGACCGAGGCAGTGCCAACCGCGGGCGAACCGGGTGGGCGCCGCGGCAGCTTCGATCGTCCTGAATTCGTCCGCGCTCTGGGCTGAACCGTTCGGTGATTGACCCGGCATCGAAACCTCCATGTTCCACCGGATTACTGTGATCTGAGCCAAATGGTGGACCCGGTCTGGCCGGTGCGAACTGCGCCCTCCCGGTCAGCGGACAGGTTTCGGTCATCGTGAAACCCGCTGGGTGCCGGTGCTCCCGGTGAGCGGGAGCACCGGTGCTCACGGTGCGGACAACAGCGGCGCGTCCACGGCGCAGAAGCTATGGCACAGCCGGGTCACGATCTTGGTTCCGCGCTCGGGATCGAACCAGCGGTCGATATGCGCCCAGTGGTACGGGTGGGTCATATACGGGCCGGTCAGCCCCTGTATATCGGTGAATTCCTGCTCCCAGACATGGGTCCACCCCCGCCCGCCGGAATCGTGCACGCGGCTCAACTGGGATGCGCCGATCGTGTGGATGTAGTCGGGCATCGCCGCGGTCTCGGTGCCGAACCGGTCGACGAGTGCGCGGTCGGCCAGCGGGTCGACCGCGATGAGCAGCGCCCGGTACACGCCGGGCGCTGCTCGATGCCGTCCCGGTTTCGGGGTTCCGGTGAAGACGGCCGTTTCCATCCGTTCGACGGACGGCTCTCGGGCCCACTGTTCGACGGAGCTCTCGACGCTGCGCCGATCGGATTCGGTATCGAACCGGAGTCGGACGATCAGATCCCCGGCATCGATACCGCCCGGCAGCGTGGGGGCGATGAGCGTTCGGCACGCGTGTGGTTCGACGAGGTCGCGCAACTCGGACGCGATTTCGTCCCGACGCGACGGCTCGGCCAGGTGGACGAGATGGACGACCTCAGACATCGGCCAGTGCCTCCACATCCTCGTACGCGCAGCTGGTGGTGCGACGGCGGTCGACGAGCAGTTCGTCGGCGGTACGCCACCACTGCGCCACCGCCGGATCGCGGCTCGCCCCCAACCGCTGCCGCCACCACTGTTCAGCGCCGTGCACCGTCCAGCTGACGGTGATCGTGTTCGATTGTTCGTCCAACCACACCGGCGGGCTGACCAGCACGCGGTCCAGGACGAGGCCGCGGTCGCGCGCACCCGGCGCGTACTGGTGCAGATACATCTCGAGGAACGACCGGCCTTGTCCGGGCAGTGCGATCATCTCGTCGACGATGTAGATCGCCGGTTCGCCCGTTCCGGTCGGAGGTTCGTCGTGCGGCGCGTCATCCACGTCTCAACCCTTCTGTGTGTGTCCGGTGCCGCCGAATGCGGTGACGGACGGGATCCGCCGACAGCGGGGAACTCGGTAGCAGCCGTCACCACCGACACTTCGCCGCGCCGTCCCGCTCATCGCACTCCTCGGCCGTCGATGCCCGGCGAGGATGCGCCGGGCACCGTGCGATGGTCTGCGGACTGCCGGTCTCCGGCGTTCTCCGTTCCCGATCAGTGGAACAGGGCAGCTCACCCGGCACCGACCGGCTCTACCGTGGCGACAGGCTCAGCAGAAGGGAAGTGGCGATGGTGCACGTTGCAGCGGTCGGTGCTCGGCTCGACCTCGAACCGGACGCGGACCGGATCCGCGAGTTCGCCGCCGCCACGCGATCGCACGCGGCCGCGCATACGACGGCCGACGCACCGGTCGTCCCACCGACATTCCTACCGGCGCGGCTGGCCGCGGCGGGAGAGCCCGCCACCGCCGATCACTGGCCGGGTATCCCGATCGAGCAGGACCACCGCTTCTTCGGCCCGCCGCCGCGCGCCGGGGAACGGTTGACCGCACAGTCGCGGATCGAACGCGTGCACGAGGTGCTCGACGAGCACGACACCCCCGTGACCATGGTCGACATGGTCACTCAGTATTTCGACCGGACCGGTCGCCTGGTCGCCGAATCGTGGATGACCGGCATCCGCCCCCTCGCCCAGGAGCTCGCATGACCGCGACCACCCCGGCACCGGTCTCGTTCGGACCACTCACCGAGGCCGACTTCGCGCGTTATCAGGACGCCACTCGCGATCCTGGGCTCACACCGGACAGCGCCTCCGGCGCAACGGAATTCACCACTGCCTCCGGTCCTCTCTCGGCTGCCTTGCTCGCCTCCTACGCCACCGACTGGCTCGGCGCCGACACCGTGCGCCGCTTCCGCACCCGCTGCGCCCGCCCGCTGTGGCCGGGGGACACGCTCACCTGCTCGGGATACGTGGTGCAGCAGTACGTGCTGGACGGCGAAACATGCGTCGACATCACACTCGTCGGCACCGATCAGGACGGGCGCGTCGCGGCGCGCGCCTGGGCGACATTCGTCTGCGAGTGATCGTGAGCGCGCCGGTGACGGCGGCGGTGCGCGGGGGATCACTCCGAGCCCACCGAGTTCCTGGACGAGCATGTCCCTCTGGACGTCTCGAACACTTCCGGCGCGGATAGCCTCGGCCGATAGGTCGCCGAGGGGATCGGGCCGGTGGTCAGGAACTGCATTCTGTCGGTAGCCGCTTCCGCTCGGGTCGCGAGAAGTTTGTGCTCCGGAAGTGGCTGCGCCACAATGGGATTCGGATCGCAGCCCCATTGCCTCGCAGCCGTGCTGCTCGGAGCGGCGTGGGCGGTGAACCTCAGTTCTCGGTGAGCTTGCGGATCAACTCGAACGACCGAGCACGAGCGTCGATGTCGTAGACGAGCGTATTCAGCATGAGTTCGTCGGCCCGCGTCTCCTCGAGCAGATCGGTGAGCTGGCGGCGCACCGTGGTGGGGGAGCCGAGCAGTTGGCCCGCGCGGCGTTGCGCGGCGAAATGGCGTTCGCGGTCGTTGGCGGGGAAATCGGCGGCCTCCTGGGGAGTCGGTAACCGGCCAGGACGCCCGGACATCAGATGCAGGAACGCCATCTCGCGCGGGCGGGACAGGAGTTCGGCCTGCTCATCGGTATCGGCGCAGATCGCGGCCGCGGCGACCATGGCATGCGGACGCGCCAACTGCTCGGACGGTCGGAAGTTCTCCCGGTACAGCTCGAGCGCCGCCACGGTGTTGGTCGGGCTGATGTGATGGGCGAAGGCGAACCGCACACCGAGGATGGCCGCCACCTGCGCGCTGTAACCGCTGGACCCGAGCAGCCAGATCTCCGGTTCGTCGCCCGCACCGGGTGTCGCGGCAATCCCGTCCGGGCTGGTACCACGGAAGTAGGCGAGCAGAGCGGCCAGCTCCTGGGGAAACGATTCCGCCGACAGTCCGTCCTTGGTGCGGCGCAGCGCGAGTGCAGTCGCCTGATCGGTTCCCGGCGCACGGCCGACGCCCAGATCGATGCGGCCCGGATGCAGTGCATGCAGCGTCCCGAACTGTTCGGCCACCACCAGCGGTGCGTGGTTGGGCAGCATCACGCCGCCGGAACCGACCCGGATATGCGAGGTCGCCGCGGCCAGATGCGCCAGCAGCACGCTCGGTGCGGCGCTGGCTATCCCCGGCATGTTGTGGTGCTCGGCCACCCAGAACCGCGAATACCCCATCGCTTCCGTTCGCCGGGCCAGTTCGGTGGTGGCGGCCAGCCCGTCACCGGCGGTGCTGCCCTCCTGCACCGGCGCCAGATCGAGTACGGAGAGTGGGACGTTGATCATGGGGCTCCTTCGCGATCGATTCCCCTGTTCGAACGCGCGGTCCGCCCCCGGTATTTCGCCTGGCTCACGACTACGACCACGTCCGCTGTGTCGCCAGCTATCTGACTCATTGGTAAATTACGGTGAGGTCAATTGACTAGGATCGTGAACGGTGACCACGCCACCGAGAGGAGTCCCATGGCAACCGGACGTATGGGAACGGCGCTGCTGAACCCGCCCGCGCTGATGCGCGCCGTCACCACCCTGCTGCGGCCGGGCGGCGGCGAGGACATCGCGGGCAAGACCGTCCTGCTCACCGGCGCGTCATCGGGCGTGGGCAAGGTCGCCGCGCGCGAACTCGGCGCGCGGGGCGCGAACCTCCTGCTCGTCGCCCGTGGTGCGGAGGCGCTGGGCGAGGTGTGCGAGGGCGTCCGCTCGGCAGGGGGGAAGGCCGAAGCCCTGGCCTACGACCTGTCCGACGGCGCCGCCATCGATGCGCTCGCCGCACGGGTCGAGGCCGAATTCGGCGCAGTGGACGTCCTCGTCAACAATGCGGGTCGCTCGATCCGCCGCCGGGCCGACGACGCCACCGACCGCTTCCACGACTACGAGCGCACCATGGCGCTGAACTATTTCGGCGCCACCAGGCTCACCATGGCCCTGCTGCCGGCCATGCTCGCGGCGCGGCGCGGGCACATCATCAACATCGCCACCTGGGGCGTCGCGGCCGGTTCGATGCCGATGTTCACCGCGTATCACGCGTCAAAGGCCGCACTCGGCGCCTTCGGCCGCAGCCTCGGCGCGGAGACCCGACGGCACGGGGTGCACGTGACGACCATCGGATATCCGCTCGTGCGCACGGAGATGATCGCGCCGACCGCCAAATACGACGATGCCCCCGCGCTATCGGCCGAGGCGGCCGCCGACTGGATCCTCACTGCCATCCGCACCCGCCCCATCGAGCTCTATCCGCGCTACGCCCGGCTTCTCCAGGCGATCGGGACGGTGTCGCCGCAGACGGTCGATGCGCTCATCTGGCGGATGGGGATCTGAGGTCGGGGGAGCTGCCGGAAATTGATCTTGGTGGCCTCAGTCACATTCGTGTGATTCGACCCCGTAGACGGCCCGCTCGAACGCCTTCGACCAGCGGAAACACGATGGCGACCTGGGGATTTGACGTAGCGTTTCCCGCCACGTAACTTATTCCAGGTCAGAGCGACACGGACACCGACCCGGAGCCCACAGGGCCTGGGAAACGAGGTAGGACGAGGAGCGCCTGACAAGCCGGTCGAAGAGCGGATTTGACTCTGAGCCACTGATCGGTAAGCTAGGAACCCTGCCTCACTGAAACCCCTGGTTAATGACCGGGTCGGATGTGTGTGCGCCTGTTCTTTGAGAACTCAATAGTGTGTCGATGAATGTCAGTGCCAAATTTTATTTGGTTCCGGCCCTTGCATACCCCCCGGTTGTGGGGTCGGACATTTTGTCAGCAAATCTTTTTGCTGGCGTTTTGTTTTGCTGGGTTTTCGGACTCTGGTTCAGATACTTTTGATTGCGCCCTTTTGGGGTGTGATT